>CAWFKW010000008.1:0-246941 GCA_963816535.1 uncultured Ignavibacteria bacterium | reverse complement strand
CAGTAAAATCATCAGTCACCTATTGCGGGAACATGAATATGACAGGCGCAGGATTAGAATAAACGGAGCCACATGGTTATTATTAGCGGATACGATATGCATCATCGCCTTCCCGAAGCTTGTTGCGGTTACCGCCATGCTTTTACTTTCCCTGGCAGATAGCACATCTGCTATTGCAGGCAGAGTTTACGCTAAGAAACACTACGCGCCTAACAGGTCGGTTATAGGTTCGGTTACATTCCTGATTGTTCGAACAATTATTGTACTGGCGGCGCCAAAGTACTTTTACAGCCCATTGGAATATATTATCGGGATTATTGCTGTGTTTGGCACAACCATCGTTGATGCGATCAGTTTACCTGCAGATGATAATTTAACAATCCCTATCGTGTCTTCTGTATTGCTTTATGTACTGTATATGTTTTTCTATCCCGGTATTTTTTGATAATGATAATAAGTAATGTATTATGCCCCTAAAATGCGGAATAGTCGGTTTGCCAAATGTAGGCAAATCCACTTTATTTAACTGTCTTACTTCGTCGACGCTTGCCGCCGCTGAAAATTATCCATTTTGCACGATTGATCCAAACGTGGGAATAGTAACCATCCCCGATAAGCGAGTTGACGAGCTTGTTAAGCTTTACAATCCTCCGAAGATTGTGAGGAATGTAATTGAGTTTGTTGATATAGCGGGACTCGTAGCAGGCGCTTCAAAAGGGGAGGGGCTTGGAAATCAATTTCTCTCGCATATAAGAGAAGTTGATGCGATCATTCATATAGTAAGGTGTTTCGAAAATGAAAATGTAATTCATGTCAATAATAAGGTCGATCCGAAGTCAGATATTGAAATTATCGAAACAGAACTTATATTAAAGGATATAGAAACTGTTGATGCCAGAATTCATAAAACGGAGAAAGGGCTCAAGACCGGTGATAAGAAGATTAAGGATGAATACCAAAGTTACCTGGAACTGAAGAAGCATCTGGAATCAGGGCGACTGGCAAAATACTATACGGCTGAATATAGAAAAACTCACGCGCCGGATGATGTAAAACATTTTGACGGGTTAAGCTTATTGACGGATAAACATATACTCTACGTTGCCAATGTTGATGATAAGAATATTAACGGCAACGAGTACTCAAAAATAGTTGAAGAGATAGCCAAGAAAGAAGGCGAGGAAGCGCTGGTACTTTCGGTTGAGATCGAAGCAGAGCTATCGTGCATGGAGCCGGATGAGAGAGTTGAATTCCTTAAAGAGCTTGGCATTGAAGAACCGGGACTGGATAAATTAATTCATACAGCATATCATTTACTTGACCTGATAACATTTTTTACAGCCGGCGAAAAAGAGGTCCATGCCTGGACGCTGCCTAAAGGCGGCAAAGCGCCACAGGCGGCCGGTGTTATACATACCGATTTTGAAAAAGGATTTATCCGCGCTGAAATAATCAGCTATGAAGACATGATTAAATATGGCTCAGAACATGCAGTAAAAGAAAAAGGCTTGATGCGCGTCGAAGGCAAAGACTACATTGTCCGCGATGGCGATGTGGTTTATTTTAGGTTTAATGTCTAGTGCAAAAAGAAATTTATGATTGAAGTGATTATCTAATCTTAGAAAAATGCCGAAAAACGCTAGACTGACTTAATTGTTATTTCTGGCTATTGTAATTATATTAGTTTTTTAAATCTCAATGGTTCTTGCTAACCTTAAATATAGGAGATTAGAAACATGCAATTCAAAACTCTACATTTATCAATAATTATATTTTTAGTCTTTAACACTCAACTTTTTTCACAAATTAGTAATGCTACTTTGCACTCTACGCTTACAATGGTTTCTGTAAATGGGATCCAGGTACCTTTCCAAAGCGGAATGCCTTTGCCTGCATTTGAAAAGCAGGAATCGTCAGAAAGACAAATAATTGATTTATCGGGTAATTGGAAAAAAAAGAGATTTACTGCTGATCATGATTTATCGCTTACAGAAAGGTCAGATGACCTTGTCAACACTCTTTCAAATATCCCGTTATCCAACATCCCTTCAGTGAAATTTAAAGGAGATATTTTCTGGGAAGACATCTCAGTTCCATCTGTCGAAAATAATATGAATCAAACTCCACCTGAAATTTATGACGACGGGGTCTGGTATAGAAGACACTTTAATGTTTCAAACAACGCAGATTTCCCAAAATATTATAAGCTGATGTTTTACTCTGTAAATTATATTTGCGATGTCTGGATCAACGGTCATTGGGTGGGATATCATGAAGGCGGTTATTCGTCTTTTGCTTTTGATATTTCAAACTACCTGGTTGGTGGTGATAATGTAATTGCTGTTAGAGTCGATAGCCCTCATCAGGAATGGAGTGGTTATTCAGATAACAGGTGTGATATTGTACCTTACAATGCTGCTGATGCCTGGTCACAATATGAGGGAATCATCCATGATGTATATATTGAGGTTACAAATCCGGTGTCTGTGATCAGAACAAATATTGTTCCTAATGGATCTTCCGGAAATATTACGTCTTCTTTGGTGCTAAATAACTCTTCCTCAAGTGGGAGAAATATGACCGCATCTTTTACGGTCTACGGGGCTGCCATTAATTCCAGAACTGTTCTTTCTGAATTTGCAGAGGATCTGAGCGATGGGATTGTGCGGTGTACTAATGATGTTAGCTGTTCTATTGCAGGCAACAGCGTTGCCGCTATTTCCGGTAATCTATCGATTCCAAATCCGCAACAATGGTACCCTCAATCTTCGGGTTCATACTCTAACCTATATATAATGAAAGTTGTATTGCTAGATCAGCAAACCGGAGAAATATTAGATGAATATTATACACAATTCGGAATAAGATCAATAACTGTTTCCGGATTTAGAGCGTTGCTAAATGATAAACCTGTTTTCTTAACTGGAATAAATAGGGAAGAAGATGATCCACTTAAAGGGAGGAGCATTGATAAAAACGAAATATATAATGATCTATTGAAAATAAAACAAATGAATTGCAATTTCTTAAGAACATCGCATTATCCGAATCATCCTCTTACATATCTTATTGCAGATAGGATAGGACTTGCCGTAACAGAAGAAATCCCTATATTCTGGTTTGAACAAGTTGGGTGGGACCATCAAAATGACCTGAGCCTACAAAGACAAATACCGGATCAAATGTTCAGAGAAATGGTCTTCAGGGATTACAATAGGCCAAGCATACTTTTATGGTCGCTTAACAATGAGAGCATTAATACTGGCGGAAGAGGAGATTTTATTTATAGGATGAAGCATGAACTAACAACTTCTTACGACGACAAGAGATTGATTAATCAAGCTTCTAGCGCTGAGTGCTCTAAAGACGGGAATGGACAGGGTCTATTTGATATTACACAATCAAATTGTAATATTGCGGGTTTTACAACTTATTTTGGGTTATATACTGGCTCATGTGAAAACTCAGCTCATGGTCAATATTATGATAGAACTAAGTGGTTCTTAGACAATTTTCCTTCGCATTATACTTCTCCGTTTGCTACTTATGAATTTGGCACTTTTGTTGATCCTGCAGGTCAACTTCCTTATCCTGCAAATGAATTAGGTCAGAAGAATGTGTTCGATTCCACGTTCCGTGCATTTTCTGAAAAAGCTCTGTTTGATACAAATGGTGCATTTAACTGTGAAGGAGTAGTAATGGGGGTTGCATACTGGAACGCATTCGACTTTTGGGTGAATGAAGATAGTCTGGCGCATGCTAATAGTAATGGCAAGTTTCAGGGTTATTACGGAGTTTATCATATGGATAGAACAACGCCAAGGTTGATATCTGAAGATTTAAGAAATACATATGCACCTTACTTTAACAGGGGAGGTCTCTATATCGGGATCATACCATGCGATATAGGGATGAAAAAAGGTGTAAATACGAACAATAATTTACCTAAACATTATGCTTTGTATCAAAACTATCCAAATCCGTTTAACCCGGTTACGGAAATTAAATATGAAATACCCAAGGATGGCTTCGTAACTATAAAAATTTATGATCTTCTTGGCAGACAGGTTTTGAAATTAGTTGATGAATTTAAGCAAGCCGGTTATTATTCGGAAGAATTCAATGGCGCTAATTATGCCAGCGGAGTGTACTTTTACAGGATCGAGTCTGGGTCCTATATGGAACGGAAGAAAATGGTTTTAATAAAATAGTGATATCACTATTGCTTTACTTCCTCTTTAAAAAGGTTAACATTTATTCGCGCTACGACTCCCAGTCGTGGCACAAATTGTTTTAAGTAACATATTAGTATATTTAAAATTTCTGCATTTTCCTCAATTCCCCACACTCTTTGGAACTTTTGGGGTTTTTAATACATTGATTATTTATGAGATTATTTGCTATTATTTCAGATATTTTAGTAAATTTCTTCAAAGAGAAAAGCTTTAAACAAATGAGAAAATCTTCGACGTTGTTGATTATAGCCCTCCTGTTAGGTTCTTTCATCCGTCTCGATGCCCAGGACAAAAACCAGGTTAAAAAGAAAATGTTCGATTTTGAAGCTCTTGACTTTTATTCTCCTGAGGGGACAAAGTCGCGAGTCGATATTTATGTCGAAATTCCCCTTGGTAATTTTGAATTTAAGAAATCAAAAGAGGAAAAGAACAAATATATCTCAGACTTCGACCTGACAATCGACGTATTTGACCTCTCCGAAGTTAGAGTTTATGATAATGTTTCAAAAGAAGAACTTTCGACAACGCAAACTAGTTCTGAATACCTTCAGGGCAGTTCGCAGATAATTCCAAAGAACCTGTTCCTAACGCCCGGAACCTACAAAATAAGGCTTACAATCTATGAGACCGATACAAAGAGATCTTCGGAAGAAGAAAAAGAGATTACGGTCAGGGATTTTACCGCGCCGCCGTTTTCACTGAGCGACATTATGCTTGTTTCGAAGCTGAGCGAAACGAACGGCAAGAAGATCATAACCCCCAGCGTTTCAAATGAAGTGGGTTCGCTGGATACGTTCGCGCTGTTCTTTTACGTGTACAAGAATGCCACCGACCAGGAGATAGATATCTCCTGCAAAATAACTGATGCCGATAATAAAGAAGTTTATTCAACTCAGGATAATCTACCTTCAACGGCCGGGGCATTTCAAAACCAGTTTATATTCCCGGTATCGACTGCGGGATTGAATTACGGAAAATTTCAGGCTGAGATAACCGCCACAAACGCGCAGCACACGGATAAATCTGTGATTCACTTTACGCTGGGCAACGCTGATTTCCCGTTCTCGCTTAACAATATTGATGAACTTATAGATCAGCTCCAGTATATTGCGAAAGAAAAAGAAATGGATTATATGAAAGCGGGAAAGACTGTAGCTGAAAAACAGAAACGATTTATGGAATTCTGGAAATCAAAGGACCCCAACCCGGCGACAAAGAAAAATGAAGCGATGGATGAATACTACAGGAGGCTGTTTTACGCAAACAAACATTTCGGCACAACCTATACCAATGGCTGGAGAACAGATATGGGAATGGTCTTTATCATATTTGGCGCTCCCAGCAACGTAGATAAACATCCTTACGACATGGACACGAAACCATATGAAGTCTGGGATTACTACGATATTAACAAAGAATTTGTCTTTGTGGATAACGATGGGTTTGGAGATTACCGGCTGGTCACGCCTATCTGGGATACATTCCGCTACGGCCCGCAGAATTAATTTTCAATCCCAATGGAGTGGGTATCCGTAATATAATCATTTCAGGAATAAATGTTTAATGCCACTACCTTCGGATTGTGGCATTTTTTTCCTTTGTCATTCCCGGCTTGACCGGGAATCTAGTATGTGATCTTCAATAGTGAAGCAGTGTTTGATAATTAATTTGCTATCGCTCCCAAAAAATGACTTTCAAAACTGCATTCTACGTTTATATCCTGGCAAGCGGAAATAATGGAACGCTTTATGTGGGCATTACCAATAATTTGCTACGAAGAGTTTTTGAGCATAAACATAAATTACTTGAAGGATTCACTAAAGAACATTATGTAGATAAGCTAGTCCACTTTGAGGAATTTGATTATATAGATCAGGCTACTCACAGAGAAAAACAACTGAAGAGATGGAATAGAAAATGGAAACTTGAACTTATAGAAGATTCAAATCCTAAATGGATAGATTTATATTATGATATCGGCGGACGAGAATTCGAAGAGGGCTTCGATATAAACGAATACAAAGAACAGTTGCTAGATTCCCGGTCAAGCCGGGAATGACAAAAAATTAATTATTAGAAATTCAAAAGTGATTTTATCATTCCCGCCTTCCCCTGCCTTCTACAGGCAGGCGGGGATTGGGTGATATCAATAATCTTCCTTCTGATTTTTCTCTAATGTTATTCCCGTCAGCAGGTTTCTGACTGACTGCCCGTCCTTAATTTTATATCCTCTGTCGTCTTTAATTGTTGCTACAGGAAATTCCGAGCCGCCTATAATTATAATTTTCACCGTACCGGGATTATCTTTATCTTCCTTAATTTTATAATCGCCTCTGAGGTTTTTGAAAGCTCTTATGTTGTTTATTTCGTGCTCCAGGGCGCCGCGGCCAGAGCGCCTTTGCTTTTCCCCAAGGTCGTTATAAAATGACTGGGCGTCAGGGCCTAGCATTCCCCATAATTTTCCCATGTCATGCTGTTCCACCCCGATAATGAATGAAGTTACCGCCGCGGAAGCGTTGTCGTAATTTTTCCCGCAGCCCGGCGCGAATGCCAGCAAAGCAATAAACAACATATGTAAAACAGGACTTTTACGGATCATTGTAATTGTAATGATTAAATTAATTAGGTAAATTTACAAATATTTTTTATTCATTGATAGACATCATTTTAAAATAGGATAATATTCCGGATGCCAGTTAAATCTTCCAAGACCGAATCGCCTAAAAACAAATCCAACAAACAAATACAGTATTTTATTTTCCTGGCGGCTCTCGCATTTGCTGTGTACGCAAATTCGCTTTCGAACCAGTTCGTATTTGACGATGATTCGGTAGTGCTAGGCGACCCCTCTTTGACGAAGCTGAGCAGCATCCCCCAGTATTTTACAGGGCAGGAGGGTTTCCAGAAAGTTATTGGCAGGTATTACAGGCCCGTAGTTTCCTCTACGTATGCAATTGATTACGCGTTATGGGGGCTCAAACCGTTTGGATTCCATCTCACAAATGTTTTGCTGCATGTTATTAATTCGCTGCTGGTTTATCAGCTGCTGCTGTTGATGTTCGCAGGCATGCAAAGCAAGTATAAGGACTATATCATATTTCTCGGGGCGGCCCTGTTTGCAATTCATCCGATACATACCGAGGCTGTTGCCTGGGTCAGCGGCAGGACAGACAGCCTGTTCTTTACTTTTTTCGCCGCGGCGTTTATTTATTACATGAAATACAGGGAAGACCCTTCCGATAAAAATATTGCGCTGGTCTGTTTATTCTATTTCCTGTCGCTTCTTTCTAAAGAGATGGCCATCACCTTTCCCGCCGTTGTTATACTGTACGAGCTTGTTATTAACAGGCAGGTTTCCGCATCCTATTACTTCAAAGAGAAATTTATTTACTATTGGCTTGCGATAGTGTCGCTGCTATTCCTGTTGATACGCTGGTACGCTCTTAAGAACGTGCCCGAGCGCCTTAGCTATAATTATTTCTTCGGAAAAGATGCGGCTACAGCATTCTTCACAATGCTCCAGACTATTCCTTATTATTTCAGGCTAGCTATATTTCCTTATGGAATGGTCTATCATTACGGCGGATTTATGCCTTACCTTGATTCGATATACAGGATTGAAGTCATATTTTCTTTGCTGTTTATACTGGCGCTTCTGGCGAGCGCATATTTGGCGCTAAAAAATATTCCGTGGATTTCTTATTCAATTCTGTTTGTAATGATCACCCTTCTGCCGGTGCTTAACATAATACCAACATTAAATTTTATGGCCGACAGGTTCCTTTACCTGCCGTCGCTCGCGCTTAGTTTTTCGGCTGTCGCACTTGTTTTTAAATACTTCACTCCAAAGAGGAAGATCCCTGTTTATTCCGTGTTAACGGTTATTATAGCAGGCTATTTATTTTTAACCGTCTCACGCAACGCCGACTGGAAAACGAACGATACGCTTTTTATGAGCGCTGATGGGAAGCCCGGCACGGTTCTGTATGTCAATATCGGAAACATATACGCGAATAAACAGGATTTTGATAAAGCAATCGGCTATTACCGCAAAGCTATTTCGCTCAGAAGCGAGACAATATTGGCTAACTGCAACCTCGGGAAAGCGCTTATGGTGAAGGGTGAAACTGATTCAGCATATTATTACATGAATAAAGCTTACACTTTGGATACATTATCTCCCGAACCTATGCTTGCGCTGGCGCTGCTTTACAGCAGGACAAAAAGGAACCGGGATGCTGTTAAATGGCTGGAAAAGATCCAGACAATATCGCCGGGTTATATGAATTCCAAGCAAATGCTGGATGAACTGAAAAGTACTCAGATGAACGACCTGGAAGGAGTGCAGCAGAACAACCTGCACATGACCCCGATCAAGCCGATTGTTCCCGACAAAAGCAAACTCAGTCCCGATGTTGATTCGCTTGAAAAAAGCTCGTATCAATTATACCAGCAAAAGAAGTACGATAAAGCAATCGGGGACCTGAAGCAGCTGATCAGGATAAATCCGGCAAGCGCTGCGAGCTATTATAATAATGTTGGAATGTGTTACCTTGACAGAGATATGTATGACGATGCGGTGAAGAGCTTTGAGCGTTCCATCAAAGAAAAAGCCGACTTCACCGATGCTTACAATAACCTGGGTTACACATATCAAAAGATGGGGAAAACTGATAAGGCAATTGAGACATATAATGAAGCCATAAAAATATATCCGGATGACCCTGACGCAAAAAGACATTTGAAGGAACTTGGAAGATAGCCCGTATTAAAGCAGGTTGCTTGCCAGTTCAGCAAGCTCAGACCTTTCTCCTTTTACAAGATTTACGTGCGCATACAGATTCTGACCCTTAAAATGTTCTATAAGATTAGTAAGGCCGTTCGATTGTGAATCTAGGTAAGGATGGTCTATCTGGTAAATATCCCCGGTAAAAACTATCTTTGAGCCTTCGCCAACCCTGGTAATAATTGTCTTAATTTCATGGGGAGTCAGATTCTGCGCCTCGTCAACTATGAAGAAAATTCTCTGAAGGCTCCTGCCTCTTATATAGCTGAGAGGTTCGATAATAATTTTTTCTTCCTTCAGCATCTGGGTTATCTGCTGATGCTGTTTTTCCGTTTCGGGGAATTGGTCCTGTATAACCTTCAGGTTATCCCATAACGGCTGCATGTATGGCGCAAGCTTGCTATCCACATCGCCGGGAAGATAACCTATATCTTTGTTGCTCAGCGGAACCACAGGCCGCGCTATATAGATTTGCCTATAGTTTTTTCTCACATGCAGCGCTGAGGCAAGCGCGATTAATGTTTTGCCCGTTCCTGCTTTTCCTGTTAAGGTTACAAGCGGTATTTCGGAGTTTATCAGCGAGTCGATTGCAAAAGTCTGCTCCGCATTTCTTGGCTTAATTCCATAGATTGCGGTCTTATCAACCTTTCTCAATATTTCCCGTTTCAGGTCGATTGCCGCAAGCGCGGAGTGGCTTGTATTGCGGAGTATATAGTATTTGTTCGGAACCAGCTCGGTCTTTATCTTCCTGAACGATTTCTTCACTGCCAATTCAAACGGCGGATGGTACAGTTCTTCGATAAGGGCGTGGTCGTAATTCTCTATAACTTCCTTGCCGCTGTAGAGTTCTTCTACATTCGAAACCCTGTCGGTCGTATAATCTTCCGCAGGCAGTCCAACTGCCTTTGCCTTCATCCTGAGGTTGACGTCTTTCGAAACGAGGATAACAGAGCTATTAGGGCCGCGTTTGGCGCGAATATCCAGGGCCGCGCTTAATATTCTGTGATCGGGGTTGTCTTCCTTAAAGATCTCTTTTATTTCATCGTTCAGCCCTCTGGAAATTGCAATCGTTACTTTGCCTTTGCCTTTGCCAAGCGATACGCCCTTTTCAAACAGAGCAGAGCCTGTAAGTGAATCCAAAGTGCGCGCAAATTCGCGGGCGTTAAGGTTTATTACCTGGCTGCCTCGCTTAAAGTGGTCAAGCTCTTCGATTACGGTTAGCGGTATTACAATGTCGTTTTCTTTAAAGTGGTTTATGCAGGTTGCGTCGTGAAGTATAACGTTGGTATCAAGTACGAAAGTTTTGGTCGTTTTCTTGTTTGCCATTAATGATTATTCAATATAGATTTGTCTCCGGGCGGAATGAATGCATTATTTTCTGTTATTATAACGATAAATTATATTGCAAGTAGCGTAAAAAATATTAAATTCAGATTAATAATTAGCATCCCAGCGCTGTACGGAAAAACACCGACAACGCGTTTTTAGAATCCTGCGGCTGCATCAGAAAGCCGCGCCCTTAGGCCTGTACTCCCAATCCGCCGTCAAATACTCTGCAGCTTTTGTAATCATCGTAAACGATAAACACATTTCCAAAATCGATGCTTAGCTCTTTGGACACAATTTTTGCAATAGTTTCGAGAATGCTTTTTATCTCATCGGACGATTTTCCTTCAAGGCAGGATACCCTGATGATTGGGGAATGAGTTAAATCGTGAACGGTTGCGGCTACGCTTTTGCCAACGGCGTAATATCCTGAATTAAGATACTCCCAATACGACCAGACATGTTCCGGGTCTGTATGGGAAGCTTCGGCAACGGCGTTATTTAATCTGACCAGCACATCGGGAATACTGATGTGGTCCCTCACAGGCAAGCTTTTAATATTAATTACCGGCATAGTTTAAAACATTACTCTGAATAAAATGACGGCGAAAGCTATTATCGCTATCAGTATCAGTATTTTTTGTTCCTGTGGACTCATTAGTTTAAATATAATAACTGTATTTGTAAGTTGAAATTAATTAATTTGTTAGAATAGATATATTTGGGGCTCTTTAATTTGTTGTTTTTCAGCCGGGGGAAACTATTTAGAATTATATTCCGTATATATTGATACGAATTTAAAGGAGTAAGTAAATGAAGGTTTTATTAATAATTGCTGTTCTTTTATCCGCAGGAATTTTAACAGACTGCGGCAAGGGATACACGCAAAAAATAGATGAAAAAAAGAGCGTATTTACGGATTCATCAGAACAAAGTTCAACTAATAACGAAGGAGATAAAATAGTGAAAACCGACGAACAGTGGCGCCAGCAGCTAACAGAGGAACAATACGAGGTCACCAGGCAAAAGGGGACTGAAAGGGCGTTCCATAACAAGTACTGGGATAACCACGAAGAAGGAATTTATAAATGCGTTTGCTGCGGACAGGAGTTGTTCAGCTCAGACGCAAAATTTGAATCAGGCACAGGCTGGCCAAGTTTTTTCAGGCCTATAAAGCAGGAGAATATTACGGAGAATTCAGATAACAGCCTGTGGATGACCCGTACCGAAGTAACATGCAGAAGGTGCGGCGCGCACCTGGGCCACGTGTTTGACGACGGTCCTGCGCCAACGGGATTAAGATACTGTATGAACTCAGCCGCGCTGGATTTCGTGCCCAAAGATAAAAAGTAGAAGGTTATAAAGTAAAAAGTTTATGAAGCGGAAAGTTAAAAAGAGGAAGGGTAAAAAGCAGCAGGCGCCCAAAACAGAACAAACGGTTTTTATGGATTCTCTAAATTTCTATACAGGGCAAGATTAAAAGGATATGTCTCTGCGCTGAATACGCCTTTCTTAACTGCGGGGTCATTAGCGGCGATCTCTTTAGCTATCTCAATTGACTCGCACTCGTAAACGCAAATGCCAAAATCGCCGCCGGAAGTTCTTCCGACAAAAAACACAACCTTCTTTTCGAGCAGGTCTTTCAGATAATTGAAATGTTCGCCGACAATTTGCGCTTCTTCCGGCGTTACAGTCTCGGGGAAATTATCGCGCGGCGGTTTAACTACGTAAATGAAATGAGGCATTGGGCGCTATTTTAAGTAGGCCATGTAAATGCCGGTGGCAAGTATCAACAATACAATTATTGAAAAAAGCAGGTAGAATTGAGTTGAACTCTTAAGTTTCGGGAACAGCATTTACTTGTTTAGTTTATCGTTGACTTGTTTAATCATGTCGTTAAGCTCTTTTGCATAATCCTTATTTATCCCGGTGCACTTTGTCCAGTCTTTAAGAGCTTCCTTATACATCTTAAGCCTGTAATAAGCGTACCCCCGGTTGTAATAGAACTCAGGGTACTCGGGTTCAAGTTCGATCGCTTTGTTATAATCGGCAACAGCCTGGTCAAACTCTTTGAGCGAATAACGGCAGTTCCCCCTGTAGAAATATGAATCGGCGTCATCAGGATTATATTCTATAGCTTTATCGAAGTCATTGATAGCCTTTGTATATTCTTTAAGCTTGGTGCGCGAGTAACCCCTGTTGAAGTATGCTTTAACGTCGTATGAAAACTGTTCAAGGTATTTTGTGAAGTACAGCTCGGCGTCCCTGTAATTCTCATTCTCTTTCGCAACGGTGCCTTCTTCATAATAATTAATATCTGATGCGGTATCGGCTGTAACAACGTTGTTGCTGCCAACAAGCGCTACTATATCATCGGCGGGAATCGCGAAATAAAGATTACCTTCGTGCTGGCCGCTTACGCTCAAGCCGATCACTTCACCTTTGGAGTTAACCAGAGCGCCGCCGCTAGAGCCGTCCGTAATCGGCGCCGTCATTTGTATAAGTTTATTGTTCTGGTCGTCATACCTGAACCCGCTGATTATGCCTTCCGAAATAGAATTCTCATATCCTTCGGGACTGCCGATGGCATAAACAGTTTGCCCCGGTTTCAGGTCAGTGGATGCGCCAACAACGGCGGGATTAAGGTTCGTGGCATTGATCTTAAGAATTAAAATGTCCTTAGCTTCATCTTTGAGAAGTATCTCCGCATTCTTATAGTCCTGGCTGTAATGCTTTACATCTATTCTGGTAGCGTCAGAGCATACGTGGTAATTTGTCGCAACATACCCGTTATTGTTAAGCACAACGCCGCTGCCCTGAAACAGATCGCCCACTTTGTTGTATGCAAGGATTACTACTACTGAATTATCAACGCGGCTGAATACCTGCTCGGCTGTCATCTCCGATTGCGCAGACGTAATGAACGGAATCAGCGGCAAAATCAACAAAATCCAAAAACGTATTTTAGTCACATAAATCATACTTTGAACTTCATAAATATAATTAAAAATCAACGAATAATAGTCATTATTTTAGTCATATAACGGTAGGGCGTTAAAGTTTCTATTGAGGTAAAGTGAAGCATTAAGAAATTGCCGGAAATGCCCAAAATGGAGAATGCAAGGGTACTATTGCTTATCTCGATAATGAAATATTGGGCATCCTGTCCAAATACAGTCATTTCGCCGGTACACCCCTATTTCTTTGATGAGAGGGATCCGAGGGGAACGCGATAATTTTTATTTTATCTTCACATCCGAATTTTTGGCAAGCTGGACCGTGAACCACTGCTTTATAGGGTCAGGCATTGATTGCCTCTGGCCGTTTCCGTAATTGCCCCTGCCCCTGTTGCCGTGACCGTGGTTTCCTCTGCCGAAATTTCCGCGCTGCTCTCCGTTTTCGTTCTTCCTGTTCTCCGGCGCGGCCCCGGTTTCAACGCCGATACCTAATACCTGCTTAATACTGTTTACACCAATGGCGTTTCTGTTATCGGCATCCTGTTTAAGCGCGACCTTAAGTTCATATATCAGCACGTCGTTCGAGCGGGATAGTTTAACCGATATACCTGAAGCGTCAGACATCTCCATTTTGTTCCCGTCATCGTCTGAATTCATTACTTCAAGCGTAGTTGAGTTTAGCATGTTATCTTCCATCTGCTGCATCCAGTCCTGGTTGGTTCCGTTATTGTCGTCTTGTTTTCTGGGCATGTTCATCATACCCATTTCTCTTGCGCCGATAGGATATTTAACGCCGAAGTTTTTATTATCTCCGCCCTGCGTATCGAACCAAACGGTGAGTCCGCGCATCAGTATCTGCGATTTGCTTCCCGGGTCGCTGGTTGTAAGCGCGACGTAAATATAATTACTGTCGTTCTGCACTCCGAAAAGTAGTCCGCCGTCTTTGATATATGTTGTTTTGCCTTTCCACTGGTCGGCCGTACCGTCGATTGGGACGGGTTCATCCGCCCACTTGCTGCCGAGGTCCATCGAGCCGCCGCAGGAAGCAAACATAACAGCGAAGCAAAAGGCTGCAAGTATTATTTCGGACTTTTTCATTAATGATCCCATATTAATTTTCGTGATAGATTATATCAACAAATATATTCCAAACAAATCCCTGTTTCATCTCGCAATTGAAACTAAATGTAACAGTTTGTTAAAATATGTAAAGGGTCAGATCGCGAGACCGCAGACGTGAAACGGCGCAGGCAGGCCTCTCAACGCGTGTCAGGTCGAAAGACCTGACACCACTAAGAAAGCCCACAAAGGAAAAAAATACCTCACCCCCTAACCCCCCTCTTGAGTCACGCTTTAGCGGGACGAAACCTGTCCTCGTGAAGACGGGGATCCCGCATGGCGGGACCCAAAAGAAACAAAGGGGGAAGGCGAGCTGTGCGAGCCGGGGGAGAGGTAGCAGGTTCATCTTTCTCTTTCTTAAATTTTTAATTATATTATAAATTATTACGCAAGGGGATGCAGCTTTAACTGGGGGTTATGGCTGAGTCCTTTTTTTATTTGTCAAAAATATTTATAATGCTCATTAGTTGAAATTAATCAGATGTCAACACTAAATCATTTTTTGCAGAGAGGTAAACCAAAAAAAGGTCAATTAAACATAATTGACATATTTAATATAAATGATACTCTTTTACAAAGAGGTTTTGAAAATGTTATAGAAGGTACTCTTGATGAAACATTGATTAACACAGACGCAAACACCGTTTTTAAAACAACAGATGACGATTTTTTTTCAGCAGCTCAGTTAAAGCCCAAAGAATTCATAGACAAATTTAAAGATAAAAGTTTTAGACTTCGGATAAGAAATATGGTTTATGGGGTTGAGAAAAATGTGACTCAAGAGGAATATGTTTTTGAAAGTTCTTTTATAAATATAAACCGATACACAAAAACAGTTGAGCTTTTAATAGCTTACTTATGCGTAAATGACTTGCAGGCTTTGTCAGCAAGTTTTGGCGTCAAAATAAAAAACGCTCCCGATGGTGGTGATTTTGATTGCATTGCAAATTTTCAAAACTCATTGTTTCATTTTGAAATCAAATCTGGAGATATAAAGAACTTAAACGAAAGAAACCTTCAATCCTTTTTAAATAGACATATCTTTTTAGCTCCTGATGCTTCTGTTTTATTTCTTGACTACCAAAGTGGAAATAAAGGAGAGCTGGATAAACTGATTTTAAAATTTAAGGATTTAAAAGTTGGTGCTATTAAAAAAGTAACGCAAATAAATAAAATTCAAGATGGGTCTAAAAAATTTTACACTCTTGATGGAAGTATTGTCGTTATAGATTTACATAATAACGAAGACATATTATCAAATTTACGGAGTGCAATGCAATATTTCCATCGATATAATGCACATAGCAAAACAATGAATTATCTTTTGATAGAGCCGAGTTGGTTGGGATACGACGCGATAACATTAGATTAATAATAACTATTTTTTTTCTAGATGTGAACTCCGATAAGCTTTAATTATTGAATGAGCTTGATTCCTTTTATTTATTTTTTATTATAAAATGATTTTGTTAGATTAAATAAATTATGAAATGTAAGTATGAAGGCTGCTTAACTTCCAGCAAATCGGATTATGAATCATCGGATCATGATTATTGTATATTTCATGCTGACAAAGATCATAAGAATAATATCACAGTAGAAAGGTTTTATGAATTGTTGAGAAATTATTCTGTTAGAAGCAATGATTTTAGAGGGTTCGTGTTCCCATTCTTTATAGATTTTTCAAAGGTTCTCAATTCAAGTCAAAATAGATTTGCTTCAAAAGTTGATTTTTCTGATTGCAAATTTTTGGGAACTTCACCGGTTAATATCACCACTTTTGATGGAGATTCAAATATCAAAAAAGATGATGATTTTTGTGTCAGTTTTAAAGGATTCCAATTTACAGGAGGTGCTAATTTTCAGAATTGCTATTTTGCAGGTGCCGTGGATTTTCAATATACAAATTTTTTGAATGAAAGTATTATTTTTCACAAGGTCAAGTTTTTGGGTAATGCATATTTTGATAGCGCCGTTTTTCGCAGTTGTGATTTTAGTATTAATGGTGAAAACGAGCCTAATGAAAAAACCATATTTACTAAAGATGCGTATTTTAATAAATTAGAATTTGTAGGGGCTGGTAAACTTGTAAACTTTAATAATATTGAATTTGAACGAAATGCCATGTTTTCTGAATCGACTTTCGAGTGCAAAAGATTTTATTTTAATAATAATAGACTTCATGAACATAAGGCCTTTTTTAACAAAATTAGAATTAATTCGCCAACCATTCTGTTTACAAATTCTCATTTTGCCACTTCATTCAATAATTTCAAATCTATTCATTTAATAGGAAGAACTATTTCTTTTGAGAATTCGTATTTTTCAAATTACACAACTTTTGAAGATTCAATATTTGAAAAAACAAATGATGTTAGTTATTATGATACAACATTCCGAAACTCCAATTTTATTGGCACTGAGGTAACCTTTAAGGGGTCAACTTTTAAAGCAGGTGTTGCGGATTTCAAAAATGCGTTATTCAATTGCAAAACCTCATTTGAAGGTTGCGTATTCGAATATGGAGTCTCATTTGAAAAAACAAAATTTACTGAAATTGACCATGTTAGAGACAAGGGTAAGTTAATTGCAAAGTCAAATGAAAATCGAATTAATGTTAAAGAAACGAATCTCAAATTTTCTAAAGTCCAGTTTAAAGGAGACGCCGCAGAATTCAAAGAAACGGAATTTACATGCAAAGAGGTCACGTTTGACAATATCCACGCAAACGCAGATTTAATATTTACAAATAATGCAATTGGAAATAATATTTGTTTTAAAATCACTAATATTTATTTCCAAACCGACATACGATTCGTTTTCAGAGCGCCTATGTCAAAATGGATTAGCGAACATGAATTTAAAGCGGGAATAATTCTATTTGAAAACGTCAAGTTTAATGGTGTAAAAACATCATTTGAAAAGTTATTAAGTGATAAACGTAATAATATAGAAAAAAAACATAGAAGAAACTTTGAATTGCCTAATTTGATATTCTTGTTTAGATATTGTTATTTGAAAGATGTTTATTTTATTGACTCGGACTCTAGCATCTTGTCTTTTTATAAGAGTTTTTTTGATGAAGCAATTTTTATTTCATCACGTTGGAATTATCTTAAGGATAAAATATTGTTATTATTTCCATATAAAAGGAAACATGTAATAATCGAAGACTATTTAATAAATGTTATTCTTGCAATGGGTGCAAAAAAAACAAAACCTATCGAGGAAAGACTTGCGAATGATAAATACTTTAAAAGATATCAGATTGAGGATTTGAGTGGACTAGATGAAATTGCTGGTTTATACAGAAGATTTAAGACCGCTCTTGATGGAACGAAGGATTATATTCAGGCAGGTTGGTTCTATTTTAATGAATTTGAAATGCTGAGACTTTATTACAAGCAAGTCGACGGTACCCTCTCTAAAAGTAAGTATTTCCTTTACACGCTTTATAAATATTTTGCGGGTTACGGTGAAAAACCTTTATGGAGTTTTTTTTGGTTAACTATTTTTACATTTACAATTAGTATTTTTAATTTACTAAACGGTTCAAATTCAGGAACAGTGTTATTAATTACGATATTGTTAATGATGCTGGTACATCATACAGTTATGATTTATGTGTGTTCGTAAAAGATTTTGCTAAATCTCTATTTTTTACTATATCTCGAATCCTTCCTTCAAGTTATCTTCCGATTGACAAAGCAGATTTCAGAACTCTTGATTCTGTTGGTTTGATCGTGGGTGTATTCACTGCATTAATATTAATATTTTTTGTTACAATGATAATTTCAGGTCTGAAAAGACATTTTAGAAGGTTTTAATCATCGAATTTGCTAAGGAAATTCTGTGACTAAACAAATTATTCGACAAGGACATCAAAATGATTCAATACGTAGGCATAAGTAAATCAGCATTATTGAAAAAGCATTTAAGATTATATCGATTTATTAGCTTAGAAAGGTTGCTTGGTATTTTGGAAACGGGGTCTCTGACATTTATTGACCCTGAAAAATGGTCGGACCCTTTTGAAAAATATTTTTTAAATGCAAAATACTCTGTTAAAAATAAAAGTGTAACACTCCCCATGAGAAGTAATGTATATTGTGTTTGTTTTTCAGGAACTTCAAGCAGCGAAGCATATTGGAAGGTGTATGCTCCAAAGGAAAACGGCATAAGACTAACTATTGATACATATAAGTTAATAAAAGTATTAGATTTGATTATAGATGCAAATGTTTTTATAGGAAAAGTGAACTATCAAGTAACCCGTGAATTTCATAAAGTCAGTCTAAATAGATCTGCTTTAGTGAATGAGATAAAAAAAGATGAAATAGGAGAAAATCAGATTAAATTACTATTAAAAAAAAGAAAGGCCTTTCTATATGAAGATGAAATCCGGATTATTCTAGTTCCTCATCAAAAAAACTTGAAATCTAGTTTTTACGAACCCAAAATGAATTTTTTAGATTTGATCGAAAGTTATTTACTTGACCCAAGAATTCAGCCACTTCAAACAAAAATGTTAAAAGAATATTTCATTAAAACATATAGTATTCATCTTGCAAAATCGACCTTATATAAAGAGATTAAGGTAAAAGCTGTAAAATTATAAAATAATTCCCCCTTTTTTTTAAGATACTCATTTACAATTAAAATGTTTTTTCGCCCAAAATTAATAAAAAATCAAAATTATTAAATTTTTTATCCATTCCTTTACTATCTCTTTGCATGATCTGCCAGTGAGCTAAAGCTCACCTTGACCCTCCAGAGGCGGGTCTAACAACTTATTTGGTGTTTTCTTATTATTTCTTTGCGACCTTTGTGGTTATTTGGTGTTTTCTTGATCCCGCCTGTGGCGGGATCTGCGGTGAGCTAAAGCTCACCTTGACTTTTTCCCAAAAAATAGCTATTTTTGTGGCTTGAAGTGAAATTTCATTAATCATTTAATATATATTTAGTGCCTACTATTAATCAATTAGTACGTAAGGGCAGGAAAGTCCCTAAGTTCAAAAGTAAGTCTCCTGCTTTAGATTCAAGTCCGCAAAAAAGAGGGGTGTGTACCAGAGTTTACACAACTACGCCAAAAAAACCAAACTCGGCTTTAAGGAAAGTTGCAAGAGTAAGATTAACAAACGGAATTGAAGTAACGGCTTACATTCCGGGCGAGGGACACAACCTTCAGGAGCATTCAATTGTTCTTATAAGAGGCGGCAGAATTAAAGACCTTCCCGGTGTGCGTTATCATATCGTAAGAGGCGCAGTTGACTCAAGCGGCGTTGCCGATAGAAAACAGGCGCGCTCTAAGTATGGCGCTAAAAAGGCTAAAGCGGCGAAATAACAAATCAGTTAACAGTTAGCAGTTAACAAAAAAAACAGAATAAAGAAAACCAAAAACTATAATTAGTGTCTTCGTGCCTTTGTGGCATGACATTTAGGAACGGAAATTGAGAAAAAAACAAGCAGATAAGAGAATCAGAAGGCCCGATAAGAAACACGGGGATATTTTAGTCGGGCGTTTTATTAATGCGATCATGGAAGACGGCAAGAAACAGACCGCCGAGAAAATAATGTATGATGCATTCGGGATGATTGAAGAGAAACTGAAATCGGACCCGATAGAAGTATTCAAGAAAGCTGTTGCAAACTGCCAGCCGGTTCTTGAAGTACGCTCAAGGCGCGTAGGCGGTTCAAACTACCAGGTGCCGACCGAAGTAAGGCCTGAGAGAAGAACAGCTCTCGCTATTACGTGGATATTAACATACTCACGCAAAAAGCCGGGTAAATCAATGGCGGAAAAACTTGCATCAGAATTAATGTCCGCCGCAAATAACGAAGGCGCCGCCGTCAAGAAGAAGGAAGACGTGCACAGAATGGCCGAAGCCAACAAGGCTTTTGCTCACTTCAGGTGGTAGAAGAGCCAATTAGTCCCGCAAGCGGGATTTCGATTCGGCAACAGCTGAATCTCAACAATGAACAATTAGCAATTAAAAATCAAAATTAAATCATAGAGGAGAGATTGCTGTCCGGCAGAGCCGGATAAACGTCCCGAGAGATCGGGACTCGCAATTAAAGAAAGAATGCCGCGTAAAGTATCATTAGAAAAGACAAGAAACATCGGTATCATGGCTCACATTGACGCCGGTAAGACAACTACAACTGAAAGAATACTGTATTATACAGGACGTCTGCACAGAATGGGCGAAGTGCATGAAGGCGCCGCTACTATGGACTGGATGGAACAGGAAAAAGAACGCGGTATCACGATTACTTCAGCCGCAACAACATGCTATTGGAAAGAACACAGGATAAATATTATCGATACTCCTGGGCACGTGGATTTCACAGCCGAAGTTGAGCGCTCGCTTAGAGTCCTCGACGGAGCCGTTGCGCTATTCTGCGCCGTGGGCGGAGTGGAACCGCAATCCGAAACAGTATGGCGCCAGGCCGATAAATACGGCGTGCCAAGATTAGCGTTTGTGAACAAGATGGACAGGACCGGCGCGGATTTCTATAATGTGATTGAAATGATGAAAGACCGCCTTAAAGCCAACGCTGTTCCTATTGAAATTCCGATAGGGCAGGGCGAAATGTTTGTCGGGCAGATCGACCTGATAAGGATGAAAGCGCTTATATATAACTCCGATAATCTCGGACAGACATGGGAAGAATCTGAAATTCCGGCTTCATTAAAAGTAAAAGCGGTTAATTACAGGAAACAGCTTCTTGAAGCGGTTTCGGATGAAGATGATAAGTTGTTGAATAAATATCTTGACGGGAAAGAAATTTCTGATGACGAGATAAAAGTTGTTCTCCGCAGGGCGACATTAAAAGCGAAAATTATTCCCGTTCTTTGCGGTTCATCTTTTAAGAACAAAGGCGTTCAGTCGCTGCTGGATGCTGTTATAGATTATTTACCGTGTCCTAAAGATATCGGCGAAGTTTGGGGGCATCATATTCATTCTGATGACCATATCACAAGAAATATTGACGACAGCGAGCCGTTTTCGGCGCTTGCGTTTAAAATAATGACCGACCCGTTTGTAGGTAAGCTTACATTCTTCAGGGTTTATTCAGGCGTTTTGAAAGCTGGTTCATATATATTTAATCCTAATTCGAACAAGAAAGAACGTATCGGGCGATTGCTGCTTATGCATGCTAATCACCGTGAGGATCTTGAAGAAGTATTCGCAGGAGATATTGCCGCGGCTATTGGTTTGAAACACACAAAGACCGGCGATACGCTGTGCGATGAATCGGACCCGATAGTGCTTGAGAGAATGACGTTCCCCGAGCCGGTTATACATATTGCTATCGAGCCGAAGACGAAGGCTGACCAGGATAAGTTATCTGAGTCGTTAACTAAACTGGCTGATGAGGACCCGACGTTAAGAGTTTCGACCAACGAAGAAACAGGGCAGACGCTTTTGGGCGGAATGGGCGAGCTTCATCTTGAAATTATTGTCGACAGGCTTAAGAGAGAGTTTAAGGTTGATGCAAATATCGGAAAACCGCAGGTTGCATATAAAGAAACAATCACCAAGGAAGTTGAGCAGGAAGGTAAGTTTGTAAGGCAATCAGGCGGACGCGGACAGTTTGGGCATGTTTGGATAACAGTCGGGCCGAACGAAAAAGGCAAGGGTTTTGTATTCGAGAATAAGATAGTCGGCGGAAAAGTGCCGAGAGAATATATAAAGCCGGTTGAAGAAGGCATAGAAGAAGCTATGAAAAACGGCGTACTTGCCGGTTACCCTGTTGAAGATATTAAAGTAACGCTGTTTGACGGTTCTTATCATGAAGTGGATTCTTCAGAAATGGCTTTTAAGATTGCGGGCTCTATTGCATTTAAAGCGGCTGCTCAAAAAGCCGGCCCGATAATACTTGAGCCGATTATGAAAGTTGAAGTCACAACACCCGATGAATATATGGGCGATGTAATGGGCGACTTAAGCTCAAGGCGCGGTAAGATCGAGGGCATGACTCAGCGCAATGATGCGCAGGTTATTCGCGCAATGGTTCCGCTATCGGAAATGTTCGGATACGCCACGCAAATGCGTTCGATGACGCAGGGCAGAGCGATTTACAATATGGAGTTCAATCATTATTCTGAGGTTCCGAAATCGATTGCCGAGCAGATTGTTGAGAAGCACAAAGGAAAAGAGACGGTCTCAGCGTAAAGATTATCAGATTCAAGATTATCAGATTCAAGATAAACAAATAAAGATACAAATTAGTTAGTTCTTTTAAAATAAGTTTTATTTAGGGTCAATCCCGGAAAGGGATTCCTCGTCACAATCAGACACATTAGATGCGCTCTGTGAAATTTTCCAACTGATAGAATCTAATTAATTAGTTCAATCAGTAAACGCGTCCCGCCTTCGGCGGGAAGGTGGGAGGTTCGTATGTTATGTTTTACACTTATATACTGTTCAGCGAATCGATCAATAAATATTACGCAGGCCATACATCTGATTTGAATAACAGGCTGGAAGAACATGGCAAGGATAAGAGTAAATTCACAGGACAATGTAACGACTGGAAATTGGTAAGATCGTTCGAGTTTGAAACAAAAACCGAAGCAATTCGGCTTGAATTAAAGATTAAAAAAAGAGGGATTCGCAGATTTTTAGAATCTCTCAAGAAGTAAATTTGTTCTTTTAAAATATGTTTTATTAGGGTCAATCCCGGTATGGGATTCCTCGTCAACATCAGACACATTAAATGCGCTCTGTGAAATTTTCCAACTGACTGAATCTAATTAATTAGTTCAATCAGTAAACGCGTCCCGCCTACGGCGGGAAGGCGGGAGGTTCGAAAGAGAATTTTTTCCAACTGACTGGCAACATTACATTGGGCCAGTAGCTCAGTCGGTTAGAGCGCGTGCCTTATAAGCACGAGGTGGGAGGTTCGATTCCTCCCTGGCCCACTTAATTGGAGTTAAGTCGGTTAGAGCGTCCCGCCGAAGGCGGGAAGGTGGGAGGTTCCCCCGAGTCCTCGGGGTCCCTGGCCCACTTAATTGGAGTTAAGTCGGTTAGAAGGTCCCGCTGAAGGCGGGAAGGTGGATGGATAAATTCCTCCCTGGCCCACTAAATTGTGGATTTAAAACAGAGCATATAAGTATTTTTAGATATTAGTTAATAATAAAAAAGATTAAATTAAAAAATAATAACATCATAAGGAGAAACATACAAAATGGCTAAAGAAAAATTTGATAGAAGTAAGCCGCATGTGAACATTGGTACGATTGGTCACGTTGATCATGGTAAAACAACGCTTACCGCCGCTATCACTATGGCTCTTGCCAAAAAAGGTAAGGGAGGCAAGATCAGGGCTTTCGATTCGATTGATAACGCTCCTGAAGAAAAAGCCAGGGGAATTACGATCGCAACCGCTCACGTAGAGTATGAGACCGATAAGAGGCATTATGCTCACGTTGACTGTCCGGGCCACGCGGATTATATTAAGAATATGATCACAGGCGCAGCTCAGATGGATGGCGCTATATTAGTTGTTGCCGCAAACGACGGAGCTATGCCTCAGACAAAAGAGCACATTCTTTTAGCCAGGCAGGTTGGCGTTCCAAGAATTGTTGTCTTCCTTAATAAAATAGATATGATTTACGAGCAGGAAAAAACTCCTGAAGATGCCGAGCTTCTGCTTGAAGTTGTAGAATCAGAATTAAGAGATATATTGAACGCGTATGAATTCCCGGGAGATGAAATTCCTATAATAAGAGGAAGCGCTCTCAAAGCGATGGAAGCCGGATTAAAAGAAGGCACCACGGCTGACGATCCCGCATTGAAATGTATTTATGACCTCATGGATGCGGTAGATAGTTACGTTCCGGAGCCGACAAGAGCTATGGATAAACCGTTCTTAATGTCGGTTGAAGACGTGTTCAGCATCACAGGACGCGGAACAGTTGCAACAGGCAGAGTTGAAAGAGGAAAAGTGAAGATGGGCGAAGAAGTTGAGCTTATTGGGCTTGGCGCGCACAAGAAAACCGTCGTGACAGGTATCGAAATGTTCAACAAAGAGCTTGATGAAGGCATCGCGGGCGATAACTGCGGCGTTCTTATGAGAGGCGTTGATAAGAATGAGATTGAAAGAGGTATGGTCCTTGCTAAAACCGGTTCCATAACTCCTCACAAGGTATTTAATTGCCAGGTATATGTGCTTTCAAAAGAAGAGGGCGGAAGACATACGCCGTTCTTCGGCAATTACAGGCCGCAATTTTATTTCAGGACAACCGACGTTACAGGTGTGATTGAATTACCTGAAGGGGTTCAGATGATAATGCCGGGCGACAACATTGATAACCTTAAAGTTGTTTTGATATCGCCTATCGCTATGGAAGAAGGACTCAGGTTTGCTATCCGCGAGGGCGGCAGGACCGTAGGCGCAGGCGTTGTTACAAAAATTATTGAATAAAAACAAACGGGAGCCCCTGCCTGTTACCGGGCAGGTTCTCCTTTTAATGTAAGGAATAACTTGGCTACTCAGAGAATCAGAATTAAGCTTAAATCGTATGACCACAGGCTTATCGATAAGTGGACCGACAGGATAATTAAGACAATTAAATCGACCGGCGGAGTCGTATCAGGACCGATACCTCTTCCGACACGCAAATCGGTTTACACTGTTCTAAGATCGCCCCATGTTGATAAGAAATCCAGGGAACAGTTTGAGATCAGGTCCCATAAAAGAGTTATCGATATTTTGAACTCTAATAAGAAGACCGTCGATGCGCTGACCAAGCTGGATCCTCCCGGCGGCGTGTATATTGAAATTAAAGTATAAGAAAGCGTTAAATGAAGGGTTTAATAGGAAAAAAATTAGGAATGACTTCTGTCTTTACCGAAGACGGAAGCAGTGTCTCATGCACGCTTGTTGAAGCGGGCCCGTGCTACATATCCGCAATAAGGACGAAGGAAAACGACGGGTATTCAGCTGTGAGGCTTGGGTTTGGCGAAGCAAAAGAGAAACATGTTTCGAAACCTCAGGTAAAGGAAGCCAAGAAGAATAAGGTTCCACTTTTGAAGCACCAGAAAGAGATCCGCGATTTTGACGGCGTTGAAGACTTGAAAGTCGGCGATGCGCTGAACGTAGATCTTTTTGCGGCAGGAGACGTTGTTAAAGTAACCGGAGTAACTAAAGGAAAAGGATTCCAGGGAGTAGTTAAGAGACATGGCTTCGGCGGCGGTTCGGTAACTCACGGACAAAGCGACAGGTTAAGAGCTCCGGGCTCAATAGGCGCGAGTTCATATCCGTCCAGAGTTTTCAAAGGTCAGAGGATGGCCGGCCGCGATGGTTCAGACCGGGTAACTGTAAGGAACCTGAAAATAGTTAAGGTTATCGCTGATTCAAATCTTCTTTTGATAAAGGGAGCCGTCCCTGGCGCTATATCGGGTATTGTAGAAATTTATAAGATAAAATAGGCATGCAATTAAAAGTATATAAAATTGACGGCACAGAATCAGCCGATCAGGTTGATCTTCCATCAAGCGTATTTGAGGTCGAGCCGAATCATCATTTAATTTACCAGGCTGTAAGGGCATACCTGTCTAACCAAAGGCAGGGAACGCATAAGACAAAAGAGAGGTCTGAAGTGAGCGGCGGCGGTAAAAAACCGTGGAGACAAAAAGGAAGAGGTACGGCAAGAGCCGGCACCACCCGCTCACCTGTTTGGGTGCATGGCGGTACAGTACACGGCCCAAGGCCAAGGCTATACAAGCTGAAGATGACGAAGAAGTCCGCGTTAAATGCAAGGAAAAGCGCGCTGAGCCTGAAGGCAAAAGCGGGCGAGATAATGGTGGTTGAGGATATAGGTTTTGAGAAACCGAAGACGAAAGATTTTTGTTCGATCTTAAAAAATCTCAATCTCGAGGGGAAAAAAGTATTAATGCTTACCCCGGCGCACAATGAGAATGTATTCAAGTCAGGGAGAAATGTTCCGCGTATAAACATTCTGAACGCCGGCGATGCCGCTACATATGACCTGGTCAACAACCAGGTTATCCTGATACAAAAAAGCGCTGTTGAGGCTTTATGCAAGCCATTGCTGAATTAATTTTATAAATTAGAAACTGAACTTTCAAAATGCCGAGAACAATATTATTAAAACCTGTCATAACCGAGAAAATGACCATTATGCAGGAGAAGAAAAACCAGTATGCTTTTGAGGTTGACGTAAATTCTTCCAAGGTTGATATTTCAAACGCTATCGAAAAGAAATTTAATGTGAAGGTTTCAAGCGTTAGAACGCTGACAACCGGCGGCAAACGTAAAGCGCAGTTTACCAAACGCGGCCGTTTTGAAGGTTTCAAAGCAAAAAGAAAAAGAGCGATCGTTACTTTGACTAAAGAAAGTAAGATTGACTTGTTTGAGACCGCATAGACAGGTACATTCCTCATTAATAAAAATTTTCTAAATTTAAACGGAGCTGAATTCAACCTATGAAGATTGGAAAACAATTTACAAATAGGGAATCGCAATCTATTGACAAGTATTTGCAGGAGATTGGAAAGGTTGAATTGCTTGATGTCGAGGAAGAAATTGACCTTGCCAAAAAGATCAAGTACGGCGATGAAAAAGAAAGACAGAAAGCGTTAGAGAAACTTACCAAAGCGAACCTCAGATTTGTTGTCAGCGTAGCGAAACAATACCAGAACCAGGGGCTTTCCCTTGGCGACCTTATAAACGAAGGCAACCTTGGACTGATCAAAGCCGCTAAAAGGTTTGATGAAACAAGGGGATTCAAATTTATTTCTTATGCCGTTTGGTGGATAAGGCAGTCTATTCTCCAGGCCCTGGCAGAGCAGTCAAGAATTGTCAGGCTTCCGCTTAACCGCGTTGGCGCTCTGAATAAGATCGGCAAAGCGTACAGCACATTAGAGCAGGAATTCGAGAGAGAACCGAGCGCTGACGAGCTTGCCGAACAGCTTGATATGTCTCTTTATGAAGTATCCGATACATTAAAAATTTCCGGCAGGCATCTTTCTATTGACGCGCCGTTTGTTCATGGCGAAGACAGCCGATTGGTTGACATAATGCCTAACCAGAATCAGCCGCTTCCGGATTACAAGCTTATAAATGAATCGCTGAAGATAGAGATACAAAGAGCGTTAAACACTTTGAGCCAGAGGGAACGGGACGTTCTGAAATTATATTACGGGTTAGAACAGGAAAATCCGCTAACTCTTGAAGAGATCGGCGAAAAATTCAAGCTAACACGCGAAAGAGTCCGCCAGATCAAAGAAAAAGCCATCAGAAGATTGAAGCACGCCTCGAAGAGTAAGGCGCTAAAAGCTTATTTGGGGTAGCGTTCCCGATCAGCCTTTTAGTTTTTCCGGCATTACTAAAGAATTAATTTGAATACAATGTTCAGAAAGATTTTTATTCCAATATTATCCGCTGCGATGTTGTTTGTTTTTTCAAGCTGCGGTAAGAAAACTACAGATACCCTCACAAATCTCAAAGGCGGCGTTAAGGGCGGCGGGATGTATACAGTAAATGAAACCGAGAACATCAGGAGCCTCGACCCGGTTGGAATCAACGACGTTGTTTCTTTCCATGTTGCTAATCAAATATATGATCTGCTTATTGACCTTGATACAAACCTCCAGATTATTCCATCGCTGGCGATGAGATGGGATATATCGCCTGACGGAATGACTTACACCTTTCACCTGAGAAAGGGGGTAATGTTCCAGGATAACGCGTGTTTCCCCGGCGGCAAAGGCAGGGAAATGAACGCATCGGATGTGAAATATTCTTATGACAGGATTCTTGACCAGAGAACCGGAAGCCTGGGATTTGATTATTACAGGAATTACGTGGTTGGAGCCAAAGAGTTCGGAGAAGAAGTGAGCAAGGCTATGACTGAAAACCGCGAACCGAAGATAAAAGGTGTGAGCGGCTTTATAGCGCAGGACGATTCAACGTTTGTGGTGAAGCTAACCAAACCATTCGGTCCTTTCATCTATTATACCTGTTTAGGATTTGCATATATTGTCCCGCATGAAGCTGTTGAGAAATACGGCAAAGACTTTTTCCAGAATCCGGTAGGCACAGGCCCGTTTGTTTTTGACAACTGGACGCCTGACTTGGAAATTAATATGCACCGTAACCTGAATTACTGGAAGAAAGATGAATTCGGAAACCAATATCCATATCTTGATAAAGTTAAATTCCGTTTCATTAAGGACCTCTCTCAGCAGCTGCTTGAGTTTAAGAATGGCAATTTAGATGCTGCCTACAGAATTCCCAATGAGTTATTCCAGTCGATTGTAACCGAAGACAAGAAGCTCACTCCGGAATATTCTAAATATATTCTTCAGAGAAAAAACTCTCTCACAATTCAGTATTACGGCTTTCTAACAACCAGCAAAACCTTCAGCGACCCCAGAGTAAGACAGGCATTTAATTATGCAATCGACAGGAACAGGATTCTCAAATATGTGCTTAACGGTTCGGCGTCTGACCCGGCTGTATACGGAGTAGTTCCCCCGGTGATGCCTAACTACAATGCAAGGAACATAAAGGGCTACAGCTACGATCTTGATAAGGCGCGCAAACTTATGGAGGAAGCAGGATTTCCGGGAGGAAAAGGTTTCCCTGAGGTTACTTTGAATATCAACGAGGGCGGCGGGAGAAATACCCAGATGGCTGAAGCGATTCAGAACATGCTCAAAGATATTGGAGTGACAGTAAAGCTGCAGCTGCTTCAGTTTGCCCAGCATTTGGATAATATAGATGCGGGAAGATCTGATTTCTTCAGGTTGGGCTGGATAGCGGACTACCCAGATCCTGAGAATTTCCTGAATCTTTTTTATGGTAAGAACGTTCCCGATAACCCCAAGGATAAGAGCCCAATAAATTCGTTCAGGTACAAGAACCCAAAGTATGACGAACTGTTCGAAAAAGCAATTGCCACAACAGATGTTGCTGAGAGGAACAAACTGTATGAACAGGCAGAGCAAATTGCAGTCAACGACGCGCCTGTTCTGTTCATTTTTTATGATGAGGATTATCAACTGGTACAGCCTTACTCACGCGGGTTTACGTTAGATCCCATGAACAGAGTTAATTTACGGTATACTTGGCTGGATAAATAAGATTAAATCTAGCGGTTTCACGTGAGGAAATTCCGTTTTAGGCTTTTTATAGTTCCTAATTATTTATATATTGCCAAATCTATTATTAATTTCAAAATGAAAGGAGGCAAAATATTGCAAAAAACAGCAAGGATTGTGTTTGTTTCACTATTGGTTACGTTCGGGTTGTTCTTGATCGGGTGTTCGGGCGCGCAGAGCGATAACAGCGAGTACGTGGTGAAGAAAAACAAACTGGTTCAGCGGGATGAATATTCCAGTACAGCTGGTATTCAGAAAAGAAGTTTGATTGACATTTCAAGTCTTGAAACGTTATCGAACATTGTTTCCGAATATGGCAGTTCAACCGTTGACCGCGACCAGGTGATGATGAAGATCATTGAGCTCATAAATACACCATATCTTTGGGGCGGCACAACAACTAACGGTATCGACTGTTCCGCTTTTGTGATGACTGTATTCAAGAAAGCTTTGGGAATTGATTTACCGAGAACTTCTATAATGCAATCAACGGTCGGCGAAGAAGTGAAAAGAGAGGACCTGCAGTTTGGGGATCTTGTATTCTTTAATACAATCGGCAACCGTATCTCGCACGTAGGTATTTACCTAGGCGAATCTATGTTTGCTCAGTCGTCTTCAAGCGGCGGCGTTAAGGTATCTTCGCTTAATGAAGATTATTATAATTCCAGGTTTGTTACCGCAAGGCGTGTGATAAAATAGGATATGGGAACCTATATAATTAGAAAACTGCTTTATTCGGTTCTAATTTTAATAGGAGTAATTTCAGTAACATTCAGTTTAATGTATGTAATACCAGGCGATCCGGCCCGGCTGATGTTAGGTCAGCGGGCCGATATTGCTTCTATAGAGGCAGTCCGAAAGCAGCTTGGACTTGATGATCCCTTATATATTCAGTACGGCAGGTTTATGGTAAAGGCGGTGCAGGGAGATTTGGGCCGATCCTATTCCTCAAACAGGGAAGTTTTAAAAACAATTCTTGAAACATTCCCCGCAACCGCTATTCTCGCTGTTTCATCGTTAATTCTCTTGCTCATTTCTTGGAATCATCATAGGTGTAATTTCTGCAGTAAAACCATACACGTTCAGAGACAACATGTCTATGCTCTTTGCGCTTTTCGGTATTTCTTTCCCGCCTTTTGCTTTCGGCTTGATCATGGCTTTGGTTTTCGGGGCATGGCTGAAATGGTTTCCTATATCAGGTTACCTCAACAATGGAATAGTGTACCTGGTTTTACCAATGGTAACTCTCGCCTTGAGGCCTCTCGCTATAATTGCACGCCTGACGCGTTCGAGCATGCTTGACGTTATGGGGCAGGATTATGTTAGGACAGCAAGGGCTAAAGGTATCGGCAAATGGAAAGTCATTATAAAGCACGCTTTGAGAAACGCTTTGAATCCGGTAATCACAACAATCAGCGCCTGGCTTGCAGGACTGCTTGGCGGAGCCTTTTTTATTGAATACATATTTAACTGGCCCGGAATCGGTTTGTTAACGATCAATTCAATCCTTTCGCTTGATTTTCCCATGATACAGGGGACGGTGCTATTTACAGCGGTGATTTTCATTATTGTTAATATGATTGTCGACATAATTTACGCATTTCTGGACCCTAAAGTAAAATTATCTTAACCGCTACTTAATTTTTCCGCATTATATTTGCCAAAGATTTATTATTTTTAAGATATCATTTAAAGGGAGAACTAATCTATGAACAAATTAACACTTTTTGTTTTATTTATCATTTCTGTTTTTTCGTTAAGCGCTAATGCGCAGGTTTTACTCGATGAAAATTTTAACTATCCGGTCGGCGATACACTTGGCGCCCACGGGTGGGGGTTTATCAGCAGCTCGGTAAATCCATTGACAGTGGCGTCAGGAAATCTTACTTTCTCTGGGTATATAAATTCGAATATCGGGCAATATGTAAGAGTTCGTAATAACGGACAGGATGAATACACCACATTCACCACTGTTTCCTCAGGGAGTTTTTACTCATCTTTTCTGGTAAGCGTTGACAGCTCTCAGGCAAATGGCGGCGATTATTTCGTGGCTTTGCTTCCTTCAACCAGCACAACAAACTATACCGCCAGATTTTATGCAAAAGATACTACAGGCGGAATGGTCTTTGGCATAACAAAGGGAGCTTTTGCGACTAATCCGGTGGTTTACTCCACAAACACATATACTCATGGAGTCACTTATCTTGTCGTAATTAAGTACACCTTCAATACAGGAACGACAACAGATGATTCGATGAAGGTTTACATTTTCAATTCGGGCGTACCGGCCAGCGAGCCGACAACCCCGACTATTGGACCAGTTGGAGGTCCGGCAACTGACCCTGCAGATTTGAGCAGATTTGCCGTAAGACAAGGCTCGGCTTCAGTGGCTCCGACTCTATGGATAGATGGAATCAGAATTTGTTCTTCATGGAACAATATTCCAACCGCTATTACCCCAATAGGAACTAACGTTCCTTCCAATTATTCGCTGAGACAAAACTATCCGAATCCGTTTAACCCTGTTACAAACATCGAATTTGATATCAAAAATTCTTCTTATGTTACTTTGAAAGTCTATGATGTTATGGGCAGGGAGGTTACAACTCTTGTTAATGGAAATCTGAAAGCGGGTTCATTCAGGGCCTCGTTTATGGCTAATAACTATTCGAGCGGGGTTTACTATTACAGATTCATTGCGGTCGATAATCTGACCGGCGAGAAATTCATAAACACAAAAGCAATGTCTCTGGTTAAATAGTATTCCCGTTTTTCGGGTTTTAGAAATATTTTTAATCCCTGTAATTAATAAGATTACAGGGATTTTTGTTTGTTGGCACAGGGCCTTATAAGGATCTTCCTTTTTATAAATTGTACCTGGGGAACGCTTTTTATTTAATTTTCTTAAACATTTTTAAATATATTGAGGGAATAAATTTTTTTTAAATTTGTATTGTAAATCAATTTAATATCATGAATAAACTGTACATATTTATGACGCTGGCAATTATATTTTGCGCGACAGTTTTCGGTACCGGAAACGCTTACAGCCAGCTTTACCAGGGCCCGGCAAACGGCTCTGTGCCTAACGGCGTTATTGTGAATACTAATGGTTTTGTTGATTATGCAGGAGAACCAATTTCACCTTACGTCCAAAAACCAAGAAATGAAGAAGAAGAATTCATAGATTATCCTGATTACCTGAACAATATCAAAGCCAGGGCGCCTGAAGGCTCGAATATAATTAAGGTACCGGGCATAGACCAAATAGAATCGAATCCTTTGATGCTGCACAGCTTCCAGGGATTCAATGACCCGGGCAGTTATATTCCGCCTGACCAGTATTGCGCGGTAGGGCCAACGCATGTTGTCGGAGTTGATAACGGTCGTTTCAGGATTTGGGACAAGCAGGGAAATCTCGTTAAGACAATCAACGCCACAGCCTGGTTTTCAACCGCTTTAACGGCTGCATCTCCGTTTGATCCAAAAATTCAGTATGACCATTTCAATAAAAGATGGATCATGGTGTGGCTTGACCAGAATAACACAACGCCGCGTGGTTATTTTTTGATTTCTGTATCGCAGGATTCAGTTCCATTAGGAACGTGGTATAATTATGCTATTAAAGCTTCCTTGAATGGAAGCGTTGAATCAAACACCTGGTGCGATTATGAAGGAGTGGGATTCGATAACCAGGCAGTTTACATCACGGGCAGAATGTTCGGTTATACTTCCGGTTTCTACGGCTGTAAGCTTAGAATTATCGGCAAGACTGAATTGTATGCAAATACTGCCGGCCAGCTTGACTGGACCGATCTGTGGAGCGTAACGGATCCAAACCACACGAATATTACGCCTGATGTTATCAGACCCACGGTTATATACGGCACGCCCAATGAATATTATTTTTTCACCGGCGGTCCGAATAGTTCCAATACATATGTGATACTTTACAAATTGGTTAATCCGCTGACTTCTCCTACGATGACAGGTGTAGATATTCCTGTTACAGGATATAACAATGCGCCGAATGCCCAACAACTTGGAGGCGGTAATATTGCTATCGAAACCGGGGGGGCTGCTTTCAGGAATGAACCAACATACCGAAACGGTTACCTTTGGTGCGTCCACTCTGTAGGGAGTCCTTCCGGATATTCTAACATTGCGTACCTGAAAATAAATACTGCAACTAACACACCCGCTGAAGATGCGTCATTTGGCGCCGACCCGTTGTATCATTTTTATCCTTCTTTAGCGGTTGATAAGGACCAGAATGTAACAATCAGTTTCTCAAGGTCCTCAGTAAATGAGTATATAGGAGCAATGTTCACATACAGGCTTGCAACAGACCCGCCGAATACACTGAATGCGAGCAGGTTTTTGCAGCCGGGCAAAGCTAATTATGTGAAGGATTTTGGTTCCGGAAGAAACAGATGGGGAGATTACACAGAAGTCTGGGTTGATCCGACTGACCAGAACAATTTCTGGACAATATCGCAGTTTGCTGATTCGCCGGTAAACACCTGGGGCAGCTGGATGGCGAATCTAAGGCTGGTTCCTTTCAACGGGCCGACAATTTACGCTTTTGCGGACTCTTTGAATTTTGGCAACGAAGAAGTTGGAGTTAATAATACAGATACAGTTTCCGAAAAAGTATTTAACTTTGGCTCAACAGCTTTGAGCATAAGCAATATCCAGACTACAACAGCAAATTTCCATGTTACAAATAGTTTTAGTTTCCCTGTGAATATGAATTACCAGGATTCGATTACTGTAAATATGGTTTTCAGGCCGACGACCGCAGGTAATCTGGTCGATACGCTGAAAATAAGCAGCAATGACGCCGTGAACCCTGTTAAGAGATTTGTGTTAAAAGGGCACGGTTATTCAGTAGGGGCCGTAACTGCGGGCGTGATGTATGCCGTAGCAGGCACGCAGGAAAGCGGCGCGCTTCTTACAATAAATACTGCCACAGGCGTCGGAACAACAGTTGGCCCGACGGGTCTTTCACAGGTAACTGGACTGAGCATTAAGAAAACAAGCGGCCAGTTGTACGGAACTTATGCCGGCTCAAATGTAACCGATATTGAGAGAATTAACGCAGCGGCGGGCGATGCTTACCAGGCCGGCGTAGCATCATTAACAAGTACCAGAGCGATTGCATGGGATTTGAATGATGTGCTCTATTTGGCGACAACGGGCGGCGCTTTGTACACATTCGACATTGCTTCTAACGACACAAATTTGGTCGGTAGCACAGGAATAACAAACCTGTATTCAATTGCATTCAATCCGGTTAACGGGCAGCTTTGGGGATTAACTCTGAATGGCGGACTATATATTATCAACAAACAGACAGCCGCTTCCACTCTGAAAGGAACTTTATCAATAGGGCTGGCAACGGCGTTGTGTTTTGACATAAGCGGAAAACTCTATGTTACAAACGGCGTCAACACTCAGGTATCAAGCCTTTATACCGTTGATACAGGTACGGTTACATCAACCTTGATAGGTTCAACCGGCAAGAAGGGGATAAACGGAATAGCTATTTCGCCCAATGTGATCGGAATTCAGCCCATATCGAATTTTGTTCCTGAAAAATTCGACTTATTCCAGAATTACCCGAATCCATTCAATCCGAGCACGAAGATAAAATTTGATATTCCGAAGCAATCCTTTGTGAAGATACGCATTTATGACGTGACAGGCAGACTGGTAACAAATCTGGTTGACAAAGTTATGAATACAGGCAGATATGTAGTTGATTGGGATGCATCAAACTACCCCAGCGGAGTATATTTCTATCACATTGAGGCAGGCGATTACAGCTTCTCAAAGAAAATGATATTGGTCAAATAAAGATTTAAGCGAATATATTTTTGACTAGGCCGCCGCAAAGTTTGCGGCGGCTTTTTTGTTGCATCGCTAATAACTTTGAAGGGTAAATTTATTCGTGGTATTTTTGTAGTGTCATGTCAAAATTAAAGAAAGTATTGGTCAAAATTGGATGAATTAGCTAAAATCAGGAAAGATGTGGAGAGTTTTGCCCAGGAGATCTCAAGAGAATTCTACCTGCAGGGAGCCGGCTTAAAACAAGAGGTCAATTTCAAGAAGATATACGATAAGCGCCCTGGGCTTTTTACAAACCGGAACCTTGGGAAGATTCAGTCAGCTCTTCGCGATCAAAGCCATAACGGACCTGAAACCCGGAGGCTGAAATTCTTCAATGAAGCTTTTTACGGCGAAATTATGGGAAACCTAACCCGGGAATACGTATCGCAGTATTATCAAATTGAAGCCGCCGGGAAAATCCCGTTTGGCAGCGGATGCGTATCTTATCGAGGCGCAATGATTGAACTGCTAAATGAGAAATCCCGCGGCAGAAGGGAAGGACTCAGAGGCGCGCTGGATGAATTTACCGATCGCAAAGTTAACCCAATACTGGAAACTATATTCTCAATCGAAAGAAATTTTGTTCTGGAGATGGGTTTTCGAGACAAGATAGAGATGTTCCGTGAGCTTTCCGGAATAGACCTTTATGCTCTCGACAAAGTTATGCAGGGTTTCCTTAAACAAACTGAAGAAGTTTATGCTGAAGCGCTTTCAAAGCTTGCAAAACAAAAACTGAACCTCAAAATTGAAGACCTGAAAAAGCATGATCTTTTATTTCTTACTCGCGGGGAAGAATTCGACTCGTTATTCCCGAAAGATGCGATGCTGGGCAGGATATCTTCGTTTGTAAAAATGATGGGAATCGATATAACCGGGAGCGACAACATTGTATTTGACCTTGACGCCAGGGAAAACAAATCACCGCGGGCATTTTGTTCGCCGGTCAGGATTCCGAAAGAAGTATATCTTGTGATTTATCCAAAAGGGGGCGAGGATGATTACACATCGTTCCTCCATGAACTGGGCCATGCCCTTCATTTTGCCCATATTGACGATGACCTGGAGTTTGAATTCAAGTGGTACGGCGATAACTCTGTCACTGAAGGATTTGCAATGACATTCGACCATCTTACAATGAATGAAACTTGGACCAAAAACATTCTTGGGGTTGATTCAGCAGACCGTCCCGAGTATTTTTCTCACAGAATGATGAATGAGCTTATTATGCTCAGAAGGTATGCAGCAAAGATACATTATGAAATCAAACTAAATGAGAGCTCAGGCCTAGACGGAAAGAAAGAACTTTACGGTGAAATTTTTGAGAATGCAACTAAAATAAAACACTCGCCTGAAAATTACCTGAATGACGTTGACCCGAATTTTTATTGCGCAAGATACCTGAGAGCATGGATGTTCCAATCGGGCATGCATAAGAACCTCACAGATGAATTTGATCCTGAATGGTTTCAGAATCCGGCGGCAGGTACGTTCCTGAAAGATATGTGGAAAATGGGCCAGAAATATAATGCAGATGAGATTGCCGAAAAATACGGGTGGGAGAGTCTTTCAATGGGCCCGCTGAATGATAAGATAATGAAGTATTTATCAAATTAATTTTCATTATTCAATATGGCTTTAAGTTTTAATAAATTCACAATCAAGGCTCAGGGGGCCGTTCAGGCCGCGGGCGAAATTGCGGCTTCATATTCAAATCAGCAGATAGAGCCCGAACATGTTTTTGCAGCGCTTATCCAAAATGATGAGAGCGTCATCGTCTCGATTTGCAAACGGATTGGTTTGGATATTGGATTTTTGAAGATAAAAGCCTCAGGCCTTATAGAAAAACTTCCTAAGGTATCATCTGCAACTTCATCAAACCAGTTTATGTCTGCGGCCCTGCAAAAGGTATTCGACGAGTCAATGAAAATTGCGGTTCAGCTGAGAGACGAATATGTAAGCGTAGAGCATATATTTATTGCTATAGCCGAATCAGGAACGGAGGTCGGGAAGTTCCTTAAAGAGCAGGGGATAAACAAAGAAACGATTTTCACAGCCCTCAAAGATATCCGGGGGAGCCAGCGTGTTACAACTCAGGATCCTGAAGAAACATACCAGTCGCTTAAGAAATACGGAAGGGACCTTAACCAGCTTGCGAAGCAGGGTAAACTTGACCCGGTTATTGGCAGGGAAGATGAGATCAGGAGAGTGCTGCAGGTTTTATCACGAAGAACGAAAAATAATCCGATACTTGTGGGAGAACCGGGAGTTGGAAAGACCGCGATAGCCGAAGGACTGGCGTTCAGAATTGTGAACGGCGAGGTTCCCGAGAATCTTAAAACAAAAATGGTTGTCGCCCTTGATATGGGGGCTTTAATTGCAGGTACTAGTTACAGAGGGCAGTTTGAAGAACGTGTTAAAGCGGTTGTGAATGAAGTGAAACAGAGCGAGGGTGAAGTTATACTTTTTATAGACGAGATACATACTCTTGTTGGAGCCGGTAAAACTGAGGGAGCGATGGATGCCGCCAACATTTTAAAACCCGCGCTTGCAAGAGGCGAGCTTCACTGCATTGGCGCCACTACTTTAGACGAATACCGCAAATATATTGAAAAAGACCCGGCGCTTGAAAGAAGGTTCCAGCCTGTTTTGGTTGATGAACCGTCGGTAGAAGATACAATATCGATCCTCCGCGGGCTGAAGGAGAAGTATGAAGTTCATCACGGCGTGAGGATAACCGATTCGGCGATAGTGGCTGCGGCTACGCTTTCATACCGTTACATAACCGACAGGTTTCTTCCGGATAAAGCGATCGATCTGATAGATGAGGCTGCAAGTAAGCTTAGGATAGAAATTGATTCAATGCCGGAAGAGCTTGATGTTGTGGAAAAGAAAATCAAACAGCTTGAAATAGAACGCGAAGCTCTTAACAGGGAAATTACGAAGTGATCATCTTTTCGCCGGATTTTGGCTTGAGGTTTTTTTAAGCTGCAGACTTCTTTTTCTTTTTGCTATATACCGGCATAGTGAAAAAGAACGTTGTGCCTTTGCCAACCTCGGATTCAAACCATATCTTACCGCCGTGTTTTTCTATCACACGTTTGCAAAGAGCCAGTCCTATTCCTGAACCCGGGTATTTCTTGTGGTCGTGAAGCTTCTGGAAAACTATGAATATCCTCTCAGAGAACCACTGCTCAATTCCAATACCGTTATCTTTAACAGCGAACTGCCACATATCATTTTTCTTTTCAGCGGATATCACTATCTGAGGCGTTCCTTCGCCCTGGTATTTTATTGCATTACCCATCAGGTTCTGGAATACTTGAGTTATCTGGAGCGAATTCCCCCATATCTCCGGCAAGGAAAACTGTTTGATTTTGGCCTTGCTGTCCTTTATCGCTATCTCAAGATTTGCCGTAGCGTCTTTAACCGCCGCGTTGCAATCAACCACTTCCATGACGGCCCTTTCAGAACCAACGCGTGAGTACATAAGGAAGTCGGTTATGAGCCTGTACATTCTGATCACGCCTTCGTCGGCAGATTGCAGCACGTCCGAAGTTTCAGCATCCAGCCTGTTCTTATATTTTTTGTTAAGCAGCTCAAGCAGAACCTGGATGGTTTTGAGAGGTTCCTGCAGGTCGTGGGACGCTGCGTAGGAAAATACGTACAGCTCTTCATTTGAAAGCGCAAGCTCTTCGGCATAGCGCCTCAGCTCTTCCTCAACTTTCTTCTTGAATGTAATATCCCTGGCAATGGTCGATGCGCCCGTAATAATACCTGACTCATCAATTATAGGTGAAACAGTTATCGAAACGTCAATAATTGTGTTATCTTTACGCATCCTTTTGGTTTCAAAGGAATCCACTTTCTCGCCTTTCGCTATCTTTTCGAGAAGGAAAGACCCCTCTTGTTTTATGTCAGACGTATATATAATGTTGATGTTGCTGCCAAGGGCTTCCTTTTCTGTGTAACCGTACAGCCTTTCCGCGCCCGGGTTCCATCGTTGAAGCAATCCGTCAAGGTCTGTAGAATAAATTGCATCATAAGAATTCAAAACTATTGACGCTAACTGTGACTTAAGTTCCTCATTTTTCTTTCTTTCAGAAATATCTCTTATGATTGTTATTATATGCGGTATTGCATGGTATGAAACCGGCGTAGAGGCCACGTTGACATCGATATATGTGGCGTCTATTCTGCGAATCACAATATCCAGAGCAGGAACCTTTTTCATATATTTAGACATCTCCTCGATCCGGTTGAGAACTTTATCCTTGAAGGAAAAATGCACAAAATCCGCAACGTGCCTGCCAAGGATTTCTTCTTCGCCCTTAGCTCTAAGAATATCTACGCCTGCCTGGTTTACAAAAATGATGTTGCCCTCTTTGCTGATAACAACAATGGCATCTGGTGAGAGATCCACCGTACTCTTAAGCCTGTTTACGTTATCCTGCAGTTCTTCGATATCCCTGCCGCGCAATTCTATTTCTTCTTTGGCCTCGCGCCATCTTCTTCTCGAGAATATCGCAAATGCAATGGCAAAAAGCGCTATTACAAATAACAGCTCCACAATTCTGAAACCCTCGGGATTAGCCGCAATATTTCTTAAGGTGTCAAAAAAGTTAAGCATGGATGAAGCGACCAGGATCACAATGATGATGGAAAACAGAGTGATAATGTCTTTGAGGTCGTTTACCTGCTTCTTATTTGTTTTTTCGCTGCTCATTCATAATTCTTTTGTACTCTTTCCTGTATTGGTATATCTCGTACATAGTCTTAAGTATAATAGACGGCCTTGCGGCGGTCGATATGCCGTCGACCCTTGGCAGGTGCGTGACGCTCAACTCAGTAGAACTATACCCGAGAAGATGCGCCTTGATCAGAATTTCTGCGTCAATGAACGCGTCCTTAGTTGACACTGTAATTTTATCGAACAGGTCCCGTTTTATTATTTTGAACGCGCAGTCAATATCAATGTAGTCAATATCAAACGCCCATTTGAGAATCTGGTTATAAACGAAGCTTGTCACCTTCCTATATGCTGAATACTGTTTCTTTTTCCGGTAACCTACAACCATATCGGTGTAAGGCACAAGCGCCACAAACTTCCTTAACTCCTCAAGGTCAAACTGGTTATCCCCGTCGGTATAAAAAACATAATCAAATCTCGCAGAAACAAATCCTTCAAGAAGCGTCGCTCCATAGCCTTTGTTCTTCTCATGGTGAATAACTCTAACCTTACTGTGTTTGGCCGCAAGCGCATCTGCCACCTCGGCGGTCTTATCGGGGCTTCCGTCTTCGATTATTGTGACTTCATAATCTTTTACCTCAAGCCCTTCCAGAACCTCCACTGCTTTATCGACTACCTTGCCAATATTTTTCTCGTCGTAATATGCAGGGAAAAATACCGAGAGGGTAACATCTTTATTCGTCATCTATTACATATCTCCATGTGTTTTTCAGCGCGGCGTTAAAATTCGTCTCAGGCGACCATTTAAGATACTTCTTAGCAAGCGAATTATCAAGAATATTAACTTTAACGTCAAATTTTCTTGAGGGGAGGCGCTTCACGTCGAACTCTATACCAAGAGTCATTTTGAATTTTCTGAGTATTTGGTTAATAGATAGTCCCTTGCCTTGGCTGATATTAAAAGTTTTGTACGGGCCATGATATTTCAGAGCTCTTGCGACCGCTTTCACCCCGTCTTTGATGTAGAAATAGTCCCTTATGTTCCTTCCGTCTCCCCATATTTCGATCGGCTGGTTATTTTTTATTTTGTAAAGAAGGCTGGCAATTAAGCCCTGGCCTAAATGGGGATTCTGTCTTTCGCCAAACGGGTTTGAAAATCTGAGCACAGTATAATCAAGTCCTTTTAGGCTGCGGTACAGCTCAAAATATTTCTCGATAGTGAGTTTAATAATTCCGTACGAACAAGTTGGATTAGTCGGGTGATTCTCGGTTATCGGCGTCTTAACGGGGTTGCCGTATATTGTTCCGCCCGAAGAAATAAAAATAACTTTCTTCACATGCTGTTTGACGCATTCGTCAAGCAGGATAAGCGAGGAAACCAAATTGGTTTCTATATCATAAAGCGGATTCAGGTTCGAAGATGCCGGCAGCGTAGAGCTTACAAGATGTATAACGTAATGATTCCCTTTCAGCGATTTAACTATGTCAACTTTGTTGTTGAAATCGCCTTCCCTGAATTTGATTTTATCCAGAATGTGCGCAATATTTTTCTTTGAAGAATTTATCTTGTCGAAAATTGTCACATCATATCCGTTTTCCAGGAGACACTCGGCGATATGAGAGCCTATAAATCCCGCGCCGCCGTATATGATACAGTTTTCTTTCATTATATTTTATTATTCTTTTTCGAAAACAAACGACCCAAACCTCTTATCTGTTGAAACAAATTCTTTTAGCAGTTTATATTGGGCTGAATCGGTTCTGATTGTTTCCAGCTTCACGTCATTCTTGAATTCAGGCCTGTAACTGTAATGTGAATCCCAAATAATAATTGTACCTTTAGGCGCCGCAGCAAGCTCTTTGGAATCGAGCCTCTTAAACGTCAGAGGGTCAGCTCTGTACGAGGGAGAGTAAAACTGGATCATTGTATGGTTTGAGAGCTTTTCCCTGTTGTTAATTCCGTTAATGCCGGCAACATAGTCGGCCGTCTCTTTTACAGCAATATTCTCAGGCGAAAGCTTGCGGGGCTGCACGCCAAAATATAAGTGAAGCGCCGCCAGTATAACAAGCAAAACTGAGAGCTTATTTAAGTAATCAAATTTTGAATTAGACCATAACGCCGCTGACAGAACAAGAAATAATAATACAAAAATCAGTTTAGTGTAATCAGTTTGCTCCAGCAGAATAAAGCCATCAGTCGCTCTTGATAAAAACAACAGGACCAAAACAGCAAAAATACCTGTGATGTAATAGTTGATTTTTTTGAAGCCGCTTTCGGCAAGATTGTTCAAGCCAAGTGTTGCAAAGAACGCACATATCGGTGAAATGTGAAGCAGGTATCTCCAGTTGCCGGGATTTGGGCCGTCGTTTATCATTGTCAGCATCTGGGTGACAAATATTGTGACGAATATCACGTACGGCAAAAAGTAGTCGGCAATATATTTTTTATAATTTTTCAGGTCTTTAAAGAATCCAAAAAACCCCAGCAGGAAAAGCGATAGGCAAACAGGGCCCACAATAAAAATATAAACTCTAAAATAATGCATAAGTCCCTGCGACTTGTAATTCAATCCGGCTACTGCCCGCATTTCGGTAATAATGTAAAATACATCTCCGGTTTTAAGGTACCCCAGAACCGTATAGATAACAGGGAAAATTGCCATCGCCAGTATATCTTTGTATCTCTTATCCCTTATGAAAAGTATCGCCATAACAATCATCAGCAGCGCGCTCTCCTGGCGGATGGTAAAAATGAAACCCAGCAGCGCCGCGCTTAAGAAGAATTTTTCCTTTTTGTAAAGTATAAGAAACAAAACAAAACAGAACGAAGCAAAAATCTCGGAATATGACCTGAATGAAAGTTCAAGAAACATTGGCTGTGTTGCCAGAAGCAGCGCTCCGACTGCGGCATAATTGATCTTGTATGTCTTTAGCAGAACGTAAGTTAAATATACGGTAGAAGCCGATATGAATGAGTTGAGTATCAGCACGTAGTTGTATCCGAAATAGGCGGGGACTACGGTTAAGATTTTATAACCGGGTTTAGCGAAATTGCCGAGTATAACGGATGGGTCATGCCAGAAGTTTATCATGTTGATATATTGCGCAATCTCGTCGTCCTGGTAAAACCCTACGGAAATGTTTTTATAAAGGAAGTATAATACGGTCAGAACCGGTATGATGAGCCAGAAATATTTCGATACAATATCGTCTAAAGGCTTAACGGAACCCTGGTTTTTAGCAGGTTTGGAAGCCTGAACAGACTTAACTTTACTTTTGGCGCTCAATATTTAAACAATAGAAAATTGATGTTTTTTTTACAATATTGCATTTAACTTACATTGAATCAACGAAGTTATGAAAATTTTTGCAACAATTAAACTGCAAACTGCACCCCTCGAAACGTGATAATATTAAGCCGATGAGGAGGCGAAATACCTGAATATGGCAAAAGAAAAAAAAGAAAACCCGACAGTTTTAAGATTAAGAGACATTGAAAAAGAAATCGCCGAACTTTCAACAGAGCGTGATGAACTTAAGGCTCACTGGCTGCTTGAGAAAGAGCTGATCTCAGATATCAGGTCAATGAAAGGCGAATTGGAAAACCTTAAGACAGAGGCCGACAACTACGAGCGCAAGGGCGACCTGGGGAAAGTGGCAGAGATACGTTACGGCAGACTTATTGAAGTGCAAAAAAGCATTGAAGAAAAATCGAATAAACTCAACGAGCTTCAAAAGACAAGGAAGATGCTGAAGGAGGAAGTTGACGCAGAAGATATTGCGGAGATAGTAGCTAAATGGACAGGTATTCCCGTGACCAAGATGCTTGAAGGCGAAAGGGAGAAGCTTCTGCTGATTGAATCTAATTTGCATAAGCGTGTCATCGGACAGGATGAAGCGATCAGCGCGGTAGCAAATGCGATACGCCGAAGCCGCGCGGGATTGCAGGATTCGGCGCGCCCAATCGGTTCGTTTATTTTTCTTGGAACAACCGGCGTGGGAAAAACTGAGCTAGCAAAAGCTCTTGCCGAGTTCCTGTTTGATGATGAGCATAACATGATTAGAATTGATATGAGCGAATACATGGAGAAGTTTTCAGTCAGCAGGTTAATAGGCGCGCCGCCGGGATATGTTGGTTATGAAGAAGGCGGGCAGCTTACCGAAGCTGTAAGACGCAAACCATACAGCGTTGTACTGCTTGATGAAATTGAAAAAGCGCATCCTGATGTGTTTAATATTTTATTGCAGGTATTAGATGATGGTATGCTTACCGATTCACAAGGCAAGACCGTGAACTTTAAGAATACAATAATCATTATGACATCCAATCTTGGCTCGCATTTAATCCAGGAACGGCTGCAAAGCATTACGGGTGAAAACCGCGACTCAGTTTTATATGAGCTAAGGGAAAATTTATTTGAGATGCTGAGAGCTAACATCAGGCCCGAAATCCTGAACCGTATAGATGAAGTAATAATGTTTAAGCCATTGATGACCAGCGAGCTAAGGCAGATTGTCGATATACAGCTTGAGAAAATTATTGAAATGCTTGAGAAGAATAATGACATTAAATTAACAGTTGATAATGATGCCAAAGACTGGCTTGCCAAGCTTGGATATGACATTACTTTTGGCGCCCGTCCGTTGAAGCGAACAATACAAAATCATGTAACCAATGCTCTTGCAGAAAAAATCCTTTCCGGCGAAATCCTGCCCGGAGACAAAGTTACTGTTAATGTAACAGATTCCGGGAAGTTTGAGTTTAAGAAAAAGTAGTTATTCCTTCCTTATTTTTAACACATAGTGGGATTCATCATGTTTAAACATGATAAAAATCATAGTTTTTTATAACCCGATATGTTATTTTTGTACTGTATCTTCATAAACTAATTATTTTACAAGTTACAACTTATATGGAGACTACCATGAAACCGATTATTTTTGCTGCGTTAATTTTTCTTTCTACATACTTTCAATTATATCCTCAGAATAAGATAACTGGTTATCCGCTTAAAGTGGGGAATGTATTTGTTTTTAAAATGACTACTTTCTCGTCAAATCCTTACGTATACGATTCCTCATATGTAAGGAGTTTGATTACAAGAGATTCTGTTTTGAATTCAAAGAGATATTTTACAATTGGTAATTTCCCGTTGGGGAATGGGTCTAACGATAGGTATAGATTTGATACTTTAACGGGCAGATTTCTAAAGTTTGATTCAAGCATAAATTGTAACAATTATATTCATGAAAGTCTTGTAGATAGCCTTTGGGTTAGATATAATGACTCTGTGCATTTCTGTAACAGTTACTTAAACACATGCACTGATACTGCTAACGTTGTTTGCTTTGGGATTTCGGAAGTTTCAAGAAAAGTTATGTCTTCTTATAATGGTGGTATCCATTACCTTTATTATTATAGGGTATACTCTCAAAAATTCGGTCTTATGATATATGAAGGTGGCGGGTCCGGGACTTTTGGATATAATTGGACTAGGTACACATTAACAGGATGCGTTATCGATAACATTGTATACGGTGATACAACTGTCTATTTGACGGGAATACGGCAAATTTCAAATTTAACACCAAACAAGTTTTTATTATATCAAAATTATCCTAATCCATTTAACCCTTCAACAACAATTAAGTTTGATGTACCAAAATCATCATTAATCAAATTGATTATTTACGATGAACTTGGGCGGGAAGTTATGACTTTGGTAAATGAAGAATTGAAAGCCGGGACTTTTGAAACAGAGTGGCAGGCGGTAAATTTTCCAAGCGGGATTTATTTTTATAGGCTGAAGGGGGGGGATTTTGTTGAAACTAAGAAGTTGGTTCTATTAAAATAATAAATTTCTTTCATATTGAATGAAATTTCAAAGGGTCGGTCAAATCCGGCCTCTTTTAGCTATCCCGAAGGCCATCTGAACCAAGGACTGCTCTATTTTTCTTAACTATACCCAATATAAATAACTTAGCTTACCAGTTTCCATAATTCAGTACATTGACATTAACCCCTCATTTTGCTATATTTGTATTCTGTGCCGCGATTTTTCCAATCAATTTCGCACAATTTTAAGAGTTTCTTATTTTTTAAGGATAAGTATTTTCCAAATCGTATAGATAGATGGCATTAAAGAAATTAAAACCGATGACCCCGGCAACGAGGTATTACACAATTTCTTCATTTGAAGAAATTACCAAGTCAACGCCGGAAAAATCATTGCTTAAACCGCTCAAAAAATCCGGCGGACGAAACAATACCGGAAGAATTACTTCAAGAAGGCGCGGCGGCGGACATAAGAGAATGTACAGGATCGTCGATTTCAAAAGAGAGAAAACCGGCATTGAAGGGAAGGTCGAATCGATTGAATACGACCCGAATAGAACCGCAAGAATTGCTCTCATCAAATATACAGACGGCGAGATCAGGTACATTGTTGCGCCGGATAGCTTAAAAGTAGGCGCTACTATTATAGCCAGCGATGATGCCGATATTCAGCCCGGAAATACGATGCCAATCGGAAAGATTCCTCTTGGTACTTTTGTGCACAATCTGGAGCTGAAGCCCGGCAAGGGCGGACAGCTTGCGAGAAGCGCAGGGAGTTCCTGCATAGTAGTTTCCAAAGAAGATAATTATACGCAGGTTAAGCTTCCCTCAGGCGAGGTCAGAATGATCTTGAATACATGCAAAGCTACTATTGGAGTAGTCAGCAACCTTGAACATGAGAATATCAGCTACGGAAAGGCCGGCAGAATGAGATGGCTGGGCAGAAGGCCAAAAGTAAGAGGCGTCGCGATGAACCCGGTCGATCACCCAATGGGCGGCGGCGAAGGAAAGACATCAGGAGGCGGTCACCCGGTTAGTCCGTGGGGAATCCCCGCAAAAGGATATAAGACCAGGAAGAAGAAAAATACTTCAAATAAGTTTATAGTAAAGAGAAGAAAATAATTATTAGTTGTCGGTCATAAGGCCAGCAACGGCAGAAGAAAATAAATTTTTAATAAATGCCAAGATCATTAAAAAAAGGTCCTTACGTAGATTACAAGCTTTTTCTGAAAGTAGAGGCTTTGAACAAGGCAAATCAGAAAAAAGTAATTAAAACCTGGTCTCGCTCAAGCACTATAACGCCTGATTTTGTTGGCCATACTTTTGCAGTCCATAACGGGAACAAGTTCGTCCCGGTATTTGTGACTGAAAATATGGTGGGCCATAAACTCGGAGAGTTTTCTCCGACTAGGATTTTCAGGGCTCATGCAGGGCACAGGAAGGAAGAACCGGCAAAAGCATAGAGTATGGAAGCAAAAGCAATCAAACGATATATTCAGAGTTCGCCGAGAAAAATGAGGCTCGTAGTAGACCTCGTCAGGGGAAAATCCATCAGGGAAGCGCTTGATATTCTTCATTATTCGCCGAAGCATGCTTCAAAGGTTATAGAAATGACTATAAAATCGGCTGTATCTAACCTCTCAGGAAAAGTTGAATCCGGAAGAGTGGATGAAGGCGATGTTTACGTCAAAACGATTTTTGTGGACGGCGGCCCGGTGTTGAAAAGGATGCTTCCGGCGCCGCAGGGGAGAGCGTTCAGGGTAAGGAAACGTTCTAATCATTTGACGGTAGTAGTATCAGAGAAATAATAAATTAATACAATTTTTTCAGTAACGCTTTAAGGAGTAATTTTTGGGACAGAAAACACATCCGATCGGTTTCAGGTTAGGTGTTATACATAACTGGGATTCAAGCTGGTATGACAACAAGAGCTTTGCGACAAAGCTTAAAGAAGACTCGATGATAAGAAATTATGTTAAGAACAGGTTTGATAACGCCGGAATCTCAAAAATTGAAGTCGAAAGAACGGTAAAGAAAATAACTTTAACCATTCATACTTCAAGGCCCGGATATGTTATTGGAAAGAGCGGAAAAGAGATAACGCACCTTGAGGGCGAATTAAAGAAGATTACAAATAAAGAAATAAAAGTTCTTGTCACAGAAATAAAAAAGCCGGAATTAGACGCATACTTAGTAGCCGAAAACGTTGCGAACCAGATATCAAACAGGGTTTCTTACAGAAGGGCGATAAAAACCGCCATGGCTTCATCAATCAGAATGGGAGCTGAGGGAATTAAAGTTTACGTCGGCGGAAGACTGAACGGCGCTGAAATAGCGAGAAGCGAGCAGTTCAAGGAAGGAAGAATTCCTTTACAGACTTTGAGGACTAATATTGATTACGCAAGCCTTGCAGCGTCTACGATCTATGGAAAGATCGGCGTCAAGGTTTGGATATGCACCGGCGACAAGCTGGGAAGAAAATGATAAAGTTTAAATTTTTTACCGGAAGGATTATTGACTTATGGCTTTAATGCCGAAAAGAGTAAAGTACCGCAAGGCTCACAGGGGAAGAAGAGCGGGAAAAGCCACAAGGGGCAGCTCAATTGCATTTGGGAACTTTGGGCTGAAGGCTATGGAAGCGGCATGGATCACTCAGAGACAGATTGAGGCGGCAAGGGTTGCCATAACAAGGCAAATGAAGAGAGACGGCAAAGTGTGGATAAGAATATTTCCTGATAAGCCATTTACCAAGAAACCGCTCGAAACCCGTATGGGCAAAGGAAAAGGAGCCCCTGAGTTTTGGGTGGCGGTCGTAAAACCGGGAACTATTATGTTTGAAGTCGGAGGCATCGGGCAGGCTATCGCGTCTGAGGCAATGAGGCTCGCTTCGCACAAGCTGCCGATAAAAACAAAGTTTGTAATTAGGCACGATTATCACGAATAAAATCAACATCATAACATGAAAATTTACGAAATAAGGTCTTTAAGCGCAGCTGACCTGGCAAACAAGCTGAAAGAAGAGAGCGAAGGGCTGGAGAACCTGAATTTTCAGAAGACCCTTGGGCAGCTGGAAAGTTACAAGAGCATTAGGAATACAAAGAAGCTTATTGCGAGAATACACACAGTGCTGAAAGAACGGGAATTATCAGATAAAAAGGATAAATAAATTAACACATGAGCGAAAATTTATCACAAACGGCGGAAGCTACAACTCAAACGGTTAACACGCCGGTGGAAGAAAATAAGGCGCCTGATGCAGTTTCGGAAAATTCTGTAAAACGCGGAAGAAGAAAGACCCGTATCGGCAAAGTAGTGAGCAATAAGATGGATAAGAGCATCATTGTGGCTATTGAAAGGAAAGTGAAGCATCCTATATATAAGAAGTACTTCAAGAAGACTACGAAGTTTATGGCTCATGATCAGAATAACGTTGCCAGTATTGGCGATTTGGTTAAGATAATGGAAACAAGGCCTCTTAGCGCAAGAAAAAGATGGAGACTTGTCGAAATAGTTGAAAAAGTAAAATAGAGTAAACTAACAAAATACATACCAGGCAAATAATAAGATGATTCAGGAAGAAACAAATTTAGTGGTAGCCGATAATTCAGGGGCGAAAAAGGTCAGGTGCATAAGGGTGCTTGGCGGCACGGATAGAAGATATGCCGGCGTTGGCGATCTGGTTGTAGTTTCTGTTAAGACTGCAATACCGGGAGGAACGGTAAAAAAAGGAGAAGTTTCAAGAGCGGTTATAGTGAGAACAAAAAAAGAAACAAGAAGAAAAGACGGTTCTTATATAAGATTTGACGAAAATGCGGCGGTTCTTATCAACAACGAAAACGAGCCGAAAGGAACAAGAATATTCGGCCCGGTTGCAAGAGAATTAAGAGAGAAACAGTTTATGAAAATAATTTCTTTAGCCCCGGAGGTACTGTGAACATCAGGTTAAAAAGAAATGACAAGGTGCGGGTAATATCGGGCAACCATAAAGGTAAAGAAGGCAAGATACTGAAAGTTTACCGTGAGAAGTACCGTGTAATTGTTGAAGGCGTAAATATAATAAAGCGCCATACAAGGCCGAACCAGAAAAATCCGCAGGGCGGCATTACCCAGAAGGAAGCGCCCATCCACATCTCAAATGTTATGCTGATAGACCCGAAAGCAAATGATATCAGCAGGATTGGTATGCAGATAATTACAGACGACAAAGGCAAGAAAAAGAGAATGAGATTTGGGAAAAAGAGCGGTGAAATAATTGTCAGTTAAAATATTTAGAGTTTAGAATATATCTATAAATGGCCAAAACAGAGAAAAAAGCTGAAAAAGTAAAGCAGCCCCAGCCTGAAGCAAAAGGCAAAAAGGGAGGCGGAAAGAAAGCTGATACAAAAGAAGTTTTTGTAGAAGAAAAAATTCCTGTGCGCTTGCATGAGTTTTACAGAAAAGAAGTTATACCTGCTCTTTCAAAGCAGTTTAGCTATAAGAATGCGCTTGAAGTTCCTGAGCTTGAAAAGATCTGCATAAATGTAGGTGTTGGCGCCGCAACTCAGGATGCTAAGATAATTGACCCGATAGTCAAGGACCTGGAGAATATTGTTGGGCAGAAAGTGGTCGTTACAAAAGCGAAAAAATCTGTTTCTAACTTCAAACTGCGCGAAGGGATGAAAATCGGATGCAAGGTAACGCTCAGGAAAGCGAGAATGTATGAATTTCTTGACAGGCTTATCAGTATAAGCATACCAAGGATTAGAGATTTCAAGGGAGTGCCTGATAAAGCGTTCGACGGGCGCGGAAATTACACTCTTGGAGTGAAAGAACATGCGATTTTCCCCGAAGTCAATATGGATAACGTAACCCGACTTTTCGGAATGGATATTACATTTGTTACATCTGCCAAAACAGATGATGAAGCGCGCGAATTATTGAGGGCATTTGGAATGCCGTTTATAAAAAAACAGGGAGTTTAAATTAATTATTAAGAGGAGTTAAATTGGCGAAGACCAGTCAAATAGCCAGACAGAACAAAAGACTCAGATTGGTGAGTAAGTTTGCTGAAAAAAGAAAAGAGCTTAAGGATAAGGGCGATTACGACGCTTTGTCAAAGCTTCCCAAAAACAGCAATTCTGTTAGACTGCATAACAGGTGCTCTGTTACCGGAAGGGCCCGCGGGTTTTACCGCAAGTTCGGCATGTCCAGGCTCACATTCAGGCAGCTTGCGCTTGAAGGCAAAATCCCCGGGGTTCGCAAAGCAAGCTGGTAGTTATTTATTAAAGAATAAAATTATAATCAATGTATACCGATCCAATATCAGATTACCTGACAAGAATCAGGAACGCGCAGAGGGCAAAGAGAAAAACCGTTGAAGTGCCGGCTTCGAAAACGAAGGCCAGGATAACCGAAATTCTTTCTCAAAACGGATTCATTAGCGAATTTAGCCTCGAAGAAACGGCAAATAAGCAGGGAAAGATTGTTATAAGGCTGAAATACTACAATAGCGAAGGCGTTATATTAGGTTTGGAAAGAGTGAGCAGGCCGGGGATCAGGAAGTACCTGGCAAAAGATGAATTGCCGCGCGTGCTGAACGGCCTGGGAATTTCAATAATTTCAACTTCAAAGGGATTGATGACCGACAAAGAAGCCAGGAAGCTTGGTATTGGCGGAGAAGTTCTTTGCAACATTTGGTAATCAGAAAAAGAAAATAATTAAAATGTCAAGAATAGGAAAAAAACCGGTTAAAATTGCGAAAGGCGTAAAGATCGAAGCTTCGGGGCAAGAAATCACAGTCACCGGTCCAAAAGGCGCTTTAAGTTTAGAAGTGAGCCCACTTATTAAGTTTGAGGTGAACGGAGATGAAGTTCAGTTTAACAGGAGTTCGGATCTGAAGCGTGACAAGTCTTTACACGGGCTGTACGCTGTTTTGTTAAAGAATATGATAACCGGCGTTACTGATGGGTTTTCGAAGAAGCTTGAATTTGTAGGTATTGGATTTCGCGCCGAAAACAAGAGCGGCAAACTATTCATGAGTTTAGGATTTTCGCACCCAATAATCTTCTATCCGCCCGAAGGCATTAAAATAGACCTTCTGTCTGATACGTCTATGCAGATATCCGGGATTGACCGGCAATTAGTCGGCCAGGTAGCGGCAAAAATTCGTTCATTCAAACCGCCTGAGCCATATAAGGGCAAGGGAATAAAGTACGAAGGCGAATATATAAGAAGAAAAGCCGGAAAAGCCGCAGCCAAATAGAATTCTAAAAGTTTAAAATTAATAAAGAAGTTAATGTCTGTTCAGAATAATCTCACATCAAGAGAGAAAATAAAATACAGGATCCGCAAGAGGATAAAGGGCACTGAGCAAAGGCCCCGGCTTGTTATATTCAGGAGCCTCAATAATATTTATGCTCAAATGGTAGATGACATAACCGGAAAGACAATATGTTCGGTTTCCAACATCAGCAAAGATGTTAAAGGTTCTTCTAAGGACAAAGTATCTAAGTTAGAGAAAAGTAAGCTTGTTGGCAGGAAAATTGCTGAAAAAGCGCTCGAACTTAAAATTAAGAAAGTTGTATTTGACCGAAACGGATACCTCTATCACGGTAGAGTGAAAGCTGTTGCGGATGCAGCCCGGGAAGCAGGGCTAGTTTAGAATTCTAACTGAAAAATAAGAATATTCTCGGGTCGTCTAATGGCAGGACAGCGCCCTTTGGAGGCGTCGATGGAGGTTCGAATCCTCCCCTGAGAACGCCAAATGTACAAAATTTTTGAATTATTGTAGATTTTTAATTTTTTTATATTTATATTTGTAAATAGTTTAGGCATTTTTTAATGGCAAAAAAAGTTAAGATAGGCGAATTACAGTTAAAGGATAAACTTGTCTACATCGGCCGCGTAGCTAAAGTTGTTAAAGGCGGAAGGAGATTTAGTTTTACCTCTGTTATAGTGGTAGGTGACGGAAATGGCCATGTAGGTATTGGATTGGGCAAGGCTAACGAAGTATCCAGCGCGATTGCGAAGGGGTCGGAAGATGCGAGAAAGAATATTGTATACGTTCCTTTGAGAAAAGGGACATTACCGCATTCTGTATTGGGAAAATATGGCGCGGGAAAGGTCCTGTTAAGGCCAGCTTCCCCCGGAACAGGGTTGATTGCAGGCGGCGGGGTTAGAGCTGTTCTTGAAGCGGTTGGAATACAGGATGTTTTAACAAAATCGCTTGGTTCTTCAAATGCGCATAATATGGTTAAGGCTACAATGAACGCTCTCAGGAATATTTTTGATGCAAAAGCTCTTGCTAACAGAAGAGGCGTTGAAATGACAAAAATTTTCATGAATTAATTAGGCTGTAAATGGCAAAGATAAGAGTTCAACAGATCAGAAGTACAATAGACAGGCCGAAGGCGCAAAAATTGGTTATCAAAGCTCTTGGCCTGGGAAAGATCAATAAGAGCAACGAGTTTAACGATACCCCTCAGATCAGGGGTATGATAAATAAAGTTAAGCATCTGGTAGAAGTTTTCACTTTATGATTGAAATTATCATGACGGACGTCATCATGTTAAAAGTAAGGAATAGGTGAATTTTTTAATCATCATTTAATAACATTATAGGAGGAAAAGTAATGTTAAAGAAACATTTAGTAGTTTTACTGCTATTGGTTATGGCTGTGGGCGCATCCGCTCAGTCAATACCTAGCGGTACTGGTAGGATCGAAGCTCTAGGAAACAGTCCATATATTCTGGACGCTGCAACAGACATATACAACAATCCTGTTTGGACCGGCTATTATCGCAATTATGCGTTTGGCGATATCGGCAGAAACGTTGTCAGCGATTTCCAGCTTGATGGACAATATGCAGGTGTTTCTTTCGGCGTTAGCAAAAAATTGAGCCTTGGCTTGATTCTAAACAAAAGAAACGATATGTGGAACAATTTCAATAATGGAACTCCTTGGGGAGCTGACTCTGCTGGAATAAAGCAGCCTATAGTCCCGACAACTCTCCTAATTGGATGGTCGTTAAGCAAGGATTTCCATCTTGGTTTAGCGCCCTATATCGCTATGTGGAGCAATGAATCAGTTGCAGGTAGCCGCGACGACAAATCAACAGCCAATTCTTTTGGGGCATCTTTGGGCGCCATGAAAATGGTTAAAAAGGGCTGGGTTGAAGGAGTCGTAAATTTCCGCTTAAATAATTTCAAAAGAGCTATAACGGACAGTACAACAAGCGCCACTTTAAAAAGCGAGGGCGGAATGGAATTAAGCGTTGGGTTAAGAGGTTGGTTCTATCCGAAAGGGCAGCAAGATTGCTATTGTCCCAATTTTAGGCTTCCATACATATAGCTGGAATCCAAGACTAACAACAACGGGTGCAGGCGCGATTGATTCAGTTGGAACAAGTTACAGCTTTTTAGGCTTTAACGGCGGCGTAGGTCTAAATTGGCCAATTTCTGATGACATTCAGATTGCAGGCGGAATTGGGGCAAGCTATAATACAAATAAGGCTACTTTGGGAACTTATACCGACAAAAAAACTGATTTCTTAGCCCCGGAATTTAACTTTGCCGGTGAGACTAGAATTGCTGATTGGTTGACAGGAAGATTTGGTTACAGCAGAGGAATTGACTCGTATAAAGAAGAAACAACAGTCGGAAGTACAACGACTTCGTATTCTGAAACATACCCGACATCTGATGTTCAGACTATCAGTTTAGGCGCTGGCTTCCATTTCGGAAGATTCAGCATTGACGCAACTGTTAGCGAGAAATGGTTGAAACAGGGTATTAATTTTGTGTCGGGCCAGGCCAATGATCTGTTCGGCGTGGTATCTGCATCATATAATTTTAATACAAGCAAGTAAAGATTTAAGTTATTTAAACTCTGACCCCTCGCAGAAATGCGAGGGGTCTCTATTGTTAGAGATTCCGAAACACAAATTCAAAAATGGATATACTAAGCAATTTAAAATTCGCAGACGGCTCCAGGAAAAAAATTAAAAGGATTGGTCGCGGAGTCGGCTCTGGTCATGGTAAGACTTCAACCAGAGGACATAACGGGGCCGGTTCGAGGTCGGGAAACAAATGGAGAGCGTGGTTCGAGGGCGGTCAGATGCCCTTGCAGAGAAGGATCCCAAAATTCGGTTTTACAAATCCGGGAAGAAAAGAATTTCAGGTTTTGAATTTAGGCAAGCTGCAGTCTTTTTTTGAGAAAGGAAAGCTCAACGGCCTGGTTTTAAGCCCTGAAACACTTTTTAAAGCGGGATTATTATCGAACAAGAGGCTTCCTTTGAAAGTTTTAGGTGAAGGCGATTTCAAACAGAAACTCGAGATAAGCGCGCACAAATTCAGTAAAACTGCCGTCGAAAAAATAGAGAAAAACGGGGGTAAGGCTACGGTAATATGAGCAGTTTTGTTGAAAGTTTCAGGAATATATTTAAGATTCAGGAACTCAGGCAGCGAATAATATTTACTATTTTGCTGCTTATTGTTGTTAGGATAGGCGCTCATATAACGCTTCCCGGCATTGACGCAGGGTTATTGGCCCAGTCGATGAAGAATCAGTCTGATAATACTTTATTCGGACTCTATGATCTGTTTGTAGGCGGCGCTTTTAAAAATGCCGCGGTTTTCGCTCTTGGCATTATGCCTTACATCAGTTCATCAATTATTATACAATTGCTGGGCGCTGTAGTTCCTTATTTCCAGAAACTGCAGAAAGAGGGCGAAACCGGAAGGAAGAAGATTACCCAGCTAACAAGATACGGTACCGTTCCTGTTGCCCTTATGCAGGCTTGGGGTGTAAGCGTTCAGCTGAAAAGCAGGAATGTATCCGGTGTAAGCATTATTTCGCCTGAAATATCGCCCGTACTTTTTACGATATCCTGCATAATACTCATGACTGCAGGAACGATATTCATGATGTGGCTTGGAGAGCAGATAACAGAACGAGGCATAGGAAACGGAATATCATTAATAATTTTTATAGGTATAATCGATAGGCTGCCTTATTCAATTTTAGACGAATACCAGGTTGTCGCTTCCGGCGCAAGAAGCATAATTATCGAGTTGATAATTATTATTGGATTGGTCCTTATTGTTGCGGCGGTTGTGCTTGTAACTCAGGCGATGCGGCGAATACCTGTGCAATATGCCAAAAGAGTCGTCGGGAGGAAAATTTATGGCGGCGTTACGCAGTATATTCCTCTCAGAGTCAATCAGGCAGGGGTTATGCCTATCATTTTTGCACAGTCAATAATGTTTGTGCCTAATACCATTTTGACATTCTTCCCTAACAGCGATTTTATGCAGGGTATTGCGAAACATTTTGACCACACAAGTTTAGTTTATGCGTTTTTGTATGGAACGCTAATTGTATTTTTTACGTATTTTTATACTGCTATAGCTTTCAATCCTAAAGATGTTTCGGATAATATGAAGAAGCAGGGCGGTTTTATTCCCGGGGTTAGGCCCGGAAAAGCCACCTCGGATTTTATAGATAATATATTGACAAAAATTACTTTGCCCGGTTCTATATTTCTTGCTTTTATCGCGATATTGCCCGCGTTTATAGCTCAGGCGGGTGTGACGCAGGGATTGTCGCAGTTCTTTGGAGGCACTAGTCTGCTCATTGTTGTCGGTGTGGCCCTGGATACGCTTCAGCAGGTTGAATCGCATCTGGTCATGAGACATTATGATGGTTTTATGAAAAGCGGCAGAATTAAAAGCAGAAGAGGCTAAGAAACCTTAGAGGTTATTTGTTTTGGTAAAGACTCTCACCGAAATTCAATCAATAAAAGAGAGCTGCAGGATTGTGGCAGGCGTTCTTTCAAATATAGAGAAATACATTAAGGCGGGGGTATCTACTGCAACCCTTGACGGGTTGGTAGAGGATTACATAAGGTCTCAGGGCGGCGAACCCGCTTTTAAGGGATATAAGGTCCATAAGAACATTTTCCCGGCAAGCGCATGTATTTCGATAAACGAAGAAGTAGTGCACGGAATCCCGGGCAAAAGACTCCTTGAAGAAGGCGATATTGTGAGCGTTGACGTCGGGGTTAAGAAAAACGGCTATTATGGCGACGGGGCCAAAACGTTTGCTGTTGGCAAAGTTAACAGTGCTAAGAAAAAACTCATGCGCGTTACAGAAGAAAGTTTATATTTGGGCCTTGATAACGCAACCGACGGAAATTTTATTAACGATGTTTCTCTGGCAATACAACAGCATGTTGAATCAGAAGGATTTTCAGTGGTCAGGGATTTGGTGGGGCACGGCATCGGTAAAGAACTACATGAAGAACCGCCGATCCCGAATTATTACCATCAGGGTTACAAAGCAAAGTTCAAGGAAGGTATGACAGTGGCAATAGAACCGATGGTTAATTATGGGACTTATAAGGTTAGGGTTTTAGATGACAGATGGACATATGTAACGGCTGACGGTGAACCTTCGGCGCATTTTGAACATTCAGTTCTTATTACGAAAGGTAAACCTGAGATTTTAACTGTAACAGGATGATATGGCAAAACAGGGGACTATAAAAGTTGACGGAATAATAACAGATACTCTGCCCAATGCCGCCTTTAAGGTAAAGCTGGAAAACGGGCACGAAATAATTGCGCACATCTCGGGGAAAATGAGAATGAATTTTATTAAAATCCTCGAGGGTGATAAAGTGGCGGTAGAACTATCGCCGTATGATTTGACAAGAGGCAGGATTACATACAGGTATAAATAATTTTTCTAACAGAAAGATAAGATAATGAAAGTAAGAAGCTCGGTAAAAAAACTTTGTGAACACTGCAAAATAATCAAAAGAAAAGGCGTGATTAGAGTAATTTGCAGCAAAAACCCAAAACACAAACAGAGACAAGGTTAAAATTAAATTATAGCAGGAGAGTATATAATTGGCAAGAATAGCGGGAGTAGATCTTCCAAAAAATAAAAGAGTGGTAATTGGGCTTACTTCCATTTACGGGATAGGAACTTCCTCGTCTGAGAAAATACTTGAGCAGGCGGGCGTTGACCATAACAAGAAAGTTTCAGACCTGACTGACGATGAAGTGAATAAGATCCGTAATATTATAACCTCTGAAATAAAAGTCGAAGGCGCTTTAAAAACTGAAGTCCAGGCTAATATTAAGAGGCTGATGGATATAGGTTCATACAGGGGCAAAAGACACAGAAGGGGGCTCCCTGTCAGGGGACAGCGCACAAAAACAAACGCACGTACAAGAAAAGGCAAGAGAAAAACTGTTGCGGGCAAAAAGAAAGCTCTGGCTAAAAAATAGTTAATAAAACGAGTAAAATCAATAAATAATAATGGCTCAGGCAACGACAAAAAAAACTAAAAAGAAAGTACACGTTGAAGTTATAGGCGTGGCTCATGTACAGGCCACCTTCAATAATGTTATAATAACTTTGACGGATATGCAGGGGAATACTATAAGCTGGTCATCATCCGGCAAAATGGGATTTAAGGGCTCCAAGAAGAACACGCCTTTCGCCGCGCAGGTTGCGGCCGAACAGGCGGCGAAAGAAGCTTATGATCTGGGATTGAGAAAAGTAGATGTGTTCATTAAAGGCCCAGGAGCCGGAAGAGAGGCGGCGGTCCGCTCGCTTCAGACGGCCGGTATTGAAATACTGACCATTAAAGACATCACTCCGATCCCGCATAACGGATGCAGGCCTCCGAAAAGAAGAAGAGTTTAATTTTGAAAATAAATTTAGATAATAGAAAACTGTAAATGGCAAGATACACAGGCGCAAGTTGTAAGCTTTGCAGAAGAGAAAGAATGAAATTGTTTCTCAAAGGGACCAAGTGTTTCACTGAAAAGTGTCCTATAGAAAGAAAGAACTATCCCCCGGGGCAGCATGCTTTGTCAAGAAGGGCAAAAGTATCTGATTACTCCGTACAGCTGAGAGAGAAGCAGAAAGTAAAAAGAACTTACGGGGTCCAGGAGACCCAGTTCAGGAACTATTTTGATTTCGCATCAGGCCAAAAGGGTAGAACCGGCGAAAACCTTGTGAAGCTTCTCGAAAGAAGGCTTGATAACCTTATTTACAGAGTCGGGCTTGCGCCATCCAGGAAATCAGCCAGACAGCTGATACTTCATAAACACTTCAGAATAAACGGCAAAATGGTCAATATCCCGTCTTTTCTTTTGAAGGCAGGCGATACGATACAGGTAAAAGATAAGAGCAAGCAGATGAAAGTATTTCATGATTCAATGAAAAGAATTAAAGATGACATGATTCCGTCATGGCTCCAGGTAGATAAAGCCGGATTGAAGGGCACATTGTTAGCTATACCGGAAAGAATCGATATTCCTTTCAACGCTAACGAACAATTAATAGTGGAATTATATTCCAAATAGGAACTAAATAATAAATATGCAAAATCACTATATTCAATTCCCCGATAAAGTAGTTTTAGAACAGGAGTCACAGACAAAAACTTTTGGAAGATTTGTCCTTCAGCCCCTTGAAAAAGGGTACGCTGTAACTCTTGGAAACGCTTTGAGACGGGTATTAATATCTTCTCTCCCGGGAACGGCTATTACAGGAATTAAGCTTAACAATGTCCCTCATGAATTCACAACAATAAAAGACGTTGTAGAAGATGTTTCTGAAATTATCCTGAACCTGAAAGAAGTGCGATTTAAACAGAACATAAAAGGTTCAAATAAAGTCGAGTTAAGGCTAAAAGGGCCCGTCGAATTTGTGGCGAGGCACATTCAGGAAGCTACGGAAGAATTTGAAATACTCAACCCGAACCATCACATTGCAACGCTGAACAAAAGCGCTGATGTTACTATTACGCTGCATATCGGTTCCGGGATAGGTTATGTTCCCGCTGAAGATAATAAAGAGCCTGACCAGGATCTTTTGTTAATTCCTATAGATTCAATATTTACGCCGATAAAGAATGTAAAATATGACATTCAGTATACAAGGGTTGGACAGAAAACAGATTATGAAAAACTGATCCTGGAAATCACAACCGACGGTTCAATTACGCCCACTGATTCTTTAACTCAGGCGGCAGGCATACTGAACGACCACATCCAGTTGTTCCAGAATTTCAACAAAGTAGTTGAAGAAAAAAAGGTTGTGCCGAAAGAAGAGGAAACGGAATTTGCAAGGATCCGCAAGATGCTTCTTACAAATGTCGATGAACTTAAACTTTCGGTAAGAGCGCAGAATTGCCTTCGCTCGGCAAATATCAAGACGCTCGGCGATCTTGTAAGGCACCAGGAAGTCGAAATGCTTCAGTTCAGGAATTTCGGCAGAAAATCGCTTGCTGAATTGGGAGAAATACTCCAGGAGAACGGTTTGAGTTTCGGAATGGACGTAGATAAATACATAGGCACGGAAACAGCTAATCAATAATAAGCATACTACAGAGTCATAAATGATACACAGACGAAAAGGCAGAAAATTAAGCAGGACCGCTCCGCACAGAAAAGCCATGCTCGCTAACATGTCGGTCTCACTGATACAGAACAAGAAAATAGAGACAACTTTGGCGAAAGCAAAGGAATTGAGAAGATTTGTCGAGCCGTTATTAACAAAATCCAAAAAGGCTCATTTATCCAAAACCGATAAACCGGCTTACGGCGTACATCTAAGAAGAGAAGCCAATAAGTTCCTGCAGGATAAAGGCGCTATAACTACATTGTTTGAAGAAATAGGGCCAAAAATTTCATCGCGCAACGGCGGCTATACCAGGGTGCTGAAACTTGGAAGAAGACTGGGCGATGCCGCTGAAATGGCCATTATAGAGTTTGTAGATTATAATACGGGTCAGCAGCAAACTTCCGCGGAAACGTCTTCTGCCGATAAAAAGTCTGATTCGAAAGAATCAAAACCTAAACAGAAAAAGAAAACAAAGAAATCCGCCGCCACTGAAGAAAAGACACCGGTGAAGAAAAAGAAAAAAGCAGCTAAGAAAGAAACTGTTTAGGCGGTATATTAAGTACAAAGATTAAGATAACGCATTTAAGAGCTTTGGCGTGGATTCTATAAGCTATACATTTTATCCAAAGATTAAATTCATTTGATTAATGAAAATAGTTTCAGCTGAATTTGTAAATAGCGTTACGGACCTTAGCCAATTACCCACTGCTCACCTTCCGGAAATTGTATTTATTGGCAGATCTAACGTCGGTAAATCTTCTTTGATCAATAAGATTTGCAATAAAGCAAAACTCGCTAAAACCAGTTCTGTGCCCGGAAGGACCCGTTTGCTCAATTATTATCTTATTAACGAAGAATTCTATTTTGTTGATTTGCCAGGATACGGATATGCAAAAGTCCCCGAGCAGATCAAAACAGGATGGCGGAAGCTTGTAGAAGAGTACATCAGTTCCAGAAAAAATATCAAGCTGGTATTTGAATTGATGGACTCAAGGCATGACCCGACTTACCTTGACCAGCTTATGATAAACTGGCTGGAATATTACGAGATAAATTATGCCGTAGTATTGACGAAAGCCGACAAGATCTCCCAGAACAAGATGGAAAGACAAATATACAGAACAAGCAAGATCGTAACGAACGACGAGCTTTGCAAAGATTTTATACCGTTTTCTGCAATTTCAGGCGAAGGCAAGAATACGGTAGTTAAACTAATTGATGAGAGCCTGATATCATAAATAAATTTCCGAACCTATAAAAATGCTTACCAAAAAAGTATTCACGCCGGGACCAACGCAGGTCCCTAAATCAGTCTTAGATGAGGTTACAAGTCATATTACCTATCACAGAAGCAAAGAATTCAAAGAATTTCACTTAAAGCTGATTTCCAAGCTTAAATCTATTTTTTTCACCAACCAACATCTTCATATTTTGACCGCTTCCGGAACCGGAGCTATGGAAACTGCCGTAGCGAATTTCTGCAGACCGGGAGAAAAGACGTTGTTTGTAAACCAAGGGAGATTTGGAAGCCGTTGGGGGAGTTTGTGCAGGGCTTACGGATTGGATCCAATTGAACTTTATATAGAACCGGGCGGCGCCGTTCAGATTGACGATCTGACCAGGATAAATCTGGGGGATATTCAGACGGTTTTCTTCACGCATACCGAAACATCCACGGGAACGTTGACTGACTTAAGAACCATAGCTGATTATGTCAAAAATAATTCTGACGCTCTTGTGATTGCGGATACTGTCGCTTCAATTGGCGCCGTAGAATTCAGAATGGACGATTGGCGAATTGACGTTGCTGTATCAGCTTCGCAAAAGGGTTTGATGTCCCCTCCGGGCCTTTCAATGATCGCATACAGCCAAAAGGCTCATGAGAAGATGCAAAGTAACCCGATGAGCAGATTCTATTTTGATCTTAGAAAGTTTGCAGATTCTCTGAGCGACGGATTTACTCCATGGACTCCTGCAATCGGTATTATGTTCGGAATGGATAAAGCCTGCGATATAGTAACTGAGTTCGGCATCGAAAGATGGTGGGATAAAGTTTCCGCCTGCGCGAATTATGTGAGAAGTGAGGCAGTTTCCGAAGGCTTCGGTTTATTCTCAAAATACCCGACTGATTCGTTAACTGCGCTAACTATGCCGGATAATATTCCTTCGGGCCTGCTCTTGAGCAAACTTAAAGAGAAATACGGCATTCAGATTGCAAACGGCCAGGCAGAATTCAAAGATAAGATATTCAGAATATCTCATATGGGTGACTTAGACCTTAGTGATTTTAAGCAGCTATTTTCACTTATCAGCGAAGAGTTTAAGCAAATATCAATATCTGTTTGACCAAAAAAACCGCAGTAATATTTATTGCAGACGAGATCCATTCCAGCGGCCTGGAGTTATTGGACAGTAAAGGTTTTGACATTGTAAAGGTATATGGTTATAAGAATAGCGAACTCATAAGGTTCATCGCAAACTTCATTCCTCTTACAAAGAGCCGAAAATATCCAGCCTTAGTAATAAGATCAGTTAGAACATTCCGTAAGAAAGATATTAACAGCCTGAAGAAACTGACAAATGTTAAACTGCTGTGCACAGCATCGTCCGGATATGATAATATTGATATTTCTGCGGCGGCAAAGCGCGCGGTCGATGTTATAAACGTCCCCGAGGGAAATTTCCTTGCCGCAGCCGAGCATACAATAGCCATGATGCTTGCTATTGTGAAGAATATTTCTTCAGCGAACTCAGCCATGAAATCAGGCGTTTTTGAAAATAAACGGTATAATAATACCGAGCTGAACGGCAAGACGGTTGGTATAATTGGCGTCGGGCATGTGGGTTCCAGGGTTGCTGATTACTGCAGGGCGTTTGGGATGAGAATATTAGGCAATGATATTAAGAAGGATCTTGCCCGGAAATATAAGTGGATCAAGTTTGTTCCAAAAGAAAGGCTATTGGCTGAATCGGATTTTATAACCGTTCACACGCCACTGGATAGATCGACGAAAGATATGATCAGCGGAAAAAGATTACGACAGGTAAAAAAGGGCTGCGTATTGATTAATTGTGCGAGAGGCGGTATTGTTAGCGAAAAGGCTTTGATCCGGGCTCTCAGGTCCGGAAGAGTCAGTTATGCGGGATTAGACGTATTTGAGAATGAGCCATATTTTAATAATGCCCTTTGCAGGGCGCCTGACATAATTTTGACGCCTCACCTTGCAGGAAAGACGGCAGAAAGTAAGAAAAGGATATCTTCTCAGTTAGCGGAGAGGATTATTGTGTATTATTCAGGCAAAAAGCTGTCCGGCGCTATTGTGTGAATAGTCGCTCGATTCGTTTATTGTACTGAAGGAGCCCTTTAGTTAACTCAGGTAATCCGGCAAATGCATAATCGCCTGTGTAAAATATCGCCCGTAAATCAATTGAATAACTTATAAAAATTCAGTAAATTATTAAAAATTCAGCAAAAAGTTTTGGAGGTTTAATGAAATTCACTGTAAATAGCAGCCAGCTTATTGGCGCGATAAACAAGGTGATTGGCGTTACGCCAACAAGGTCAACTTTGCCAATATTGGGAAATATTTATATAAGTCTTGAGGGCAAAGACTTAACCATCATGGGTTCAGATCTTGAGGTGTATGTAAGCGTCATAATAAAAGTGGATGGAAAAACTGACGGCCGCGTGGCGCTCCCTGCAAAAAAACTCGAGACTCTTCTCCAGAATTTACCGGGTAAGGAACTTAGTTTTGAACTCCAGTCAGGCTTTAAAACGATCATTAAAACCAAAGGCGGAAGGTGGATTATAACAGGCGAAGACCCGAATGATTTCCCGATGCCGGCGGAAGTGGACGGCTCAAGAATCGAAATAGAAAGCGATATCCTGACAAAATACCTTTCAAAAGCGATACATGCTGCGAGCCCCGACGAGCTTAGAAGAAGTATGAACGGAGTATTCTTTGAAATTAAGAAAGGGGAACTCAGGATAGTCTCCACCGACGGGCATAGGCTTGTAAGGATCATCCGCAGCTCTTTCGACTATGATGGGGATAAAATGAATATACTTGTCCCGATAAAGACCTGCCAGATGATAACCAGGCTTTTCAAGGCTTCATCGAAGAGCGGCGCAGATGGGGCGGAAACCGAGACCGAAAAGGATTCGGCTGCTGGCGAACCTGCTAAGGCTGAACTGTTTTTCAGCCCGGAATTTATCAAATGCAACTTCAATAATATTTCTATAACCTCCAGGCTGATAGACGATACTTTCCCTAATTATGAATCGGTGATACCAACTGATAACGAAAAGAAATTAAGAGTTAACATTGACACAATAATCGGGGCCGTTAAAAGATCGATTATTATGTCTGACCAGGTGACGAACAAAACGTCATTCACCGTAAATGAAAACGAACTTAAAGTGAAAGCGGCTAATAATGAGTATGGCACAGATTCGGAAGAAACCGTTGAGTGCACTTTCACGGAAAACGAAGAATTTGAGATCGCGTTTAATGGCAAGTATTTGCTGGATGCTTTGCAGCACTTTGAAGGCGAGGACATTATTTTTGATTTCAGCACGCCTTTAAAGGCCGCCGTGCTAAACCCTACTGAGCAGATAAAAGATGAAAACACTATGATGCTTGTTATGCCTGTCAGAAATATATGATAAATGGTACTCGATAGACTCCATTTACAGAATTTCAAAAACTATTCAGACTGTACTATAGATTTTAACCCGGGGCTCAATTTTATATTCGGTGATAACGGGAACGGCAAAACAAATCTGCTTGAGGCAGTTTCATTCCTGTGTTATACAAGAAGCTTCCTGCAAAATTCAGAATCTGATTGCGTGAAATATGGCTCGGATTTATTCGATATTTCCGGTCAATTCCATAATGAGCTGGATGTTACAAATAAGATCTCATTAAGGTATTCGAGGGAAAACTCAAATAAGAGATTTACTGCGAACGATGAGCCGGTAGGCAGGCTGTCGGCATTTTTCGGGACATACCCGCTGGTTGTGCTGGCGCCGCAGGATTTGAAGCTTACTACCGGGCTTCCGGCGGATAGAAGAAAGAATTTTGATATTCTCATTTCGCAGCTAAGCCGGGTATATTTTAACGACCTTAAAAGATATACTAAGGTGATCAGGCAGAAGAACGCGCTTCTGAAAGAAAACCTCGCTTCGGGAAGATACGGGACAAACGAACTTTTGAGGCTGATCGAACCGTGGAACGATGAAATAATAGAGTTGGGGGCAAGGCTGATTTTGAGAAGAATGAAGCTGATAAACGAATTCAGGCCGTATATAATCCGGAATTTCAGCCTTATTGTAGGAAATGCATATGAACCTTCGATTACATATGAGAGCGAGTCCGGCGATTCATCAAGCGAGATGGAATTGAAAGAAGAAATTGCGCTAAACCTTAGAAATAGGTATGAGAATGAGATTCGGCGGGGCATTTCGCTGGTCGGGCCGCACAGAGATAACTATGTTTTCAGCCTTATTAAAAGCGACGGAGTATTTGATGTGAAGACATTTGCGTCACAGGGGGAGCATAAGACTTTCCTTGTGTCGCTGAAGCTTGCTGAATACAGTTATTTGAAGGATAATATAGAGAACTACGGCTCAGGTGAACCGATATTGTCCCTGGACGATGTTTTCTCAGACCTGGATAAGACAAGAATTGATAAGATTTGCTCATTACTGCCCGGTTACCGGCAAACATTCCTGACTACAACTAACAGGGATTACCTGGAAATAGTGGAAAAGTATCTTGAGCGGAACAATATTTCAGCGATTAAGATAACAAATGGCTCAGCGTCAAATATCAGTTGATTTAAAAAAACGTTCGTTATCGCAATCTCCGCTTAAAAACGAGATTGATGTATTGCTCAAGGGCATAAAGGCTGAAAGCAAAAAGCGCTACGCTTACTGGGAAGAAGTGGTTGGACCGAGAATTGCAGGCGTTGCAACGCCGGTAAAGAATAAAAAGGGAATATTGTTTATTAAGGTTCAGGATGCAACCTGGAGGTTTGAACTTTCGCGGAGAAAAGCCGAACTCAACAGGCTGATAAACGAACATTTGAAGAAGAATGCAATTAAAGATATAGTATTTATTTAAATATGGCTAAAACTGAAATTACAGAAAAAAAAGTCAAGAAGACAGACGGCTACGAAGCTGAAAATATTCAAGTACTAAAGGGCCTTGAACATGTAAGAAGGCGCCCCGCTATGTATATAGGCGACGTCTCAAGCCGCGGCCTTCATCATCTTGTATATGAGGTCGTTGACAACAGTATAGATGAAGCCCTGGCAGGATATTGCACAAAAATTGATCTGAGCATTAATAAAGACGGTTCAGTAACCGTAGAAGATAACGGCCGCGGTATCCCTACAGGAATACATCCGACGGAAAAAAAATCAGCGCTTGAAGTAGCTATGACCGTTCTGAATGCCGGCGGTAAATTTGATAAGAATACCTACAAAGTATCGGGCGGACTTCACGGAGTTGGTGTATCTGTTGTAAACGCTCTCAGTGAATGGCTGGAGGTGTATGTAAACAGGGATGGAAAGACCTTCTACCAGAAATATAAACACGGCGAACCCGTCGCGCCGGTCAAAGAAATCGCGAAAGCAGCCCCTAAAAAATCCGGCACAAAAACCACTTTCATGCCGGACGGCGAAATATTTAAAGTAACGACTTTTAAATATGATATTCTGGAAGAAAGATTGAGAGAACTGGCGTATCTTAATAAAGAAGTCACTATTACAATAAAAGATGAGCGTACTAAAGAAGAAAATGTCTTTCATTTCGAAGGCGGCATAAAGCAATTTGTTACTTACATTGACCAAAAGAGAAAAACTCTGATGAAAGAGCCTATCTTCGTAAAAGGCGAGAAAGACAACACTCAGGTCGAAGTAGCTTTCCAATACAATGAAACGTACAACGAAAGCATGTTTACTTATGTTAACGACATTAATACGCACGAAGGCGGCACGCATTTGGTAGGATTTAAAACCGCGCTTACAAGGACTTTGAATAATTACGGCTATAAGAACAACCTGATAAAGAACGATAAGATCCAGCTTACAGGAGATGATTTCAGAGAAGGATTGACCTATGTAATAAGCGTGAAAGTTCCGGAGCCGCAATTTGAAGGGCAAACCAAGACTAAGCTTGGCAACAGCGAAGTGAAGAGTATAGTTGAAACTATAGTGGGCGAGGAGCTTCAGGCATTTCTTGAAGTGAATCCGTCGATTGCAAAGAAGATCATTGAAAAATGTTTAAGAGCCGCTGAAGCAAGGGAAGCGGCGCGTAAAGCAAAAGAGCTGGTAAGAAGAAAGAACGCATTGGAGTTCTCAGGATTGCCCGGGAAACTTGCCGATTGTTCTATAAGCGACCCCGAGCATTGCGAAATATACCTTGTGGAGGGTGATTCAGCCGGCGGTTCCGCTAAACAGGGCAGAGACAGAAGATTTCAGGCTATACTACCCTTAAAGGGCAAAATACTCAACGTTGAAAAGGCAAGGATGACAAAGATCCTTGAAAACGACGAGATAAAATCTATTGTTACCGCCCTTGGCGCAGGATTTGGCAGTTCAGAGGAATTTGATGAGACTAAATTGCGTTATGGTAAGATAATACTAATGTGCGACGCAGACGTTGACGGGAGCCATATCAGAACGCTGCTACTGACATTCTTCTACAGGCACATGAAGGAATTAGTCGAAGCCGGAAGATTATATATAGCTCAGCCGCCTCTATACAAAATAAAGCACAACAGGGAAGAACGATATGCTTTTGATGATAATGAAAAGGAACAGATAATAAAAAGCTTCAAAGTCAAATCAAACGGCAAAGTAGCTATTGTGCTGGAAGGCGAAGAAGGCGCAGAATCAGTAACGCCGGAACAGGAAGAGAACAAACAAAAAGGAATTACTATATCTCGGTTCAAGGGTCTCGGCGAAATGAACCCTGAGCAGCTTTGGGCGACAACAATGAATCCCGATACAAGAACGGTTTTACAGGTATCGATAGAAAACGCCGCCGCGGCCGATAGAATTTTTGAAACGTTGATGGGGGAAGAGGTTGAGCCAAGAAGGGCGTTTATAGAAAAGAATGCCAAGTACGTTAAGAATCTTGATGTATAACAAATCGATGGCTTCAGGAGGTCTGAAAATCATTTGCCTCGTATTTATTGTTACGGCGTCTTTGTACGCTCAGCCCAAAGGGGATACAACATTTACGGCTAAAAAACACCGGTTATCATTTGCCGCAGGCATGGGAATCAGTCTGCAGGATAACAGCTCGTTTGTTTCTTATCTTAGAAATGAGATCCCTTATGCGACAGCCGACAGCATAAAGGGCTTTACAACTGCGATCGAATTTTTCGGAGGCGTAGAATACGGACTGACGAAGAGCTTCGCGCTGAAACTTGATTACTCGTATTATCTCAGGAGCGTTGATTACGTTTACACTTATAATGAATTTAAATACGATATTGTCATTCATCAGCCGTACTTAATGGGATATTATATGATCCAGCGTCGGGCTTTCGATCTGAAATTCGGAATTGGAGTGGGCTATCATATTGGAACAGTGACCCAGCAATTATATCCCGGGACGGCGACATATAAAGCAAACGGATTCAGCTTCAGGGGCGAGGCTGTATTTGCTCCTTATATGACGAAGAAATTGCAGGCATATTTAAGCGGGTTCATAGTTGCTTCTTCTTTTCAGTCGCTAAAAGATTCAAACGGAAACTACCTGACGAGTACAAATTCGACACAGCAAGTAAATTTAAGCTCTTTTGGCGTTGGCGCGAGAATTGGTTTTATTTATAACTTATACTGATCTGGATGCTCGAAATTATTAAAGCGGTAGTTTACGGAATTATACAGGGATTTTTTGCATGGCTTCCTGTGAGCAGCGTGGCGCATGTTAAGATCGTGCCCGTTTTGCTGGGCTGGGAAGACCCCGGAGCGGCATACAGCGCCGTGCTTCAAATGGGCACAATGGTTGCCGTTTTGATGTATTTCTACAGCGACCTGCGCAGAATTATTGTTTCGTTCTTTAAGGCTCTCAGGGATAAAGATTTTAAGAACAACCATGATGCCAGGCTTTTTATTTATATTATTTTAGGCACTATTCCTATAATTATTTTCGGCGTTCTGTTTCAGAAGCAGATAAAGACTGAATTCAGAAGTATGTATGTAATGGCGGCAGGATTGATTGTTTTCGGAATACTGTTATATATTTCCGAGAAGATGTCAAAAATAAACAGGACAGTGGAGAATGTTACATTAAAGGACTCGATAATTATTGGTTTGATGCAGGTACTTGCGCTCATTCCCGGATGTTCCCGTTCGGGCTCGACCATTACGGCAGGGTTTTTTGTTAACATGGACAGGGAAAGCGCTGCAAGGTTCTCCTTTTTGCTCGGCATACCGGCATTTTTCCTGGCAGGCGCATTTGAAATTTATAAGGAGAAAAGTACGCTTTTAGGAGGGGGTCATACGATGAGTCTTATTGTGGGAACGCTCGTATCGGTTATTGTCGGTTACCTCTCTGTTTGGTTTTTGCTTTCGTACGTACGAAAGCGCTCGCTTATGATTTTTGTAGTTTACAGAATAGCTCTAGGGATATTGATTATTATACTGGTGAGCATGAACATTATTTCAAATTAAAAAGGACATATCAATGAAATCTTTCACATTTATTATTGCATTGGCAATAATGGCTAACTTCTCTATTTCCGGGTGCGGAAAGAAAGAAGATTCAAACGTTACCGAGAAAAAAGACACTGTAAAAGAAACGCAGACTCAGACAACAAATAATCAAACAACGCAAAAAGTGGATTCTACAAAGCCAAAGACAGATACAACCGTCGCAAAAGACGAGGAACCGAACACTGTTATAATGGAAACATCAATGGGCAACATGACAATAGAGCTTTACCCGGAAGATGCGCCAAAGCATGTGGCAAACTTTAAGAAACTGGTAAAAGATAAATTTTATGAGGGCACGCTGTTCCACAGGGTAATACCGAACTTTATGATACAGGCCGGCGACCCGAACACAAAGAAAGACGATAAAACTCAGTACGGACAGGGCGGCCCGGGTTATACGATACCTGCCGAAATAAAACGCAAACATGAGATCGGTTCTGTTGCGGCTGCAAGGCTGGGCGACCAGGTAAATCCCAAAAGGGAATCCAGCGGTAGCCAGTTTTATATTGTTACCGGCGATGCGTCGCATCTTGACGGGCAGTATACCGTATTCGGAAAAGTCATAAAGGGAATGGACGTTGCCGATAAGATACAGAACGTTAAAAGAGACGCTATGGACGATCCTCTGGAGAAAGTGGTCATAAAGAAAGTTTACTTCAGCAAATAGTCATATGCAGACATATCTTGACTTTCAAAATGAGATTAAAGCGGGGAAAGTCAAGAACGTCTATTTTGTAATGGCTTCGGACAACTATTTTGTCGCGAAGTCGTCTGAGATATTAAGAGAGAAATTGTTCGGGTCAAAGGATAGCAAAGAGAACTTTTTCATCCGCTATGGAGACGAGAGTTCAGCGGATGAGATCATTGACCTCTGCAGTAATTTCTCTTCTTTGTTTTCAACCAGTAAGCTCATCATTGTAAAACGGTCCGAGCGCCTTGCCAAAAAACTTGATGAGTTGGTTCAGTACTCTTCCAGTCCTGATAAAGATACAACATTGATGCTCTGTTTCGACAGGGAATATGTTGCCGAAAAGAAACTCAATAAAGATATATCATTTTACGACTTTACGGAACTGCCCGATAAGGCATATCTCGATTGGATACAAAGTGAATTTGCCTTCCGCTCATGCATCATTGAAGAAGATGCATTGGAGCTGTTTGTTTCGCTTGTACCGCAGAGTTTCGATCTGGTTGTGACTGAGATCGAAAAGCTGTCCATTTATATTCTGAACAGCGATAGCGGCAGGATCACAAAGGAAATAGTGCAGCGTTTGGTTGGCTATGAAACGGAATACTCTCCTGAACAACTGATTCTGGCAATTGTAAGAAAGGAAAGCAGGAAATCTCTTGAAATTCTTGACTTTTTATTAAATAAGGGCGGAATTAACGAGATTTATCTAATTTCGATACTAACAAACTACTATTTTGACCTGATTTCATTTAAAACCGGGAGTATTGCCAAAGGCGATAATTATTCTGTGTATGGCAAATATAAGATTTGGGGAGAACGTCTGAGATTTGCCAAGTCATTTCATAATTTACTTAATGAGAATCAGCTAAAGCATTCATTATTAAGGATATTAGAGACAGACCAGAAGCTAAAAACCAGCATGCTTGATTCAAAGACGCTAATGGCATCCTTGGTTGAGGATTTGGTCAATATTTCGTAACCCCTAAAAAGGGAACATTTTAAGAACATTTCAGTTAAATTAATAGGACTCTGATATGCCTTCGAAAGAAGGAATAGAAACGGCAAAATTAACCGACGAAGAGTTGATCTTCAGCTTCCAGGCTGGAAACGCTGAAGCATATAGTGAGATAGTTAACAGGTACAAAAACCGCCTGGTTAATTTTGTTTACAGGTATGTTGGGAATTACGATGACTCGGAGGATATTGCGCAGGATACGCTGGTTAAGGTTTACGTTTCTAAGCATTTGTACAAAGAGATAGCTAAGTTTTCGACATGGATATATACGATAGCAATTAACTTAGCGAAGACCAAAGCTATAAAGAAAAGCAAATATAAAGTATTCTCGCTAAGCGATGCGTACGATGACGAAGACAAAGATTTTGATATTCCGGATGAAGCTATTTTGCCGGATACGGATGCGGAACGGGTGATACAGGATAAATATATTCAAAAGGCGCTGAGTTCTATTAAAGAAGAATACAGGAAGCTGGTAATTTTAAGGGATGTTGAAGATTTTTCGTATGAGGAAATTTGCGATATGACGGGGCTGCCTATGGGCACGGTAAAGTCGAGGATAAACAGGGGACGCGAGAAGCTGCAAAAATTACTAAAAGATATTTATAAGGAATAAGACAATGTCTGATGAAGACAATAAATACGACTCTCTCAGAAAAAGGCTGAAAGGCCTTAATAAAATAAATGCACGGGGCAATTTTGACCAGAAGCTGTTCGCGCGCATAAGGGAAGAGGAACAGAATAAATTCAAACCGGCAAGGGTGCCTGTAAAGGAAAGGAAGCTATTCGGCTGGTTAGATGGATTATTCCGGCCGGCTTTCATACCCGCTATGGGTTTGACCGTCGTTTTGCTTGTTGCAATAGTTGTTTATTTCGGATACTTTGCCAAATCGAAAAATTCTGCAGGCGAACAGAATACGTTCACATCCGCTCCTTATCAAAAGCAGGGCGAGTTTGTAATTTATGAAAAAAAGGATAAGGAATATCCGAAGAATGAGATTGCGTCTCTTGAATCTGATGAAAAGACGGGGGGTTTGACTTCTGAATCAGTAACAACGCCTAAGCCGACAGAGCCCTCTTCAGATTTCAGAACTGTTGCGCCAAAAACAGAGGAAGCCCCAAGTATTAGACTGGATAAAGCTACGCAGGAGCAGAAACAGGAAATGGAGAAATCCATTGACCGCGGCATAATGAAGAAAGGCGATGATAAGTCAGGAGAGGATCTAAAGGGTTTTAAGAACAGCAAAGAAGCGCCATCTAATTATTTACGGGAAAACAAAGACGATACTAACGCTGATGAGAAAGATGTTGAACAAAAGTTAGACGGCTCAATAGAAAACCAAACTATAAATCCCAGCGTGAAACTATCTGAAGATTCTCTGAGCACCGGAAAGACCTCTCATGAAAGAGTAGCTACAAAAAGATCGAAAAGGGATTCGCTTAAGACAAAGAAAGAACCTGTGGATAGCAGCGATTTGAAGGACACCGATAAAAAATAAATAGAAAAAAAGTTCTGATTCCCAATCCGACGTGGCGGACCAGTTTGGGAATCGTAAATAAAAAAGGCACTAATCTTCAAGATTTAAGCCCTTTTTGTTTTACTTTATGCCGTTAATTTGTTTTGGATGGTATAATGTTAATAAGTAAATCCAAAAACCTTGACAATTATCATGATTCATTATGTCAGAAGTCATAGGAAATGCCCTTGTGTGTATATTATGTTTGTATTGACCATCGGAAGCTCTTTAAAAAATAATTATAGATAAATAAATTACTTGCTCTTTCCAGTTTGTTGGGTTAAGTTTTTCTCAACATAGTACAAAAAACATGAAAAGTACTTTTACAGCATCTCCCATATTCTTCACTTTCTTAGCATTCTGTATGCTTTTGGCTGCAAATTGCCCATTATTAATTGAAAAATGTTTCTCTCAGTCTATAACTTGGCAGAGGACATACGATGGGCCAACACATTGGGATGATGCCGGAAATAAATCATGCAACGCTGACAATAGTAATTTCTATGTATGCGGAGTCTCAATAGCTCAACCCTCGGGATACCGGTTTATATGGGTCCTTAAAATAAACGCATATGGGGATACAATTTGGACAAGATTGCTTGGAGACAGTTTGCATGGAGGACCAAGTGCCAATGCTATTGTTGAATCAGGTGACGGCGGATGTGTATTAACTGGATTTTGGTATCAGGCTTTCACCATAAAGCTAAATACAAGTGGAGAAGTAGTTTGGCAAAAAAATTACGGCGGATCAAATATCCAATGTTATGACATTAAGAAAACTATAGATGGTGGTTATATCTTTTGCGGTACCGCGACAAACGTACACTTTGATGGATATGTTGGCAAAGTTGATTCGAAAGGTAACATCCAATGGCAAAGAACTTATCCTTCTGGAGAGATAAAAGTATTTAATGACATGCAACTTGCGTATGATGGAGGATATATAATTAGCGGTTGGAATCAGAATTCTTTTTACGACACGACTAGCGGATTGCTTACAAAAATTGACAGTTCAGGAAATCAAATTTGGGAAAAAAATTTTAGACTTGAAGGCTCAACAAGTTTCTATTCACTTACGAAATCAAATAACTGTTATTTAGTCGCCGGCCAAACCGGCTATAATAATCCATTAAATGTCTTTTTTGCAAGAATTAGCATTAAAGGAGACCTACTTTTTACTAAATTGTTTCCTACAACTAGAAACGAACAAATTCCGAAAATTCTTTCTGTAAATCCTAACAAATATATTATTTCATTATTACGGGATTCAAGTATTGGTTTTTACCCCAATCCGATAATATTAATTGCAGATTCAGTTGGTAATGTTCTCGTTGAAAAGAAATATTATTCGACTTACGGTTCGCATTTTCAGGCAATGCTATCAGTAAGTAATGGAGATTATTTATTTACTGGAGGAGCAGAAAATAATTACGAACAAAATGATGATGTTTATATTGTTAGGACTGACAGCTTGTTAAATTCGCCACCTATCAGCATTACTAATCATTCCAATAATATACCGAAATTTTTGAGACTTTATCCTAATTATCCAAACCCATTTAACCCTACAACTTCAATAAAATTTGATATTCTGCAAACATCAAAAGTCGAACTGATCATTTATGATGTCCAAGGCAGAAAAATTACTCAACTCATAAATCAAAATCTTAACGTAGGAAGTTACAAAATAGTCTGGGATGCGGACTTATTACCAAGTGGAGTATATTTCATAAGACTTCTGGTAAATGAAAATCTTTCTCTTTACAATAAATCAATATTAATACACTAATTAATCTTACAATTATGAAAACAATAATATTTATATTTCTGTTTGTTTTTAATGTATTACAATTATTTTCACAAGACTTGGAGATAATAGATCTATTCGTAGATAATCAATCAACTACTAGAACTATGACATTTGTTGCATATCCAGTGAGTATGGTATTTAATGGAGCTTTGGAATATAATTTGCATGCCTTTTTCCCATCTGCTAATTTTCATTTCATAAATGGAGCAGGTACTGGTGGAAATCATTTTTCAGTTCCTCCGGGTGGACAGGTTGGACTTAATTTTGAAGGCTCAAGTTCTCCGGCTGGTGTAGCAGCATTTGGAAAAGGAATTTACAAAATGGAATTCAGTTGGATTGCTAGCCAAGGTGGCGATAATAATTCAACAGGTGGCTTTGATACTTGCACAATAGAATTTGATGCTGGAATAATTCATGATCTCACATTGACTTTTCGAGATGATCAAAATGGAATTGGTGGAAACGGACCAAGAATAACGTATAGGTGGGCAAATTGCAGTTCTCAAGAAATTAATATTGCAGATGTAAACAAAACACTTCAATGTTGGAACCATTGTTCATATCCTACTGAAAGTGGAAAAACCTTAGGAAATTTTGTCTATGATAATTCACATAATAATAACTATTCAATTATGCCGCAGGATTTTAGATGGGATTGCGGAGATGAAAATCAAGATTGGGAAATAGTTACTAATCGTACTGGACTACTAACGCTCAATTTGACAATTGATAAAAATGTTGAAACTAGAACTTTTAACAACACACAAAAACGAAATACTTGATGCACCTAACAAAATAATTATTTCAACTGGCTCGACAATGACAATTAACGGTGGCCGGATATTTACGGTTAAATACGATGAAGAATCTGTGAATTATCCCACATGGTACACAATCGTCAGAGTCCTAAATGGTGGTTTTCTTAGACTTAACTACAACAATACAAACGGGGGTTCTCAAATGATATTCGAGAACAAGGGCTGGCTGAACTTAAAATATCATAGCAATTTATACTTGGGCCAAAATTGTATTTTAAGAATGGAAAACGGAAGCGTCTTTTGTAACGAAGGAGCTTTAATTTCAGGTCCTGGTAGTCTAAATTTTGAACACAGAGTTCTCTTTTGCAATTTTCCGGGTGGAACAAGTTTAATAAGTGATAGCACAAAAGTAAAGCTCGATAGCGGCGCTGTTTGGGAAATTCCTGATAGTTCTTCGATCGTATTTGAGGGCTCAAATACAAATTTGGAAATGGCGCCAACATCTTCGATACAATTTGGGCATAACTCAAATATTATTGTTCGCAACGGCGCAAGACTTGTTGCTTCAAACGTAAGCTTTACTTCGATAGATTCCCAAAATACTACATGGGAAGGAATCTATTTACAAAGTACGGGCGGCGATACAATCACCAACTGTACATTTAGCCACGCTATTACAGCGTTAAACATTTGCGATACCGGCGGAGCAAGCTCTAATAAGGAACTTATAAAAGGGAATACATTCACCGTTTCAACAGACGCGAACCAGATCAATTATGGCATATTTGCTCAGGATGTTCAGAATGCAACAATAGACGGAAATATTTTCAACATGCAGGGAGCAACTCAAAATATCGGTATTTGGTTTGAAAACGAAGACAACATGGGGATGCCGAATGATAATTCCTTCTTAAATATCACAAATAACCAGTTCAGCTGTGGCGCAGAGCAATTAGTTCTGAATTGCATGGCTTCAGACCTGACCCCGTTCTTTATAGCGTACAATAGTTTTACAGGCGTTGAAAATAATAACTGCATAGGTCTTTGGGCAAGGAAAGTATCCGGGTCTTTCAAGTATAATACTTTCTCAAATTCCTCGTTCAAGTACGCTGTTTATATAAATCAAAGCAGTTTAAATGTACTGAATAACCAGCCGTTGCTGTCCAATGCAGGTTCAACTTTATATTCCGGTAGTTCATCAACGCTTCAAATGGCCCCGGTATTGGATGGAAGCGGTTACCTGGATTGGTATGGCGGCATGAATACCGTAACGACAAGTGTTTATGGCAATGTGTATTTTGAGGATGGCGCTAGCGCTGTTGTTGATCTGGGACAGAATTGTTTCACTTTGGCTAATGGTAACGGGCCGCAATATAATATTGAAGGAATCGTTAACTTTGATCCGACGGGAAATTCATATTATGCAAATGAAAACGTATGGAATCCGTCCACGCCTTCGTTTAACATTGTAGACGACCAAAGCAAAATGAACATTGCGGTAAATTATACAGACACATATCCAACCTGCGGGACTAATAATCTATCCTTTATAAATTATCAGATAAGCGACAGAAGCGACGGAATCTTTGACAGCTTATTGATAACATCAAATTATCAGGGTAATGGAATATTACCCGGAGGGGCACAATATTCGCAGTCAATGCAAAATACTACTTCGGGTAATTATACAGGCGCTATCAATTCTCTTACGAACCTGATAAACACCTACGATTCAAGTATTTACTTATTGCCTGCACTGGATAGGCTCTATTTGAATTACCAGTATCTTGATTCAACAAACAACCAGAATCAAAGAACTGCATTATTTTCCGCTCTTAAAACCTACGTAGAATCCAAAATGGAACAGCATCAGGATAATACGGATTTTGTTGTAAAAGCATATGAGGGATACTTAATGTGCCTTACGAAAACCCAGAACTACCAGGAAGCAATCGCGGGATATGAAAACATAATGTACAACAGTCCTGACTCATTGCAGCGCCTTTTCGCATCATGGGATAGGTCGGCAGTAGTAGTATTGATGAATGGAGCGGGAGGGTCGGAAAATGACCAGTCAACTATAATTAAATACCAAAAACAGCTCCTGAAAAAACCTGCACACAAGATCGCAAAGGAGATCTTTGACAGGCAAACTAAAAAACTACTGAGTTCCAAAGGGAATATAAAAATGGAAAGGGTTAGAAAACCGGTGAAAGAAATTAACGCGAAAATTTCAAACAGATTATTCAAATTCAATCCATCAAACAAAAAAGAGCTGCACAAAAAGGTGGCGGATGATTTCGCCGCCTTGATGGGCAGAAACGGCCTTTCAAATTCGAGCAAATCAGGAGACAATGTTCCGCATGTATTCAAGCTTTATCAGAATTATCCAAATCCGTTTAATCCATCGACGACAATAAAATATGACTTGCCGAAAGATGTCAGCGTTGCGATTAAGATTTACGATATAACGGGCAGAGTTGTAGCTACATTACTGAACAATGAAATGAAACTGGCAGGTTCATTTCAGGTTGCATGGAATGCGACTAATTACGCAAGCGGTGTTTATTTCTACCAGATAAAAGCTGGTGATTATATTGAAAGCAAAAAGATGGTGATAATAAAGTAAATAACAAAATGATAGGCTGTCTCAAATATGCTTTTGGGACAGCCTTTTTGGTCTTTTAACCTTTATTTTACTTCTTATCTACAATTCTCTTAACAAGTATATTATCAATCAAACCATACGCTTTAGCTTCATCAGCAGTCATAAAGTTATCCCTGTCGGAATCTTTGCGGATTTCATCATATGATTTGCCGGTATGTGTGGCAAGAATATTGTACAATGCATCGCGCGTTCTAAGCATTTCCTTTGTATATATCTCAATATCGGTTGCCTGGCCCTGCGTGCCGCCCAATGGCTGGTGAATCATGATCTTAGAATGGGGTAGGGCCGTTCTTTTGCCTGCGTGCCCGCCTGCAAGCAGTATAGCGCCCATAGAAGCCGCCATGCCGATTGTAATTGTGGCCACATCAGGTTTTACATACTGCATTGTGTCATAAACAGCTAAACCAGCAGAAACGCTTCCGCCGGGTGAATTTACATAAAGCATAATATCTTTATCAGCATCTTCCGACTCCAGGAACAGCAATTGCGCGACAATAAGGCTTGCAACATGGTCGTCAATAGGGAATCCAAGAAAAACAATTCTTTCTCTGAGCAAACGGGAATAGATATCCATTCCGCGCTCGCCCCGTGATGTTTGTTCAACAACCATTGGCACAAGCTGAGCGGCTGTGTTTAACCCTCTTTCTATCTCTGCCTTGTTGCCTGAAATAATTTGTTTGTAATCCATTATTTTATTATTAAATTTGTTAAAATCTTATTTTTCTTCTGTTTCCGGTTCCGGCTCTTTTTCTTCCACTTTCTCAATCTCTTTAATTTTGGCATTAGCTACAAGGAAGTCCATTAATTTATCGTCAACCAGCCTGTATTTTATGTCCGGATTGTTCAGATAAATATTCCTCATTTTATCAGCCGGGATATTGTACTTCTTAGAATCAGCTTCGATAATTGGCTCCAGTTCTGCATCAGATACTTCCATCTTCTCAGCATCAATTATTTTGTCTCTAACAAGGTACCATTTTACCTGCAGCACTGCGTCGACTCTTCTTGTCTTTCTGAACTCCTCCATGTTAAAATCATGGGGCAATTCGCGTTTCGGGTTCTTGTTTTTGACTTCGTCGACATATGAATCGAGAATTCCCTCGACAAGCGTATCAGGAACAGGGATGTCATTAACCTTAATTAACTCATTTACGATATTGTTTCTTACTTCCTGGTCAGACACATTTTTATATATGTTTTCCAGGTCCTTAACAACCCTTTGCCTGAAATCTTCAACGTCTTTAACGTCGTCATTGTGGTAGACCTTTTTGAAAAACTCTTCATTCAGTTCGGGTTGAATAACCTTTTCAACTTTTGAACACGTAACTTTATATTTGTGCGAATGTTTTTCGTGGGCAATAGTTATAACGCGCTCTTCATCTTTAGCTAAACCCATCAGCTGAGCTTTCAGTTCCGGCGAAAGCTGGTTATCATTCAGGTAAAATTTAACTCCTTTATCAACATCGCCGATCACCGGCAAACCTGTATCGTCAAGTTTTTGGATATTTAATGTAAGTACATATTCATCGCCTTCAGCCTTTTCAGATTCTTCATATGTGCTGTTCTTTGCCTGCATATACTTGATCTCGTCGTCAATAAGCTTATCGTTAACAGGGTATACTGTCTTGGTTACTTCAATTCCCTTGTATTCAGACAACTCAAATTCGGGCCTGATCTCATATTTAACTTTGAACTTAAGCTGAATTTTAGGTTCATAATCCATATCGGTAAGCGAACCTTCTCCCAGCGGCTGAACTTTATTTTCTTCAAGGTAATCTCTGAATACATCGTTTGCTACGTCTTCGAGCGAGCCCTTTTCAATATCATCCCCATAAAGTCGTTTTAGCATAGAAATTGGGACTTTCCCCTTACGAAAACCTGGAACAACCGCCTTTTTTTGAAATTTGCTGAAAGCTTTCTCAAAATGAGGGGCTAAATCTGCATAAGGAATCTCAAACTCGACTTCCTGCTTGCACTGGTCAACTGTATTTATCTTAAATTCCATCAGTTTATATGAATTAAAAGACAAATATAGCTTTATTTCAATCGGCTATCAATGTAATTCAAAGTTCATTCCCGCGAAGGCGGGAATCTCATGGCTATTCAAAATATCTTTTCTTTTCCAGACGAATAATACAGACAATTTGTTTTATTTTATTTTGCCAAGCTTAAATTCCATATTTATTGTGATCTCGATTAGATTTCTTATTCAAATGTTTTTAGGTAAATTTGATTTCTTATGAATAGGAAATTTCAGAAATTTAAGTCTGATAGCGGGAAGTTGGTTATAGGGCTGTTATCAGGCACTTCCATCGATGGTATTGATGCAGTTCTGGTAAAAATTCAGAAATTTGGAGTAAATACGAAGCTCAGCGTTCTGGATTTTAAGACCTACAGGTTTCCACCAAAAGTAAAGCTTGCGGTTCTTAAGAATTCTTCTGTTAAGACGGCGAGAATTGATGAGATATGCAGATTAAATGCAGTTCTTGGAAAGTTATTCGCCGATTCAGCTCTTAAACTCTGCCAAACCAACGGCTTGAAGCCGACAGATATTGATTTTATCGGCTCTCATGGCCAAACAATTCACCACCTTCCGAAACCCAAGGATTTCCTGGGTTTCAAGCTCAAATCGACTTTGCAAATTGGGGACCCATCAGTAATTGCCAGCTTAACCGGAATAACTACGGTTGGCGATTTCAGAGTTTCTGATTGCGCCGCAGGAGGCGATGGCGCCCCATTGGTCCCTTATCTGGATTATATTCTTTTCAGGAGCAAAACCGTTAATAGGGCGTTGCTTAACATTGGCGGTATTTCAAATATTACAATTTTATCTAAAAACTGCAGCAAATCTGCGGTAACTGCGTTTGATACCGGACCGGGGAATATGTTAATTGATGGACTGGTAAAAAAGTTGTTCGGTTTGGAGTTTGATAAGCACGGAAAGATAGCATCCAAAGGTACAGTTAATGCTAAACTGCTTAGTTGGCTAAAAAAGGATAATTATCATGCGAAGAAACCGCCTAAATCAACCGGAAGAGAGCATTATAATAACAGGTTCCAGTCGCAATTGCTCAGGGCGGCCAAAGGATTAAGCAACTTTGATATTATCAGAACTGTTACTGAATTTACAGCATATTCGATCTGGTGCAACTATAAAAAGTTCCTAAGCAAAAAATGCAGCATTGATGAGCTAATAATCAGCGGTGGTGGTGCAAAAAATCCTGTTATATATCAAAGCTTATCTAACTATTTTAAAGAGGTTGTTATCAATCAAGTGAACCTATCTGGGATTAATATCGATAATAAAGAGGCTGTCTTGTTCGCGGTTCTTGCCAACGAATGCTTGGCGCGGAATTCCGCCAATATGCCTTCTGTGACCGGGGCAAAGAAGAATGTGGTTTTAGGGAAGATATGTTTTGCTCTATGATTAGCTAATTTTAGAAATAGGGGAATCTTAATTTTCATAAATATGGGGATCCCGCCTTCGCGGGGCCAGGAAAAATAAAATGGACTTTCGGGATAAAATATCTATTGTTACCGGCGGCACAGGCGCGCTGGGTAGAGTAGTGGTTAAGAAATTCGTTGAAGCGGGCATGAAAGTTTACTTGCCGGTGCAGTCTGTTGAGAATTTCAAAAAAGTTTTTGATAATTCATTGGAAAAAGAAGGCGGCTTTAGTCTTCGAAAAATTTATGCTCTGCCTTGCGATGCTTCAAATGAGTTTGAGGTCAGGGGATTTGTTGATGATGTAATAAAGCTTGCCGGACGGGTTGATTATCTCGTAAATACGATCGGCGGTTTTCATCCAAAGAGGTTTGTTGCAGATACTGATACAGGTCTTCTTGAAAAACAACTCAAACTAAATTTTTTCAGTACTTTTTATTTTTCGCAGGCTTGTCTTAAGAATATGATTACTAATAATTATGGAAGGATAGTATCGATAGGTTCAAAACAGGCTATTGAATTAACTATAGGTAAATTTGCATATTCATTTTCTAAAGCCGGAGTAGTTAATCTTATGCAGACGATCGCCGAAGAGTGTAAAGAATCAAATATCACAGCAAGCGTAATAATCCCAAGTATCATAGATACGCCTGCAAACCGCGAATCCATTCAGAACCAGGATTTTTCCAAATGGGTCGCGCCGGAGGATATTGCTGAAACAATAATGTTTTTGCTATCAGATAGCTCTAGATCTCAGAGAGGAAATGTAATTAGGATGTACGGGAGAGTATGATTAGATTTCGGATTTCGGACTATAGATTGCGGATTTAAAATGCGGAACAGAATGTTTTTATTCCGCAATGGACATTCCGAAATACTAATAGTTATATTCAATCTGAAGGACTTTCAGATACCCGTCGCTTGAACAAAGCAGTATATACTTACCGTTTATTACCGCTATCCTGTTTATGGATGCGCCCTCGTTATCATATGCTCCTGCATAGAGGTAACTTCTCGCATCTTTGTTGTAGAATGCCTGTATAGTATTATCATCGTTTACCCAAGCATAGTAATTAGAAACAACTACCTGTTTAGAAGATTTTCTTGAAAAAATGTTGGTTACCCACTGCGGATTTGAAGGGGTTTCAATATTAAGAACCTGTACGCCCGAGCTGCCCTGGCTGATATATGCAAAATTATCCTGGACAAACACGTCATAAAAGTTGGTCCCCATAAAATAAGTGCCTACTATCGGAAGCTTTACCGGGTCGGTGTAGTCTATTATCTGAAATCTGGCGTTTGAGCTTGTTATATACGCGCTTTCACCTTTAATATACATTGAATTTGCATCGCCGAATATGATCTGGTTTCCTTTCAGGATCGGCATTTCGGGATTCTTTATATCGTACACAAATAGCCCAAGGTCCCTTCTAAGCAAAAATAAGTATCCGTTCAGTACGCAGAGTTTTGCGACCGTATTTTGGGTTTCAAAATATCCTCTATCCATTGGCGGATTAGTCGTCAAATCGAATATCTTTACCCGCCCGCCGGAAAGAAAATATCCGTACCTTGAGCTGAATGCCATGGCGTCTACCCCGGCAATATTTCCGAAGCTGAGCTGGTCTTTAATATCCGCAGGGTCAGAAACGTTAAACCGTGTGACTGTTAATCCGGCCAGAATATAAGCCTTATCATCCAGTAGCTGAACATCCACCGGCTGTGACGAAAATAAAGCCTTATTGAGCAGTGAAATCCTTACATCATAAATTGAAGAGCCTGAGGCCGCAACAGAGCCTGGTTGCGCTAAGGATGCAATAAGCAAAATAGAAAGGAGCGTTGAGCGGACAGCAATATGATTATTCATCTGAATTTAACTCAAAAAGTTCAAAAAGAAATAGGGAATTTATTTATTTTGGAACAAGCCGGATACGCGTTATGACAGCATCCGGTCAAATAAAAATCAATTCAGAAGCTTCTTCATGCTATTAATCGCAATCCCGATATTTTCAACTGAATTTGCATATGAAAACCTTAAATAACCTTCTCCGAATTTGCCGAAAGAAGTGCCCGCCAAACATGCAACCCCTGCTTCATACATCAGTTTATCGGCTAAATCCTTAGAGCTCAGCCCGGTGGCGGTTATGTTGGGGAATGCGTAGAACGCGCCGTCTGGAAGCGTGCACGAAAAACCCTTCACCCCTTTTAAACCTTTTACAATAACGTCTCGGCGCTTTTTGAATTCTGCGACCATTTCGTCAACTGCGTTTTGCGGGCCCTCAAGAGCCTCAATGCAGGCTTTTTGCACAAATGCGTTGGTGCATGAGTTGCTGTTGACCATTAATTTTGAAATTATAGGGACAAGATCGGCGCTCATTACGCCGTACCCTGCGCGCCACCCTGTCATGGCGTATGTTTTTGAAAACCCGTCAAGTATGATTGTCCGTTCTTTAAAACCGGGCAGTTTGCTGATCGAAAATACTTCAGCTCCGTCGTAAAGTATCCTTGAATAGATCTCATCCGATAATATGTATGTATCCCGGTCCTTCAGTATATCTGCAATTGCTTCGATGTCTGATCTTGGAATGGTCTTGCCTGTTGGATTTCCCGGAGTATTTATTATGACAAGCTTGGTTTTGTTTGTTACAAGGCGTTCAAATTCCTTAATATCAATTTTGAACCCGTTTTCTTCTTTGAGATGAAGAGGCACAGCGGTTCCGCCGGAAAAATTTATCATCGATTCATAGATAGGGAAACCAGGATTCGGATATATAACTTCATCGCTTTTTCCAATAAGCGCGAGCATAAGAAAGAACATTATAGGCTTAGCGCCCGGGGTCATTACGACATTCTCCGCCGAGAAATCAAGCTGTCGCGTATTTGAAACATATTTTGCAATGGAGTTCCTGATATCCATGGTTCCCGGCGCCGGCGTGTAATGAGTATCGCCTGCCTGAATTGACCTTATCGCGGCATCGCAGATATTTTTGGGCGTAGTGAAATCAGGCTCGCCGATTTCCAGGTGAACGATCTTTTTTCCCTCAGCCTCAAGTTTTCTTGCCTTGGCAAGCACTTCAAATGCAGTTTCGGTTCCGAGCCTGTGCGCTCTGTCAGCTAATTGAATCATTGTTCTCTCTTTAATTGCAAAATTATAAAATTTTTATTCCAGAATTGCGGATTGTCATTTTCAAATTAAAAAACTAAGTAATCGTCTATTTTTCATACAATAACTATCCGGGATGATAGAAATTTTATTTTTGAATATTTTCTTTATTTCGCGTAGACAATTCGGAAATCTGAAATCAGGAACCTCCCAAATACGCCCTTCTAACTTCCGGGTTATTGGCCAGGTCCTTTGTTGTACCTTCCAAAATAATATTTCCTGTTTCAAGAACATATCCATAACTTGCTACAGATAACGCTAAATTTGCGTTCTGCTCAACCAGCAGAATTGTAGTGCCAAGCGTTTTATTTACTTCAACAATCTTCTCAAATATTGTTTTTACAAGAATTGGAGCTATGCCCAAAGAAGGCTCGTCCAGCAGCAAAAGCCGTGGTTTTGACATTAAGGCTCTTGAAATGGCGAGCATCTGCTGCTCGCCGCCTGAAAGCGTTCCCCCGGGTTGTTTGATTCTTTCCCTGAGCCTCGGAAATATGGCAAAAATGAATTCCATGTCTTTCCCAATGCCGCTTTTATCCTTTCTTAAATACGCCCCCATATCTAGGTTCTCTTTTACAGAAAGATTCGCAAAGATGAGCCTCCCTTCAGGGACCTGGGATATTCCCATTTCAACTATCTTATGCGGCGCCAGATTTGTTATGTCTTTATCATCATAATACACTTTGCCGCCCGATGATTTTACTATGCATGAAATCGCTCGAAGCGTGGTTGTTTTTCCGGCGCCATTGGCGCCTATCAGCGTTACGATCGATCCTTCAGCCACATTTATCGATAGGCCCCTTATAGCTTTTATGGCCCCGTAGTTTACAATAAGCCCTTCTACTTTCAGCATATTACTTTGTCACCTCTTCGCCTAAATAAGCTTCAATTACTTTTGGGTTCTTCTGAATCTCTTCCGGCTTTCCTTCTGCAATTTTCTTGCCGTAGTCAAGAACAAAAATTCTTTCGCATATTCCCATTACAACGCTCATATCATGCTCGACAAGCAGAATGGAAATATTGAATTTCTCTTTAACGTTTTGAATCAGCTTCATAAGGTCCTTTTTCTCAGACGGATTCATGCCCGCGGCCGGTTCATCAAGAAGCAGTAATTTTGGCTTGGTTGCCAGAGCCCGCACAATTTCAAGCTTGCGCTGCTCGCCGTAAGGCAGGTTCTTAGCATAGTCATCTGAATCTACATGAAGATCGAACATTTCAAGAAGACTGTCAATTTCGTTGTCAATTTCTCTTTCCTCTTTAAAAAAACCGGGTGGCTGAAGCACTGAGCTTATTAATCTTGATTGGCATGACTTATTAAATGATATTCTCACGTTGTCTCTGATAGACAAGCTCTGGCACAATCTTACATTCTGAAAGGTCCGCGCAATTCCTTTGGCGGTAACCTCAAACGGTTTATACTTAACTATACTTTCGCCGTTAAACATTACGTCGCCTTCAGTTGGGTCATACACGCCGGTAACGATATTAAACACGGTGGTTTTGCCTGCGCCATTGGGGCCGATCATTCCAACAAGCTCATTTTGCCCAACATACGTGGAAAGGCTGTCAACCGCTGTAAGGCCGCCGAACCTTATTGTGCAATTATCTAATTTTAGTATCTCCATTAAACTAATTTCTCCTGAAGCAGGCGCTTATTCAGGCGCTTTTTGATTTCTCCTCTGCGGCTCTGGCGGATTTCTTTCCCCTGGAGATATTGATACCAAAAAGCCCCTGAGGTCTGAGAAGCATCATAATAATTATTAGAAGCGAATAAATGATCATTCGGTACTGCTGCACGTCCCTGAGCAGTTCTGGGAGAATTGTCAGAATTACGGCGGCAATTACAACTCCCAGAGTGCTGCCCATTCCGCCCAGAATAACCATTACAACAATTTCGACAGACCGAAGGAAATTAAAATCTTCAGGATTAACATATTGAATAAAATGCGCATACAATCCGCCCGCAACGCCTGCAAAGAAAGCGCCAATAACAAAAGCGCGGACTTTAAACCTGGTTGTATTAATTCCCATAGCTTCGGCCGCTATCTCATCGTCTTTAACGGCTATAAATCCTCTTCCGTAGGTCGAACGCATCAGATTAGTAATCCCAAAAACGATAATTGCAACAACAAGAAAAGTCCAGAAGAAGTCTGTGTATTTTGGCACTTCGTAGAATTTATATCCGATATTCGAGTATTCCTGTACAGCCTCCAGACTCTTCACGCCGTTATCATATACATAGATGCTCCTGAATCCCTGGGACGCTCCTATGATGCTCAGGTTTTGAATTACAACTCTTATTATTTCACTGAACCCAAGCGTAGTGATTGCAAGATAGTCGCCTTTAAGCCGAAGCGAAGGGACGCCGACTATCAAGCCGGCCACCGAAGCGCCCAGGCCGCCTGCCAATAACACAAAAACAAACCATACAGAATGACCAAATGTACCAACTCCTAATATAGAAATTAACTGGGGAGCAAAGTAAGTGCTGATAGCGGCGGACAAATAAGCTCCAATTGCCATAAACCCCGCATGGCCGAGCGAGAATTGACCCGTATAACCATTAATCAAGTTCAGGCTTGTAGCGAGAATTATGTTTATACCTGCATAAATGATTATCTGGTAATAATATTGATTAATTGATCCTGTAAGGAGGTTTATACCAAAAATTGCAGCTACCGATACGAGAAATAATAGTTTTGAATTTCGCACTAAGAGGAAACCGGTTAATAGTTCATTTTTCTTGAATATTCATCAAATATAGCCTTTAGAAACAAATAATGAAACAACTTATTTTTATTGCCATTTAGCGCATAATGCAAAACAAATCAGAATGAAAAGGAATCTTTCGTACACTTACAGAAAGTTGATTTGAAGAGCCACAAAAAGAAAAGCCAAACTTGCTTTTCAAATTTGGCTTTTTTCGAGTGGGCAGTGAGGGATTCGAACCCCCGACATCTTGCTTGTAAGGCAAGCGCTCTGAACCAGCTGAGCTAACCGCCCCTTTTTTACTTTATTGTTCAGAATTGTCAACGAATATCGCTCTTTTTTGGAAAAGTCTCAAGTCAGAGTGAAAACCTTTCAAGCCAGGATAAGAACTTCAAAAGTTCGTTGCTTCTAAACCCGGTCTAATAGAAGCCAGGGTTTTCCTGTTTTTTCTTGCCTCTTTGAGCATTAAGAACCCTCCAAGCAGGAACAGCGATGAGGATAGATAAAAAGTGTATTCAATTCCGAATATTTTCATCACGGCAAATCCCAGGACCGGGCTGAATACGCCTCTTATTCCGGTCAAAGTGATATGCGCGGCCTGGTAGTTTGATACTTCATTTGCAGGCGCAAAGTAGATCGAGCTTAAAGACCATGCTATAGCGATACCGCTCATGCCTATTCCGAAAACAAAATGAGAGAAATAAACAATGTATTCGGGCGAAATGGAAGCGCCGTATAAGCCTGTGAACTTAGCTGAAACCAAAAGAACAGGCGTCAGAGAGAGTATGATAAAGACATATCCGCAGAACTTTTCAGGATTTCCTTTGCCGTGCATCCTGCCCATTAAAGGCGTGAAGATTATCAGCGCGGAATTGAATATTAGTCCTTTGGCAAGCGAAATAGGGGCGTATCCCAGTTTCAGATTATCAACCAGGAAAACAGGGACAGCCGGAGTTATAACTAAAAACGCCATCCCGTAAAGGAAAAAGTAGGATTCAAATCTAAAAAAGGCTTTGTTTGCGTTGAATATCCTTTTCAAATCACGCGCCGGAAATACAAGAATATCTTTAATGAGTTTCAGTGAATATGAATTTTTGAAGGTTGTGTCTCTGCCGGCATAGTTGTCCATGCTAAGAGAGATCATTTTTGAGAGCGTGTAATATGTAAGCATGCCGAATATTCCGGCAATAGGGAAGAATAGCCTGTATATGTTCTGGTTCTGATCGAGAAAATGACCGAACAGAGTTGATACGCCGAGAAGCACAACAACCTGCAGAACGGATACATAAGAAAACAGCCTGCTGCGGTTCCTTTCAGTGTAGTTATGCTTAAATACAATATTCCATGATGATAACATCATCGAATCAAGGTAAGCGGATGCTGAAATACAGATTATATAGAATACGGGACTGTTTATCAAAGGTAAGATGATGAAGAATAACTTGGAGACGAATCCGAATTTCATAATCGTTATCGCCCTGCTGCGCGAACGGTTTACTATTTCGCTTCCGTAAATCGAAACAAGGAATGCAGAGTTTATCAACAGCGCTATTACCATCACCTCGAAATCTGAACCCCCAAGAGATTTTTTAAGAATAATATCCTGCAGGAGGACAACTCCGAGTGTGATACCGTTAAAAAACTGCGAAATCAGGTGGAGAGCGAAAGTCCGTTTTTCTAGTTTTTCTGATTGATTTAGTGAGTCAGGAGAAATATGCAAGAATATTATTTACGATGATAATTGAGGAAATTCGGTGTGATGAACTTCAATAGATAAATTTCCGTCAAAAGTTTTTACAAGGAATTCTTTTAGTTTTTGCGCGGCATAGATCGAGCGGTGCTGGCCGCCTGTGCACCCGTAACAAACCATCAGGTCGCTGAAATTTCTCGACTGAAAATTCTCAGCCGCCGTTTTTACAATAACGCTTGAACGGCGGAGAAATTCCTGCATATCAGAATGGTTATCAAGAAAATCGACTACTTCTTTATCTTTTCCTGTGAGGTTGGCGAATTCCTGAATTCTGCCTGGATTGTATATAAAACGGCAGTCGAATACAAACCCTCCGCCGTTAGATGTTTCGTCTTTAGGAATGCCTGATTTTTTGTAGCCGAAAGAATAAATCCTGATCTTTAACATGTTTGCATATATATTGCAGGAGATCCCGCAAAGCGGGACGACGTCCAGCTTGGGAAGTTTACATTCGGACTCTATCCCGCCGGAAGCTGGAACGGAATTACTCCCCATTGACGCCAAATAAAAAAAAGCGCTCAATTCAAGAGCGGCGGACGGGGTTCGAACCCGCGACATACGGCTTGGGAAGCCGTCATTCTACCAACTGAATTACCGCCGCAATTAATTACTTATATTTTCTTTCAGCCGGGAAATCAGACATTCGGACTCTATCCCGCTCAAAGCGGGAACTGAATTACTCCCGCAATTTAAAAACAGTTCAAAAATAAACAATTATCATGAGCAATTCAATTGATATATAAATGAATTTCTTTGCTTAAAGAATTCATTTTATTTCATTTATATTAGAGTTAAATTATGCAAATAAACCTTATTAAATATGGTTAAGAGAATAGGAATTGTAGAAGACGAAGGCATTGTGGCAATGGATATTAAGAACAGTTTAATTTCCCTCGGCTACGAAGTACCCTTCACAGTGGATTCCGGCGAGAAAGCTCTCCAAAAACTTGGGGAAGTAGAAATTGATATGCTTCTTATGGATATTATCATCAAAGGTAATATGGACGGGATAACAACTTCCAAAGCAGTCCGGGAAAAATATAGTTTCCCAATCATTTTTTTGACCGCTTTTGAAGACGGCGCGACTATTGAAAGAATTACCAGGGCTAACGCAGACGGCTTCCTTATAAAGCCTTTTGAAGATATAAAGCTTAAGGAGGTCATAGATTCTGTATTTGAAAAGACAGGCAGGAAATAGAAAGTATTACTTTGAGCCGCTGAAAGTTGTTATGATTGTGCCGCTCTCTCCAACCGACCACCCGTTGGAACCGTCAAAGAAAAATACGCTTCTTAAATAATTTGCCGTTGGCGCGCTTTGCACTGTCCAGGCAGCTCCGCCGTTATCGCTTATAAGAACAGTTCCGTCAAATCCAACCGCACGGTAAGAATTGTTATCAATTATTGCCAGTCCGTCTAACCAATTTGTGTTGTTCACGGTTAATACCGACCAGTTCAAGCCGCCATTTGTCGATTTAAGTATATTCGCGTGTTCTCCGGCGCAAACCGCTGTATCGTTATTAGCGAATCTCACGCAATTCAGGTTCTTCATATTCGGGCTGATTGGCCTTGTCCATGTTGAGCCATTATCAGATGACCTTACAATAACCCCAAGGTCGCCTACAATTAAGATCCGCGTATTACTGAAATATGATACGGAGTACAGGCAATAAATCGTTATACCTGACACCCATGTCCAGCTTGGCCCGCCGTTAGACGTTTTCATGATCGTTCCGTCTGAGCCGGCGCAGCATCCCAGCGAGTCGTTGAGAAATGAAATTGAATAGAGGTAGATATAAGAAGAATCAAACATCACATTCCAGTTGGTCCCGGAATTTGTTGTCTTAAGGATCAGTCCGTTATAGCCGCAGACATAACCCGTAGTTGCAGATGTGAAACAAATATCATAAAGGCACTCTGTGCGGGAAATCTGGATCTTATTCCAGCTGGAACCTGAATTAGTAGTTTTCAAAATTGTGCCCGAGTTTCCGACGGCAAAGCCTGTGGTTAGAGATGTAAATGTTACCGATTTCAGGTTTTCTGTTACGCCGCTGTTTTGTAATTTCCAAACAGAAGCGGGGGGAGTAGTCGTAGTTGTCGGACTGTCGCTGCTGCAATTCATGGAAATAAGACTCATCGTCAGCATAGCCAGAACAAGAATAACGACCGTTCTATTTCCGCAATTATCCACGATACAAAATTAGCGAACATGCATGGTATTAACAACACAAATTGGTTTGAACTGCCCGCTCTGCCGAAGTTTGAAAGATTGTTGCCAATTGCAAAACCTTTGGGTGTTAACCATTGTTTATTTATAAAATGGGTAATATATTTATGTTAACTAAATAAAAGGAATTATGAAGAATATCATTTTGGCGAAAGTTTTATTTTTCATTGTTTTCACAGCTTTTTCTTATGCAAATTCAGGCAATCCTGCTCCGGTAAAGAAGGTTTTCTCGGTTGAGGATATTCAGAAGATTGCGGATAAATACATTAATAATAACCTTAATCTGAAAAATCCTGCCATTGTTGACGTTGACGGCGATGGCGCGTTTGACATATTAATTTTTGAAGATGGCAACGTGGCATATTACAGAAATACGGGGACTTCGGACGATCCGTTTTTTGTGCCCGAAAACATGCATTATGATAAGTATAGTTCGGCATTTTTTTTGAAAACTACAATCCCATACCCGGTTTTTTTTGCTGATAAGAACGGCGACGGGAAACTTGACCTGTTCGCGGTGACAGACAAAGTTTACGACCCCGCTCTAAATCAGTACGAATACAAAGTCCTTTATTCAGAAAATGCAATGGGTCTTGATACCGGAACATTAATTACCATTATTCTTGTTTTGGTGATTGTCTTGCTTGTTCTGGCAATCGTGCATTAATTCTGTTCAAAGGATCTGCCATGACAGCTCGTAAATTTTGAAACTTGCTATCTAAGCGGTAAATTGTTAAATTTGTTCAGTTTGTTAAAAGTCAGCAAAAATATTGCATTTTTCGTACTGGTTTTCACTGTTTTTTCGTTAAACAGCGTAGAGTTTTTCCATCACCACGAAAATGACTCTTTAAAAGACGATGCGAATTGCCAGGCTTGTTTGCTTACAAGCATACTTGGCACAATTGATATTGGCGATGCAACTATTGCCATAATTACTCCTACAGAATACCAGGTTTTCACCCTAAGCGAGTATACTATTCCGTTTTCAGAATCACATTCCACTTCCCAGGGCAGAGCGCCCCCTTCAAACACAATTTTATAAGATAAACATTCCGGTAAATTAAGAAATTGCTCCAGCTTTAATTTTTGTAAAGCTGTATGTGATTAAATATTATAAACGTGCATTGCATTCGTTTAGCTTATTTGTCTTAATAATAAATTAAAATTGTGTAAAATGAAAAAATATCAGTTAATATTATTATATATTTTCACCACATTCATAGGAATTCATATTTATGGCTCTGTTGCTTATGCGCAGGAAAATGAAACAGGAGGTCGAAGGGACCTTGATTTTACTGTAATAGTAAGTGATTCCGCCACGAAGACCCCTCTTGAAAATGTCAAAGTAACGATAATAAGGAACAAAGAACAAATTCAGAATAAATTCACTAACGCAATTGGTAAAGCGGTTTTTGAAGATGTTTCTGAAGGTGATTATTATCTCAGCGTCTATCTAAGCGGATACCATTCTTTTTTTGGACCGGTCAAAATAGATGACTCCCATTTAAACTTTGAGGTTAAACTGAGCGAATTAACCACAGGAGAAATTGACGTTATAGCAAACCCTAGCTTAAGCTCATCTACAATTGACAATTATACGGGTAACCAGATATTTGAATCGGAGGGCTATCACGGAGCTCCTACATCACGCATGACAAACATAATACAGGAAAATTTAACCGGCTCGGTTAGGGCTCCTACAGGTGAAGTTCACATAGCAGGTCAGCACGCAGAATTTACATATTATATTGATGGCTTGCCTGTTCCACTCGGTGTTTTTGGTGGGTTAAATGAGGTGGTCGATCCGAAAGTTATAGATAATATTATATTTTACTCCGGCGGATTTCCTGCAGAATATGGAGGACAAATGTCAGCTATTATGGATATCCATAACAGGGTGCCGAGTGGAAGGTTTCACCTTGATTTCTCAAGCTATGTTGGAAGTTACCTGGTCTTCAACGGCACTAAGCCATTTTCTGCAGGAAATGAAGTTGCCACAGGCCAATCAAGCAGTGCAGCGGGCGATACGCTTGGCGGGAGAGTAGGTCCGCTAAGAAGTATCAATTCTAATGGACAGTCGCTTTCGTTCAGCAATCATTATCACAACTTTGCTTTTTTTGTATCGGGGTCGCGTCAGGAAACTGACCGCAGAATAGATCAGCCAACAGCGACGCTGTTCAATGACAGGGGAACAGATTATTTTGGTTATGGAAAATTTGATATGATTCTGAATAAAAATGATTATTTGACCGCAAACCTCAATTACGGAAGAACAGAGACTCAGGTTCCTTTTGATATTAATGAACAGGGTTACGCTCCTGATAACCAAACAACAACAAATTCGTTTGAGAACTTGTCGTTCTATCATGCAATATCAACCAAGAAGAATAAATTCAGCAATTTTTTCGCCGGCTTTTTTGCAAGGCAGGGAAGTCTGTTGTATACGCCAAGTTCCGTCAGCCCTGCCACATTCCAGTTTGCCGGCGACAGCACACTATATGCTTTGACTGAGAACAGGAAGTTTTCTACTATTGGAGTGAGAACAAAATATGATTTTCATATTACTTCCCCTCTTATGGCTTATATTGGATTTAACTTCAGCGCAACTAACGGTACAGAACTCTTTACTTCAAGAGACAGCGCCGGAAATGTAGGACCGACAGTAAACACGGATTACAAGGGAAGCGATTTCGGGGCTTTCGCTCAGAGCGAATGGAAACCTGTTAAGTATTTTAAACTGGATCTTGGCGTAAGATATGACCAGCACATATCTCCGGGGCCCGGACTTGAAAAAATGTGGAGCCCAAGAGTTAAGCTGAATTTTTATCTGAACCCATCCAATACGGCATATCTTTACTACGGTAAACATTTCATGCCTAATAATATTGAAGGTTTAAGAACCATCGCGTCAAACGTAAGCAGTTCCGGTATGCCGACTTTAGCTGAGCGCGACAATTTTTATGAAGCTGCCTATATTACAGCTTTCAAATTCGGACTCAACGCTAAACTTGATTTCTTTTATAAGTATGCTTCGCCGGGCGTTGATGATCAGACTGTTGGTTCAAGCGCTATTAAGACGCCCGTTAATATAGATGTTGTAAAGACCACCGGTGTGGAGCTTTCTTTTTCTTATACGCATCCTAAAATTCCAATTTCAGGATATATAAATACATCTATAATTCATGCTTATGGATCCGGAGCTATAACCGGTGGATTTCTTGACATAGATAGCGATGGGCCGGCAACCGACCTTGACCATGACCAGAGGCTTTCTATAGTGGCGGGGCTTAATTACCAGCCAAAGAAATGGTTCTTTAACATGACTGCAATTTACGGTTCAGGGCTTACAAACGGAAATCCGAACGGAGATTCGTTCCAAACAGGATTGTTTGATTTTAACTCTGACGCTCATGTTCCGCCTTCTATTATTTTTAACATTGGAGCCGGGTACACATTCCGATTGTATAAGACATCGACGATTGAGCCCTCAATTTATGTGACAAACTTGTTTGATAATGATTATCTTCTTAAAGGCGCGTATTTCAGCGGCGCCGCTTACGGCGAAAGAAGAAATGTGGTATTAAAAGTAGCGCTGCATATATAATTTCATGTCGTGCCGCCTGCCTGAGGAGTGGGGCTCTGAGTTGTGTGTAAATAATACTCCCGGGTCTATTCAGCAGGGCAAATTTTATAAAGCTTGCCCTGCCCGGGATCAAACCAACCGAGATTTAGATATCGTTCTTTGGTTGTATTAAAAGTGGCAACTTTGGAATCGTTGAAAAGGTCAACTACATTCCATTTTCTGTATTGGGAGAATTTGTCTGATTTAAAATTAATGGACATTTTAACGTATCTTGCCCCATCTTCGTAACCTTCTCTGTATGGAGAGCAGCGCTTATTCAAAATCATGAAATACTGGCTGCCGTCGGATTCTTTTTTCTGAAATGTCGCAACCTGTAAATATCTTTGTTCATTGCATTCAGGCGCCGTTCCTTCAGGTCCCTTGGGCAAAGGATATTGGATGCAGGGAGGGTAAATATCGCCTGGTTTGAAGGTTATTACATCTAAGAAATAAGAATTTGAAATCAAAGCCCTTCGCTCGGCTTCATAACGGTAAATATATGAATTAGCGCTAGTATCAAAGGCCATCAACGTTGGCCCCCATTTCTTTAAAGTTTTGATAATTTTTATAAGATTATGCCATTTTGCCTCTCCATATACATTTGTGTCTCTCGGAGAAGCTCCGTTTTCGTTAATAATACCATATGAGTAATAACAATCAGGGGCAGCCTTATCTTGGAACGAAGGAAATTGCCAGAAAATAATTCCTTTTGCGCCGTAAGATACAGCTTCATAAGTCATCAGACTAAGTTCTTCATTAGTTGGCTCTCTATCTATCTCTCCCTCGCTGACCCATTGATGGGCTTGCAGCATTGCAATAAAAGGCACATCAACCGTCTTTGATATTGCGTTTCCGTGTTTCATTAAATATCCGAAATCCCCCAAATTCTCCGGTGGACAATAGGGCCAGCCGCTGAAACCGCCGCCTTCATAAAGATTGCATGTTGTATCCAACAAGACCTGCAGCCACGTATCGTACACAGAGGGAGTTGTATCTATAGCAAGGATGTCATTTCCAGTTTTCCTAAACAATGTGTTTGGAATCAGGCTATATTGTTTATTTACTTCTTTACATGGAAACGTACAGCCATTATTTGGATGAGAAGCAGTTATGGGATAAGGGTCTCCAAGAAATACCTGGTGGAAGCCCGTAACATCAAAGAACATTCTTTTGAGTTTACCCGCTGTCAGAATATTGCCCCGTGATGCCCACGACATGTGATTTTCGTACAACGTCAACTGGTCTGCCATTAAGCCTATTTTACCTCCTGAGATTGAATCTATTTTATGATTCACGTAGGCCATGCATGGTATATTGTTAAACTCAAAAAGCTCTATGTAAAAGTTGTAGACTGCGGGTTCGCTTGCGCCTGCCGGCGGCTCTTTTACCGCATTAACCTCATCTTCGATCCACCTGTCGTAGGTGCGATGCATAAAATTATCGGGATCGGCGCTTAGAAGATCGTTTGCAACGTCATTTTCGACTTTTACATAATCTATCCACATTTGGCAGTTATCATACCAGTAAACCTGTATATCGGTTTTGTTGTAATTGGTATCTGTTATTCCCAGCCCGCGGGCATTCAAACCCCAATTTGTCCCGAAAGCGCCTTTTCTGGTGTTTGTCGAGCTATCGTTCCACATATCATACTTGTCTTTAAAAGTAAATTCATCTACATAATTACCGTCATAAGATGTTCTTCCGTCTTTCTTAAAATTCCGCGCTCTTATATCGATACTTTTTATCAATTCGCTTTGTTGACCTCTTATGTCAATCCTGCAAACGAGTTTATCCCAGTTGTCAGGGTCATTTACAAATGCCGGATCAATCCTGATACGGGGTTTTATAAACCATGTGCACTCATCATCAGACACCCATTGGTTTGAAGCTGTAGAATCTGAATTGCATTGTTCGGTATTTGCCCTCAGATTTTTCAGCACATAGCATGCTCCATTTCCTATGACTGATTCTCCGCAATACAGAACAGAATCTCCGCCGTTCCGCTCATAATCTGCTACCGGGATCCCTGTTGTAGAATTGAAGGCATAAAACCAATAATCAGTATCTGTCTGTACAGCTTTATAGACGCTGCTCTGGCCAAAAGCCAGCCATTCGATCTTTGGCCTCTGCCAGAAAAACCTGCTTTGGTTATGCGTATGCATGCTCTCAATCACTCTTCTGATCGTACTCACAGGCACGGGATCAAAAAGATGTTCGCCCGTAATAGGGGAAATAGGAGTATGCCTATGCAGGGTAGTATCCCATTCTGTATTAATATAAGCATGTGTGATATTCAGTCCCGCTAAATCGTAATTACCGCGATTCACCGGGTAAACGTCCCAATAAGACTGCATTGCGCCGATTAGAAAATTGTCATTTGGCATCATCCGGGTCTGAAAAATCCGCGGGAACGGATAACCTGCATCCGAATTTGACTCTGAAATGCCTGCAACAGAAGATAATAACATGACAATCAGAATATAATTAAACATAGAAGTTTTCATTCTTATAATCCAATTTGCAAAATTCTATACATATAGAATACCTTGTTTAAAGCAATCTAGCTCTTTACAAACAAAATTAAACGGCAAAAGTTTTGTAGAAAAGGAATTAAGGGCCCGTTTGTATGCTCAATAAATAAACCCCCAGTAAAGTCCATCATTACAGGGGGTTTAGTTTATGCTTATTTGTAATTACTTCACCAATACCATTTTCTTGCTCATCACATAGTCACCCATTTCAATTCGATAAAAATAAACTCCTGAGGCAAAATTACTTGCATTAAAATCTATTGAATATCTTCCAGCCTGTCTAAATTCGCTGTTTAATAATCTCTTCACAACACGTCAAAGAATATCATAAATAACCAGTGTTACCTTGCTGTCTTTCGGCAAGTCGAAATTGATCTTTGTTGATGGATTGAACGGGTTTGGAAATTGTGATTTGGATTATAAGCAGCCGCTGTAGACGAAATGGCTGGAATGCGGCGCCGTGTATATATGCTGCTAGTAAAGATTTAGCTGGTCGGCTACAATATTAACGTGTTTGCCGCCTGAATATAGTTTAATTTTTGAGTTAACATAAGCCATGCATGGAAGGTTGTTAAACTCGCATAGCTCTATGTAATATTTCATAGCATATGGCTCTGAGCTGGTAACCGGATATATGCCTATTTGTGACACTTCGTCGTATATCCAATTTCGTCCCTGTTGTTCATAATAACCTTTAAATAATTGGTTCGCCACATCATTATCAACCCTCACGTAATCGATCCACATATCGCAGTTCCCGTACCAGTACACCTGTATATCGGCATGGTTATCGCCGGAATGCTGCTGCTCATACTGCACGGAATGATTTCCTCTTGCCAAACAGGTCCATTTGCCTTTAGTATCCGTCCCCGCCCAGTCGCCGGTGATTTTGAGGTCCGTACCGGTAGGAAGATTGAATTCTTCAATATATCTTCCGTTATAGTATGAACCTCCATCAACTAAGAAATCGTTTGCATGTATATTAACGTCTTTTAAAATTGTAACGTCATCCTGTGCTATAACTTTTATTTCACATACCACGGGATTTGAGACGCTATGGGCGACATTTGAATCAATCCTTATTCTTGGCTTGATAAGCCAGTCTGATTGCGAGTCATGCTGCCACTGGTTTCCGCCTGTCACATTTGTGCCTAAATTCCTGTTGCACTGCTCCGTATTTGCCTTAAGCCGGCTCACCACCATACCGCCTGGTCCCGGGTTATCGGGGTCCGCCTGGCAGTACCTTACATAATGCTGGGCCGTGGGGCCCGCTTTGCTGTCCTGTACGTCATACCCAACATGATTCGGAGACTGAAATGTGTAAAACCAGAGATTACGGTCGTCTATATACTGTGTATCCACGCACATGTAATCGCTTCTCTGCCCGTAGCAAAGCCATTCTATTTTTGGCCGCATTATTATCAGCCTGCGCCTGTTTCCGGCAGGCGAGGAATTATAAACATTATCTATAACCCCGTTAACCGCTCCCGCATAACCTGAAACATCGTCAGCAAATAACTGGTCGCTGCCGCCCTGGCCGAACCAGCCGGTAGGGATAAACCTGCTATTGTTGTTTGGGTCCCGCATGCCGTTTATGTAAACCTGCCACAGGTTAAACCCAAGCGTATTGAGATTGCTGAAATTATTCCCATAATCGCCGTGGTCGTTCATTGCGCCTATGTAGAACCTGTCATTCCACGGGCTGTTTACCGGAGACGGCGCCGTCGCCGCTTTTTCAATCGCCGCGACATTTTGGCTCTTATCAAACGCGCCATTGTTAAATATAAATGCCAGGGTTAAAAACCCTAGCGCCATTGAAATGGTTATCTTCGTTTTCATAAGATTATGATTAATTGTCCTTAATCGTTAATTTAAGATTCCCCCTTTAGAATTTCATTTTGCCCTTTACCCATTATTATTATTGTCTCTTAAATTACGAGCTTCTGTTCATTATTTTTTATCTCTATTTTCCTCCTTTCTTATTTCAAAAATAGTTTCGCTTTTTTTTCCAACAACGCCGATGGATCAGGATTTCTAATCAGGCAATTCTTTACTTGATCAGCAACATCTTTTTTGTTTCCCTGTACACTTCTGTTAAATGCTCATTGTTAACGGTTAACTGATAGAAATATACGCCTGATGATAAACTCGTTCCCGAAAAGTCTATTCTATAAGTTCCCGCACCCTGTTTCTGATCTACAAGCGATGCGACTTGTTTCCCTGTTATATCAAATACTGTTAATTTTACCCTGCTGTTAACTGTTAACTGATAACCGATAACTGTTGTTGGATTAAACGGATTTGGATAGTTCTGAAACAGTTTAAAATATTTTGGAACTTCTGTTGTGATTTGATGCACTGATAAAAACGTTGTATCTCCCCCTGTGGTTGTATGAACGCCACCTACAGGCCAATATGCCCATCCGCGGTACATATCCACAAATGTTGCGTTGCTAAATATTCCGGTATGAATTGAAGTGTCCGGAATTTGAAATAACCAATTCGTGCCGGCGTTGGTAGTTCTGTATAATATACCTCTTGCTTGCGAATTTGGATATATTATTCTTCCCCCTCCCAACCATATAGTATCCCTATTTATATCAGCAAAGTGTGTTGTAAATAGCGCTGAAACGCCAAATGAATAAGGCAAAACTTGAGTTCTCCATGTGCTCCCGCCATCCGTGGTTGTTCTTACGCTGTCCCATTCGGTCCAACCATTAAGACTGTCTACAAAAAACATATCTCCAAAAGGTCTGTTGCTAACAATAATATTCCAAGTTTGCCCCCCATCAGTGGTCTTACGCGTGTTCGGTGCACCGTTGTTAATATTCGATATAAACCCAATTCTTGAATTAAACATGTATATGTGGTCAGGATTTTGATTTCCCAAACTCAACTGCTGCGTCCAGTTTGCGCCACCGTTGGTTGTGCGAAAGACGCCGCCAACTAGTTGGTCACTATCTATTAACCATATAGTATCAATATTCAAAACAAACATATTCATCGGGAAAATACCTGAAGTGTTAATATTAAACCAATTTAATCCTGCATCGGTTGTTTTCCAAAGAAAGTTACCGCACGCATAGCCTGTAGTCTGGCTCAAGAACTGAACTCGGTTAAAACCACCTGCTGTATTTGTTGGTTGTCTGAGCTGCACATTCCAGTTATTCCCGCCATCTGTAGTCTTTAATATGTAACATGTGTCGTCAGCTACATATGGCGTAACTATATAACCTGTTAAGCTATCCGTGAATGTCATATCAGATATTGGCCTGTTATTTATATTCGGTAAAAATTGCTGGTACCAGAACGGGCCGAGCGGAACATCTGTAAAACTAAAACCGATTATGAAAAATAAAACGGAGAGATAAAAAACTGCCGTTGAAAGTTTTGAAGCTAAAGCTGATTGCGTAGAGTCTTCAATGTTCATGAAGTTAATCTATAAGTTATTATTCTAATAATAAGGTAATTTTGTGAAAATTGAAATCATATAATTAACTAATAAATAAAACCCCCCTGCCAGGACCTTCCTGACAGGGGGTTTAGTTTTATTAACTGTACTTTATGGTGTGTTTCTGATAACCACTACGTCGTCAAGCTTTTTTTACTCGCCTATCTTTACTAGTTCAGGCTGGTATTTCAGCTTGGTTAAGTTACTCAGGTCTTTCTTCGATGCTTTCTTCAGTTCATACAATCCAACCAGCACTTTATAGCTGATTACCTGCGTCTTCTTTTCAGGATCCTGTTTCGTTATCTCTTCCAGATAGATCTTCGTGAAGCCGTCTCTTTGAAGGCTTCCAATCCTTCTATCTGCCAGTGACTTATCAATGTAAGTCCCTGTTTCAATTGAGTAACCCTTTACTACCGCTTGCTGGTCTGCCAGATCATAGAACCTGATGAGGGAATCTATGTTATCAACGTTTTGATACAGGTTGGAGGTTTCGGTATCATCCTCATTTGTTTTCGGAGTGATCACCTTTATCTTCAGGTTCCCGCCTGATTTGAGGTTCTTATTAAGCTCAAAATCGTTTTGGGTCCCGTCTGCCGATTCAAAGCTTACAAAAACCTTCGAATCAGCCTCTACCTTCTTATCTAACAGGTCGGTAGTTTTAAATTCATTCGTGTCCACTGGCGTGTCATCTGCTTTCTCAGTCGGATCGATACCGTCTTTGAGCATTTCCGCTTCGTCCTCGGAAATTGCCTCGATCTTAACCTGAGCCGTGCCGCTCATTCCGATAGCGTCTTTAGCCGCCCTTGAGAGGTCAATTATCCTTCCTCTCACATAGGGGCCCCTATCGTTGACTTTTACTATCGTCCAGAGATTTGTTTCAAGATTTGTAACCTTAAGGAGGGTTCCAAACGGTAAGGTTTTGTGAGCTGCGGTCATTTCATAAGTATCGAACCGTTCACCACTTGCGGTCTTTCTACTCTGAAAACCAGGCCCATACCACGAAGCCTCACCTACTTCTACATATCTTGTTTCGGCAGGATCTCCTTTGGACTCAGCAACGTTCGCCACGTCGGCTACCAGCGCCAGTTGTACAGTTAAAAAAAAGAAAAACGGCAAGAGTTTTGTTTTTAACAAATGTGACTCCTTTCACGATTAGTTTTAAAATACAAGCTGCCCGGTCCATGGATATCCTAATTACTAAACAACATTAATATGGACAGCAAAATGCTCTCATTGTCTAAGACAATTTCTTGGAGCGTGTTTTCTTTTTTTTTATTTTGGGCTATGATTGGAGAACTCAGCTCCAATAGCCCAAACTCTATGTTAAAAGAACATGTAAGCGGGGGAGTGGACCCCTGCTTTTTATAAAAACTATAATTACATTGCCTTCGAGGGCGAAAGAGGAATTATCCTCTTAGTATCCTCAATAAAAGTAAGCCAGTTATGCTTATCGTTTGCGTTCTGAACAATATCAAAGAATGCAGACTGGAGCTCCCGTGTCACTTTTCCCGGAATCCCTTTGCCAACCACGTTCTTATCAACCGATCGGATGGGCGTGATTTCCGCCGCCGTGCCGCTGAAGAACATCTCGTCCGCAATGTACAGCATTTCTCTCGGAATACTCGTCTCGTTCACTTTGTAACCCATGTGGGTTGCAAGAGTAATAACAGTATCCCTGGTAACGCCTTTGAGTATCGAATTTGAAACCTGCGGAGTATAAAGAACTCCGTCAACAACAATAAATATGTTCTCGCCGCTTCCTTCGCCTACATAACCCTGTGAATCTAGGGCTATGCCTTCTGAAAAACCGTTGGTGAGAGCTTCCATCTTGATAAGCTGGCTGTTCATGTAAGCGCCGCCTATCTTAGCCAGGGAAGGCGTGCTGCCTGTAACATTTCTGCGCCACGAAGAAACGCAAACTTCGATACCGTTTTCAACAGCGCCTCTGCCGAGGTATGAACCCCATTCGTAAGCGGCTATTGTCAGATCGACAGGGTTATTCAGCGGGTTTACGTTCAAATCGCCGTATCCTCTGTAAGCTATCGGCCTTATGTAAGCGGCTTCCAGCCCGTTGATCCTGATCGTTTCAACTATGGCTTCGTTAATTTCTTTCTGTGAATATGGTATCTCAGCCCTGAATATCTTGGCCGAGTTTATCAGCCTCTTGGAGTGGTCGTCAAGGCGGAATACTGCGGAACCCGCGCTTGTTTTGTAACAGCGGATCCCTTCAAAATAAGATGAACCGTAATGGATAACATGCGAAAGCACATGGATCTTAGCGTCATTCCAGTCCACAAACTTCCCGTTCATCCAGATTTTCTCTACTGCTTTTAGCGCCATATCAGTTCCTTATTAAAGTTAGAGATTTTTTTGATAGATTCTGTACGTCTTATATATCTTTGCACCTAATTTTTCGGCGGTCATTCGCATCGGCATATTATCCTCAAGCACCCATGATATTTCAGCTCCCCTGTATCCGCCGCGGTTTCCCGCTTTGATCGTCTCAAGGTAAAACAGGGAGTCGATTCCTTTTTTTTGGTATTCGGGCTTAACGCCCATTATAATAACCCTTAAGTTATTAATCTTCTTTTTGCCTGTAAGCAGCTTAAATATCCCAAATGGCAGCAATCTGCCGTTCATCTTCTTCAGCACCTGGTTAAAATCAGGCAGCGAGAGCGAGAACCCAACAGGCTTGCCGTCAATTTCGGCAAACATCACAAGATCCGGATTAACAACGGCTTTCAACGAGGCCGCCATGTAATCAAACTCATCGGTGGTTAACGGCACAAATCCCCAGTTATCTTCCCAAGCGCTGTTATATACCTCTTCAATTTTCCTTACCTCGTTCATCAGATCCTTCATGTTCACTTTCCGCAGCGTTACCCCTGAGCGCTTTGCCATCAGGTCTGCCATTCTTTCCAGCTTAGCCATTACCTTCTCATCATTGATCACTTGCGATTCAATATCATATGCATACAGGTCTTTGGCCTTTTCAAACCCGAAGTCCTCTATCTTCTTAATATAGTGTTTCGGATTATAAGTCATTAAGAAAACAGGGGACGAATCAAATCCGTCGACCAAAAGACCGCACTCATCATTGGTTGATGGATTAACCGGTCCCAATATTATGTCGAAGCCCTTGTTTTTACACCATCCGCAGGCCGCATCAAGCAGCATATCGGATACGTCTTCATCATCTATAGTTTCAAAGAACCCGAAGAACCCTGCCTTATCCTTATAGAAATTGTTGTGATTATCATTCTTTATGGCAGCGATTCTTCCAGCGAGCTTTCCGTCTTTTTCGGCAAGGAAGAACTCGATTTCAGAATGTTTAAAAAACGGATTTTTTTGCGGATTTAGGTTGTTCCTAACGTCAAAAATGAGAGGCGGAACCCAGTTGGGGTCATCTCTGTATATTTCCCAAGGTAGCTTGATGAACCGCATCTTATCCTGATCATTTTCAACTCTTCTGACTTTAACCAAAACCGCTAAAATGTACTAATTTTATAAAAAAGTGAATTTTATTATTTTAGTGACCGTTTAATATAAGGATATATGATAAAAGATTCAATCTGAAATGCTCTGCACGGGGGTGGGGGATGTGTGTGATGAAGCGCTTCGTAAAAGGAGAACATCCACTAATTGTCGGGCCCCTACTTTTTGTTTCTCGTATCCTTTTCTTAATGCTCCCCGAAGCTCATGTTTTGACAAAATTGAAGATTTTTCGCTGTTGGTCTACTATAATTATGATGATATTGACTATTTTATTACTTATTTTGCATGAAAATTACATTTGACAAGGTCCCTCTTATGAATTCATGTATTCAGAGAACTGTTTTTCTGTTATTGTTAGCCATTGTTATGGCAGGGACGTTACATGCACAGGATAATTGGTGGAAGGATAAGAGGTTCAGGACCGAGGAGAAAAGGCAGAAATATGGTTCGTGCAAGGCTGCTTTTATGAACATTGGCGACGGGTTTCTTTACTCCAACGTTTTCAATATTACTCAGTATTTTGATTCAGAGGTTTACCTCAGTATTATGAATGACGACAAGGGATATTTCAACGAAGAGCAAAGCCGGTTCATACTTGACGGCTTCATGTCTGATAACCCCGTCGCATCATTCAGGTGGAAGAATTCAAGCGTTTCCGAAAATTATGCATTTGCGACCGGAAAATATAAATTTAAGAGAAACGGGTATATCAATACTTCGGAGATATCTGTATCTCTTAAATATGTTAACGGTACCTGGTTAATAGACCAAATAAGTATAAATTAGTTAAGGCAGCTTGATGTTTAATTTGCCATCTATAAGGAAGTCGCGCTTCAAACCCTTCATATTCATTTCCATAACGCTGATATTCATAATAGTTCTTACCTACTCGGTTAACATTTACTTCCACAAGACCATTGAAAAGAACTGGGATAACATCTCAGTTGAAAAGACAAACCAGATAAGGGATGCATGCCTTGGCCTATTTAACAACTATCAGAACCAGGTTTCAGCCTTTTCGTCTGAGTTACTTAAGAGCAAGAAACTTCTGGGGGCCCTGTCAATCCAGAACTCAAGGAAGTCATATGAGTACCTGACTGAAACAGAAAATCTTAACGATTATGATGTTGAGATATATAACTCGCGTCTTGAGCTGTTTTTGTTCGAAGGCAGGCAGCTGAATCCGGATGTACTTGAGCTAAAAAGAGCCCTTGACGGCGAAAAATACTCGATGGTAAAGGAGATAGGATTTTATTCTTATATAGTCGTATATGAACCTATTCACATCGATTCTGTCGTATCGGGCAACAGAACCGTTGTTAATAACTGGGTGCTGGTAACGGCCAAACTGCTGGATATTAAATATGAGATCCAGAATAAATTTTTCAGCGATATTGGCATTACCAAAGAAATATCGGATAAGTTCAGAACAAATGTCGATTTTGATTTTTCGCGCTATAATGCGGCTTCACGCTATTCGGATTCATCACTCACCAAAGACAAGCTCCAGTTCGATATAAAGAATATACGCCAGGAAGTTATCGGGAAGCTTTACATACCCCAGCTTGAAAAATCTTCTTATATCCTCAATGTCGAAAACAAGTTCTCTACCGTGCTGGCGCTTGAGATATTCATATTGAATATTTTTCTCGGCGCCCTATGCATTGTTTTGATAAACAGGATAAAGTACTTATCGCTCAGGGCTGCCGCTTTCACCGTTCTTATGGTCATATCAAGATATATATGGCTCATTTCAGATTTCCCGTCGCGTATGATGGGGGACCTTGGTTACGAGATGTTTGATCCGGCGTTCTACGCCTCAAGCTTTGCCTTTGGTATCGGAAAATCCATAGGCGACCTGCTTATCACATCTATAATATTTCTTGCGGTTGTAATTTACTGCGCTAAACTCTCGATAGATTATTTCAGAAGGAAAACTTATAAAAGGAATCCTGTTCTCAATGTTTTTATAATTGCTTCAAACATGATCGCTGGTTTTCTTGCAGCTTATTATTACGGCATCCTGATACAGAGCATAATTTACGATTCAACGCTTAAGTTTATAGACAGGTCTCAGATAATCACAACCTCTCAGCCCGAGCTCATTTATGCAAACGTATCGCTGTTGCTGTTATCGGTCGCGCTTCTGGTTATAATATCGGCGACGGGCCTGATAATAACAAAAACTCTTCAGCCCTTTTTATCGAAGGTTTCGTTCTTAAGGAAGAATACCGTGTTGATTGTTTTTGGGGGGCTGATACTTCTGAACCTGCTTTTGGAACCGCTGAACGGCGTTACGATCGATCTTTCGCTTAAGCTTAACTTCAGGCTGCTTATATATGCGCTTAGCGGCGCATTTACGTTTTACATCTACAGGCAGATTCTTATAGTTAAGAAATACAGGTTTGTGAATCTTCTTAACATATCCATTCTGCTGTTAGCCTGCGTGATATTTGTGCCGTCCCTGCTTTTGAACAAGATCGGTTCGCAGGAAAACCGCTACATTGAGCGCATTGCAAGAGAAATATCCGAACAGACAGACGATAAGATAAGCTTTTTGATCAATACAAGTTTGGACGACGTTTCGGAAAATCCCAGCCTGGAAGATGATATTAAGGATAAGAATATATACCCGCGGCTGGCGTTCAATATTTGGACCCAAAGCAAGCTTTATAACGAAGATATTAATTCAGCGGTCTTTGTGCTGGATACCGCCAAGCGGCTTGTAAGCGATTTTAATATCAATCCCGCGGAACTTATGCCGGATAGCGTTATACAGTTTTCTCTGAGGAGCCTTATCCATTCGCGGCAGGTATTGAGCAGGGAAGCGCTGGCGGATAGTTTACAGGACCCTGATGAAGACTTCAGCTTTACAAGCGACGTTTCGGACCAAAGCGATTTTGACCAGGTGTTCCAGAACAAAGAAATGAAGTTCTATTCAGGCATTATGCCTATCGAAAAGGTCGATCTGAAGAACAGTAAATTCAATAAAGCGCTAGGGTATGTTATTATCGCGGCGCAGTATGATGCAAAGAGCTTTTTGACGCACACCGGGATAGGAATATTCCGGAACAACTCAAAAGATAACATTACGAATAAGCTCTCATCCCCGCCCATAATCTCTGAATTCTCTGACGGGGATATAATTGGCTCTTCAAATAAAGAGGTTTCCAAGTCGATAGTAAAATCGCTTGACGCATTCAGGGAATCAGTAAAAGACAAAGCGGAGAAATCTTCTCTGCGGTACGATAATTTCGAAAATGAGCTTTACAAATCTTTTTACTACATGACGCCCGCTCACGGCGGCTCGTCTCCTGAGAAGATCTATGTTGTTAGCGTAAGGGTGAATGATTTCGGGCTGTACTCTTTTTATATCCTCCGCTACCTGTTATTTGTTGTCATAATATTTGCAATACTGTTCGTGTTCTATGCCATATATAAAGCTTTCCTTTATTTTGTAAGCGCCGAAGGCACATACCGCTTCAAATTCAGGTTCAGGGAGAAATTGTTTGTTTCGTTCGTGCTTGCTTCGGTAATACCAATTATTGTTCTTGCAGTATACACAAGGGAGCTTGCCAAAGAAAAGAACGATGAGTTCTACAAGAGCCAGCTTATCTCAGACCTGAGGATAATGGAACAGTATATCAGGACCAAAGAGCCGTTCTCGGACGCGGCCACTCAGAACAAAGATAAGAAACATGATAATACTTCCGAAATTTTCGGTAAAGGCTTTTCAGAATCGGATAAGAACTTCAATCTGTTTGTTAAAACAAAACTGGCCGCAACAACTGACGAGCTGCTGTACAAATCAGACTTGCTTGATACAAGAATTAGCGGCAACGCATATTACAACGTTGCTCTTCTTAAAAAAGACTATTACTCGGAAAGCCAGGAAATTGGCTCATATAAATTTATAGTGGGCTACAAACCTATATATGATAAGTTCAATAACCTTGTAGGGATAATATCCACGCAAACAGTATTTAAGCAGTCGGAAATCAACGAAGAACTCACCGAGAGCCTTGTGTATATATTCGGGCCGTATTTTATAGCGGTAATACTGCTTATTGTAATTGTTAACATTATTTCTTACAGGATCTCAAACCCTATTGTAAGACTGCAAAAGGCTACCGAGCAGCTCTCAAGGGGGAATATTGATATACAGGTTAAATCAAGCAGCAGCGATGAGATAGGGGAGCTTGTAAGCTCTTTTAACCGAATGACGAGGGAGCTGAAGCGTTCCCGCTCGGAGCTGAAAAAAGCTGAAAGGGAATCGGCATGGCGCGATATCGCGCGCCAGATAGCGCATGAGATCAAAAACCCGCTTACGCCGATGAAGCTTGCCATGCAGCATTTATACTATGCGTACACTCACGGCGCAAATGATTTCAGGGCAATTATTCAGACTACCAACCGGCTCATAATTGAACAAATTGAATCGCTCAACCGTATTGCAACCGAGTTCTCTGATTTTGCCAAGATGCCAAGCCGCAACTATGAACCTCTGAATGTAGAAAATATATTAAAAGACGTTGTGGAGTTTATGAACAGGGACGGAAAAATTCGTTTGAACTTAAAGAACGAGATCGGCGCAGCGAAAGTTGTGGGCGATAAAGATGAAGTGAAACGCGTGTTCATAAATATTATCCGCAATTCGACGCAGGCGATCGACGAAAAAAATCTTAATAGCGCTAACGGAATTATTGACGTGTATGGACTGAAAAGCAATGGCTTCTATACTGTCACAGTTAAGGATAACGGGATTGGCATGGACGAAATTACTTTGCAGAAACTTTTCGAACCTTATTTTTCAACCAAGTCAAGCGGGATGGGTCTGGGACTCGTAATTTCCAAAAAAATACTCGACGATATGCACGCAAAAATAAAAGTATTGAGCGATGTGAATAAAGGCACTGAGGTTGAGATAAGATTTAATATAGAAAGTAATTAATGAATTACAAATTTTGAAAAAACACAGTATATTACAATAAATAACTTCATAATATTTTGCATATTGGCCTTAAAATACAGCAAAAAATATTAACCGCTCTTGCGATTACTATAATCTTTTTTGGTTTTACAGAAGCGCTCAATCCGCCGCCATCAAACTGGTACCAGCAGTTTTTGCCGAACATTGGAAGCCAGCAAATAAACGATATTATTTTTCTTGATAGTCTGACAGGATTTGCTGTTAGTTCAAGAAACGTTAACCCTGATTCTGCCAGCATTTTAAAAACTACCAATGGCGGAAATGACTGGCAGATAGTATTTACTCAAACTCCAAAAAGATTTAACAGAATTCAGTTTATCAATTCAACAACAGGTTTTGTATGTGGCGGTTCGGGAGGTGGAACGCCTCAGTTGTATAAGACTACTGACGCAGGGCAAAACTGGTCTCTCATAAGTTCTTTTGGCTGTTCATTATGGAAGGATATGTTTGTATTAGATGAAAACACAATATGGCTGGCAGATAATGATAGTTTTTGCGGCGGCGTTTATCTTACCACAAACGGCGGAGTAAGCTGGAATCAGCAGTTTTCAGGCGGCAACCAGAACCCGAATAAGATATATATGTACAATGCAAGGATAGGATTTATGTGTAATACTACCGCCGGTTCACCTAACATATATAAGACCACAAACGGCGGAGCGAATTGGCTTGTCAATTTGAACAATGATTTTTTCTACGATATCCATTTTGTTGACAGTTTGACGGGCTGGAAATGCCGAAGTTTCTACGATTCGACAATTAAAAAGACAACCAATGGAGGATTGAACTGGTCAATACAGCATTTACCTACTGCTCCAAACCTTACAAATGATATGGAACAATTCTCCATGATTAATAAAGATACGATATTTGGCATTGGCGGTTATGTTCAACTTCCTAATTTATCATATCGGGCGGTAATATATAAAACTTTAAATGGCGGCGCTAACTGGGGTTACCAAATTCCGGACACTTCATTTCATATTCCAATATTATTAAAGATAAATTTCATTAATAAAAATATAGGCTGGGCGTATAATTCGGGTTCTAATCCTGTAACGGGAATTCATACTTTAACGGGCGGTGATACTACAATTTATTATACTGGCTTGAAACAAATAAGCAGCCAGGTACCAATACAAATTGAATTAAAACAAAATTACCCCAATCCATTCAATCCTGTCACAAATATACGATATAGTTTAAATAAAAACGGTTATATAAGTTTAAAAATATACGATATAACTGGGAAAGTCTTAACCATATTAGTTCTTGAAAATCAAAGAACAGGTACATATCAATATACTTTTGAATCCGATAATTTGTCATCAGGTGTTTATTTCTACACGCTTAAAGTGCGAAGCGAAAAAGAGATATTTACAGACACAAAGAAAATGATTCTATTAAAATAAAAGAGGAGGTAACCGAAAACAAATAATGGCGAAACGAAACCAAAGGACTGGCAAAATATGTGCTAAAGATATGAAACCAGTATGCGACATATAAGATAATCCTATAATTACCCTATGCCCGAATGCCCTAACAAACTAAATTCATAACATTACTCAAAATCAAATGAAAACGAAAAAGCTCAAGCTGACAATGCTGTTTATGGCATTAATCATGCTTTCTATTTTTATATTCAGCTTCATTAATCCTGACGTTACTGAAAAAGAAACATCACAGCTTTCGCCTGCTCCAAACAACGGAGATAAATTTCAATACGGTGCAATATTATCTTTAACCGACTATCCGAATTATACCAACTATGACGCTATAGGGCTTAACTTAACCCACTCATATATAACACAGGATTCAGGGCAATATCCCGGAAATCTTAACAGGCATACCCCCGGGGACTGGATCTCTTCAAATGTTCATTTGTTTACACCGGTTTCTCAATACGCGGCCGCTTTACAGAGTGAAAAAAATTCTATGTATGCGCATAACCAGACCAGGTTTCTATGGCATCGCCCAAAAATAGAATGGCTGGCTTACGGGCAAAGCAGCACATATGAGGCGGAGCAAATAAATACAAACGACCCTTTGTGGTTCTATTCCTTTAATCAAAGTATCGGCGCGAAAGAAAAAGATGACCAGTACGGCGGAGGAAATTATGTACTTCATTGCAGCGAACCTTTCAGCGCCAATCCCGGTTATGTGCTGAAATATCTTAAGGCAAACACTGAACAATGCAAAAGAGGCGAAGGCGGCGGCTCTGAAAGCCAGTGGCGGTGCGACAGCGAGTGCGACTGGCTGGTGAAACCGAGAATAAGAATACCCGCAAGCTTTCCTCAGACAAATCCTGATGCAGATGTATGTAAAATTTATGTCATTAATCAGGATGGAACTGAAAAAAAATCACAAGTTATAAAAGCAAGGAATTTTCAAAATATCAATAATGCATACGATGGTCGTTACATGAGCGAGTTCTATTTTTCGCCTACCGATACTTCAGCAATAACCTTCACAGGTGATTTAGGGGACCAGTGGGGGTTATGCGCAAGAGGCAATCGGACAACCGAAACGGGATACAATACTGCTGACATTCAGGTTTACTGGTATGATAACTGCGATATGTGGATTGATTACGTGAAAGTAGAAAATGATGTGGCAGATGGATTATTTAAAGGTCAACATGATGACTGGATACATGATGAAGCGGTTGTTGCCAGCTACGACCCGGCAGTATATAAATTTTATGTAGAGATAATTGAGTTCAACAACCTGCCATGCATAAAATATATAAACGACAGGCTAAGAGCTGTAAATCCGCAGGTCGATCTGGTAGTTGATTTTGATGCCGCATGGGGACTTTTGTATCATGTTCCATACCAGGAACTTCACAACTATAAGCAGCCCGAAATGGCTTTACGACAACTTTATAGTTCGCGGCGGTTTTTCAACCATACTTGCCCAATGTTATCCGATGAGGTCAAGATATTATGACCCGCCTGATCCAAATCAAACATTTGGAAAAATCCCGCCAACACTTCCAAAGACAGGATGTTCCGGCGGAACGCCGTGCGGCGTGCTTGCGTTCCCAACTCAAACGACTGCGCAATATGATTCATGGCTGCAAAATACGTTTGACAATAGTCCCTTCTTCGTGGAGAACGGAACGCTTATCGATAAGCCGGCTAGGCTAAATTCATGTTATGATTCCGAAGGTCCTGAACTTAACGGATACATGAGATATACATTGCAAACCGGCAGTGAAATCTCCCGAATTGGTAATATTCCTTTTATTTTCATGCCGCAGGCGCACCAGTGGTTTTATCCATGGGAAATAGACAGGGAACCAACAAATGAAGAACTTGACGTAATGGCAAATTTGGCGGTTTCTTACGGAGCACGGGGGCTTATGTGGTGGGCCTTTCCAGGCTGGGATGATTATTCTGTTTCCGGCTGTCCCAGGCATATGTATGGAATGATGAATCCTGATGGTTCTATTAGGTCAACAAATGTGTATGAACAATCCAAACCAAAATGGGAAGTATTTCATGATATAGGAACAAGAATGAAAGTTTGGGAACCGTATATAATGAGCTTCGATAATACAAACAGACATTCATATATTTACCGAAATGAAGATGAACGGACTTCTTTGATCAACAATTCATACTTTGCCGATGTGGTCAGTTATTTAAGAGGTACTGGAGTGCCTGCCTGCACAAATGACATTCCTGAAAATAATTACACTGGTCCCACTGACCCAGCCCTAAGATATGAATGCAAAGACGACAGATATTTGCAGGTTGCAACTTTTCAGAAATCGGCAGATGATGGGAATAAATATTTTATGGTTGTTAACCGCAGATGTTCACCGTTGCAAAGTAATCATGACGACGGGCAGAGATATTTAAGGATCAGGTTTAATAATTCATTGCCGGGTCCGGGTAGCTGGAAAATCATTGACCTTGAAACGGGCCTGACGGTAAATACTTTCAGCAAAAGCGCAAATATGCTTGTAGATTTTGGGTGGCTTGCCCCGGGGCAGGGCAAGTTATATAAGCTCACACCGGTTCTAAAATCGGGCGGTGTATTGGTTTCAGATGAAGTTATAACTGATGAGAATTTCATCTGCGAAGACACCGTTTGGAACAATGGTTACAATATAACATTTAAAGGCAATGGCAATACAATAAGCTTCACAGATTCCGCAACAATTGTAATGAATGGCGGCACATTCCAGACCGATAGCGCATCAGATGGGCCGCGGACAAGTAAAAATACTTTTCAAGCTGCTGTTTCAGGTCATAAATGGAGCGGCCTGCATTTCAATGGAACAAACGTTAAAATTTATAATTCAAAATTTCAGGATATAAGCTCGCCTGTTGGCGGAAGTTACGCTGTAAATTGTATTGATTGTCCGTTGAATGATATAAGATATAATACTTTTATAAGCTCAACAGATACCGCCGGCGGAGTTTATGCAGCTTTTGCTTCTCCGGATTTAACTATTCCTGCTTATAATACCTACATAATGAATAATACTTTTACAATGAACAACAGCTATTCAAGAGCTGTGCAGTTGCAGGGATATGCAGGGCTAACAGTTGGAGCTTTTATAGAAAATAATACAATGACTTCAAGTGGCTACGCAACCGGAATATTTGTTTCAACTGGAACCGGAGGAGTTATAAAGAATAATATAATCTCTGGCTTTGCAACAGGCATAAACACGCTGCTAACTAGCTGCGATCTGTATGGCAATACGATAACTAATACTGGAATGCCCGGCGATGGAATAGTTGCCTCAGATTTGAGTTATATAAACTTAGCGCCAACATCCTCTGGCGAATGGACGGGAGGTATGAACAGCTTAACAAATACAGGGAACAGCGCCGCAAATCTTAGCATTGATAACTCAGCTTTCTATATATCCGGCGGTTATAACACATTTGATATAGATTCTACAAAAGACTTTGTACCTTATCATTTGGTAGGTTCATTCTGGGAATCAGATTTTGCGCCATGCACCAGAATAGAGGGAAATTGTTTTAAATTCAACGAAAGCTCAATTTCAGAGCCAACCTGGCCGCATGCATCATTGACAACATTTAGCAATAGTCCTGTGGACCTGAATATCTTCCCTTACACCTGCGACGGAAACACACCAACAAATTACGACATTACGGACATCGGAAACGGTATAAATGACACAATACCGAATATGAATGGCATGGGTGGCGGAGAATCCTCAGTTGCCAGTCCAAAAATTACTTATGATAGTATTTGCGTTCAGATGCGTCATAGAAACTACGGTGTTGTTAAGAATTTATGTTATGAATTGATCAATACTTATCCAGATAGCGCTCAGAGTATTACATCATTACAGACTTTATTCATGGCATCTATCGCAAGCGATACCACACAGACATCATATGGCAATTTAAAAACTTATTATGAAAATCTAATTTTGAATCACGGTTCAAACGGCGCGCTGGTGAAGATATCAAATTATATGGTTCAGAAATGCAAAGTACTGTTAAGACAGTATTCATCTGCTCTAGCAGGATTCCAACAAATAATAAACAACAATCAGTATAATTACGAGGGATTACTGGCAAGGTGGGATTATATGGCGACATCGCTATTAATGAACGGACAAGGAGGAGGAGAAGGGATTTCGGATTTCGGATTGTCAATTGCGGATTTGAAGAACCAGGATGAATCTGAAGAAATTGATCCCGCAAGCGGGATTTCGATTCGGCCATTGCCGAATCTCAATGAATATGATGAGTTGGGAGATGATAAAACGCCATTCACAAAAGACCAAAAAATTTCAATTCGAAAATCCATTAACAGAACCCTTGAAGGTTCTAAGAAAACAGATGAACAAAAGATTGATGTGCTAAAACAAAAAACAAAAGATGGCGATAAAACGGCTGAGCATGAATTACTTCAAAGAAATGCATTGAAGAATATCAACAGAACTGAACATCCAAAGAATATTTTTGAGCATTTGAAGATCGTCAACGGTGATATCCAAAAAATATTTGGTAATCATGAGCCATTAAGAAAAGATCCGAAGAGTCAGGTGCCTATGGTCTATAATTTATACCAGAATTTCCCGAATCCGTTTAATCCATCAACAAAAATAAATTTCGACCTGCCGAAAGACAGCAAGGTAACACTGGTTATTTATGATATTCTCGGGCGTGTTGTGAAAAGATTATTAAACAGCGAATTTAGACAGGCCGGAAGATATTCGATTGATTTCAACGCAAGCAATTATGCATCAGGTGTTTACTTCTATAGAATAGAATCTGGCGATTACGTGATGAGTAAAAAAATGGTGTTGGTAAAATAGGATTCAAGCTGTCCCAAGCGTTCCGCCCCGGCGGATTGGGACTGAAGGTAATTTTCATTCATCCGATGATCCTCCAAAGGCGGACAAGCACTGGAGTCATTGGATGAAAATAATAAAAAAGGGAATCAAATTGATTCCCATTAGTAATTATTAATTCGCAATTTCTAATTCATCTCTTAAAGTACCAGTACTTTTCGTCTTCTGTCAAAAAATCCATTCCGTAATGTTTTCTTACCAAGACCTTAAATACTATAAACTTTCCGGGGGCCTTTGTGATCTTAGGATGCCTGCCATAGTCGTTGCAGTCGCTCAACTCAAACAGAGTTGTCGGAATTTTCATCCTGTTCGGAGAGTAGTTTCCAACATATGCAGTTTTTTTCATCATCTACGGTTTTTCCCAACACATATATAACTATACATATTTAACTTATCAATGAAATAAAACATTCCTACACCAATCACGTTACGCCAGCTATCTTAATGCGGCCTTCATATTTTCAAAATCAAATGAGCGGACTCTTCCTCAGCGTGTCTAATTTATTAATTAACAAAATATTTCCGGATAACTATGGAGCGTTTTAAATTGTATTTGCAATAAAAATCTCGTAATTTTGTATAAAATGGCGAGAAAATCTGGATTTGTATCAATAATTGGCAAGCCTAACGCAGGTAAGTCAACTTTGCTTAACGCGATCTTCGGGCAAAACCTTTCAATTGTAACTGCAAAGCCGCAAACCACAAGGAATAAGGTCTTTGGAATTTATACTCATGATGACGTCCAGATAGTTTTTGTAGATACGCCGGGTATTTTAAAACCTAAGTATAAGCTTCAGGTCTATATGAAGAAAGAGCTCGAAAGCACGTTTGTTGAAACCGACCTGATTGTCCTGGTTTATGATGTCTCGGAATATGATGCGGCCGTACTGAAAGACCTTTCGGAAATATATAAAGACGAATTTGCGGCAAAGAAATCTTTCATTGTCCTGAATAAGATAGACCTGCTTACTAAGGAAGAAGTGCTGCACATAATCAGCGATGTTTTTGTAAAGACAAAATTCGACGAGATAATCCCTGTATCGGCAAGAAAGAAATTTAATATCGAAGATTTCCTGAAAACCGTTGAGAAATACATTCCCGAAAATGAGTTTTATTTTGACGAGAAAACTATTGCCACGCAGCCTGAAAAGTTTTTTGTCGGCGAAATCATTAGAGAATACGCCCTGAGGCTTTACAAAGAAGAGATACCTTATTCAATATTCATCGAAATTGAGGAGTTTAAGGAACGCGAAAAAGGCAAGGATTATATAAGGGCGAATATCATAATAGAAAAAGAATCCCAGAAAGGCATAATCATTGGCAAGGGCGGCGACATGCTTAAGCATCTTGGCGAACTTGCACGAAAAGATATAGAAGATTTTCTCGGCAGGGAAGTATTCCTGGAGCTGTTTGTAAAAGTAAAAGCCAACTGGAAGAACGACGAAGACTTTTTGAAAAGGAATTTCTCTAACCAAAGCGCATTTTCAAATTAAGATAACCGATGGATTCAGGCCGGAACATATTTGCAGGGTACAGGAAAAAAGTGGATGAATGTCTGGAGAATTACCTGAAACATGAAACAGAGCGCTCAAGGTACTCACAGAACAAAAGCAAGTATCCGTATTCTCTTTATGACCCGCTTAATTACATCATGTCAGGCGGCGGCAAGCGCATCAGGCCGATAATTATGATGCTCGCCTGCGGCGCCTTCGGAGGCGATCCTGACGAAACTCTGGATGCCGCCATTGCGATAGAGATATTGCATAATTTTACGCTTGTGCATGACGATATAATGGATAATGCCGATACCAGACGCGGAAGAGAAACTATTCACAGGAAGTGGGATACAAATGCCGCTATTTTGGTCGGCGATGAGCTTATCGGGCTTTCATACCGCTCCCTCCTTAAAACAAATTCTCCGAGGATCAGTGAAGTAGTTGGAACGTTTACAGACGGAGTTATAGAGGTTTGCGAGGGGCAGGCCCTGGATAAGGAATTTGAGGTAAGTTCCGGCGTAACGCTGCCCGATTATATGATCATGATCCGCAAAAAGACAGCCGAACTGCTGCGGACTTCGGCTTTGATAGGGGCGATTATCGGCAATGCCGATGAAAGCGGCCTCAGGGTAATAAGCGGCTATTCAGAGAACCTCGGGCTTGCGTTTCAGATCCATGATGATTTGCTTGACGTAATAGCCGATGAAACAGAATTCGGAAAGAAAATCGGCGGCGACATTCTGGAAAAGAAAAAAACATACCTGTACCTGAAGACGCTTGAGCTTATGGGCAATGATGAGGGCGAAAAATTTGAGCGCCTTTATAATTCGGATTTGGCGCCATCTGAAAAAATAGGGCGGGTAATTGATACATATAGGTCTGTTTGCGCAATTGAAGCGGCAAAAAATGAAATTAAGCTTTACACGCAAAAAGCCAATGAGAATCTGAACCTCCTTGGTTCCGAAGTTTCAAGAAATACGCTTTCGCTTTTTTCTGAAATGCTTTTGAACAGGAACTACTAGGTTTAATGATAGAAAGATCGGTCGCCATAGTAAATAAAGCCGGGATGCACACAAGGCCGGCTTCGGTGCTTGTAAAGATCGCTTCAAAGTATAAAGCTGATTTCTATATTGTCAAAGACGGTTTCCAGATAAACGGGAAAAGCATTATAGGAGTAATGTCGCTTGCGGCTGAGTGCGGGTCCGAGGTTACGCTGCTGTTTGACGGGCCTGACGAAAAAAAAGCGGCTGAAGAAATAACTAAGTTTTTTGAAGATGGATTCGGGGAATTATAAAATATTGAAGGTTTGATCTCAATTCAGGAGGAAATATATAAAGGGCTGCCTGCGTCGAAAGGTATTTCGATGGGAAAACCTTTTGTATACAGGTCGGTAATGCCGAAGTACGACGGCTCTTCCGAGCGGGTCATCATAAAAAAAGAGACGGATAGTTACAAAGAAGCGGTAGAGCGCTCTATAAGAGAACTAAAGAAAATCTTCAACCTGGCTAAAGAGAAACTCGACGAAAAAAACCTTTTGATATTCGATGCCCAGCTTTCATTCCTGCACGACGAAATTTTCCATAAAAAAATTCTGGAACGCATCCGCGCTGAGAAAAAAGCGGCCTTCGTAGTTTTCGGGGAAGAGATAAAGCTCATCGAAAATAAGCTGATCGCTTCTCAGGATGACTATATAAAGGAAAAAGTCAACGATCTTGAAGATATTAAGGCGCGCGTGCTGCGAAATATTTTAAAGGAAAAGCTGATTTCGAAAATCGAGGAAAACTGCATCGTTGTAGCGAAGAATCTTACGCCGGCGGATACAATTTTATTCAGCGCCAGGAAGCTTCTTGGTTTTGCCACCGATATAGGCGGAACCAACTCGCATGTGGCTATCATTGCCCGCTCGCTGAATCTCCCGGCAGTGGTTGCTATGGGGGATATATCGGCCCGTATTACTCCCGAAGACTTTCTTATTATAGACGGCTATAAAGGTGTGGTGATAAAGAACCCTTCAAAAGAATCTATACAGCGTTACAAAGAACAGATAAAAAGAAACGCCACATTCGAGAGAAGCCTTAAAGAAATTGAAAAGCTTCCTACTGAGACAAAGGACGGCGTAAAGATAGCGCTTAACGTGAACCTGGAATTTAATAAGGAGCTTGATTATGTGCTTACCCATGCCGGATGCGGAGTAGGATTATACCGGACTGAACATATGTTCCTCGCGGCCGGCGATTTCCCCACGGAGGAAGCGCAAAACAGGCAGTATAAGATGCTTGCCGACAGGCTATATCCGCAAATTGTCACAATAAGAACCTTTGATATCGGCGGCGACAAGCTTCTTCCTGATTCTCAGAAGGAAGCAAACCCGTTCTTAGGTTGGCGCGGTATCAGGATATGTTTGGATAAGCCGGACGTTTTTTTAGCCCAGCTGAGGGCCATGCTTCGCGCTTCCAGAAAAGGAAATATAAGAATAATGTTCCCCATGATAGCGAGCGTCGAAGAAGTTCGAAAGATAAAAGAGCTGTTTGAAAAAGCAAAGGACGATCTGAGAAAAAAGGGGACCAGGTTCGACGAGAAAATCAAGATAGGAGTTATGATAGAAGTCCCTTCGGCTGTATACGTCGCCGATTCTATTGCGAAGGAAGTTGATTTCTTCAGCGTAGGCACGAACGATCTTATACAATACCTGCTTGCTGTAGATAGGGACAGCAGTTTGGTTTCAGCGCTGTACCAGCAGTTTCATCCCGCTGTTATCAAAGCTCTTTCTTCAATTGTCAAATGCGCCAATAAGAACGGACTGCCGGTCAGCGTTTGCGGCGAAATGGCGGGCGACCCAAACGCTGTATCTCTTCTCATCGGCCTTGGCGTTAACGAACTGAGCGTTGAAGGTTCTTCGTTTCTGAGAATTAAGAAGCTTATAAGGTCGGTTAATTTCTCCGAAGCAAAACAAGTTGCGGCGAACGTTTTAAGAATGGAAGAGGAGAGCAGGATAAGAAACTACCTTACCGAACCAAACGGAGAAGCATTAACATAAACTGATGAACGATTCAGAAATAAAGTTATACGATAATTTTGATATGTTTTCAATGCTCGCCGGATTTGGCGAACAGATCGAGGAAGCCGTAATAATTGGCTCAAATCTAGAACCGCCGGATGATTTGAAGCAGGCAAAGAACATTATTATTTGCGGGCTGGGGGGTTCTGCAATCGGCGGAGATCTCCTTAGAAGTTACCTGGGTTACGAATGCAGGATCCCTATCTTCATAAACCGTAATTACTTCCTGCCTGCATTCGCAGATAAGAATTCTCTCGTTGTAATATCCAGCTATTCCGGAGATACAGAGGAATCGCTTTCATCTTACGAGGATGCGGTAAACAGGGGCTGCAAAATTGTATGTTCCACCTCCGGCGGCAAGCTCTCGGTTTTGGCAGAGACCCAAAGCAGGCTGACTATCAGGCTGCCCAGGGGATACCAGCCAAGATGCGCCCTTGCTTATTCGTTTTTCCCGCTGCTGATGCTCTTTGCGAAAATGGGTTTGGTTGAAGATAAAACTCAGGATATTTTCAGGGTTATCGACTTAATGAAGAGAAGGGCAATGCAGTTCTCACTTGCGGAAGAATCTAAAAATAACGCAATCAGGATAGCTAAGCACCTGCAGGGTAAAATTCCTGTCATTTATTCTTCATGTGATTTATTAGATATTGCGAACTTAAGATGGCGCTGCCAGATAGAAGAAAACGCTAAATGCCTGGCATTTGGCAATTACCTGCCGGAAATGAACCATAACGAGATTGTCGGATGGCAGCAAAATCCGGACATTTTGAAAAATTTCGCCGTTATCTTTTTGCTGGATAAGGATGATAATCCCAGGATCGCAAAAAGGATGCGTGTAACGCTTGATCTTATCAAAGAAATTAGCGGACTGCAGGTTGAAGTGGACGGCGAAGGCGATACGAAACTTGAAAGGATTATGGATGTAATATACTTAGGCGATTGGGTCAGTTTTTACCTTGCGATATTCTACAAACAGGATCCTTCGCCGATCGAAAAAATAAATATTCTTAAAAACAAATTGATGGAGAATTAGCGCCGTGTGGATTGAAATATTAATTGCGGCTATTAAGATAGCGGTTGTAGTGGGCGTTTTATTAATGGGAGTTGCATACTCGGTTTACGCCGAGCGCAGGGTTTCTGCGCTGATCCAAAACAGGTACGGCCCTAACAGGGTCGGGCCTGAGGGTTTGTTCCAGCCTTTTGCGGACGTGCTTAAGCTTGTCTTAAAAGAAGATATTGTCCCTGCAAAAGCCAACAAGGCTATTCACACTCTTGCGCCTATGATTTCTATCTTTGTGGCGCTCACAACCATAGCCGTTGTGCCTTTCGGAAATGTTATTCATTTATTTGACAGGGATATCTCGCTCCAGATAACGGACGTAAACGTAGGGATATTGTATATTCTGGCATTGACATCGCTGGGCGTATACGGAATAACGCTTAGCGGATGGTCATCGAATAACAAATATTCATTGTTTGGCGGACTGAGGTCAAGCGCGCAGATGATTAGCTATGAGCTTTCAATGGGGCTTGCAGTTGTGGGAGTTATACTGATTACCGGCTCTCTCAGTCTTCAGGATATTGTCCGCCACCAGTTCGGTTGGAAATGGAACCTTGTTCTTCAGCCGGTAGGATTTATTATTTTTCTTATCGCTTCATTTGCCGAAACTAACAGGACGCCTTTTGATCTGCCTGAGGCGGAACCTGAGCTAGTAGGTGGGTACCATACTGAGTATTCAAGCATGAAGTTTGCCCTGTTTTTCCTGGCTGAATATGCGAACATGATAGTGGCGTCTGCCGTCATAACTACGCTTTACTTGGGCGGATGGCAGTTTCCGTATCTTCAGAATTTCGGGTTGCCTGCAATGGCAGTTTCTCTTCTGCAGGTCCTGGTTTTTGTTCTGAAAGTAATATTTATGGTTTTGTTCTTCATTTGGGTCAGGTGGTCAATTCCGCGTTTCAGGTACGACCAGCTGATGAACGTTGGGTGGAAGATACTTCTTCCACTTGCCTTGCTGAATATTGTTGTTACAGCAATTGTGGTGATGCTTACGAATTAATTCCGGGCATTTCTATATTTAATCATTTATTTGTTTCACATTTAATTTATTTGCCATGAAAAGATCAATTATTTTATCTATCGTTTTTTTTCTATCCTTATTTAAGCTGTCATTTTCCCAGGCGTATGATTTTGACCTGCAGGATCTTGACGGGAATTCAGTGAAGCTTTCGCAAATGCTGGCTAAGGGACCTGTATTGCTTCAGTTTTGGGCTACATGGTGTGTGCCGTGTAAGGAAGAGATGAAGCAGATCAACGCTATCTGGGAGAAATACAAAGATTCCGGTTTCGGGTACATTGCCGCCAGCATAGACGACCAGAAGACTGTTTCAAAAGTTAAGCCGTATATTGAAAGCAAAGGTTATAAATTTACCGTTGTTTTCGATTCCGACCAGAATGTGTTTAAAACTTTCGGCGGGCAGGATCCGCCTTTCTCAGTTCTTATATCCAGGACAGGCGATATAATCAAAACTTATGCGGGTTTTCTTCCAGGCGATGACGCGAAGCTTGACGAAGATGTAAAAGCGGCATTGGGAGATAAGGGGAAGAATTAAGCATGAGGAGAATTGTTACGATTATTATTTTTGCTCTTATTTTATTTTCAGGTTCTGCTTTTTCACAGCTTAAGTTAAACGTAAGGGTTTCCGCCAATAACCAATTCAGGTACGGGAACGGCACGGAAATTATTACAACTTTCGAAAACCCAAAAACATATTTTGAAGAGCTTGGAGATGTAAGATTATTTGTTAATGATTTTGTGGCCGGCGTCAGGTATGAACTTGACGACCCGATTGAATTTGGCAAAGGCACAAAAGGTATTTCCAGCAGGTATTTCCAGTATAAGAAAAATGACTTTGACGTTACGCTGGGTAATTTTTACGACCTGTATTCGCGCGGTCTTTCTTTCAACGCGTTCGAAGCCAGGGGACTTGGCATTAACATGCAAATGGACGGGTTGCGCTTAAATTTCAAAAAAACCTTTAAAAACAATATGAAATTAGACGCCAAAATTATCGGCGGCGACCTGGATTATGTTGATTTTCAGGATACCAGCAGGACAGAAAAATACGCCATAAGAGGCGGAAACTTCCTGTTTACCCCGATAAAATTTGCAACTCTCGGCGGTTCTTATTTGTTTGTAAAGGGCAGCGTTCCGCTTGGAACTTACAGTAATGATATTACTGCGGAGATCTTCGAGGGGAACCTCGGTCTGAATTTCAAGGGAGTAGATTTCTACACGTCATACGCTAATAAAAAAACTATAACGGTTCCAAACGCTCTGTTCACAAAATCGCAGGCTCCCCGAGGGGATGCTTTATATAGCTCAATTGCGTATACAAGAACAGGTTTCGGCATAACGCTGGATTATAAGAACTACAGGTTCAACGTAGTAAAACCGAACGAAAGAAGCGCGGATAGTCCCGTAAAGCCTCTTCCGTTCCAGGTTGCGCCTCCGTGCATAAAAGAATATTCATCTACCCTGCTTTCAAGATACCCGCATACTGTGGATTTTGGGGACGAAGTTGGATTCCAGCTTGACGTGATTTATTCGCCAAGCCCGAAGCTTACGCTGAACTTCAACTCATCTCTGTCGAGCAGGCATTATGATTACAGGGATATCGATACAACGGTGCTCACAAGCTACCAGCGTATTGATAGAAGTAATGCTTTTCTGCCTTCAACTAAAAATCCGTTTTCACCGTACTGGGAACTTTATATGGAAGCGGAGTATTCAGCAAGAAAAGACCTGACCGTAAAGGTTGCCGCAGGCCGTCAATCTTCGGTGGTATACAGTATAGTTGACCCTGCAAGCAACGATATAATCAGGGCGACAACTATTCCGGTTGAAATAAAATATGATTTCCTGAAACTTTACAGCGTTAAGGCCGAGATAGAGCAGCAGTGGGTTTATAATTCTCTTAGAGCGGCCGATCAGACTAATTTTTATAATGAGTTTATTTCAGTCGCTGTTTCAAGGTCCCCGAGTCTTGTGCTTGCCGGAAGCGTGGAGTTTTCGACTGATAAAGAAGACCCGTCAGGCAAGAAATTCTGGGCGAGCGGCGAAATAACCTATAAATTTAATTCTTCAAACGCGGCGACTTTTTCATACGGGAGCGAAAGAGGCGGTTTGAAATGCACAAGCGGAATTTGCCGGTATGTAAATCCGTTCAAAGGATTCAGGTTAACTATAACAAATAATTTTAATTGATATGGCTCTAAAGAAAATTCTATTAATGATTCCCTTACTCATGTTGTCGTTTTATTATGGCTGCGAAAGCAATGACGCGGTGACAAGCTCGGTTTATATCCCGCAGCCTGTAAATAAGAAAATACTGGTTGAGTTCTTCACCAACTCTTACTGCCAGCCATGCGTAAACGCACATAACTACCTGGACCAGGTGAACGCTGTGGGAGGAGTAACCCTGAACGATACCAGCGTAATTGTTCTCAGCTATCATGCCAAAAGTCCGAATCCCGCTGACTCGCTTTACCAGGCCAATACCCAGCAGAGCGATGCAAGGTTTGGATACTACGGCGTTCAATTGACGGGCACTCCAAACTGCCAGGCTGACGGCGTTTATATGGGGCAGTTCTCATCCACTAACTACACTGCGCTTTTGAACGCTGAATTTGAGTCAACCAGGTATTTGAATGTGGCTCTGACTAACAATTTCAACGGAACGGATTCAGGAACAATAACGGCAGATATCACAGACCTGGTGGCGCTGCCAGCCGGTCAAAATGTAATTCATGTCGTAATTACCGAAAATGACGTTCCTTATGTTACCGCGCCTAATCATGTTACTCATCCTGATGATGTAATGAGATATATGGTTACCGGCAGCGATGGTCAGAACATTTCTCTAAGCCAGAACCAAACAACTTCTGTATCAATTAGGTACGGCATCAGAAGCGCCTGGAAAAAACAGGATTGCTTTATAAACGTATTTGTTCAAGGAGTTGACTCAAGGCAGGTTTATGGAGTTGAGAGAATTAAAGTAAGCAACTAAAGATCAACAGCAGCTTTTGATTTTTGATTTATAAAGGGCAGCTTCTCAATGCTGCCCTTTTTTGTTTGCTAAAAGATTACTGTAATCAGGGTATGCAATAACTCAAAATAACGTTATTAGGTTAGTTATTTTTCTAGTAACTTTATATAAATTTGTTAATCAGAATTCAGATTCATTAAGAATTGGTTAAAGTAATTATGTAATTAAACATATTATTTATTAGGTTTATAACGAAGTTAATTGAATTTAAGAGTGAAATATATTAAATTATGAAAATGAACAGTTTACATCAAATTTTCAGAATTGTGAAAAAAAACAGGTATAAATTACTTATTTTTTCTGTATTTATAATTGCTTTATTGCCGGCTACAGCTTCTTCGCAAACTTATACCCCTGATCTGGACACCGCGTACCACATGCTGCAAAGAAATGATGTGAAAGACGCAATTCCCCTTTTTGAAGAGCATATTAAACAATATCCGCAGGATACGCAGGTTTGGATGCAGCTTGCATACATTTACGATGAACAGGGACAGTATTCCAAATCTTATCAGTATTTCAGGTACGTTTCGCTGAATTCAAAAGATCCGAAAGAGAAGGAACAAGCTGAGGCTTCGGCCCAGGTTATGCAGGACAAGATGAATGCCAATGCAAAACGATCTATTGAGTTGGGCGTAACATCATATTATGATACCTACCAGCAGAACTATATTACAGGACTTCAGGCATACTATAAATTTAAGTTAAGTAACGAGGTTTTCGTCGGGCCCTATCTGGATATGTACACAGATTCCAAATCAACGCCGCTGAATATTTATAATGACCGTTACATTGAGTTTGGGCTCTTTCTGAGGTTCTACGCTATTCCGCAGTTGTATTTTGAGTTAAGAACAGGTTACGTTCATGAATTTGACCTTGATACAAGCAAAATAAGCGTTAGCCCAAGGGTCGTGTTTGGCACAAGGATAGGCTCAGGTTTGGATTATATAACGGAGAACCCAAAGAAGAGAACCGGTCTTTTTATGGACATATATTCTGTACTCTCTTACGAGACAAAATATGATAACAGTTTCCTGCAGGTTGGGCTTAGCCAGGTTTTCCGCAATAATATAAAAGGATACTCATACCTGGATTTTTATACGCTTCAGTACCTTACTCTGGATAGCAGGCGGCTGGATTATAACAACGATCTTGAGGTTGGACTTGGCATCAGGTATAAACCTAACCTGATCTATTTCCCGCAATTCTTTATTGAACCTACTTATAAATTTTATCTGATCAAAGACCAATTTGGAAACAAACGGACGCCGACCTTCCAGGTAAAAGCAGGCTTAAGCTTTGGGATCAATATCAAAGGATAACAGCGAACATCATATATTAAATTTTCAGGCAGGGCCCATATTTTGTATGGGCTTTGCTGTTTATAAATTGTTATAATTTTTATAACTTAGCGTCCTGAGAAAGTAAAGTTATTAAAAATGAAAGTTAGGGTTTTTGTTTTCTGTTTGCTTTTTTGTCATCTTGTCTCCGGACAGGTGACAAGAGTGGACGTATCAATGTCGCGGGATGATTTCGAAAACCTTTATAAACGAAACCTTGACAGTAAGAAATATCTCCCTGTCACGTTAAATATCGGCGGTTCAGTATTCAAGGAAGGAAAAATAAGATTCAAAGGCAATACGACCCGCGTTTACTCAAAGAAACCTCTTCGCATCAAGTTTGAAAAAAGCGCAGCTTTGCCTCCGCTTTATCATGGGCTCAGGACGCTGAACTTCAACGCGATGTACACGGATAAATCTTTTATGAGGGAAAAACTTGTCTGGGATATATTCTCAATGATGAAAGGTTTTGGACCCAAAGAATTCGGGTATGTGAATGTCTTTATTAACGGAGTAGATAACGGTCTGAATTTCCTGATACAGCATATTGATGAAGATTTCCTTAAAGATTATGGTAAACCGGAAGGCAGCGTTTACGAAGCCGGATACGACGAAAACCAAGGCGATCTGAGCGTTATGTCCGATGAACTGCTCAAATCTGCTTACGAAAAACATGTTGGCGATGAAAATGATTATTCTGACCTGAAGGATCTGATCGCCAAATTGAACGAGGCAAGCGACGCGGAGTTTGCAAGCGTCGTAAATGAGCTTTTCGACATGAAAACTGTGTATGACTGGTTTGTGCTCAATGTGTTAACAATGCAGAACGATACTGACGGTAAGAATTACTATCTCTACCGAGACCCAACAAAACAATCCCAACAATGGTCTATAATACCGTGGGATTACGACATAACATTCGGAAGGGACGGAGATTCACGGTATCCTTATCCCTCCGAGCTTTTGAACGACCTCTTTGCTTACTCATACGAACCGCTGGCGGGCCCGCCAAATGTTTTGAAGAACAGAATGATGAAGGACCCCCAGCTAATGGCTGAATTCAAGCAACATCTGAACGACGCTTTACAAAACATTTTCACTGAAGATAATCTTTTTCCGGTAATAGACGAAACTCAGGCAAGCCTTGACGAATATATTAAGAAGGAACCTGTGAGATGGGGAACTTACGGAGATTTCAAAGACCAGGTCGCCGCTCTGAAATATTTCATCACAGCCAGGCGGAATTTTCTCCTGAACACGTTTATTAATGCCAGAAGCGGCGAAAATGATATTGTGACTATGCAGGTATCATCAGCCGGCGAGCCGTATAATTTTGTAGATCATGACGGCAAGCAGGTTGCATCGTTGACATTTTCTTCAATGTCCGGATTACAGAAAGTCACAGTGCGGGCTTATCCATCAAGCGTTCCGCCAGGATTTGACGGCGAAAACTGCATAAATCGATACATAGAAATTGTTCCGTATCCGGCAGGCGCAAGTTTTACGGCTGAGTTAAAATGGGAGTACCTTAATGGAATCGACCTCTCGGAAACCGGGAAGAACGTCGCGGCATGCGGAAATCTTGCAGGCTATAATTACAGCGGCGGAACGTGGCAGCCTGTAGAGTCAAAAATAAATGATTATGGAGACTATGTAACTTTTTCAAATATTACAGAAGCGAATTGCGGCGCGGGAAAATATTTTGCTTTGAGACTGCCTGATAATATTGATCAAACCTGGAAAAAACAAAGTAATCTTTTCTGGCAAAGGTGGCTTGATGCAAAAGCGACTGATAACGGGAATATCTACGTAATTGGCGATGACGGAAACATGATCAAGTCTGTTGACGGCGGGTCAACGTGGAAGCAGGAATTTCTAGGAATACATCAACAATTCAGGTCGCTTGCGGCGCCCGGCAATGAGCTCCTTTATGCCGGAGGAATGTTCGGCTTACTGGCAAAGAGCTCAAACGGCGGCGATAGCTGGCAATTCCTGAAAAGCAGTGTAACTGAAAACATCAATAGCGTTTTGTTCAAAGATCCTAAGGACGGCTGGGCGGCATCGGATGGCGGAACCATTTCATTCACTTCAAACGGAGGCTCTTCCTGGAGCCCTGTAAAGGTTAGCGGGGCGTTGAACATCACCGCTCTTTGCCTGACGGGCAGGGCAGTTATCGCGGGAGATGACAACGGCACAATATTCATAAGCGGCGACGACGGCAAGTCATGGAAAAGCGCCGGATTCAAAAGCAATTTGAGAATAAACAGGCTGATGAGAAAGGGAGATAATGAAATATATGGCGTCTGCAATAATGGAGTCATCATCCATTCGGCCGACGGAGGCTCATCATGGTCGTCCTTTCAGGTTTATACCGTCGCAGGATTGTATGCAATATCATATTCTGATAAGTTTGGTTTTTATGCGGCCGGAGAAGGCGGCTTAATGTTTCACTCCAGAGAAGGGAAGGATTGGACACAGGACCTGACCCAATATACCAATGATATTCAGGCTGTTCTTTATCTGCCGGCCTCAAACTCCCTGATTGCCGCGGGCAACTGGGGTTCAATCTTCCAAATGCGCTGATTTTGTGTTTTAATTTATCTCGGCAACTCTTATTTTGCCATGTTAAATATTTGTTAATTTATGATTAGAATCAGGTAGTTTGGAATACAGGTACGAGTATAAATATTTGGTTTCCTTCTCTTTGCTTGGACGTTTAAGGGAATTGATCTATCCATACATTGATCTTGACGCCCACGTTGAAAATAAAGAATCTCATCAGTATTCTGTAAGAAGTATTTATTTTGATACATCGAATTTTGATTATTATTTTGACAAGCTGGAAGGGATCGGGAGCAGGAAAAAAATAAGGCTCAGGGTATACCAGGAAAACACCGATGAGAGCATCGCTTTCCTTGAGGTGAAAAGGAAATACGAGGTTCCGCTCATAAAATACCGAGCGCCCCTCAAGGCTGAAGATATCATTAAGATGTTCCAGAGCGGGGATACTGAAAAACTGACGCTTGACGGAATTGGAATGATTGAAAAAGCAAAAGAAAATTCCCGGAGCTTTTTCCATATTTTATACAAAGAAAACCTCATCCCGATAATCCTCATCTCTTACGACAGGGAACCTTATAACAGCAAATTTGACCCGACTACAAGAATTACATTCGATAAAAACCTCCGCAGTTATCCGTTCCCGCGGCTTGAGGATATCTACAGGGAAGATATTTTAACCGATTCTTTGCCCGGGCAGTTTATACTTGAAGTTAAGTTTAACCATATGTTCCCCTCATGGTTGAATTCTATAATCTCAGGTTTCGGGCTGCGCTCTGAGGCGGTTTCAAAATATATTACAAGCATCGATTCTCATAACCTGCTTGGGAGGCATAATAAGTATTACACGATAGCTAAGTCTAATTTTTATTAATTATATCAAATTCTAATTGTGCTGACAGACGTACAGAGTATTTTAAACACGAATGTAAATGTAATAGACGTTGCATTCAATATCGGGGTGGCATTTGCATGCGGACTGATAATTTCTTTTGTTTACCGGATAGTTTACAGCGGCCCGAATTATTCGCCTTCATTCGTCAATTCAATAGTGCTGCTGGCGATGATAACTTCTATTGTAATAGCGGTTATAGGCAACAGCATCGCGCGGGCTTTCGGGCTTGTGGGCGCCATGTCGATAATAAGGTTCAGGACTGCAGTCAGAGATACGCTTGATATTGTATTTATATTTCTTTCACTTACAATAGGAATGGCTGCAGGCGTAGGCATGAAATACATTGCATTGTCGGGAACATTGATAACCGGGTTTGTAATTATATTCCTTGTTAAGACCAGCTATGCTCTTCCTAACAGAAAGGAAGTTTTGCTTCAATTCTCCGCTCAATCAGAAGAGGGAAAAACGCCTTCATATATCGCCGTTTTGGAAAAGTACTGTAAAAAGTATAAACTGATAAACATTAAATCGAACGGAGGCGGGTTCCTGGTGGAGTGCTTCTACCATATTGTTTTAAAAGAGAAAGATTCCAGCGCTTCTTTTGTTGCTGAGCTGCGAAGAACGGAAGGCATGAGCAATATTAATCTTTTCTTCGATAAAGACTGATATCTACATAAGAGGTACTGAAATATAGGACGCTTTATCGGTCGTCATGTAGATTTTGTTTGTAGCCGGCGCGAGAACGGGCAGAACAAACGGATATGTTCTAAGGAATTTATCATCCGGCCGCGTATCAAGATTTGTGACAACTAACCTTATCCTGCTGCCCTTCCTGAATATGTGGCTGTATGCTTCGCCGTCAATCAGCTTTTCCCGAAGATCGTTGGGCGAATAGTCTCTGTCGGTAAAATCTACGCAAGTCACAAAATCTTCGGTTCCGTCGGGAAATATCTGCCATATCTGGAGATCGTACTGGCACACATTTGCGTCCGACGAATAGAATAGTTCAGCCTGCGGCGCGCCGACCATTTTATAATCCCTGTCCAGCGGCTCAGAGTCAAATTTAATTTCATCTTTTCTGAATTTTGAATCGAATGCGGGGCCGGTAAACGACATGTACACTGCGTTTAACAATGTCATATTGGGGTCAGTTACGTCGTTCTGAAAGCTCGTATAGCTTGCAGACGCATCGTTATTAGGAGTCGCGCTCAAACGATCGCCGGAGGCAAGATAGAATTTTACATTCCTTGTTCCTTCTGGCGGCCAAACCGGCGATTCAAATCTCGTAAATGAAATTGAACCCCCGTCATTGCTGGTTGAGGCGTAAATAAACCTGCCTTCTTTCAGCACGTTGTCTTGTATATCGTTCAGCCAGTAACGGAACCACTTATCCACCAGTCCGGCATGGTACTCATTTTCATCAGCGCTCACGTCTCCGCCATGGCCGAGTACCGCTCCAAAGTACATTCTGTATGGCGCCTTAAGGTCATTAACAATTTTGATCATACCCTCTGAATTAAAGAACTTATCCTGCCAGGTATTTGAGATAAGCATAGGGACGTGTGAATCTTTAACCCTGCCTATAAAATCCCTGTTCAGCGGTAAATTGTAAGCCAGTTTGTTCCAGTCTTCACGGTTGTCAGATACCGTCCATTGCCTGTATTGGCTCACTTCATCGTTATATCTTACTACCGAATTATCGTAACTGAGGGACCAGAGCAGCGTCATTTTGACGCAGCCGTTTGCTATCCAGTCAGATGCGAATTCAGGCGATGCAAGCTCGGTAACAAGGCACCTTATATTGGCGCCGTAACATGCCGCCATAAACGGGATTATCCCGCCCTGCGAGCCGCCGGTAACGGCAATGCGGTCATCATTTGTATTTGCGTCGTCTTTCACATATTGGATTATCTGCATCAGGTCGTTCATTTCGGTTGTGCTTATCAAATTACTGTAACCTCCGGAATTGCCCTGGCCCCGCATACTGTAACATAAAGCATATGTTCCGTATGCAGCCTGGTCCTCGGCTAATCTGAAATTATCCTCTTTGCTGAGCCCGAAGCCGTGGCAGCAGATTGTGCACGGATATCCTTTGGGCGGCGGCGGCGTATTGGGGATGAATTTAGTGCAATCCAGCTGCACGCCGTCTTGAAGCGTGATGTAGAAGTCGTACTTCGTCCAATTGGATTGTGAATTTGATGAGCCATTAGCGAAGAGAAGAACCGTTAAAAGACAAAACAAAAACCTTCTGGAAAAAACCATGAATCAGCTGAATTTTGGGAGATAAAATAATTAGATGCGCTAAATTAACGATTATATCAATATATTGAAATAGATATTTAATTTTAAATATATTAAGCATAATATTGAACGCTTAATGAAACGCGTGAATAAAATACAGTTTTGTAGTCTTTTCACTCTATTGTTGTTGGTTCCCGGCCGTTTGTGCGCCGGCGAAGTAAATGATAAAGACAGAATATACGGGGTTACAATTACTTCTATCCTGAGGCTGCCCGAAACAGTTGAATCTCTTTCAAGATTGCCTTATAAGCCGACAACCCGGATAGTTTTCGATGAGTGGGTCGATCCGGATTACTACAATAACGCGATATTCGAAATAAACAAAGTAAGCTACATCATGGGCGAGCTGCTGGATAGTTATGCTTTCAATGATTATGACCTGAAAGACTATAAAGCAAGAGTTAGGGCATACCTGAACTATTACCCGGAGAAAGTGGATATTTGGGAAATCGGAAACGAAGTAAACGGCGAATGGCTGGGAAGCGCTAAAAGCGTTATGCAAAAAATTAATTCCGGTTTTGATATGGTTGAAGCAAACAAACAAAACACTGCCGTAACTTTCTACTATAACCTGGGCTGCACTGACGACCCGGACCATGAAATGTTTACATGGATCTCTAAAAATATTCCTGCGAAGATGCGCACAGGGCTGGATTATGTTTTTGTTTCGTATTACGATGAACAATGCAGTCTTGGCGAACCGGACTGGAACGATGTTTTTGACAGGCTGCATATTATTTTTCCGAACGCTAAGCTGGGCATCGGGGAATGCGGAACTCACGATAAAGGAAGCGCTGAAACTATTATAAAAAAATATTATGAGATGAACGTAACTAACCCGAGTTTTGTGGGCGGCTATTTCTGGTGGTTTTTCAAGAGAGACTGCGTGCCTTACACGAAACCGATTTGGACCGTACTTTCGGATGCGATGAAAGCTTCTGCGACAAGACAGGGCGGTAAATAATCAAGCGGGGGATAGAGCGTAATTTTCTTTAAAGTCCTTAAGTTTTGAAACGATTGGCGCAAGCTCAAGATACTGCATTAATTCCAATCTGAATTTCGATATGTTCGGAAGTCCCTTCAGGTAACCTGAATAATGTTTTCTGAACTCCAGGGTTCCTTTGCGCTCTCCTTTTAATTCGCAGCTTAATTGTAGCTGGGTGATGCATGTTTCAATTCGTTCCTCCATGGTTGGTTCGCAATAGCTTCCTTTTGAAATAAGCTCTTTGGCCTGCCTGAATATCCATGGGTTATGTATAGCGCCCTGGCCTATCATTACCGCATCCGCTTCATAATTTTCAAACGCAAATTTCACGTCTTCCGGAGTCTTCACGTTGCCGTTTAAAATTACCGGTATCTTTACCCCGGAGTCTTTTATTCTCTTTATCCAGCTCCAGTCAGCGGCTCCCTGATTCCCCTGATGTCTTAGTCGGCAGTGAACTGTCAGCGCTTTTATCCCTATATCCTCAACCATTTTCGCAACGTCAACTATGACAATCGAGTTCTCATCCCATCCAAGCCGCGTTTTAAGCGTTACAGGAAGAGATACATTTTTTATAACCGATTCAGCGATACTGCGCATTTTGGGCAGGTCTTTTAATAAGCCTGCGCCTGCGCCCCTCAATGCAACGTCTTTAACCCAGCACCCGCAATTAATGTCAATAAAATCCGGTTTTGCTGCTTCTGACCTCTTTGCGGCTTCTTCCATAACTGTTTCATCTCCGCCGAAAATTTGCACGGCAACCGGGCGCTCTTCTTCGTAAATGAAAAGTTTCTCACGCGCCTTCCGTGCGCCCCGAATCAATCCCTCTGATGAAATAAATTCTGTGTACACAATGTCTGCGCCAAGTCTGCGGCAAATGAGCCTGAACGGAGGTTCTGTCACATCCTCCATCGGGGCTAAAAGTATCTTATTTTTGAAGTCAGGTAACAAATCGCTAAATCAATGTTTATTACAAAATTAATAATATTATTGGTCAATCGGAGCCCCGCATTAAGTATAAATTTAATTAAGAAGGGGCGGAACTGGTCCGGTTCAAGACGGAATTGATTCCGGAGCCGTTTCTGCATGTCCTGCTTTATACTTATCATGCAACAATTTAAGGCTCAAAAAGGACGCGCCAACCATAAAGATACCTCCGGTGACAAACGGGGCCGCAAAGCCCATGAACTGATATACAAATCCGCCCCACGCCGGGCCCAAAAAACGCGCAAAGCTGGACATCGATTGGTTTATCCCGAGTATCCCGCCTTGTTCATCAGCGCTAGTGAATTTCGATACCAGGCTCAGTGAAATCGGGAGATTTAGGCCATTGCCAAAGCTCATGAGAAAACAACTCGCCAGCAAGTAGAAAATATGATGATTTGAGAAAGGCAATGTGCCAATTCCGATGGCCATAATTACATTGCCGCCAATCAAAAGTTTCCTTTCATCAAAGAGTTTGAGCAAAGGTCTTATCAAACCGCCCTGCACAAGCGCGCCGGTTATGCCAATAAATGCAAACAGGTAGCTTATCTGCTCCACATCCAGGCGAAAGCCGTTCTTGCTTTCGGCATAAAGCTGAAAAGTAGCGTAGATATTAGATACTGAAAAAGTGATTATAAAATATAGAATGATCAGCAAACCTACATGCGGATGTTTTAGGGCTTCCCACAGTCTATGGAACGCCAAATGCGGCTCAAACTGCTTATTTGCGTTTCTTTTTCTGAATTTCGCAGGCAGCGATTCCTTCAGGACAAAGAACGCAAGAACTAAAGCCAAAAAAGAAAGTCCCGCAGAAAAGAACACAGGCACCCCGAAGCTAAATCGCTGTGCAAGCACTCCGCCTATAAATGGCCCGAACACGAATCCCAGTCCAAATGCCGCTCCTATAATGCCCATACCCTTAGAACGGTCTTTTGTAGTTGTTGTATCAGATATATACGCCATTGCGGCGCCGATGTTCGCAGAAAAGAATCCCGCCAGCGCGCGCGCAATAAATAACAATTCAACGGATTGCCAAACGCCGCTTAACACAAGTCCGAGCATTAAATAGGAGATTACGTTGCCCAGAAGGCTGGTCATTATGATAGGTTTTCTGCCATATATATCAGACAACCTGCCCCAAAACGGATTGAATATAAACTGCATCAGCGAGAAAATGCCCATAACAAGTCCAACCGCTGTTTCTTTCATATGAAGAACGTCCTGTGAAAACGTAGGAAGCAGGGGAATCATTATTCCGAATCCCAGAAGGTCAATGAAAATGACCAGGAATATTATAATTATTTTCTTATTTGAATTTTTTTCCAATAGGTATATCAATTATTTTAATAGAAATGTAACGAATATATAAATTAAGTCCGATCGCCTTGTAGATTCAGGTAGCTGGTTGAACCTGCTTTAGCGATACTTTTGTAAAGTATATGTTTGAAAGGGAGTTAATATGAAAAACAAAAGTAAAAATGAGGTCCTTAGAAGCAATCTATTTAGAGATGCGCTTATCCTCTCCCCAAAGCAGTTTGCGGTTCAAAATCTTAAAATAATTGCTGTCATTAGCTATCACAGTCTTTATCTTATAGGAAGCCTTTTTTATTTCAACCGAAGCGTCCTTTTTGAGTGTGAAGCTGTTATTCCCGTCAGCCGTTACTATTACCGGGGTTTTATACTCGATTTTTACCATTACTATGCCGTCATCAGGCAGAATTACCGGCCTGGCTGAAAATGTGTGCGGGCAAATCGGGCATAGAATTAATACATTAGTATCAGGCGTGGCAATCGGGCCGCCTGCAGAAAGCGAATAACCCGTTGAACCTGTTGGTGTAGAGACTATTAGTCCGTCAGCATGGTAGCTTATCACAAGACTATCGTTATAGAATACCTGAATGAAAACCGTTTTGATTATCCCTGACTGGTTCACTACGATCTCGTTCATTGCATGAATAATGCGACCGTTTACGTCAGCGCTTGCTTCAAGCACGGTTCTCTCTTCGATCCTGTACTTTCCCTTAATAATATCGGTTATGAAACCCGATATTTTGTTAACGGGCGTCTCTGCAAGATAACCCAGTTTGCCCATGTTTACGCCTATAATCGGGATACCCCTGCTGTTTACAAGTTTTGCTGTAGCCAGAAATGTTCCGTCGCCGCCTATTGAAACAATGAAATCCGAACTCTTAACAAGCCGCGCAGGATTTACGGCCTTATCCTTTCTAATTCTAAAACCTGTTTCTTTCCTGACAATTTCGGCCAGGTCATCTTCAACAAAATATTTGATCTTTCTGCCGTCAAGGCTCTTTATCAGCTTTGAAGTAACTTTGGCCAGCCCGGGTTTATTTATGTTTCCTCTTATTCCGAAAACCATCAATTCTTATTGTCTTGTTTAATTTCATCCTCCGGCTTATCAGGCTCATGTTTCTTTTCTTCATCGGGTTTCCTGTTAAGTTCGTCAATATAATTCAGCTTCAGCTGGCTGGCAACATTTTCCAAAAACCTTATTTCAAACTCAGAGAGATTATTTTTTGATTTATCTCTTATCATATCCAGAACGTCGATAGCAAACTGAGCCTGTTCTATGTTCTTTTCAATTTTGCCGCTTACCGGATTATTGATTTTCCCCAAACCCTGCATTGCGGCAAGTTCGAACGAGCTTACAAGGTACATGAACAACTGGGTATTTTTTCCGTGATTTTCCATAAAAATTATCTCTCCTGCGCCATAAAATATAGCTTTGAATACTTGGCGAACACGTGGAACCCCGAAAGCGCGCAAAGCGTCAGCCCCATATAGCCGTCAAGAATACCAAACTGCAAAAAATACATTTTAAAGAATGTAAATACAGGTCTAAAAATAATATCAGCCAGAGACGCTTTCTTGCCGCTTTCAAAAAGTCCGGCGGCTGATAAACCCGAATAATTATTAAGCTTATTCAGATAATGTTCGAAGTTCCTGTCGGTATAATGAAGGATATCTGAGATCAGTCTCGATTTTTTCCCTTCGTAAACGATCTTTTCATGTACTTTGGCTTCATTGAAACGGATGCTGGCTGACTTCCTGAACAGGCGCAATGTGTAATCAGGATACCAGCCGCAATGACGGATGAACCTGTTTATAAAAAAACTTTTCCTGTTGATCAAAAAAGCAACGGATTCGTTCCCGTCAGAATTAATAGCGCCCAGTATTTCTTCCTTTAATTCAGCCGAAATCCTCTCGTCGGCGTCTAACCAAAGGATCCATTCACCTTTAGCAGATTCAATACCAATGTTTCTCTTCTGTCCGTATGAAATCTTACCGGTATCAGTTATATTCTGCGTGTATTGTTTTGAAATTTCAATCGTCTTATCAATGCTGCCTGAATCAAGAACTATTATCTCATCGGCCCATTTCACCGATTCAAGACATTCGGCAATATTCTCCTCTTCATTATATGTAATTACAATTGCGCTAAGCGTTTTCATCTTTATTTGTCTGCTTGATTCGCAATTTTTCGGCAAGAAATACTAATCCTAGATTGAACCATAGTACGACGGCAAATTCTGCGTCGCCGAAGTTCCATTCAGTTAGCCCGCTTATTTGAAATGCAACCATTGAAACCAGTGAAATCAATGCCAGTGCGTTCAGCAGTTCGTCGGGCCGGGTTGACCTGTATACTTTGATCTGCTTAACAAAGATATAGAGCATTGCCGCAAGCCATGCCAGGAACCCGGGAATGCCGAACATTACGAGTATCTGGAAGCCATTGTTATGCATATGCGCGCCTTCGCCCTGTGTTTCGGGCTTCTTATATTGGGCATATATCTTGTTTATATCAACGTCTCCGAATCCGGCAAGCGGATGATCCTTTATCATTCTCTCTCCCGTTTCCCACATCACTATTCTTGAATGGTTGCTTACCTGGTTTAGGTCAACTATACTGACCATTCTTTCTTTTAATGGCGCCGGGGCAAATAAAATAAACAGGCAAACGATTGCAACCAGCCCGGCAAGAAAGTATTTGTTCTTCAGAAACCCGATTATGAGCAGGCCGCCAAAAACTCCGAGAAACGCATTCCTTGAATCTGTTAAAAATAAAGAAAGCAAAACAGGGATTGCAATTAATATCAGCGCGGTTCTGTTCAATACGAATTTCTCCTTAAGAAAAATAAGCGGCGTTATTGTTAAAGCTATCAGCATTTTTATTTCGCCGTTGGTAATTGGGTAGCCAAAGTACTCAAGCCTGAATTCTGAAAGCGGTTTCTGCGACTGTGAGAAAAAATCTATAAAGTAACGGACTATTTCAATGCCGCATATAAGCGCTGTAAATAGAAAGAACCACGTGAGTATGGTTTTAACCTGGCTCTTGTTTTCAATAAACAGAAATGCAGCAAAGAATACAGGGTACAGGCTGGCCCTTCTGAAAACGTTGGATAGCGATTCGCCCGGCTCTGCGCTGAAAAAAGAGAATATCGCCTGCACGAGTAAATAAAACCCCAGCAGATAAAAGACCTTTTTATCCGTAATTCTTACGCTTCGGTCAAAAACCAATTTTACCGTTCCCAGGATGATCAAACCGCCAACGCCTATAGAAGAAAGCGCCACGCTGAACTGTGAGCCGATAAATGAAGCCGAGAAGAACACGAAAAGCAGGATATCCAGATATTTAAAAAAAACAGATTTATTAAAAGCCATGAAGGTCTATATCTTATTTTGAAGTTTCAGAAGCTTTAGATATGTTGTAAAAGTAGTGAAGGAATAAGATACGCTTACATAAAATCCCGCGAGCCTGTCCATAAATCCCTTTCTTGAAAAGTACATTACCATGAAAGTTGCCGCGGCATGAGTAAAAGCGCCCGCTTTAGAGCTCTTCCTTCCGTTTGCGAAATGTTCTTTCGCTTCCATTGTTGAGTAATAATTTGCCTTTTGCACCAAAGCGGTTACATCGTTTACGGGGTAGTGGAGCAGCGGGTTGCTAAGCCTTAGAGTCTGCCCTTGCACTTCAATTCCCTCGTGTACGATCCTGTCGTTTACTGCAGCCTTCTTTCTGTTAAATAACCGGACGTGGTAATCAGGATTAATGCCGCAGTGTCTTATCCATTTGCCCAGGTAAAAGTTCTTCCTGTTTATAAAGTAACCGGCGGCGTTGTCAGGCGGCGTCAGGGCAAGAATTTCCTCAGCCAGTTCGCCGGTAACACGTTCGTCGGCGTCAACAAACATTATCCAGTCATTATTCGCTTTATCCACAGAAAATTTTCGTTTCTCCGTAACATTCTGCATATCAACGCTGAATACTTTAGCTGCATAGTTTCGAGCAATATCGGCGGTCTTATCGGAGCTGTCTGAATCGACTACGATAATCTCGTCCGCCCATTTTACAGATTCAAGGCAGGCGCTGATGTTCCGCTCCTCGTTAAACGTAATCACAATTGCGCTTATTTTCATTATTCGAATTGAAGCTCGTATAGTTTCTTATAAATACCTGCGCTGCCTTCCATAAGTTCCTCGTGAGTTCCAATGTTTTCCACTTTCCCTTCATGCAGAACAACGATCCTGTCGGCGTTTTTAATGGTTGAGAGCCTGTGAGCTATCACTATTGAAGTATTGTTCATGATAAGCTTCTCGATGGCTTCCTGGATCAGCGCCTCAGATTCAGTATCAAGCGAAGATGTTGCTTCGTCAAAGATCATTATTGGCGCTCCTTTGAGCAAGGCCCTCGCTATGGCGATTCGCTGTCTTTGCCCCCCGGAGAGCTTTATGCCGCGCTCGCCTATAACAGTATCGTATCCGTTTTCAGTTTCAATTATAAAATCGTGAGCGTTCGCATTCTTTGCAGCTTTGATAATTTTATCCATAGGAAGGTCTTCGTAGCCGTATGCGATATTGTTGCGAATTGTATCGTTAAAAAGAATGATTTCCTGCGTAACTATTCCAAACAGACCCCGAAGCGAACTGAGCTTTATGTTCTTAATATTTATTCCGTCAACCGATATTTCGCCGCCTGTCGGGTCATAGAAGCGGGGAAGAAGGTCTACAAAAGTCGATTTACCCACTCCGCTTAACCCAACAATTGCCAGTTTCTCGTTCTTCTTTATGTTCAGGTTAATTTTATTTAAAACAATCTTATCATCCTCATCGTATGAAAAGCTTACATTTTTGAATTCAATACTGTCGTTGAAACCGTTTAAAGTCACAGCGTCGGGAATGTCGTATATCTCAGGTTTTGTATCAAGTATTTGGAAAATTCTTTTTGCCGCAGCTGAGGACTCCTGTATCCTGTTGTTGACGGAACTAATATCTTTTATAGGGCTCATTAGCTGGAAAATAATTATCAGGAAGCCGATAAATTCTTCCGGCCTCAATCCGCCCCCTGTAAATATTTCCCTGCCCCCGTACCAAATAATAAAAACTCCTATAGCCACCGAGATATATTCAGTGAAAGGGCTGGTCAGATCCTTATATAATGAGTTCTTCATTAAAGTCCGCCAGTAGTCCTTTAGCTTTTTCTCGAATCTCTTATTTTCAAAATCCTCCATAGAAAAAGCCCTGATTATCTTGCTTCCGTAAATTGTCTCAGCTATGACAGAAGTAAAATCGCCAAGCTTGTCCTGCACTCTGATGCTGTATTTTTTCAGCTTTCTGCCTATATAAATTATCAGGATAACAGACAGGGGAATGATTGCAAGCGATATCAGTGTAAGCCTCCAGCTTATCATGAAAGCCATCGTAAGAAATATTGCCAGAAGCACGGGCTGTTTTATCAGGTCGGTGAAAGTAACGGAAACCGTGTTTTGAATTGCGTTTACATCCGTAATAAACCTTGATATTATATCGCCCGATCTTTTTTCGCTGAAGTATTTTAGCGAAAGGGAATTAAATTTATGATAGATCTTTCTTCTCAGGTCTGTTATTAACGACTTTTCAACGTATTCTGTGAGAATAGACTGCAGGTACCCGAATACGTTCTTTGAGAAGTAAAATACCAGCATCAAAACGCACACCTTAACAAGAGTTGAATATTTATCATTCGCGGCAAATATGTAATTTTCAAAGTTTTGCCTCAATGTGTCAAACCAATTCATCGAAATTCCGGGTGTTGAAGGCAAAGTTTGCGTGGTATCGCCTGTAAACAGGGTCTTCAACAGTGGGATAGAAAGGTAAATAGAAATCGCATTGCATAAGGAAAAAAGAACTATCAAAACGAAAGACAGCGCTAGATGCCACCTGTATGGTTTCAGTAATCTGGTTAACCTGAAATATTCTCTCATTCAGCAAAAATACCTGTAATTCACTTAACTTGAAATGTATTCTTTCGATAAATAGGCTGAAGCCAAATTATTATGTCTCCGGCAATTGTTTGCTATAGAATTGCAGTAAATATTATAAATTCGTAATTTTTGATAATTTTTTTGATTAGAATTCTGGCGCCCGTTTTGAAGAGGCGGGTATTTTTTTAATATTACTACTTCTGATGTCTGGAATAATTTCGGTTGGTTCAGCACCCGGCAGATTTGATTTGCCTCAAAGCGCCATAAAAGAGTTCACATACAATCTGTTCTCAGGTTCCGGCGTTGAAATTGACAGACTTATCAGCGTTTTTGATAACTCATCTGTCGAAACACGCCATTTATCTGTACCTGTCGAGTGGCTGAAGAAGGAACATTCCTTTTCAGAGAGAAATCAGTTATTCTTAAGCGAATCTCTGCAGCTGGCTAAGTCCGCTGTTGAAAGATGTTTAGAAAACGCAGGCGCTTCTTATTCTGATATTGACAACATTATATTCATAACCAGTACCGGCCTTTCAACGCCGACGCTGGATGCGCTTCTTGTGAATGAATTGAAATTCAACAGCCATATCCGAAGAACTCCTGTATGGGGGCTCGGCTGCGCGGGCGGAGCCGTTGGTATCACAAAAGCGTGGGAATACACAAAAGCTTTCCCTGAGAAGAATGCCCTGGCGATTTCTATCGAACTCTGCAGCCTCACTTTCCAGAAAGACGACTTAACCAAGAGCAATGTAGTTGCGGCTTCACTTTTTTCGGACGGAGCGGCCGCGGCGCTTGTTGCCGGGAATAAGAGCAAACTGTATAAGAAAAGCAGAATGGATATAGTTGATTCAATGTCGACAATTTATTATGATTCTCTTGATGTAATGGGCTGGGATATTGTTGATAGCGGGTTCAGGGTAATTTTCAGCAGGGATATACCTTCAATTGTTGAAAAGGAAGTGAACCCTAACATTGCTGAGATTTTGAGCAATAATAAACTCGGGTTGAAAGATGTTAAACACTATATCACGCACCCCGGCGGGCTTAAGGTCATAAATGCTTATGAAGAATCGCTTGGATTAAACGCGGGGGCGCTGAAATATTCCAGAAGCGTTTTAAAGAAACATGGCAATATGTCTTCACCCAGCGTGTTGTTTGTATTGGAAGAGTTTTTGAATGCGAAAGCATACGGTCCGGGGGAATTCGGTTTGCTATCTTCACTTGGCCCGGGGTTTAGTTCTGAACTTGTTCTTGTTAAAACTAAATGATCTTCTTTCCGGTATTTATTCTGTTTATAGCGTTTCAAAGGGGATTCGAATTGATAATTGCGCGGCGTAACGCCGGGGCGCTCAAAGAAAGGGGAGCGGTTGAAATTGACAAAGGCGGGTATAATGTTATCGTTCTTATGCACATTTTGTTCTTCATTTCATTGATAACCGAAAAGCTGGCGCTTCGGCCGCAAGTTAACGTTTTTTTCTATCCTTTTATCGGGCTCTTCCTTGCCGCGCAGGCGCTCAGATATTGGTCCATAACTTCGCTGGGTAAGTTCTGGAACACAAGGATCATTGTCTTGAAGGGCGCCGCGTTAATTAAGAAAGGGCCATATAGATTTCTTTCACATCCCAATTACATTGCGGTTATTACTGAAATAGCTGCGATACCTTTGATATTTTCATGCTATATTACAGCAGTTGCATTCAGCGTTCTGAACATCGCTTTGCTTATCCGCCGGATAAAGATTGAAAAGAACGCACTAGCTTCTTTTGAATATAGTTAATTTGAATTCAGAGTTCACGCTCAGATAATAATTACGCTAGAAGGGAACTGTGATTTTTAGAGCTTTTGTGAATATGTTGAATAAATCCAATGAATTTATCATATTGCATTACCAATTAAGATTATTGAATTTGCGATTGTTTAGACAATTATTAATATTGCTTTTCCTGCTGTTTACAGCAGTAAATTTGAGCTCTCAAACCAAACTCTGTGAAATAAAACTTACGAATGGTAAGACGCTTACACAGACGCGTATGGTTGGGCTTCACGATAATCTGCTTTTGGTTACATCTGATAGCGGCAATTTCAGGATCATAAACGTTGAAAAGGTTGCAAATGTGAAGTTTGACGTGGGTACGTACATGTGGACCGGAGCTGCAATAGGGGCGGTAGCCGGATTTGTTGGCGGGTTGGTGTATTATGAAATTTTTAACGGTACAAAGAAGAAATCTTTTTTACCCAAAGACGCTGCGATAGGAACCGTGCTTGTTCTCACATTGCCATGCGCTGTAATAGGAGGGGTAGTGGGTTTGCTGTTCAGGAATATCGATGACTATGATCTTTCAAAGCTTAATTCGTTTACGAAGTCAAAGGAACTGAAGTTTATTATGAAGGACCATGACATGTTTCCGTGAACTAATTTTGATTCTTCTCAGGCTATTTTGAGTAATATCAAAATAGTCTTTTTTATTTTCACTCAATCAAAACAAAATAAACAATGATAGAGAGCTCAGAGAAAATTACTTTGGAACCGATAGCCTCGGTCAGAAATTCAAGAAAAGAAATTTCAGATGATTTTTGGGGAGGAGTAGTTTCGGAAATTGTCTTAAATGAAAAATTCACGGAGGATTCATTTAAAGGAATTGAAGAATTCTCAAATCTTGAAATAATATTTTATTTTCACCTTGTGAATCCGTCAAAAATAAAAACCGGGGCAAGCCATCCCCGAAATAATACGGATTGGCCTGCCGCAGGAATATTCGCTCAAAGAGGGAAGAACCGCCCGAACAGGATAGGGCTTTCTGTTGTTGAGTTGATCAAAGTTGTACACAAAACTTTATTTGTAAAAGGGCTGGATGCAATTGAAGGGACTCCCGTTCTTGATATAAAACCTGTTATAAAAGAATTTCTTCCTCAAGGCCATATAAGGCAGCCAAGATGGGCCTCGGAGCTAATGGTCAATTACTGGAAGACTAATATCTAAATATCGTTTCTGTCAAGATCAATATCATCCCATGAGGCGGGGTCGCTAAGCGATTCAAGGTGAGTAAGCACATTTACGTTGGGCATTTTCCTTCTTATCTCACCCTCCAGTTTTTCCAGTAAGTGATGCCCCTCGTTTACAGTCCATTCACCCGGAACAATTACATGAAATGAAACAAAACGTCTTGCGCCGGCCTGCCTTGTACGCAAGGCATGAAACTGAATATTTTCTTTTGCATAAGAATCAAGTATCTCTTTAAGAGTGTCAAGTTCACCCTGTGGAATTGTGGTATCCATAAGTCCCAGAACTGATTGCCTGAGTATCTTGAATCCGGCCCAGATGATATTTACCGAGACTATCAGCGCAATTACGGGGTCAAGCTGCTGCAAACCGCTGAGCGCTACCGCCCCCACACCGACGAGTACGCCTGCAGAAGTCCATACATCTGTCATTAGATGTTTGGCGTTTGCTTCAAGCGTAATTGAATCATGCCGTTTTGCCGCCTTAAACAATATGAGCGCTACAGCAAGATTTACTAAAGATGCCGCAACCGAAACGCTTAACCCAAGCCCTATTTTTTCGAGCGGCTCGGGAGATAGTAACCTCAGCAAGGAGAAAACGCCTATACAAACAGCCGCAACAACTATAAGCGAGCCCTCCACTCCTGAAGAAAAATATTCGGCTTTGCTGTGTCCGTACGTATGATCATCATCGGCAGGTTTTGCGGCAATACTCAGCATTGATAATGCCATAATAGCGCCAATCAAATTGACAATAGATTCCATGGCATCCGACAGAAGGCCGACGGAATTAGTGAGCAAATATGCCGCCGTTTTAAATATAATTGTAAAAATAGCGGCGGCGACCGAAAGCCATGCAAATTGTTTAAGAAATGAGCGGTCGGCAGAGCCGGATTTCATTATAACATCAATAGTTTAATGAATAAATCGAAAATCATATATCAAATATAGATAACCATAGCTACATAAACAATCTCATGAAATTAGATTAATAAATTGAATCTTAAGAGAAACCCGCCCGGCATTACCGGACGGGTTAGGGGGATGATGTAAATTGGAACGGAACTATTTCAGCAAAATCATTTTTTTCGATTCCGTATAAGCGTCAGAGGTCATTCTGTATATATAAATTCCGCTTGGCAGATTTTCAGCGTCGAGCGATATCTCATATGATCCGGGGTGGAGATTTTTCTTTATCAGCCCCCTGATCTTGTTGCCAAGAATGTCATACAACTCAATGCTCACGTCCGATTCGCGGGCAATATCCACTTTAATAGTGGTAACCGGATTAAATGGGTTCGGATAATTCTGGTACAAATTGAACTTTGCTGGAGTCTCATTTGAAACAGGAGTTACTGCAAGCGGGTCGGCATATTTTATCGTTAAATAGTCCTCTGAACTCAAAAGTGAGCTGTGCTGACTGGTTCCTGTCACATATACATTATCTGTATTATCTACCACTATAGCGTAAGCCCTGTCTGTACTGTTGCCCGGTCCGTTGTAAATTACCGCCCATTGCTGGCTCCCTGAGTTGTTGTATTTTACGGTTGCATAGTCCTGTCCCGAGTTGTTCCCGCCGCTTTCTCCCGTAACAAAAACGTTATCGGTGTTGTCAACAACAATCGCATAAGCCCTGTCTTCTCCGTTCCCCGGCCCGTTATATCTTGAGGCCCATTGTTGGTTCCCGTTCTGGTCGTATTTTACGGTAGCGTAATCATGCAGGGAGCCTGTTCCAACGCTTTCACCTGTGATAACCGGGCTATCGGTGTTATCAACAACTATTGCATAGGCCCTGTCTTCTCCGTTCCCCGGTCCGTTATATCTTGCAACCCATTGCTGAACTCCGGATGAGTTGTATTTTATTGTAGCGTAATCCAAACCTGACGAGCTTCCCTGGCTTTCGCCTGTCACAAAAACGTTATTCGCATTGTCAATTGCAACGTCATGTGCAATGTCATCGCCATGTCCCGGACCGTCATAGCGCTCCGCCCATAATTGAGCGCCGTTTTGGTTATACTTTACAGTAGCGTAATCGCCTGTACCTAGCAATCCGTTCTTACTGTAGCCTGTAACAATTACATTATTAAGGCCGTCTACTTTTACTTTGTATGCATCGTCTTCACTGCGGGCGGGCCCGTCATAATCCGCAGTCCATAGAAGATTTCCGTTTATATCGTATTTTAAAGTAACGTAGTCAATATTTCCAAGCACGAGGCCGTTCATGGTGGCGGAGCCGGTTACATATATATTATGCTGGCTATCAAGTGCGAGTGACGTTGCGTAATCCAGACCGTGCGCGCTTCCGTCATATGTTCTTACCCAAACTGTATCGCCGGTGGCCGCATTATACTTGATCACAACATAATCGCCCAGCAGGTTTAACAGCCTGTTTGTGAATCCGGCTACATATACAAACTGGGTATCGTCCAGCGTTATTGCATCGCCTTCATCATAAAGAAGTCCTCCGTATGATGATGTCCAAAGCGTCGCCCCTGATGGACTGTATTTCACGGTCACTATGTCTGTCAATAACAAAAGCTCCGTGCTGTACCCTGTTACATAAACGTTACCCTGGTTATCAATGGCAATGGCCTTTGCAACGTCGATACTGTCGGCGTTTCCGTTCAGTCGCGCTGTCCATTGAATGTTCTGGCTGTAGAGGTCGGCATTTCGCACTATACATGCTATAAATATTAATCCAATCATAAAATATCTTACGTTTTTCATGTTCATATTCTCAGGTTTATGATAAACAATTATTTTCTTTAAGTAAAAACATTTTCTTTGTATCCGCGAAATCTTCTGTCTTTATCTTATACATTAACAATCCCGGGCCCAGTTTGAATGACGCCGCATCAAATACTGCTTCATAGTTTCCGGCTTTGAGTACTTCGTCAACAAGTATGCAGATCTCTTTTCCAAAAACGTCGTAAATGCCGATCTTTACTTTTGTTTTCTCAGGGATGTCGAATCCGATCCTGGTCACTTTGTAAAATGTCTGCGGAAAGTTCTGATAAAGTCTGTACGAAGATGGCTTTTGAACGGTATTTATTTGGTTCATGAAGCTTTGTTCATCAACTATCCCGGGACTTGTCGAAAAAGCCTGCATCGTGTTATAATGATATAAAATTTTCATGTTTGTATACCCTTTCTTTTTTCTTGTGATACAAACATACTATTTCAACCTTACCTGATACCTTACCCAATTTGTTCAAAATTGAAAATAATTTTTAAAATATTGTTTTGTAATACCTTATACGCATAAAAATGAGCGCTCAAAGTGATTCAAAATTTGTATTTTAATCTCAAGTTTATATACCGTAAAATAGGTAATTGAACTTTTAGCGGCAATGTTTATTATTGCAAAAGAAAGTGTTATTCAACACAATCATCAAATATGAACTTAGATAAGCGGCAACTGGCTTCAATTTTAAAAGTTCGGACGCTGACTCCAAATTTACCTGCCGGAACTGTACACAGAACGCGGCTGCACAAGGCTCTTGAACTTAATTCAGATAAGAACCTCATTTTGGTTTCATCGCCGGCAGGGTTTGGAAAAACAACGCTGATCGTTGACTTTCTGACCGAGCGCCGGCTAAGCTCTGCATGGGTACATGTATCTGTAGATATGAACAACCTTTATACTTTTATGAATTATCTCATAGACTCCCTTAAAAACTTAAACGGCGAATTCGGCAGGAACACCGCCGAGGTTTTGGAATTTTGCCGCGAAAATTACCAGGTTGCCAAACATCTGAAGACCATTGTCAATGATATAGTCGGCACTTTTACAAACGAATTCCTGCATCTGTTTAAAGACAATATAACCATCGTACTTGACGACTTGGGAGTTATAGGAAGCTCTGAATGGATGATAGCGTTAATGAGCATGTTAATGGAAAATATACCTCCCACCATGCAGATTGTAATCACTACGCGCGATATTCCGAATATCAACATGAGCCAGTTAATGGCAAAGAGAAAAGTATTTAAGCTCGAAGGCGAAGACCTCAGGTTTAGCCGCGGGGAAACCGCCGAGTTGCTGCAAAAAGTATATCATACGCCTTGCACTGAAAAAGAACTGGAAGCTTTGGAGTCAAACACCGGGGGATGGATAACCGGAATCCATCTTATTCTGCAGGCGTGGGGCAGCGCATACCCGAAGCTTAAAATTTATAATGAATCAGTATTGGAAGATATTTTCACTTTCTTTGCCGAGGATATTTTCAAAAACCTTGACGAGGAAATTCAGAATTTTCTGCTTGGCACGGCTTTGATGGAAGATTTTACAGCCGGCGCCATTAACAGGCTTTTGGGCGCCAATAACAGCGTGCAGATTTTAAACGATCTTCTTAACAAGAATATCTTCATCCAGGCAAGTCCCGTTTTGGTGAATGAAGATTACGAAATGATATACAGCTACCAGCTGCTTTTTAAGAAGTTCCTTGTTTCAAAGCTGCACAAAACAAAAAATGAAAAAGAAATAGACACTCTGTTAACGGGCATATCAGGTTATTACCTGGAGATTAAAGATTATGAAAAAGCTGTAAATTTCGGGCTTATACGCGCCGACCGTGAATTTGCAGTAAATATCATAATTGAGAAGTTTATGGATTTCTATGATGGCGGTATGCTTAATGTTTTGTGGAAATGGTTATCCGCTATAAATGAAGAAACGGTCGCCTCGAATGCATACTTATCGTATTATAAATCGCTGCTCATGAAATATTATATGGGGGATGCTGAAGGATCTCTTGCCTATAGCGATAGGGCTATCGATTTGTTCGAAAGAAATGGTCTGGAGCAGCAGATGTATAAGTGCATAATCTCTAAGGCAGGTAACCTGCTGAGTTTGGGAAAAGTGAAGGAAGCAATTACGATACTGAAGAATGTAATGAACCTGAAAACAAATGCAGAAAACAAAGCTGAGCTTTTATATAAGCTTTCATACGCATATTACAGGAATTCACAATATGACAATTCGTTAACACTGCTTGACGAAGCTCTTACCATTTGCATTGAAAATAATATCAGAAAGATTCAAACCGACATTTTTAATTTATTCGGTCATATATACCTGATCAAGGGTGAATACAAACGAGCTGTTTCGTATTACGAAAGGGTGGTTAAACGAAGCTTCAGCTCCGATGACAAACTTGAAACGTTAAGCAATCTGGCGTTGATCAGTTCACAGACAGGCAGCTTCGAAAAGGCCGCCGTATTTCTGGAAGACGCAGGAGAACTTGCAGAACGTATTCCAATACCGATTTTTAAAATTGCTTTTTTGCTTGCTAAACAGGCTTACTGCTTTGAGTTCGGAGATTACCCTGGAGCAATCACATTGCTGGAAGAAATGCACAACATAGCCATAAAGATTAATCATCATTATTACATTTACCTGAGCAGGGTTCTCATTGCCGACGCTTATTATTACCTTAATTCACTTGCCAAAGCTGAAGAATATTATGAATCAGCTTTCAGTTACATTGACGATGAGAATAAGCTTGAGAGGAACCAATACGCATTCATGAAAGCGCTTCTTCTTAAGAAACAGGGGATAAGCATGCAAACCAGCGCGGCCATCGGATCCATAGAAGAAGTTCTGCTTGACGTGTTCCGTTATTATGAAGATAACGGGTCTAATTATAACCTCAATCAGGCGGCATTTCACCTCGCTGATTTTTATATGAAGCGGGGAATGGGCTCCCCTGCCAAAAAATACCTGGCTGATTGCCTGAATAAAGCAAAAGACAAAGAATACCTGTCATATCTCCAAAGAGAATATATGGATTCAAGAGAGGTATTCGATTTTGCTATAGCGAATAACATTGAAAAGGAATTCGTGAAACACATTGCGCATTCGGTTATCGATAAATCCGGTTTGCATGCGGCTGAACATCCGCTTAAAAATAACAGGGAGAATCAATTAAGGCTTTATTACGACGTAAGCGTAATTACTTTCGGCGGGCCGGAAATTTATGTCAGGGGAAAACTGATCGATGAAAACGAATGGAAAAAAAAGAAATGGAAGCTTGCCCTCTTATATTTGCTCCTAAGCTCCAAACAAAGCCTGACTAAAGACAGGATAATAGACGCTTTTTACCCTGATACTTCGCCGGATAGCGCAGATAATATCTTTCATCAGCTTGTCTCAAGGCTCCGGGGATTGCTAAGGGTAGATAACATTTTGATCGCTGCCGGCAATGGACGCGAATCAGGACATGCAAAAAAGAACAGCAAGCTTAATGAAGGTGTATTGGGCCCTCTCCACTTTCTTACATACGAAGATAAGACTCTGAAATTCAGCGCCGACTTTAATATTGATATCGACCTGAACAGGTTTGAGGATTACTGCAAACTCTCAAGATCTGAAAAGAACCATGAAAAAAAGATTTGGTACGCAAAGAAGGCTGTGGAACTATATAAAGGCGAGTTCCTTGAAGGGGTCTATGAACCATGGAGCGAAGATTTACGCGCCAGGCTTAAAAGAGGATTTGTCTCGATATCAGAAGAACTCATAAGTATGCTTTATGCATTCAATTTGCACGATGAGGTTATACATTTTTCAGATAACCTGCTGTCGCATGACAATTTGAATGAGATGGCCTACCTTTCCGGCATCAGGTCGCTTATAAAGACAGAAAAGCTGAATTCAGCGCGTGAGAAATATTCGCTGATGTTGAATCGGTATGCAGATGAGCTGGGCGAGAAGCCCCCGCAGAAGGTACTCACCCAGATAGAGAAACTGTTTGCATCTACTATAAATAATTAATTTAATCTAAATTCTTACTGTCCGATTACGGAAATTTGTAAATGTTAAGTCTGAAGATAAGAATTGCTTTACCTTTGTTAGGAGGCTCTGATTCTCCTCAAATCACCTGGATTTCAAGCTTCTTTAAACGATTTTACGGCAATCTGTTGCCAATCAGAACTTTGTTGAGCATCTCTTTCATTGACTTTAAATCAAAAAAGTCGTAAATTTGTTATTCTTTTAAGGAAAATTATTCTTTTAAGGAAAATTAATGAAAAAACAGATAGAAAAGTCGTTAAAGACGACGAAGTTTACTAAGAACTCGACAGATGCCAATGCAAAATGGTATTTGGTCGATGCCAATGGCAAAACGCTCGGCAGAATGGCTTCTGAAGTTGCAAAGATTATAAGGGGCAAGAACAATCCGCAATATTCTCCAAATACGGACACAGGTGATTTTGTCGTGGTTGTTAACGCCGAAAAAGTGAAATTAACCGGCAACAGGGAGAACCTGAAAGATTATAAACATCATTCTCTTTATCCCGGCGGGCAGAAAATTAGGACTTTCAAAGAGCTTATCGCCAAACATCCTGATGAAGTTATCAGGCTGGCAGTAAGAGGAATGCTTCCCAAAACGAAACTTGGAAACAAATTAATCAACAAGCTTAAGGTTTATGCGGGTGACACGCATCCTCATTTAGCGCAGAATCCATTGCAAATAAATTTATAAGGATATAGATGTCAGTAAACTATCATGTAGCAATTGGAAGAAGGAAAACATCTTCCGCAAGAGTGTACCTGAAAGAGGGTTCCGGCAATATTTTAATAAATAATAAAAGGGCCGAAGAGTATTTTAAGAAGGATACCGTTTTAAACCAGATATTTGACCCGCTTGTGGTTTCTGACATGCGCGACAAGTTTGACTTCAAGATAAGCGTGAACGGCGGCGGTATTTCCGGCCAGATAGGGGCCATAAGGCTGGGTATATCAAGAGCAATATTGAAATATGACGCCAGCCATAAACCGGCCCTGAAGAAAGAAGGGCTTTTGACCAGGGATTCGAGAATGGTAGAAAGAAAGAAACCGGGCAGGCCCAAAGCAAGAAAACGCTTCCAGTTCTCAAAGAGATAGTTTTTACTGCAGAATTTATTCTGCATCTGCTGAAAAGTTTTTAAAAATCATACTTTCCGATCTTTCCGACGTGTGTCCCGCAAATTCGGGATGTTGGTTAAGAGTTGAAGAAAGTAGAAGGTTCTTCCCAAAGAGAGAGGGCGGAACATAAACAAAAGGAGAAGATATGACAGATGTAACAATCGAAGACCTGCTTTTATCAGGCGCTCACTTCGGACATTTAACCCGCCGTTGGAATCCAAAAATGAAGAGATATATCTTCATGGAGAGAAACGGCATCCACATTATTGACCTTAAAAAAACTCACGAATTATTAATTGAAGCCAGAGACGCCATTTCAAGGGTTGTTTCCGAGGGAAGGAATATCCTTTTCATCGGCACAAAGAAACAGGCTAAAGAAGTGATAAAGAACGAAGCTTCAAGGTGCGGAATGAATTACGTAACCGAAAGATGGCTGGGCGGCATGCTTACCAATTTTTCAACTATCCGCAAGAGCATAAAGCGCCTGAACGGCATCATAAAAATGGAAACCGACGGCACTTTTGAAAATATCCAGAAGAAAGAAAGGCTTATGCTCCGCAGGGAAAGAGAAAAGCTCGAAAAAATTCTCGGCGGTATCTCTACAATGAATAAGCTCCCCGGCGCAATATTTCTTATCGATGTTAAGAAAGAGCACATCGCGGTAGACGAAGCCAGAAAACTCGGAATCCCGATCTTTGCCATAGTTGATACAAACTGCGACCCCGAACTTGTGGATTATCCCATCCCTGCAAACGACGATGCGGTTAAATCGGTTGAACTGATAACAAGAGTTATTGCCGATTCGGTTCTGGACAGTAGACAGTCTATGGAGATGAAGAAAATGCGCAGGGAAGATGAAGCGCCTGCAAGTTCTTCCGCCAAAACCACAGAAGTTGCCGAAGGAAGCGATAGCATAGGGACTTCATAGATCTGCGCCGGAACATATAATAAAATAAAAAGATAAGTATTAACATATAAAGTAAAGGAGAGCATCTTGGATATATCGTTAGACCTTGTAAAAAAGTTAAGAGAGAAGACGGGAGCCGGAATATCGGATTGTAAGAAGGCTCTTACTGAAACAGACGGAGACTTTGAAAAAGCCATTGAATATTTAAGGAAAAAAGGCGCGGCTACATCCCAAAAGAGGAGCGAAAGAGTTGCAAAAGAAGGACTTATTCTCGCAAAATCCAATGATGCCAGAAATGAAGCCGCATTAATAGAGGTTAACTGTGAAACTGATTTTGTCGGGCGCAGCGATGCCTTTGGAAAACTGGCTAACTCGGTTTTGGAAACTGTCTTTGCCGTGAAATCAGGCGATTTGAATACCCTCATGAGTTCAAAAGCCCCCGATGGAAACACTGTTCAGCAGCTGATTGACGGCACAACGGCCAGCGTTGGCGAGAAAGTTGAGTTCAAAAGAGCCGAATATTTTAAGTCAGATTCAGGATTTTTCTGCGAGTATAATCACCTTGGCAATAAGATCGCTTCTCTTATCGAAATCACAGGCGGCATCACTGATAAAGGAATTAGCCTCGGAAATGACCTTGCTATGCAGGTTGCCGCGATGAAACCGCTGACAATAGACCGCTCGGGTATCAGCAAAGAGATGATTGAGAAGGAGAAAGAGATATATATCATCCAGGCAAAAAATGAAGGCAAGCCCGATAACATTGCCGAAAAGATCGGAAACAATAAAGTAGAAAAATTCTACGAAGAAAACTGCCTTGTTGAACAGGAGTTTGTAAAGGAATCTGGCAAGACCGTAAAAGACGTGATAACTGCCGTTTCGAAAGAAGCGGGCGTCGATTACAAAATAAGTAAGATGGTAAGATACCAGCTCGGTGAAACAATAAGCTAAAAGCTAAAACAAATTGCCGAAAAAAATAAAAGACAAGCCGAGATTCAAAAGGGTTCTTCTGAAACTAAGCGGGGAATCCTTAACCGGCGACCAGGATTCAGGCATTGACGCCAAAATTCTGAATTATCTTGCCGCCGAAATAAAGAAAGTCCATGATTTAGGCGTCGAAATAGGCATTGTGATAGGGGGCGGAAACATATACCGCGGCCTATCGGCCCAGGCGCAGGGCATTGACGCGGTAACAGGCGATTACATGGGAATGCTTGCCACAATAATTAACGCCCTTGCCCTCCAGAACTCACTTGAAAAATCCGGAATTTATACCAGGCTTCTTTCTTCGCTGGATATGAATAAAATTGCCGAGCCGTTTATTAAAAGGCGCGCGGTTCGTCATCTTGAAAAAATGAGGATAGTAATTTTCGGCGCAGGCACAGGAAGCCCGTATTTCACCACCGATACCGCCGCCGCATTGAAAGCACTCGAAATAGGCGCAGAAGTTATTCTTAAGGGCACCAGGGTTGACGGAGTCTACGATAAAGACCCTGAAAAATTCAAAAACGCGAATCTGTACGGGGGAATTTCATTTTCGGAAGCGGTAAAGAAAAACCTGAAAGTTATGGATATGACGGCATTTACGCTCTGCCAGGAAAACAATATCCCCATAATTGTGTTTAATATGGATAGGAAAGATAATTTTATGAATGTCATACTCGGTAAAAAGGTGGGTACTTTAGTTTCATAAATTAATAAGTATTTACTATGATTAAAGATATTTTAAAAAATTGTGATACACGGATGGTCAAGGCGGTTGAACATCTAAGGAACGAAGTTGCAAGGGTCCGTACCGGCAAAGCTACAACGGCGCTGCTGGACGGGGTTAAAGTTGACTATTACGGCTCCTTAACGCCTCTCAACCAGGTTGGAAACCTCAGCACGCCCGATATTCATACAATTTCAGTGCAGGTATGGGATAAGGCTGCGGTGCCAATGGTCGAAAAAGCCATTCTCAACGCTAACCTCGGGTTGAACCCTATGTCAGATGGACAGCTTGTCAGGATTCCAATCCCGCAGCTAAATGAAGAGCGGAGGAAAGAATATGTGAAGCTCTGCAAGAAATACGCCGAAGACGGAAAGGTAGCTGTAAGAAATGTCCGCAGAGATTCGATAGAAGAGCTTAAGAAAGCGGAGAAAGCTGAGCACGTCTCGGAAGATGAACGCAAACATGCCGAGATTGAGGTACAGAAACTGACTGATAAACACATTAAGGATATAGACGTTTTAGTCCAGCAGAAAGAAAAAGAAATAATGGAAGTCTAACAGGCTTCCTTAGCTTTTTATGAAATCAATTTGGCAGATATTTTACAACCTGCTGTTTCTTCCGGTTTTTTGGTTTGGCGCAAAAGCGTTTTCGCTTGTTAATCAGAAGGTCAGGAGCGCTTTTCGCGGAAGGAAAGAGCTTTTCAGGTACCTTGAGTCGAAGGTATCGTCGCTGGATAAAGACAAGAAGAATATCCTGATACATTGTTCGTCTCTTGGCGAATTTGAGCAGGCAAAGCCAATAATTGATGAATTAGACAAAGCTCTTAAGTACAATTTTATTGTATCATTTTTCTCGCCCTCAGGCTTCAACCATTCAAGGCTTGATACGGTTTTAAATTCAAAGGCCATAAAGACTTATCTTCCTTTCGATACAAAAGCAAACGTCAAACGTTTCCTTGACAGGATAGACCCGGCAGCCGTTGTATTCGTGAAATATGACCTTTGGCTGAACCTGCTTGCATCGCTTAAAGCAAGAAACATTCCCAAGATACTGATAAACGGAGTTTATAATAAAAGCGATTTTAAATGGCGCTTTTTTGTAACCCGCTCATATAAGAAAATGCTTTATAATTTGTTTGATTATATTTTCGTAGCTGATAATAAGAACAAAACAAATTTTGAATCTATTCTGGATAGCTCTGTGAAGATTGCCAAGTCAGGCGATACAAAATATGAACGCATCGGCAAAGCGCGGGAGCTTGCCAGCAAAAAGGAAGTATTAAAAGGAAACATTGTTCACGGAAGGAATGTGTTTGTTATAGGCAGTTCATGGGACAGGGATGATGAAATTCTGCTGCCGGTTCTGAATAAAATAAATTCAAACGGAATTGTAGCCGAAAACCCGCTGCTTACCGTGCTGGTACCCCATGAACCTACTGAAGATACTTTGGAAGCCATCGAACATAATATAAGGGTGAATTTTCAGCACCTGAATATTATAAGGTATTCAAACCTTAACCGATACAAAGGCGAGAATACGATACTGGTTGATAAAGTCGGGATACTGATGTCGCTGTATAACTATGCTGACTTCGCTTATGTGGGCGGGGGTTTCCAATACGGACTTCACAATGTTCTGGAGCCGGCCGGCTATAAAATTCCTGTTATGTTTGGGAGCGAAAAAACATCAGCCGATGCGAAAACTCTTACTGAAATGGGCGGCGGTATCCCGATAAGCGATGAACGGGCTCTTTATAGGAATCTTCTGCTCCTTTTGAAGAACAAGTCGGGTCGGGCTGAGATTGGGGAAAAATCCTTTTCGGTATTTGACGGTAAAACAAAGGCATCGCAGAAAATTGCGGACTTAATTAACAGTATTATCTAAACGGAGCGATCATTGTTCGATAGAGATAAGTTCTTTGAAGAGTCATTAAAGGATAGCGCCGAGACCAAGAACAAAATTCTTGAACATTGCAAAAAGGATGTTTTTGCCGCGATAGATATTATCGTCAACTCCGTCAAAAACGGCGGTAAGATAATGTTCTGCGGCAACGGCGGAAGCGCGGCTGATTCACAGCACCTTGCGACCGAATTTGTTATAAGGCTCTCACACGACCTTGACCGTCCATCCATTGCGGCAATCGCATTAACTACAGACACATCGCTCTTAACAGCCGGAGGAAATGATATCGGCTTCGAAAATGTTTTTGCACGCGCGGTCGAAGGGCTTGGCAAAGAAGGCGACGTTTTAATAGGCATTTCAACAAGCGGTAACTCAAAGAATGTAATCAATGCCTTCGCTAAAGCTAAAGAGAAAAAGGTAAAAACCATTGCTTTCCTTGGCGGCACTGGCGGCAAGATAAAACGCACAACCGATGTAGGCATAATTATTCCGTCTTCCAATACCCAAAGAATCCAGGAAGGACACATAACCGTCGGACATATTATTTGTGAGAGCGTCGAAAGAGAAATGTACGGGAAGTAAGTGTGTCATTCCCGCGTAGGCGCCTGCCTGCTGTCATGCCATAGGCAGGCAAACAGGCAGGAGTATGGAGCTGTGTGAAATAAACTGTAGGGGCGGACCTATGTGTCCGCCCGATTTGCCACAGTTTTAACTCGTATTATATTCCAATCTTGCGTTAACTGAATTAACCCTCATCAGTAGTACCTGGTATCTCAAATACATAATCACCTTGTTCCGAATTAATTCATCATTTGTTCTGCTTCTGGACTTATCCACTTTCACAAATTCAATATTGTGCCGCACGTTCTGGCTGTAAACCTGTCCCGTTGGATTGGCAAAGTTAAACGCCACAAGCAAAACCAATATTAAGAAAGTTCTTTTCATTGTTTAAAATTATCAGTTAAACGCTTCATAAGCAATATAAATTTAAGTAAATATAAACGCAAAGAGCAAACACACTTCGTGGCACGACCCTACGTCGCTTGCCCGCCTATGGAGGGCGCCTACGAATTAAGTTGAAAAAAGTCTCTTTCAGTTTTGATTCGTGCCACGACTTGGAGTCGTAACACGATAGTTTTTTAATCAGCATCACTCAACGACTCTAATCACTCGCCACTCTTACCGACAGGCGTTTATTTTAGCATTGACATCATAAACACTCGTATATTATATTATACAGCTTGATCATGAAAATGGATCTTGCAATCACGCAAATTTTCAGCCTGATTATGGATCAAATGAGAAAAAATCTTAAAGCTAATTTATCGGTTTTTCGACGCATTCGCCAAATTCATCATTATTCCGCGAAACTGCTGACTGTGAGTCACGGAATAATTTCTTCTTATATTATCATATTTAATAATTACAAATATTTAACCTATGCAAAAGCATAATAATCATGCTAAAAGCGCAGCCAAACTGAATAATCTGATGACAAAATCGGCCCGTAACTGCGAATCATCCTCTGAATTGAATTACATCAAGTTGTTCATTACCTTTGTAATATATAATGGCTAAAAGACTATTTTTACTGGACGGAATGGCTCTGGCTTACAGGGCTTATTTCTCGATGATACGCACTCCGCTTGTTAACTCCAAAGGAGTAAATACGTCCGCTGTGTTCGGATTTATCAATGCTATAAATAAGCTAATAGATGATGAAAAACCGGATTACATTGCCGTTGCGTTTGACACGCCCGAACCTACATTCCGCCATAAAATGTATAAGGAATATAAAGCCACACGCGAAGCCATGCCCGATGACCTTGTGCCGCAGATAAATAAGATCAAAGAAGTAGTTATGGCTTACAACATTCCTATGATAGAATTGCACGGCTACGAAGCCGATGACGTTATAGGAACGCTTGTTAAAATTGCGGATAAAGAAAATGTGCAGAGCTTTATGGTTACGCCCGATAAAGATTACATGCAGCTTGTTAATAAGAATATCCGCATGTATAAACCAACACGCAGCGCGCAGGGCAATAAGCTTTCTGAAGTTGAGATTATAGATATAAACGGAGTGAAGGAAAAATTCGGAGTTACTCCTGAACATGTTATTGATGTGCTCGCTTTGATGGGCGATAAAGTGGATAACGTTCCGGGTATTAAAGGCATCGGAGAAAAGACTGCCGCCGCATTGATACAGGAATTCGGCTCTCTTGAGAATATGTATAAAAATATCGACAAGGTCACAAAGCCAAAGCTAAAAGAGAATCTTGTCACATACAAAGAGGATGCTTTTCTTTCGCGCAAGCTCGTAACAATAAATACGGAAGTTCCGATAAAAGTTGATTTTCATACGCTTAAGTCAAACGGAAAAAATGTCGCACTTCTTGAAAAGATATTTACTGAACTTGAATTCCGCTCGCTGCTTAAAAAACTCCTCGGTTCGGCTGAAACAAATATAGATATTAAAGCTGTGTCTGTTGAGCCTGCAAAGGAAACGCCTACGCCGGCATTCCAGGGGACGCTCGAAGATATTAATACCCATCAGCACAAATATTACATAATAAGAACTGAAGACGAGTATAAACGTCTGATGAAAAGGCTGAAAGACTTTGATGAATTTGCTTTCGATACCGAGACTACATCAGAGGACCCAATGGACTGCGAACTGGTGGGACTCTCATTTTCTTTTGATGAGAATGAAGCCTTTTATGTTCCGTTAATGTTTGCTGAAAAAGAAGAAACCGACCTTTTCGGAAAGAAGGTCGCAAGCGCTAAAAAATCAAAAGACGAACAGCTTCCGGATATATCCACAGAATTTGCAATAGATAATCTGAAGCCGCTGCTGGAAAATAAGAACATCAGGAAGATAGGGCAGAATATCAAATACGATATGATAGTTATGAGGAACTACGGCATAACTTTGCAGAACGTCGGGTTTGATACTATGATTGCGGCTTATGTGCATAAGCCTGAATCAAATTACAAAATGGATTTTCTTTCTGAAGTATACCTGAATTATAAATGCGTGCCGATCTCTTCCCTTATAAACACGCCTAAAGCCTGGCAGCAAATTTCAATGGATAAAGTCCCGTTTAAATCAGCTTCCGATTATGCCGCCGAAGATGCCGATGTAACTTTGCGGTTATATCACAGGCTTGAATACGAGCTTAAGAAAATAAGTCTTGATAACCTTTGTATTGAAATAGAGTTCCCGCTGATAGGAGTATTAGCCGACATGGAATATAACGGCGTTAAGATAGATAAGGATATTTTAAACGCCATTAACAAAGAGCTTGTTACCGCTGAAAGTCGGCTTGAGAAAGAAATATACGCCGAAGCCGGAATGCAGTTTAATATTAATTCTACAAAGCAGCTTTCGGAAATATTATTTAACAAGCTTAAGCTTGATACAAAACGAAAAATAAAGACCGGTTTTTCGACTGATACAAAAGTGCTGGAAGAATTAAGAAACGACCACCCGATAGCCTTAAAGCTTCTGGATTACCGCACAGTAACAAAACTGCGTTCAACATATACAGAAGGCTTGCTGGCGATCATTAATAAGAAAACAGGAAAGGTTCATACTTCGTTCAACCAGACTGTTGCAGCAACTGGAAGATTATCAAGCGCAAATCCGAATTTGCAGAACATTCCCATCAGGACCGAGATAGGACGCTCGCTCAGAAAAGCATTCGTTCCAGAGAAAAAGGGAAACCTGTTATTATCCGCAGATTATTCTCAGATAGAATTGAGGATTATGGCTCATCTTGCGCATGACGAGAATATGATTAGAGCTTTTGAAAAGCATCATGACATTCACTCCGAAACTGCCGCCAAGATATTCAAAGTTAAGATGGATAAGATAGACGCTAACATGCGCCGAAAAGCCAAGGAAGTGAATTTCGGGATAATATACGGCATACAGGCATTCGGACTTTCCAGCAGGCTCAACATCGCGCAAAACGAATCAAGGGAAATTATCGCTTCATACTTCAAAGAGTTCCCATCGATTAACGGATGGCTTGAAAAGACAAAGGAATTCGCGCGCAAAAAGGGCTACACGGAAACCATGGCCGGCAGGCGAAGGTATTTGCCAAACATAAATAATAAGAACGCCGTGGTAAGACAAAGAGATGAGCGCATAGCAATAAACATGCCCGTGCAGGGTACAGCCGCCGATTTGATAAAGATAGCGATGATAAATATATTTACCGAGTTTAGAAAGAAGAAGATTAAATCCAGAATGATATTACAGGTCCATGATGAGTTAGTTTTTGAAGTTGAAAAAGATGAGCTTGAAGAAGTAAAGAAGATTGTAAGCGCTAAAATGAAAAATGCTTTGAAACTTGATTCTCCTATTGATGTTGAAATCGGGGTAGGAGCCAATTGGTTCGAAGCCCATGCTTAATTGTAGTTATGAGTCCTAAACAAAAAGGTTGGATATATGTTGGTATGCAGACTATTATCGGTATTGCCGTCATAGTCTCCTGCTTCATAGAAAAGAAATACACGGGAAATTACAGGTCATATGCCCTGGATTATTTTACTTTTCTATTGCTTTCATCAGGATTTTTGATCGCTATGGTGAGCTTTCTTAATTTTGGCCAGCATATAACGCCGAACCCCGTGCCCGGAGAAAATGCAACGTTAAGAACAACCGGTATATATTCTAAGATCAGGCACCCCATTTATTTGTCGGTTTTACTTCTGCTTCTGGGATGTATATTTTTCTTTGCGGCGTTTTATTCACTAATAATTTATGTAATCGCTGTTGGATTCTTTGTCCTCAAAATGCGATTTGAGGAAAGGCATTTATCTGAAAGATTCCCAGAGTATGAAGCTTACAGGAAACATACAAAAAAGCTTTTGCCGTTCATTTATTAATGACTTTAGAATAATAGCATAATGGCTATATAACTAACTAATTACAGAATTTGTTTAATGTTGTTTTTTGCGAAATTTGCTTTTCAATGCAACCTTTTGTTTTTACTATAAAATATGGTTATTTTTGTAAGTGCCTTTCTTAGATTTGCTTAGTTAGGTAAAATTTAATTCAGATTGTTCGCCCCGGTTTTCCAATATGGAGAACCAAGGCGAATGATTTATTCGTTAATATAACATCTTCAGGCTAATGGATAACGATAAAGTAACGGTTCTTATTGTCAGCGGCGATGAAAACGAAACAAAGTCATTTGAAATAGACGCGAAGCACGTAAAGAACTATCGTAAGTACATTAAGTGGGCGAAAGCCTCTGCAGCTTTTTGCGGATTTGGCGCGTTGTGTTTGCTGGCTTATATAGTATATATGAATTACAGGAACCACGAACTGAACTCACAGCTTACCCAAGCCAATAAACAAATAGAAGTTGTTACAGAGAACAAAGTTAAGGAAAAGCTTGTTAAAATAGATGAGACGCTTTCGAAAATAAATAATTATTTACAGCAAAGGCGGGCCTTGCCTGATGGAAGTATCGGCGGCGAGAGCAGCGAAAAAAGTAATGACGTTTACGGGAAAGTAAGTTTTTACGAAGAGCAGTCGGAAGTGTTCCTGAATGCGCTGGAAAATACCCCGACAGGTTATCCGTTTGACGGGCCGATGAGTTCAGGATATGGCTATCGTACTAATCCGTTCGGCGGCAGAAGCGGGGAGTTTCATCCCGGAGTTGATTTTAAGGGCCAGATAGGCGACCCTATTTACGCCACAGCAAGCGGAATTGTTTCACGGTGTGATTGGTACAACGGTTATGGTAATGCTGTGGTTATAAATCATAGTTGCGGATTACAGACTCTGTTCGGGCATATGTCTAAAGTTAATGTTGTTCAGGGGCAGCAGGTTGCGGCCGGCGATCTAATAGGATTTGTGGGCACTACGGGTCGCTCGACCGGTCCTCACGTACACTATGAAATAAGAAGGGATGGAAGCGATATTGACCCGGTTCCGTTTCTAAAAATTAATTAAGGAGAAAGTCATGTTCGGAAAAAACGATAAAATAAAAGAATCTGGCGCGCCCGTCGCTACTCATTCACAGCCTTCCAAATTGGCTTCGTCAAAAGAGATCAGAACGCTCATTGGCGAGGGCTGCAAAGTTGAAGGCAACTTCTTCATCCCGAACGCCACAAGGATAGATGGTATTATTAAGGGCGACCTGACCGGGGATAGCGGCGTAGTTATAGGCGGCAACGGCAGAATAGAGGGCAACATTTCGGCATCAGAAGCTATAATTTACGGCACTGTTGTTGGCAACGTTGACGTTCACCGCCTTGAACTTAAAAAGGGATCGTCAATGAACGGCGATGTAACAGTTGTGAACCTTGTTACCGAACAGGGCTGCACATTTAACGGGAAGTGTATAATGAAGCCCATTGAAGTAAGCCACGCGCCGGAACCAAAGAAAGAGGAAGGCGAGTAACAGCTAAATTTAATAATTGTGACCACCTTCGATGAATATTGAGGGTGTTTTTTTTATAATTAATAAATCTGTAAATGAAAGATCAAATTAATTTACTTCTTTACATGCTTGATGATGTCAGGAAAGTGACTTTAAAAGGAGTCAGCGGACTTACAAAAGAGCAATTATTTCAGGAACCGGTTCCGGGAGAGTATCCGATAGGTTCATACCTGATGCATAATGCGGAAGTTGATCTATTCTGGCTTTCAGTTCTTAAAGGCGAAGACATGCCTGAGGAATTTAAGAAGCGGTTATATTATGATAACTGGTATGATTCAAGCCTTGAAAATCCGCAACCGCCAACCGAACCTATTGAAGTTGATGAATATCTTAACTGCATGGCAGATGCAAGGAAATTGGTCAGAGATTACATGTTGAGTTTAAATGATGAAGAACTGGAGAAAGAAACAGTTCCGTTGAAAAGAAAAAATGGAGAGAAAAGGCAGCTTTCAAAGAAATGGATAATATATCATTTGATAGAACATGAGGCCCATCACCGCGGGCAGATGTTCATGCTTATACGAAAAGCCGGGTTTAAGAAAAAGGGAGAGAATAATTAACTACCGTTTGTTAGGCTAAGTGACCGTTATTATGAGATTTATCATTGTTTATTTTTGATATTAGAGTTAATTTAGTGTGTTAAAATTGTTGTTTGCTGTTTATGCTGTGGTATTTGTTAGTAATACGATTTAAGGTTTACGAAGATTCCAACCTAAGTAATACAAAAGGAATAGAAAATTTCATACTCCAAAATTATGGGAGACTAATAGTCTCCCATTTTTTTTGACAAAATTCAACAGCATGATGCGGCACAACTGCATGATAACAAAATGAAGGTCATATTTTTAGGTTGACAGATTTTATAAAATTAATGTTTTTAACGGAGGTATTTTAAAATGTTTAAATATATGAACAACATGACGTCTTACGAAGACGCCGTAAAAGAATTTAGTTGGGACCTGGTCGAAAAGGAACTGGGTTACAGAGACGGTAATGTGATCAACATTGCCGAGTATTGCACAGACAGAAATTGCAGGATGGGGAAAGGCGGTAAGAAGGCCCTTATATGGCAAAATGAAGACGGTAAAGTTAAGACATATACATTCAACGAATTAAGGATGCTGAGCAATGCTGTGGCGCTTTATCTTAAGAGCCTGGGCATAAATCCCGGCGACAGGATAAGCATGTATCTTGATAAAGTTCCGGAACTGTTCATCGGATTTCTCGGTATACTGAAACTCGGCGCGGTTGCCGTTCCTCTTGATTCCTCCTTTGGATCTGAATCTCTTTACACAAGGTTAAACGACGCAAAGACCAGAGTAATTATTACTCAGAAGAAACATCTTCCAAAAGTACGGTCTATTCTCAAGAATATGGATTTCCTGGAACATATAATCATTGTTGATGAACATCATTCGGAAAATCTTCAGGAGCGGGAGTTCATGTGCAACCTTGAGACATGCGAGCCGATAAACGAGTGCCATGTCTATCCTTCTAAAGCATACACCCCATCGGTCATGCTTTATACAGCAGGAACTTCAGGAAAGCCAAAAGGCGTACAGCATGTTCACTATTCTTTAATATCGCAATATATAAGCGCCAAATTCGTTCTTGACCTGAAGGAAGATGACGTAGTCTGGTGTACGATACCGCCTGACGGAGTGACAGGAAGCTCATCCGGCATAATTGGCCCATGGTCAAACGGGAACACTATCTGCGTTTTGAACGCGCCGTTTTCACCCGATAACTGGTATTCATTTATAGAGAAGCAAAAGATATCAGTTTGGTATACGGTGCCCACATTTATAAGGTCATTGATGAAAGAAGGCGAAGAGAAAGAATCTAAATATAATCTTTCAAGCCTGAGGGTTCTGGCAAGCATCGGAGAACCTCTGAACCCTGAAGAAGTGGAGTGGTCGGAAAAAACTTTTGGAACAGCCTTCCATGATACATTCCTTCAGACAGAGACGGGTTCTGTTGTTATAGGCAATTACCCGTGCATGAAAATAAAACCGGGTTCGATGGGAAAGCCTTTCCCGGGGATGGAAGTGGTAATACTGGACCCGAAAACCAACATGCCGGTTAAGAACAGGTGCGTTGTCGGAAAGATAGGTATAAGGCCCGGATGGCCCTCGATGTTCAGAGGATATTTAAATCAGGAAGAAGCTTATAAGAGAAAATTTGATAACGGCTGGTATGTTTGCAACGACAGAGCCAGCATAGATGAGGACGGCTACTTCTGGTTTGTCGGCCGCGATGACGATGTTATAAATACATCAGGCTATTTATTGGGCCCCGGAGAGATTGAAGCGGCAATACAAAGGCATCCGGCGGTTGCGGAATCGGCGGCAATAGGCAAGCCCGACGAGATGAATATGGAGGTTGTTAAGGCCTTCATAGTTCTCAAAAAGGGATTTACCCCCAGCAAGAAAATTGAGCTTGAAATCATGGAGTTCATAAGAAAGAAGATATCACCGCTTGCAATGCCAAAAGAAATTGAATTTGTAAGCAAGCTCCCGAAAACCAGGAGCGGCAAAATTATAAGGAGGGTGCTTAGAGCCCTGGAATGGGAAGAAGAAATGGATTCTGTATCTGATACGGAAACCGAAGGCAAAAAATAAAGCATCGCATATACAGTATATTGACAGAAGGTAATATTTTAAGAAACTGATTAAATAAATTTTGATTTTTAAGGAGGTAATTTTATGTTTAAATATTTAAACAACATGGTTTCTTATGGGGATACAGTTAAGGATTTCAGCTGGTCTCTTGTAGAAAAAGAACTGGGTTACCGTGAAGGCGATAACATTAATATTGGCGAGTATTGCAGCGACAGGATCTGCAAAAATGGTTTTGCCGGTAAAAAGGCGCTGATCTGGCAGGATCATCATGGCAACGTAAAGGAATTCACATTTGATGATATAAGAAAACTCAGCAATGCTATAGCCGGATATCTAAAAAACCTGTCTATAGTTCCGGGCGACAGGGTATGCCTGTTTATGGATAAAGTGCCTGAGCTGTATCTGGGTTTCCTGGGAATATTGAAGCTTGGAGCTATTGCGCAGCCGCTGTATTCTGCATTCGGGCCGGAATCGCTTTACACAAGGCTTGAAGATGCAGGGACAAAAGCTATCATAACCCAAAAGAAACATCTGCCGAAGATCCGTGCTATACTTAAAGACATGGATTTCATGCAGCAGATAATTATTGTTGATGAACGAAATCCGGAAAACTTAAGGGAACGCGAATTCATATTCGATCTTGATAACATTAAACCGCTGGATGAATTTGATATTTATCCTTCAAAGGCATACACGCCGTCTGTTCTGCATTACACTTCGGGCACCACAGGCAAGCCGAAAGGCGCTCAGCACGTACATTACTCAGTTATATCTCAATACATCACGGCTAAATACGGTCTCGATCTGAAAGAGGATGATATTTACTGGTGTACGGCTGACCCGGGCTGGGTTACGGGCACTTCATACGGCATAATAGGGCCATGGGCAAACGGCACGACTCAATGTGTAACAGATTCAGGATTCACCGCTGATAACTGGTACTCGTTCATCGAAAAGCATAAGATAACGGTCTGGTATTCCGCTCCTACCGCGATACGCGCTTTGATGAAAGAGGGCGAAGAAGTTGTTAAGAAACACAACCTTTCAAGCTTAAGATATCTTGCGAGCATTGGCGAGCCTTTGAATGCTGAAGCGGTAATTTGGTCGGATAAGGTCTTTGGCATGCCGTTTCATGATACTTTCTGGCAAACTGAAACCGGAAGCATGGTTGTAAGTAATTTTCCGTGTATGAAGGTGAAGCCGGGCTCCATGGGACGTCCTTTCCCCGGGATGGAAGTGACTGTAGTGGACCTTAAAACCCATTTGCCATTGAACCAAACGGGAGTTGTTGGTATTATTGCGGTGAAACCCGGTTGGCCGGCTATGTTCCGCGGGTATTGGAACAATCCTGAAAATTACAATAAAAAATTTGTTAACGGCTGGTATCTTTGCGGCGACAGGGCAAGCATAGATGAAGACGGTTATTATTGGTTTGTAGGAAGAGACGATGATGTTATTAATACTGCCGGACACCTTGTAGGGCCGTTCGAAATTGAATCGGCGCTGCTTGAGCATCCCGCTGTGGCTGAATCTGCCGCTATCGGGAAACCTGATCCGATAAATATGGAAGTAGTAAAGGCTTTTATTGCTCTTAAGCCCGGAAATGAGAAAAACAAAATGCTTGAACTGGAAATAATGAACTTTATCAGGAAAAAGCTCTCCCCTCTGGCAATGCCACAGGAGATCGAATTTGTGGACAGCCTTCCGAAAACCCGTTCGGGCAAAATTATGAGAAGGGTTTTAAGGGCAAAAGAATGGGGCGAAGAGATGGGCGATATTTCGACATTGGAAAACGACATGTAATTAATTAACCGTATAATAAAAATATTTTATAAAGGAATAAAAAATGGAAAATGCAAAAGACGTTGTACTTGATTACGTAAAAAAAGAATATCTCGAAGAAGGCGATGACAGGGTTGTGGGGTATGATACTCAGCTTATATCAGGCGGAATAGTAGATTCATTCTCTATGGTTTCCCTGAAAATGTTCCTTGAGACCAGGTATAATATTCAGATCCCCGATGCAAAGGCTACTCCCGAAGCTTTTGACAGCGTAAATAACATTGTTAAGCTGTTAACTGAATTTGGAATCAACTAAAGGAGAAGAAAATGGCTTATTCACAGACTGTAAGAGATATATATACAAACCAGCTATCCGGTCTTCGCTCAGGCGGAATATTCAAGGTTGAAAGGCCGATATTCAGTCCCCAGAACGCGGATATTGAGGTCGAGTTCCCGTTGGGCGCCGAACGAAAGAAGGTCATCAACATGTGCGCAAATAATTACCTGGGGCTTTCTTCACACCCTGATGTAATTAAGGCCGCGCATGAGGGCCTTGAATCAAGAGGTTACGGCATGAGCTCTGTCAGGTTTATCTGCGGAACGCAGGACATACATAAGGAACTTGAAAATAAACTGACTGAATTTCTCGGAACTGAAGATACGATCCTTTTCCCTTCGTGTATGGACGCGAACGCAGGTGTTTTCGAAGCGGCGCTCACCGATGAAGATGTTATGATTGCCGACAGGCTGGTACATGCATCGATAGTAGACGGGATGCGTTTATGCAAGGCGCAGAACGATACGTATAAACATTCGGATATGGCGCATCTTGAAGAGAAGCTCAAACTGCACCAGAACAAGAGGATCAGGCTGATAATTACAGACGGCTCATTTTCGATGGATGGCGACCTGGCTAAGCTTGATAAAATTGTTGAGCTTGCCGAGAAATATAATGCTATGGTATTTGTAGATGATTCGCATGCGAGCGGATTTATCGGAAAGACGGGACGCGGAACACATGAACATTGCGGCGTATTTGGCAAGATAGATATCATAACCACTACTCTGGGCAAGGCCCTCGGAGGCGCGTCAGGGGGCTGCGTTTCCGGAAGGAAAGAGATTGTGGAAATGTGCAGGCAGAAAGCCCGTCCTTACCTGTTTTCGAATACGGTAGCGCCCGTAATTGTATCCGGCGCGCTGGCTGTGCTTGACCTTATATCAAAAACCACCGAACGGAGAGATAAACTCGAAAGAAATACAATTTTCTGGAGAAAAGGACTTACCGAAGGCGGTTTAATTATTAAGGAAGGCGAGACTCCTATTGTTCCTGTAATGCTATTCAACGCAAAGCTGTCGCAGGATTTCGCGCAGGCTTTATACGATGAAGGTATTTACGCGGTTGGATTCTTTTTCCCCGTAGTGGCAAAAGGCGCCGCCAGATTAAGGACCCAGCTATCGGCGGCACATGAGCAGCATCACCTTGATAAGGCTCTCGATGCATTTTTGAAAGTCGGAAAGAAGTTCGGTATATTGCATAAAACAAAACAGGAAGTTATCGATATGTACGGACAATGATGTTTTTGAATTTATTTGCGAAATGCAGGTATGTTGAAATGCCTGCATTTTTTTTTGACGTAGAATAAAAGCATAAATATCTTATTTTCGTAGATAAATATAAAAGGAGGAATATTGACGTCAGGACTTTTGGAAAAGCTCCGTAATGAACTGAATGAAATTGAGCAAAGCGGGCTGTACAAGAATGAAAGGGTAATAACCACCAAACAGGGGCCCGTAATTAAAGTCGAGAACGGCGTTGAAGTGCTTAATTTTTGCGCAAACAATTATCTAGGGCTTTCCTCTCATCCTGCCGTAATTGAAGCGGCTAAGTCAGCGCTCGATTCACACGGATTTGGAATGTCTTCAGTCAGGTTCATCTGCGGCACACAGGATATTCATAAAGAGCTGGAACAAAACATAGCCGCTTTCCACGGCGCTGACGATACGATCCTCTATGCCGCCTGTTTTGACGCCAACGGCGGCGTATTTGAGCCGCTATTAAATGAAGCGGACGCCGTAATTTCTGACGAACTGAACCATGCAAGCATTATCGACGGAATAAGGCTCTGTAAGGCAGCAAGGTTCAGGTATAAGAACAGTAATATGATCGATCTCAAGTTGAAGCTTGAAGAAGCAAAGAAGGCCGGCGCAAAGAACATTCTTATTTCAACTGACGGCGTCTTTTCTATGGATGGATACATTGCCAAGCTTGGAGAGATTGTCCGGATAGCACATGAATATGACGCGCTCACAATGGTTGATGAATGCCACGCGGCAGGATTCCTGGGAAAGACAGGCAGGGGAGCCTCTGAACATTGCGGTGTATTCGGAGAAATAGATATTATAACCGGAACGCTTGGGAAAGCTCTCGGCGGCGCAATGGGGGGATATACAACCGGCAGGCAGGAAATTATTGATATGCTCAGGCAGCGCTCGCGTCCCTACCTGTTTTCAAATTCTCTTGCCCCTGCAATTGTTGGAGCTTCGATCGCGGTTTTTGATATGATTTCCAAAACTACAGAACTGAGGGATAAGCTTGAAGCAAATACAAAATATTTCAGAAGCGAACTTTCTAAAGCCGGATTCGATATCAGGCCGGGTGAACATCCTATTGTTCCGATAATGCTATATGATGCAAAGCTTGCTCAGGAATTTGCCGATTGCCTTCTGGACGAAGGAATATACGTGATAGGATTCTTTTATCCTGTTGTGCCAAAGGACCAGGCGAGAATAAGGGTTCAGCTCTCTGCGGCTCATGAAAAACAACACCTGGATGAATGCATTACCGCTTTTACAACGGTTGGCAAAGAACTTGGCGTAATAAAATAATATTTTATGTTCTATAAAGGCCGTTTAATCTATTACAACTCATTTTGCTGATATACCGTTACATACTTAAGGCACATTTTGCTCCGTTTATTATCTCGTTTTTTATAATTATTTTCGTCTTTACATTCCAATTCATTTATAAGTACATTGATAACCTAGTTGGGAAGGGGCTCGATTGGTGGATAATTACACAGCTCATATCGCTGAACCTTGCGTGGATGGTAACGCTTGCAGGACCTATGGCGGTTTTGGTGGCAACTCTTATGGCCTTCGGAGCCTTATCTTCCACCAACGAAGTTATCGTGATGCAGTCATCCGGCTTAAGCCGGCTCAGGCTGATGGCCCCTGCGCTGATTGCATCGGTAATATTATGTTACGGGCTCGTTCTTTTTAATAACCGCGTTCTGCCCGAAGCAAACCACCGTACCAAGGTTCTTATGAATGATATTCAGAGAATGCGCCCGACGTTTGTTATTGAGCCGGGAAGGTTTACTGATGATATCAGCGGTTACAATATTCTTGTAAGAAAAACGTTCGCGGCGTCAAACAAGCTTGAAGGCGTGTTTATAATAGATAATTCAAACCCGCTTGTTTCGAACACGCTTACCGCCGATAGCGGGAACATCAGGTTTTCTTCGGATTACTCTAAGATAGTTCTTGACCTGTATGACGGCGAGATTCACCAGCTGAGCAGGAAAGACGTTTATGACGATTACAGGCGGATAAAATTTTCTAAGCATATTGTTACTATTGATGCCCAGGGTTTTGGATTTAGCAGCACAGACGAAAATGCAATGTCACGAGGTGACAGGGAGCTCAGCGCAGACTCGATGAGGAATATCGTATCACAGCTTAAAACTGATTTTGTTACTGGAAAAGAAAGAACCATCGACCAGATCCGCGCGCTGGCGTTGGATTTCACGAGTATAAAATTTGATACGCTTCGTCTGGATACAACGGCAAGAAAGCAAAACGCGATGCTTGTCAAAACGCTGTTCAACAGGTATTCAGGTTACAAGAGCCAGTTTTTAAACCAGGCGCAGTCCGCTGATGCGAATAAAAAGCAGATAGATATGTACCAGGTTGAAATATATAAGAAATACTCTATACCGTTTTCGTGCATTGTGTTTGTTTTAATTGGTGCGCCGCTTGGGATTATAACCCGTAGAGGAAGTTTCGGTGTCGCCGCGGGAATGAGTCTTGGTTTTTTCCTCCTTTACTGGGCTTGTTTGATAGGAGGCGAAAAGTTAGCCGACAGGGAAATGTTAAGCCCGTTTATGTCAATGTGGGTGGCGAATATAATATTGGGGGCGGCAGGTTTATATCTTACGTTCAGAGAGTCGATAAATTTAGGCAGGTTACTGCCAAAATTCAAAAAATAAAGTGAAGTCAATTTTGGTCAAGCCCCGGGCAACAATTGTTTGCCCAACCCCGCCAGGTTCGAAAGAAAGCAACGGTAAGCAGATCTTTTGTGTGATCCGGGCAGCTTGACCTTTCTTATTCCTGTAAATATATGGACAAAGTTAAGGTTGCAATAATAGGTCTCGGCGGAATTGCGCAGATTGCGCATTTGCCCATCCTATCCAAAATGGATAATGTTATAATCACCGCTGTTTGCGATGTTGATAAATCGAAGGCTAAGTCGATAGCGCAGAAATACGGCGTTAAAAATTATTACTCCAGCATAGATACTATGCTGGGTGAATGCGAAGCGGATGCCGCCTGTGTAGCCTCGCCTACAAGCCATCACAAAGAGCACGCTGTGAAGGCTCTTGAAAAGGGCCTGCACGTGCTTGTCGAAAAACCGCTTGCGCGGACTCATATTGAGGCTAGCGATATTGTGGAGGCTTCCAAAAAATTCAAAAGGAAGCTGATGGTCGGAATGAACAGCCGTTTCCGGCCGGATATGATGATGCAGGAAAGTTTTATTTCCGCCAACGAGCTGGGCGATATTTTTTATATTAAGGCAGGCTTCCTGAAGAAGAGGAGCACAACTGAGAACTGGTCTGTTAGGAAGTCTGAATCCGGAGGCGGCGTGTTTATGGACCTTGGAATAGTAGTGCTTGATATAGCCCTCTGGCTGCTGAAGTTTCCTAAAATAAAAAGCGTTTCGGCAGTTAATTATTACCAGTCCGTAAAAGAAGTTGAGGATTCAACATTCCTCATGCTGAGATTCGAAAACGGCGCGACAGTCAATATCGAGGCCAGCTGGACGCTGCACAGGGAAGACGATCTCTTCTACTGCAATGTCTACGGCAGCGAAGGAAGCTCCAGCATCAACCCGCTGAAAATTTATAAAAAGATGCACGGCACTCTTGTGAACGTAACGCCGCTGAAAATGGAGAAACCCATCAACACATTCAAACGGTCTTATGAATATGAGATCAATCATTTCATTAATTGCATAATTAACGGAACCGATATCGTTTCAAGCGGAACTGAAGCGGTTGAAAGAATGAAAATCGTCGATGCAATATATAAATCGGCGAAGCTTGGAAAAGAGATAGCGTTTAAATAAGAATGACTGAGAAGATCGGAATAATTGGGGCAGGTACAATGGGCGGCGGCATAGCCTCGGCCTGCGCCATTTCGGGATTTGAGACCATTGTTCATGACATAAACCCCGATATGCTCAGCAGGGCCAGAGCTTCAATAATTAAAGGATGGGATAAGCTGGCTGAAAGAGGGAAAATTGATTCTGCAAAGCGCGCCTCATCTGAATCAAATCTTTCTTTCACAGAAGATATGAACCGTCTTTCAGACCGCAGCCTTATCGTGGAGGCGGCTTTTGAGGATTTTGAACTGAAAAAGAAGCTCTACGCTGAATTAGACGAGATCACAGAGAGCGATGCAATTTTAGCCAGCAATACTTCATCTTTTTCAATAACCTCAATTTCAACGCAGGTTAAGAATAACAGCGGCAGAGTAATAGGTATGCATTTCTTTAATCCTGCAAGCATAATGAAACTGGTTGAAATAATTTCAGGTGAGTTCACATCTGAAGAAACCGTTAAGCGCGCCGTTGCAGTTGCAAAGAAACTCGGGAAGACGCCTGTGATATGCAAAGATACTCCTGCGTTCATAGTAAACCGCGTAGCGCGCCCGTTTTACGGGGAAGCTCTGAAAATTCTTGGTGAAGGTGGTATTGACGCCGGCGTTATCGACCAAATCATTAAAGATGAAGGCGGATTTGCCATGGGGCCGTTCGAGCTGATGGACCTGATCGGCATAGACGTTAATTTTTCTGTGACCAAGTCTGTTTACGAAGCATTTTTTTACGATCAAAAATATAAACCCCACCCGATACAGCAGAAACTGGTTGAATCAGGCATGCTTGGAAGAAAAACCGGCAAAGGGTTTTACAAATATTAAAAAAAAATTTAGTTTTAAGCCAAAGGCGGAAAGGATCCACAATACCGGAGAATTCTGCAGAGTTCTCTTTGAATACAGCAGGATAACTCAAATTTATTTCTAAACCTCTTTAAACGGAAATAATATGAAAACCGCATTAGCTTTTCTTTTGCCGCTTGTCTTTTCTTTTCTTCCTGGTTCAATCCTTTTTTCCCAGGCTGTAGTTGCTGATTCATCAGGTTACTTAATTCCAAAAGGCATCTGGTCCGCTCAGTTTGAAGTCGGGACATTTATAAATTCCGGTTCATTCGAAGCTTTTTTAGTGTCAATAAAATATCATCCCCTCCGGCAATCCGGCATAAGGGTAGGGTTCGGGTTTAATAATTCCACTTCAACGGGCAACGATAATTATGACAACCGGGATTCTGTGCGAACTTATCCGGATAACAGTAAGAACCTGACATTCAACTTCAGCGCTGATTATCTTTTTTACGCAAATCCCGGGTCAATAATAAAAATGTATTTCGGTGGCGGCCCTATGTATAAATATAAAAAGCAGGAAAATACTGCAAATGATATTTTCTTTAATGAAGCAGGGACATTTGAAAATATACATAAATACAATTCGGAAAACTGGTCTGCAGGCTTAAACCTTGTTTTCGGAGTCGAGTGGTTCCCTTTCAGGAAAATCAGCCTAGTAGCCGAGTACAATTCAAATTTCCTGTGGGGCAAGAGCAGGACTACCACAGATTACAGTTATTCTGATCCGTTTAGTTCGCCTTCAAAAGAAACATATACGACCGATCAGAATACATCTGAAATTGATATCAATATTGTCCGACTCGGAATCTCGGCGTATTTCTGATTCAGGCGATCTTTTTAATTTAAGTTGACAGCGAAGCGAAACGTTTGAACATTGTATTTCATTAGCTGATATTAATTCCTATATTTGCTGTGGAATTTGGAATTAATATTTTGCGGGAATGCAGTCGTTTCTTAAAGTTCTTGGGTTCATCACAATATTCATTGGCATCTTATGCGGCATTTATGTTATTGCCGACGCCCTTGGCGTATATGCTACAGCCAAAGGCACTAACAATCCTTACCTTGAACAGGTTTACCTGATAAAGCTGGTGGCAGGCGGAGCCATTGTTCTTTCATCTATAGTTTCCGGAATGCTTTATTTAAGTTTTGGAATTGTAATCGAACTTATGGACAGCATCAACCAACGGATAATTAAGTTTATGGACCACATTGAAAACCGCGGCAGAAACGAGGAAGATGATTTTAGATTTTGATGTAATTATTTAACCGGATGTTTAGCTCATTTTTGCAAGACTATCCCTTATTTGCTTATAGTACGCGATAATAATGATTATATGATACATAATATTTATTTCCTACCCACCTATTTTTTAATTTTTCAGAGTGAAATTAAATAAATCGCTACATTTTTCACGGCAACACGGTATTTTCTTTGAAATTACGACATATATGCCTTGACAAAGTGCAGACTATGTCATACATTCGTACACTTTTTATAAATCAAAGAAGGAAGTTAAATGAGAAAACTATTTTCGTTTTTTATCTTTGCAGCCCTTGCATTAATCGTTTTTGCATTTCTGCCGGTTAATGACACTAAGAACAATGGCGTTGACACTCCCGGTTACGAAATTGCTAAACAGAAATTCCATGATGCTTTTCTTAAATATAAAAGCAATCTTGCTTTAGGAATTATCTCCGCGCCACCGGTTGACCCATCGGGATATTTCAGGGTGGATGAAAACGGAAATATGAATGTTGCTAACGACCATAATGAAATGGCCATCACGTACGAGCCTAAGCTTTCTCCCGACGCCGTAAGCGGTTATGCTTTTACTCAGTCAACCACAACTTATACATCAATTAACACAACGGGAACTCTGGTTGCAGGAAGCACAAACTGTGATGATAATACATTTGGAACATTTCCAATTGGTTTCACATTTACTTATAATGGCGCCCCGCAAACAGTGTGGGGGTGCTGCTGTAACGGTTTCCTTGGGATAGGAGCTATTCCCGGCGGAGGTTACACGCCGCTATCAAGCAACACAAATAACATCGCCCCTTTTGCATATGACCTTCAGATGGCCGCGACCGGAGCGATATATTACGAGACTGACGGTACGGCTCCAAACAGGGTATTAACGGTAGAATTTTACCAGGCCGGTTTTTGGCCAACAACAGGAAACGAGTTGAGCTTTGAAGTAAAATTATTTGAAACAACCAATGCAATTCAAATAGTTTATCAGACAGGAACTCATGTATCAACAAGTTCGCTTCAGGTTGGAATAAACGGAAGCCCCAATACTGATTTTAACAACAGGACCGAGACTACAAGCTGGGCCACAACGACGGCAGGCGGAACAAATACCGCCACTTGTTCATTCAGCCCGACAGATTTTCCGGCATCCGGTTTAACATTCCAGTGGGCGCCGCCTGCGCCACCTCCGGTACCTGTACTTGTGCGGCCGTTAAATCATGCAGTCGGAAGACCGCTTACAGATACTTTGCAGTGGAATCCTTCGGCAGGTGCAACTGCTTATAACATGCAGATTGCGCTTGATTCCTTATTTACAGCGGTTGTATTAAGCGATACAACTTTAACGCTTACGCAATATACTGTCGGCGTTTTCAGCCCGTTAACTAACTGGTGGTGGAGAGTAAGGGCTAAGAATGCAAACGGATGGAGCGCTTTTACAACGCAATGGGTATTTAAAACAATGGGGGCTGCAACTGCTCCGGTTTTAATTACTCCTGCAAACAACGCAACAAACCAGCCAATCGCTTTTACAAGCAACTGGCACAAAGCCACGGACCAAACCAGCAAACCGCATCCTATTCATATTATTACAACCGGCAGCGGAAACGAAGAGTCTGTTCAGACAATTGCAAATTACTGGTATGAGCTTTATACTGATACAACTACAACAGCCGTTATAAAAGACTCAACGCTCACTGATACGACAAGAGCTGTATCAGGACTGCTTAACAATACAAATTACTGGTGGAGAGTTAAAGCTAAGAACGATGTAGGCTGGGGACCATTCTCGGTTTACTTTAAGTTCACAACTATAGTTGCCGTACCGCCGGCTCCGACAAATGTTTACCCGGCAAATAACGCAACAGGCATAATTCCCACTACATTAATTGACTGGACAACCAGCGCGGGCGCTACTCAGTACAGGCTGCAGGTTTCGACCGATTCTACTTTCGCCACAACCCAGATGGATACTATTCAAACTGTAGACAGCATTCATGTGCCTGCCGGAAAATTGCTGAACAATACAAAGTACTACTGGCATGTAAGGGCTCAAAATGTAGGCGGAAACAGTTCGTATACTTCAACCTGGAACTTTACAACTTCGCTTACGGGCGTTTCGAGCAACGGTGGTGAGATTCCGCAGTTATTTAAACTGTACCAGGATTATCCTAATCCGTTCAACCCTGCGACAGTTATCAAATTCGACTTACCTGCTACTGGCTTTGTTAAGATGGAAGTCTTTAACCTGATTGGGCAGGTCGTTGCAACGCTTGTAAACGGAAATTATGCAGCAGGGTCCTATTCAGTAACTTGGGATGCGGCAAACTTCTCAAGCGGCGTATACTTCTACAGGATAAATGCAGGTAACTACACCGACATCCGCAAGATGGTTCTAATTAAATAAATATTATTCATAGTTTGGGAGGCGCCTGTTAACGTACAGGCGCCTTTTTTATAATCAAAAAAACAAAGCTGTATCTCTGCAGTGTTTTTATTTGCCGGTTCGGTCGCAGCTATTGAAATTTTCTAAATCTCTACAAAAAAAATACCGAAAAATGAAAGCAAAAATAGCACTTTCTTTTCTGGTTCTTGTTGTTTCCGCGCCACTATTTTCTCAGCCGTTTCATAACGTAGCCTCCCAGGTAGGTTTAAGCGCAACTTATTATGTTCATAATTATGTGCCCGGAGGCGGGGTTGCAATAGGCGACCTTGATAATGACGGATTCCCTGATGTTATCATTGCGACTGCCGACACTGCGCTGGGCGGCGGCGGTATCAAAGTATACAAAAACAACGGCGGCGTTTCATTTACCGACGTGACGGCTTCGAGCGGAATTAATTTTGTCAGCAGCGGGCTGAAAAGCATCATACTGGGCGATTTCAATAATGACGGGTGGAGAGATGTTTACATAACAAGCTGGTATTCAGGCAACAGGTTATACAAGAATAACGGAAACGGAACTTTCACCAACGTTACTGCAACAGCCGGCGTTGATGTTCCAAACCATTATCAGTCTTCAGCTGCATCATGGTTTGATTATAACAGGGACGGATACCTTGACCTGTATGTCGCAAATTATGGCGGAATAGAAGGATGCGGCGATGAGCCGAATATTCTTTTCAAGAACAACGGCAACGGAACGTTTACCAATGTCACACAATCAGCCGGCGTATCAGACAGCGCCATGAAAAAACCTCTGGCTATAGTATGTTTCGATTACAACAGCGACGGGTGGCAGGACATCTTAATTGCCAACGACAAAGCGCAAAGGCCAACGCTTTTTAAGAACAACGGGAACGGTACCTTCACAGATGTAACTTTCAGCAGCGGCATACTTTGCGTTGCGGACGGGATGGGGCTTACATTATCAGATATTGATCACTCGGGCAACTTAAGCTTTCATCTGAGCAACAACATTCTGGGAAATTTCCTGTTTCTCAATAACGGAAACGGAACTTTCACTGATATTTCGGCCCCGTCAGGCACACAGATGAACAAGAATTGCTGGGGGGCGAACTTCTTTGACTATGATAACGACGGGTGGGATGACCTGTATGTTACCGCTTCTCTTGGAATCGATCTCTGTGATGCCTTCTTTAAGAACAACAGGGATAATACTTTTACCAACATAATATCTGAAGCCGGCATGGTGGATAGCTGCCAGAGCCACGGCTCAGCTGTCGGAGATTTCAATAACGACGGATACCCCGATCTGTTTGTAACAGAAATTGATTCTAATGTACATGTCTATAAAAACATGGGCGGAGCGAACCACTGGATAAAATTCAAATGCACGGGGACCATAAGCAATAAGGACGCGATCGGAACCACGGTTACCATTTATTATGCGGGTACGGAGCACAAGAAAGTTATACTCGGAGGCGACAGTTTTCTTTCTTGCGATGATGTAGTTCAGCTTTTTGGACTTGGCGCTGCCTCAAGCATTGATTCTGTCAGAATAAACTGGACAAACGGAATGGTTGAAAGAGCTCAAAACCTGGCCGCAGACAGGATCTATTATGACGTTGAAGGCAGCGGGATCATCGGGATACAGAATATTTCCTCATCGACGCCAAATTCATTTAATCTTGCGCAGAATTATCCGAACCCGTTCAATCCTTCAACAAAGATACAGTTTTCCGTTCCGTCTAACGGGATTGTCAGAATCAAAGTTTTTGATATTATCGGCAGGGAAGTAGCAACTATTGTAAACCAGGAATTGCGCGCCGGGGTTTATTCCGCCGACTTTAACGCTTCTAACTTATCGAGCGGAATATATTTCTACACTATGCGCACAGTTGATTTTGCTGAAACAAGAAAGATGGTATTAACTAAATAAAAGCGAATCAAAAAGCAAAAAGTTATAATATGAAGAGGTTAGAACTCAAAATATTTATTCCGGCTATATTGTTCGCGGCGCTGTTTATTAACGGCTGCAGCGATAAATCGGTTACAGTGAATCAGACCACATCTCTCTCTCCGGCAACTTCGTCATTTAACGGGGATTTTGCTTACGACTGGGTATACACAACAAACAGGATTATCGCCGACCAGCAGCCGAATCCTCCTAAGGCTTCAAGGATACTAAGTTATGTAAGCGTAGCTATATACGAAGCTGTTGCAGCCGGAATCCCGTATTCCAGATCAATGTCGGGGCAGATAAGAGACATGCCCCAAATGCCTGCCGCTTATGCGGATTCTGTTTACGACTGGCCCTCGGTAATAACAGCGGCTGCCTCAAATGTAATGCGGGGTGTTTTTGACACACTGTACCCAACATCAGTTGCGCTCGCGAATACAACATATAATACCGAATACAACAGCAGGGTAAACGCGGTTGGGCAAAATATAGTTGACAGGTCTATAAGACATGGTAGTGATATATCCGCGGCGATCTTGCAATGGTCGCATACGGACCAGTATATAGAAACGCGCTCAATGCACTGGACGATCCCTCCCAGGTCGCAAAATCCTGCATTCTGGGAACCTATTAATCCGGGGGATGTGCCTACTGAGCCATACTGGGGATTGATTCGGCCGTTTGTGTTAGAACAGGCGGATATGTTCACTATACATCATCCGTACCCGTTCGATACAATTCCAGGTTCTCAGTTTTATGGCGACGCAAATGAAATCAATCAGATTGCTCAAACCTTAACCCAGGAGCAAATTGATATAGCGTTATTCTGGAACGATAAGCTAAGAACTCCGACGCCTCCGGGGCACTGGTTTTCTATAGCAATGCAGGTGATGCAGGAGAAGAACTTTACGCTGGGTAGGGTCGCCCAGGTTTTTGTAGCCTTAGGGGCCGCCCAAAGAGATGCCTTTATTGCCTGCTGGAAGGAGAAATACTCGAAAGACCTGCTGCGTCCCGAAACCTATATCAGGCAGTATATCACGCCTAATTTCTATCCATATATCCAGACGCCTTCGTTTCCTGAATATCCGTCCGGCCACTCAACTATATCAGGCGCTTCATCTCAGGTTTTAACAAACCTGATAGGAGACAATATAACATTTACTGATATGACCAACGTTTCTATTAATATTCCGGCAAGGAGATTCACTTCTTTTCTTGCGGCAGCTTCTGAGGCCGGATATTCAAGAATGTACGGTGGCATCCATTTCAGAGCCGCAAATCTGAACGGTATACAGATCGGCAAGAGTATTGGCGCGTATGTAACGACTAAATTAAAATTTTATATTTTTTGAAACTGAAATCAGTCTAACATCGCGTTCTTTGAGTTTAATAAATTTGAAAAATAAAAAAACCCCGGCTGATTTGCAACCGGGGTAATTTACGAAACCTTAAACCTCTTTATTTAACAAGAACCATCTTCTTTTGCGATACAAAAGAACCTGCCTCTATCCTGCAGAAATAGATATCGCTTGCAAAGTTTTCAGCGTTCCATGTCGCATGATATCTTCCGGCTGCCAGCGATTCATTCACAAGAATTGCGACCTGCCTTCCAAGAATATCAAACACCGTTATCTTAACGAATGAAGTCTTTGGAATATCGAACTGAACTACGGTCGCCGGGTTGAACGGGTTCGGGTAGTTCTGATAGAATGCAAAGACCTTGGGAATAAACGTTCCCTGAGATATAACCGCAGTCGGGGTAAGCGATAATACATTGCTGAACGCGCTCAAACGCGGCGAGCAGAAAGCATCTTTTGCTTTTACCCAGAAGTAGTACGGAGTTCCGTTTACGAGTCCGGTGATAGTCTTCATTGTGTCAGGCTGGTATGTCGAATCTCTCAACGTCGCAGTAGAGGGGTTGTTTGTTGTATTCATATAAACATAATATTGCACTACATCAAATTCAGTATTCTTTCTCCAGTTCAGGCTGGCATTCTGGTTGCCTGCCGTTCCCGCCAAACTAAGCGGCGCTGCCGGTGTATTGGTATCCGCGGGCTGGCCACTGACGCTTGTCGGCGCCGGCGATACCGGGTTATTTGGCACATAGTACAGCAGATCCGGATAGCCATAATGATAACCTGCCAAAATACTGGTTGGGAAGGTATTTTGAGTACATGAATTGCAATACCTCATATCTCCATAAGTTAGAAACGGCGAGATCTGAGTGCTGGTCCCGAAATAATATCCATCGCCTGATCCCTGGTATAATTCAAGCACATATTGAGTTCCGCTCGTGAGCCATATAGGAACGCCCAGGGTATCATATGAATATGATGCCGCTGGACCAGAGACTTGTTTCTGATAAATAATAGAAGTTGTGCTAAAATTGAACAAAGTAATATAGCGCGTAGTACCAGTAGGCTCTCTCTTGCCAAAACTTGAAACCAGAACGTTAGTAATAGGTGTAAATCTGAACCCTCGCTGACTAAGGGCCGCGCCTCCGGCGCCGCCGCTTGCAACGCTATCGGTTGATGACCACGGGCCGTTAAAAGTTCCGGTGAGGGCGCTGCCTGCCGTAGCTGAAGCATTGCCGAAATACATGTATATCTTAACAGAATCGTTTGCGTTTATTGCCGGGATCTTAACCCATATTCTTGTCGAGTCTGTGTTAAGATAGCCTTCGATCCAGTAATTATACAACGCAGAGCCGCCGCAATCGCTTCCGAACCGGATATCGTTGCCGTTTGCCAAAAGTAAATTGTGAGAGATTAAATATTGTGTGTTGATCTTTAGGGCCACTGAAGTATTGTTTACCGCTGTTCCGGACGTGTTCATGACTGTAATCGGCATAGAACCCGCGTAACCGGCCAGCTGCCCGTAGGATGCAGAGCTGAATGCAAAGATAATAAGTAAAATTCCCAGAGCATAACTTAAAAACGGAAAGGGATAAGAAGTAGATTTACGATACATGTTGATGTCTCCTGTTCTTTTATTCTTTGAAGAAAATATTTGAATATGGTTTAGCGGATATATCAAGTTCCATGACTCAAAAACAATTACAACAAAAATGAAAAAAGACCAAATGAATCTAAAACTGTGATTTTAAGATAGTAGTATAATTTCAAACAAGCAATTTAGAAAATTCTGGCAGAATATGAGGTCAAAATAAGAGTTTTTAGGGATCTAATGCTATCTTTTTAAAACGGACAAAATTTGCTATTTTAACTGTCTTTATATGCCAGCAGCCTTATCATGCAAAGCAGTAAATAGGGGGGAAAAGCCCAATTTTGGTTTAGCTTTCATAAGTTGATCTTGGTTTGCGATACCCATATTGGCAAACCATGATCGATCTTTCCCAGCAGAAAATTTAGCTGTCCGGTGTGATGCATCACATGCCGCATATTATACAATAATAATTTGAACATGCTGTAATTCCTTGTCTCATTTATCCAACGCATTTCAAGTTTTTCATCTGTTAAACCTGAAATCAGGCGGCGGCATTTTTCCCGGCAATGCTGAGTATACGAAATGAGTTCCTCTTTAGTATAGACTCTTTCGGGCATCACGCCTGCGGAATCGAATTCTGATAATGTATAAGGTTCAGGAGGCAAAAATTTATCCGGTTCTTCAGTCAGATAAAAATCAGTAAAGAACAGGGTATGGTAAGCAATATACCAGAATTTTGATCTTCGTCCCAAAGTGATTCAGGGCATTTTTGGAGAGCATTTTCAAACATGTCAAGCGCAGCGCCCAATTGCCCCCATAGATCGGCTTTAAAAGAATCATTCATAATTTTAATCTTATTGAATTTGTGATATACAAATATAACTCACATTTTCTTCATCAGCATATGAATTGAGAAGGAGCTTTTATGTTTATTCTGACCAGTGTTATCGCTATATTAGTAAAATTCAGTCAATTTTAATTGTAATTTGAGTGAAAATATGCCCACCGCCTCTTCTGCCTGTCTGCAATAGGCCGGGGCAAAGGCGGGAAAGCTCAGATGGATAAATAGATTCCCGCATGCGCGGGAATTCAGAGTGATGCCCACGTAGCTCAGCTGGATAGTGTCCGCCAAAGGCGGATTTCCTAAACCGTCCCGCTTGCCCGCCGCAGGAAGGCTGATGCGGGATTTCGGACTAAAGTCCTCAACAGGTGACAGGTTCGATATTAATTTGTTCTTAAATATAACAGGCTCACGTAGCTCAGTTGGATAGAGCGTCGGTTTCCTAAACCGCAGGTCGCAGGTTCGACTCCTGCCGTGAGTACTTAAAATTTGCCAAAAACCAACTTTTTGAATTAACCCCGAAACACTTCACACCAAAGTTCATACCAAAACTTCATTTTGTGTTGCCACTAAAAAGGAGGCAATCAAAATGTTTATCACAAAAAGAAAGAACGGTTTTTATTACTATTTTTTCAATGACCCGGCAACATCAAAACGTAAAATGGTATCATGCGGCACAAAGCTAAAAAGCGAAGCCCTCAAATTCGTATCTGGTTTTGATCCAAACAAAACAATAAAGTCTAATCCGGTTAAATTAGTTGCTTATCTTTCGGACCTATCAGCGGAAGTGATGAAGTATGTAAATAACAATCTTCGTTATTCTACCACATTAATTTATAAGCGGGTTTTAAATGATATGCTCAAAGTCATAGGCAATAAGCCGTTAAACCTCATAACACCAATTGATATTGAATCATACAAGGCAGCCAGGCTCCAGCTTGTAAGCCCCTCAACTGTAAACATTGATCTGCTAACAATTAAGGCAATATTTAATTTGGCTATTCGCTTTAACTGGATGTCAGCCAATCCCGCCAAGCCAATAAAAAAAATCAAAATTGATGAAAAGGAAATAATAGCTTTTTCAGATTCAGAAATTCAAAACATACTTAGCAAAATTGAAGATGATAATTTTAAAAATGTTGTATTGTTCGGGCTGTTAACGGGCTGCAGACTGGGTGAAATCATTAACATTCAGGTAAAAGATGTAAATTTTGCCGAAGGTGTAATCAGTATTACTAATAAAGAGGAATATAAAACCAAGTCAGGCAGAATAAGGCAGTTTCCCATATCAGATAAGCTTTTACCCTTGTTAAACAGCGTTTTAAGGCACGATAGAAACGTTTACAGCATGTTTGATCCTAAAGCATACATATTTACCAACCAAAACGGTTTAAAGTTTACGAAAGATAATATTACCAAAAGATTTAAAAAATATCTGCGGGCTTGCTTCATGCCCGAAAGATTTCATTTTCATTGCCTGCGCCATACATTTATAACTAACTTAATTAAAAAAGGCGTAAGTATTAATTATATAAAGGAGTTAGCGGGGCATTCTAATATTTCTACAACTATGAATTATATTCATTTAAGCATACACGAATTAAGAAACGCAGTTAACAGAATTTAGTTTGTTATTCTCTTAAAAAGTTCATAATTTTGTTAAACAAAAGGGGATTAAATGCATAATGTGCATTTTTCCCCTTTTCACTTTAAATTTTTTATAATAAAAATAGACTGCTTATGCCTTCTAGCGCTGACACAATTTTTCATTACACCAATAATATACATAATATAATAGCAATACTTGAAGAAGGATTTGTTCCTTACTACTGTTTAGAAGATTACAAAATTTTGAATAATATTAAGCCTCTCAAGGTTGCATTACCTATGGTTTCATTTTGTGATGTACCTTTATCTAGAGCATATACCCCAATGAAAAAATATGGATATTATGCAATAGGAATGAAAAAGAAATGGGCCATACAAAATAATATTACACCATTACTTTATTCCACACTGGACTCGCCGTTAATGAAATCTTTTAAAGCAATATACAACACAAGCGACAGAAAACTTGAACCCAATTCAGAGGAAAAAAGAAAACAGGTAATCCGGCTTCGCTATTTTATTTCCTTCATTAAACCATATGAAGGCACGCTCGTACGTGGACAAAAAACGTATTCAAATTACAGATTTTATGACGAACGTGAATGGAGATATGTTCCTAACAATTCTTTATACACATATAAAATGTATACTGAAGACCAGTATAAGAAAGAGCGTGACAAGAATTCAGGTGCGAAAATTAAATTTTCTAAAAATCTAGCATTTAGCCCTGATGATGTAAAATTCATTATTGTAAAAAAAGAATCTCAACTTCTTTATATGCATAATACAATCACAAAAATAAAACGTCGTTTTTATCAAGAGGATAAGGTTAAAGTCCTTAGTTCCAGATTGATCTCATCAGAAAACTTATTAGAGGATTTTTAACCAAAAAACAACGAATATAGTTAAAGAAATAATTAAATTCTTAACATTATGATAATAAATGAATTTAAAGCCCAGATTCTAGAATCCTTACACCAAGAAAAAATTTATGATGTTTATTCATTTCTCGAGCAATTTTGCCGGTTAGAAAAGATAAATTATGCATGGGATGAATCACTATTAGCTTTTATGCCCCCTTTTGAACAAATAATAAGCAAGAACTTTTACCCCGATAAAGTTGACTTTAACAACTATTATTCTGTGCAAGTTGAGAGTGAATCAGACATACTTTCAAAATTATATGAATACTTACATTTATATAATTTTTTAAAAGATAATAATTTTATTTACCCAATAGTCAATTCCCAGATAAAATATTGTCCGGCCTTTTCGTTAGATAACGTAAAGTATCTTAAAGATATTGAACACGATATATACATTATTAATAGGCTTCTTTTCGATTTATATTCATTTGAGTTTGTTCCTACTCCGCTTCTAACAGAATTTATCAAATCGAATTATCGTACGCATGTACAAATCATGGAGAATAAAAAATTATTGCATTCTAGAATTTTAGCTTGGGCTGCAATCGCAGGAATTGCTGTTACTACTTTTTTCCAAACAATCAATCAAACAAAAGTTCTCTCATCCCAACTTGTCCAAAATAATACTCGCAATGATACAACTAATGTAAAAATCACTAATAAATGCGACCCATGTGATTCAATAAAAACAAAAAAGGATTCTACGAAAGAATCTTCCGAAAATAAAGATGTTTTTAATGGTTGCCCTCCAGAAGGCAAAACAGAAATCGAACGATATAAAGCTCTTAATATTCTTAAGAACAGGTATAATCTTCCGGCTCAATCAGATTTTGATATGAAAGTAACACTTGATAAGCTTCTTCAAAGAGGCGATGATGAGAATAGATTTTCAACAGATAAGGCTGTTAACATACAAGGTTATGTCTTTAATGTGAAAAGCGGAGGCAAAGAAACATGCAATTGCAATTCAACGGATAAGGTCTTTCAGGATATTCATATTGAATTAGTACCAACTGAAAATGACGAAGACCCATCAGATCGTGTTGTTGTAGAGGTTAGTCCTCGTTTACGTGATTACACATTTAATAAATTAGGTATCTCTCCAACTTGGAATGCACTTAAGAAATATATTAAAGGTCAGTTAGTCAGAGTTAAAGGTTGGCTCTTTTATGATAAGGGACATACAAACGTTGCGGAAAATACTAATCCTGGCAATAAGAGTAATTGGCGTGGTACAGCATGGGAGATACATCCAATAACATCAATTGAGATTGTTAAGTGATTTTTCCAAATTGTTACCTATTTAAAACATAGAAAAATCATTAAATTAGTAATGATATCTTTTGCCAACTTTTATTAATTCAGAGTTTTATCTTGAATAAAGAAGCATCAGCCCGGATAAAGATCAATAAACTACTTGAAGAATCAGGATGGCGGTTCTTTGACAACCCCAACGGTAAAGCAAATATCGTTCTTGAAAATAAAATTACGCTTACAAAAACAATTCTTGATGAGTACGGCAATGATTTTGAAAAGGTAACAAAAGGTTACATTGATTTCCTGTTGCTCGATAATACCGGCTTCCCGCTAATAGTTCTTGAAGCAAAACGCGAGAGCATTAATCCGCTGTTTGCCAAAGAACAGGCAAGGGAGTATGCTAACAATCAAAAATGCAGGTTTGTAATCTTATCAAATGGTAATCTCCATTATTTTTGGGATCTGCAGGTTGGTACTCCGTATCTTATAACAAGTTTCCCAAGTCCCCAATCTGTCAAAGGTTATTCATCATATAAACCAAATCCGCAGGCGCTTATTAACGAAACGATTGCGCTTGATTACGTTGTCAAAACTCAAAAACCTGATTACGTTACCGACCCCGCATGGCTTGATACTTCTTTCCGCGATGAATATACACGAATCAATAAGCTTAAGTTTCTTCGCCCTTACCAGCTTAATGCGCTTAAATCAATTCAAACGGCAGTACAGCAGGGGAGCAGCAGATTTTTATTTGAGATGGCAACAGGTACAGGTAAAACTCTTGTAGCAGCCGCCGCAATAAAAATGTTTCTCAGAAGCGGTAACGCTACCCGCGTACTGTTTCTTGTTGATAGGTTAGAACTTGAAGACCAGGCGCAGAAAGCATTTACGCAGTATCTTAAGAATGATTACAAAACCGTGATCTATAAAGAAAACCGTGACAATTGGCGACGTGCCGAAATTGTTGTTTCAACAGTTCAGAGCCTGCAGTTCAATAATAAATATCAAACGTTATTTTCACCGACTGATTTCAATCTTGTAATATCCGATGAAGCTCACCGCTCAATTGGCGGTAACAGCAGAGCGGTATTTGAATATTTCCTTGGCTATAAGCTTGGCTTAACGGCAACGCCAAAGGATTACCTCAAAAAGATCGTCAGGCAAAAGCTGGATGAAAAAGACCCGCGAGAATTTGAACGCCGTATGCTGCTTGATACCTATAAAACATTTGGATGTGAAAACAGCCAGCCGACTTTCAGGTATTCATTGCTTGACGGCGTTAAAGACGGCTATCTTATCAATCCAATAGTAGCTGATGCCCGAACCGAAATAACAACTCAGATGCTTTCTGATAAAGGTTATTCAGTAATTTCTTATGATGAAGATGGCAATGAAGAAGAAAGTTTTTTCTTTAAAGAAGATTTTGAAAAACGGCTTGTATCTGAGGAATCTAACCTTGTGTTCTGCCAAACGTTCTTAAAGAACGCTCTTTGCGACCCCATAAGCGGTGAAATAGGTAAATCAATTGTGTATTGTGTAAGCCAGAACCACGCCGCTAAAATCGTTCAGGTATTAAATGAAATTGCAATGAAAATGTTTCCTGATAAATATCAATCCGATTTTGCTATTCAGGTAACCTCAAGGATAACCGATGCCCAGCAGTTTGCGATAAATTTTTCAAATAATAAACTGAAGGGTAACGGTAACTTCATCGAAACATACAAAACAAGTAAAATCCGCGTATGCGTTACGGTAGGCATGATGACTACCGGCTATGATTGCACCGATCTGCTTAACCTTTGTATGATGCGCCCGATATTTTCACCGACTGATTTTATTCAGATGAAAGGCAGGGGAACGCGCAAACACAGATTTACCGATGACCTATTTGATGAACAAATTAAAGAGCATGTTTTAAACCCCGACAAAGAACACTTCAAGCTATTCGATTTCTTTGCTAACTGTGAATACTTTGAGGAAAAATTTAATTATGACGTAGTCCTTGAACTTCCGTTTCCTCCTAAGTCAAAAAAGAAAGACAAGGGACCGCCAAAAATCATGATTCCTGATTATACCAATTTCAATCCCGACCCGCTGAAAACAATGGCTGAGACCTCTATAGGATTGCAGGGGATGAAAATTGACAGAATGCTTTTCCAATCTTTTGAAACTAAAATTCGGGAAGACAGCTTTATTGTTGAACAGGTTAAAAAAGGCAAGTGGGATACGGTAACAAATTATGTTACCGATAACATCTTAAATAAACCCGAAGATTATTACACTGTAGAAAAGCTCCGCAAGGCCGCTAATGTTGACCGGAAACTAACTATAAGGGAAATTATAGAAAAGATATTAGGGTTTATAACAGATTTCAAATCCAAAGACCAGCTTCTTGATGAAGAATTTAATAAATTCCTGCTTACAAATAAACCGGATGATTCAGCCGATATAAACTCCCTTAAATATTTTTTCAGGGCATACATAACAGACGCTAACACAAAAGCAATAATTGACCAGCAGAACTATAACGCTCTCTATACAAATGATGTGCTTTCATATAATGATTATTCATCAATACCCCCGGCATGGCGCGAGGCAATTCCCGATTATGTTAATAACTATGTACAGATTAATCAATTTGCCGACTTAAAAAATGCTTGATACTGATACTAAAAATAAGATAGATGCTGCAAGAGATATTCTAGTAGGCAAAGTTCCGATTCCTACATCACAGGTAGAACAAATTACTATCGCGTTAATTTATAAATTCATGGATGATATGGATAAGGGCGCCGTATCGCTTGGCGGTAAAGCATCTTTCTTTCAGGGCGAATATAAAAAATACAGCTGGAGCAGTATCTTTGACCCCAAAATAAGCGGAAATGAACTTGTAAAGCTTTACGCCGAAGCAATCGAGAAGATGAATCATAACCCTAATATTCCGCAGTTATTCCGTGACATCTTCAAAAATGCTTATTTGCCTTATAAAGACCCCGAAACTTTAAAAGGCTTTCTTAAGGTCATAAACGAGTTTAATTACTCTCACAGCGAAAAGCTTGGCGATGCCTATGAATATCTTCTTTCAATTCTCGGCTCTCAGGGTGACGCGGGGCAGTTCCGCACCCCAAGACATATTATTGATTTTATAGTCAGCGTTGTTGATCCGCAAAAGACCGATAAAATTCTTGACCCTGCCTGCGGTACTGCGGGATTCTTGATTTCAGCTTATAAACATATTTTAAACAGTAACAAAGATAAAAGACCCGGCGATAAGCTGAAACCCGAAGAACGCAAAAAACTAATAAACAATTTTAACGGCTATGATATTTCACCTGAAATGGTAAAGATGTCGCTCGTTAACATGTATCTTCACGATTTCTCAAATCCTAAAATATATGAGTATGATACCTTAACATCAGAAGAAAGGTGGAATGAATATTATAATGCGATCTTTGCTAATCCGCCGTTTATGTCACCAAAGGGTGGAATAAGACCTCATAAAAAGTTTTCAATTCAGGCAAACCGCTCAGAGGTTTTATTTGTTGATTACATTTGTGAACATCTCACGCCAAACGGTAAAGCCGGTATTATCGTGCCGGAAGGTATAATTTTTCAGTCAGGTAATGCATGCAAGCAATTACGCAAATCACTTGTAGAAAAATATTTATGGGCTGTCGTTTCATTACCTGCGGGTGTTTTTAATCCTTATGCTGGCGTAAAGACATCAATACTTTTAATTGATAAAGAATTAAATAAAAAGAGTGACAATATTTTATTTGTAAAAATTGAAAACGATGGATTTGATTTGGGCGCTCAAAGACGTGTTATTGAAAAAAATGATTTGACAGAAAGTACAAGATTATTGCTTCAATTCAAAGAATCAGTTTTGATAGGTAAGGTTTTTTCATTTGATAATAGCAATATACTCTTAGTTGAAAAAACAAAACTAGCTGAAAAAGTTGATTATAATCTATCAATGGATAGATATAGAACAAATGACAGATTACATTATACAGATTATCCTTTGGTAAAATTGGGTGAACTTATGTCATTTGAATATGGTAAACCCCTCAAAGAGGAAAATCGGAAAAATGGCCAATATCCAGTTTTTGGATCAAATGGAATAGTTGGCTATCATGATGCATTCTTAGTTGAAGGACCTTTTATCATAGTTGGTAGAAAAGGGACAGCTGGAGCTGTAAATTATTCTGAAAATAATGGCTATCCAATAGATACTACATTCTTTATTAAGATTAAAGATGAAAATAGAATAGATCTAAAATATGCGTATGAAATCTTAAAAGCATTAGAACTAGATAAAGTTAATGTTCAAGCTGGTGTACCTGGTCTAAATCGGAATGATGCTTACGAGAAATTAATTCCTCTTCCGCCTCTTTCAATTCAGCAGGAAATTGTTGCCAAAATTAAAAGCTATCAGGCAATCATTAACGGCGCAAAACAGGTTGTTGATAACTATAAACCGCAAATAGATATTGACACTGAATGGGAAATAATAGAATTGGGGGAAGCTGAAATTGAAATAATAGATGGTGATAGGGGTGTAAATTACCCCAAGAAAGAAGACTTTAAACCCCAAGGATTTTGCCTTTTCTTAAATACGAAAAATGTGCGTCAAGAGGGGTTTTTGTTTCATGAGCTAGATTTTATCTCAGAAGAAGTTGATAACAAATTGCGCAAAGGCAAACTTTCCAGAAACGATGTTGTATTAACTACAAGAGGTACGCTTGGAAATGTAGCCGTTTATGATTCATCAGTTCCTTATGAAAATATTAGAATTAATTCTGGTATGCTTATATTCCGACCTAATTTAAAGAAAATTAATCCATATTTTCTTTTTAAGCTTTTTCAGTCAGAATATATGAGAGAACAATTTTTTAGGATTAGTTCAGGTAGCGCTCAACCACAATTACCTATTAGAAGTTTAGTAAACTCACTTATCCCAATTCCACCGCTTGATAAACAAATAGAGATAGTTGGAAGAATTGAAAATGAACAAAAATTAATTGATGCAAACAAAGAACTGATAAAACTATACGAGCAAAAAATAAAAGACGAAATAAATAAAGTTTGGGAAAAATAAATTAAATCCCGAAGCACAAGGAGAATATTTCAATGTCAGCCGCAACAATTGTATTTACAGATTTAGTGGGTTTTTCAAAAAAGCCAACAGCAGAACAGCATCATCTCGTCGAGGCGTTGACTTCGGAAATAGTACATGAACTACGTACTTTATTATTTCCACCGATTTCTTCTCCAAGTCTTATAGCCTTGCCAACTGGTGATGGCCTGGCCTTAGCATTTCTTCATTCAACTAATCAGCCTTGGAATTTCCAAGCCGTTTTAAGTTTGACTCTAAGATTGCATAAATGGGCTGATAACATGTCTACACCTGAAAACGTAGTTAATCTTAGGATTGGCGTACATGTAGGTGCAGTTGAGTTAATAACGGATATTAACGGAAAAACCAATGTATGTGGTGATACTATTAACTATTCGCAAAGGGTTATGGACGCCGCGAGTCCACGACAAACTCTCTTTTCGGAAGCGGCATTTAGGGAATATGTTGGAGCCGAATCACCTGTGTGTAAAACCCATCCATTCTCCGAAGAATTAAAAGCAGAATTTAAAGGTCCCATTGAAGTTTTTGCAAAACATGGTGTTCAAATTTTAGTTTATAAATTAATCCTTAACCCCCCTCAAAAGTATTGGTCGAATGAAGATCCTGTTGCTAAACATCTAATGTTGGTTACTCTAACGCCTTTACCTAAAGAAATTGTTGGGACATTTAGCGAACAAATTCAGAAAGCAAATCAGATTGCTTTAATTCAATTAACTGGTGAAAGATTCATTGATAAATATAACAGCGGGGAGATTTCATTCTCTGAACATTTAAATAGATTTTGGGTTTTCATGCCTAATCCTGAAGTTTATAGCGGTTACCATTTAACTAATTCTCAAGCGACTGTTGAACTTGTAAGTGATTGCATTGAGAAATGGAAAGTTTTATTCAATAAACTAAAGATTCAATTTCAGCGAGCTGACCTGAAGCTCGGTCTTTTCAAAGAACCACCTTATTTTGGCGCGTCATTTATGAATTGGGAACGCCCTGATGGAAGAATACATATCAGTCCTTATATTTGGAATGTAGCAGCCCCAAGTTGTCCGGGTTATGACCTTTCTTGGATTGGGAAGAAACCCTCTTCCATTTATGAAACATACGTTCAAGGTTTACAATTTTTGGAAAGAAAAACTGACAATGAATTAACAAAATAATTTATGTATTTCTTTTTATTAGAATTAAATTGAAATTTCTTTATCCTAAATTCATATAAAATTTATTTGGAGGTATTGCCATGCACAGTGTTTTCATAGCTCATCATCATGATAGAGACCAGAATTACAAAGATGCTCTAATAGAATTCAATAAAAAAAACAAAATTTTTAATGATTGTTCTGTGGATATAGGTGATATTTCGGACGATTTAGATGATGATACAATAAGAGAAAAAATTCGTGACGAATATTTAAAAGATACAAGTGTGACAATTGTTTTAGTAGGCTTAGAAACTTGGAAACGTAAACATATTGATTGGGAAATTTATTCAAGTATGTTCGACGGTAAAATTAATAAGAAATCTGGTATTTTAGTTATTAATTTACCACCTATAAATTGTACCTATTTTACAGCACCGCATTCAGATGAGCAAAAAATAGTATATCCAGATATTTCCGATTGGGTTGCAATTAATACAAGGTCAGAATATGAAAAGCGCTACCCATATATGCCAGCCCGCATCACTGATAATTTAATAAAAAAGGAAGCTAAAATTTCGGTTGTTGATTGGTATAAAATTGAAAATTCTCCGCATCTTCTTTCCTTTTTAATAGATGCAGCTTACAAAGATCGTGTAATTTGTCAATATGATTTAAGTAGAATCATGAGAAGAAAAAACGCTTGATTTTTATATTTTCAAATTATTGTGTTATAAAAATATAATTCAAAAACTATGGAAAATACTGTTACCACAATTCCACAATCCATAATATACAAACCTACTGATTCATCGGAGAATGCTTTCAAACCGCTTCCATCGTTAGTGCCTCGTTACAACCCCAATCGAAGTATTATTCAGATTATTCGCGACCATATTAAACATCTCGATTTTCAGGCCGATAGAATAACAAAATACTATCTAGAAGTAGCAAAAGCATGTGACTCTTCTAAAACATACAATACTTACAAAAATAAAATTCGCAATTTATGCAAAAGGGTTTCAGCGAATTACGGAAAGCAATATTCATTACAAATCAAATTTTATTCTGAACAACATTTATCCATTCATGAGCCAAAATGGCTTAAAGTAACAATAAAAAAACGATTGATAAAAAAAATAAATGAAATCCAAATTCGCTCATTGCAAACTGATTTTTCATGGCAATTTATGAAACTACATCTAAAGTACACTGATATTTTCAAACATAAAAAGATACCGGATATTCATGAACTTGCCGTCATGTTTGATGATTTTTATTCTGTTTTGCAAAAGCTAAATTCTCAATATGTTTATTTCCAGAATGACGTTAGGAATTATCAAATGTTTGTTCATGCTTTACTTAAACAAATCTATTCATCATATTTCAAGTTACGCAATAATAGATCTTTGAATTATCAAGATATACAGGAATTTATACATCAAATGGAAGAAGAATTTAAAAATGAACAGCAGTATTATGTCGCAAACGTACCTCTCCCCATCAAAAACAAATGGTACCACCTCAAAGTACAAATTACCGATGAAAAAAAAGAATTTAATATTTCTCTTAAACAAGCAACCCGTAATGTAATTGACCGCTTGAAAGAAACCGATTTTGAAATAAAAAAAGAATTAACCCGAATAACGCAGTCAAAGTTAGTAGAAAACATATATCGTTCTTTATCTCGTTACGTTAGGACAGTTTTGTCCTAACTATGCATAGTAATTCTTACAAAATAGATTAAGTTAGCTTATAACTTTAATCTATTTTATTGATTAAAAATGCAGAAATAATTAAAATTTCGAAACACCAAGAAGAAGTTCTCAGGTATGCACAATCTAATCTAGCTCCTTCCACAGTAAGACTATATCAATCCTCTTTTAAAAATCTCATTCATTTTCTCGGAAACATTCCAATAAAACAAATCACGTCCCGCCAGATAGAAGCCTATAAAGCAAAAAGAGCGGAAACAATTACCAAAAGCACAGTTAATATCGAGCTTACCTGCATTAAGGCGGCTTTCAATCTTGCTATAAAATGGGGTTATTTGCCCGCAAGCCCTGCCAAAGATGTTTCTAAATTCCGTATAGAAGAAAAAGAAATTCTGTATTTCACCGATTCCGAACTCAAACAGGTTATGAAAATTATTCCTCCGGGTAATATCCGTAATATTGTTCTTTTTGCAATTTATACCGGTTGCAGGATTAATGAAATTGTTCATATTCAGCTTTCCGATATAGATCTTTTAACCTGGGTAATTTACATACGCAACAAAACAAATTTTAAAACAAAATCAGGTCGCAACAGGGTTTTACCTGTATCCGATAACCTCTATTCGCTTCTAAATCCTCTTGTACTTGCAAAGCAAATGCAGGCAGGGGAGTCTGAACAATATTTGTTCACGAATGCTTTGGATATTCGTTATAATAAAGATTATGTATCCAAACAGTTTAAGAAATATTTACGCGAGGCGGGACTATCTGAGAAGTTTCATTTTCATGTATTACGGCATACATTTATCACAAATCTTATAAAAAAAGGGGTCAATATAAATTATGTAAAAGAACTTGCCGGACATGCAGAGTTATCAACGACAATGCATTATATCCACATCGTTACTAATGATTTGAGAGAAGCGGTAAATAAAATTAATTCAGTCGCAGCATGAAACCATACGCTTCTTTGAAAATCTATATACCATCAACCTTGCCTATGACTTTGTTTCCGTCAAAGCATAGCGATAAATATTATTACTTCATTCACAAAATATATGAAGAACGAGTTTTCAATAAACAATATGAATATAATTCTTACATTAATCTCAATACAGCTATAATGCGCTACATCATTGGCCGCTGGAGCTTTGAATATGTAAGAGACGACTTATTTGCTAGTGGTATTGTTGAATCCGATAATCGCTACATAGTAGGCAAGAAATCCAAGGGCTATAGACTTACTTTGGCATATAGTAATGTTAAGCATAAACAAATAGAAATCACTGATCCTAATATTTTATATCGAATAAGCCAGTTTAAGCAAAGGCAGAAAAAAAATATTCCGGTGGCGATTGAATATCAAAAATTAATTAAATGGCTTTATACACTTTCTATTGACTATGAAGCAGCCACACAGTTTATAAACTCACATTATGGTAATGATATCCACAGATGGAATTGCAATAGAATATCAGTGGACAAAATTAAACAACAGGATATTTTTTATTCTGTGGATCATGCAGGCGGTAGATTTCATTCTAACCTCACAAATCTATCGAAAGATCTCAGAAAATTCTTGAAACTTGACGATAAAGTTCCAGTTAATGTCGATTGCGCAAATAGTCAGCCCTTCTTATTTAACATATTAATTAATAATGTCTTCAATAATAATTATACTTATAAAAAGATATTTTTTAATGATATGATAAAGACAAATAAAGACCTTCTACCTTATGATGGCTATTATGATGGACAATCATATCAGGACATAGTTTTGTATAAAGAACTAACAAGTTCAGGCAAATTTTATGAATATTTAATGGATAAAATGAATTTTCACGGCGAAAGGTATGAATTTAAAAAGCGATTCTTTGGTAGAGTTTTTTATTCTGAAAATAATCCTCATTACGTTTTCAATGAGAGCAAAATATTTAACAACTTATTCCCGAATGTGTCAAAAATCATTGATTATTATAAACGTGATGATAATAGTGCCCTTCCTATCGCACTTCAAAAGGCAGAACGAGAAATCATTATCAATAAAATAGTAAAAAGGATTGTAACCGAAAGACCAAATTTACCAATAGGCACAATTCATGATTCAATTCTCACGTCTCAAAACAATGAAAATTATGTTCGTGATGTAATGTACCAAGAATTTTATAAAGAATATAAATTAACACCTACAATCAATTGAACAAAACAAGAATTTTAGCAATAGAGGAAATAGTCGAGGCTCAAAACCCTGATTTAGTAACTTTTAAAGACGGCAATAAAACAAGAATTGTTGATTTCTCTCAGCTTTCAATTCAGCATCTGGAAAGAATAGCAGCCGGTGAAAATATTGTATCTGTTGTTAATGATTATGAATCTCATAAACAGCCTATACTATAACTTAAGTAATATATTTATATGAGATGCCTTTTCAAGAAATCAAATAATAAGCAATGTAGTGCACATGCGATGAAGGATAGCTCATATTGTTATGTTCATAATGATGCTGTTGATGAAATTGAAAAAAAAGCAAATAGAAGCAAAGGCGGTAAATCTAATAAACATATTTGCACAGTTGCATTGAAGGACATTCCAATTAACAGCCCAACCGATATACCTGTGCTGCTTATTGATACAATTTCACTTATCAGAGCCGGTAAACTTGAAACAAGGATTGGCACCTGTATTGGCTATTTGGCTAATGTTCTTGTAAGAGCATATGAACTTTATGATATAGCCCAAAGAATGGATACTATCGAACTAAAATTAAATAATAACGTTCAGCAATGACCGATAAAATCATAAAAAGAATTCATCTTGCCGAATCTCATTTGAATTATCAGGTTAATTACTTTTTTCTGCCTGAATCGGTTTTTCAGCGCTTATCAGCTCAGGATCTGGAAATAATTTATTCCGCAGTTCCCGAATTTTTCTTTGACGTGAGGAAACCTAATTCAAACTATTTTTTGCCAAAGACAGAAACTATTGAACAGATTCATGAAATATTTCAAAGTCCGCTTCCTAAGGAATTACCTCAATACGTGTCGCTGATGACTAAATTGCAATAATCAACTTAAAGATAGGACAAATGGCAAGACATACAACAAATAGCAGGCTTGAAGACTTAAATAATAAAATTGCAAATATCCAACAAAAGCACAGAAGAAATATTACAATAAAACAGGATAGAGTTTCATTCAGGATGCTAACCGACAATAAGATGGAATTATCTGAAGCAGATAAAAACAAAGCATTCACAACATATGACCAGCTCAAAGAGTATTTCGCCATAAACCAAAATGATACAGTAATCATTTTACGCGAATGTAACACAGCCGGTGACGTCGCATATTTTAGAAATCATTGAATTTGGAACAGAACTTTTCATATAGCAGGAAACATTTCAAGCCGTCTCGTTTAGTCGGTAGTCAATACTTTGGGTTGTCATGTCACGCAGTTGTAGCCTTTCATGTTAAAGGAATCATTTGTAATAGTCTCAGGAAACATGCGGCTGTTAATTGTATTCCCGCCCTTGCGAGTCCCAGCCAAGTTGGCATTTGCGATGGTATCAGGAAACCTTTGTCCCCCGATATTTTAAGTATCTATACCGTTTATTTTTCACTTGTGGCGTTTTTCCTGTCTTTCTTTTTGTGTGAACTAGGGTGTCAGGAAACGTGCGCTTATGCGCACATTGCACTTTGTGCAAACAGGAAATGGCTTGCTAACGCAATCCAACACCCGTCGAACATACACAAAAATTCATTTACATGTAAAAGCCACTTTATTAATATTTAAAGTATGCCAAATTACTATTCAATCGCCATCCTGGAAAAAGGAGATAAAAATAATGCCTGATGAAATTTATAAGATAATAATTCAAACCGATTTCTCACAACTTAAGGACCTTGAGAACGAATATAAACGTTTAAAAGAATCAGTAGCGGAAACATTGAAGGTAATTAACCAACTCGATAATGTAAAGCGTGCAAGTATTCCGCAGGTTCCTGATTACATATCTCAATTCAGGGATTCTGTTTCTCAAATGAAAGATTTACAATTTCCCGGTGATACGCTTGCAAGTCTGAAAAACACATTTACCCCATCAACTGAATTACGAGCTGGTGGTAACAGCAATACAACCATGTTAGATTTTCCTAAACAATCTCTCAGCCATCATCCAATGCCTGAAATTGCAGGACAAAGTGCAATTGCTCTCGCCATGATTAACATACAAAAACAATTCAAAACAGATACTAGCGAATCCTTTAAAAACATGATAGCCAGTTCTAAGATGATCGAAGCATCATTTAAAAAAGATGTTGGCATTGTTTCTGATATAATGAAAGTCTTTACATCAATAGGTTCAGGTGATACAGGCGGAATATTCGGTTCATTCGCTTCTCTTATAGGTTCCTTTATTCCGGGTGCCAGTGAGATTTTAAGTGGTATAGGCGGTATTATTCATGCTTTAGGCGGAATGCCTTCACATAATGCCCCAACAGGTAGTTTTAATCCAATTGTGGCAAGTCATTCTATGAATTCACTTAAACAAATGCCAAGTATCAATAATTATATGCTATCAAAAAACAATCAAACCCCAATTGAATTACATGTTCATGTAAACAGCGAAATTGAAAAAACAAAAGCAGTCAAATTTTTAATCAACAATATGCCAGACTACAATATACATTTACAACAAAAAAGAATATGAATTTCATAGAAGACATACTAACATCTAAAAGAGAGATCCTGGCAAGCAAAAAAAAGATTGAAGAGCATAATTCATTCCCACCAAATTTAAAAGCAATCTGTCTTGAATATTGCGACGCTCAAATAAAATTTATAAATGAAATTGAAAAAGATCCGCTTCTTAAATCTTTCATTGCAGCTTATAAATCACAGGGGAGCATTAATTAATGCTTATTAATGTTTACATATGGAAATACCTAGCCAATAACCTCCTGTATGATAATTATTTTTATAATAGGCCGCCACTTATTGATAAAATATGGATACACAATGTCGCAATGGACGGCATACCAATCTACAACGAAACAATTGAAAAATCCGATGAGATATTGGAATTTGTCGCTGATTCATTTCAAGTCAAATTATCGTTATTACAGCCTGACAAAAGTATTAACGGCTCTGATATTAAATCATTTCTGTTTCCTTTATCAAACAGAAATATTATTTTTATCGCAATAGTTGAATTCGGCGACTCCAATAACACAGATACGAAAAGAATCGGAGGCAGAATTGAAGTAAACAGTATTCAGGCAGATCTAACACAAATAAACAATAATTATGACATAACATTTAAATTGACCGGGCTTATAAAAGAACTTTCAGTTTTACAAGACCGCACTGTATTTACACCATATCAAACACAGGATTTAACGCTTGACCAGTTTATTAGCGGGTGCCTCGTACCTGACAATCCTCAGCCTACTTATTTCGCTGTGCGAAGTTATTTAGACTGGATCAATAAACTAGGTTACGCACCAAAATTAATACACAAACTTTATAATAATGTCGTTAGCAATAACGCTGTTCCCTCTAAATGGGCAGTGTTCAAAGACCTTGCACGTAATTTCGGCTTTATGTATAAAATGAGTGTCTTGCCGTATCAAAATATATTCAGAGAAGATTACCCGCCATTTATAGTTGAAACATTCTGGCGTTCTGCCGGTCTTACTCCAGTAACAGTTCAACAAACAACCGACATTGAAAACTACAGCGACTTAGCCATTACTCAAAAGTATTTATTAATGCTTTATAGAACAAACATACTTGGCGACAGCAAACAAAATTCAGGCGTATTAATGGATTGCAATGGTAATGTTTGGGTAGCAGATGGTTCGTTGCTAAGCGGAGCTTTTGAAGAAATCAACATCATAAACGATATAGCTATCACAGTTATAAACGGTCAGAACACGCCGCCTGTTGCAACATGTACCGCCTTATTAATTCAGCCGCCGACTTTTGTTTCAAATTACATGATAGGAATTGATACAATAAACCCAAACTTATTTTTTAAATGTCAGTTTTCTTTTGCCTCAATGTTTTGCAAAAATTATCAAATCATAAGAGATATTAATTTCCCAAGCCCGGGGCAGTCCCGGTTTAATCATGCAATCCGGTCTGCGTGAGATATTTACAAAGACAATAGGGCAGGAATTATCTTTTTTGTTGTCAGGTATTAAACAAGCAAGGCAAGCAGAAGTAGTTTTTGATGAAAATACAAGATTATCGATTTACAATACGACCAATTTCGATAATATTCCGCATTGGTGTCGTGCTATAAAGGACATCAATTTATCAAAAGAAACTGCATTAACAGAATGGATAGAGCAATGAAAAAATCCTTTTAAATGCGTCAATATTATGATTTTTGTTTCAACCTAGGATTTTCAACTTCTTAAGCTCCTTTTCTATATTTTCGATTTTATATTCGAGCGCTACAACAGAATCAAGTTTAAATTTTCGCAAAATTGGTTTTAAAGTTTTCAGGAATGGTCTTCCCGGTGTTTGATGTGCGTCCATTGACCCATTATTCCAGTGTAAGTGGATGAGTTTAATACTTTTATTTAGTTCTTTACACCAATTGCCAATTGTATCTTTAGATGAAAACAATATATGACCAACATCCATGCAGATTTTAATTTTTGGAGAATTTATTTTTTCTATTAGAAGTGAGAGCAATGCAGGATCAGATTCATAAACATTTTCAACCAAAACGGTGAGCTTATTATTACCAATTTCATTAACAATTTCGTGCCAAAAATCTATCTGCCGATTCATTTTCTTTTCCTGAATTTTCAAATCGGTTATCCACGGGTTTATTTGACTATGAAAAACCACAAAGGAAGCATTTAACATTTTTGCAATTCTAATACAATGTTGATACCTCTGCACGGTCAAACGAACTACTTTTTTATCTGGACTACCTGGATTTACATCAAATGCTGTCCCATGTATAGAAATAATTTGATTGAAATTCTTTAGTTTCTTTTTGTAAATACCCACCAATGTTTTCCATTGTCCATCGAGAATATTTGTGTCTGAAAAATCAATATCAACACCCAATGACAGTTTATTGTATTTTTCAGCGTCGAAATCGTTGAGATTATCTAAGCACTGTATAATTTTATAATTATTCATGATAAATATATTAATTTTTAGCAGCTAGATTTAGAACTAATGCTCGTTGAAACCAAGACGTAGTTCTCAATCATGCACTACAATAAGTGACAATAATTAAGTAAAATTAATTATCAAGGAACATAATTAATAGCCCAATGTAAATAAGGATTAACAAAACCATAAACCCAAAATCAAAAGCGCTTCGCAATTCTTTAAAGTGGAATTGCTTCGCTTGGTATCGGGGGGAATACGTTTTCACGTTAATGCAATAAGGGATTTTTGAAAATTTCTACGTTTTACATTGAATTACCTTCATAAATTTCGTAATTTACCCTAATCAATCAACATTGCAGCACAAATGAAGTTCATACCGGAGTTCATACCAAAGTTCACACTTTTGTTTCAAATCCGGTTGGATGTGAAGCCCAAAAAGTCTAATTTACAGTTAATTTTAACTGCCCACGTAGCTCAGTTGGATAGAGCGTCGGTTTCCTAAACCGCAGGTCGCAGGTTCGACTCCTGCCGTGAGTACAAAAATCAATCTAAATAGTTGAATAAAGTCGCATTAATTACCGGCGGGGCGCATCGTCTCGGAAGACAAATAGCTCTTTTCCTGGCAAAGGAAGGTTACAAACTTGCGCTAATCTACAATTCCGCTTCAAAAGCGGAACTCCTTAAAACAAATCAGATATTCAAATCGCTTGGCGTCAAATATAAATTATACAAATGCGATTTAAGAAACCTGCCGCAGGTAAAAAAAACAGTTAACAGGATCGGCGCTGATTTCCGGAAAATTGATATATTGGTAAACAACTCAGGAGTTATAAAGAAGATTGATTTTGAAGATATAAGTCCTGAACTGTTTAACGATACAATATCGGTAAATTTAAGAGCCCCGTTATTTGTGACGCAATACGCTTTGAAGTATCTCAGGAAATCTATGAATCCGCTCGTTATTAACATGGCTTCTTTAGGCGGACTCCAGAATTGGACGGGATTAATGCCTTACAGTATTTCTAAAACGGCAGTCATAAAATTAACCTATTTACTGGCAAAAAAATTAGCCCCGCAAATCCGGGTTAATGCGATTGCGCCGGGCACAATTATTGTTCAGGGAGAAGAAGGGGGGACTCCTTCTAAAATCGCACCGGGGAAAATTCCATTGAAAAAATACGGTAAATCAGAAGACATAATAGAAGCGGTTAAGTTCATTATCAATTGCGAATATCTAACAGGGCAGGTCATAGCCGTTGAAGGCGGCAGGCTCTTAGGACACTAAAATATGTCAAACAACATAAAGAAAGCATACGATGACCCCGAGTTTTTATACAGCGCCGATGCAAGGCCTGTCAGAATTCTATCTGAGTTCCTTGAACCTCAAAGCAGGTTCAGGCACGCTAAAATTAAAGATACGATAGTTTTCTTCGGTTCTGCGCGGATAGTTTCAGGCAAAGATGCGAAGAAGAGGGTTAAGTCGTTAAAAGGAAAGAAGAAATCAGGCGGAAAGCTGGCAGATGCGCTGATAGATCTTGAAATGTCAAAATATTATGACGATGCAGTTGAATTATCATCAAAGCTTACGAAATGGTCGCTTGGACTAGAAAATACCCACCGCAGGTTTGTTATTTGCTCCGGCGGCGGTCCCGGCATAATGGAAGCATCGAACTTAGGCGCAAAAAAAGCCGGCGGAAAGTCTATAGGGCTTAATATAAGCTTACCGTTCGAACAAAACCCAAACCCCTACATATCGAAGGATCTTAATTTTGAATTCCACTATTTCTTCATGAGAAAGTTCTGGTTTGCATATCTGGCGAAGGCCCTTGTAATTATGCCCGGAGGATTCGGAACGCTGGATGAGCTGTTTGAAATTATGACGCTGGTTCAAACGGGGAAGATAAGAAAGAAAATGCCTATAGTTATTTACGACAAAGATTACTGGGGCAAGATACTGAATTTCCCCGAACTGGCAAAAAGGAGGCTCATTGCCAAAAGCGACCTGGAACTATTCCATATGGCAAATTCAGTAGAAGATGCCTTCGATTACCTGACGGAGCAGTTATATAAACATTATTTGAAAATAGAAGTCAGTCTATTTAACGTGGACCATAAAAAAAACAAAGACTAATGATAGTAAGCATGACAGGCTTTGGAAGAGCTTCCAAAGTCATAAAGAAAATGAATATCAGCGTTGAGCTTAGAAGCATCAACAGCAAGTACCTCGAGGTAAATTCAAGGGTTCCCATGATCTTCAGCGACAGGGAAGCAGAAATAAAGGAGCTTGTCAACCAAAAAATCTCAAGGGGCAAAGTTACTGTTACGGTAAGTCTTGATAAGAATTCAAATCAGGCGGCTAATTTACAGATTCAGCCGGAAATAGTTAAGGAATACTTCAAATTGCTCAGCCAGATAAAAAAGGCAACCGGCATTAAGGAAGAAATTAAGCTGGAACATGTGCTGAAGTTCTCAGAGATCTTCAAGCCGGAAGAATCGGATGATCTTGATGAAAAGTGGGAAGAAGTTAAGAAGATCATGGTTGTTGCGCTGAACGACCTTTGCAGGATGAAAAAGAGCGAAGGTAACACGCTTGAAAAAGACATCTTAGGCAGGATAAATTTCATGTCTAAAACGCTGGATACAATAGTAAAACAATCAGCCAAAAACATAAAAGAAACAAAACAAAGGCTTCTGGATAAGGTCAATAGCTTGCTTGACGGTACAGTTCAGATAGACCCCAACAGGCTAGAATATGAAATTACAATGATAAGCGACAGGATGGACATAACCGAAGAGGTCGTAAGAGGGAAGTCGCATATTGAGTATTTCAAAAAGAACGTGAAGGATAAGGAGCTTTCCGGCAGAAGGCTTAACTTCCTTGTGCAGGAAATAAACAGGGAAATCAACACTATTGCTTCGAAATCGAACAATTCATCTATCTCGCAGAATGTCGTGGAAATGAAAGAAGAGCTTGAAAAGATCAAAGAACAGCTTGCCAATGTAGAATAACCGCTTCCCATTGGGTCCGCAGACGGCTTACCGGACAATCCGAACGATGAATTAAAACGCCCTTTTAACTTAGTATAAAAATCGCGATATTTAAGTTTGCACAGATGATTTTTGTAATTGCAGCGCCAAGCGGAGCGGGGAAAACAACAATAATAAGGGAAATTTTTAAGATTTTTCCCGATTTCAGATTTTCAGTATCAGCAACTACCCGCAAAAGAAGGCGCAACGAAACCGATGGAAAGGACTATTACTTCATCCCGAAAGAGGAGTTTCAGGAGAAGATTAAAAACGACGAATTTGTTGAATGGGAAGAGTTCTTCGGCAATTATTATGGGACGCTGAAGAAGGAAATTGAAAAGAACCTGTATGGCGAGCACGACCTGATTTTGGATGTTGACGTTAAGGGAGCTCTTTCGATAAAACGGCTTTACCCTCAATCGGTAATTTTCTTTATCAATGTGCCAAAAGATGAACTTGCGGATAGATTAAAGAAACGTAATACAGAATCAGAAGAAGAGATAAAGAACAGGGCAAACAGAATAGAGTTTGAAATAGGATTAAAAAATAAGTTCGACCATGTTATTGAAAACAGCTCGGAGCCGGGCGGGCTGGAAAAAGCGGTCAGAGAAATTGAAGAAATAATAAATAAATATAAAGCAAAAAAATAAAATGGCAATTAAACCAATCGAAATTACCGAGCTTGAATCAAAGGCAGGAAATCTGTATGAAGCTATCATAGTTTCCGCCAAAAGAGCAAGGCAGATAAATGAAGAGCAAAAGCTTGAGTACAATCAAAGGCTTGAGCCGCTGATGCAGAAAGATGAAGAAGATGAGAATATTGTCAGTAAAGACAAGATGAACATCAGTCTTGATTTCGAGAAACGCGATAAACCGACTGAAGTCGGCATCAGGGAATTGCTGAACGATGAACTTGAGTTCAGAATCAGGACAGATGATTTAGATTAAAAATTCAAACAGGTAAGCCGCCAATGTCTTTGGAAGGAAAGAAAATAATTGTAGGAATTTCCGGGGGTATAGCGGCATATAAGACCTGCGAGTTAGTCAGATTATTTAAGAAATCCGGGGCGGAAGTGAAAGTCTTAATGACACCTTCTGCCCTTAATTTTGTCTCACCGTTGGCTTTATCTGCTCTATCCGGAAACGAAGTACTTATAAACATCTTCCCAAAAGTCAGCGAAGAATCAACCGAAAGAGTCGAAACCAAAACATGGCACATATATTCGGGTATTTGGGCGGATATAATAGTGGTAGCCCCCGCAACTGCAAACACGATTTCAAAAATAGTTAACGGCGCAAGCGATAATTACCTGACCGCGACACTGCTTGCGGCAAGATGCCCTGTAGTCATAGCCCCATCGATGGATGAAGATATGCTTCTGAACGAAGCTACTTCGGCTAATATTTCAAAATTGCGTGAGCGGGGTTATTGGGTGATGGAACCCGAATCAGGAGAGCTTGCGAGCGGACTTATTGGAAAGGGACGCATGCCGGAACCGGAAACAATAATAAAATATACGGACGAAACTCTTAAGGGAATGCGCAATGATTTGCTGAATAAAAACTTCCTGGTAACTGCCGGACCGACATACGAGCCGATTGACGATGTTAGATTTATCGGGAATTACTCGAGCGGCAAGATGGGCTTTCAAATTGCGAGGGCAGCCTCGCTCCGCGGAGCTAATGTAACTCTTGTTGCAGGGCCCACCTCGCTGGAAACGCCTAAGAACGTTAAGAGGATAAATGTCCAGACATCAGATGAAATGTTTCAGGCGGTAAAGAGCGAGCTTCCGGGGAAAGATTGCGTTATAATGTCGGCTGCAGTGGCAGATTACAAGCCTGTGGAAAAGAAATCTGGGAAAATAAAGAAGACTGAAAGCCGGCTTGATATTGAGACTCAAAAAACAGTTGATATTCTTGAGCATCTCGGCAGGAATAAGTCCGGATTTAAGCTTATCGGATTTGCACTGGAAACGAAAAATGAAAACGAATCGGCCATCGATAAGCTTATGCGTAAAAACCTGGACCTGATAGTTGTTAATAACCCCCTGAAGGAAGGCGCCGGATTCGGCGGCGATACCAATGTTGCAACGCTGATTGATAAAAACCGCAACGTAATAAACCTGGAAAAAATGAGTAAATTTGAGCTTGCGCTTAAAATACTCGATAAGATAGGTGAATAGAGTTGGCGGATGAAAGCTTTGAAAATATCATCGAAGAATTTAAGGATTATTTGGAAAATATTGACAGATTTTACAAAAATACACTTTACATCAGCGCTGCAAATTCGAAAACCCTGGTAAACACCACCGAAAATATTACAGAAAAAGCCAAAAGCTCTTCCGAGACATCTATTATCACAAAGAGGCCGGGCGTTGAAGTGGACCTTTTCGGAAACATCACACATGTTCAGGAAGAATGGGAATTTGCCGAATCATTAGAGCAGTTGAATCAGCTGATCTGCAATTGCCAAAAGTGCGCATTAGGTCAAACGCGGACAAAATTTGTATTTGGCGTTGGAAATCCAAACGCTGATATTGTACTTATCGGCGAAGCCCCGGGAGCCGATGAAGACGCAAAAGGGGAGCCTTTTGTGGGAAGGGCAGGGCAGCTGCTGAACAAAATCATTGAAGCTACAGGATTTAAGCGCGAAGAAGTGTTTATCTGTAACATCCTGAAATGCCGTCCCCCTGGTAACAGGAATCCCTTGCCTGAAGAAGTTGAGAAGTGCAGGCCGTATTTAGAAAAACAATTAGGTTTAATAAAACCAAAATTAATATTATTATTAGGCAGGGTAGCCGCTGAATCGCTTCTTAAGACAAAAGAACCTCTTAATAAGCTGCGCGGAAGGGTTCATGACTACAAAGGATACAATGTGATGATAACATTCCATCCGGCGGCGCTGCTGCGCAATCCGCAGTGGAAACGTCCAACCTGGGATGACATGAAGCAATTTAAAGCATTATACGAAGAGTTGAAAGAAGGTAAAAAATAATATTGGCCCGATCAAGAAACAACGGCAATGATGTAAAAACTGTTCCCGAAGAAGTTCTGTACGCGGGGAAAGTTCCGCCGCACAGTAAGGAACTGGAGATGAACGTGCTTGGAGGAATGATAATTGACAATTCATTGATCGATTCAGTTGTTACTATTCTAAAACCAAAGCATTTTTATGTTAACTCAAACGCGCTGATATTTAAGGCTATTTCTGACCTGAGGGACAGGAATGAGCCTGTCGACCTTATTACTTTGACGGAAGAAATGAAATCGCGCGGCGAACTGGACGCAGTGGGAGGGCCTTATTACTTAGCTGAACTATCTACAGCCTTTTCATCTCAGGAAAGCATCTTATTCTCTGCGAATAAGATACTTGAAACATGGATCAAAAGAGAGCTTATACTTCTTACATATACAATCAATGAATCCTCCTACGACCCGACTATGAATACCGAAAACCTGCTGGATAAGGCGCAGCAGGATATCCTGGAAATTACGAACCATCTTCAAAAGAAAAATTACGCTCATATAAGGGATGAGGTTCGTGAAACAATGGAATACGTCGAGTCGATTCATGAACGTCATGAAAAAGGAGCGACAGTCTTTGGGGTTCCCTCGGGATATGATGAACTTGACGCTTTAACCGGCGGTTTTCAGAAATCAGAACTTATAATCATAGCCGGAAGGCCCTCTCACGGGAAATCCGCTCTTGCGTTGAATATTGCCCGCAATGCGGCGGTTGAGCATGATAAGAATGTCGGAATTTTCTCGATCGAAATGTCGAATAAAGAACTTGCCTTAAGGTTTATTTGCCTCGAATCAAAAGTGGACATCTCAAAGCTGAAAACAGGCAGGCTGCCGGAGAGCGATTGGTCCAAAATCGCCAAAGCTACTCCAAAGCTGATGAACAACAAAATTAACATAATCATCGATGATTCATCCCCTTTAAGTTTGTTGGAGCTCCGCTCAAAGTCAAGAAGGATGAAGGCACAGTATAATATTGACATGGTAATGGTAGATTATCTTCAGCTAATGGAGGTTTCTCATATCAGAAATCTGGACAGGCATCTGGAAATAGCATATATTACAAGGGGTTTGAAGCAATTATCAAAGGAACTCGATATCCCTGTTGTAGCTCTATCGCAGCTTAGCAGAAAGGTAGAAGACCGCGCAGGCAAGGAAAAACGGCCGCAGCTATCAGATTTAAGGGAATCAGGCGCCATAGAGCAGGATGCGGACGTGGTATTATTTATAAACCGACCGGAAGTATATATGAGCAAAGATGACCCCAAATTTAATGATGTGCAGGGACTTGCAGAAGTAATCATCGGCAAGCAAAGAAATGGTCCGATTGGCGAAGTTAAGCTGACATTCATAAATAACTATGCCATGTTTGTAAAGAGGGCGAAAGAAGATGTCCCAGCGTATTATTCACCGCAGGAAACTCCATTTTAAACAATCTGGTTGACAATGATTAACAAAAAACTATCCCGCAGAAATTTCTTTAAAACATCGGCTATATCTGCTATATCTATATATGGATTAACAAAAGGGGTTAATCTTAATAGTACGCCTGTTTTCTTTGATGATTATGACGAGGTTATCTGCAAAAAGAAATTCAAATTGTTCATTGATGCGGGCCTTAAAGATAAGCCTATTGGCGAGGTAATTGCCGATGTAGGGAAGTCATTTATTGGAACTGACTATGTCGCCGGAACGCTGGATAAGTCAATGGATGAAAACCTTGTAATAGATCTTACCGGGCTTGACTGCGTTACATTTGTTGAAAACTGCCTCACATTTGCCAGATGTGTTAAAAAGGGGACAACTACATTTGACGATTATAAGAAAGAACTGGAGAAGATCAGGTACAGAGACGGCGTTTTGGACGGATATGCAAGCCGATTGCACTATTTCTGCGACTGGATATACAATAACGAAGATAAAGGAATCGTCAAGAACATAACAGCCGATATTGGCGGGGTTTCGTACGACAAGAAGATAGATTTTATGACTTCTCACGTGAAATCGTATAAACAGCTGAGCGATAAGTCAAATCTGGACGGGATAAAATCGGCAGAAGAGGCAATCAACTCTAGATATTACTATTACATCCCCAAAAACTCTATTCACAAGGTCTATGATTCGCTTCAAAGCGGAGACATAATTGCTACAACAACCAAGATCGAGGGTTTGGACGTGACTCACACGGGCTATGTTTATAAAGGCGATGACGGCGGCACATATTTTATGCATGCTTCATCAATAAAAAAACAGGTGATAATTTCACAGGATCAGCTTGAAGATTATATTTCTGAAGATCCCAAAAAGACCGGGATAATGGTAGCCAGGCCTTTGGACGTATAGAGTGTTTAGAGTGCATTGAGTGTATAGAGTGTTTAGAGTATAAAGAATAAATTCTTTCAAACATTCAGTTCTAAATAGTTCTCAATATCTTTTCTTGATTTCAAAACAACAACATTCTTGCAGTCGCGATACTTTTCAAGCATTTCCAATGTCAATGGCCTTGATCTCTTTGGATAATCCCACACCCATTTTGTAAATTCCCAATCGAACTTTTCCGGGCAGCCCTCAGGAAGGTCCCCGCGCACTTTGCCCCGGTATTTTATGTATCGTTTGAATATGTTAATGAGGCATTTGCGTCTGGGGAAGTCCAGATATATAATTGTGTCGGCTTCATCAAACCTGATCTTCATAGTTCTTTTGAAATTACCATCCATTATCCATTCAGGTTTTAACACAAGCTCTTTTAGCATCATATCAAATTCATGATCCTCAGGTTCAATCCAGCCGGGTTTCCAGAACATTTTATCCAGGTGATATACAGGTAAGCGTAATTTATCGCCAAGCTTCCGGGAAAATGTTGATTTCCCCGCGCCGCCGCTACCTATAACGCAAATTTTTTTCATGGAATGGATTGATAAAAGGAATAAGAATGGTTGATAAATATTGCCACGACCTTTATGTCGCGGGTAAATGTCAAAAATAAAAAATTGGCTTTAGCCATTAACATAAAAATTGAAGTTCACAATATTTGTTATTGGCTAAAGCCGTTTGTTTTCGTTCCTATCTCCACGACCTAAAGGTCGTGGCAATTTTTCAAATAAAAAGCTCCTTTAGGAGCGTAATGTTTGTAGAGAGAATTTGAGAAATATTTTAGCTCCGTAGGAGCGATATATAAATAGATTCCCGCTTTCGCGGGAACTAAAGGGATTCTCTTACAACAACTGCACAGGCGTAATCATGTGTATGCGATATGCTGATCTCGAATTTATCTTTACTATATTCAGTTCCTTTAATGTGGTTTATGTAGGGTTTGCCAAGTTTGTCGTTAAGTATTTCAATATCTTTCCAACCGAAATTCTTTGAAATACCTGTGCCAATAGCTTTACTGTACGCTTCTTTGGATGCAAACCGTCCCGCAAAATGCACTTCGGGATTTGCTTTATATGATTTGCAGTAATCAATTTCATTTTGAGTAAGTATGCGCTGAAAGAACTTATCGCCGTACTTGACCATAATATCCCGGATTCGTTTTACTTCTATGATATCTATTCCTATGCCTTTTAACATTTAGCCCTCACTCCCCGGCCCCTCTCCCGATAGGAGAGGGGCGCCGAGTTCAAATTTTATTTTCCTTCTTAACTATATCAATCAATTCTGAAATATCATTTATTTCGTAGTCAGCTCCGTGGATAAGCGTATTAAATGTATCGCCGTATTTGGCGAAGCATGTTTTCATTCCGACTTTATTAGCGGCAACAACGTCGCGTTCGGCCCAATCGCCGACCATTAACGCCTCTTCGGCGGGTGTCTCAAGTTTCTTCAAAATCAAGTTAAACGGAACAGGGGAGGGCTTGCGTTCGCTTGAATCGTCAAACGTTACAATCGCATCAAACATATGGTGAAGTCCGATATAAGATAATCTAAGCCATGCTTCCCTGCTCGGCGCATCCGAAACAACGCCAAGCTTAATTCCCATTTTAATAAGCTTAATTAATGTCGGAATTACCTTTGGATAAGTATTCAGCTCAGCTTCACGCGCCGTTCTATAAGCCACAATGCCTGCGGATAGAATTTTATAATCTACTTTGCCGATAAAATGATTTAAAAGCTGGTCAAATACCTGCTGATATTCGATTCCACGGAGTGCGTAAATTTCGTCAATTTTATCTTTTATTTGTGCATATGGAAAGTCCAGCCCGGAATCGATCATAGCCTTAATAGCCGCTTCTACGGCATTACGTTTCATCCGCATGAAATCCACTAATGTGTTATCCAGATCGAAAACTATGGCTTTTATCATTTATTCAATGTTTTATCAACAAATATAGCGATTTCAGCGGATTTAAAAATCGGCATTTTTTTTACTCCATTATTCACGGTTTTTTTTAATTAAATTTACACTAAGAATAAAATACTGACAATAATGAATTATTCTTTTACCTTTTTAATATTTATACTGGCCGCAATAAATATTTCGGCAGCAGGTGATGTTAACACGATTACTAACCTTAATAGCAGTCAGGTTATTCCTTACCCCGATTCGACAAATACACCAAAATTAAAATTTAAATCAAAAGAGAAAACTCATTTTACTTTTCCTTTGCAAGCCGGATTTGAATTTGGAAGAGGAAATGTCAATCATCAATATGGACTTGATTATTTTACTGAATGGAATGCATACCTCGACATTAATCTTTATTTGAAAGAAATATTTCTGACTCTGGAACTGGGTGATGGATTGGTTGATAAAGATGGGACAATTCGGCCGAGTTATTTATCAGTTGGCGTTAAATACCGGGCTTTAAATGAAAATAGTCATAATGTTTTTATTCATGCTGCGGTACTTCCTGGTCCTTATGGCATACCCGGTGGGTATACATTAACGACAAAATATATGTATGCGTTAAATGATTTTATTGGAATATCTGTTTGCGGAAGGTATACAAACTGGTTATACAAAACTGAATCCGGATTCGGAATTTTTGGTGGTGTCCAAATAATTACAAATTAAATTGATATATTTGTACAAATGAACCTAACCAGAGTAATATTATGCGTAATTTGTCCGCCGCTTGCTGTAATGGATAAGGGCTGCGGCTCAATTCTTATTGTATGCCTTCTTACACTAGCAGGGGGAGTACCCGGAATTATTGGCGCGCTGATAATCTTAAATAAAGACGGCTCGCTGAACAAAGGATTCGAAAACTCGTTTGTCGCTTCATTTTTGCTCACCTTAGTTCTTGCTTTTTTTATACTTGTGATTCTTTACATCCTTTTCTACAAATGATAATGAATCCCCGCGAAAGCGGGGATCTAGTGCATTTTATCACCCTAGAATTCAAATATTTTCGTGCGTTGTTTTTCGTTTGGATAAAATTGGCGGCATTTATGGTATCTGTTAATTACATAGATTTTACTTTATTCTAAAATTATATTACATAATGTTTGATTTTTCGATTTACGAAACATATTAGGATTGAGTTTTAGATTCCCGCTTTCGCGGGAACAAGCTCGTAAAACAAATGAAATTTCAGAAGCCTAAGGGCACAAAAGACATACTTCCAAAGGACATGTACAAATGGCATTACGTTGAAAAAACCATTCGCGAAGTTATGTCATTGTTCAATTTCACTGAAATACGTACGCCGACTTTTGAATATACAGAGCTTTTTACAAGGGGAGTGGGTTCCCAAACGGATATTGTAGGTAAGGAAATGTACACGTTTGACGATAAGGGCGGCGATTCGATTACCCTAAGGCCGGAGGGCACCGCGCCGGTCATAAGGGCTTATAATGAGAATTCTATGGGCGCCGATTCTCCTGTAAACAAGTTGTATTATATGACGAACATGTTCCGCTACGAGAGGCCGCAGGCGGGAAGGTACAGAGAACATACGCAATTTGGCGCTGAAATAATCGGCGCCGACAATGTAACAACCGATGTTGAGCTTATGGTGCTTGCCAAAGAAGTCTATAATCGCTGCGGGATAACAAACTTCAAAATTAAGATCAACTCAATAGGTAATCCGGATGAGCGGAAAAATTATGTAAATTTACTCAGGGAGTTTCTGCAAATGCATATTGATAAACTTTCAGAAGACAGCAAGAAAAGACTGGAAGGAAATACTCTAAGGGTTCTGGACTCAAAAAACGAAAGCGATAAAGAAATAACTAATTCCGCTCCGAAGATACTTGATAATCTTGGAAAAGAATCTAAAGAAAGATTTGAAAAAGTTCTAAGCGGACTTAAATCGGTGGGAATCAGTTACGAGGTTGATTTCCGGCTTGTGCGCGGATTAGATTATTACACGGATACAACATTTGAATTTGTTTCGGATGAACTCGGCGCTCAGGATGCTATTGGCGGCGGCGGCAGATATGACGGCCTTGTCGAGCTTCTGGGCGGTAAACCGACCCCGGGGGTAGGATTTGGAAGCGGAATAGAACGCGTAATTATTGTTGCGGAAAAAAATGGTTTTAAATTCCCTGAAGCTGCGCCTCCAAACCTTTATTTTATAACGTTGAACGATGCTGCCAGGGAAAAATCGATTGTTCTGTCAAATCGTCTGCGAAAAAAAAATGTTAGCTGTGAATCAGATCTTCTGGGCAGAAGCATGAAGGCGCAGATGAGGGAAGCAAACAAAATGATGTGTGAATACGTCTTTATCATAGGAGAAGAAGAGCTGCAGTCAGGCAAAGGAAAATTGAAGAAAATGACAGATGGTTCCCAGGAAGATGTGGAATTTGATTCTCTTTCGGGAAAATTTTAAAAAAATATGCGCACAAAAAAAGTTAAGCCGCCGCCGAAGGCTCACGAATACCGGCTGAAAATTTCCAAAGAATATGATGAAATCCATAAAAAGGATTTTATATCTTTTAAATTCCAGACCACTAAAGAATTCCTGACATTCAGGTACGTACTTAAGATCGAAACTGAAATCATTGAAAAGAAGATCGTTTTCAGGATACTGGGATTCAGCGCGCCGGTGGGAGAGCTTTCGGTTTCAGGAGTAGCAGTATTTGAGTACCGCATGTATGATTTCGCATATGGACTGTATAACGTCTGCATAGAAAGAAAAGACAGCTCTGAAACTAAATTCAAACTAGAACTTAAAAAGACAAAACAGAATTCAATAAGAGCATCTTATATACCAAAAGACAGCTTTATAGAAATAATATCTGAATGATACCAAAACTTTTTCAAATAGGTCCTGTGCCCGTGTACAGCTACGGTTTGATGCTCGGGCTCAGTTTTATTGTTGCAAGCTGGCTTCTTTCAAAAGAGTTCAAACGAAAGAAGATGGATGAAAATGCGGCTATCAATATTACATTTATCGCTTTGATAGGCGGAGTTGCAGGGGCAAAACTTCTTTACATTATTGAAGAATGGCAAAGCATATCATCCTTGCCCTCGGGTAAGTTGTTTTCGACCGAGGGAATATTTTCGCCGGCCGGGTTAACATGGTACGGCGGATTGATCCTGGCTGTAATAATAATCTATATTTATGCGCGCTATAAGAAGATACCATTTCTCAGAATTGCGGACGCTACGGCGCCCGGCATGGCGATTGGATACGGGATAGCAAGGATAGGCTGTCATTTATCGGGAGACGGCGATTATGGCGTCCCGATATCTGAATTTGCATCCTGGGTTCCGTGGGGTACAGATTACTCAAAGGGAACATTGCCTCCGTCAATCGCTTTTCGCGGTACTGACATTGCCAAAAAATTCGGCGGCGTCGTTCCTGATAATACGCTCTGTCATCCGACTCCTATTTACGAACTGATATTCGCAATAATTATTCTTGCGATCTTATGGAGATACCGGAAGAAATTCCTCAACGACGGAAAGTTATTCGGAATGTATTTGATACTCACAAGCGTTGCAAGACTGTTGGTGGAGTTTATCAGGCTCAATCCAAGAATAATGTTCGGATTATCCGAGGCGCAGCTGATATCAATTGTCCTGATCTTTGTTGGAGCCATTTTGTATATAAAAATTCCGGCCGGGTCGAAGAAAAAATCCGCTGCGGACCCGGTGATTGTTGAATTTTATTCTAAGCCTGATTGCCATTTATGCGATGTTGCGAGAGAAAAAGTGGTGAAGCTTAACAAGGAGTATGATTTCGAAATGGTTGATGTTGATATATCCAAAAAGGAAGAATTGATGAAAAAGTACGGTGATTCTGTGCCTGTGATCATCGTCAACGGAGAATTTTTCTCCCGATTTGACGTAGATTCAGACAAATTACGCAATAAATTGAAAAATGTTTCCGCTCTTGCGTGACGTTCCTTGAAAATCAGCGTTATTTTGATTATTTTAGTAGATTATAACAGAAATTAATATCTAACGGAGCAACTAATTGAAAAGGACATTTCAACCAAGCAACACTAAGAGAAAGAATAAGCACGGCTTCAGGGAAAGAATGAGCACAAAAGAAGGCCGCCAGGTTCTTGCCAGGCGCAGGGCCAAGGGCAGAAAGAAACTTAGCGTTAGCGACGAATACACAAGATAAATACTTATCCTGCTTTGAAAAGTAAATTTTATACTTTAGGACGTAATGAGATCATCAGGGGATATGGCAGTTTTGAAAATATACTTGCAGGCTCAAAGAGGATTGAATCAGGGAACGTGACTGCATTTGTGCAAGTTACAGAAGCGCCAACCGACTTCTCCCATGGGGATAAATACCTGCCGGTGAAGGTCGGTTTTTTGTTGTCAAAAAAAAAATTAAAAAATCTCACGACCGGAACAGGTTAAGAAGGCTTCTCAGAGAAAGTTACAGGCTTAACAAAATTTATTTATCAGATACCTGCATTAATGCCAACCTATCAGCAAATATATTGTTTTCATATTCAGGTTCAGGATACGCAAACGGCAAGAGCCTGAAATACTGCGATGTGTTTGATGATATGGCTAAACTGGTCAAAAAGGCCGCGGGGGTCATAAACAACAAATGAAATTTCTGCATCCAAAATATTTATTCATTTTCCTGATCAGGCTCTATCAGAAGTTTTTATCGCCGCTGCTTCCGCCTTCGTGCAGACATTACCCGACATGTTCACAATATGCAACCGAGGCGCTTGAAAAATACGGAATATTCAAGGGCGGGTATTTATCTGCGGTCAGGATCCTGAAATGCAACCCTTTCTTTAAGGGCGGATATGACCCTGTTCCATGACAGGGCTTCTTATGAATCAAAGTCAATCTCTCAATTTTTGAAACGAAACGGCGGAACGCTAAATTTTAATGGATAAAAGATCTATTTTTGGTTTTGTAATAATCGGAATAATTTTGATGGCGTGGCTTTATTTTCAAAGCCAGAACTCCAAAAAAGAAGACCAGCAGAAAGAACAGATTACAAAACATGTTCTGGATTCTCTGAACAAGCTGCAGGTTAAGGATACTACGAAGAAGGAAATCCCTAAAGACACAGTCCGCACGCAGGCGCCTGTTGACACGGTCAAGAAGCTTGGAACGCTTTTTAGCTCCGCGCAGACCGGGACTCCTAAAAACATAATTATTGAGACCGACAAATACATCGCAGAGTTTTCAACCAAAGGCGGTTCTCTCGTCAAATTCGAAGTGAAGGGCTTTAAGACGTGGGACGGCTTCCCGGTTCAGTTAGTGTATCTTGATAAGGGCAGCGAACTGAACATGTTATTCACATCGAACGAAGGAAATTTGATAGATACAAAGGACCTTTACTTCAACTCCTCTTACCAGCCGTGGCAGAATGTTTACGTTAAAGGAGAAAACGATTTCAAGCTCGTTTACGAGCTGCCGGTAGGTGATTCGTCCGGGGCAAAGATCGTAAAGACCTATACATTCAGAAATGACAGTTACATGTTTGACGTTGATATTGAGATGGTAAACTCAAATAAATTCCTTTCAAATTTTGAATACCAGTTAGCATGGGAAAATTCGCTTAAGCTCACTGAATACAGAAGCGACGTGGAGGGCAATTACGCTGAAGCGTTCTCATATTCAGGCGGAGAGCTGGAAATTGTGGACGCCACTAAGATAGGCGAACCTAAGAAATCGGATCTCAACGGTAACGCCGACTGGGTTCTCTCAAGGATAAAATATTTCTGCGTCGGGATAGTTTCTAAAGACCCCAAGGCGACCGGTTCGTATATAAACGGAACCAGGACCGCGCTGCCGGATAATGGCTTCGAAGAGAATTATTCCATAGCTTTAAAAAATCTTGTCAAGAACGATAAGATGGAAAAGCAGAGCTACAGCGTTTATATAGGGCCGGTTGATTACCGGATATTGAAGAGTTACAACCTGAATTTAGAAAAGACGATGCGCTTCTCTCTTGATTTCATAGTAAGGCCCATCGCACAATATGCTATTCTGCCTTTTTTTCTTTTCCTTCACAAGTTCATTTCAAACTGGGGATTGGTTATTATTATCTTCTCTGTGGTAATGAAGTTTGTATTAACGCCTTTCACGCGATACCAGATGAAATCGATGCGAAAGATGTCGGAGCTCCAGCCTAAGATGAACGCGCTTAAGGAAAAGTATAAGGATGAGCCGAAGAAGCAGCAGGAAATGCTGATGAAGCTTTATAAGGAAGAGAAGATAAATCCTGCCGGCGGATGTTTGCCATTAATACTCCAGCTTCCGATACTTTACGCGCTGTTCGGCGTGTTCAGCTCCACAATTGAGCTCAGGCAGGCAAATTTTATCGGATGGATAAAAGATCTTTCTGTTCCGGATGTTGTGCTGCAGCTTCCTTTTAAGATACCGCTGTTCGGCGTTCATGAAATTTCCGGGCTTGCCATACTGATGGGTACTACAATGTTCATTCAGCAGAAAATGAACGTAAAGGACCCTTCACAGAAGGCTATGGTTTATGTAATGCCGATAATGCTAACGCTGCTGTTTATGACTCTGCCTGCGGGGCTGAACCTGTATTATTTTACATTCAACCTGTTCTCGATAGTCGAGCAGTATTTTATTACAAAGAAAAAGAAAACTGAAGTTGTGCAGCCTGTAGTTGAAAAACCGGCGCAAAGGCCGCAGCTGAGATACAAAGGGAAAAAATAGCAATTACTAATGACTAGTTTATAATATATTACTTATATTAAAGCAAACCCCGCATGGTTTTGAATTCATGCGGGATTTTTTGTAAATAGAACTTTCAAAGTTACAAAAACACCCTAATAATTTGTCTTTAGTAATTAGTAATTGTTTTGTGGAGATGCCGGGAGTCGAACCCGGGTCCGAAAATAAGACCATTAAGACTTCTACACCCGTATTTTGTCGTTTCCGCCGAAGCGAATTTCACTTTTTATTGCTCGACAAACTAAGCCTTTAAAAGCTACCCTTGATATTATCTCGCCGGTTTGCCTCAAGTCAAACTTGCCGGCCAGCTTATCAATTTGACGTCTTATCTGCATCCGGATAAGCGGCGGATCGCAGTAAGACGGGTTGCTTATTTATTTAAGCAGCCATTGCGTAGTTATAGTTGTCGTTTCTTTTTTTTCCAGCCTTTTTAACGCGGTTTGCCGGGAACGCGGGGCGCCGTCTTAAACATCTTTAATCTCGTCGAAACCAAAGATCATCCCCAATTGTTAAAAGAACCTCTATCCTCACAAAAGTATAACAATAAAGACCTTGTTACAATTCCATTAGACTACGCCGTTAAATTCAGTTCCATATATACAACTCCCGGTTGTGGATTCTTATAATAAGCCTCAATTTCAACAAATCCCAATAATTTATACAAACCCAAAGCATCCTTCATTTTATCGCCGATTGTATCTAACCTCATTTTCTTATATCCAATAAGCTTAGCTTCAGCTATTAACTTTTTGCACATCCTGATCCCAAAACCCCTGCACCTGTATTCAGGCTTAATATACAGCCTTTTCATTTCCGAAATGCCTTCGCCGATCTCTCTTAGCGCTATACAGCCGGCATATTTATTATCTGTTTTAAGCAAATAAAGTCTGCCTTTGGGAGGGGAGTATTTGCCGGGCAGCTCTGCCAATTCTTTATCAAATCCCTGGAAACACAGATCAAATTCCAGCCAGTTCGCATATTCAATAAAAAGGCTTTTTGCAATTTCAATCTCTTCTTTTGTCGACGCCTGAATCAATTCCGCCAATTTGATCTTCCTTTAATTTACACCTAAATTTAATTAACTTTATCGATTATGAAAATTGCAAAAGAATTCAGATGGGAAATGGGGCACAACAAGTTTATTCCCGCGAAAGCGGGAATCTAGAGCAATGATAAATAGAAGTTCCACATGATCTGTTCGGAAGATTCCAAAACATTTAACAACTATCGGAGTTTTAGATTCCCTCCTACGAGGGAATACAAGTAGAATTATGAAAATTGCAAAAGAATTCAGATGGGAAATGGGGCACAGGCTGCCGTTTCATGAGGGATTATGCAGGAACATCCACGGTCATTCATATAAAATGATAGTTGAAATTTCCGGCAGCGTTGGCGAAAACGGAATGATAATCGACTTTTTTGACCTTGGAAAGATAGTAAACCCGATAATTGAGAAATATGACCATGCTTTCCTGTGCTGGGAGAATGATAAGACAGTTAAGGATTTCCTTGAGAAGAATAAGATGAAAAGAGTCATTATTAATTTTCATTCTACTGTCGAGAATATTTGCGCGGATTTTTCACGGCAGATATTTAAGAAGCTTGCCAAACTGAAGAACAGGGGATTTAAGGAACTGACCGTAAAAATATTTGAAACACCCAATGCTTTCGCTGAGATTACAAGGGAATTCACAGAGAAGCAGGAGTCTATGCTTTCGATGTAACATCACAATTCCCTCGTAGGCGGGAATCCAAATTGTTCACCCACTCCTGCCTCCCTCTGATAGGGGGAGATGGTATAGATCAGAATCTATTCGCATTACGTTCCCCCCTGACAGGGGGGAATACAAGGGGGTGGAAACAAGGAAAATAAAACAGACGGGTCAAAATATTTAACAAGCATCGAAATACTGGATCCCCTCTTTCGAGGGAATAAAAACTCATGTTAAAAATCAACGAAATATTTTATTCAATCCAGGGCGAGTCGTCTCATGCCGGCTTGCCATGCGTTTTTGTGCGGCTAACTTATTGCAATCTGCGCTGCGTTTATTGCGACACTGAATATGCGTTCTATGAAGGTAAAGATATGGGGTTGGATGAAATAATTTCACACGTGAATGGATATGAATGCAATCTCGTTGAAATAACCGGCGGCGAACCTTTGATGCAGGATGAGGTACATGATCTAATGACGAAGCTTAGCGATTTGGGTCTCAAAGTCATGATTGAAACGGGCGGCTCATTGCCAATTGAAAAAGTTGATAAGCGCGTTAAAGTGATTATGGATCTAAAAACTCCATACAGTAAAATGGAGCATAAGAATCGATACGAAAACATCAGTTTCCTAAAACCAGGAGATGAGGTTAAATTTGTTATCGGCAATAAGCAGGATTATGAGTGGGCTAGGAATATCATGACGAAATATGAATTAGATAAGAAAACAACAGTCCTGATGTCCCCGGTATTTGGAGAAGTTGAAAATATAGATTTGGCGACGTGGATACTGCATGATAAGCTCAACGCCAGGTTCCAGATTCAGCTGCATAAATACATATGGCATCCGGAAACAAGAGGAGTCTGATAAATTGAGATTTTGCGATTTTCGAGTTGAGATTTAAAAGAAGTTATATTGAACAAGTCAAATAGGAAAACAGCGGTAGTTTTAGTAAGCGGAGGGATGGATTCACTTGTTACCGCCGCAATAGCAGGATTGGAGTATGAGATGGCATTTCTGCATCTGAATTATGGCCAAAGAACCGAGAAAAGAGAGCTTAAAGCGTTTAATGATATTGCGGATTTCTATGAAGTTCAAAAACGGCTTATAGTAAACGTGGAATACCTGTCTCAAATAGGCGGCTCTTCTTTGACAGATTCAAAAATGCAGGTTTCTAAAGCTGATTTGGAATTTGATGGAATCCCCACGTCTTATGTTCCATTCAGAAATGCAAATATATTATCCGTTGCCACAAGCTGGGCAGAAGTAATTGGCGCTAAGAAGATATATGTTGGCGCAGTTGAAGAGGACTCAAGCGGGTATCCTGACTGCCGAGAAGCGTTTTATGAAGCGTTTAACAGAATAGTTGAGATAGGGACCAAGCCCGAGACTCATATTCGGATTGAGACCCCAATAATTCATCTCAAAAAATACGAAATTGTAAAAAAAGGGGCTGCTCTTGAGACTCCCTTTAATTTGTCCTGGTCTTGTTATAAAAATGAAGACAAAGCTTGCGGAGAATGCGATTCATGTGCGCTCAGGCTCCGGGGGTTTCAGCTTGCAGGCTTGGAAGACCCAATTGAATATTTAGTTCGTCCAAAATTCGAAACAAATTAATAGCTATTTTTCAAATAATTAATTAATAATAACATGATTAAAAATAAAGTAGTTGATCTGCGTAATTTAAATTTAATTATTGCATTATTTATGTCCCTGCTCCTCTTGCAGGGTTGCGGCAAAAAAGAAGGTACTTCTACAGGCGATAACAAAACGGGTAATGATAAAGACAGAGACTTTTTCACCTGATAACCCGTTTCATGTGGTTTTCGCAATGAGCGGTCCCACAAACGGCACAGTTGATGCCTATTACAGCGGCAAGAAATGCCGTACGCAGAGCTCAGTTGACGCTGCCGGCCAGAAAATGACCGCTAATGCTTATTTTAACGGGGGCGACACAGTTTACATTGTATCAGAGTTTGCCGGCACAAAAGCCGGAATGAAGTTCAGTAAAATGGAATATTCCCAGAAAAAAGACCAGATGGACATAACCTCATTCAAAGATAAGTTGAAAGATATGGATAAGATCGGCTCTGAAGAAATACTTGGCAAGAATTGCGATATCTACAGGGCGAAAGACAGCAGTTATACATTCAGTATCTACAAAGAGACAATTCCTTTGAAATTCAGCTCCGCCAAGGGTAAGATGGTTATGGTAGCAACCAAAATTGAAACTGATGCTAAGATCCCGGATGATATGTTCGTGCCGCCGGCAGATGTAAAATATACCGATGGAAGCGAAATGATGAAAGACATGAAAGATCCGAAAAACATGGAAAATATGAAGGAAAAAATGAAACAGATGGAAGATGTCATGAAGAATTACAAGAAATAGAAATGGAATTTGGACCTGACAGGTCTTCAGATCTGTCAGGTCAGTTCATAACCCTAAACCAGCGTATCATACTGAATCAGCTCCCATTTCATATCCGTGTGATTTAGCGAAAGCTCGCAGATTATTTCCTTTTCCTTGCAAATTACAAGATAATGCGTCAATAAGCCATCGCCATTTGGTATTTTCCAGCTATTGGTGATATAATCCACTTTGTAAACCTGGTGGTTCCATTTGAATTTCAGAATATCCACCTTCAGGTCATGGAAATGCGCTATTACCTCAACCGGCTGAAAAACCTGATTTTGTATGTATGTCATTTCCTCAAAAAACGCTAACTTTTCCTTTCATTCAAAATAAATCATCAAAAAAGCTTTGTCAAGAGCCTAATAAAAGTTAGATTCAAAAACCTATTGACTACTATACATCCGTATAGTATATTGTAATCTATGAAAACAATATCGCCTAAACAACAGAAGATCTATGATTTCATAAAGTCGTTTATGGAATCAAATAATTATCCGCCGACGTTCAGAGAGATTGCGGCGAGTTTCAGGGATAACTTAGGCACTGTGCAGGCTGCGATGAAGGGCCTGATTAAAAAGGGATACATTGAAAAAGGGGAGGGACTTGCGCGCGGCATCATCCTCACTCATAAATTCGAGAATCCCGAAGCGCTGCGGATAAAATCCGCTGCCCGGGCTGTGCCGCTTTACGGGAACGTTGCGGCAGGCGAACCGATATTTGCGGATTCAAATCTGCAGGGCTACCTGCCGTTTGCCGCGCTCAAAGGGAATGAAGAAAACGTTTTTTGCCTCAGAGTTGTTGGCGACAGCATGATTGAAAAAGGCATCTTCGAAAATGATGTTGTGTTTGTGCGCAAACAAAGCTCGGCTGATGACGGCTCAATTGTTATTGCGCTGCTGGGCGATGAAGCGACCGTGAAGATATTTAAGAAAGACAGAAACAAAGTTTACCTTAAGCCTGCAAACAGCCGCTATAAAAATATACCCGGGCCGTTTGAGATAATAGGGAAGGTAATTGGTTTAAAAAGAGAAATAGATTAAGAGTCCCACCCTTTCATCCTCTGCGGGCTTTCGCCTCCCTAACAGAACTTTGCGGCAGGGGAGGCGATGCAGAAGAGGAAAATAAAGTTTTTCACACCCCCTCCGTACAGGGGGAGTGGAAACTTAAAGTAATTTCGCACCTCCTCCTACCTCCCCCTGTTAGGGGGAGATGGATATAAGTTTGAGACTAATGCATTGAGAACAGAATGCATTCAAGTTTCGTTCCCCCCTGACAGGGGGGAATACAAGGGGGGTGGAAATATTTAAAACTAACAAATTCTATTTTACACTAATCTAACTTAGTTTTAAGATGAACAGACTTGATTTGGATTACAACAATACAAACCTGAAAGAACGCCGGCGTTTTCTCAGAAGAAACATGACCAAAGCAGAGGTGTTGCTTTGGAATCATATCAGAAACAAGCAGATTGCCGGGATCAAATTCAGACGGCAATTTAGTATCGGAAATTCTGTAGTTGATTTTTATGCTCCTAAAATAAGGCTTGCGATAGAAGTTGACGGACTGACACATGTAACAGAAGAAGAATTGCAATTCGATAGAGAAAGGCAACGCAAGATTGAAGAAGCGGGAGTTTCCTTTTTACGATTTAAGAATGAAGAAATTTACGGTGATACTGATTTGGTTATTGAAAAGATTACGGATAAGGTTGAAGAGTTGAGTTTGGTTTCACACCCTCTCTGAAGGGCACAAATTTAAAGTGGTTTGTTCACCCCCTCCTACCTCCCCCTGTTAGGGGGAGACGGGTATCGGCTGGAATACAAGGGAAGTGAAAGTACACCAGTAATTCACACCCCCTCCTACCTCCCCCTGTTAGGGGGAGACGAGTAGTAGTTTGCTACTGGTGCATTGAGAGCAGAATCCATTCAAATTACGTTCCCCCCTGACAGGGGGGAATACAAGGGGGGTGGATGCTCACAGTTTTACACCCCTCCTACCTCCCCCTGTTAGGGGGAGATGAAAAAGAGAGGGAATACAAAAAGATGCAAAGAGAACAATATTAACAATGTCAGAAAAAAAACTTAGCTCATCATATTTTATTTCGCGCGGGGAGTCAAAAACCTCCTCCGTTTACAAGCGTGTGAGGCGGATGTCGTTATATGGATTTCCGCACCACAAAGATATTGGGAATAAGCTGATACAAAACGGCCGTAAGCTTTTTATCCACATGGATTTTGACGCGTTCTTCGCGCAGGTTGAGCAGCGCGATAATCCCAAGCTAAGAGGCAAACCGGTCAGCGTTGGCGGCCACGGCGGCAATAAAGGCATTGTTATGACTTCCTCATACGAAGCGCGCGCTAAAGGAGTTAAGACAGGCATGTCGGTTGTAGAGGCACGTGAGTTTTGTCCGGAATTAATTTCTGTTCCGTGTTACGGCCCGAAATATGAGGCTATAGTTCAGCATATTCTTCAGGAACTAACAAGCCTTGTTCCCGAAGACTGCATCGAGCAATACAGCATCGACGAGTGCTTTTTAGATATTGCGCCCGTGGTGGATAATTACTGGGACGCCGCCAAGCTTGCCTATAAAATAAAAAAGCTGGTTATGGACCTTGAGAATCTTACGGTATCAATAGGACTCTCATACAACAAATCATATTCTAAGCTTGCGTCAAAATTTAAAAAGCCGGATGGGCTAACAATTGTCAAAGAAGAGAACAGGGATGATATATACAAACTGCCAGCCGGTAAAATTTGGGGAGTGGGAAGAAGGATTGAACGCCGCCTTGCGCTTATGGGAATCTTCACAATAGGGCAGCTTGCCAACGCCGATTTCCATGCGATACATAAAGAGTTTGGCATCAACGGCGTGATGCTTAAGAAGATAGCAAGCGGGGAGGATACCAGCGGAATTTCAACCATGCCGCAGCGGGTTGAAAAATCATTTAACCACAATCACACTTTAAGCGAGCCTATTTTTAAAGAAAGCGAAATCCACAGCGAGATAAGGCGCATGACGGAATATGTATGCCGCCGGATGCGCTCAAAAGATCTGATTACCGACCACGCCGCGCTTACTATCAGGTTTGACGACCTGGGATTTGTGGGCAATAAAGTGCGCCTGCATCACCCGACCAACGATGAGCTGGATATCTTTAACGCCGCTTTGTATATATATAATCATCTCCCAACTCCTGACGAGCGCCGTAAGCTCAGGATGTGCGGCATAACCGTATTTGACCTCTACAAAGTCGACGGCTACAATCTGGATATGTTCAACGGCAACTATAGAATTCCGTATAAACAAATCGACCACTTGAAAGAAAAATACGGCGAGAGGATTGTAAGAGTAGGGCTGAACGCAGCGTAAATGGCGAAATAATGAACTGAATTTTAAAAAATATTTTTTGATTTTAAAAAAAGATATATTATATTTAAAACAGAAATTTTGATGATTTATTAATTTCCTGTTCTTTTACTGAAAATCAGTATTTTCAAAAATTAGGGCGACGTTATTTGGTTGCTTCTTCTTAATAAAACCCTGCAACCTGAAAACTTACAACATAAAAAATGAAATATATAATAATCGTATTAATTATTTTAATATCAACTATTCCAGTAAAATCTCAATGGGTGCAAATTTCTACTGTGCCTACTGCTCAACTTAATGCAGTTAAGTTTTTTGATGCTAATACTGGTATTGCTGCGGGTGTGGGTGGTATATGGCGTTCAACAAATAGCGGGGTGAATTGGACGCAAACATTATCAGGAGGAAATTTCAATTCAGTTTCTTTTTATGATATCAATAATGGCTTCGTTGTAGGCGATTCAGGCAAAATCTATAGAACTTATAATGGTGGATTGAACTGGTCGCCGCAAGCCATTGGTCAGGTAAGCAATAATTTGTATGGAGTTGTATTTTGGACATCTGTGTTTTGCCATGTTGTCGGAAGTAATGGAATTATCATGAGTACAGTAAATGGAGGCGGAAACTGGGACTATTTAAATTGGGGAACAAGTGATAATTATAATTGTGTCTTAATGAATTCTTCTGGAGATGGTTACTGCATAGGCGGTGCAACTCATGAAATTGTGGAAGTCACTGCAAATGGAGGGATAAACTGGTATCCGTCATTATTGACCTGACCCCGATTTTGTAGACAGAAAGTTAAGGTGTATATTCGCCTACCTGCAGTAGGCAGGCAGAAGAAAGGAATAACACCAATGGAAGAAAAGAGAAAAAGAAAGAGTTTTGACAAAGAGTTTAAGATCTCGGCAGTAAAGATGGTATTGGAAGGGAATCAGAGTTTAAGTTCTGTTGCAAGAGATTTGGGGATAGCCGATAATACCTTACAGCTATGGAAGAAAAAGTATTTGATGGAAAATAACAAAACTGTTGGCGAAACTGTTGGCGAAACTGTTGTTGATATGGTGGAGTATAAACGAGCATTGCGGGAGATAAAGAAGCTCCGGGAGGAGCGAGATATTTTAAAAAAAGCGATCGGGTACTTTTCTCAAATCAACGAGAAGTGAAATATAAATTTATGAAAGATAATCAAAACATATTTCACATTGATTTAATGAGCAAAGTACTGAAGGTATCGAGAAGCGGTTATTATGCGTGGCTGAGACGGCCGGTAAGTAGTCGTGAAAAGAATAACCGATACTTAATCGAGCGCATCAGAAGCATCTACGAGCAAAGGAAACGCGTTTACGGATGCTTGAGAATAACAGCCGAGCTCAAAGGTGAGGGCTTTAGCTGCAGCAAGAACAGAATAGCCAGGTTAATGAGAAAACAAGGTATTACAGCAAGAACAAAGAGAAGATTTAGAGTAACAACAAACTCAAATCACAAATTACATGTAGCCAATAACCTGGTAGCAATGCAGTTTAATCCTGAGAAGAAGAACAGATTATGGACAACAGATATAACCTACATCTGGACCAGTGAAGGCTGGCTGTATTTATCTGTGATGCTTGATCTGTGGTCAAGAGCTGTGATAAGCTGGAACACTGACAGAAGCATGGATGAAAATCTTGTAATCAAAACGTTGGATAAAGCTCTTATGCAAAGAAAACCATCCGGAGAACTGATATTACACTCAGACAGGGGCTCTCAGTATGTAAGTATGAAACTGAGACAAATGCTCAAAGAGAATAACATAACACAAAGCATGAGTTCAAAAGGAAACTGTTATGATAATGCACCGACTGAATCTTTTTTTAGTACTTTGAAACGTGAACTTGTTTACAGGGAAAGATTTAAAACCAGAGAAGAAGCAAAACAAAAAATATTTGAGTATATCGAAGTATTTTATAACAGGCAGAGGAGACATTCTACTCTCGGGTACCTATCTCCAATGCAATTTGAAAAACTAAACCAAAATACACCTAATTAATTTGTCCATTTTTTCGGGGTTATACCATTATTGAATATACCTGGGAATAGTTGTTATGGCGGTACAATAATAAATAATGCAGGAAGCGGAGTAGTTGTTGTGGGAAACAACGGAAGAATCAGGCTTTCCAACAATAGTGGTTTAAACTGGACTTTTCCGGTAAGTAATACTACAAACTCCTTAAATTCCGTAACAATGCCCTTTACAAATCTGATATTTATTGCCGGAGATAATGGAACTATATTAAAGTCAACGAATGGTGGGGTGAACTGGGCGACGCAAACATCAGGCACTGTTCAAAACTTAAAATGTATTTCATTCATAGATGCAATAACAGGTTGGGCAGTTGGTCAAGCAGGTATCGTGCTTCGGACAGGTATTCCACTTTCTATTAATTCTAATAGTAACCAATTACCTAAGCAGGACATACTAAGCCAAAATTTTCCCAATCCATTCAACCCTTCAACTAAAATTGCATTTGAAGTAGTTAAAGATGATTTCGTTACCATTTTAATCTATAATTCATCTGGAATGAAAATTGAAACACTATTAAAAAGAAAATTAGAAAGAGGATCATACGAAATATCATGGGATGGTTCTGAATATCCTTCGGGAATTTATTTTTATGTTTTGAAAATCGGACTTTTTTCTGATAGTAAAAAAATGATCTTATTAAAATAATTTTACAGGAGATTTAAAATGCAAAAAGGCTTAAAAACTTTTTTTTGCGATCAGCATATTTCAGTAGTTTTAAATGTCGTCATAAGTATAGCAGTATGTTTCGGTTTTATTTTTTCAGGTTGTGGAAGTGGTTCGACCACAACCCAACAACCTGGAGGAGGTGGGGGTTACAGACCCCCTTGCATAGGTGAAACCCTAAGTCAGTTTCTCATCGATTATAATTACATGAAACCAGACATAGGAGGATTAACTGATAGTATGGATTTATTTAGATGGGGGTATGGATATACATATAACGCTTATCATTCAAAAGGCAACATAAATCCAGCAATAATGCCAACTATAGCTGGAACTGGACAAACCTATCAAATCATCAATACAGGCACAGGAACTCTAAGTGCAATTAGAACAGCATTTACAAATTATACATCCGCACACCATAACTATGATTATTGGGGATATCTTTCTGGAATTGATTCTGTTACAAATGACCAAGTAGGGTTTTACGGATTATCAGCAAGGGGAGACCCTCGATGGAGCTTCATTCAAGTGGGCGTTGTAAGACGCGAACATCCAAGCGAAGCCCCTGAGGAATGGATCAGTGGACTAGTTGTTCATGAACTTGGTCATCAGATTGCTCTAGTAGGACATGATTCAACCGGACATGGCTGGCACTCTGGACACGATTCTGCCCATTGCATAATGGATTGGGTTTCAAATAATAATAAAGGTTACGGGATTTTTTGTGATGCACATATTTGCACATTGTATGCTGCAGGAACATTAACAATTTCTCAACAACCAGTTGACCGCTTTAATGTTAACGTATCGCTAAGCAAAACTCAATATCTTGAAAGTGAAGAGATATGGGTAAATCTTACTTTTAAAAATATTAGCGATGGAGTGGACTCATTAAATCATATTGCTGAATCTGACATATCGGAACGATTGAACATATTAAATAAATTAGGTATTAGAGCTTATTATAATGGAGTTTTCGCTGAACCTCGTGGCAATCCTTATGTGAAGTTCAGACCTGGGGAAACAAAAAGTTTCTCAATTCCTGTATTGGATGATTACGGATATGAAAAAGAGCAAAATGGATTCAGAATTTGTGCCATGAATTATTATTTTCCAGAAGATAAATATTCAATACAGTATAGGGATAATATAAACGGCATCATGTCTAACAAATCAGAATTTGAAGTTAAAAAGGCTTCTGGTTATGATTCGGTTGCAAGAGAAAAACTAAAAATAATTTATAATATTAATACAAAAGCAATTGGGGATAATTACTTAGAGAAAATTGTTGATTTAAGGAATTTTGCTTACGCTTTTAAAAAATCTGTTTACTCGGAAACAGCTTTTTACCTATCAAGCTTAAATATTACCTTAAGTTCGTCAACTGATAATCTTATCAATGAAAGTTATATAGAAGACTGTAATTGGTTTATTGATATTTTCCCTAACTCATATTACATAAAAGAAATTATTTGGGATGGTGCAAATGCAGTTAGCAAAGTTAAAAAAAATAAAACAGAAATAAGCAAATTTCTAAATGACATTATTGCTAAATATCCAAACACTAAAGCTTCAGAAAACGCAAGTGCGTATTTGAATTATGATTTCTAAAAACAATAAATTAATACCCAATGAAAGCTTATATATCTTTAATAATATTTATTTTCTCAAGTTCTGTATTCGCACAAAAAACAAATCATGTTGATTTTATGTCCTTAAAGGGACCGGTACAGCTTCCAACTGAGATGCAAATAAAGTTTTGCATACAAAATGTTATAAATGATTATGGCAAATCTTTTATGTATTATAATGAATTGTTTAACGGGTGGTACAATATTGAAAAAAGCACAAAAGGATTTGAAGTCAATGTAATGGATGTAAGGGGTAATATTTTAGATAAATTGGAAATTATAAAATTTAAAAGAACAAATAACATTGAGTTTTATGGTTTTGATGATAGACAAATTGATAAATTAATTGATAAAAGCAGGCTAAAAGAATACAAGCACATCAAAAGCCCTCTGGATGCCGATATTACGCCAATAATTACAGATAATATAATACGAGATATTGAAATTTGTAATTTTGGTGATGCTGGAAACTTTGGAAAGATATTAAATGAAAATCTGACATTACACTATGTTTTGAATCAGAATGACTCAGCGGCAATAGTCTTTTATGATATAGCTGCAGGCACTTTTATCCCTTACGATAATGGCTTACATGCAAAGCTTTTTGATTTGGATAATATTTGGGGCGCAATAACCATGTTAGATAGAGATAACTATAGTTTAGGAGGTAAACCTTATGGATATTCGGGCTTAGGAAATAATATGTTTATGAATCCTACTTCTTTTACTTTCGGTTCTTCAAAAGATTATTCAACATATGTAAGATACCCAGCGTATATATGTGATAATGCAGGACATAAATTGGTTGAAGTTGATTTTAAAATTTACACTACCGATAACAATAAAACAGGTTTTGACGATAATACGTATAGAGTTTTAGACACGTTAATCGACCCTTATGATGTATCATATTTTTCCGTTAGTCCAGACTCGACAAGTACCGATAAATTGTGGGTAAGTCAAAGTTTGGCAACTACTCCTACTCTCGTTTGCCTTGATACAAGCGGGACTGTGCAGCAGACCGTAATAGGTTATTATAGTTTAGATAATCAACAAGAGTACAGATTCCTGCCAGACAGTTATGTTAAATTATGTGCTTATAATGAAGGATTTAGTGATTTATGTTTCATTGATAATATACGAAATTACCTTGTTTGCTGTTTACTGAACCCGGATGGAACTGCAAACATTACATCAACCTCCGGAGGTTATTTGATTGAAGCAACAGAAGTTGTTCATTTTTCCACAGATTATTCCATCAATTCTGTTCATTTTCAAAAAACTAATCCTTATAGCGGAACTTGGCCTTATGTTTGGGTAACATCCGGCTTACGACCACCATTGTATGGAGATAATGGAAGTATGATTCATTTATTAAAAATGGACAAAGCCGGCTATGTGCAATATATGGGATCTACAAGCAAACCCAGAAATACTGACTACTCATTTTCATCCTTAAAGAATCTTATGATGGTAAATGGTATAACCCCGAAAAAATGGACAAATTAATTAGGTGTATTTTGGTTTAGTTTTTCAAATTGCATTGGAGATAGGTACCCGAGAGTAGAATGTCTCCTCTGCCTGTTATAAAATACTTCGATATACTCAAATATTTTTTGTTTTGCTTCTTCTCTGGTTTTAAATCTTTCCCTGTAAACAAGTTCACGTTTCAAAGTACTAAAAAAAGATTCAGTCGGTGCATTATCATAACAGTTTCCTTTTGAACTCATGCTTTGTGTTATGTTATTCTCTTTGAGCATTTGTCTCAGTTTCATACTTACATACTGAGAGCCCCTGTCTGAGTGTAATATCAGTTCTCCGGATGGTTTTCTTTGCATAAGAGCTTTATCCAACGTTTTGATTACAAGATTTTCATCCATGCTTCTGTCAGTGTTCCAGCTTATCACAGCTCTTGACCACAGATCAAGCATCACAGATAAATACAGCCAGCCTTCACTGGTCCAGATGTAGGTTATATCTGTTGTCCATAATCTGTTCTTCTTCTCAGGATTAAACTGCATTGCTACCAGGTTATTGGCTACATGTAATTTGTGATTTGAGTTTGTTGTTACTCTAAATCTTCTCTTTGTTCTTGCTGTAATACCTTGTTTTCTCATTAACCTGGCTATTCTGTTCTTGCTGCAGCTAAAGCCCTCACCTTTGAGCTCGGCTGTTATTCTCAAGCATCCGTAAACGCGTTTCCTTTGCTCGTAGATGCTTCTGATGCGCTCGATTAAGTATCGGTTATTCTTTTCACGACTACTTACCGGCCGTCTCAGCCACGCATAATAACCGCTTCTCGATACCTTCAGTACTTTGCTCATTAAATCAATGTGAAATATGTTTTGATTATCTTTCATAAATTTATATTTCACTTCTCGTTGATTTGAGAAAAGTACCCGATCGCTTTTTTTAAAATATCTCGCTCCTCCCGGAGCTTCTTTATCTCCCGCAATGCTCGTTTATACTCCACCATATCAACAACAGTTTCGCCAACAGTTTCGCCAACAGTTTTGTTATTTTCCATCAAATACTTTTTCTTCCATAGCTGTAAGGTATTATCGGCTATCCCCAAATCTCTTGCAACAGAACTTAAACTCTGATTCCCTTCCAATACCATCTTTACTGCCGAGATCTTAAACTCTTTGTCAAAACTCTTTCTTTTTCTCTTTTCTTCCATTGGTGTTATTCCTTTCTTCTGCCTGCCTACTGCAGGTAGGCGAATATACACCTTAACTTTCTGTCTACAAAATCGGGGTCAGGTCAAAATGACATAGTTTTATATGATTCAACAAAGGTGGTTGCAAGCGACAGCGTTATGCGGAATACAAATAACATTACTTCAAACGTTAATTTCTTCAACCCAAGCACTCCTGTCAATGGTAATAAGAATGATAGCATATATGCACATTTCACTTACTCGGGATCTCCATATAAGTTCGGTCAGCAGGTTTACTCAAAAAGAGGTAATGCTTTAGATAAAAAGAGCAAAATAAAAAACCCCGATTTAAAAGCAAAAAGCTTATTAATTCCTAAAGATGGCCCCGGTGCGTCTCCTCTAACCTATGCGTTTATTTCGGACTTAAGAAATCTAATTAATCCCATTGCCTCAGTTAAAGATACCGGCGGAGTATTAACTGCTACCTCGATTTATTCAAACATTGTAACAAAGATATTTGCACGTAGAGAATTAAATTCTGTAGTTATATTACCTTTGTTTGGCGACTCCAATAAGATTTCCAGTTTTGACATTAAATGGCAAAGCGATTTTCAGATGAAGTACCTTGGTATAGCTACTTTGGAATACAGTGGGTTTGCAAGCAATGAATTACCGCTTAACAAAGCTTATTATGTCACCTCAACACTAGATAGCGGAATAAGTACAGCATTGACAAGTATTGATTCAAGTTATGGTTTAGTAAATTCTTCCGGTTTAATTCATGCAATTTTTAATACATCCGGTTTACCTGGTATCAGAACAGGCAATGTCAGGGATTATGTCGTGGAAGTCCATGGACATTATTCGGTTGGTAGCGGTAGTTTTGATTCGAATCTTCATAAACCTCAAGAACAGACACCTTATACATTTAAATTAGCTCAGAACTATCCTAATCCATTTAATCCTTCGACAAAGATCAATTTTGAGATCCCTAATGATGGTAAGGTTAAACTCATTGTATATGACATTTTGGGAAGAGAAGTTATAAAATTAATAAACAATGAGTTTAAGAAATCGGGAAGATATGTTGTTGATTTTGACGGTACAAATCTTGCATCTGGAGTTTATTTTTATAGAATCGAAACAGGCAGTTTTGTTGAAAGCAAAAAAATGGTATTGATAAAATAAACGTGTAATATTTTAGCTTTAATTAACAAATTAATAGTACTCTCATTTAACAATTGAGAGTACTATTTTCATTATATATGTAGCTTATGGTGCATTTTCTTACGAATTGAAAGTATCTTAAAATTGAGTTATTTTGCATTAAATTAGTAGGAAAGTTGATTTTTCTAATATGAAAGCAATAGCATGTATATCCCAGGTACCGGACACTACTACAAAAGTGAAGGTGGGCTCAGACGGGCGCACAATAGATCCTTCCGGAGTAACTTACATTATCAATCCGTATGATGAATTTGCAGTAGAAGCGGCCGTCCAGCTAAAGGAAAAAAGCGCGGCTGAGACTTATGTAATTTCTGTCGGCAAAGAATCAGCTAAAGAAGTTATCAAAAAAGCCTACGCTATGGGAATTGATAAGGGCATCCTGATAAAGACAGATGCTGAACTTGATTCATTCGCCGTAGCAAAAAATCTTGCAGACGTTCTTAAAGAAATGAATGCGGATATAATTTTCTTTGGTAAACAATCGATTGACTATGATGATTCACAAACCGGGACATTAGTTGCAGAGTTCCTTGGAATTCCATCCATCAGCGTGGTTGTGGATTTGAAAATAGAAGGAAATACCGTCATAGCCGAAAGAGAAATAGAAGGCGGCAAAGAAATAGTTGAAGCCAATATGCCGGTTGTTATTTGCGCACAGAAAGGGATGAATAACCCCAGATACCCGAATCTTAAAGGTATTATGGCGGCTAAGACAAGGCCGATAGAGGAAAAACAACCGACTTTTACAGAATCCAAAACAAAAGTAGTAAAAATGGAATTGCCTAAGATAAAAGGAAAAGGTAAAATAGTCGGAACGGATGCCGCCGCGGCAGTTGAGCTGGTGAAACTATTAAGAGAGGAAGCGAAGGTTATATAATGGCAAAGATACTGGCGTTTGTAGAATCTAGAGATAATAAAATTAAAAATGCGGGTTTTGAGCTTGCTTCAACAGCTGTAAAATATGCGGCAGAACTTGGCGCAGATGCTGAAATTTTATTGATAGGTTCGGATGTTTCAACAGTTGCAGGCTCGCTTGGCGCATATGGCGTTAAAAAAGTTTTAGTTGCGGAAGATGCAAGATTAGATAAATACTCAACAACCGCGTATGCAAAGATAGTAGCTGAGACTGCCAAGCAAAGAGGTTGTGATATAGTATTTATATCCGCTACTCAAATGGGTAAGGATTTAGCTCCAAGAGTTTCCGCTAAGCTTGATGCAGGACTTGCAGTTGATTGCATAGATCTAAAAGTTGAAGGCGGTGAGTTATTAGCAACCAGACCGGTTTATGCCGGCAAAGCGTTGATTCAGGTGACGGTGGAGTCACTGATAAAAATATATTCACTGAGGCCCAATGTGTTTAAAATTCTAAAAGCAGAAGCTACAGCGGATGTTGAAAAGTTACAGTTGAATTTAACAGATACGGATTTTTCGGTTAAGACAAAAGAAGTTGTAGTTTCAAATGAAAAGCTTGATGTATCTGAAGCGACGATAATTGTTTCAGGCGGCAGGGGATTGAAAGGTCCGGAGAACTACAAATTGGTTGAAGACCTGGCGGCAGTATTGGGAGCGGCAGTCGGCGCTTCGCGTGCTGTTGTTGATGCAGGCTGGAGGCCTCACGGCGAGCAGGTAGGACAAACGGGTAAAACTGTTTCACCGAATTTGTATATTGCATGCGGTATCAGCGGGGCGATACAGCATTTGGCTGGTATGTCATCAGCTAAATGCATTGTAGCTATTAATAAGGATAAGGATGCTCCGATTTTCCAGATAGCAGATTATGGTATAGTTGGCGACGTGTTTGAAATTCTGCCGGCGCTGACTGAAGAATTTAAAAAAGTTTTAGCAAATTAAGTAAAATGGAAAACGATAAAGTTCAGGTTGATATATTAGGATTATCGCCAACACCGGCGCCGGGCGGCGGCGGTTACGCTTTGATCCTGAAAGAAATAGCCGGCGAAAGACGCCTCCCGATTATTATCGGCAGCTTTGAAGCGCAGCATATTGCTCTCGAGCTTGAAAATATCAAGCCCCCGCGCCCGCTCACACATGACTTGCTTAAAAATATTATTGAACAGCTTGGGTTTTCAATATCATTTGTTTATATAAACGAGCTTAGAGACGGCACGTTCTTCGCAAAAATAAAAATGGACGTTGGCAGCATAGAAGAGATCGATGCGCGCCCCTCTGATGCAATTGCTCTGGCTCTGAAGTTTTCAGCGCCAATATATGTTTCGGAAGAAGTGATTGATGAAGTTGGCTTCATTCCCGAAAACGAAGATGAGGCAGAAGGGAAAGTATTTAAAGAGTCCGACATTCCCAAGACACTTGAAGATTCTGACCCTTATTTGAAAAGGATGAGCAAGCTTCAGGATGATCTGAAGGTAGCTATTGACAGCGAAGACTACGAAAAGGCGGCATCGATCCGCGATGAGATAAAAAAACTGGAGATGAGCAGATAGCCATTCGATCACAATATTTTATTAACAGGCGTTCAGTACATGATAGTGGAGGACGCCTTTTTATTTTAAAATGAACTTATTAATCGATATAGGGAATACTTTCATTCACTTTGGCGTTGCAGGTAAGGCGCGGATATTGTATGAATTTAAAATCCCGACACATAGCAGAATTTCAGCATCTGAAATTCATAAAAAGCTGAACAGGTATGAAGGGAAAATAGTAAATGCCGCAATATCTTCGGTTGCACCTTCAAAAACCGAATTCTGGAAAGGGCTTGTATCAAAAATATATGGAATCAGGCCGCTGGTTGTTTCGGGAAATACCCGTTTACCAATTAAAATTAAGGTCAAAAATCCGAGAAAGTTAGGGCCTGACAGAATTTGCGATGCTGTAGCAGGATATTATCTGTTTAAAAAGAAAGCTAATGTAATTGTGATCGACTTGGGGACGGCTACTACTTACGATGTTATACTCAAAAACGGCGATTTTGTAGGCGGAATCATCTCACCAGGCATTGAAACATCTGCCAAAGCTCTGCATGGGAACACGGGCAGGCTGCCAATGCTGAAGACGAGGCAGTTTCTTTTTCCACGGAAAGTAATCGGCAGAAATACGCTTGAAGCTATCCAGTCAGGTCTTATGTACGCAGCTTCATTTACAGTTGACGGCATGATAAAACAGATCGAAAAAGAGTATCATGGCAAATTCAAAATTGTATTAACCGGGGGATTCGCAAAGAGAGTTTTCAGTAAAGTCGGACACAAAGTAAAGCTTGGGAGCAGCATGGTTTTTAAAGGATTGAATTACATTTTACAATACAATTCAATGGTTTAATACACACAGTATAATTTATTTATTTAAAAGCAGTTAAAAGAAAAAATATAATCAGGATTCTATATGAAAATAGTTACGGAAAAGATAACATTAAAGACAGCCGGAAACGCTGACATAGTCAACATAACTGAGCAAGTTCAACAGCTGATAGATAAGAACGATTTTGTTGAGGGAAATGCCAATGTGTTTGTAGTAGGGTCAACGGCATCTATCAGCACAATAGAATATGAAGCCGGGCTAAAACGTGACCTTCCCGAATTGCTGGAAAGGCTCATTCCGGGCGAAAAAGAATACTTCCACAACGAAACTTGGGGAGATCATAACGGGCACTCACATCTGCGTTCTACGCTGTTTGGATGCTCCCAGACGATTCCGTTTATGAAAAGCAGGCTTATGCTGGGAACATGGCAGCAGCTTGTTTTGATCGATTTTGACGACCGTCCCAGAACCCGGGACATTATAGTTCAGATCATCGGAAAATGAGCCCAAAAAGAGAAAGACTTGTCTTATCGGCTATCTTTCTTTTCTGTTTTGCTATCCGGGTTGCATATATTGACCAGAAGAACCTTTGGTTTGACGAGGTTTTTTCATGGCATATATCTATAAGTTCTTTTTATGAGATTATAGTCCGGACTACCAACGATATACACCCGCCGCTGTATTATTTCATCTTAAAGATATGGAATTTTTTCTTTGGCGACAGCGTATTCTCGATGCGCCTGCTTTCGGCGATATTCACAAGCTTTGCCGCGTTCTTCATCTACGGCGTCTCAAAACGCTTCATGCGGCCCTCCGTGGCATTTATTCCGCTTATACTTTATTGTATTTCGCCGCTGAACCTGTTTTATTCGCAGGAAGCACGAATGTCAGGCATGAACCTCCTTTTCAACATAGCTGCATTGTATTATTTCATCTTAATACTGGAAAATGAGTATTCCATAAGAAAGCTGATCAGGACGCCGACCTTATATTTATTTATTTTTTTCGAATCTGCAGCTATTTACACTCATTATTTTTCATTTTTCATATTTGCGGCACAGTTAGTATACCTGGTAATTCATTTCAAGAACGATATTAGGGCTTACAGGCCGTTTGCCATAGCTTATTCCGCGGTAATAACCATTTATTTGATTTGGATTCCGGCGCTGATAGAACATGTTAAAAGGGGACAGGCCTGGCGGCAGAAACAAAATTTTTTACAGGCATCGAATGAACTGCTTAACTTCATGAAGGATATTTCGATGGGATTGTATTATTATTATACAGATCTGAAGTTAGTTCAGGTTCTGACCTGGTACCTGTCGCTTCTGACAATTCTTTTGGTCATACTTGCCTTTAGAAAATCAAAAGACGATTCCAAAATAAATTACAGTCGCCTTATCGGGCTGGCGCTTGTTGTCCCGTTGATCCTCGCGTTCATAATTTCATTCAATCAAAGAATTGAATTTTACAGGTACCTGAGCATACTTGTTCCGTATATATGCATTATGATGGTCTATTTGCTGGATAAGATCCGGATAAAGGCAATTGCGGCTGTTCTGCTTGTTCTATTTGCATCTGTAAACGTTTTCGGAATGTATAATCACTACAAGTTTGATTTCAAAAATGACGATTACAGGCAGATCATTAAGGATATAAACGCTAATTACAAAGACGGAGAGAAGATATACGTTTATCCGCATTACTGCGGCTGGATAATTGATTACACCAAAAAACAGGAAAATCTAAAAATACCGAATTTTGTCGATCACCGTTACGGGTGGGGTGTGCTGCTTGATTCGTTAAGGACTCAGAACCCGTCGCAATTCTGGGTTGTAATGGATTACAGCGACGTTGATACAAGCCATTTCAGGCAATATGTAAGCGAATTAGAGAGTTCATATCGGCAGACATTTATGAACAATTATCAAATGGCGCCGGCAAGGGTAGAGGTGTATGAGTTTAAGAGATAATTATCGTCCTACATGTTTGCATTTTACAATTGCTAATTATTAATTATTTTAAATGAGGTATTATATGGGAATAGTTAATGCAAACATAATTTTAAGAAATCCCGGAAAATTGTGCATACCGGTGCACATTCAAATTCAACTTGAATTAGATGAAATAGACAAAAAGGAAGCTATCCCTGCCGAGGGCAGTATACATCTTGTTCCTTATGTCGGCCCTATTGAAATACATTTTAAGAACAGTGTCGGATTTGCAGGGGCTTTAGTAATGGGCGATCAGGTTTTGTTGGGTTCTATTCCAATGGAGGATATGGATTTGGTTATAATCCCCAAATCGCGCAGCTTGGGAATAAATCCTATCAGCCCTAATATCGCGACTTCATTAGCAAAATAGAATTGAATCCTGTGTAATATATTCGTGCCACGACTATTATCAATTTAAGTCGTAGCACGAATAATTAATTATTTATGCAGCCACCTTTTCTTTTTCCTTTTCTTTCACTTCTTTAAGCTGGCCATTTCCATTACCGTTGCCGTTTCCATTGGTTTTAACCTTGCTCAGATCAATTTCAACAGCGTTGCCGTTTTTGCTTCCATAATATTTACCGGTGCCTTGTTCGCTGTGAATGGCGTCCAGCTTTTCCTGCAATTCGTATTGCTTGCGGATCTTCTCTTCGAATTCCTTCATTCTTTCTTCAATTGTCATAACTTTCTTCTTCTTCGCGATCATATCTTCCCTGTAGCGTTTCAGGAAGTAATGTATCGTCTCAACGCGGATCTTGATGGAGCCTGTCGGCTTGTTTTCATCAATATCCTTGAACGAGAAATACGGCGTGCCGCTGGAAGTTACTATTTCTTCGACAACTGTGTAGATAGGCGCGTCATGTCCGCATTTGAAAGAAGAAAGCTCAAGCGCAACAAGGTTAGGATGTCTTGCCGTATATTTAGCCGCCCAAACTTTCCTTGTTGTGTTTTCGCTGTATGAATTCTTCCATACGTCGCTGACATCAATAGGACTTTTGATAATTCCGGCTTTAACTTCATCGCCAAACAAACGTTCCATCATGTCTTCATCAATTGGAAGCGCATCCTGATTCAGAACCGGATATCCAAGCTTCTGGAATTCTTCAAGAATTTCATGGTTGCATCCCGGGTCGTTATGGTACGGCCTTGCCAGCACAACCAAACCGATCTTATCTTCTTTTTCCATTTCATCAATTGCGGCGCGCGCTTTCTTGCGCATGTTTTCTGTGAAGAGACTCAGAGCCTTATATGCTTCATCGATAGCCCTGTCGTTTTCTTCTTTTGAGAGCCCAAGTTTAGGTCCCCATTCATCAAACATTTGCTTTGCGCAAAGCTTCTTTTCAGTCATGTATAAATATGTGTTCACATATTCAATTCCGAATTCCCTGAAGATATCGCTTTCTTTAATGAACGCCGCTTTAACAGCTTCTGATGTAGCTGTTACTGTAGGACATGCATGATGCTGCTCGGCATAAATGAAATCGGACGGCATCGTATCTATAATAGGGAAGACGATGTAATCAATTTTCTTCTTCTTGTGAATTTTATACATCAGGTTATGGATATGAGGAATTCCTATCTTGGACGGGAAGCACGGGTCGATTGCTCCGCGTTTGGCGCCTTCTTTATATAATTCCTCGCTTGTGTATTCAGAAAAAATAATATTGCCCGGCATAATGCCAAGCGATTCAAAGTAAGCTGTGAAGAACGGAGTATGCTGGTACATATTCAGAACTCTCGGCATAGCAATTACGATTTTGCTGCGCCTGTTCATCAATGCAACGCGCGTATCATGTTCTTCTTTAGCTTTCTTATCAAACCTGAATTTCATTTCCTCAAGTTTTGTAGGAACCGGTATTTCATCCTTGACCTTTGCCGGCATATGAGATTTCCATACTTCAATAGCTGCCCACTCAACCAGATTAGGCGTTAAGTCTTTAATAGCGTCCAGACCTTTTTTAATGTCCTTCATTGAATTGAGGTCCTCAACAGTCCCTTTCTCGCATGTTGCGATAATAAGACGCTGAGTACCTTCAACTAATGGCACCTTTGAATCCGGATTTGCAACTTTTTCTTTTGGAATTTCAGCTTCCGGATTCTGAACGAATTCTTTCGCCTTATCGTCTGTTGCAACATCAATAAAAGTTCTTAAGCATTTATTCTTGCAGAAATAACATCTTGTAGATTCATTTCTGGTTGTCTTGTACGTAATTCTCTCAACCATTTCCAACCCAATGAACTGAGTCCGCATGCCGTTTTCATAAAGCCTTGCCGCTTCGATGCCGCAGCCGATAGCGCCTGCTTCGCCGGTATGTTTGTGAACAAACACATTAGGATCTGTTCCGCTGCCTTTGAATCTATCTGCAATAAAATCAGCCTGTGTTTTTACAGCGGCAAGATTGTGCTGTGTCCCGCCCTGCAGAACAAAGTTCTTCCCAAGCTTCGCAAGATTCGGGATCTGTGAAACATACAGCCAGATATTTTTTGGAAGCACATTTGCAAGACCCGCCATAATTTCTTCAGCTTTCCATCCCTGGCGCTGGAAATCAACTATATCGGACTGCATGAATACAGCGCAGCCATAACCAAACATCGGATATTGCTTAGCGGAGAACGCTATATCAGCAAAGTCTTCGACTGCATACCCAAATCCCTGTGCTGTTGACTGAAGGAAATATCCATTACCTGCAGAGCATTGTGTGTTAAGCTTGAAATCCTTGACGCGTCCCTGGTCTAGAATAATAAGTTTAATATCCTGTCCGCCAACATCAACAATTACGTCGGTATCGGGATAGAAATGCAAAGCAGCCTGCGTGTGCGCTACAGTTTCGACCAAAGCAACATCGCCATGTAAAACGTCCCGCAAAATGTCTTTTGCATAACCGGTGGTACCTACGCCAAGCACTTCAAGCGTTGCGCCCTGCGCCTGGATCTGATCTCTGAGATTTAGAAGTATGTCAACAGTATCTTCAATAGGATTGCCTTTAGAAAGCTGGTAAGCTTTAACAAGCACTTCTTTATTTTCGGATATCAAAGCGGCCTTTGTAGAAGTAGAACCTCCGTCTAAGCCGATAAATCCTCGGACAACTTCTCCCGGCTTAAACGTAGCCGGAATAAATTTAGGAACTTTAAATTTTTCTTTGAACGCGGCCAGTTCGTCCTCAGTTTTATAAAGTCCGCCGCCGCCGGAGAGCTTCAGCATCTTTTTCTTTTCTTCGCCTCTGCCGACTGTGATATAATGTTCAAGTCCTTCTGAGCCTTTATATACGCCAACATTCGGTTCCTCTTCTTTGCCGTATTCAATTGCGCCTATGGCTGCAAAGTACTGCGCGTTTTCAGGCACGCGTATCAGTTCTTCTATAGGTACATTTTTATCGTACTGAACATTTCTTTCTTCCCACATTTTAGGGATGTTATATCTCCAGCAATCTTTCATACCCTGGATATAACAATTTGGTCCGCCGAGCAGCAGCACTTCCGGTCTGAGCGTATGGCCCCTTGTAAGAACAGACAGGTTTTGCTGAATAATGGATTCAAATAAGCTCGCCATAAGTTCATCGGGCGGTACGCCTGTTTTCTGCAAACCGTTAATATCGGTTTCGGCAAATACGCCGCATTTACCGGCAACAGGGTGGAGGCGGAGCCCGACATAACCCATTTTGCACAGATCCTCAGAAGGAATTTTAAGCTTCGCGTTTATTTTATCAATAACAGCGCCTGTGCCGCCTGCGCATTTATCGTTCATCGAAGGGATTTTCTTTTTCTTTCCCGTCTCCGGATCTTCTTTGAACACGATAATTTTCGCATCCTGCCCGCCGAGCTCGATAACCGAAAGAGTTTTGGGATAGAATTTTTCTACCGCTAAAGATACTGCATTAACCTCCTGAACGAATTTTGCGCCCAGATGACGGCCGATATTTGAACCGCCTGATCCGGTTATGAAAATTCTTGCATCTTTAAACGCTTCTTTACCCAAAGCTTCTTCGAAAGCTTTGACAAGTTCCAGAGATTTCTCAGGCTGTTTGGTTTCATGGCGCTGGTAATCTGACCAAAGAATTTTGTCTTCGTCAATATCCATAACAACGGCTTTCACCGTGGTTGAACCAACGTCGAAACCAATATAAAGAGGAGATTTTTGTTTAGCCATTTATAATTTTAATTTTTATTTTTTTTTTCGATTAATAAACCTGTTTATTCAAGTGAATCCCTTAAAGATAGCTCTCAATCCGCTCGAATCCCGCAAAAAGATTCCTGCATTCTTCTAAATTTGCTAAGGTTTCGTATTCGCAGGCGTTGTCAAAATCTTCCCACATATCAAGCACAGCCTGATTTTTGTGCGCGATCTCAACAGCCTCAACAGATTTCCATTCAAAGCACTCCAGAATTGTTCCGTTCTTGGAACGCAGAATGATGGATTTCTGTTCTTCAACGAGTCCCTGACCGAGCAGAACCGGAATATGGTTCTTCACGATCTCAAGAAGTTTCTCCTCCTTGCCGGGCTTTGGCTTATAAGCGACTATTACGAATGAGCCTTTGCTATCTTTGTTCATGCTAATGATTCTTCAGTTGATTTAACTACAGGTTTTATTCCTTCTTTTTTCATCTTGCCGGCAACATCAAGAATAAAATTGGCAGCAATGCCAATTACGCCTTTACGGTGTCCAACATGATAAAACGGCCTCCGGAGTTCATCGTGGCTATCTACGTACGCCTTTATTTCATCAATTGAATAGCCGGTATCTTCAAGGCATTTCTTGAACTCAATTTTAGCTTTTGCTTTAGCTTCTCCAAGCGCCATCTGTACCCTTGAATGAGCGTTTACATCGCCTTCGCCTGAGGTTTCGATCGGGATAAATATCATGTCCTTATATACCGAAGTAACCGCCGACTGTACCGCATCTGACTGAGTTGAAGGCATACAGCCAAATGGCTTTAGTGAAAGCACCATGTGGCACATTTCTTTATTCACATAGTAGATGTTTTTAGCTATTTCAAGATGACCTTCGCCGCCTTCTACTCTTGAATTGTAGAACGGGTGACCCAATCTCTGCATTTCAAGCTGACTGGCAAGCTCATGAGGCATAAAATCAAATGCTTCTCTGATCCTGTTATATTCTCTTTCGAATACTTTTTCAGCGATTGTGAGAATGGTTACCGTTTTCTTATAATCTTTGAACATTTTCATCTTTTTCCCGATTTGATATGCTTTCGGGTCCTCTTCGCCTTCTTTCAGGCCTTTTCTATCGTGGTACATGTTTTTAGCCTGATGAAGCATATATAACAACCATGTTGCTATAGGTTCAACCAGCACCTGCGCGCCTTCTCTTTCGAGGAAGGGGAACATGTTGAAGTTGCCATCACCCTCAGTTGTCTGCGCCCAGAACTCGCCGGTAACCTTACAAATAGGTTTAACTCTGGTTCTATCTACTTTTATTTCATTGAACTTATCCCTGATTTGCTTTATTGTTTCTACGTAGTAGTCGCTCATCAATTGTTCAATAGCCCTTTGCATATAATTTGAACCGGGGATGAACTTCATAAGCTTTTCAATGTGCTTATTGAACGAAAAATACTTCTTTCCTTTCATTTTCTCATACAAAATATCCATTGATTCAGCCAATACTTTATCAGTTTCGCCCGCA
>CAWFKW010000007.1:0-151135 GCA_963816535.1 uncultured Ignavibacteria bacterium | reverse complement strand
CTTTATAATATCCATCGTCGCCATTGCCAAACCCGCGCCGTTAACCATACACCCAACGTTACCGTCCAGTTTAATGTAGTTCAGGTTGTATTTTGAAGCTTCCACTTCAAGCGGGTTCTCTTCGTTCAGGTCCCTCAGCTCCGTATAATCTTTATGTCTGAATATTGCATTGTCGTCCAGCGTGATCTTTGCGTCAAGCGCAATGACTTTGTTATCGTTTGTTATGACAAGCGGATTTATTTCCACAAGCGATGCGTCGGTATTGTCATATGCCTTATAAAGAATTTTTATGAAGCTGACAAAATTCTTAAATACTTCGCCTTCCATGCCAAGTCCGAAAGCAAGCCTTCTTGCCTGGAACGTCTGGAACCCAATATTCGGGTCGATCCATTCCTTAATTATCTTCTCAGGCGTCTCAGCTGCTACTTTCTCAATTTCCACGCCGCCTTCGGTTGACGCCATAATAACATTTTTCCCGAGCGTTCTGTCGAGAAGAATTCCCAGGTACAGCTCTTTGTTGTAATCGAGGCCCTCTGTTATGAAAAGCGTTTTTACTATTTTGCCTTCGGCGCCTGTCTGGTGGGTTACAAGCAGATTTCCAAGCATCTTTTGAGCGTATTCCCTGGCTTTGTTCACGTCGGTTGTGAATTTAACCCCGCCTTCTAAAATCAATTCTCCGCGGTTTGCCGGATTATAAATATTTCCTTTCCCTCTGCCGCCTGCATGGATTTGCGACTTAACCACATATTGGTTTATTCCCTGCGACTGCAGCTGTGCGATAGCGCCCTCAAATTCAGAAAGATCTTTTATAGGTATACCGTTTTGCACAGGTACATTAAACTTCTTCAATATTTCTTGGCCTGGTATTCGTGAATTTTCATTTTACTTCCCTGATATTAGTTTTTTATTGATTTTTATTAATACGATTTTCAATTGATTTTTCAACCGAGTCTGAATGATGTTTCAAAGAATCTATTTGCCTCATCATGTCCCTGGTTGATGAATCAAGAACTTTTTGATATTCCGCCCGCTTTATCGACTTTTCTTTTTAGATCCTTCTGTTCCTGCATCATTTCCTGTTCGGATTTTTGACCGGCTGATTTCCTGCCAAATAGTCCGCAGCCGACGATCGAACTAAAGGCGATCGCGAATAACGAGGAATATATTAATCCGCGTTTCATTTTACTTTTTTCGACCTCTTGCTGTCTTTATCAGTGTTTAACGAATCCATTAATTGTTTTAATGAATCCAGCTGCTGCTTGCTGAAATTCGTGTCAATTTTCTTCATAGTTTCATCGATCTTTTTATCGATCTTCTCGTCCACCTTTTGCTTTACCTTTTCTTCTGATCCTTCCGCAGTTTAATACAGCAAGTAAAGTTATTAGGGCCAATATATATGCCGGGATCCTTTTCATGCTCATTGCCCCACAAGCTGAACCGCGTCAATTTCGTTCCATCCCGGAACTGCATTTGTTGCCAGCGTGATTTTCACGCTCTTGGTTTTATATGCGGTCTTATCAAATTTGGCGATAAGATACTGAATTTTTTCCGGTTCGTACTTTGTTTTATCAGGCCCTTCCCAAACAGTATGGCTTTTCCCGTCGGTATCGATAAGCTCTATCTTGATGATAGCGCCCGGCTGAATATTTTCCTGACTCTTACTTCAGTTGCATTTACCGGTTTATCAAACCCAACCTGCACCCATTCTATTCCCTTATCGGCTTCCTTCGGCGCCCATGCTCTTGAATCGTCTGCATAGCGCTCAACATCCGGCTTTCCCAGAAGCTGGAATTTTGTGTATGGGCCGTTTGTTTTATCGGTCGCTTTCTTGTCGCCGTAAGTAGAGCTTACATCAGCGCTTGTTGCCCATTGGCCCAGAGTGTCGTTGACAATTCTTTCTTCTTCCATCGCTTCTTTTATTTTCTGCTGTTTATCCGCTTCCTGCTGCTTATTGATGGAATCCTGGTTTACTTTCTCGGTCTGCTGAGTGTTCTGCTTGTTTTCATCGGTCTTAGTAGTTTCCTGTCCTGATTTTTTTCCGCATCCGTAGATGATAAGAAGCGAAATTAAAGTTATGCTGGCTAACCATTTGATGCTCATCTTTTAGATTATTAAATTTAAAGAAAACCGGCTAATTAAGCCTGTTAATTATTTTTTCTGAAATTGTATCTCCGATCGAAAGCGATGAAGTTGCCGCAGGCGAAGGCGCGTTAAGCACGTTTACGATGTTTCCCTTTTCGCTGATTATGAAATTATCAACCGCCCTGCCGTTATTATCAATTGCCTGCGCCCTCACTCCGGAACCGCCGGGTATAAGGTCTTCCGCGGTTATCTCAGGCATAAGTCTTTGCAGCGCTTTTACAAAAGCTTTTTTCCTGAACGAGCGGTAGAATTCGCCAAGCCCCGTGCTCATATATTTTCCCGCGATTCTGTAAAACCCGCCCCATGTGAACGTTTTATATGTATCGCCGATACTAAAGCTCGTTTTCGAATAGCCCTCTTTTTTGAAAGCCAGAACGGCGTTAGGGCCCGCTTCAGCTTCTCCGTCCAGCATTCTCGTAAAATGAACGCCAAGGAACGGGAATGCAGGATCCGGAACCGGGTAAATGAGATTCTTAAGGAGGTATCTTTTTTCTTTCCTGATAGTGTAATACTCTCCTCTGAACGGGATTATTCGCGTGCCGAGACTGTCTCCCGCCTGATTTTTGCCACCTCATCAGACTGAAGTCCGCAGCAATTAATAAAATTTTTTGCCGAAAAAGAACTTCCGTAGGTTTCGATGCAGATTCCTGCCGATGACGTCCTGATCTTCCTTATCTTTTCATCAAATTTCAATTCGCCCCCAGCGGCTGTTATCAATGAAGCTAACTTTCCGCTCACAACTTTGTAATCAACAATACCTGTATAGGGCACGTGTATCGCCCTCATACCGTTTGCGTACGGTTCAATTTCTTTCAGTTCTTCTTTTCCGATCTTTCTTATCCTGTCCAGTCCGTTAGCGATTCCTTTTTCGTAGAGCGCGTCAAGCCCCGCGAATTCCTTTCCGACGTTGCAACAATAACTTTGCCGCATATTTCAAACGGCACATTTTCTTTTTGCAGAACTCTATGAGCCGTTTATAGCCCGTTATGCAATTTTTTGCTTTCAGGCTTCCTGGTTTATAATAAATTCCCGAATGAATTACTCCGCTGTTATGGCCCGTCTGGTGCCGTGCCACTCCGTTTTCTTTATCCAGTATCAGCAGGCGTGTCTTTGGCCTTTTTTGAAGGATCATAAATCCTGTAGCAAGGCCCACTCATCCCAGCGGCTCCTCCTATAACAACATCGTAATCTTTATCCATCACTGTATCATCCGGCAGCTAATGCAGTCCGGCAATTATTTGTATATTTTCTCTGCAACCACTTTTGTTTGCATGAAGAGGAGCAGGTAATCGAACCCGCCCGCCTTTGAACACGTGCCGCTCATATTGAACCCGCCAAAAGGCTGGACCGCAAACAGTCGCCCTGTGCATTTTCGGTTAAGGTACAGGTTCCCGACAAAGAACTCCTTTGCCGCTTTCTTCAGTTTCTTTTTGTTCTTTGAATATGCCGAACCTGTTAGTCCGTATTCAGTGTTGTTGGCTATCTGCAAACCTTCTTCAAAATCGTTAGCCTTAATGACGGCAAGAACCGGCCCGAAGATTTCCTGCTGTGATATTGTATCCATTGGTTTCACGTCGGCGATGATCGTCGGCTTGATATAATACCCGTTCCCTTCTGATTTTTGCCTCCAAAAACAACTTGTCCGCCTTCTTCAACCGCTTTTCTGACGTAGTTCAAAATGCTCTCCCGGGCGCGGGCGTTTACAACGGGCCCCATGTTCGGATTGTCTTTTGTTTCCCCGATCTTCAGCGATGACGCCTTATCCACAAGCAGGTCTAAGAAATTATCATATATTTTCTCCGAGACTATTACCCTTGAACACGCTGAGCATTTTTGCCCCTGGAATCCAAATGCGGATGCGATAACGCCTGAGGCAGCTTCCTCAATCGACTTTAGTTCATTATTAATTACTATAACTTTTCCCTCCCATTTCGGCAACAACGCGTTTAATCCATTTCTGTCCGGGCCTGTATTTTGCCTAAGCTTGTTATCTTAATCCAACTTCTTTTGAGCCTGTGAACGATACGTATCTTGTTAGCGGGTGCTCAGTTAATATGTCGCCGATAAGTCCGCCCGAGCCCGGCAGGAAATTCACAACGCCGGCGGGAAGACCGATCTCTTCAAGAAGTTCCATGAATTTATAGGCAATTACAGGAGAATCGCTGGAGGGCTTAAGTACAACTGTGTTTCCGCTTACAAATGAAGCTGGAGCCATACCACATAATAGCCAGCGGGAAGTTCCACGGAGGAATAACTATGCCGACGCCGAGCGGTATATATTCCTGGTAGTTATCCTCGCCCTTTACCTTAACCAGTTTGCGGCCTTTGGAATATCTTAGAGCTTCCCTTGCGTAAAATTCCATGAAGTCGATAGCCTCTGCAACGTCGCCGTCCGCTTCTGCCCAATTCTTGCCGACTTCATAAACCATCCATGCCGCAAATTCAAACTTTCTTTTCCTCATCAGTTTCGCCGCTTTCAAAAGAAAATTTGCTCTCTTTTTTTCCGAAACCCTTTTCCATGATTCAAAAATTTCATTAGCCGTAAGGACGGCCCTCTCTGCCATTTCAGGGGTCGCTTTTGAAACCTTTCCAACAGTCTCGTTTATGTTAGACGGGTTAAGAGAATTTATTTTATCTTCTGTAAATATTTTCTCTCGCCGCCGATTATGACAGGATATTCTCTGTTTAATTCTGACTGCACTTTATCCAAAGCCAGTTTAAATTTCGCAGCGTTCTTCTATTCGAAAAATCGGTCAGCGGTTCGTTCTTAAATGCCTTCATATGCTTTTAACAGTATTATTTGTATAAATTATGATTAATTATATGTTGTTTCAAAATCAATAGCCCAGTATCCTGCATACGTTCGCCATGGACCTTTGGTCTTACATACCTTATCTCTTCATTGCCGCGTTTGGGATAAACCCTGTTTGTAAGAAAGATCACAATCAGGTTTTTGTCTTTATCACACCATACGCTGGTTCCAGTATAGCCTGTGTGTCCAAAACTGTTTGTAGAAAATTTATCGCCGCAAAGCGGCGGATATTTTGTAGGTTCGGGCTTTGTTTCCCACCCAAGCGCCCTTGTGTTTTCATAACCCAGCCCCGTGACTTTAGTAGTGAACATGTCAACGGTCTGTTCTTTGTACATTGTATCGTAGGTTACCGTTTTTGACATCTTTCTCAGGTCCGGATACCTGCCCCTGTTGAGCATCATTTGCATAAACTTGTACAGGTCAGGCGCCGTTGAAAACAACCCCGCGTTACCTGATACTCCCTCAAGCAAAGCCGCCATCTCATCATGCACGTAACCGATAAGGAGCTCGTTGCGCCAGTATGTATCATATTCCGTCGGCGCTATCCTGTAGTCTTCAGATAGCGGAATTAAAAAATCGGTGTCCGTCATTCCAAGCGGGTCAAAGATATTTTCTTTGCAGAACTTATCAAGTTTCTCGCCGCCGATCCTCTCAACGATCTCTCCTAGCAAAAAAGCATTATAATCGCTGTACAATGTCCGGGTGCCGGTAGGATATTCCTTTGTACAGTTGAACACTGCGTTTTTCACTTCCTGCGCTGTGGACATAGTCTGGTAGAACGGAGTCCATGCCGTTAGTCCCGAATTATGAAGAAGCAGGTTAGTGACCGTTATGTCGCCTTTCCCGTTTACCGCAAATTCAGGAATATATTTTGCGACGGGAGCGTCAAGGTCAAGTTTGCCGTCTTCGTATAGCCTCATAATGGCGGACGTAGAAGCGATCACTTTCGTAACGGATGCAAGATCGTAGATTGTTTTCATCGTTGTGGGCTTAGCGTCGTCATCGTAGGTGAGCCTGCCGTACGCATTCTGGTATAGTATTTCAGTTGCATTTCCTACGACCAGCTCTGCTGAAGGGAAGTCATGAGCTGCGATAGCAGCATCAATAATTTTATCTACGGAAGAGAAGTCATACTTTTTTCCTTGTGAAAACGATACATGAAACGCCAACAGTGAAAAAAGTAATATTTTGAGTTTTGAATGCAAATCTTAGAGAAGTTGTGTCAAATACCGGTTTATTTTTAAGCGCTAATGCAAATGCAAACCGTCATTTGTGTTTTGAAATTGCAAATTAATTAACAAATATACCGATAAGTGATTTAAGTCTCAATGAAATTTAATAGTTAGATACTCTGCGCCAGTATTATTAAGAGCCGTTAGGAAAAATTTTCAAAATACTGCATAATTTCGTTTACAAAATGCTGTGAATAATGAACTAATGTAAATGGTGATTTTTCACCGTTTTACGTGAAGTTTATCACTTTATGATTGATTATATTGTATCGAACTTAAAAGGTGCATTATGAAAAATAATACACAAAACCCTTTTGAAATACAGTTTTTATTCCGTGACGAAATGTCAGGGATAAATGTTATAAACGAATTCGGGGGATTCCTTCCCCAGGTTCCCGATAGCCTCATTTGGAACCTTCTTGAATCAATTCCAACAAACGTTTCGATCTGGAAAAAGGGCGCAATCATTTATGCCAATCCGGCTTACTATAAATCTGTAGGGGTTCCGTCCGGCAATATCCTAAAGCTGCGCGAGGCTATCAGAAATGAAAAACATTTTCTGGTCCATCCTGATGATTATGATTATTGTCTTAAGAATACGAAAATGATCAAGGATGAACTTAAAAAAGGACATTTTTTCAGCAGGGAAGTGAGAATGAAAAGCGTTTTGAGCGATGAGTACAGGTGGTACAACACCTGCCTTGTGAGAGGGCGCGGAAAAGATTCGGACATAACAATGGAACTTGATGATGACATAACCGATAAAAAGAACGCTAACGAAGACCTTGCCAGGGCCCTGAAAGATAAAGAAGTTCTGATCAAAGAAATTCATCACAGGGTGAAAAACAACTTCCAGATAATTTCTAGCCTGCTCAGGCTCCAGCAGGGCGTTATTAAAGACCAAAATCTGAGAGATATTTTACTGGAATCTGAAAACAGAGTACGCTCGATGTCGATGATCCATGAGAGTTTATACATGTCAGATGACCTTGCCAATATTGATTTTGGCGACTATATTAAAAAGCTTGTTGTCAGCCTGGTTGACGCATACAGCGGGCGGACACGGCTGGTTAAATTCAAAATTGAATCGGATAACATTAAGCTGGGTGTGGATATGGCCATACCATGTTCGCTTATTATAACGGAGCTTGTATCGAATAGTTTCAAACACGGATTCGACGATTCGATGAAACCTGAAGTCCACATTAAGATAGTTAATAAATCCGGAGATTACTCTTTATATGTAAAGGATAACGGAGTCGGTTTCCCTGATAGTTTCTTCAGTCAAAAATCAAAAAATTCGCTTGGAATAATGCTTGTCGATACTTTGACAAGACAGCTGAACGGAGAAGTCGAATACAGGAACAATCCGGGCGCAGAAGCGCTGATAAAATTTAAAAGCGCCTGAGCTCTTTGCAAAAATAATAGTCTGTTCATCCTACAATGTTAAAAAGGCTCTCAGTGCATCAATACGGAGAGCCTTTTTCAGCTTAAAATTTATTGCTTTTTTAAACCCCCGGTCCTTTCGCTTTCTTCTGTATGGAAAAGGCAAACCCAATAACTGCCGTTCCCAAAACTATGCCAAATAATCCGCACAGCTTTCCCTTTGGTTTTTTTACAACGCAGGTCATATCGATATCTTTCCCGAGGTCGGATACTTTATATTCCCACGATACCTTCTGCCCGTCCTTTTTGCCGTTTGTGGACACAATTTCGCTGGGCATTTCGAAGCTGTATGTGACTTTGTAATCGCTTGCGCCCATATTATTTGCAGCGGCCGAGTCTTTAAGTAATGTATACTTCAGTTCCATACCGTCTGCAACTTCTTTCCACGAGGGCCTGACCTCAGTGAACCCTTTAGCGTCGGGTAATTTGTTAATGTCCTTAAAATCAAGTTCGACCATTACATGTTTTGTGCTGTCTTCACTCGGCCTGTCTTCAACTTTTATGCTCTTAACCGTTGTGTTGGCGCTAACGTAGTTGTCTTTTGCTTTGAGCTCGTTGAATTCAAATTTCCCAAGCGACGTGCCCATCGATAGATTGCTCATTTTGGTCCAGTAATGGATCGACATCGAACCAGATCCGTCTGCCTTTAAGGTAGTTTTTTGATCGTAATTTACGCACCCCGATAAATACAAAGCGAATAAGACAAAAACAGAGACATAAACAGTAATTGTCCGTTTCTTTGTCAATATTTTCCTGTAATCAAAATTCATTTGGATGTCCTTTCGTGTTGTTTATTTTGTGATTTTCCCGAGTACAAATATATCAGAAATCTTCTGCAATGACAATCACCAAAGGTCCGTTTTTAGGCTGTCTATCTGCTTATGCCTGTCCCGTACGGATAGGCATCGCTTATTGTAACCGGCAGCTTGCCGTTTATTTTTATCTTTCCGGAAAGCGCCTTTAGAACTGCATCTATTGAAACATCTGCGTCGCCGTAAGCGCATATATAATTCGGTATCCCCTGAAAATCTTTCAGCAGATAAGGATTGCCGAATGAGATAACGACAGTATTCCTGTTCTTTGAGGTTACGGAATTCAATAAGTCGATTTGCGAAGAGGGGATTGAAATTTTCCCTGTTCCGTATTTGACCTTTGCAAATATACCGATCAAGACCAGATCATAATCCACGGCTGAGGATATTTCTGAGCTTTCAGCGTCGCTTATTTTATCGGAATTGATATTTATCACATCCGCACCGTTGAATGTGCTCGACGCCCCGGCCGAAAAATATCCGGAATTAATGTTGTCCGATCCGTCGCTTAGGTTTATCACAAGCGTCTTGCTTACATGGCCTTTGATAGGAATAATGTTGTTATCATCTTTAACAAGGGTTACTGATTGATCGGCAATTTGCCGGCTAAGTTCTTCAGCTCCTTCAGTATGAATGAATTTATAAACATCTTCTTCCTTCACAGTTTTATTTTCAAAAAGGCCGGCCCACTCTTTTGCCTTCAGAATTTTCTCGACCGACTTATTTATTCTTTCTTCGCTTATGCTTCCGCTTCTCACAGCTTCTTCAATCGCATTTATAGTTGTTTCCTCGTCCATTGGCATTAAAATCAGGTCAATACCTGCGTTAACGCACATCAAAGCTACTTCTGATGTAGAAAAGTACTTTGTAATTCCTTTCATATTAAGCGCGTCTGTTACAACAAGGCCGTTAAAGCCAAGCTTATCTATCAGCAGGCCGTTAACAATATTTCCCGAGAGAGAAGCGGGGATGTGCTCGGATGATTCCAGTTCAGGGAACCATAAGTGCGCTATCATAACTGACATCACATTTTTGCTTATTGCATTCCTAAACGGGACAAGCTCAATTCTGTTCAGGCGGTCCATATCAAAATTCAAAACAGGAAGGTCTTTATGTGAATCAATGTCTGTATCGCCGTGTCCGGGGAAATGTTTAGCTGTCGCTATCACTTTCCCGTCCTGTAAGCCCTTTATCTCATTCTCAGACATTCCTGAAACAAGTTCCGGGTCTTCGCCGAAAGACCTGACATTGATAATGGGGTTCCCGGGGTTATTGTTAACGTCGCATACGGGGGCATAGTCCTGTTCGATACCGAGCGTCCTGGATTCGCGTGCGATCTCAAAGCCCATTTTATATGCCAGTTCATAATTCCGGGTTGCTCCTATAGCCATGTTGTTCGGAAAAAGAACTCCGTCGGTGACGCGCATGCCGGTGCCTCTTTCAAAGTCAGCCGAAATTAACAGAGGGGTTTCAGATAATCGCTGAAGTTCGTTTGATATTCTTGCATAATCTGAAGCGCTTCCTTTAAAAAAAATAAATCCGCCAATCTTAGTTTCAGTGCAGAGTTTACTGAACTTCCTGAAGTCTGATGAATTTTCGCTGAGATTATCAGGTATAACACTCGATACTACCATTTGAGCAATTTTTTCCCTCAAGGTCATAGAATGTATTTTTTGCTGTATTTTAGGCGTAATTTCTTGCTGAAAGATAATTTGATTCCGCATTTGATGTGAGCTTTCTTCGAGGGTATTTTGATTTTTTGCCGGCAAAATCAGAGATACGGAAATGAAAATGATGGGAGAAAACGCGGAAATAATTAGAAATACTCTTTTCATGATTTGAACGAATGAACTTTTAAAGTACAACAAATTTAGCTGTTTTTTCGTTGGAAAGAAAGAAAAATATAATCTATGTGCTTCACATTTCACTGAAAACGCTATTGCAAGCATATCCTAAATAGGTTAAGTTGAATACAGAGGATGGCTGAAACTACTAGTTGATTCTGTTAATCAAACTCAGTACTTCACTTTGGGACCAAAAAAAGAAATTTTTCAACAATTTATATTTATGCCTTTGTAAGGCATCATAAAGGGGGTCTTTATGAAAGCTTTAACTTTCGTTCTTTTTTTCCTGCTTCTTTCAATTCAGGTATTTTCACAAACTGTTTCACAGCAATGGGTAACAAGGTTTAACGGGACTTCAAACTCCTATGATTATTGTTATGCGTTGACACTTGACCCTTCAGGAAATGTTATTGTGACCGGATACTCTACAAATATCGGCACAAGCAAAGACATGACCACGGTAAAATATGATAACACAGGCAACCTGATTTGGAGCCGAACTTATGACGGACCGAATCATGGCGGAGATTATTCCTATGCTATTGCATCCGATGCAAGCGGGAATATCTACGTAACCGGGAGATGCGATGGTGGGGCAACCAGCTCAGACATTACTACGATAAAATATAGCTCTTCAGGTGTGCCGTTATGGACAGTCAGTTATGACGGGCCAGCGCACCTTGCTGATGAAGGACGATGCATTGCTGTAGATAATGCGGGAAATGTTTATGTGGCAGGCTCGAGCGTTGGCGTGGGAACAAACCAGGACATAGTAGTTATCAAATATGATTCAGACGGCGGGCAGCAGTGGGTGCAAAGATTCAATGGCGCAGCTAACGGAAATGATGCAGCATATTCAATGGCGTTGGATCCATCCGGAAATGTCTATGTCACTGGCGAGTGCATAGTTACAAACAGCTTAGAATATGTTTCAATTAATTATGGTACCGACGGCGTTCTTCATTGGGTAAATTATTATCAAGGTTCTTCTGGAGGAGATATTGCGACTGCAATAAAATTAGATGGTGCAGGAAATGTCTATGTCACTGGTGAAAGCGATGGCGGAGCTACCGGCGTTGATTTTGCGACTTTGAAATATAATAGCGCCGGAGTTCAGCAGTGGGTACAGAGATATAACAGCGGATCAAATCATGGTGATTTTGCAAATGCCATGGCGGTAACGCAGGCAGGCGATGTTTATGTTACCGGTTCTTCTTCAGGAGTCGGAGCCGGAGATTCGAGTTACGCAACCGTTAAATACAATACAAACGGCGCTCTGCAGTGGGTTGAAAATTATTCGGGCCCGGGCAATGCGACTGATGTTCCGCGTTCGATATGTTTGGATGATGTCGGAAATGTTTACGTTTCGGGTTCAAGTTATTCAAGCATTTTGCCTTCAAATTCAAACGACTACGTGACCATCAGTTATAATCCTGACGGTCACATGAATTGGATGAGATCATATAACGGGCCGGCAAGCTCCGAAGATTATGCGACTGCGGTCGCGGTTGACCATTCAGGCAATGTTTTTGTAACCGGCAGGAGCATGGGAGTGACAACAGGATTTGATTTTGCCACCATAAAATATGATGCGTTAGTTGGAATTCAACCTGTTTCGAATCAGATTCCTGAAAAATTCAGGTTGTGGCAGAATTACCCGAATCCGTTTAATCCGTCGACAATAATAAAATTCGATCTGCCTGTTTCTTCAAGCGTATCAGTGAAAATATACAACATGCAGGGGAAAGAAGTAATGAGCCCATATAACGGATATCTGAGCCCCGGTTCGTATGGATTTACATTGGATGCATCAGGATTATCAAGCGGAATTTACTTCTGCAATATCCGGGCAAATGGCTTTACTGACACTAAAAGAATGGTCTTGGTAAAATAGGAAATTTAGAACAAAATCAACAAAAATGTATAAAGGGGGCTTCTTCGGAAGTCCCCTTTTTTAGTAGGCGGCAGGCTACAACTGAATTGTAACTAAACTTATTTTTGCAAGTCAAATAATAAGATTGTTTTAGGGCTACAGATACCGTTATTTCGGTATTGTTTAACTACCAACTGAGGGCTAACTTAGCATAGTTCAAATTGATAAGCTTACAAAAAATAAACTTCATTTATTCAGATGAAAAACAATTACTTTAGACTATTTTTGGTTTTGCTTTTGTTTCTGATTTTTGGATTCTCGCGGTTAAATGCGCAGGTTCCATTTTCTTATTGGAGCAAAATATACAACGGCTCGGGCAACGTTCAGGATTCAGCGGTATCATTATGCGCAAACTCTAACGGCGACGTTTTTGTTACCGGCTGGACAAGAGGCGCTTCCACAGCTGAGGACATAGTTACTATAAAATACAATCCCGCGACTGGCGATACTCTGTGGGTGAAAAAATTGGTCGGCCCATCATCAGACCGCCCGTTGGCTATCACATGCGACAACAATTCCGTTTATGTCACTGGCTGGACTTTTAATCCAACTAGAGATATTATTACTATAAAGTATAACGGGTCCACAGGCGATACTTCGTGGGTCAGAAGATATAACGGCTCTAACAACGGAGGCGATTATGGTATAGCTATTACTGTCGATAATTCGGGCAATGTTTACTCGGCCGGCAGAAGCGATGTGTCCGGCCAGGGACAGAAGTTTACGATTCTCAAATATGACGCCTCGGGCAACACTCCTTCGGGATGGCCTTATGTTTACATAGGCGGAGTTTCAACGACCTTTGATGAGGCCCACGCTGTTAAAGTTGATGCTTCCGGCAATGTTTATGTGACCGGCGAAGGAGGAGCGGTTCCAACATCTGATTACCTTACAATAAAGATTAACAGCGCAGGCGTACTCCAGTGGGCAAGAAGATATAACGGAAGCGCAAATTCAAATGATGTTGCAGTGGGGCTTGTACTTGATAATACTGCAAGCAATGTCTACGTTGGCGGGTATAGTACTTTGAGCGGCACTGGACAGGACTATGCCGTAATTGAATACAATTCGAATGGAGATAGCGTAGGATTCGCGTCTTATAATTACGTAAGCAGTTTTGAATACATGACCGCAATGACAATTGACGCAAGCAACAACGTGTATGTGACCGGTTACAGCCAGGGCGGCGCGACGAATTATGATTATGCGACAATAAAATATAATTCAAGCCTGCAACAGCAGTGGGTTGCGCGTACTACTGATGCCGGGGATGATTTCCCGAACTCCATAGTTGTTGGCGATACAAATTCTGTTTATGTTGCAGGGACAAGTTCGGGAACTAACGGAACAGACTATCTTACAATTAAGTACCGCGCCAACGGAGTTGAATCATGGAGAGCAAGGGAAAATGGTTCTGCAAACGGAAATGATTATTGCGCAGGCGTGGCTTTTGTAGATGCCGACCACGTTTATGTAACGGGTTCTGTCAGCGCCAATAACCCGCCTGTTTCAACGGTTATGTACACCGTGAGATATTCGAACATCAATGCAATACAGCAAATTTCAACGCAGCTTCCTCAAAGCTACGCATTATCTCAAAACTATCCCAATCCGTTTAATCCGGCGACTACCGTCAGGTTTGATATACCTAAGGAGTCGTTCGTGAAGGTCGCTGTTTTCAACGAGCTTGGACAGGAAGTTACAACCCTGGTTAACCAGGATGTGAAAGCCGGGCAGTACAGGGTTACATGGGATGCTTCGGGATATGCAAGCGGGATATATTTTTATAAGCTTATTGCAAACAACTATGTGGAAACGAAGAAAATGATACTCGTAAAATAGGGCGAATGAATTATTAAGTAAGAAATCCACTTCAGTTTGAAGTGGATTTTTTTTATGTATTATAGATAAAAACAATATTCGCTAAATTAGTATGCCTCATGTATTAATTATTGTAATTTGCATAATTCTTTGAGAGTGGTTTGATTTTCATAATTTTTGTTGTTTTGAAAGGAAATGGCAATGGTTTATTATCATGAACTGAAGATCCCTGAATTGAAGAGAACCTTCCTAATCGCCAAAAATGAAAAGGGAGTGTGCAGCGTTGAATTCTCAAATGATGAAAAGAAATTTGTTAAGGCGCTAAAGAGTTATCTTAATGATGATGTGAAAAAGTCTAAATCGAAGCTCTCTGGTGAAATAAAACAGATCCGGGAATATTTCGCCGGCAAGAGAAAAGAATTTGATATGAAAGTGTTCCTAAAGGGCTCGGGTTTTCAGACAAGGGTCTGGATTGAAATATCCAAAGTTAAGTACGGCAAGACTATTTCTTATTCCGATCTGGCTAAGCGCGCCGGGAATAAGAATGCAGCCCGGGCGGCCGGTTCAGCTTGCGGCAAAAATCCCGTGCCGATAGTTATTCCCTGCCACAGAGTTCTTGCGAAGAACAGCATAGGCGGTTTTGGCGGAGGCGTGGGCCTTAAAAGGAAAATGCTCAGACTGGAGAATTCCTTATAAGTGATCAGGAACATTATTTTCGATCTTGGGCATGTTTTGGTAAACGTTGATTATGCTAAATTCAGAAACAAGCTTGAGGCCGACGGAGTTGAAGAGCGCATGTATAACGGCTTCTTCATGGGCGGGAACTACAGAAATATCGGCTACGAAGCAGGCAGGATCTCCACAACTGAGTTCGTTGAAAAATGCGCAAGAGAGCTTGGACTGAAAATGAGCGGCAGCGCTTTTGCCGATGCATTCAACGATATGTTCTCCGAAATTAAACCAATGAGCGCGCTGGTGAGGAGCCTTGCAAAGGAAGGAAAATATGATCTGTTTTTACTTTCGAATACAAGCCCGCTGCACTTTGAGTATATTAGAGAGAATTACGATTATATAAATTTGCTGAGTGACTTTGCCTTGTCTTATAAGCTTAAGGCTCTCAAGCCTGAACCTGAAATCTACATAAAAGCAATGGACTTGTTTAGAACAAACCCTGTAGAATGTATCTTTATCGACGACTTAAAGGAGAACTGCGAGGGAGCCCGGAGAATCGGAATCAAAACGATTCAATATGATTTGAATGATCACCCCGGGTTTGAAAAGGCATTGCAGGATATTTTGCATGCAAATGTCAGTCCGTATTGAAGTCGTAGACGAAAATCTTTTTTGATTTTTTTTTAAAATACTTATTTTCTTAACTGATAATTGTTAATTGTTTGTTGATAATTGAACTATTATGGCAGTATCGCCTGAGGATTTAAAAATAGGAACAAAAGCGCCGTCTTTTGAATTAAAAGGCGTGGACGGAAACATCTATTCGCTTGGTTCATTTAAGGATAAAAAAACTCTCTGCATAATATTTATGTGCAATCACTGTCCGTATGTTGTGGCGGTGCAGCAAAGGATAAATGAGATCGCAAAAGACTATTCCAGAAGTTCGTTTGCGCTGATTGGAATAAGTTCTAACGATCCGCAGACTTATCCGGAGGATTCTTTTGATAACATGGCTATAAGGGCTAAACAGGAGGGATACATATTCCCGTTCCTGTTCGACGAAACGCAGGAAACTGCCAAAGCTTATGAAGCGGTTTGTACTCCTGATATTTATCTGTACGATGAAAATAGGATACTCAGGTACAGGGGCAGAATTGACGACAACTGGAAAGATGAAACTAAAGTAAACCGAAAAGAGTTAAGAATGGCGATTGACCTTTTGCTTGCCGGTAAAGAAATCGACTTCGATATAATTCCGTCTATGGGCTGCAGCATTAAATGGAAAAGGTAACGGCTTTTATGGCCGTTACAGTTATTTTATTTTTTGCGGTAGTTTAACGCATTTATCTTTTTTTGAATTGTTACCTGAAAAACAAATCGTTATTTTATAAGTTTACAGAAAATTAGAGTTTAAAGTCATATAATGTTTAAATTTATTACAAAATTATTCCCGTCAAAGCACGAAAAGGACGTTAAGGAACTCCTGCCCATAATTGATGAAATTAACGGGTATTATGAGGAATATAAGTCTCTTTCTGATGATGAACTGCGTCAGAAGACCCAGGGTTTCAAAGACATGATTAAGGAGAGGACCCGGGAGTTTGAAGATAAGATTGCAGAGCTTTCCGAAAAGCTTAAGAACGAAATGACGCACCAGGAAAGACAGGATCTTTACGCCGAGCTGGAAGATGTGGATAAAGAACTTCATGATACTGAAGAGGAAATGTTATGGGAAATATTGCCTGAAGCGTTTGCCGTAGTGAAAGACACGTGCCGCAGGCTTTACGGAACGGAGTGGACCGCCGCAGGGACAAAAATAAAGTGGGAGATGATTCCATTTGATGTGCAGCTGATTGGCGGTATAGTATTGCACCAGGGGAAAATAGCCGAAATGGCTACAGGCGAAGGCAAGACACTGGTCGGAACCCTGCCTATGTATTTGAATGCGCTGACCGGGAAAGGCGTCCATGTAATTACGGTTAACGATTACCTTGCCAAACGCGACAGCGAGTGGATGGGTGAAATATTTAAATTCCATGGGCTCAGGGTTGGGTGTATTATTAACGACATGGATAACGATAAGCGCCGCGACGCCTATAACAGCGATATAACTTACGGCACAAATAATGAATTCGGGTTCGATTACCTTAGAGATAACATGGTGGTCGATAAGAATTACATGGTTCAGCGCGGACACAATTACGCTATTGTGGATGAAGTCGACTCAGTCTTAATTGACGAAGCAAGGACTCCTCTTATCATTTCAGGGCCGGTTGAGCTGAGCGAGCATAAGTTTGATGAAATGAATCCGCGGGTTAAACGCATTGTTGACGCGCAGAAAAACCTGGTTGCTAAGATGGTTGGAGAGGCGGAGGCGATAATAAATAAGGGCAGCGAAGCAAAAAAGGATGAGATTGCGTACGCTGGAGTTTGCGTACTAAGGTCATACAGAGGTTTCCCGAAAAATAAAAGGCTGGCGAAACTTTTTTCGGAGCCCTCAAATAAAACTCTCATGCAGCATACTGAAATAGAATACCTCCGCGATAACGGAAGCAGGATGCATGAGATTGATGATGAGCTTTATTTCGCTATAGACGAAAAAAACCATACGATCGACCTTACCGACAAAGGAAGGGATTTCTTAACCGCCGGAAATGAAGATAAAGATTTCTTTATCCTGCCGGATATGGGTTCGGAAGTCGCCAAGCTTGAAAACGATGAAACTCTCACTCCCGAAGACAGGCAGAAGAAGAAGGACGAGCTCGCTGAACTTTATTCAAAACGCAGCGACAGCCTTCATACAATTCAGCAGCTGTTAAGAGCTTACGCGCTTTACGAAAATGACGTCGAGTATGTAATCCAGGATAACAAGGTAATGATCGTCGACGAATTCACCGGACGCGTTTTGCCGGGCAGAAGATACTCCGAAGGCCTCCACCAGGCAATTGAAGCCAAAGAAGGCGTTCACGTTGAAAAAGATACGCAAACTCTCGCGACTATCACTTTACAAAATTACTTCAGGCTTTATAAAAAGCTTGCAGGTATGACCGGCACCGCGGAAACAGAGGCGGGCGAATTTCTGGATATATATAAGCTTGACGTTGTCGTTATTCCGACAAATAAAGAATGTGTACGAAACGACCAGAACGACGTTATCTACAAAACAAAACGCGAAAAATACAACGCAGTGATAGATGAGATAGATAATATGCGGAAGATCGGGCGCCCGGTTCTTGTGGGAACAACCTCTGTTGATGTCTCAGAAACAATTTCCAGAATGCTGAAGAGAAAGGGTATCCCGCATGAAGTTCTGAACGCGAAGCAGCACCAGCGCGAGGCTCAGATCATAGCAAACGCGGGTCTCAAGGGCTCTATTACAATCGCAACTAACATGGCGGGTCGAGGCACAGATATCAAGCTTGGTCCCGGTATTGCGGATATCGGCGGTCTGCATATAGTGGGCACAGAACGCCATGAAGCGCGAAGGATAGACAGGCAGCTGAGGGGACGCGCCGGTAGGCAGGGCGACCCCGGTTCATCAAAGTTCTTCCTCTCGCTTGAGGACGATTTGATGCGGCTATTTGGAAGCGAAAGGATTTCGCGCGTTATGGAGCGGTTAAAAATGGGCGAGGGCGAAGCAATTGAACACTCGATGATAACAAACTCGGTTGAACGCGCTCAGAAGAAAGTTGAAGAAAATAACTTCGGTATACGTAAAAGGCTGCTTGAGTACGATAACGTTATGAACCAGCAGCGCGAAGTTATATATGACCGCCGCCGCCAGGCCCTTATGGGCGAGCGTATCAAAGACGAGATCTTTGATATGGCGCGTAACCATGTAAGCAAGATCTCTGTGAAGTATTTCGAGGAAGCTGATATTGACGGGCTCAGAGATGAGGTCCAGAGAACCTTCCTTGTGCTTATGGACGTAACGCCGGAACAATTCCAGAAGCTCGGTGAAAAAGGGCTTGAGGACCATATAATGGGACTGATCGAAGAAAGTTATAAACGCAAAGAAGATAAATACGGTCCCGAACTGATTGCGCAGATAGAACGCTTTGCAATGCTGACTGTAATTGATGATAAATGGAAAGAACATCTAAGGGAAATGGATGACCTTAAAGAGGGAATTAACTTCCGCGCTTATGGCCAAAAAGATCCATTGATCGAGTACAAACGCGATGGATTCGAGCTGTTTGTCCAGATGCTTGAAGAAATAAGCAAGGATGTAATTAATTTTGTATTCAAATTTACTGTTCAGGGCGAGCAGCAACCGGCGCAGTTACAGCCAAGACAGAGGCCTCTTGCTATGCAGAGATTGCAGACAACAAAAGCATCTGCTACCGGCGCAGGATTCAAGATGAGCCCTGAACAATCGGATAATATGCAGAATCAGGATCCGACTGAAACGAAAAAAATTCCGATTAAGGTTGGACCAAAGATCGGCCGTAACGACCCATGTCCATGCGGCAGCGGCAAAAAATATAAGAACTGCCACGGGAAATTCGAAAAATAAAAAGCTTTGTTCCGGGATTTTTAGGTGAGATGTATGGGCGTTCGAAAGAACGCCCTTTTATTTTATTTGTCAATACCCCTCTGCGTCTGGTTTCACTTTCCCTTTAAAAATATAAAACATATACGCAAAGTAGCATAATGCAAGCGCAAATCCTATGAACCACCAGATCATTCCTATGCCTAATCCGTAATCTCCCGCTTTTGAGTTTTGTATCGTCAAGCTGTATTCAGGCTTAATTGAAGAAGCAAGCAATGTGGGGTAGAGCCCGAATGCGGTCGTAGCAAGCATTCCTGCAATGAAAACAGACGACGAAAGAAAAGCCTTTAGATCGCTATTCTCCAGTCTGAAATATATCATTCCCGCAAGCCCCAATATTCCCAGAAGCGGAAATATATGTCCCCAGAAATTTCTTGTAAAGTTGCCAAAAGCCTCAGCTCTTATCATTGTTATTGAAACAAAGGCGGCAACTGAGAACATCAGGGCGCCCCAATTGGCGGAACTTGAAATTTTTCTTGCTCTTGCCTGCAATTCATTTTCGGTTTTTAGCGCGATGAAATTTGCGCCGTGAGCAATGAGCGTAAATACAGCCAGCGCCGCCATAAGAATTGTGAACCAATCCAATATTCCGGCCTCAGGAACGACGGTAAATGTTGTCCAAAGCGCTTCGAAGAAATATCCGCTTTCATGGATAGGTACTCCGCGGATGATATTCCCCAGCGCTGCGCCGAATATAACAACAAGCAGAATACTTGAAGCTGAAAACACGACGTCCCAAAATGATTTCCACAATGAATTATCAACGTGTTTCCTTAACTCGATGCCCAGGGCTCTTCCGATCAGCAGCCACAGAACTATTGTAAGCGGCAGGTAAAATCCGCTGAAGCTTGATGCGTATAATTGGGGAAACGCAAAGAAAAGCGTTCCGCCTGATGCGATCAGCCATACTTCATTGCCGTCCCACACCGGCCCGATAGCGTTCAATACCGTTCTTCTCTCTTCATCGGTCTTAGCCGCTTTAAGAAAAATTATTCCAGCGCCAAGGTCAAATCCATCCAGCACAACGTACATAGCTATCATAAAAGCAAGCGCAGCAAACCAGAATGTTCCCATTTAAGCATGCTCCTTTCCATTATCCGGACCGTGATTAATTTCTTTTATCACAAGCACAATAAACAATATCCCCAGAAGCAAATATATTCCTGCAAACCCGAGCAATGTGAAGAGCGCATTACCGGAGCTGACGTTTGTTGACATTCCTTCAGAAGTTCTTAGCAACCCATATATCAGCCACGGCTGCCTTCCAAGCTCTGCGGTCATCCATCCGGCGGTGTTGGCTATATACGGGAAAGGAAAGCTTAACAGTAATATCCACATAAACCATCTGGCTGTAAAAAGTTTTTTACGCCACAAAAGAAAAGCGCCTATAAGCATGATTCCGATAAATATTGTTCCCAATCCAACCATTATATGATAGCTATAATAGAGCAGGGGAATATTATCCGGCCACCTGTCGCGCGGGTATTCTTTTAATCCTTTCACTTCTGCTTTCCATCTGCTATATGTAAGAAAGCTGAGCAGATTCGGGATTTTTATCGGGTTATCAAGCGTAAGTTTTTCTATATCGGGCTGCCCTAAAATTACAAGCGAAGCGCCATGCTCGGTTTCGAAAAGTCCTTCCATTGCAGATAGAGTCGTCGGCTGGTAAAGCGCGACGTTCTTTCCCTGTCCGTCACCGCTTGGAAACGCCTGGAATATCGAAACAATTACACCTGAAATTATCCCGAGCTTCAAAAATGTCTTTGCGTAATCGGTATGCTTGTTCGAAAGCATGTAATATGCTCCAAGCGACGCCATAACAAATGATGCTGTCACAACTGCTCCGCTCATGTTATGCACATATTGCCAGAAGAGCCAGGGATTTGTCATCAGCTCGCCGAAATTTGCCAGCTGAAATGTTCCGTCTGCCGCACGGTTGAAACCGACCGGAAGCTGCATCCATGCATTTGTTGCGATTATGAAGAAACCTGATATCCATGAACCTATGAACACCAGGAACGCCGAAACAAGGTGCCACTTTGGCCCTATTTTTTTCTCACCGAAGAGAAACAACCCAAGAAATGCCGATTCAAGGAAGAAAGCGAACATGCCTTCCATTGCCAGGGTTTGTCCGATAACTCCGCCTGAAAACGCCGAGAACTTCGCCCAGTTTGTGCCGAACTGAAACTCCATGGGAATTCCTGTCACAACCCCGATCGCAAAATTCAAAGCGAATATTTTGGCCCAGAACCTTGCGGCTTTATTATAATGCTCGTCATGTTTTCGTACAGCCAATATTTTCAGGACAACAATAAGCGCCGCGAGCCCCATAGTAAGCTGTGGGAATATATAGTGAAACATCACTGTAAACGAAAATTGTATCCGGTGTATCAGGTAAGCATCCATCTATTTCTTGATTTGGGAAATTGCTGAATTTTCGCGATGCGCCTTCCGGCTGCAGTGCGAAGTGAGAATATCCGTTTTTATATTTTCAAAAATATAAATAAATGCAATTACTTAAAATTGAATTCATAAGTACAGCTGGCGTTAGAGTTGTAAGAATAATTTCTTGAATAGATCAAAGAAGCCTGAAGTGAGTTCTGATCCTGAGCGCTAAAGAATATATTTATGCCGGCGTTTTGAAAAAATTATTTTCAAATTTCGACCTGTCAATTTCTTTTACTTTGGCCCCGTAATTACCCAGAATATGCACAAGAGACGGAGGCAGAGCGCTCACTTTTTCAAATTTCCATTTCTCTATGAACTGGCTCACATCTGCCGTGTCATTAGAGACAAGGTAAAATGTGACAGTTTTTTCCCAAATATCATTGATTTCATATTTGCAGTGTAAAGAAATTATAGGAGCCGCTGATTTTTTCTGCCGTATATATTTCTCAATAAAATCAAAACCCAGCAATAATTCTCTTTTGATTGAATTGGAGCTGATAGATGCCTTTTTGTATATCATAATAATCCCGCTGATATTTTGTATAATTCCAACACGTTCAAGATAGCTTAACTTTAAACAACAAAACAGTGAGATTGGGTGATTTTACTTCTGCAAATGTCATACCTCACTTTGCAGTTGTCAGGCATGTTTACCCGGCTCAGACGGGCCTGACAACTGCGGGTGCTGGTCAATGACATGTCTATGACGAATGTGGGGGATTTAAATTGATTCCCGCCGCTTATTAAATCTTTTTAATATGAATATTTTTTTATTATCATAGCGCTATCCATGATAAAATTTAACGCAGAGATAAAAATACGCGACGTTAATCCGTTTGTTCTGGTAAGCAAAACCAGGGCCGCAAAAATAAAATCCGGCTGGCGTAAACCAATGCCCGTTCTTGTTCGCGTAAACGGAAAACCGGAAAATGCATGGCGTATCAATATGATGCCCGTCGGCGACGGAAGTTACTATCTTTACCTGGCCGGAGTTGTGCGCAAAGCATCCGGCACAAAGGTTAACGATAAAGTAAAAGTTGAGGTCGAATTTGATTCAGCATACCGTAACGGACCAATGCACCCAATTCCAATATGGTTCGGTAAACAATTAAACAAAACTCCGAAAGCGAAATCGGCATGGAAAGAGTTAACGCCCAGCCGTCAAAAGGAAATACTAAGATATTTCGCAGCGCTTAAATCAGATGAGGCGCGCCGGCGCAATGCCGCGCGTGCAATACATCATCTCTCCGGCGCCGGAGGCCGCTTCATGGCAAGAACATGGAAGAAAGGGAAGTAACCCTTTATTGCTTCGGTAGGGCTCGTTCCCCGAACGAGCCGCAAAAAACGCTCCTTATTTATTCCTGAAATCCATCAAACAGTATTCCTTATATTTGTATAATGAAACACGAATCCGAAATAATGACGATTAAAGAAAGGCTCCCGTAATAAGCTTGCACGACCATAACCACGCAAATAAACAGAACATTGACCGCGCATTTATTATAGGGATTACGCTTAATGTTTTATTTGTTCTAATAGAAATAATTGCCGGGTTTTATATTAACTCGCTCTCTCTGCTCTCCGATGCGGGCCACAATCTTGCCGACGTTGCAAGTCTTGCTCTTTCACTTGTTGCTTTCAGATTGCTGAGCGTTAAACCAAACAAAAAATATACTTACGGCTACAGGAAAACAACAATACTTGTAGCGCTTTTAAATGCAGTAGTGCTGCTTGTTTCTATTGGCGCAATCAGCTTTGAAGCGTTCCATCGCTTGTTTCAGCCCGAGCCGCTCCCGGGCGGAGTGATAGCTATTGTTGCGGCTATTGGAATTATCATTAATGGCGTTACCGCCTTAATGTTTCTTAAGGATAAAGAGCGCGATATTAACATCAAAAGCGCTTACCTCCATCTTATGTCAGACGCGGTTGTATCGCTCGGACTGGTTGCCGGCGGAATTATTATTTTCTATACTAAGCTGTATTGGGTTGACCCGCTTCTGAGCATTGCCATAGCGATAGTTATTCTCTTTGGCACATGGAAGCTTTTGAGGGAGAGCCTCCGGCTTACGCTTGACGGAGTGCCGCGCGGCATAAACATGAAAGATGTAACCGACTGCGCGTCAAAGGTTTCGGGCATTGAAGAAATTCACCATATCCATGTATGGGCGCTGAGCACGACAGAAAATGCGTTGACCGCGCATTTAGTACTGGGTAACGAAATAGATATTAAAGAGGAAAGCGCGATAAAAGATAAATTGAAACACGAACTTGAACATTTAAATATCAGTCACATAACTCTTGAAACAGAAAGAAAAGACGGCGGCTGCGAAGAACCTGACTGTAGTTAACCTGCTGTCATTCCCGCCCCGCATCAAGTGCGGGATAAACTCCGGCGGGAATCCAGACTTTGAATAATAAATTGAATGATTTGCTTTGCCCTATAAGAATTCCCGCCACTAAGACACCAAGGCACAAAGAAAAAATAGCTATAAGTCTTGTAGGTCAAAGGCATGCCTTTGACATATCTTTCTATCCTGAGTCCCAATCCGCCGCGGCGGACAGTTTGGGACTCCAATATTCGGCGCCTATAAAAGATAAACCCCCATTGAAAATATTCTCTCGCCAAAAATTAATTTTCTATAATGGTTTGTTCTATAATAGAATTCCCAACCGCCCTTTTAGGAGTTCGGGCTGTTCGACTCCTTTGGAGTCGTACGTTTATAGAAAATTTTCATCTACAGACATTCGACCCCTATAGGGGTCGTACAAAAAAACCATCATAATAAACAACAATCCCTGCCATGAAAGACACGCCATCAGGCAGAAGCCTTGCTGAGGGCTGGTCATGTTTTCCCAATAAATCATTGAATTTGTTAAAAGAATATTTTATTATTGCCCAGGGGCAAATAGTTTTAATAAGTAATTAAGACTGATGCCCCTATTTTTATATCGGATAACCGGGTTTGTTAAGAGTTTCAGTATTTAATAATATAAAAACCAGAATAAAAAATATGAAAAAAACATTATTTTTATTTGCTTTAATTGTTTTCATGCCGGCTCTTACATTCTGCTCAGGTGATCTCACAACGGGTTACAGCGGGAAATCAATCGCTAACGTTACGAATATTAACGCCGTATGGAAGAAGTATAAAAACAGCGCGATTGGATTTTCAATTAAGTACATGAGCTCTTATACTAAAAACACATCATATACTTATACTTTTTTGACATCGGGATCAATACCCGGGGTTTCTTTTGAGGTTCCTGCGGCCTTTACCACCGGCACAAACCTTATAGACGATTCATATATAAGCGTAGAGTGGCTTCCCACAGGCTCCAGCGCTAAAAATTTTCTGGAAAGCGGGACGTCAATAACTGAAATACCCGGCACAACGGCAGGCGGCGTCGCATATACTGTTGCTGAACGTGATGAAGCGGCTGCCGGCAACTACTACTATGAAACTGTTTATGCAGTTTCATCAGGAGCTTATTGTATCGGGATCAGGCTGTTTATCCACAGTACGAATTTAGGCGTCTATGACCCGGGTACTGTAAGAGCTTATGACAGGCGCGCGCTCCTGCAGGACTATTATGATATGGTCGGAACTTTTGTAACGTATTAAATTGAGAATCGCAGATCTGTATGACAGCAATATATAACAAAGCGACCGAGAAAGAGAAAAGAAGAAAGCTAAGAAACAACATGACAAAAGCGGAAGTCCTTATATGGCTTCAGTTAAAGAATAAGAAATTACTTGGTCAAAGATTTCTAAGACAATATGGCGTGGGTCCATTTGTGGTTGATTTTTTTGCTCCTGAGCAAAGACTTGCCATTGAGATAGATGGAGCGACTCATTTATCAGACGAAGAAATAGAATATGACAAACGCAGACAATCTGAAATAGAGAATTTGGGAATATCATTCTTACGTTTTACAAATGAAATGGTGTACGAAGATATGTATAATGTTCTTGAAAAAATTAAAAAAGAAATAGCGGATAAAAAGCAGAACCCCCGTGAAAGATAATTTTAAAGATTGCATATAGTTCATAGAGAAGATGAATTTTGTTTGAAAAATCCAATCCCCCCTTAGGGGGGACTAAAGGCTTGCATTCACAATAGCTTACATACATAGAATATTCTGAAAATAAAATGATTTGAGATGGGGGTTCGCTGCCCGCAATCCCAATAAATCATTGTTTTTGTAAAAAGTTACTTTTATGTTTGTGATAGGGGATACAAGGCGGTTTTACGCCTTGGTCCCCTTTTTTGATTTAACAAAAACTATAAAATTCAAAATTTATGATTTCAAAATATCCAAGAGGTTCAGAATGGCGGAAATGGGATTTGCACATTCATACGCCAGCGTCATTTCATTGGAATGACGGAATAACTTTTTCAGAAATGACTGACCAAGAGATAAACGACGCATACAAAAGAATCGTCGAGAAAATCAATTCTTCTGATGTCAGTGTATTCGCGATTATGGATTACTGGACATTTGATGGCTATTTAGGTTTACGAAGTTTTCTGAATGATAATCCTGATATATCATGTACAAAAACAATTCTACCAGGAATTGAACTTAGAATTGAAGCACCAACAGATTTTAGATTGAATATTCACGCCATATTATCTGATGAACTAACGGCTCAAAATTTGAGTGACTTTAAAAACTCCCTTAAGATTTTTTCAGCAGATAAAATAATCTCGAATGAGGCATTCATAAGCGTAGCAAAAAGTTTTGATAAAAGCAAAGCTGCAAAGCACGGATTTAAAGACCCCGAGTTTTTAAGCGATGAAGATTTACTCAATCTCGGTCAAAAGACTGCTGTTATTACCATTGCTTCACTGAATGATGCACTGATAAATATATCGGAGGGAAAATGTATAATTGCGTTGCCTTATGATACTAGTGATGGATTGGAAAAATTGAATTGGGAAGAACATCCTTTACATGATAATTACTTTATGCAAAAAGCTCATATTTTCGAATCAAGAACTCCGGATAACGTAGACCTATTTCTTGGAATAAAAAACACTAAGAACGAGAAATATTTCAATAATTTTTTAAAAACTATTGGCGGTAAAGCAAAACCTGTTTTTTCAGGGAGTGATGCGCACAAAATAGATGATTATGGTAAATTCCCTGGAAGTAGAATAACATGGATAAAAGCCGACCCAACCTTCGAAGGACTGAAGCAGATAATTCATGAGCCTGCTAGCAGAGTTTTCATCGGAGAAAATCCTCCGAAATTGAAAATAGTTGAAGAAAATAAGGATAAATTCATAACCCAAATAAAAGTGATTACAAAACAAAAAGAAAATGAATGGTTCGATGATGTTGATGAAATTCCTATTAATATTGATCTTGTTTCAATCATTGGTAATAAAGGAAGCGGCAAGAGTGCTTTAGCGGACATTATAGGAATGTCAGGTAATGCTAATGTAGATAAAAAACAATTCTCATTCTTAAAATCCGAAAAGTTTTTACAGTTATCAGAATCAGAAAAATATGCAGCTCAGATTCGATTTTATGATGGATTTGAAAATGAAAAGGAGTTTCCCAAACCTGAGCATATACAGGTTGACAATTCAAAAGTTGTTTACCTTTCGCAATCATTTGTCCAAGAGCTTTGCGAGGATTTAAATGTTTCTCGCTTACAAAGTGAAATTGACAGAGTTATTTTTTCACACATTCCTAGAGAGGAGCAACAAAGTACTGATAGTTTATTGGAACTATTGAAGATAAGGACAAAGGTAATCGATAGTGATCTAATGCAAGAAAAAAGTAGACTTGAAGAGATTAATCAATCTATTGAGGGGTATGAAGTTGAATTAAAAGAGGAAAATGTAACAAAAATTAAGAATAAGCATGATGATAAAGAAAGATTCTTAAAAACAATCGAAGAGTATAAACCAAAAGAAGTGGAAAAACCGGAAGAGACGGCTGACTCAGATTCAGATTCAAAAAAAGAGTTGATATCATTTCAAGCAAAAGAGAGAACGCTTAAGGAAGATCTTGATAAGTTACAATTAAATCTAGATGAACTTATAAAGGATAAGCAACAAATAGAGTTAACGAAGGGAAAGTTAGAGTCTTTTGGAAGGAATTATGAAGATATTAGAAAAGAGTTACATGATAACTATATAACAGAAAAATACAAAATCGATATTAACAAATTAATAAATCTAAGCATAGATCTTGCTGATTTGGACTCAATTGATGAACAGTTGACAAAGAACATAAATATTACCAAAACCGAAAGGGAAGGAATTGTCAGTGAATTATCCAAAATTGAAATTGAAATCAAGAGGATTTCGGATACTTTGAGTAGTAAAGATAGAGAATTCCAAAGATATATTGAAGATTTGAAAAATTGGGAAAAAAAGAAAAAGGATATACTTGGCGATGATAATACACCAGACACAATAGAATACCTAAAAGCTAAGCTTTTTAGAATTAATGAAGTTGTACCAAATACCTTAAAGACATTTAAAGAAAATAGAAAAATTTGTGCTTCGGAAATTTTAAAGCTGAAAATAAAAAAGAAGGATCTTTTACCGAGTATGTATCACCACGCGAAAGTATATGCTGAAGGGCAAGCGAAAGAATTTGGGCTGGGTTCTATGGAATTTATTGCTTTTGATTCTAAGTTGAAATTCCCGTTTAATTTTGATGACAAATTTCTTGATTTGATTAATCAAAATAGACGTGGTACTTTTTACGGAGTTGAGGAAGGCAGAGAAATATTCAATGAAGTTATCAAGCAGATAGACAAGGACGATATAAATAGTTTGCTTAGCTTGCCAGATACACTTATTGAATTGTTGAACAACAATCATTCGGATGGAAAAGACAACAGTACAACTGTAGATCTTGATACTCAGTTGAGGAGTGTCTCTAGATCGCGTCTCTATAATTATTTATATTCTTTTGATTATTTAGATACATCATTTGACATTACATATGCTGGTGGAAGAATAGAAAATCTTTCTCCCGGTGAGAGAGGAACTCTTCTGTTAATATTCTATTTGTTAATTGATGTTGACTTAAGACCTATTATTATTGACCAACCAGAAGAAAATCTGGATAATGAAACAGTTTTTCAAAAATTAGTACCGTTCATAAAAAAGGCTAAAACTAAAAGACAAATCATTATAGTAACACATAATCCAAATTTAGCAATAGTTTGCGATTCCGAACAAATAATTCATGCAAAAATGGATAAGGATAACAAAAATGTAGTCAGTTATGAATCAGGTAGCATAGAATTTTTTGATATTAGACAAAAGGCGTTGGATATATTGGAAGGAACAGAGCCGGCTTTTAGAAATAGAAAAGACAAATACAACATAATCTAAATATATGATTAATCAAGATTCATTGATCCAAGCGAACTATATACTTATAGATAGTATCAAAGTATTAAACACACAACATGGTTTTTGGTATGGTTTTAAATTAGTTGACACAAATGTACTTATTATTATTGCAATTACATTTTCTTCAGTTTTCTCGTTATTTCTATCATGGTTTTTACACAGAAAAACTTATATAGATGAATATTATAAGGCTTTATACAACAAAAGGCTTGATTCATATAACACACTAGATAAGTTTTTGAATCATTTTAGAACATATCTATACCGTGGACAAGGTGAATATAAATTTTATCGAATGTACGAATCTGCTGAAAAATTTAAGAATTTCATAAATGAACTCATTGAGATACAGGAAAAAATAACATGGTTAAATGAAGACATAGTCCAGAATATAAGAGAATTTGCTAATTTTCTTATTAAAAATGTTGATTATTCCCTAACCGACACAAAATTAAACGAAAAAGGAGTTAATCATTTCCATTATTTAACAGAATTTCATATCAAAATGAGAAAATCACTTCTTTATGATTTTTCACGGCTACATAATATTAATAAATTTATTAAGCAGAAAAAAAAGAGTTACAAGAAAGAAAACTCTAGTCAACCAGTAGTCGGTTAAACGGGTTTCCGCTTCTTCCAACTTTGCGGTTAATTTTCTTTTATTATTTACTATTTGTTATTTAATATTTTCTTTGTGTTTTTGTGTCTTAGTGGCAAAGTTTTTTACCCTACTCTTTCTTGGTATTTTTAAATTAAAAACTTTTTTGCTATATTTGCTATGGCACATAAAAGTAAAATCATCGAAAAAGCAATAACCTTTGATGATATTTTGCTGGTCCCGGCAAAATCAAAGGTCTTACCAAGGGACGTAAATGTTTCCACACGTCTAACACGCAACATTAATCTCAACATTCCTATTCTATCGGCCGCTATGGATACCGTCACGGAATCTGAGCTTGCTATAGCTATGGCGCGCGAGGGCGGCATCGGCATACTGCATAAAAATATGTCGATAGAAAAACAGGCGTCGGAAGTCGACCGCGTAAAACGCAGCGAGAGCGGAATGATACAGGACCCCATCACGCTTAAAGCCGACCAAACCGTAGGCGAGGCTAACCGGCTGATGGAACGCTACCAGATCTCCGGTTTCCCGATAGTGAATGATAAAAACGAGCTGATTGGCATCTTAACCAACCGCGACCTGCGATTTGAGCCGAATCCAAAGATCAAAGTGCAAAAGCTCATGACCACGGAAAACCTCATCACTGCCCCCGTGGGCACAACGCTACTGCAGGCGGAAAAAATCCTGCAAAAGTACAAGGTCGAAAAGCTTCCGGTAGTGGATAAAAACGGAAAGATAAAAGGGCTGATTACGTTTAAAGATATTATTAAACGTAAAAAGCACCCGCTGGCGGCTAAAGATAGCTACGGCAGACTGTTATGCGGCGCGGGAGTAGGCGTGACTCACGATACGCTCGACAGGGTGAAAGCCCTTGTTAAAGCAAGCGTTGATGTGATAGTGGTTGATACCGCGCACGGACACTCACAAGGCGTAATCGAAATGGTGAAGCTCATCAAAAAGAAATTTGATATTGAGCTGATCGCCGGAAACGTAGCAACCGCCGAAGGCACGCTGGAGCTTATTAAGGCGGGAGTTGATGCGGTGAAAGTCGGGATTGGCGCAGGTTCAATTTGCACAACGCGTATTGTTGCAGGCGTTGGAATGCCGCAGATCACGGCTGTGTTCAATGCGGTCGAGGCGGCAAGAAAATATAATATACCAATTATTTCCGATGGCGGTATAAAGCAAACAGGAGATATACCCAAAGCGATTGCGGCGGGCGCTGATAGCGTTATGATAGGCGGCTTGCTTGCCGGCACGGAAGAATCACCGGGCGAGAAGGTCCTTTACGAGGGACGCAGCTTTAAAATGTACCGCGGCATGGGCTCGCTTGAAGCCATGAAAGCCGGAAGCGGCGACAGGTACTTCCAGGATCCTGAAGAGGAGCTATCCAAGCTTGTGCCCGAGGGCATCGAGGGCAGGGTGCCTTATAAAGGGCCTCTGGCGGATGTGATATATCAAATGGTGGGCGGACTTAAATCAGCCATGGGCTATTGCGGCTGCGAGACAATTGCCAAGCTGCAGGCAAATGCCAAGTTCATCGAGATAACAAACGCGGGATTGAAAGAATCTCATCCTCATGATGTTATGGTGACGAAGGAAGCGCCGAACTATCAAGTCAGGCGTTAGTTAATTAAGTTAAATAAGTTAATTAGGTTAAATAGGTTACTCTGGGCTGAGCGGTTTACTTTGAATGCAGCTCTTTTGTCTTTCGGTTGATTAAATATTTTATATACCCATTTATTAATTTCAGGCAGTCAAGGCAATCTCTGTAGAGCGAATCAAAACCTTCCTGAGTTAAATAATTTTCATCAAGTGATACATGCAAATGGTCTATGCATTCATACAAAGAACCCCTGCTTTGCCTTAAGAATTGAATGTTCTCCTGGTAATGAAAACGACCGTAGCCTTCGGCAATATTGTTTGTGATCGAACGTGACGCTCTTAATATTTGATCTGTAAGTCGAAATTTTTCTTCTGAAGGTAAGGTTTTGGTAAACTTCCTGATCCTGTTCCTTAGATCCGTGCACCGTTTCCAGGTTTCTAAGTCTTCTAGTTTTGGAAAATCATCATTCATTTTTTATTAATCTCTTAATAGTGTTCCTGAAATAAGATTAATTATTTTCGGCTGTGACGCTATTCCTATAATATGAGAAGTTGAAAACCCGGTTAATGATTTGTTGCGAACAATATCACGGGATTTTCAACTTCAAAATTACTCAAAATTGTTGGAAAGATATTTTTGTTTTAATTAACCTAATTAACTTAGTTAACTCAATTAACCATTTAACTTAATCTACCTTATTCTTTTTTTGTGACGATTCTTTCTCAGTCTTTTCTTCCTCTTGTGGGTTGCCATTTTATGGCGTTTTCTCTTTTTTCCGCTCGGCATTTCTCTCCTTTAAATTTTAGATTATTAATTTTGTTCTAAAATCCCCGCGAAGGCGGGAATCTATTATGTCGCTCCTAACAGAGCTACTGTTTCTTCTTAAATCTTCCTGTAAATATGTCGCTCCTAACGGAGCTAAGATAGTTGTAAATTTGTTATGCTGTCTGCTTTTTTGCCTTCAGCTTTCTGCCTTCTGCATTGTGCTTTCTGCCTTCTGTTATTTACTTAACCAAGCTGTCATTAACAGTCTTCTTGAATTCCTTTGATACCTTAAACATTGGTACAAACCTCTTGCCCAGCTCCACTTTGGCTCCTGTTTTCGGGTTGCGCGCGATCCTTGGCTTGCGTTCCTTCACCTTAAACGTTCCGAAACCCCTTATCTCGATGCTTTCTCCCTGTTTTAGCGCGTCAATTACGCACAGTATGAAACCCTCTACTACTGTTTCTGTTTCGACTTTGCTCAAGCCTGTAGCTGTAGCAATCTTGTTTGCTATATCTGCTCTGGTCATACCTTATGTTTTGTTAATTGGTAATAATACCTCTTGGATGATGAATTCTCTCAGCGTATAAACTCAGATCCTCCGCCCTTTTACGGAGTGAACTTGTACTGCAAGATCGGCTCTTCAAAAAGCTTCTGCTTTATTGCAGTTACATCTTCCACCGTACCGCCAAGCAGCGACTGGAAGAACGAAAACTTCTTTCTTTCTCTCACAAGGCGCGGTTCGCCTTCTATTCCTGCAAGCCTGGCCGTTATTCTCACAGCATCCTCAAATGTGCCGAGAGAATCTATCAGCCCTATCTTCTGCGCCTGCAGCCCGGTGAAAACCCTGCCGTTGGCATATTGCATCAACGTGTCTTTGTTAATTTTTCTTTCCTTCGCAACCACGTCAAGGAACTGCCCGAAACTGTTATCCACCACATCCTGGAAATATGCTTTGTCCTTTTCATTCATATCGCGAAAAGGATTGCCCGCATCTTTTAGCTCGCCGCTTTTTATAACGGTTTGATTTATTCCAAGCTTTTCTGCAAGGTCCTTAATGCTGATAAATTCTGCGATTACTCCGATGCTTCCGGTCAATGTGCCGGGATTAGCGACTATTAAATTAGCCCCCATCGAAATGTAATAACCGCCGCTTGCCGCTATCGAGCCCATCGAAACAACTATAATCTTACCGCTCTCGCGCGTCTTTCGCACTTCATCGTATATTTCCTGGGAAGCAGCAACGCCGCCGCCCGGAGTGTTCATCCGGATGATAATAGCCTTTATAGACTTATCTTCCCTGAATTTTTTTATCTCTTCTACGGTCTTTTCGGAGGATATGATAACGTCGTTTATTTCAACTATCGCTATCTTGTCGCCTGAGCCGGATGAAGTATAAACGCCTCTATCAAGCTTTAGCGCCGTTGTGAGAACAAGGAAACAAACACCCAGAAAAACCAACCCCAAAAAAACAAGGCTGAGGAAAATTCCCCAAAACCATTTGGTTCCTGATGAACCGGTCTTCTGTGCCATAGCGTCCGCCATTATTTGTTTTCGGCTTTTAGCTGGTCTCTTATTTTCATCGCCTCAAGAGCTTTATCGTTCATACCTAGATTAGCATATACCTGCACCAGCAGATCGTAAGCCGTTATTTTTGTTTTAACGTCTTTTGAATTTGTCAGATCCTCAAGATAAGGCATTGCCGCCTTATATTTTTCCTTATAAGCAGCGTCTTCTGAATTTGCGTTTCTCAGCTTTTCGCCCCATTTAAGATTTGATACGGCTATGTCATATGCAATTACATCATACATATCCGAGCCCTTATCCACTTTTTGAAGAGCCTGGTTATACTGGCCTAAAGCTTCTTCATATTGGCCAAGCGAGTCGTAAGCGACGCCTTTATCTATCATCGGGTTAACTGTGAACGCGGCCATCTTTGACTCAATGCTTTTTATGATTTTGTCCACTACCGTGCTGTCAGGAAGAATGATCTTGCATACTTCGAATTCGTCTATAGCATCCTGGAAATCCTTCAGTTTAACGTCGGTGTCTTTTGTCTTTTGCCCTGCTTCGAACTTATCCGCCCCGGTGTTATAGCGGCTTGTCCATGCTTCGAGTATCTCGCCTGAGTATGAGTTCTTTCCGAGTTTTCTGTAACGCTGGAAAGCCGAGTCGGCTGCAGGGTATTTTTTCAGCATAATTCTTGAAGCGCCCAGGTAGTACCAGGCTTCTTCGTTTGCCGGATTCTGTATAACTTCAATTTCAAATTCCTTTTCCGCCTTAGCGTAATCTCCCTGCTGGAAAGCAAGCTTAGCGGTAGTTTGCTCAGCGCTGGTGCATCCGTTTATATATAATGTAGCTGAAACTGCAAATAACAACACCGCCGCCATTTTTAAGAACATTCTCATTTTGAGTATCTCCTGGTAAGTTAAAATTTCTGTTAATCGCTTTATTTATAAGGATTTAAATATAGTTAAAAAAATACGAATTAGAAATAGAAAATTTGATAATTTGTCTTCCTTGTTAGTCTGTGCCTTTTTCACTATCGATAGGTGAAGATTCTTGATATGCTTCAAGCTTATTGAGTTTCATAGTTTGCTGCGCCTGATGCTAAATGCATAGATAGTGAAGAAAATTGCTGTGTCTTTTCGTCCAAATCAGAATCGCATTTTCATTTATAAACTCTTTAATAACTATGATTTGATGGCGTGTTTTCTGTTTTGAAGCAATAGTGTGCAGAATGATTCAATAATTAAGACTTGATCGATCTGGCGATAAAAAATTCCGCCGCCAAAAACAGCAGTGCTATTACAAGCGCCCACTGCCACATATCCTTGCCGGTCCTGAGCTCAAGTATTGAGGCTGTTAACGCGCTTTCAGGCGAAACGACATTTACATCATGCTCCAGCTGCGATTTAACAATTCCGGTAATCTCTTTGGCGGTAAACTTATCCAGCAGGCTCTCATTCTTATTAAAGTTAGACGGCAGCTCAAAAAGAACATTCGACTTCCGGGACAGCTTATAATTCGAGTTTGAATTAAGAAAGTACTTCAGGTTCACGAGGTCATTTTTGTCGCTAAGCTTTATCTGTCCCACAGGCTTATCGCCCGGCAGAGAACTTATGTTAACAGCCGCCGTATCAAGTTTCCCAAACCCTGAAAAATCCAGAAAGTAATCTTTCCCTGTAATGGCAGGCTTGATCGGATTTACCGGCGAAATGTACAGAATGCTGCGTACAGTAACGGGCGAGAAAATTGACTTGGAGGGATAATTTGAAGCTGACATATCCGGCGGAACCGCGAACAAAAGAGCTTTTCCTTTACCCCTCGAATACTCCACAAGGAAATTTTTGTTGCCGCTTAAAGTAATTATTGGCTCTGAGGCTGCGCCGGTTAAAATATCAAATCCTGATTTAATTTCAGGCGAATCTTTTAATATATTCTCTTTGGCGCCGGTCTTTTGCGTGAAGATGCCGTCAAATATCGGATGGCTGATATCCACATCATCGAATTTATATGTTCCGTTATTTTCCGCCGGCGTTAACCGGGAATTTATATACGGCATGTCAAGCTCTTTGAAAAGCGCGTTATTATAGTCGTCAATATTTGAGTTAGGCCCCGGGTATATCACTATTCCGCCCCCGTTGTAAAGATATTCTTTCAGCTTTAAAGCCTCCTCCGCAGTGAATGACGCCTTATTGACTAATATGACGCAGTTATATGCGCTGAGATCTTTTTTTGAAAGGTCGCCGCCGATAAGCTGGTCGATATCGTAAAAGTCAGGTTTTGAGCCTGATGAATCTTTCATCATTTCTTCCGATGAAGCAAGAGCCAGTTTTATATACGCAAGGTCCGATTCTGATCCGCATGCCATCAGAGTTTTTATTTTCCCGGGCACATAGAACGCAAAGTATTGCCTGTTATCGTTTGGTATCTCGTCGTCGGCGATTTCTTTTTCGGCCAGTTCGACCGAGCCGTTTACAAATCCGCTGGCGCCCGGGATAAATGAAAATTCTACGTCAACAGACGAGTTTGCCGGTATATCAATTACTTTTTCATCGTTGAATTTTTTAGGGCCGGCGTTAATGATCACGCTCTTGTTAGATACGTTGAATGTATTGTGGTTTGAAACCGTACATTTTATCTTAACCGCTTTATTCTTTTCGAATATTTTTGAGACCACGTTGACCGTATCGATCGAGAGATTTGCTCCCTTGCGGTACCCGCTGAGAATAATATTCAGCCTGGTCAATTCCGGTATTTTCACCGGCGATACGACGGTGGAATTGTTATTAATAAAGCTCTTCTGGCCGTCTGTAAAAAGAAATATTTCTTTATCCGGATTTGAGGATGATTCAAGTATCCTGTTTGCAAAGTAAATTGTCGAATACACGTCTCTTGTTACATCCGAGATTTTTGCATTCCTTATAGTGTCTTTTAGCGCGCTAATATCGGTGAAAATAAAAGTCCTGTTCGGCCGGGAGATATCTGATACAGTCGAAAAATAAATTTCATCGTTTTCGTCGAAGATCTTAAGCGTTTCGATAAGTTTGTTCTTTGCTATTTCAAAATCGCTGTTCTGCGCTTCGCGGTTCAGCATACTGAAGGAATCGTCAAGGATCATCAATACCGAGTTTCGTACTTTACTGTTGCCTGAGAATAAATATCCCTTTTCAAACGGACGTGAAAAAGCCAGCACGGCAAATATTATAAATGCAATTCTGCAAAGAAGTATGAGCAGCTGTTTAAGCTTAACTCTGCGGTATTTTGACTGCTGGATTTCCTTAAGGAACATGAGGGTTGAGAACTCAATTTTTTTTGTTCTTTTTAAGTTGAATATGTGTATTATGACAGGAACCGATACAGCAAGCAGGCCCCAAAGTATTGCAGGATTTAAAAAAGTCATATTCTCAAAAGTAAATAATAATCAATTATATTAAACTTACTTAATTTTTGCTTATTAGTTCCGGAAATAATGGCATTCCCATAACCTAAACGAAAGATTGAAGCTTAGCCTTTCATTAAAAGATCCGGTTCGATATCCCGCAGCAATCAGGTGGAAAGGGAGTAAATCTGGCAATTTACGATTTACTTGGCCGTGAAATGACAACGCTCATAAATCAGCCTTTGGCGCCCGGAACATACGAAGCTGATTTTTAGGGAACAAAATATTTCAGCGGAATATATTTGTACATGTTGTCTGCTGAAAACTTTTACGAAGCAAAAAAAATGGTTCTGACAAAATAAATATGGCGCATTCACCGCTTAAATGCCTCATCCAGCTTTTCAAGCAGCCATTCTTTGTTCGTTATCCACCCTGTTTCGGCAATATCTTTTTTTAACTGATCGTAACTAACTGAATTATCCCCGTTTTTAATTTTTATTAACAGGTTTGTGAATCTTATGAAGTTCAAAACCGAATCTTTCCTTCTTTTCGAGAGGGATGTATTTGTTTTCAGAAAATGCCTGTAAGTATCAATCAGTTCATATGCAGGTTCTATAAGGTTCATTTCATAATAAATTTTCAGCATAAAGCTCTTAATGTCATACTTGAAAAAAACATTGCCGGCCGTTATCCGTGAAAGATTATCAATTGCAATGTCGTATTTTTTCTTTCCGAAATTTATAGTCGCATAACTAAGATTCAATATATTTTCTTTTTGTTTTGCATCAACCTTGTGAATATAATTTTTAACGAATTCTTCTGCCCAGTCAAACTCTCCTGCATCAACGCCTTCTATAACAAAATTCCTGAAATCAGCGGTTGGGAAAAATCCGCTTTGAGAAGGAGAGAGTATATTATAGCGGAGCGATTGTTTTAAAAGCTCAAATTTTTCTTTTTTGAAGTTCGAACCCCCCTTTAATATCCGGTACGCGCAAAATGATTCAAGAGCCATAAATAAATTATACTGGTCCTGTTTGTTCAGTATGCCCAGGTAATATTCCAAAGAAGCTTTTAGTTTCTTAAATGGCTCGTCTTTCAGCGGTTCCCGTTTAAGCTGCATCATATTGTGATAAAGCTCGTATATCCTGGTAGCGCTTTGTTTCGATAATGATGCTTTTTGTATAAACTCGTCGATATTAATAGACGAGAGAAAGTCGGTAATAATATTATTCGGGTTGTTGAGATTATAAGTGTTCTCCATAATTGATAAGTTATAAGTCGTTTGCATAAGAACAACGAATAGTAAGAGAATAATGTTTTCCCCCTCTTGCACCAGATCATCAGGTTTCAGGGTCTTATTCTGAGTAAGGGCCAGATAGTTACTCTGGCTTTTAAGCAAGTGTTTGTTATAATAGTATACTTCGTTGGGATAATTTGTCGGGGTCAGATTTTTCCCGGCTTCGGCAATTTTTTTTTCCGCGATCCTTATTTGTTTTCTTTCAATTAATTCTTTGATGGAATAGATATTTGTTCCGAATATGTCCTGCCTGTAATTTAACTCCCCAAGGAATTCGACTGCAAGCTTCAGCGCTCCGGAAGAAAGGTACCTTAGTTTTTTATCGTTATATTTTTGTTCCGGAAAAATCGCCTTAAAAACTTTCTCCTTCGATATGTTTTTATGTTCGTAGTTAGGACTGTACTTTTTCAGGATCCTGAATAAAGCGGTTATTTCTTCATTCATGTTGAAAAAAGGCGACGCAACAAATTTCTCAAATCGATTCAGCTCATAAACCGAGAGAGTTTTTAAAAGCTCCACTAACCGGGAATTATACATTTAACATGCCGTTTATTTTCCGATAATTTAAGTTGTTCTTTTTTAAGAAAATACTTCAAAACGTAATTATTTAGGGTCATTTACCAGCTACACAATCAATGACTTTTTCCGACAACCTTTTAAAAGTTTCTTTGGATTGAGTTGGTTGCAAACTGTATTTTACGTCACGTTAAAAGACACTGTGAGAAAAAACCTTCGTAACTGACTTTTCTATTTTAATTCCCATCTCACAGTGGGCAGGCAAAACTCCTATACCGGTTTTTACGTGACGGATGGGAGTTTAAAGCCTGTTAGAAACGCAATTACTTTCTGCTTAAGAACGTAATTTGAAGTTTTAAAAAAATAAACCAAAGGAGAATTTCATAATGGCAAACAACAACAACTCCCGATTTTTATCGGGTAAAGAAAAATTATTGGTTATCTTGCTCTTAGCCGGAATCTTTATCCCAAACTTACTTTATGCACAATTTATTCAGCAGGGTCCTAAACTGGTTGGTTCCGAAGGAATAGGGAATACTGATCAAGGCAACTCAGTTGCAATTTCAGCAGACGGCAATACCGCTGTCGTTGGCGGCTTTGGCGATAATGGATTTGCCGGAGCCATCTGGATTTACACACGAAGCGGCGGCGTCTGGACTCAGCAAGGCGCTAAACTTGTTGGAACTGGAGTTGTTGGAACTGGCTACCAGGGTTACTCGGTTGCTATATCTTCTGACGGAAATACAGTTGTAGAAGGTGGGATTGGAGATAACGGATACCTGGGAGCAATATGGATCTTTACCCGATCTGCGGGCGTGTGGACTCAACAGGGTACAAAGCATGCAGGCACCGGCGGAATTAATTCACAGCAGGGATATTCTGTTGCTATATCTTCTGATGGTAATACAATTATTGAAGGCGGTTCTTATGATCAATCTAACACCGGGGCGGTTTGGATATTTGTCAGAAATGGGGGAGTATGGACTCAACAGGGTTCTAAGCTTATTGGAACAGGAGCTGTTGGAAGCGCTTCTCAGGGAAGTTCGGTTGCAATTTCTGCAAACGGGAATACCGCTATAGAAGGCGGACCATATGACAATAACCAGACAGGAGCGGTTTGGGTATTCACCAGAACGTCCGGCGCATGGGAACAGCAGGGCTCAAGGCTTGTTGGCGAAGGAGGTAGTGGAATGTCAGGGCAGGGGATTTCAGTCGCAACATCTTCTGATGGAAATACAACAATAGTCGGCGCCTTCCATGATAATAATAATGCAGGGGCTGTCTGGGTATTTACCCGGAGCGGCAGTCTGTGGTATCAACAGGGTCCCAAACTTACCGGAGCCGGAGCGAATGGTTCTCCCCAGTTAGGTCTTTCAGTATCAATTTCTTCAGACGGCAATACTTTTGTTGCCGGCGGCCCTGCAGATAATAGCGGAGCAGGCGCAATCTGGTCTTTTACCCGCAGCGGCAACGTTTGGTCGCAGTTTGGTTCAAAACTTGCCGGCACAGGCGCAATCGGATTTTCGGGGCAGGGCACATCTGTTGCTATTTCGTCAGACGGGGTTACCGTTTTAGATGGCGGGGTCGCCGATAATACAAATGCCGGGGCGGTCTGGGTCTTTGTACCCTCGAATTATATTTTAGTAAACTCTCACAGTAATTTGAATGGAATAATTCAGGGAAACCAAAGTACGCTGGATACAATAACAGTCGCCGGCAGCGATCTATCTTCTTATTATGTTTCGTACGTTAATGTTTCAATTGATACAATTATTTATCCAAATGACGGAGACCTTGAAATATCATTATTACATTTTACCAATACAGATACATTAATATATCAGCTTGGCGGAAGCGGGGCTAATTTTATTGGCACAGCTCTAAGTGATTCATCATTAACTTTAATTTCAAACGGAGCGCCTCCATTTACTGGAAATTTCAGGCCAACCAAACCGCTCTCACAGTTTATTAACTTCGATCCCTCAGGCGCATGGATACTGAAAGTATATGACAGAACCACGGGACACACCGGAACTTTGAATGCATGGACTCTGACATTAGATCTTACTTCAACTTTGGTTTCAGTCAGGAATATATCGCAGGATGTTCCTGGTGGTTTTAGTTTGAAGCAAAATTATCCTAATCCGTTTAATCCTTCAACTAAAATTGGTTTGCAGGTAGTTAAGACCGGTTTTGTAAAAGTTACAGTCTATGACATTACCGGAAAGAAAGTTGCGGAACTTGTAAATTCGCAGCTACAGCAGGGCTCGTATGAGATCCAATGGAACGCGGCTGATTATCCATCGGGCGTTTATTTTTATACTATGCGTACTGATGGTTACGTTCAAACGAGGAAAATGATGCTTATTAAATAGGGGAAAGCTCTTTTTCGTCTCCCCCTTACTAATAAGGTGGAGATATTATAAAGAGGTCAGCTTCTAAACTGTTTCAATTCAGAAATGTTTGTAAAATTTAAATGTGTTAAATTTGCGCTAAGTCAATAAGCAGTTTTTTATCAATTAAACAAAGGAATAAAATGAAGACAACCATTCATTTTGCGGCTTTAGTGGCGCTTGTTGCGTTAGTTATTGTATATTCCTGCAACAGTGACACCACCACAAACACTACCACTACTAACAGCGGCGGCAGTTGTGTGACAAGCCTGAGCGGCCAGATCTTTAACTGGACGCATACTGGTAAAGTATATTTGTATCTTGCCGTTTATGACTACTCGCATACGAACAGGTATGTTGTTGATACCGGCACGATCAATTCAACGGGAGCCTTTTCCATAAATCTTACCACCCCTCCTGCCGGAGGCTTGCTGACTCCTGTCGTTGATACGACTTGCCATCCCACTATCACCTATCCCGCAGGCGCAAAACTAGCCGTCGCCTTTTTTGAAGTTTATGACAGTACTAATACGCAGATAGGAGCGCTGCTTAGAAGTAATTACGATACAAACGGGTATGCAGCAGGCGAATTTGTCGATGCTTTTGTTTATTCTACTGTAGCATTTACACTGAACGGTACAAGTGTATGCGGTTCATTGATTCACGATACGGTAAATGCCTCGGTCAACGGACTGGCATGCTGGAACAAAGTGGTCATTCTCTATACCGATGTCTATGGAGGACAGCCAACCAAAATTTCTGAATCAAACACCGAGCCTAACGCGAGCGCTAAATGGTATTATAACGGCGGACCGCAGCCGGAACGGCTTTCTGATTATATTTATCGGGATTACTAGATGTTCAATTTTGTACAGCTCCGGATGAATATATTCGATTAAAAATCATAATAATTGTTAACCTGCTTCTGACATTACGGAGGCAGGTTTTTTATTGTAAGTTATTGAATTTCTTGCAAAAAGGCGTTATGTTTACAGATTCTAAAAATTCGTAATCTAACTAACCGGCAATTGTCATGAAAAAAGTATTATCATTTCTTTTATTGTTTGTAATGTTTGCTGCAGTATCATATTCGCAGATCGAGATCAAATTTAAAGATTTTCCAAAAGGAACGCTTAACGGAAACGACCTATGGAAGTTTGACGCGGTAAACAAAGGTAAGGACAATCAAAATGTTTGCTTTACATTAGACGTAACATATAACGATACATTGTTATATAAAAGCTCGACTAAAAATTATTCAATTGCTTCCGGTGAATCGATCGACATTGATCTAAAATTCGAAGAGCCGCCGCTGAAAGGCTGGTACAGCAATATTAAAGAAGGCATGATAATACGCGAAAATGATTTCCTGATCGGCGATTATAAGATCTGCATGACGGCGTATGCGGCAAATACAAAGAACCAGCCGGATTTTAATAATCCGCTTGGGAATACATGCGTCAATCACACAGTCGATAATTACGAGAATGATGCCGTCCTGGAAATTAAAGCCAAACAGCCGCCAAAAGGACAATTAGCGCTTGATGACCTGTGGAATTCTACGATTACTAATAAATCAAAGTTTAAACAAATTGTCGAAGTGTATATCATTCTGACTTATGATGGCGAAACTATGCTCGAAGCTTGCTCCCGCGCGTTCAGCATTAAACCGGGTGAAACGCAGGACGTGTCATCAACCTGGAAACATTCTGTCTGGAACCGTTTCAAAATGGAACAAAAAAGAGACTCGATACTTGCAAGCGGTGTGTTTCCGCCAGGTGATTATCACCTTTGCTTAACTGTAAGGTCCGAGTGGTCCAAAAAAGAATTCGGAAGCAATTGCATAGATCAAACCGTGGACCCAATTAAAAAAGCCGGCGATAAATAATTACAAGCTTCGTGGCACGACTTTAAGTTCGTGCTACGAATTGAAACAAAAATAAAAAATAGTTTAGAAATTGTTCCCACCTCCTTTTATAAGAAGGGGGTTAGGGGTGGTCTGAGTTTTAGTATAGACCCATCTCCTTAATCTTCAATCTAATAATCTTCAATCTGATAATCTTCAATCTGATCCCGCAAGCGGGATTTCGGCTTGGCTAAAACCAAGTCTCAATAATCTGCTAATCTCTGGAAACTTTTACAAAAACCCCGTATTATTGCTTACTTTCACTTCAATTAAACTATTACTGAATATTTTATGGACCAACGTATAACTTCATTAGAAAGAGAAAAAAGAGTTTTCAAGCCAAAGGCGCCGTTTTCCGCGCGAGCGCATATTAAATCTATGGCCCAGTACAAAAAAATGTACGCGGAGTCAATTAAACATCCCGAAAAATTCTGGGCTAAAATTGCCGAAGAGCTTTACTGGTTCAGGAGATGGAAAAAGGTTCTCGATTGGAAAGCCCCGCACTCTAAGTGGTTTGTCGGCGGCAAAATAAACATGAGCTATAACTGCCTCGATAGGCACATTTCATCATGGCGCAGAAATAAAGCCGCAATTATCTGGGAAGGAGAAAACGGTGAAACCGCTACCTGGACCTACCAGGAACTCTTCCGCCAGGTCTGTAAATTCTCGAACGCGCTGAAGAAAATGGGAATCATGAAAGGCGACAGGGTCTGCATCTACATGCCGATGATTCCTGAAATTGCCGTTGCGATGCTCGCCTGTACCAGAATTGGCGCTGTGCATTCTATAGTGTTCGGCGGATTCTCCGCCTCTGCGCTGGTTGACAGAATTAACGACGCCGAAGCGAAGATGGTTATCACCTCAGACGGTTGTTACCGCAGGGGAACAATAATTAATCTGAAAGCAAACGTTGATGAGGCCATGCCCAATTGTCCTACAATTGAAAATGTTATTGTTGTTCAGCGCACCGGGCAGGAAATACAGATGCATTACGGACGCGACCACTGGTATCATGAATTGATGCAGGGCGTTGATGATGTTTGCCCGGCCGAGCAGCTGGATTCGGAGCACCCGCTTTACATACTCTACACCAGCGGCACAACCGGTAAGCCAAAAGGAATTTTGCATACAACCGGCGGCTATTCGGTTATGACTTACATCACTACAAAATACGTTTTTGACCTGAAAGATGAAGACGTTTACTGGTGCACAGCCGATGCGGGATGGGTGACCGGTCACTCGTATGTTATTTACGGGCCGCTTCAAAACGGCGCCACTACTTTAATGTACGAAGGCGCCCCGAATTTTCCGAATCCCGACAGGTTCTGGGAAATCATAGATAAGTACAAAGTAAATATTTTCTACACTGCGCCTACGGCTATACGCGCATTCATTAAGTGGGGGGAGGAATGGCCGCTTCGGCATAAATTAGATTCGCTCAGGCTTCTTGGAACGGTGGGCGAACCCATTAATCCCGAAGCGTGGATGTGGTATTATAAAGTTATCGGCAAAGGTAAATGCCCGATAGTTGATACCTGGTGGCAGACCGAAACCGGAGCAATCATGGTTACGCCGCTGCCCGGCGCTACGCCGACAAAACCGGGAACCGCTACGCTTCCGTTCTTCGGCATCCAGATGGAAGTGGTTTCAAAAGAAGGGCATAAAGCTAAAGTAAACGAAGGCGGCTATTTTGTTTGCAAGCATCCGTGGCCCGCAATGCTGAGAACTATCTGGGGCGATGATGAACGCTACAAGAAGCAGTACTGGAGCGAGTTCAAAGGCGTGTACTTCACGGGCGACGGCGCGCGGCGCGATAAAGACGGGTACTTCTGGATAATGGGAAGAGTTGATGATGTTATTAATGTAAGCGGACACAGGATCGGGACCGCGGAAGTTGAATCGGCGCTGGTCGCGCACCCGAAAGTCGCCGAAAGCGCTGTGGTCGGCAGGCCCGACGACCTGAAAGGCAGCGCGATATTTGCTTTTGTAACGCTTGAAAGCAAATACAAACCGAGCGATGAGCTTAACTCAGAACTGAAAGAATGGGTTGTGAAACAAATAGGCTCTCTGGCCAGGCCCGATGAAATTCGCTTTACAGAAGCTTTGCCAAAAACCCGCAGCGGCAAAATTATGCGGCGCCTGCTTCGTGAAATAGCAACGCAGGGAAAAGTCACCGGAGATACAACCACGCTTGAAGATTTTTCAACGCTTGAGCATTTGCGCGAAGACGAAGAGTAACAATTTGCGGGGAGCGCCAGCGACGAAGCAATCTCTCGATTTCGGATTGCGGAATGTCGATTGCGGATTAAATGATGAAACCAGTCGCAGGTTACAAGTTACAGGTTACAAGTTACAGGTTGTTTTGCTTGTCATTCCCGACTCGCCTGCCCGCCGTTTTGTTAGGCGGGATCGGGAATCTAATAATTTAAATTTTAATAGAGGATAAATTTCAGCCCTACGAAATTGCTGCTCTAATGGGACGATAGATGCCGTATTTTATTAATCGCCACTTTGTGTCTTCGTGCCTTGTGAATTTTTTTTTACTATTTAACCAATTATCCCAATTAACGTAATCACGGTATTTTTTTTCTCCCTTTTTCTAAATATTTAATTATATTTGTGTAACCAAAGGGAATTATGCTTCACATCATTGTGAAGCTATTTCCCTTTTTTGTTAATTTTACACTGAATATTCATGATGAAAATGAAATTCATCCTTATTGTTTTGCTGTGCTGTTCCATTGATGCAATAGCACAAACCGATTCAACATTTCTGACAGATGATGTTGACATCCAAACAACCCTGAAACCAAACAATATTTATTCATTTAGCGGAATGAATAACGTGACGGTTACTTCAAATTCCCTGATGATATCTAACTCATTCGAAAGCCGTGAATTCTCATTGGGCGACCTTCGGGATGTACGCGTTCAAACCAGCTCTCATGGAAAACAGGGAGTGATTATAGGCGGCGTTGGCGGATTCCTTTTAGGATTTATAAGCGGGATGATCTCCAGCGGAGGCGATAACGGTGGCGATGGCCTGACATCGACAAAATGGGGAGTCGGCTTGCTGGGCGGCGTCATTATCGGCGGCGTCTGCGCCGTAGTGGGCGGATTGATTGGCGAAGGAGCGCCTGTTTTTAAAGATGCCGGGATCGGTAAGATCCCTGAAAATTCCAAAAGAGATGCGCTCATCGGTTTCATTAAGAAACACAGCATCGAGCAATAGGCTCTCAGGCGATTCTTCTGTAATTGACTAAAAATCCCGCCTTGCGGGACCATTGCTGTTTTTGCTGAGAATTATCGAACTGGCTGATGAAAATTAAGTTTATCCTCGTTGCGCTTTTTTGCGGATGCTTTGAACTTTGCGCTCAAACTGATTCGGTATATGTTATTGATGATGTTGAAATACAAAGCAAAATGGCGGCGGAAGAAACATACCTGTTCCCGGGTGCAAACAGGATCTCGATCAAAAACGATACGGTTGCAGTATCTTCTTTTGAATACACGGAGCTTTTTTCTTTAAACGACCTCAAGCTCATCCGCATAAAATCCGGAACACTGAGTCAGCAGGGATTAATTATTGGAGCCAGCGGCGGATTTGTCATCGGCTTTATTGCCGGCGTCTTTGCCGGAAGCGGCGACAGCCCAAGCCACAATTTTATGTCATCGCCCTGGGCAGCCGGACTGATCTCCGGCATATTGGTAGGCGGCGTATCTGCAATGGTCGGCGGCCTGATAGGAGCTACCTCTCCGGAATTTGACGAATGTAATATCGGACAAACACCGGCTAATGTAAAAAAAATGGTTCTTGAAAACTTTCTGAAAGAGCATAATCCAAAGGATCTGCATTAATAAATCCACTCTTTTTCCTTGTTAATAGTTTATGACTTAACGAGCCGTGGACTCATAGATGGGGAGTGAAGCTGCCATCCAAGACTTGCTACGACTGATATAATAATACCTTTTTTATGAATTGTTTTGGCGGGTTCGATCCGCGTCAATCGGTCAAATCAGTGTCTGCTTTTCTTTTCCCTGATTTTTTATTATCTTTATTGACTATTTAACTAAATCAACCAATAAACTAATAACCAATGCCTCAACTCAAAACACAAAAAACTGACTCAAACGTTCTGAAATTCATTAATTCTGTAAATGACAAAAAAAGAAAAGATGACGCGCTTGTTTTGCTTGATATAATGACCAACGCCACAAAACATGAGCCTAAAATGTGGGGAAACGCCATTATAGGCTTCGGCGATTATAAACTGACGTACCCAAACGGTAGGGAACTCAATTGGTTTTATGCAGGATTCTCGCCCCGCAAACAAAACCTGGTTTTGTACGGCGTAGCGCATTCCGAAAAGCTGTTTAAAGACCCTAAAAAATCCAAAACAGGCAAGGGCTGCATATACATCAACCGGATTGAAGATATTGACCTGAAAGTCCTTGAGAAGATGGTAAAAGAAGCGATGAAAAAAGGCAAAAGTGAAAAGTGAAAAGGCAGAAAGCAGAAAGAACAGTTCATAAAGCAGAAAGTCTATAAAGTAGAAAGTTTTAACTTTATTGACTGTTTAACTTTACGAACCTTATAACTTTATAAACTTTTTACTGCTGTAAACAACTTTCGTGCCAAACCTTGCTCTAAACATATGTATAAATTTTAGGATTGCAGTGGTTGTGCAAATGTATTATTATTGCTCCAGCAGGTTTCAAAGGGGTTTCCGGCAACAAATCAAAAAGCTCCGGGTGGGGAGAGAGGCGTCACCCTGAAGGTTCTCCCTGCCGCACACTTGGTTGGCCAAACCGATGTCGAGACGTAAATTCGTCTAACTGGTTGAAAATCAATTATTGTCCCATGGGACAAATTTTATTCTGTAAAAAAAGACGAAATCCGAAAAGCAGAAAAAAAGACAAAAAGCGGAAAACAAAACCTAAGAACAAATATCGTAAAACTAAAACCCGCCCTTAAGACTCACACGGTCAGGTTTATAGTTGCATTTCATTTCCCCTTTCACCAGGAGAGGGCCGATTTGCATTTTAGCCCCGCAGGCTGCAAACCGGGGTTATATTTTTATTCACTGTTAAATTTCTTATAACTTCATTATTTTATAGTAAGGCAATTTTCATCTTTTATCCAATTAACCAAAAGATTTGCACAAGTGAACGGAACTTGAAATAGCTTTTTTCTAACCCCATGTACCCCCTTTCTCTATGTGGAGAGGGGCCGGGGGTGAGGCATAGATTAACAAAGCGATTTCTGAATTTTTGAAATAGATTATTTCCCCTCTCTATGTGGAGAGGGGGTAGGGGGAGAGGTAAAAAATAATGGATGTAGCGCTAGTAGTAATTTGCGTGATCGGCGTTCTTCTTTTTGGATTATATATGTTCATGATAGTTAAGACATCGATGGATGATGTTAAGGCAAAGAAACTTGAAGACCGGGTGAACAAAAAAGAAGAAGCTTGAAAGTAGTTCAAAAAGAAATAATACTCTCGCCAAAGAAGAGGGGTTTCCACCTTGTGACTAACGAGCTGCAAAAGGAAATTCCCGAACTAAAGCTTTTCAGGGCGGGGCTGGCACACTTTTTTATTAAACATACGTCGGCTTCGCTTACGATAAATGAGAATGCCGACCCCGACGTAAGAGCCGATATGGAAACTCATTTTAACAAGATGGTCCCTGAATCGGCCAGCTATTATCTTCACACTCTCGAAGGCAGCGATGACATGACCTCGCATATTAAGTCATCTATCATCGGCGCGTCGGTTACTGCGCCTGTTACAGACGGCAGGCTTAACCTTGGCACGTGGCAGGGCATCTACCTGTGCGAGCACCGCAATAACGGCGGCAGGCGGAAGATAATGGTTACCGTGATCGGAGATACAATTAAGTAGCTGAACAAATATGGTTGATTATTTTTACGAATACATTCTTTACATTGCGCATGCCCTGGAAGATATAAGCTTTGCCATAATGATATATGGCGCCTTGCTTGCTGTAATTCATTTCATCAGGGCAGAGTTTAAGCGGCTTTCAAAAAAGTTTGACATTTCTGCGCTTGATATTATCAGGCATGATTTCGGCTATTACATTTTGTTCGGGCTTGAGTTCCTTATCGCCGCCGATATTATCCAGACTATTTTAAAACCAACCACAGAAGAGCTTATAGAGCTTGGCGGGATAGTGGTGATACGAATCCTTCTCAGCTTCTTCCTGAATAAAGAAATTGAACAGCTAAAAAAGCTGGGAGCCGGCGGAAATGGAACTAAGAATTAGGATATGGCTTTAAAACACTGGAAGACTTTAACAAGCGCCATCAAGCTCAAAAATCCCTGGTGGACTTACATTGTTGACAGGTATATGGTCGAAGACGGAAGGGAAGGCGACTATCATATCTGCCATACAGCCGGTTCGGCATTTACGGTCCCGGTTTTAGCCGGCGGTAGAATTCTCATGGTCAATCAGTTCAGGTACCTGAGCAGGCGCGAGAGTATTGGTTTCCCGGGCGGCGGAATAAAAGAAGGGCAGACGCCCGAAGAGGTTTCGCGTAAAGAGCTTATCGAAGAGGTTGGTATGGACGGAGATTTTGAGAAGGTTGGTTCGTTTAATCCTTACATAGGCGTTACAGACGAGATATGCCATGTTTTCATAGCTAGGAACCTAAGGCCGTCTGCCGAGTTTTCCAAAGACGACCATGAGGAGTTTGAGCCGGTTGAGCTAACTGTAAGCGAGCTGCAGGCAAAAATAAGATCGAATGAAATATTTGACGGCATGACGCTTGCCGCGTGGGCCCTGGCCGAGAAGTTTTTTATTTAGATCCAGGTTTGTTTAGTTTGTCTATCTGTTCCAGCTCCCATAACCTCACGCCGAAAATATTCATCTTCATCTCAGTCACGTCTTTGCGGAGCTTTTCAACCATAAAATCGTATTCAGAGCTTGAGCGCGATTCCCGGACTTTTATCATCTGTGTCAGGTATTTCAGGAAGAGGTAGAATAACCCGCGATGGTCGTCAGTTATCAGCTTTTCCCTTTGAAGATAATGCCTGAACGAATCTATGGCGGCAAGAGCTTGCTCATCCATTCCCAGTTCATAGAGCAGCCTGCACTGTAATATCTTCACCTGTTCCTTCATGATAAAGTTTGAGAAATTAGTTTTGGCGTAGAACCCCAGCGCCTTTTCCGCGTTGCCTGATTTCTGTTCGATGGTCCCGTAGCTGAAATTCAATGTGTTGTTCTTTTCTTCTTCCGGCAGAACGTGCTTATATTTTTCTATGAACTGCCGCGCCCAGTCAAACTCGCCGACAGAGCATGCCGATTTTACATAATTCACAAAATCGAAATATGATATGTCGCTCTCGTCCTGTATGCCCCGTTCAAGCGTTTCTTTATGGTGTTCAAACGCTTCGATGTAATATGAATAGTCGCCCTCGGTCATAAGTTTATGAGCTATGAAACCGAAAAGGTGTGTGAAAATAAATTTCCGGTCAAGAGGCGTGAACTCATTAAAGTATTTGTTCTTCAGGGCTGCAAGCTCATCGTAATATTTTCTTTCTTCCCTGAGGGCCAGGTAGATGCTGTTCTTATACACAGAAAGTATCGGCGGTTCCTTAAAGCCTCCGTTTTCCCGTTCATTTTTTTCGAGGAACTCCAGAGCTTCTTCGAACATCCTTAAAGTGTAAACGACGTTGTTTTGCCTTACCTCATGTATCATCGTCGAGTAAAACCGGAGGAGTTTTATCAGGGTATATTTCAGAAACCTGTTAAATTCTTCCTGCATAAGCTCAAGCTGTGTGTTGGGCGCGATATCGAAAAGATTTATGCGGCGCTCGGCCATCAGCCTGTATTTATTGAACCAGTACATTTCATCCTTGAATTCAGCGCTTTCGTTTATTTCTTCAAGCTGTTTGAATTTTTGTTTGAAAATTCCATGCAGCTTTTTATCGGTCAGCGTCTTCAGGACGGCTGTGTCTCCGGATTCCATTTTCTCTTCGAAATTCTGAATGGAAAAGAACCTTTCCGAAAGCTTGTACAGATCGGATATAACGTTGTTTATTTTGTGGTAATCATATTTATCCCGGGGAAAAAGTTTCTTAAACAGCTTTTCAATTGTGAGGTTCCTGTTCTCAAACCCCGGGTGGTATTTTGAAAGAGCCCCGAACAACCTCATAACATTTTCATTTTTATTGAAATACGGCGATTCCACAAATTCGCCCAGGCGGCGAATTTCCTTCTTATCAAGAGTCTTCAAAAGCTCAATTAATTTAAAATTCTGCATATGAATACTACAAAATGTTCTAATTTGATTGATCCAAAATAACAATAAAACTTGAAAAAACCACAGAAATAAATGTTTTTTCCCAAATATCCTGATGATCTGTAAACGGTTTTTCTCTAACTTGCCGTTTATTTTTCTTTGCACTTCCTCAGAAGCTTTCCTTATGTTTGTACCCAATATGGCGATAGTGATGTTTCACAGATTTGAAAGTTGTACCCCCAATGACTTCCGGGATAAAGAAGCATCGTATCGCCATACGTAATTCTGAATTTTGAAGCTTTGGGGGTATTTTTATTTAGATTTGCGGACTATAAAATCAAAATTGTATAATTAATAATAATTTAACTAGACTATTTAATTTTAATGAAAAAGAGAGTATCTTGCGTAAAAGGGTCATCTGTTTTTCATCCTTATTATCTGACACAACTATAAAAATCAGAATTCTAATTACGCATTCAGCAAAGATACAGCGTACAAGATAAGCGAATAGATCGGCGTTACTTCGGGGCAGCAGTCGAAATTTTATTATGCAGGTACAGTTGATAGCGGAGGCGCTTCATACAGCGCCACATCAAGTTATACAGTTCCATAATTTATTAAATTAATAATTTCAAACTAAAGGAGAAAAAATGAAATTCAAAATCTTTCTTGTTCTAATTCTGGGTGTCTTGTTAACCACTGCCTCTTATTCACAGGTAAAGTTAGCTATAGGACCAGAAGTTGGCATTAACATCGCTAATTTTACAACAACGCCTGATATTTCAACATCTACCAGGACGGGTATGATATTTGGGGCAGACCTCGATGTAGGGTTTGGCCATTATATTTCCATACAGCCAGGATTAAGATTTGTTATGAAAGGCGCATCAGGAAATGACGGGGCCGGCGGGACTGTTACAGATAAGCTTAATTATTTTGAAATTCCGGTTTTGTTGAAAGTGACGTTTCCTTTGACAGAAGTTAAGCCATTCTTAATTGCAGGTCCGATTCTTGGAATTAACATGTCAGCAAACGCTGATGATACTCCGCAGGGTGGAAATGGAACTTCAACCGACATCAGCAGCAGTATCAGCGGCACTGACTTTAATCTTTTGATTGGCGGAGGAGTTGGTTTTAAAATAGCTCCTAAAATAGACCTGTATGGTCAGTTTGGTTACGCATTCGGGCTATCAAATATTTTAAAGAACGCTACTACGCAGACATTTAAAACAACTGGACTTCAAATCACAGCCGGGGCCTGGTTCCACCTATAAAAAATATTCTTCCTCCTAGTCTTTTGACGTTAAGGCGCATCGCTTAGAAATTAGTTATGCGCCTTTTCTTATTTAAGATCAGCAGACCTCAATTTTCATTAACATTCATTAAAATAATATCTATTTTTGCTCAATGACTGATTGATCGAATTATCGAACAAACTTTTGGGCACACTTGTTAAAAATGACTTAATGCAGCTTTGGATCGACTTTAAAAAAGTCTATCCGGCGGCGCTAAATAAAATGGTCAGCCGCTGGCAGCTCTCGCTGGTATGCATCTTTATTATCTTATCGGCATTTTACCTGGACAATGCGATCAGAGATTTTATCCTTAGTTGGAAGGGCGGCCTGATATCTGAAGTATTTGATTTTGGCAGGTGGTATGGCAACGGCGCGCTGACCTTGTACTTATTCATCGCGTTGTATTTTGGCGGGTTGTTATTTTCACAAAATAAAATGCGCGAAACCGGGCTGCTGGTGGGCGAGGCTTACATCTACTCTGGATTTGTCACACTGTTGTTTAAATCTCTGTTCGGCAGGTGGAGGCCTTATACCAATCACGGCGACTTCGCATTCAGCGGATGGAACTGGGATAACAACGATATGTTCTCTTTTCTTTCCGGGCATGCAGCGGTGTCGTTCGCGCTCTCAGCCGCGCTTGCATCATCAACTAAGAATATCTACCTCAAGTCTTTTTACTACGCGCTCGCAGTAATAACATGCCTGAGCAGAATCTATCATAACCAGCACTGGCCATCTGACGTGGTTGCCGGCGCTATTAACGCCCTGCTCATAACATTTGTACTTGTGTCGTTAAGAAAATCTCTCCCCGAAGGGACCGCCGCCCAATGAGCGATAAAAAAATATTTTTGACTGCAAAGTGGGAGAATCTCCTTTTGGCTTCTTACCGGGTTGAGCCGGAGGCGCTTCAGCCGTATCTGCCCGAAGGATTTCAGCCTGATACAATCGGCGGCGCTGCGTTTATCAGCCTGGTGGCATTTGATTTTGCAGATACCAAAGTTAAAGGAATTCACGTTCCTTTTAACGTTAACTTCCCTGAAATAAATCTTCGTTTCTATGTTAAGTACAAAGAACAAAGAGGAGTTGTTTTCATACGCGAGTTTGTCCCGAACTATCTTACCGTTCTGGGAGCAAATATTTTCTTCAACGAGAATTACAGGAAGATTAATATGAAGAATGAAATTGCGTTCGATGAAAAGATCTTGCTGTCTCATACGATTGAAGTCGATTCAAAGGAATACTCAATAAAAGTTCAGGCTGAAAATAAATCTTTCATGCCGCCGGAAAATTCGGCGGAACATTTCTTTAAAGAACATGAGTGGGGATTTGGAACAACACGCTCGGGAGAGACTCTTGTATACAGGGTCGAGCATCCGATCTGGGAAATATACCCGGTAACTGATTTTAAAACAAATTTTGATTTCGGCGAGGTGTACGGCAATCACTGGAAATCCATTGATTCTCAAAAACCGTATAACGTTACACTGGCAAAAGGCTCGGCAATAAAAGTTTATGAAGCACAGCAGCTGAATACGCTGTGAAAGAGCCCCAATAGAAAAATAATAAAATTGCGCCGGAACTTTTTATGCGAAAGTGGGGTATTTGCTTTAGTCCATCCGTTATAAATATAAATTTGGAACTGCCTGAAATTATTGCTAAATTTAGCTTCGCCCAAACAAAATTACTTCAAAATTGGAAAATCCTGATAAAAATAGCATATTTGAAGTTGAACTTCGCGAGATCAGCTCAAGGTTCTCGCTCTACTATGTTAACAGCGGTATCAGGAAAAATACTTTCGCTGAAGACGTTAAAGTAGGGCTGCTGGCTCTCAATAAATTTCTTCTGCCGAAATATTTTTATGACGCTGCCGGTTCGGCGCTGTTTGAGAAGATCTGCGAGACGCCCGAGTATTATGTAACACGCACCGAAGCTGAAATACTAAAACATCATTCAAGCGAAATCTATAAGATTAACAACGGCAAGAGTGTTATATTAGAGCTTGGCGCAGGAACTTCCATCAAGACCCGCTACATAATAAATTCATTCATTTCAAATAACGGCGGACTCACTTATATACCTATCGATGTTTCAGACATAATCATTCCCAGCTCCGAGTCGCTCATAGAAGATTTTGACAGGCTGGCCGTAAAGGGCGTTCTTTCAGAATATGAAGAAGGTTTGAAAGTTGCGGATTCAATTACAGCGCTTCCTAAGATGATAGTGTTCCTTGGCTCAAGCATTGGCAACTTTGACCTTACCGATGCTATGGCCCTGGTTATGCGCATCGGGAGAATAATGAGGGGAGACGATACTTTTCTAATCGGCTTTGACCTTGTGAAAGATGAGGCTGTTCTGAATGCCGCTTACGATGACGCGGCGGGAGTTACGGCGATGTTCAACATAAACCATTTGCAGCGTATTAATAACGAGCTCGGGGGCGAGTTTGACCTCAGAAAATTCCGCCACCGCGCTTATTTTAACCGCGCCGAGAGCAGGATGGAAATGCATTTGGTTTCGACTGTCGAACAAGCCGTATGCATCCATGGGATAAAAGAAAAAATTCATTTCTACAAAGGAGAAACTATCCATACCGAGAACTCTTACAAATTCACCGGACAAATGATAAACGACATAGCTAACAATGCAGGCTTAAAAGTTCTGAACAAATGGACTGACAGCAAAAATTATTTTGCGCTGTGCCTGATGGGGAAAAATAATTAAGCTGCATTATTGCAGGCATGTTTTTTTACTTCATCATGCAGCCAGAACTTATGAACAAAATAGGGCGCTTTAGAAATTTCAGCTGAAAGAACCTCTAACGCCGCTTCATCATTCTTATCTTTCAAGTTAACAAAACGCGACATATAATTTACGAAGCCCAAATGAGTCTCCTTAAGCCTGGCGGGTATCATATGGTTAGTTTTCAGAAAATGCCTGTATGAATCAAAATGCGACAGGAGAGATTCATGCGCATTAGTGCAGTAATAGATCTTTGCGGTCAGCGCCTTAGCGTCAATTTTGTAAGTGATATCTTCCATCGTAATTTTAGATAGGCACGTGAGCGCGCCTCTATAATTACCAAGGTGGAATTTCAAAAATGCGTTGCACAGGTTATAAGAGCTCTCCCTGTGTTCTGCCTGCAGTTCGTCTTTATACTTTTCGATAAAGTATTCCGTCCATGCAGTTTTATTAACGCTCAGCGCGCAGGTGACAACGTTCTTGAAAAGTATATGGTGTGCATATCCCTGGGTAGCGTGAGCGTTGTTTTCAAACATATTCTTATACAGCTCAAGCCCGAGCCGTGCAAACTCAATATCCCCCGCGGTGTAACGCCGGTAGCAATAACTGTTGAGAAAGACGTAGATATTATAGATATCAACGGCGCCGAATTCATTTCTTTGATTGAACAGAACATTTCTTAACCCGTAAAAATAGCGCTCTTCCCCGGTCATTAATAATTTTATACTGTTGTAGTGCATCAATATGTGAGGCATGTGCTCATAGCCTTTCTCTTCTATATGCTCAAGTATCTTTGAGAGAAATGACATTTTGAAATCATAATCAAAAGCATTCTTCGACTGGTTTATCATGTATGAATTTATTCCCATCATTGCGATCAGGAAAAAATGAAGCAGGTTATCGGCGATCTTCTGCGCGTTATCATTTACAAGGAACGGAGCGCTTTTACTCCTGTTAAGAAAGTGTATTACTTCAAGCTCGATGAAATAATGTTTAAGAAAATATTCGCTGTCCAGTATTTTGTTCCGGCTAAGATAGTCGTTAGTTATCTTTAAATTTTTTTCAAACAGTTTGAACTGGTCCCTTTGCGTTAGCTCCTTAAGTAAATATCTTTTCCTGTTAATGAAGTCATCTCTGAATCCTTTTTGTTCAAGATATTCTTCTGCAAGTTTATACAGGTGTGAAATAAGGTTCCGCATTAATTCATCACTATACTTTGCGTTCCTATAAACGGCTGCGAAAATTTTTTCTTTTGGAATTTCAGATACTTTGAATGAGGGGTAATATTTGCAAAGGGCTTCAAGTAACTCAGTTACCTTATGCCTTTTATTAAAGAAAGGAGATTTTACAAAACTTCTGAGATCAGTGAATTCATTTTTATCGAATGATTTCAGAAGACGAATTAATTTTGTGTTTTTCATGCTTAAACTAAGTTACAAATTATACAGAAAAATAGTAAAATTTTATGAAAATAACTAATTATTCTGGAAAGTTGAGTTACATTTATACTATTTTTTCTTTGCGTTGAGAGCTAAATAAAATTTATTTTTGCCTAAGTAAACAATTCGGAGGAAGAATGGAAACGGGCATTCCAAACACACCTGAATACAATTCATCAAAAATTTATAAGCCGGTATGCGGCAGTATGCGCCTCTGCATTTTTCTGGGGATGCCCGTTTTACTGCCGTATTTGCCGGTATTTGATCAAAGGAGAATCCAATGAAAAATATTATAATTTCCTGCATAACAATTTTTTTATCTGTGACATCTTATTCTCAAAACTGGGAGCCGTTGGGTCTTGGCGTAAATGGCCCTGTATATTCGTTAAGTTCATATGGTTATCACGGAGAAATTTATGCAGGCGGTGATTTTACAACGGCCGGTAACGTTGTTGCGCACTACATAGCTTCATTTAATAATTCTGCCTGGTCTCCGACAAACGGAGGCGCAGGAAACAAAGTGACCGCAATGACTGTGGGCGCGTTTCGTATTGGAGGCGCATTCACTTACGGAGGCTCCGGAGATACATCTATTAAATATATTGCCGCCGGTTACGGAAGCGGGGCGTGGAGCAAGCTTGGCAACGGATTGAGCGGACAGGTTAACGCCTTATGTTATGATACACAGGGTAAATTGTATGCAGGAGGATTATTCGACAGCGTACGTTTTGGGATCAGGCTCAATAATATCGGAAAGTGGGATGGAGCCACAAGCACATGGTCAGCGTTGGGAAACGGAACTAACGGCGCTGTTTACGCGGTATGCACTTACAACGGTAATATAATTGCGGCAGGTAATTTTACCGCTGCGGGCGGGGTTAGCTGTAACTTCATAGCAAAATGGGACGGCGCTTCTTGGTCGCCGTTGGGTACAGGGGTTAACAGTAATGTTCATGCATTAGCTCTTTACAACGGCGATCTGATTGCGGGCGGTACATTTACTATTGCCGGCGGCGTCAGCGCAAGCCATATTGCAAGATGGAATGGAACAACATGGTCGGCGGTTGCAAGCGGTTTAGATAACATTGTATATGCTTTTGCTGTTTACAGAAACAGGCTTGTCGCAGGCGGCAGTTTCTTACATTCTGGTTCACAGAGTCTTAACAGGATTGCAAGATGGGACGGCAATTCATGGAGCCCGATGGGAAGCGGAATTGATACCGGGAATGCCGTTTATGCCCTCTCATGTGAAGGGCATGGGCTGCTTGATCCGGTTGACTCAACCTCAATTTATTACGATCTATATGCAGGCGGCGATTTTACATCTGCAGGCGGCATCAACGCAAATCACATAACACAATGGACAGAGGAAGACACAACGGTATGGACCGGACGAAGCGTTGAAGCGTTTCTTCATAAAAATATGTTCCATGGTCATAATTATGATACAACATATTTCCGTCCCCGCGATGTCACTTCTTATTATGTGTACAATGTAACCGTATCGATTGACAGTGTAACCTATCCGAACGACGCCGACCTTGAATTTTACCTGATCCATCAGTCAGTAAACGATACCCTGATATACCATGCCGGCGGCAGCGGCGCTAATTTCAGAAACACATTGCTTGATGACTCAGGGCCGTATTCAGTTAATTACGGAAATGCCCAGTTCACCGGTGAATATATGCCATATAAACCGCTTAGCAGTTTTAACAACATGGATCCGTCGGGAAACTGGATCCTTGATGTTTATAATAACGGAACGTCATCGGGAACCCTGGAGCAATGGACGTTAAATGTTGAATACGGCAGGGCTCCGATAGGAATAAAAAATATTTCTTCAGAAATTCCGAAAACATTTGCATTATCGCAAAACTATCCGAATCCGTTTAACCCATCTACAAAAATAAGATTCTCTGTGCCTGCTGACATGAAACGTCAGACGGCAATCGTGAGACTGGTAATTTTTGACATACTTGGCAGAGAAGTCGAGACTTTGGTAAATGAAAAGCTAACTCCGGGAACGTATGAAGCAGACTGGAAGGCATCGAAATATGCAAGCGGAATTTATTTTTACCAGTTAATTGCAGGTGATTTTAAGGAATCTAAGAAAATGATATTGACAAAATAAATATTTCTATTTGACCACCCCCTGGCCCCCTCCTTATCAAGGAGGGGGAACTCGTTAGAGCGGGGAGGTCTGCTTTGAGTATAAGAGAACATTTTCTGCAAAGTAATTTTCAGGTCAAAGATATATCTTTGACCTACACTGTTTATAAGAAGATGTCCGCAAAAGAATTTATCAGACAATTTGAGGTTCTGTTATTCGACATGGATAAAACCATTATGTTCGGAGGCAACAGGTATGGCGATGAACAGGATTATGAAAAAATTTATAAATCTTTCGGCGGGACAAAATATATCAACTCTGAACTGCACGATTTTTTTTATTTCTCATACATGAAACTACTTGAGAAAAGCAGGGACCCGGATTTCTTCGATGCGTTTCCGACAGTCAGAGAATTTTTAGATGCAGATGAATACTTTAAAGAATTTGAATCCGATGAAAAAGATTTAATTGAAAAAACATTTGCGGCTCACGAATGCGGCTGGGTCCCGGATAATTGCCGAAAAGTATTAAATGAATTATCAAAAGTTCATAAACTTGGCTTGATAAGTAACGTATGGTGTGAGAGTATTTATTTCAAAGAAAGACTTAAAGAGGAAGAAGTATATGATTTGTTTGACTTACTTATTTTTTCAACCGACCATGGCGCGATTAAACCTTCTTCGAAATTATTTGAAATTGCGATTAACCATTTCGGGATGAAGCCGAATGAACTGGTGTATATTGGCGATAACTACAAACGCGATGTGATAGGAGCAAAGAACGTAGGAATTAATTCTATCTTAATCCAAAATTCCCCGGCAGGGGATATAACCGGCGATGTGAAGCCGGATTATGTTATTAGCGGGATTGAAGAGTTGGTTTGAACTATACTTATAGATTGTATTTTACTATAAAGTTCAATAATTTTGAATAAATTATATAAGATGCCAATAAAAATTAAATCTTCCAAAAGAAAGACAGTGACAAAAAGACTCACTAAGCAGCAAAAAATAGATAAACTTCTTAAAGAAATTAACGAATCCAGGAAAGAGTATAAAAAAGGTAATTACATAAAAGGTGATGCGGAAACTATTATTAAACACCTGAGAAATGCAGCTAGTCAAAAGCAATAAATTTGGAAGAGATTATGTAAAGATTTTTAAAGGTAATCCTTCTATTGGCTTGAAAATAGATAACGTTTTAAGAAAACTCGAAATTAATCCCTTTGACCCCACACTCAAAACTCACAAATTAAAAGGAAAATTCGAAGGTATTTGGTCATCAAAAGTCACAAATGATATAAGGATAATATTTGAAATTTTGCAGGATGAAAAAGAAGAGTTAGTAATTCATTTATTGGCTGTAGGCAAACATGATGAAGTCTATTAAGATTTTTGTTTGCTAATTAAGACCACCGCGTCCCGATTGTCATCGGGACACTCCTCCTTATCAAGGAGGGGTGCAAAAAATATTATTAGTAATTATTAATTGACTTATGCGTCTTTTGCACAGCGAAATCCGCTTATCAGCCATCTCTCATGTGTTTTAAAGAAGTTGCGGTATGTGTTGCGGGTCGAAAGCTTTGGCGTTCCGAAGGAGCCGCCCCGCAGTACTTTCTGATTCGAGAACCACTTATCATTGTACTCAGCAAATCCGGATTTAAATCCGGGGTACGCAACAAACTCTGAGCCTGTCCATTCCCACATATCGCCCAGCATCTGGTAACAGCCGTAGAAACTCTTGCCATCCTGGTAATTAAAAATATCGGTCGGCGCCCATATCTTTGACTCAAGTAAATTAGCATGGAACTCAGTTGGTTCTTCGTCGCCCCACGGGTAAAGTCGTTTAACGCCTTTATCTTCATCCCAGCTTGCGGCTTTTTCCCATTCAGCTTCGGTTGGCAATCGCTTGCCTGCCCAGCGCGCGTATGCATCCGCTTCAAAGAAGCTTACATTTATCACAGGCTCATTCGCAAAGTTTTCTATAAAGCGTTTCCCTTTGAAATCATGTTTAACCCAGTTGCCGTTCTCATTTTTTTCCCAGTACATGGGCGCGTGAATACCTTCGCGGTTCACCCACTGCCATCCTTCATCAAGCCAGAATTTATAATTTGTATAGCCGCCGTCGTTGATGAACTGGAGGAAGTCGCCATTAGTTACTGGAGCATTGTCTATATAGTAATCGTTTAAATAAACTTTATGCTGCGGCATTTCTATATCGTATGCAAAATAGTTTTTCCATTTCATCAGGTCAAAACCAAGCTCGTAAATTCCGCCCGGTATCTTTATCATTTCTTTCTTATGCGCGTGCCCGTTTGTGGCGGGCGGTTTCTTCATATTTTTTGGTTTGTATTTATCCTGAAGCAGATGCTGGAGGTCGTAAACCAAAAGTTCCTGGTGCTGCCATTCGTGATTGTACGCTAATAAAAAATGGCGAAGAATGGTAATGCTGATCTCAGTCGATTTAAAGAACGCGGCTACCTGCCGGTTGATATAATTCCAGTAGTCCAGCGTTTCCTTCACGGTAGGTCTAGATATGGTTCCGCGCCGTGATTTATTGAACGGCTTCCCGAATGCCTGGTAATATGAATTAAGATAAAATGAAAAATCGTCTTTGTAAGGCTTATAGTCCTTATAAAATTTTTTCAGCAGCTGGTCATAGAACCATGTAACGTGGCCGATGTGCCAGCGCGGGGGACTCATAAACCATTCAGTCTGTATAACAAAATCCTCGGTCTCCAGCGGCTCAACCAGTTCTATCATAAGCCTGCGCACTTTTTTAAACATGTCGAAGAACTCATCCTGAGCGATGCCTGATAAAGAGCTTTCGATATCCTGTATGTTTAGAACGCTGTTTTGATTTTCCATTTTGATATTTTATTAGTAGTTTAGGATTCCAAGATTGCCGTAATTACTACAATGGCGGCTGCCATAATATAGTTTCAAAAGGGTAAATTAAAAATATAGATAGTAAAACCCAATGAAGTTAAGTTGAAGAGGACAGTGGATGTGATGGTTGATAACTTCACACCTCCCCCTACCCCCTCCTGTCAGGAGGGGACGTTAGAAATTGAATGTTTTTGTCTCCCCCTAACAGGGGGAGATGCGGAGGGGGTGGTATTAAAACTCCCACCCCAATATGCGCAATCGAATTTAATAATTTTTCAAATATATAGATCCCCGCTCCCCGATTAGTTCGGGGACAAGCTTCGCGGGGATGGGGGTTGTTTTGAGCATAGTCGGATTCAGAAACGTTACGCACAGATACAAAAATAAAGCGGCGCTCAACGCGCTTACGTTTGATATTGCCCAAAATGAGATAACCGCTATAATAGGAAAAAGCGGGGGAGGGAAATCCACTCTTATACAGATCATAAACGGGCTCATCCGTCCAACCGAAGGCGAAGTGATAGTGTACGACGAGAAACTGGATTACTCTAAGATAAATCAAATAAGACTGAAGATAGGTTACTCTGTGCAGGGCACAGGCCTTTTCCCGCACATGAGCGTGTATGATAACATTGCGCTGCTTGGTAAAATTACGGGTATGATAAAACATGAAATTGAATTCAGGATTGACCTGCTTATGAGTTTTGTATCATTGCCGCCTCTATACAAAAAGAAATATCCGCACGAGCTATCGGGCGGCGAACAGCAGCGCGTGGGTATCTGCCGCGCAATGCTTCTGAACCCTCAGATATTTTTACTGGATGAGGCTTTTGGGGCTCTTGACCCATCGACAAAGAGCGAGATACACAAAGAAGTTCTGAAGCTGCAGCAGTTCGAGCCGCGCACTATAATTATGGTTACACATGACCTCAATGAAGCGGAGAGGCTTGCGGATAATATAATGTTCATTGAAGCGGGCGGGATACAGCAGTTCGATAAAAAAGAGAAAGTGTTAAATGAGCCGGCAAATGATTTCGTGAAAGAATTTATCAGGTCGCAGGAATGATGAACAGAGCTTTGGTAAGAAATATTGTGTTAACTCTGATAATATTGTTTTCATACAAATGCGCGCAGGGACAGGTTATTAAGGTTGGCTCTAAACATTTTAATGAAGGATATATACTCAGCGAAATAATTTCTCAGCTTCTTGAGACTAACGGTTTTAAGGTTGAACGAAATTACAATCTTGGCGGCACCAAGGTTTGTTTTGATGCGCTCAGCGCCGGCGATATCGATATATACCCCGAATACACCGGCACGCTGACCGAAGAAATACTTAAGCTTGATAAGCCGCTCACCTTCGAAGAGCTGAACAAAAAACTCAAATTTGAACTTAGGCTGGAGATCTCAGAGCCGTTTGGATTTAACAACACGTATGCCTTAGTAGTTACAAAAGAGACCGCCGATAAATATAAGCTTAAGAAAATATCCGATCTGAAGAATCATCCGGATTTAAACATGGCGCTCAGCTATGAATTTCTTAAGCGCAAAGACGGTTGGGACAACTTAGCCGCCGTTTACGGATTAAAAAATAAGCCGGTTGGAATTGAACACGGCCTTGCATACCAGGCGCTTGATGAAACGAAAATAGAGCTGACCGACGCATACTCCACCGACGGGGAAATAAAGAAATATAATCTCGTGACTCTGGAAGACGATAAATCGTTCTTCCCGAAATATTACGCAGTGGCGTTCTACAGGACCGAACTTGACGGCAAAGCTAAGGATATTATATCAGAGCTGAAGTCCACTATAAATGAAAGCGAAATGCAGTCGATGAATTCCGAGGTCCTTTATGACAACAAAACTTTCGCCGAAGTTGCAAATGAATTTCTGAAAAGAAAAAAGCTCATTGCTTCAGGCAATGAACCTGAAAATCCAGGCATGTTTGCAGACATTCTGGAGAAAACCCTGCAACATATAAAAATTACGGTCATAGCTTTGGCGCTGGCGATGTTAATAGCCATTCCGCTTGGAATAGCGTTATATATTTATTCCGGTGTTTCGAAACCGGCGCTTTACCTGGCAGGGCTGCTGCAGACAATTCCGTCTATTGCTTTGCTGGCGTTTATGATACCGTTCTTTGGCATAGGCATTGTGCCGGCAGTCGCCGCTCTATTTCTTTACGCGTTATTACCCATTCTAAGAAATACAGCTACAGGATTATTTACAGTCGACCCGCTGCTTAAAAAAGTTGCTACCGGTATGGGCCTATCCGTGTGGCAGAAACTTAGGTACGTTGAACTGCCGCTTGCCATGCCCGCGATATTTGCAGGAGTAAAAACAGCGGCGGTAATTAATATCGGCACAGCTACTCTTGCTGCGTTTATCGGGGCAGGGGGGTTAGGTGAGTTTATCGTAACCGGACTCGCATTGAATAATACAGGATTAATTTTAAGAGGCGCTATCCCGGCGGCGGCGCTGGCTATACTGACGGAATTTATTTTTGAGCTGATCGAAAAGATATACATACCCAAACATCTGCAGCAGAAATTAGAAAAATAACATATTTAAGAATCATATGCCGCTCCTCCGGAGCTATGGTATTTATAATGTTCTTCTACAAATATTCCGCTCCTAACGGAGCTTATAGATCAAAAAATTGCAGAAGTATCAAATAGCAAAATGCAAAATGACGAATTAAAATTCAGAATGTTCCTCGCGTAAAATGAATGCGTATATCGAAGAGCTCGTAATCTGGATTACGATGGTATTGTTCACAATTTTCTGGTTCAGATTTGTTTCACGAAAGATGAAACAGACAGACGACCAGCGGACAAAGGGCTCATTCTTCACATTGATGCTGCTGTTTGGAATTCCCCTTGTTCTTTTTGAGATCATAGCGCCAATAGTAATTCTGATGGCAGACGGGCTTATGCCGGTTGGCTATAAAATTGCATTCGGGGGCGAGATATTTGTTGTGATAATTTATTTTCTCTCAACGCAAAGGTCAAAGAAAAATACACCTATCTAAAATCACTTTTTTTAGCGCTGAATTTTCTTATTCCGCTTGCAGGATTTTCAGCCAGAAAAACAAGATCGGATTTTTTTTTCTTAGGGGCTAAAGCCCCGCGTTTTGGGTTTCTTTTTGCCCCTACCTGAAGGTCGGGGCTATTAAAAAAATAAACAGATTAATCCTCAAAATATGTTACGTACAACTGAATATTAAGAATGCTTAATCGAGAAGAAACGAAGTTTGAGATTTTTTGGTAAATGAAAATCAACCAGGTTTGGAAAATTCTCAGTGTTCTCTGCGGACTCTGCGTGAAACAAAAAGATCATAAAAAAAAGCGAACCGTTAGGTTCGCTCTTTAAAAGCAAATCATAATTTATATTACAAAGCAACTGTTTTCTTCTCGATCAGATTCGGTTTGTCCTTTGCGATCTTATTCTGTATTTCCATTAAAGCCTGGATAAGCGCATCCGGCCTTGGCGGGCATCCGGCAACATAAACATCGACCGGCAGGAACTGGTCGATACCCTGAACAACAGAATATGTTCTGTACATTCCGCCGCTTGAAGTGCATGCGCCCATAGCAATACACCATTTAGGGTCTGGCATCTGGTCCCAAATCTTCTTAACAACCCATGCCATTTTGTAAGTGGTCGTTCCGGCAACTATCATCAGGTCGCATTGCCTCGGCGAGAAGCGCATAACTTCGGAGCCGAAGCGCGCAATATCAAACCTTGCGGCGCCAACAGCCATCAGTTCGATTGCGCAGCATGAAATCCCCATAGGCATCGGCCAAACAGAGTTCTTTCTTGACCAGTTGATAAGTTCATGCATACTGGTAGTGAGAAAACCGTCTTTTTGCAATTTCGAATTGAAATCTTCCATTAATATATATTAAATTTCCTGTTACTTTTACTTATTATAAGCCCAAAACCAGGCTTTTAGTTCCACTTTAAAGCGCCTTTGCGGAGCATGTAAATATACCCGATAAAAAGCAAAACTATGAACGCAATCATTTCATAAAGCGAATACGTTCTGAGCTGCGGGTCAATTTTAAGGAACGAAACGGCCCATGGGTACATGAAAACAATTTCTATATCAAACAATATGAAAAGCATAGCCGCCATATAATACTTAACTGAGAATCGGCCATGAGCAGTGCCCAGGGGTTCCATGCCGCTTTCATATGTCGATAGTTTTTCGGAATTTGGATTGCGGGGACCAACTATGTTTGAAATAATGATGTTAACTATGGCAAATCCAATTGCCATGGCCATCATCATCATAATAGGTATATACGACTTTAGCATAATAACAAATATAATGAATTTAATACTTTTAATAAACCAGCTAATAAATCCAAAAAACGAAACTCTAAATACTAAACAAACCAGAAACAATAAGATACCAAACAAAACAGAATCAAATTGCGAAGGCCTGATTTTTTAAAAGCTTTCAGTTTCGATTTTCTTTTATTCGATATTGTTTAGAATTTAGAAATTAGTATTTCGAATTTGAAGATTGCCGCTATTCGTAAAATTTATCTATTGTGGATTTGTACCGTTCTTCGATGACTTTCCTTTTCAATTTGAGAGTCGGCGTCATTTCTCCGCTTTCAATGGTGAACTGGACGGGGAGGAGCTCAAATTTCCGCACGCGTTCATATTTCGCGAGATGTTTCTGAGCAGAGTCAATTTCTTTATCTATGAAATCCTTTATCCTATTATTTTCGATGAGGGAAATGTTATCGGTGTATTGAATTTTCCCGGATTCGGCATATGCCTTAAGCTCGTCAAAATCGGGGACAACCAGCGCGATTACAAATTGCCTGTGGTCCGATGCAAACGCTATGATCTGGTTGATATACTTTGACGTTCCGATAGTATCTTCTACATGAGTGAGTGAAATATATTTGCCTCCGGAAGTTTTTATCAGCGTTTTCTTCCGGTCTGTTATCTTCAGACAGCCGTTACTATCAATCTCGCCAATATCGCCGGTATGCAGCCAGCCGGCGATCAAAGTTTCAGATGTGTCCTTTTCGTTTTTATAATAGCCGGGCATCACGTTATCTCCGCTTACGAGTATCTCGCCGTCTTCGGCTATTTTTACGGTTAAGCCAACAAGAGGGGGACCTACAGTTTCGAAATAATCTGTGCCATCCCTGTTGACAGAAATTACAGGAGATGCTTCTGTCATCCCGTATCCCTGCAGTATGGTAATGCCTATTGAATCAAAAAACTCAGCCAGTTTCACGTTCAGCGCTGAGCCTCCCGAAATAAAAAATCTGAGCCTGCCCCCGGTTCTTTCACGCATCTGCGCAAAGACCTGTTTATCAGCCATACGCCATAAAAAATTTTTCTTGTTGTTTCTGTATTTCAATCCAACAGAAAGCGCTTTGTTCGTAACCGCCTGTTTGAATTTTGGAAGAGCCTTGATGCTCTTTGATATTCTGTCATACATTTTCACAAACAACACCGGCACGGTAAGAATTACCGTGGGCATGGTTTCCTGCATCTGAACGCTGAGCGTATCAATGCTCTGAGCATAATAAATTTCAGCGCCTTTGGAAAGCGGCAGATAATACCCGGCTGTTCGTTCGTAGGTATGAGCAAGCGGGAGGAATGACAGGAACCTGTCCGTGTCGGTGATCTTAAATGAATCTGTGCATTGTTTTACATTGGCAAGAATATTCTTATGCGAGAGGCATACTCCTTTTGGATTTCCGGTCGTGCCTGAGGTATAAATGATCGTCAGCAGGTCGTCTTCATTTATTTTTTGAGAAGCGGCCGTGAAATAATTATCCGCTTCTGTTTCATTATATGGTCTCTTATCTTCAACAACCTCTTTATAGATGATGTCTTCAAAGTTGATAATGTGATCCGGTTCGCCCGAGGTCTTGTTGAAGGAAATAATATGCTTCAAAGTCGGCAGTTCATCAAAAACCGCCGAAACCTTTTCGGCGAGCAGTTTTGTGGAGGCGAAGCATATCCGGGCTTCGGAATGTTCAAGTATAAATTTCACCTGCTGAGAAGTCATGGTGACATATATGGGTACGGTTGTAATACCGTTCATTATGCAGGCAAAGTCGGTTATAACCCATTCGAGGCGGGTCTCGGAAATAATAGCTGCTTTATCGCCCCGTTTCAGTCCAAGCTGTTCTATCGCCCTTGACGCAAGGTAAACAAGTTCTTTCAGCTTCTTTCCGTTGATGCCCGTATACTTATCATTTGTCTTAGAGGCATGTTCAGGGTCTCTCCAGAAAATGGCGTTCCGTTCGGAAAACAGCTCCGTTGCATATTTAAAGAACGAGGCAAGATTTTTGTACTGCTGCATTTTGAAACAAACCGGAAAATTTTTACTCAAATTTAAGCATTATTTTTGATTGTATTACTGGAAATTAAGTTATATAATGCGGGCAAACAATTAGCAATTAGCTATGAGCAATGAGCAATGAGCAATCAGCAATTAGCTATTAGCAATTAGTAATTAACAATTAGCGTAAATGCGCGGCTTTAGCCCTGACTAAGAAGATTGTCTAATATTTTATAGAATGAAAAATAAGAACCGGGATTTCACCTCCATAGGGGAGAGCAAGCGCCGCCGCGGGAATGACAATTGGATTGAATATCCTGTATCTTTCCGCAAAATTTTATTTGCGTTTTCTATCGTGTTGATTTTCAGCGCAGTCTCATTCTCGCAGGTGGTTAACATTGAATCAAAACGGATGAAGACCGATACCGTGGGGTGGTCAGGAGACGCAGAAGGGAGCTTTCAAATGGCCAAGAATACCGAGCTGATATATGATTTCGGGACTAAGCTGCATTTCCAGTTTAAGCAAAAGAATTATCTCTGGCTGTTTTTGAGCGAGTACAGGCTGATAAAAGGCGGCGATACGAAGTTTGTCAACTCGGCTTTTTCGCACTTAAGGTATAATGTGAAGATCTCAAAAGAGCTGTTCAGATGGGAAGCGTTTGCGCAGGTTCAGTATAACGGAGCCCTTGACGTGGGCCTGCGCGGGCTAGTTGGCACGGGACCGAGAATGAAGTTATGCGACAACAAAACGCTGAGAATGTATATCGCCTCATTATATATGTACGAGTATGAGGAAAATATAGAGAAAACTATTTTCAACAGAACGCACAGGATAAGCAGCTACCTGACTTTCACTTTTGACTTTGGAACTTTTGAGCTGATCCACACTACTTACTATCAACCGAACGTTAAGGCCGTTAAAGCAGATTACAGAATTTCATCGCAGACCGACCTGGATTTCAAGATAACGGTGGGACTGAAGTTTATAACGGGGTTTAGCTACAGGTACGAGTCGGCGCCGTTCCCGGATGTCCCGAAGTCGACTTATTATCTTTTCAATGGATTGAAATTTTCGTTTTAAAAACTTAGATGAAAAAGTCCGTAATAATGAAAGGAGTTAATTTATGAAAATAAATAGTTCAATTTCAGCGACGGTCATAATTATGAGTCTGCTGTTCGCCGTGAATCTGAATTCTTTTGCGCAGAGCGGCTGGAAAGTGTTAAGCGCTCCAAGCGCGGATAAAAGCGTATTGTGGTCGATCAACTTTGCCGATGAAAACAACGGTTGCGCTGTGGGCGGATTCGGGCTTGTCGCGTGGACGACTAACAGCGGGAATAATTGGCGCACTTTTTCGAACTGCGCATTTTGCGAGAATAAGTCGGTTCAGTATGTGAATTCAAAGACCGGATTTTTGCTTGCAATGGATAATTATAACCAGCGAAGCGTGGTATATAAAAGCGTTAACGGCGGATTATCGTGGGAGCATGAAGTGATATCCTTCCCAAAGATACCGACTTCAGCATTACAATTCGTGAACGAAAATACAGGATTTGTTCTCGGGGTATCGTTTCTTGGAGACAGGATCTACGGGACAAGAGACGGAGGAATATCGTGGGATTCTGCCGTGTTCAAAACAACATTAACTTCCTATTGCATGTTCTGCCTGAACGAATCCATATGTTTTGCAGCAGGCTCTAATGTGATCTACAAAACTACTGACGGTTGGTCAACATGGACGCAAACTCTGCTGGATGCAAGATACAAGGGACAGTACGGGATAGAGAATGTTTTTTTTACCGATGAAATGACCGGCTATGCAACGGTTAATAACTACAAGTTTGGCGAGGGCGAATTTTTAAAAACAACGGACGGCGGCGCGAGCTGGAGCGCTTTAAATAATATCGGCAACAAGTGGATAAGAAGTATTTGTTTTGCTAATAATGCCGGGTATGCGGCGGGGCAGATCCCTTCAGGCGGATTTGTAATGAAAACAACGGACGGCGGCCAGTCATGGTCAGAACAAACCACATCTGAAAAGAGCCTCTATAATGTGTATTTCATCAATGATAAGACGGGTTATGTCTGCGGAGACAAAGGAATAATTTTAGGAACAACCTCCGGCGGGGAATAAATACTTTGAGTCATTGCGTTTGAGTCCCAAACCGGAGTTTGGGACTCAAAATGATTTGAAGCTTTTAGCCTACGACTTAAGTCGTAGGTCTGATTACATTCCATAAATTTTGAAAAACAGTTTTAACTGTTTCTGGATTAAAAGTTTAGGCTGAAATCTAAATCTGTGCTTTTAGTCTTAGCCTGCGGTATCCCCGCCTGCCTGCGGCAGGCAGTCCTGCGCGGGGATTAGTTAGGCATCAAATTTTACTTGTTTTTTAATAAATAAGCGTTAATTTTGAAGTAATCTTTTATATTGAAAATCATACTATAACAACCTAATTTAGCCTATCGTATACAGCTACATTTTTCTGAACTAAATCGCCGTAGTTTGAACAACCTAAAGTATTATTCTCTGTTATTAATATTTTCAGTTCTTATTATGTCCTGTGAGAAGGACGACCCATCTGTAATCGACCCGACATTGCATTTTCCGACAATAAGTAACCAGTCGTTAAGCCCGAACGTGTTTGATACTATTATAGTGAGGTCTGTAGCAAAAGTAACGGTATCATCTGTGGACCCACTTGCAAGCGTTACGGTTACCGTTACTGACCCGGCAAACAGCCAGACAGAATTTGATCTTTATGATAACGGCGTCGCTCCCGACGTTACGGCAGGCGACGGTATTTATTCAGGCTACATTCATTATGACCTGAGTTCGTGCTGGCTGGTAGGGGATTATAAAGCGGAATTCCTGGCAACAACCCAAACAGGATTGAACAGCAGCGTAATCATTCAAAACTTCAGGGTTAACAACTCACACAGCCGGAACCCGGTTATTTCGAATTTGATAATCACTCCTCATGATGCTGTCAAAGGTCAGATAACTCCTTTCATATTCAAAGTGAATGCCACCGACCCCGACGGTCCCTGCGATATTGCTCATGTTACTTATAAAGGCTATTATCCAGACGGACAGGAATTACAAAATCATTATGACCTGCTGGATGACGGAAGCTGCTGCATAATACCTCCATTTAGCTCTGTTAGCGGCGATAGCGTGGCTAACGATGGTATATTTACCAGGCTGCTTGCCGGGGCGCCGGATTCTCTTGGTTATTACAAATATGTTTTCTATGCAATAGACCGTAATATTGTTGATACGAGCAACTATTTGGTAGATTCAATTTATGTGCATCCATGATGAAAAAGCATTTTATTGAAATATTGTCAGCGGCTTTGTTTTTGATTGTTTGCGCAAATTCAAACTCTCAAACTCTGCCGCGTAATTTTAAGATCCCGCCGGCCATAAAATTAAACCGGGCGCAGCAGGTTTCAGATAATAAAATAGTTTTTGGCCCGCCTGTGAGGTCCGTAGTATCCGTTTCGAACATCATTTCAAATTTCATAAGCGATATAATAGTCGTCGGCGATACAATATGGTTCGGCACGGGGAAGGGAATTTCACGGACCATTGATAACGGCGCGTCATTTCAAAATTACTATGGTTCGGATCCATTCGGAACCGATGATGTTGCGGGAATAGCGGTCTTCAATAACTGGGTGGTTGTATCAACTGCAACTTCAGAAACCATAAACGGGAATAACGTTCCCAAAGGAACCGGGATTAAAGTATCGTCAGATTTTGGAAACACGTGGAACGCGTATCCTCAGCCGACGGATGCTCTGAATAACGATACAATTTATTACGGGGCAAATCATCTGTATGCTTTACCTGTAGTTGTAACTGAAGATAATCTTTCTTATGATGTACTTATATCAAAGAAAAACGTAGTTTCAGATTCAATAGTAATCTGGATAACTTCGTGGGCCGGAGAGCTCCGCAAATCAGTTGATAACGGCAGAACGTTCAGCAGGGTGCTGCTGCCGCCGGATAACTTAGACAGTATCTATCCGGGCGGGACCTATAATTTTCAGTATAATCCTAATGACCCCCCTGTAGGAAATGATAACCATAAAGCATTTTCCGTATGCTCCGAGAACGATTCGACTATTTATGTTGGAACCGCTAACGGGGTTAACAAATCGACTGATTGGGGAGTCAGCTGGCGCAAATACAGTTATAAGAATACCGGCAGCGGGCAGGGTATTTCCGGCGATTTTGTGGTGGCTTTAAAGCCGCAAAAGTACGGAGGCAAGAGCATAATCTGGGCGGCATCTAATATTGGCGATGCTGCTAATGGCGCAGGTCAGTTTGCCGCGATTAGTTTTACTACCAACCAGGGGGCAAACTGGGCCAATACGCTTCAGGACTACGCTGTGTTTTCGCACAATTTTGGATTTAAAGATTCGGTTGTTTACGTAGCCACCGATAACGGAATATGGAGAAGCTATTTTACGCCCGGTAATTTCGGATGGTCGAAGCCATCTGTGATATACGACGAAGAGCTGAGGGACCAAATTCATACGGACCTGTTTTATTCAGCGGGTTCGGAAGGGGACTCTGTTTGGGTAGGCAGCGGCGACGGATTATGCCGCACGGTTGATTCTGTTTCAAGTCCATGGGTAGGTAAATGGAAAATATTCCGCGCGGTTCAGAGCCTAGCTTCTACAACAGATACATACGCCGCTCCAAATCCGTTCGAGCCTAACCTTGAGGTGTGCAGAATATTTTTCAAGACGGGAAAGCCAAGCGCTAACGTTACCGTTAAGATATTTGATTTCGGGATGAACTATGTTAGGACAGTTCTACAGAACGCTCAAAGAACGGAAAGTAACGTAATTTGGACGACATGGGACGGGAAACGCGACGACGGCATGCAGGTCGCAAACGGTGTATATTTCTACCGCATCGAAATCGATAAGCAAACGGTTTCATGGGGAAAGATCTTGGTGTTACAATGATCAGGTGAGACGGCAGACGGCAGATGTGAGATGGGAAAAAGAAAATTTGAGAATTCGAGAATATTAGAGGTAAATCTAGTACATAATAAACATACAGACTAAGTAACAATATTTTTTCTTCAAATCTATTCTAATTACGGAGAGTAAGAAAATGAAAAGCAAAAACGTTGTTTTAGTATGTTTAATTATTTTAGCCGGTTCTTTAACAGCAAAAGCTCAGGATAGCAGCAGAACAGGGATGCTGCATAAGATATACCTTCGAATAGGGTTTACTACATTGTCATTTAATAATGAAAACTCATATTCAAGGTTTGGCAATACATTCAATTTCATGACTTCAGTTAGTTATGATTATTCAAAAAATTTTCAAATTGATTTAATGTATATGCATTATTCCGACTTGAGTCGGTATTTAGATTATAAGGAATCTAATGACGGCATCCGGTCGTATGGTTATACTAAATACCAGGCTTTTGGTTCAAACTTATTAAGTTTAAAAGTAAATTATTTTATTTCAAAACAAAAAGAATTGAATCCATTTTATGTTACAGGCGGGATAGCTGCTGCAATACAACCGGTTCATAATGTAATTTCTTACTTTGATATTATTCATGATCCATCAAATTATGTCTATAATTATAGCGCTTCAGAAACTGAAAACTATAGAATTTTACTGGGTCCTGAATTAGGCATCGGGATGTTTTTAGCTTTCGGCAGGGTTAACTTTCAATCGGAGTTTACTTATTCGGCAAGATTTTCGCCGTTCATAGACAGAAATTACAGAGAGCTTTCGTTCAGCCTGTTCAACGGATTGGTTTATAAATTTTAATTGCGGAACATCTTAAGATAAATTGAAAAAAACATTTGTAATATTATTTTTTCTGGCTGCGGCAAACGTGTCGTTTGCACAGCTTGGCGGCCTGCCGGGCTCGTTTTCGCGCATGGGTTTCAGCGCGCGCGGCATGGGTATGGGAAACGCTATGACTTCGGTTATAACGGGCGACGTTATGGGTTACTACAATCCGGCCGTTTCCGCCTTCCAGGATGACCACCTTATAAACTTCGGGCATTCATTTATGTCGCTTGACCGCACAATGAACTTTGTGAGCTACACAAAGAACTTCAAGCTCCCAAAACAGTCAGAAGGCGGCGCGGGAATAACATTCTCGTGGATAAATGCAGGAGTATCTAACATAGATTCGCGGGATGCCGACGGGTTCCCGATAGGAACAATTTCCACAAATGAAAATCAGTTCCTGTTCGCTCCGTCAATAAGAGTATCGCCTAATGTTGCGCTTGGAGTCGGGTTCAAGCTTTATTACTCAAAATTATATGACGGGGTTAAATCAACTTCGCTGGGTTTTGATATCGGCGCAATAATTAAGGCTAGCAACAAAGTAAATATAGGATTAGCCATTAAAGATATTAACTCGCAGTATAAATGGAGCACTTCAGGTATATATAACGAAAACGGAACGACAACAACTAACAAATTCCCGGCTCTTATCAACGTAGGAGTTTCGTACCTTTTGCCGAAGGATTTTGGCCTGGTTTCCGTAGAATTTGAAAACAGCTCGCAAACTGTTACGCAGAACGGGATGGACTATAAGTCCGCAACTGATGTTATCAGGATGGGCGCTGAAGTGAGCCCGGTAAAGTTCCTGAAGCTGAGAGCGGGATTTGACAGATTCGACCTTAAAGCTGCCGATAAGTTCGGAAATACGGATGTCAATTTTGGAGTAGGTTATCAAATCCCTTTAAAGTCGTATATTGTGGGAATAGATTATGCGTTTATAATGGAACCGTATTCAAACGATCCGCTGCAGACTTTAACAGCGGTTTTCAAGATAAGGTAAAAGATTATTTTAATAATGAGGAAATATTTTTTTATATCGTTAATTATTTTGCTGCCGGCGCTCGCCATCGCCCAGAACGACGGGGCGGCTAATACAGGATTATCGTTTCTGAAACTTGGGGTAACTTCGCGGGCAATATCGCTGGGAGAAGCGGTTGTATCTGATATTGACGATGCATCGGCTACGAATTATAATCCGGCCGCGCTGCTTGGCGGAGATAATGTGAATGTGCTTTTTATGCACAACGAAAATATCCTCGGAATAAGAACGGAATACTTTGCCGGAAAAGTCAAGTTTAAAAAGCTCGCGTTAGGTTTAAGCGTAAATAACACATCTGTAAGCGATATCCAGATACGCGAGATTCCCGGGGCTCCTTTGGGGACATTTGCCTCGCAGGATTTTGCGCTCGGGCTATCCGGGGCGTACAGGATAAACGACATGTTCCAGTTCGGAGTTACGGCAAAATTCCTGTTCGAGAAGATATACATTGATAACGCTGACGGCTATGCATTCGATTTCGGCGGGCTTTATTCAAACAAGATGATATCGCTCGGAGTTTCGCTTGCAAACGTGGGGAGTATGAACGCGCTGAGGAATTCGCCTACAACGCTGCCGACTTCAATCAGATTCGGCGGTTCATACCTTCTTGATTTTTCAAAAATAACCAGCGGCCTGAGGATTGCGGCGGACGGTTACAAAGTTCTGAACGGCGGAACGTTTCATGTAAACGCAGGCGCGGAGTTTTTGTATAAAGAATTCCTGGCAATAAGGGCGGGATACCAGTCAGGTTACGAAGACAGGACGCTCACAACAGGTATAGGGCTGAAGTATAAGGCGTTCAATCTTGATTACGCTTTTGTGCCGTATAAATATTCGCTGGGCAACAGTCACACGTTTACGCTGGGAGCTTCATTCTAATTATTTTCGGGGAGATGTATGGACGTTATAAGATACGAGAAGAAACATCTTAATGATTGGGAAGAGTTTGTTTCATCTTCGGGCAACGGAACAATTTTCCACACAAGGAAATTTTTATCATACCACGCGCTAAATAAGTTCAAAGATTCATCCTTACTTTTCAAGGATAATAAAAAAATTATTGCAGTATTAACCGCCGCAGAGGTAAAGCGCGACGGGCTAGTTACTTTCACTTCGCACCAGGGAGCCTCATATGGCGGGTTTGTTTATAAAGACAGCCTGAGCCTCAGGCAGTCGTTTGACCTGACCGAAAGCCTGGTGAACTATTGCATCAAGAATAAGTTTGAACGGATAATGATAACCCACTCGCCGTTTGTATATCAAAAACGATACAACAATTATATCGATTTCGCATTCATGAAAAGCGGCTTCATGTATCTGAAGCGCGAGGTTTCAAGCGTGGTGAGTCTTGATGTTGAAGAGGGCGATGTTTTGAAAATGTTCAAGCCTGAATCCCGCACAGCCGTAAGAAGAGCCGAAAAGCTTGGAGTAGAGATAAGGAAATCGGATGATTACGCCGAGTATTACCACATATTGAAAAATAATCTTGCAATGAGGCATAACGTTCAGCCTGCTCATACGCTGGAAGAGTTGCTCAAGCTGAAAAAACTGTTTCCGTCAAAAATAGAACTGGTAGGCGCTTACCTTAAGGGCAAGATGATAGCAGGGGTTGTAAACTTTTATTGCAATGAAAAAGTCGTATTGGTTTTTTATATTAGCCATGACCCTAATTACCAGAACTACAGGGCGGTCAATCTCTTGTTCTATACGATAATAAAGGACAGCGTGCACAGGGGGCTGGATTTTCTGGACTTCGGGCTGTTTACCGTGAACATGGACCCGAACTGGGGACTTGGGCGTTTCAAAGAAAATTTCGGGGCGAGGGGAATATTGAGAGATACATTTTATTTGGACCTGCCGGGCGATGTGATACTCTGAAGAAAACACATAATTGACAATTGAAGAATAACAAGAGTCTATATTTCCTCATTTTCTTTGCGGCGCTTCTGCTTGCGTATTACGTTACTCTTAAATCAGACGCTCCGAACTATGAATTAAGACTCGCGCGTCACACCGCTATTATTAATAATAACATTGAGCACCCGTACAAATACCGGCTGTTGAATCCTTATATGACCCAGTTTTACTTTACAGTATTGAAGTTAGCTCTGCCTCAAAAGGCTTCTTTCCTGATTGCATATTTTGTTCAGAATATTCTTGTTTTTTGGTTTCTGTTATTTTCTGTATCGAAGTTCTTTTCGGTTTGGTTTGATAGCGGAGGAGTATTGATAGGCGCTCTGTTATTTGCCGTCATTGCTCTGCTCTGCATGACAGGCTGGGATACCCTGGGAGATCTGACCACTGCGGGAATAATGGCGCTGGGATTTTATTTCATTAATACGCAAAAACTAAATTACATCTACCTGCTTTTGATTGTTGGCGCTTTTAATGAGCTGCAAAGTATTTTGCTTATATTGTTTTGGTTTTTCGGGGAAAGAAAGATCATTAGCTCATCAAAAGCATGGCTCAGGTTTGTTTCGTTCGTAATCACATTCGGAGCGATATATGCTTTAATATTTATCTTGAGAGGAACAAGTCCTGAAACCGATCTGAATACCTGGGCGGAGCGGAAAGATATGCTCTTTAATATTCATAATCCGGCGTTCATAATCATTTGGGCTCTTGCAATTGGGCCGCTGCTTGTATTAGCGCTAAAAGATATCAAATCGAAGCCGGAATTCCTAAAAAGAAATCTATTTACAGTATTGCCATTGTTTTACGTAGCTGCGTTCTTTGTTATTGCGCGGATGAACGAAATTGATAAGGCCCTCACGATTTTTTTAATCCTCATACCAATGGCGTTTTATACTTTACTTCCAAAATATATCAAGCAAACGAACCTATAGGCTCATATTTACTTTATTTGTTGTATGCACCCCCTGTGTATCTCCCCTCTACGAGTCTTCGCCTCGAAGAGTCGTAGACCTGTTAGGGGAGACGAGATTATTATACTTACAAATGAAATTAAAATCATTTCCCCCTGACAGGGGGAACACAAGGGGGTGGCGAAGCAAATGTAACACGTTTATAATTTTAAGTCTCAAAGAGCTTTGTTATATTTACAATAGACTTTATTTTTCACTAATTAGCGATTAAATGGCAAAAGTTAGAATAGAAGAAGTAGTTTACGCGCTTGACGAACAGTTTAAAAAGGCGCTTGTAAATACAATAAAGAAAGTCGCTCCGGACGCCGAGTACGACCAGAGGATGATGTTTGCGAATTTCCGCAAAGAGCTTGAGCGCCAGTGCCAGGGATGGCAGAGTATCCCCAACAGCTGCGTGCAAAGAGAAGACTTTTGATAAAGGGCTGAATGGCAAATAGCGTCCTTCACATTGCTCCTGAAAACACCGCAGGTGTGCCGTATAATGTTATGCAGATGCAGAGCATGTTTGGATTGCCTGCAAGGCTTCTGACACTCTACAAAATACCGTTCAATTTTCCTGAAGATGTATGTCTTGACCTGCCGCTGCCGAGAAGCAGGCTGGCAATGTTGTGGCGCGAGTTCAAACAATCGGGCCTGCATGATGAGATGAGCGATAAGAACATCGATAAATGGAAACACATGCCGGAGTTTGCGCCGAAAAATCTGCTCGAAAAATTCTACCGCAGCCTCAGGGAAAAGAAAAATGAAAAGAAATTTCTGGATGCGCTGGATAAGCTGGGACCGGATAATTTTAACATAATTCATTTCGACGGCGGTATGGATTATTACGCCGATTCGCGAATGGCTAAGAAATGGAAAAAAGAGGGTAAGAAAATTGTTAACTGCTATTTCGGGGATGACCTGCGGACAAGAGGGGTTGTGAAAGAGATGGATGAACTCGCCGATCTGAATCTCACTTTCGAGTATGACCATACTCTGCGTCATCCAAACATAAACTTTCTTTTCTTCCCTTTTGATAATACAACTATAGAACATATTCCTGATGAAGCGTACAGCAAGAAAGAAAAGGGGAAACTCAGGATAGTGCACTCTCCAACTCACAGGATTATAAAAGGGACGCCGGAAATATTGAGCGCGATCGAGAAGGTAAAGAAAAGCAGGGATATAGAACTTGTACTGCTGGAAAACATGCCGAGAGGAAAAGTAATTGAAGCAAAATACACCTGTCACATTGCAATAGACCAGATTGGCAACAGGGGAGGCACAGGTTACGGCATTAACTCTCTTGAGACGCTTTCTATGGGACTGCCTACAATAACTGCAATGAATTGCGGTATGGATACGTGGCTTCCTGAAAACCCTTTTATTGTAGCAGATGCTGATAATTTAGCGGATAAGCTGACTGAATTAATTGATGATGAAAAGCTGAGAATGGAAAAAAGGAATAAGTCGAGGGCATGGGTTGATAAATATCATTCGTACAAGTCGGTTTTTGGGAAGATGACGGAGTATTATGAGAAAGCTGGTGTCATACCAAAGCTCTGAGCGAAGTCGAAGAGCAGTATTTAGAAAGTAGACACCCCGTCAAGTTAAATATTTAAAATTCTTTTCTTTGAATAAAAATCAATGGGATTCCCGCTTTCGCGGGAATGGTTTTTTTGGCTGAACATTATATAAGAAGAATATTTTCGGATACGCTGGTTTACAGCATCGGCTATTTTCTGAACAGGCTGATGCCGTTCCTGCTGCTGCCGCTCTATACATATTATTTTGCTCCGGCAGAGTACGGGGTGTATTCGCTCTTCTATTCATTCTGGATGTTTGTCGTTATATTTTACCTGTTCGGGATGGAAACGTCTTTCCAGAAATTCTTTATTGAGGCAAAGACCGCCGAAGAAAAGAAGGCCGTTTTCAGCTCGACGCTTATAGCGCTCTTTATTGCTTCTGTTGTGTTCAGCGTAATAATTTTCTTTCTTGCCGCGCCGCTGGCTAAGCTAGTTACAGGGAATTCAGGCAACGAAAATTTCATTAAGATTATATCGGTATTACTGATAGTTGATTGCCTGGCAAGGATACCCATGATCCTGCTGAACTCGCTTCAGCGGTCAAAGCTGTATACTGCGATAAATCTTATTGTAATGACGATAAACGTTTTGGCAAACCTGTTCTTTATTGTGTATCTCAAAGCGGGAATAGAATCGGTATTCTATTCATATATAATCGCCTACGCATTTTTATTTATACTTGCATTTATACCTTCGGCGAAGTATTTCGCTCTTAGGATAGATAGTGCGAGGTTGAAATCACTTTTGAAATTTGGCGCGGCTTTTCTTTTCTATGGCCTCTTCCTCATGTGTATGGATATTATCGACAGGTTCATCATCGAGCATTTTGAGGGCGCCGGGCAGGTTGGAATTTACTCGGCCTGTTACCGCATCGGCGTTGTTATGAACCTGCTCATATTGGGATTCAGAACCGCGTGGACGCCCTTCTTCTTAAATCTCAAGGATGACAAGCAGAATAAAGAAATTTTCTCAAAAGTGTTTTCTTATTTTTGTTTTGCTGGATTCTTTCTGTTCCTTGCCATCAGTTTTTTTGTTAATGACCTTATAAAATTTCAAATAGCATCGGTAAGTATTCTTGACCAGAAATACTGGGGGGGCATCGGCATAATTCCGTATATACTTCTCGCGTACCTTTTTTTCGGGTTATATACAAACCTGAACGTAGCCTCATACTTTGAAAATAAAATAAAGTATCTCATTATTTCATCTGCCATAGGCGCATTAAGCAACGTTGTTTTGAATTTTATTTTTATACCAATGCTTTCAATAAAGGGCGCTGCGCTTGCAACATTGTTATCATACTTCATAATGTTTGTTGCGCTGTATATTTTTTCACAAAGAACATTCCATATACCTTATGACTGGGTCTCCATAACGAAGGCGGCAGTGCTGGCAGCAGTGTTATTTTTCATAAATATTTATGTTTCGGATTACATAAAAATGAGCTATTTTAGCGTGATTTTGCTCAAAATTTTGTCCATTATTCTGTATCTTTCTTTCTTATACATTTTCAGGTTTGTTAAACTCCCTCAAAAACAGGCTGAAAATTAAGTTCTTTTAAAGCATAGCTTTAAGCAAATTTTGCTTGACATAATAAAATAAAGTAGTTATCTTTGGGCAATTCTCTCGGGGATTGTCCAGATGGAACTGATCCCGGAGAGGTGCGAGAGTGGTTGAATCGGACGGTCTCGAAAACCGTTTTAGCGGTAACGCTAACGTGGGTTCGAATCCCACCCTCTCCGCTGGAAAAGCTAAAAAGATCAGTTAAATCATAACTACTAACGATATGAAAGCAAAATATCTGTCCACAGTCATCTCAGCCCTCATATTTTTGTTATTTTTCACTGCAAAATCGCACAGCCAGGAACAAATGGACTTTGAGGAGTTCATGGGTATGCTATCCCAGACATTCACCGACCAGCAGCTTGATGAAATGAGTTACCAGCTGCCCTGGAACATCAAAGTCTGCGCTTATGCATACGGCGATTTTTCAAACGACGGGACCACCGATATAGCGCTATCGGTTATCGAGAAAGACGTTACTCCGCCCCACACAGTTGATGTTTACGTTCTCAAAAGTATCGCGGATGAAACTTACCAGGTTGTGGAAAAAAGAAATTATAAGTATTATGAAATACCTCTTGAAGTGGCGTTCCTTGTTCAGAACGGCGAATGCTACATAACTCACCGCGATGACGACAACTGGTATTTCACAGGTTTCAAGATAAATGAAGATATGAGTTTTGAGCAGCAGGAAGAAGAGTTTTATCCGCTTGATTTTGGAAAAGCCGGCAACTAACCTCCATAACTCCCTTTGGCTGGAATAGAGCCCGGTTTTTGTTTAACACCACGAAGGCCCCGATTTTATCGGGGTCTTTTGATTTTTACCTCACCCCAGCCCCTCTCCTGAAGGAGAGGGGAGAAAAATAATTTAATAAATAGGCATTGCTGGTTTTATCACCAACAATTTTTGCGGTGTCAGACTCCAGATCTGACACACGTATAGAGAAGACTTGCTTACATGATTCTCCACAAGATCCCCGCTTTCACGGGGATAAACTTTTTAAATACCTCAATTATCTCGCTGATTTTTATTAAATTTGTAGTACTATGATAGAAAGATATACATTACCTGAAATCGGCAAGGTATGGACGGACCAGAATAAATATTCTATCTGGCTGAAAATAGAAATACTTGCAACTGAAGCAAATTCAAAGCTCGGTATTGTTCCTGCGCGCTCACTTGGCGTCATAAAAAAGAAGGCTAACTTTAACATTAAGCGGGTCAACGAGATCGAGAATGTTGTGAAACATGATGTAATAGCGTTCCTGACCAGCGTAAGCGAGTATGTCGGGCCGGAATCAAGGTTCATTCATTATGGTATGACTAGCTCTGATGTTCTGGATACTGCGCTATCGGTGCAGATGAAGGAAGCGGGGGAGCTGATATTAAAGAAACTTCTTGAGCTTCAAAAACTGCTTGCGCGCAAAGCAAAAAAATATAAATATCTGCAGATGGTCGGCAGAACCCACGGAGTGCATGCTGAAGCGATTACGCTTGGCTTGAAATTTGCGCTTTGGTATGAAGAAACAAAAAGAAACGTTGAAAGATTAAAGGCGGCGATAAAAATTATATCGGTTGGCAAAATTTCAGGCGCTGTTGGCACATATGAGCATTTGAATCCGTTTGTTGAAAGATACGTCTGCAAAAAGTTAGGCATTGAGCCGGCAAAGGTATCTACCCAAATACTTCAAAGAGACAGGCACGCTGAGTATATGTCCACGTTGGCTATTATTGCAAGCTCATTAGAAAAATTTGCGACTGAGATCCGCCACCTGCAGAAGACTGAAACTCTTGAGCTTCAGGAGCCGTTTAGCAAGGGGCAAAAAGGCTCATCAGCAATGCCGCACAAGAAGAATCCGATAATAAGCGAAAGGATAGCCGGACTTGCAAGAGTACTCCGCGGTAACGCGCTGGCTGCGATGGAAGATATAAATCTGTGGCATGAAAGAGATATATCCCATTCGTCCGTTGAGCGGATGATTGTTCCGGATAGTACGATGTTATTATACTATATGCTTGTTAAGATGATTGAGACTCTGGATGGATTGGTGGTTAACAAGAAGAATATTCAAAGAAATCTGGATCTTATTCACGGACTGATCTATTCCCAAAGGACGCTTTTGAAGCTAGTTGAACTGGGATTAAGAAGAGAGGATGCTTATAAGCTGGTCCAGACTCATGCGATGGAATCATGGAACACGGGCAAGGATTTTAAGACGCTTTTGCTCAATGATAAATTAATAAGCGCGAAGATAAAAAAATCAGATATTGAAGCAATTTTCGACCCGAAATCCGCAATGAAAAATGTGAATTATATATTTAAAAGCGTGGGAATAAAATAATGAGGAAATTTCTATTAATTGTTAACGGCAAAAGCCGGTCTATTGGAGGTTGTTTATCCACGACCTAATGGTCGTAGCAATTTAAGACAAAGTGAAGGCAGATAGCCAGTAGTGTACCATTTATTCTCGCTTGACCTTAGGCTGTAGCAATTTAAACAGGAGCAGGGACCAAAAACCTGTAGATTGTTTTTATTTAAATAGCAAGATTACTTAACATTAAATGATTTATTTTTTTACATCATTAATTGCCACGACCTTTAGGTCGTGGGTAAAGAATTAAAAAACCAAAGGGCTTTAGCCCTTAACAGACATTCAGGATTATGCCGTTTGTAAAAGTTTGGATTCATTTAATTTGGTCTACAAAAAACCGAGAGAAGTTATAGCTTCTTCAATCAAACCAGCCCTGCTTAGTCATATAAAAAAGAATGCAGAAGAAAAATCAATATACATAGACGCTATTAATTGTGTACCTGATCATGTTCATCTTATTGTTTCGCTAAAAGGGGATCAGAGTATTTCAAAGGTCTTGAATTTGATAAAAGGGGAATCATCGCATTGGGTTAATGAAAATGATTTGATAAAATGTAAGTTTGAGTGGCAGGATGAATTTATTGCAGTTTCGGTGAGCGAATCGCAATTAGATACTGTTAGAAAATATATAGCAAATCAGGAGGAGCATCACAGGACAAAATCATTTGCAGAAGAGTTTGATCTCTTTGTGAAAAAATATGGTTTTGAAAGACTCACATCCACTTCATGATGTTATCGGCTAAAGCCGGTCCAGTGCAGATTGTTTTTCCACGACCTAAAGGTCGTGGCAATGAAAAATAGAATTTAGCTTTATTTTGCATTTTTAGATGGCGTTTTAAAGGCTTTAGCCGATAACCCATTTTTGAGCTAATTTCAACCAATTTTGAATTTTTGATATAATTTCATCTTTTACTTACGCTGCCGGCTTCTTTCCTTGAAACATAGTCAATTTATTGCTAAATTGCAGTTCTAAGAACATTTTAGCTCCCCTGGCTGCTAATTTAAGTTCCGGATTGAAATCCGTACCTATATTTCAAAGTCAGGAAATTAAATAGTAAACTCAAGAAAATTAACAGCGCAGCTGTTGATTCCCTATTTCATTTCAGGCTAAAATTTCTCAGAATATATATCGTGATATTTGATTTGCGGGGCGGTTAGCTCAGTTGGTTAGAGCGCCACGTTGACATCGTGGAGGTCATAGGTTCGAGTCCCATATCGCCCACGAAATTGGCCAATTAGATCAGAATAAATTAAGAAGTTTCCGCTGTCAGCAGCAGGCAGGCGGCAGAGTTTTGTCGCAGGAGACTTATTTAACAAAGAGAAACATTAATTTTAAAAAGACAAAAAATGAAAAATAGAAAATTCGTATTTTTAGTTCTTCTTGCTTTGTTTATGCTGCCGTCAGTATTAAAGGCGCAGGTTTATTCACAGAAAGATATTATTAATCAGTACGATCCGTATACGATCACAATAAACGATATGTTGCTCTCTACCAATGACGAAGATTTTAAAGATAATAACAATTTTGTGGTTGTTATCACCGTTATACTTGGCAATGAAAAAGTAATAAAGTTCTTGAACAAAGACGATTTCATGGTCAATTCGCTGAAATCATATGATGATATTTCTCAGGTGAGCATGACAGTAAGAAGAAACGGCTCAATGATACTTCCCGCTTCGTTTACGCTGCCTAATAATACAGGTTCGTTCTACATGAAGATAGAGGGATACTCGAATGTTAATCCTGCAGATGTTACCGCGCTCAGCCAGCTTAGCACAAGTTTTTGCTACGTCAGCTCAACGCTGGACGGACCGATGGAACAGGCATATAAATATTTGTCTACCAGCACCGATATTAACAGGCCGAATAATTCGATGATAACAAGCGCCGATGTGCTTCAGCAGAATATGAAAACAAGGCCGGAAGTATTCTATCTCGGAAACCCGCTGGAGGTTACATATGCAATACCCCAGGATCCCAAGAAAGCCGTTGGCACAAATATATTGGTCCAGGGCAAAAGGCCGCTTGAATCGACATCAGGTAAATTAAAGGACGCTGTCAATGTAACTTTTACGAAATTTACGGATGTAAAAATTGTTCAGGCGCAGCCATATTACCAGAAAATAAAAGGCGTGTTTAACGACATAACTTCGCAGACGCTTATTCCGCCCGACAGGGAACCAGGTTACCTGGAAAAAGCCCAGGATGTTATCAGCAATGATCTTGTTGTTGGCCTGAAATCGGACGTATACCTGAACGACCAGGTATCAAGGCAGTATACGAATCTGATGAATTTTCTTAAGGCGTACGTAAGGGTTATTTCCGACAGCCTCGAGACAACGAATGATATGATGAACTCCAGCGAACGCGAAGCTCTCTCGTATTTCGAATCTAATTTAAGAGATAATGATTTTGATCTCGATAACCAATATTTATTTGACGACTATATTTCATCATCGGTTAACCGCGGTATAATACAGAAAGAAATTGACGCAATAAGAAGATATTACCAGATAAAGTAAAATTGGCGGATAACGGACAAATAAAAATAACTTTTCCCGACGGAAGCTTAAAAGAGTTTCCTAAAGGGACTACTTCGCTCCAGATAGCCGAGTCAATAAGCAAGGGTCTTGCTGAAGACGCCATCGTTGCAGAAGTGAACAGCAAGCTTGTTGACCTCGCGAAGCCAATAAATGGCGATGCTAAGGTGAAGTTCTTCAAATTCAACGATGACGAAGGCAAGAAAGTTTACTGGCACACTACCAGCCATATCATGGCGCAGGCTATTGAAGAGCTGTACCCGGGCGCCCGGTTCGGCGTTGGGCCGGCTATTGAAAACGGGTTCTATTACGATGTCGATTCAGAACACAGGTTTACGGAGGAAGATCTCAAGAAGATAGAAGACAAGATGATAGAGATCGCTAAACGCGACCTCAAAACCGTCCGTAAAGAGTTAAAAAGGGAAGAAGCCATTAAGTATTTTGAGAATGAAAGAAAGGACCCGTACAAAGTAGAAATTCTCGAAGACATAGCTAAAGATGAGGCGGTTGTTTCATTGTATCAGCAGGGCGGTTTCACCGACCTGTGCCGGGGGCCTCATATGCCCACAACCGCGAAGCTTAAGAACGTTAAGCTTCTAAGCGTGTCGGGTTCGTATTGGCGCGGAGATTCAAACCGCAAACAGCTGCAGCGGATTTACGGAATTTCATTCCCGAAGAAAAAAGAGCTTGATGATTATCTTCATATCCTGGAAGAAGCCAAGAAACGCGACCACAGGAAAATAGGCGCTGAGCTTGAGCTGTTTATGATCGACCCTAAAGTCGGCGGCGGACTGCCTATATGGCTTCCTAAAGGCGCTATCATAAGGCAGCAGCTGGAAAATTTTCTGAAAGAAGAGCAGATTAGAAGAGGGTACCAGCTGGTTTACACTCCGCATATCGGTAACATTGAGCTTTATAAAACGTCGGGGCATTACCCGTATTACAAAGACTCGCAGTACCCGCCGATAGATTTTGTGGATGAAACCGGAAAAGTGGAGCAATATCTTCTTAAACCGATGAACTGCCCGCATCATTTTGAAATTTATAACCATAAACCGCACAGCTACAGGGAACTGCCTGTAAAGCTGGCGGAGTTCGGCACCGTTTACAGATACGAACAATCGGGCGAGCTTAGCGGTTTGCTGAGAGTAAGAGGATTTACTCAGGATGATTCGCATATTTTCTGCAGGGATGACCAGCTTCTGGACGAGATTTGCGATGTGATAGATCTTACTCAGTATGTATCTTCAAGCCTTGGATTGAATAATATACAGGCAAGGTTATCGTTCAGGGATAAAGAAAACAAAGATAAGTACGGCGGCAAAGACGAGCTTTGGGAACAGGCGCAGGATGACCTTATTAAAGCAGCTGACAGGATGAAGCTTGATTGTGTTGTTGCTATCGGAGAGGCTACTTTCTACGGCCCCAAAATAGATTTTATTGTCAAAGATTCTCTTGGCCGCAAATGGCAGCTGGGCACTGTGCAGGTTGATTATGTAATGCCCGAGCGGTTTGATATGACATATATCGGCGAAGACAGCCAAAAGCACAGGCCAGTTGTTATCCACCGAGCGCCTTTCGGCTCGATGGAAAGATTTGTCGGAGTTCTCATCGAACATTACGCGGGGGATTTCCCGGTCTGGATAACGCCTGTTCAGGCAGCTGTTATACCTATTACCGATAACCAGAAGGATTATGCAGATTCTGTTTTCAGGACTTTAAAGGAAAACGGAATCAGGGTGGAGCTGGATACGCGAAATGAAAAGGTAGGATATAAGATAAGGGATTGGGAATTGAAGAAAGTCCCGTACATGATAGTACTTGGCGAAAAAGAAAAGGAAAACGGGAGCATTACATTGAGAGCGCATAAAAGGGGCGACCTTGGCGCGTTTCAGCTGGAAAGCTTTATTAACTCGCTCAAAGAAGAGATAAAAAACAAAACATATACCTAATTAAGATTCCCGCTTTCGCGGGAACTACGAGACACTAAAAATTAATCTAAAGGAGTTTTCTATTAGAGAGAACAAGCACAAAACCAGGATCAACGAACAGATCAGAACGCCCGAGGTAAGGGTAATTGATGAACACGGAGACCAGAGGGGCGTAATGTCGGTTCAGCAGGCTTTAAAGCTTGCTGACGCGGCGGGATTAGACCTTATTGAAGTATCGCCGAATTCAAAGCCGCCGGTTTGCAAAATTGCGAACTTCGGGAAATTTAATTACGAAAAACAGAAGAAGGAAAAAGAACAGAAGAAAAACAAAACATCTTCTCAGGTCAAAGAAATAAGGTTCCACCCGAATACCGATACGCATGACCTCGAATTCAAGTGCAAGCACCTGCTGGAATTCCTGCTTGAGGGCCACAAGGTAAAGGCGACGGTCATATTTATAGGCAGGATGATGGTTCACCAGGAGATAGGGAAAAGGCTGCTTAACGACGTGATAGAAAGGCTGCTGATAGTAGGCAAGATAGAACAGGAGCCGAAGATGGAGGGCAGGCACCTGACAGTGATGTTCATACCGGAAAAGAAGAAAGTGGAGCAGTATCTGAAAGCAAGGAAGTCTCATGCGGCCGAACCGGCTGCCGAGAAGCAGTCCGAAGCCGAAGAGAAAAGTCCCGCTCAATAATTTGAAGATCTAATTTAATAATCAATAATATCTGACAGGGTAAATAAATGCCAAAGATGAAAACCAACCGCGGCGCTTCAAAAACGTTCAGGAAGACCGCTACGGGAAAATTTAAGAGAGCTCATTCTTTTAAGAAACATATTTTAGCCAAGAAAACGACAAAGAGAAAAAGACATCTCAGGAGCTCAACGCTGGTTGCCAAAGCCGATCATAAGCGCGTTAAGAGGATGCTTTTAGCTTAATAAGATAATAAATTAATTTAATATATAAAGGAGACATTGTAAAATGCCACGTTCAGTTAATGCAGTTGCGTCGAGAAAACGCAGGAAGAAAATTCTGCAAAAAGCAAAAGGCTTCTGGGGCAGAAGAAGCAAAGTAATAACCGTAGCCAAACACAGCGTTGAAAAAGCGGGGCAGCACGCTTATTCAGGGCGCAAGCTGAAGAAAAGAGAATACAGAAACCTCTGGACGGTGAGGATAAACGCCGCAGCCAGGCAGAACGACACTACTTATTCAAAGCTTATTGGCGCCTTGCATAAGAAGAACGTAGATATTAACAGGAAAGCGCTTGCCGAGCTTGCATATGATAACCCGGGAGCATTTTCTGAAATTGTTAAATTTGCACTTAGTTAGTTATTACGGAACAAATGCTTTCCATTCTCAGCGACATAGAGAAAGAGATCGTCCAATTCCCGGTTAACAATAAAGAGGAATTAGAAAATTTCAGGATAAAGTTTTTATCCCGTAATGGGCGTTTATCCCAACTTTTTGAGGACCTGAAACAGGTCAGCAAAGAGGAAAAGCCTTCGGTAGGTAAGAAGCTTAACGAGGTGAAAAAACTTGCAGAGAGCAAGTTTGAAGATAAGAGATCATTGATAGCCTCGCAGGAAACCAAGGCGGAAGAAATTGACCTCACTCTTCCGGGAAGAAGTTTTTCTGTTGGACACGAGCATATACTTATCCAGACTCTCAACGAGTTTGTTAAGATATTCAGGGAGATCGGGTTTAAAGTTGCAGAGGGCCCAGAAATTGAAGAAGAGTTCTACAATTTTGACGCATTGAACACTCCCCAAAACCATCCATCCCGGGACCTGCAGGATACTTTTTATATCGCTAAAACAAAGAAGGACTCCGAGCCGTTACTGTTAAGGTCGCATACATCTCCGGTTCAGGTTCGTACAATGTTAAAGAACCAGCCGCCTATTAGAATTGTCTCCCCCGGAAAAGTATTCCGCAATGAAACAGTCACCATGAAAAATTATTTTATGTTCCACCAGGTGGAGGGCCTGTTCGTGGATAAGAACGTTTCAATACGCGACCTGAAAGGCGCATTGAGCTACTTTGTCCGAAGGTTCTACGGCAAAGCTATACAGACAAGGTTCCGCCCGAGTTTTTTCCCGTTCACTGAGCCATCGGCAGAACTTGATATAACTTGCTTTCTGTGCAAAGGCGAAGGTTGTAAAACGTGCAAGAACACGGGCTGGATAGAGCTTGGAGGCTGCGGGATGGTCGACCCGAATGTGTTTAGCGCCGTTGGATATGATCCCGAGGTATATTCAGGCTACGCATTTGGGATGGGCATTGAGAGAATAGCTATGATGAAATACGGGATCAAGGATATCCGGATTTTCTACCAGAATGATGTAAGGTTCCTGGATCAATTTTAGGTTTTCACTTTGAGTGAAAATATATATATACAGTTTTTAGTAATCGTTCTTTGTTATCTTATAGGTTCTTTCCCAAGCGCATACCTGCTGGTAAAGAAAAAACACAACGCAGATATAACGCGCGAAGGTTCCGGAAATGTGGGAACCTATAACGCAATTGTCGTGTCAAAATCGAAGACTACCGGCGCTGCAGTGTTATTGATCGACCTGTTGAAGGGCGCAATAACCGTGTTTGCAATGCTGTTTGTTTTTCAGTTCAGCTACGCGATGGCGCTGATCGGCGCAGTTTTTCTTGTTGTCGGCCACAATTACCCTGTTTGGCTGAAATTTAAAGGCGGCAGGGGCCTGGCGGTTGGCGCCGGCATTTTTATAATAGTGAACTATTATGTGTTAATTGGCTGGTGCGTTATCTGGATTTTGTTTAAGCTCATAAAAGCGGATGTTTTGGTAGCAAATACATTTGCCACGCTCTCAATATTTATTTGGGTATTTCTGATAAACAAATACAGCTGGCTCGAAGTAAATTATAACATCCGCGGATTTTTGTTAAGTTACTTCACATTATTTACGGTGATTATTACAGTATTGATCTTATTAAGTCATTTGGAAGTATTTAGTAATTTTTTTAAAAATAAATCTAATACATAAAGAATATGTTTCCTGAACTCAAGAACCCTGTATTTACCGATATTGACGATCTGAACGAAATGGCGAGGCAGATAAGAAGAGACATTATGAATATGCTTCTTATTTCAAAATCGGGGCATTCCGGCGCGACGCTGGGGATGGCCGATATTTTTACCGCGCTGTATTTTAATAAACTGAACATCAAGCCAAGCGATCCGTACGGTGATTTCAGGGATTATTTTTTCCTTTCGATAGGCCACATTGCCCCAGTATGGTATGCGACGCTTGCCAGAAGGGGGTACATCCCGATAGACGAGCTCAAAACGCTGCGTAAAATTAACGGTCGCCTGCAGGGGCATCCGGCTCCGGCTAAGACGCATGGAGTGCCGGGCGCTGAGATCGCTTCGGGAGCGCTGGGCCAGGGACTATCTATTGCCGTTGGAGCCGGAATTGGACTCAGGCTTCAAAACAAGCCAAACCATGTTTATTGCGTTGTAGGAGACGGCGAACTTGATGAGGGGCAAATATGGGAAGCAATTATGACGGCAGGGCATCACAAAGTTGATAATCTTACGGTAATTGTTGACAGGAATAACTGCCAGATAGATAACAGGACCGAAAAGGTGATGGCTCTTGAGCCGCTGGCAGATAAATGGAGAGCGTTCAATTTTGAAGTTTTTGAAATGGACGGTCACAACATGGCGGAAATTCTAACGACAATTGATGCCGCCAAAAAAGTTAAAGGAAAACCTGCAGTGATAATTGCGAATACCAAAATGGGAAGAGGCGTTTCATTTATGGAAGATAACTATAAATGGCACGGCGTTCCGCCGAATGATGAACAGGGCAAAGTTGCGTTAAGCGATTTGAAGACCACGAAGTTCAGAGATTTTGTTGATTATTATGCGGATAAGAAGTGAGAAGGCAGACGTGAAACGGCAAACGTGAGACGTGAATAAGTAAAAAGTAAAACGAATACCTCACCCCCCGGCCCCTCTCCACATGGAGAGGGGGCCGGGGGAGAGGTAAGAGAAAGGCAAAACTTTAAGACAAAAATTTTAATCTCCGTTAGGAGCGAAATATTTGTAGAATATTGCCTCACGCTCATCCTCTCTCCTGTGAGGAGATGGGTGTCCGTGAGGACGGGGTGAGGTGAATAAACAGAATGTGTTACGAGTTGAAAAATAAAACACGGTAGTAAATGGTATTCATTCAATAGTAATTGTAAGAAATGCAATCAGTAGAAAACAAAACAATAATTGTAACAGGCGGTTCGAGAGGGATAGGCAGAGTTCTTGCGCTGAAGCTCGCGAAGGAGAATGCTAACGTTGTTATAACGGGCAGGGACCATGAGAAGTTGCTGGAAACCGAAAAAGAGCTGAAGAAAATTACGGGCAACGTTTTGGCGCTTAGAGCGGATTCATCAGACCACGAAGATGTTGAGATGGTTGTTTACGAAACGGTGAAGAAATTCAAAAATATTCATGTGCTGGTGAATAATGCGGGCGTATTTCCGCACAAGCTTTTACAGGATTTTGAGATAGAGGCATGGAAAAAGGTCATCGAAATAAACCTGTTCGGGCCGATGATGTTTTGCAAAGAGGCGATACCGCATATGGAAAAGCTGGCTTCAACTACAGGGGCTACAATTGTAAATGTAGCGTCAACATCCGGCAGAAGAGGTTATGAAAGAGGCACGGCATACGTTGCTTCGAAATTTGCGTTAATAGGTTTTTCGGAATCTTTATTTAAAGAAGTCAGGAAACATAATATAAGAGTTTGTCTGGTTTATCCTTCGGCGGTGGAGACAACCGAGAAGAAAGAAACTGAGCTTAAAGAAATTGGCGCAGGCGTTGCAATGCGCGCCGAGGACGTAGCCGATTCGATTTTACTTGCAATTAAATTACCCCAGAGAGCGATGCTGAAAGACGTTGAGATCTGGGCAACTAATCCATAAAAATAAAACACGAAATGAATTTCATACATAAGAACGAAAGTCTGTTAGTCGATAAGCTGGATATGCAGAATCCGGAAATGAAAGAAACACGCAAAGGCTTTGCCGATGCGTTGATAGAACTTGGAAATGAAAATCCCGACGTAGTTGTGCTTGGCGGCGATGTTTCAGGGTCGGTTAGAGTAGACCAGTTCAGGGATGCGTTCCAGGACAGGTTCTTTTCTGTCGGCGTAGCCGAGCAGGATATGATGGGCGTTGCTGCAGGACTTGCCGTTGTCGGAAAAATTCCCATAGCGTCAGCATACGGCGAATTTGCCACCGGCAGGCCATTTGACCAGATAAGGCAGTCGCTGGCTTATTCACAAATGAATGTGAAGATCTGCGCTTCGCACTGCGGCCTAACTGTCGGTCCGGACGGCGCAACTCATCAGTCATTGGAAGACGTTGCCATTATGAGGGTTCTTCCTCACATGAATGTGATTACACCATGTGATTATAATCAGACTTTGAGAGCAGTAAAGAAATCGACTGAAGTGAAGGGTCCGTTTTATATCAGATTCTACAGGGAGCCGTCGCCAAATTTCACCAGGATGGATTCCAAGTTTGAATTTGGCAAGGCCGATACTTTGTTTGACGGTTCTGACTGCACAATTATTGCAAGCGGTTTATGCGTTTGGGAAGCTTTATTGGCGTCAGAAGAGCTTGCAAAGGAGAAAATTTCGGCAAGAGTAGTTAATATGCATACTATAAAACCCATAGACAGGGAAGCGATAGTGAAATGCGCGAAAGAAACAGGATGCATAGTAACAGCTGAGGACCATCAGAAGAACTGCGGCCTTGGCGGCGCTGTAGCGGAAGTTCTTGCGCAGGAATACCCGGCCCCGATGGAATTTGTTGCCGTTAATGATACTTTCGGTGAATCCGGAAAGGGAAATGAATTGTTTGATAAGTATGGAGTATCCAGTCCGCATATAATTAATGCAGTCAAAAGAGTTTTAAAAAGGAAAAAATAATTATTTTCAAATATTCCAGATTAATATGAACGGAAAAGGAAAAACAGTAATTCTCACTTTTTCTTTGGTCGTTTTGCTTGCATCCGGATTTTTTGCAGGCCGTTACGTGTTCCCCGGAAAAACCAATACCGACCCAAAAACAAATGAAAAAGTAATTAAGGATCAATCTGAGCGGAACGTTACTGATACGCGGGAAAACGCTATTACAAGAACCGTGGCGCAGGTTTCGCCTGCCGTAGTAGGGATAAACGTGACCGAAATGATGGAATACCAGGATCCATTCGGGAATGCGTTTGGCGACGACCCGTTTTTCAAGCAGTTTTTCGGCAACCGCTCGTTTAAGCAGGAAGTGCACGGGCTTGGCTCGGGCTTCATTGTTTCTGATGACGGGTATATCATTACCAATGACCATGTGGTAGGGAACGCCACAAAAGTGGTTGTATCAATGACTGACGGCGAACATGTTGACGCTAAGATCATCGGCAAGGACCCTGCCAGCGATATTGCCCTTATAAAAATTGATAAAACAAACCTGCCGCACATCAGCCTTGGCAATTCGGATGACGTAATTATTGGCGAATGGGTAGTTGCCCTTGGCAATCCGTTTGGTTTGTTTGAAGTGAACCAGAAGCCTACGGTTACAGTCGGCGTGGTAAGCGCGACGGGGATGAAGCTTAGCTCGAACGAAAACCGTTTTTACAGGAATATGATACAAACCGATGCAGCCATAAATTCGGGAAACAGCGGCGGGCCGCTTGTAAACTCCGTTGGCGAAGTTATAGGAATGAACACGATTATCTATACAGGCAACCAGTACAATACGGGGAATATCGGGCTTGGGTTTGCAATACCGATAAACAAGATAAAGAAGATAACCGACCTGCTAAAAAAAGACGGGAAGATCAACAGGAATTATACGCTGGGGATAAGGATACAGACGGTTGACCAGAACGTTGCAAATTATTTTAAGCTGAAGAGCGCTGAAGGAGTTATTGTTGTTAACGTTGAAAAGGGCGGCGATGCCGACGCTGAAGGAATCCATGCGAACGACATTATCCTGTCGGTTAACGGTGAGAAGGTCAACAGCGATTCTGATTTTTGGGGAATGATAACTGACATGAACGTGGGAGATAAAATTAAGATGAAAATACTTCGCGGCAGCGAAGAAATAGAAAAAGAGCTTGAGATAAAAGTGAAGTGATGTTCCATTCATCAGATGACAATTGAGTTAAGCGATGAAATTCATTTTTGGCGTCCCAAGCAGGGGCTTAGGACGCAGAGTGAAATAGGAAGAACAAACCCCCATCTAAGCAATTCTAGTGGGAGTGACAAGGTGCATTAAAAAAGCCCGGCATTATTAAGTCATCGCCGGGCTCTAAGTTTCTAATAAAAATCTATTTTGTTAAAATCATTTTCTTTACTTCGGAGTACCTGTCGGTATCGATCTTATAAAAGTATATGCCGCTCGTAAGGTTAGAGAATTTTGAAGCGTCAAACTCGACCGTATATGTTCCGGCAGCCTGGAATTTATCGACCAGGGTAGTGATCTCCCTGCCAATAATATCGAACACCTTTATTTTGATATTAGCGTCCTGGTACAATTCATACGCAATTGTAGTGCTGGGATTAAACGGGTTCGGATAATTCTGTTCGAGCTTAAAATTCTTCAGCCCCGAAATGCCTATTTTTACTTCGTCGGACTGAAACAGCGCCTGCCCGTTTTCGGTAAATGCAGCTATGCGGTAATAATAAACGCCGTCGCGGTCGGGCTGGTCCTCAAAATCATATTTGTAGACTCTGAACCCGTTGCCGTCAACCGATTTCTCGTAATAATCATCCCATTTAATCCTTTTTGCATTCTTCAGAGTAACATATTCTTTTGAAGTTGGGTCAAGGCGCTGGACGCTGAAATATGATACTTCTTTTGGATTAGTATAACGCCAGTTAATATAAATAGTTTCGTCTTTTATTTTAGCGGTGATGCCTGAGAGAAGATCGACCGAGTCTTTGCCCTGGTCAATGCCGTTCAATTTGAGGAATGCAAACGGATTAAAACCGGTTGGAACAGCGGCGCTTGAAATTGCAGATAAAAATGTTATAAAGATAAAAAATTGTAAAAATCTTCGTCCCATAATTAAACGTTTTGATGCAGAAAATCGAGTCTCTTTCTAAGCCTGTTTTCGCTCATCAGAAGCTTATCTTTTCCAAAAATTGCCTGGTCCTGCGATGTGAACGTCAGGATATATTCGTCGCTCATGACAATCGCTTCTTCAGGGCAAACCTCTTCGCAGAATCCGCAGAAAATACAGCGGAGCATATTTATCTCAAACTTAACGGGGTATCTTTCTTTCTCAAGCTCAGTTTCCGAAGCCTGCACTTCGATTGCCAGCGCGGGGCAGACTCTTGAACACAACCCGCAGGCAACGCATCTTTCACTCCCGTCTTCCTTCTGCACCAGTACGGGGCGGCCGCGGAACGCCGATGGGGGTTCCCATTTTTCTTCGGGATACTGCCTTGTAAACTTTGGTTGAAACATCTGCTTGAATGTAAGCCACAAACCGCCGACAATTTGGGGTATGTACGTCCTTTCAAGCAGAGTTAAATCTTTGGTTCTTACCTGTCTTATTTCACTCATCGTTTTGTCAATTCCCTTTTATCAGGAATCTGATCTTCTCTCTACTTTACTAAGACCATTTTCTTTACAGTAACGTTCTCACCGGCCCGTAAACTGTAATAATACATTCCTGACGCCAGGTCTTTAGCGTCAAAATCAACCTGGTATTCGCCGGCATTCAGTTGCCCGTTCACCAGTGTTTTAACTTCACGGCCCAGAATATCGTATACTCTTAAAAATGTATACTCTGATTTTGGCAGAGTAAAATTAATTTTTGTGGACGGATTAAACGGATTCGGGAAATTCTGTCCCAAAGAAAATTCATGAACAACTGTGCTTATCTGTTTAATTCCAATCGGGTCAACGCCAATAGTGAAATCCTGATAAACGGATGTCGTGCGGTATGTTACGGTTATTCTGCAGGAGCCTGTTCCCGGAATTCCCATTGGCGAGAAATAAACGTCAATTGTATCATTTCCGGGAGGGCAAATTTGCATTGGTAAATTATATAAACTGTCAGGATAACAAGTTAACCATGTGCAAATTCCAGGCGGTATCCAACCGGCAGGATAAACAGGATTTGAGAGCACAATATATACGCTGTCGAGGTTAACGCCCATATTGTTTGTGATATATGCGAAACTTTTTACCTGCTGTGTGTCCGGGTTGCCTCCGGGAATATTATAATGAACATAGGGTGTAATTGCGTGAAACGAAATGGGCTGAGCAAAAACACTTGTTGAGCCTAAGAATAAAAGTACAAATAATAAAAGAAGTAGTTTTTTCATGTTTAAATGATATTTTTCAAATATATATGTTTTTTATTCTCTATTCAATAATGAAATAAGTGATGCCAATTGACCCTGTAAATGGAGTAAATTCAACAGATTAAATCAGTAAGTTTCTCCGGGAGATTTTGCCTGCCAGTATTCAAATAATTTAATGCATTCATTTTTCATTAATCCGCCTTCTATCTCAACCTTACTTAGTCCTAATTTCTTTAGAGTTTTATTTGATACTCTCAGTTCATTAAACCCAAAACGTTTTGCATCCTCAATTTCTGCTCCAAAAAATATCTTATCAATCTTCGCCCAATGGATTGCTGTAAAGCACATCGGGCAAGGCTCGCATGTTGAATAAATGACGGATCCGCTTAGATCAATTGATGAAAGTTTCTGGCAGGCATTTCTGATCGCATGCACTTCGCCGTGTGCGGTTATATCTGTGCTGGCCCACACGATATTGTGGTCGCACGCAATAACATTTCCGTCTTTAACTATACATGCTCCAAAAGGGGATTGTCCATTATCCACCCCTTCCCTGGCCTTGTCAATTGCCATTTGCATGAACCTTTCGTCTTCAGTCATTTCCTATTTTCCGTCAAATTCTTTCAAATATAACATAAGGCAAACTTTATTATTTACTATTTATTATTTATTATTTATTATTTGCTCCATAATTGGTAATTGCCAAATGTTAACTGCAAATTGATAATTGTTTTATTCGTTTCTTTGCATTTTTTTATTATTTATATTTGTAAATGGCGTTTTGGAAAAGATTTTTCGTATTCTGCGGAGCTATAGTTCTCATGATTATCCTAATGAACTGGGTGGTAATGCCTTTGTACGTAAAACACAATACTTTGGTGAAGGTGCCGTCAGTGGTGGGGGAGAATTTTGAAGATGCGAAAAAGAATCTCGACCAGGCAGGTTTAGAGGGCCTGCAAGGCGATATCAGGTATGACCCTTCAAAACCAATTGGAACAGTGTTGGATCAGAATCCGCCTGCCGAGCAGATGGTTAAAGACGGAAGGCGCATTTATCTTGTAGTAAGCGGCGGCGAACAGCTTTATGACGTGCCAAACCTCGTAGGCAGATCTGAAAGAGAAGCCAAATTCATGTTAGGGCAGAGAAATCTCGAGCTGTTTGAGGTCGAAAATAAATCTTCGGCGCAGTATCCCGCGGGAATAGTAATGTCGCAGGTTGAGCAAACAGGTTCAAAAGTTAAGAAGGGGACAAAGATCGGCGTAGTAATTTCGGCAGGGATGGAAACCGGCGACCTGAAGGTCCCCGACCTTGTAGGGAAAAATGTGGAAGACGCCAAGAAGCTTATCATGCAAAGCAAGCTCGCTATTGGTAAAATTAATTTCCAGCCGAGCACGACGGTTCCGCTTAACGCAGTTATAGACCAGTATCCCAAGGCAAACACGATGACGAAAGAAAACCAGAAGATCGACATTTTTGTTAACAGGGAGATAAAGAAGAAAGCGGATGAGCAGCAGGAAGAAATGAACAGCATGGATGAAATACAGAATAACGATAAGAATAAAGATAAACTGAAAGACGAAGGCAAAGATAACATAAAGAAGGACGACAAGAAGAAAGATGATAAACCGAAGCCGGACGACAAAAATAAACCGGCAGATAAAAACAAACAGATAGAGAAGCCAAAACCATCGGATAAAGACGTAAAGAAGAACGATAAGCCGAAGAAGGATAAAGATACAGACGGAACGAACTTCTGATTTGAGATTTGAGATTTTCGATTTGAGATTTAAAAACGTAAAACGTAAAACGTAAAACGTAAAACGTAAAACGTAAAACGTAAAAGATAAAACATTTCTTATTTAATATTTGTTATTTACTATTTGAAATTAATAGCTCCGTCGATACTATCCGCTGATTTTTCAAGACTAGCCGAAGATATTAAGCTGGTTGAATCCGCTGGCGCGGACCTGATCCATCTTGATATTATGGACGGACATTTTGTGCCGAATATTACTTTCGGGCCCAAAATGGTATCGGATATTAACAAGATCACCGACCTGACGCTTGACGCGCATTTAATGATAACCGAGCCGGAAAAGTACGTTGAGGATTTTGCGAAAGCCGGGGCTGACTGGATATCGGTTCAATACGAAGCCGCGAGCCATCTTGACAGGCTTATACATCACATAAAAGATCTTGGATGCAAAGCCGGCGTTGTGATCAATCCCGCAACTCCCGTTGAAGTTCTTGATGAAATCCTGCATATAACGGATTACATTTTGGTCATGTCTGTAAACCCGGGGTTCGGCGGCCAGAAATTCATAGATTATTCGCTCGATAAAGCCAGACGGCTGAGAAAAAAAATCGATGAAAAAGGATATTCAGCCTTCATTGAAATGGACGGCGGCATCGATAAATCAAATATAAAACAAGTAAGCTCAGCCGGTGTAAATGTTTTTGTTTGCGGCAACTCGATTTTCGGCTCGAAGGACGCGGCTGCGGCTTTAAAACAACTGAAGAATTCGCTAGTTAACTAAGTTATACTTGTCGAGTCAAGAAAAACAAAATACGCAGGAATATTATATGTAACGGGCTCCTATAGGAGCTACATGGTAAATGGATTCCCGCCTTCGCGGGAATGTATACCAAAAACATCTGTCACAAAACAACTCTGCCATGAAACCTGTCTTCACATTCACCGAAATAAGAGACATTGAAAGCAAAATTATCTCAGCGGAAAATTTCCCGTCCATTGTTCTTATGGAAAATGCGGGAAAGAACTCTTTTGATATTCTCTGCGGCGTTTACGGAGATTTAGACGAATACGAAATTTATATCCTGACCGGGAAAGGCAATAATGCAGGGGACGGGTACACTCTCGCCCGTCACCTTATGATCCATGGGTTTGAATTTAAGATAGTCCAGATAGACTCGCCTACATCCCTAAAAGGCGACGCGCTCATAAACTATGACGCTTTGGTTAAGTGCGGTTTTGATTTCAAGCTCGCAATGCCGTTCGATGATTTTGTCAAGAGGACGAAGACCCTGCATAAGAGGTCGAATGTAATTGTAATTGATGCGGTTCTGGGAACAGGGATTAGCGGAACGCTAAATGATAAATACTCTGATGTCATCCAGTATCTGAATCAGCTAAAGAACAGGGTCAAAAACCTCAGGGTTGCGTCCCTGGATATCCCGTCCGGAATGATGTCGGGAAAGCAGGTGAATCCTATGGTAAAAGCGGATATAACAATTACCATGGGCTCTCTCAAGACGGAGCTGTTGTTCAACGAAGGACGGGAAAACTCAGGAGAAGTATATATAGCGCCCATAGGAATTACGAATGAGCTTATCGAAAAATATGACTCATATAACAGGAGGATTGTCGAGCTTAGCGATGTAAAGGCTGTGTTCCCGAAACGCAGGAAAACTTCGTATAAATATTCCAACGGGAAAACGCTTGTTATAGGGGGTTCGAAAGGACTCTCAGGAGCTGTAATTATGAGCTCACTTTCTGCTGTTAAGAGCGGAGCAGGCGGAGTAGCGGCCGCAATACCTTTGTCAGCGGCGGTTTATCTTGGTAAGAAACTTTTCGAAGTAATGAAGGTTGAACTCGGCGAAAATGAAGAAGGCGGTATTCGCGGCGATTCGTTTGATAAAATTAAGAAGCGTATGGAATGGGCTGACGCAGTTTTGCTCGGGCCCGGCATTTCTACAAGCGAAGACACTAAGAATTTTGTTTTTGACGTAATTACAAACTGCAATAAAGATATTGTTATCGACGCGGACGCGCTGAATTTTATCGCGGCTGACACGGATATTTTGAAACGAAGAAAGTTCAATAATAAGGTCATACTGACTCCGCATATCGGCGAGTTCTGCAGGCTTTCAGGCTTAAATACAGAGCAGTTAATTTACGGCAGGTTTGAACAAGTAAGGAGGTTTACTTCAGAATTCAAAGTTAATGTTGTATTGAAATCGGAAACAACAATAAGCTGCGTTGAATCAGGTATAATATATATAAATTCAACCGGCAATCAAAGCCTGGCCACTGCGGGCTCCGGCGACGTGCTTTCCGGCATAATAACTTCTATGCTCGCTCAAACGGGCGATGTAAAAACGGCTATGATCTGCGGAAACTATCTGCATGGCTTGTGCGCTGATCTGTATTTCGATAAAAATAAAAACAAACAAACAGCTTCGCCGCAGGATATAATAAAATTAATACCTAAAGCGTTAACTGAAATCCTTAATTGATTACCAGGACATTTTCGAAAAGCTATAATTGCATTGATACCTCACCCCCCAGCCCCCTCTCCACATGGAGAGGGGGTGGCGCCTGCCTGCAGCAGGCAGGCGAAACGCCGGGGGAGAGGTAATAATAGGATTCGAATTTCATTTAATGAAATTTCGAACATTACACTATCTTTATCGATTCTATGAAATTTTTTAAATTCCATTTGCCGTTTATCCTGTGGCTGCTGATAATATTTGCAGAATCAAGCATGCCCGGCGATTTTTATCCGCAGGTTGATATTATTAATGCGGATAAAATTCTGCACATGGGGATATATGGGTTGCTTGCAATGTTATGTTATATTTCTTTGATACACATTGAAAAAGTTAATACTTTTACTGCAAATCCGTTTACATGGACTCTGATAATAGGTTCGTTATACGGCGCGTCGGATGAGTTTCATCAATTGTTTGTACCCAAGCGCTCATGCGATATTTGGGACTGGGTTGCTGATACCTCGGGAGTGATCATTGCAGTAATTTTAATAAAGTATTTTTTGAGTAGGAAAATGAAGCTGTTTGGGAGAACAGAAGCGACTTAAACAAGAAGATTTGGTAGACAGGGCTAAAGCCCGTAATTTATGTAATCCGGAACCCCCGCCATAAATGGCGGGGTTAGAAAATCAGAACAAGAGCTTGATGGAAAAAGATAGAAGTTGGCCCAACCCCATGCTTTAGCATTGGGTGAGTGTTTAGTAGGGATAATAATTTAATAACCCCATGCTTTAGCATGGGGGTTAGAGAATAAAAGATATCCTGGGCTTTAGCCCTGATATTTCGGAACTCAGGTTTAATATGAATTACGCAATTCAACATACTGTAATATTAACAATGTGTCGCAGTTTGTACAAAAGAGCTAATAATGATATGGTTGTTGAATATTTGAACGGTCTTAAAAAGAAATATCCGTCTAAAAATGCCGGAATTTACGCAAATGCGCTGATAATTTCAGAAAAATATAAGAAGTAAAGATAAATTGATTATCGTATCAAAATTGACTATTTTTGTAATATTAAGAGCATTTAATTATGTTCTTTAAAGTTCTTTCTCAGTGTAAGAGTTCAAAAGCAAGAGTTTGTGAGATCCATACAAGTCATGGGTCGTTCCAAACTCCTATTTTTATGCCCGTTGGCACTCAGGGAACTGTTAAGGCAATTGAGCAGCGGGAGCTTGCAGAAATCGGCGCAAACCTGATTCTTGGTAATACTTACCATTTATATTTGCGTCCCGGCGAGGAAGTTTTAAAAGCCGCCGGAGGTTTGCACAAGTTCATGAGTTGGCAGGGCCCGATACTGACCGATAGCGGCGGATTCCAGGTTTTCAGTCTCTCTGCTTTGAGAAAAGTAAATCCGGACGGCGTTGAGTTCAGATCGCATTTAGACGGCAGCTCGCATTTTTTCACGCCGGAAAAGGTTGTGCAAATTCAGCGTGTTATCGGTTCAGATATTATGATGGCTCTTGATGAATGTATTGAAAATCCGGCTGAACATACTAAAGTAACTGAATCGGTTGGATTGACTACTGAATGGGCAAAACGGGGACGAGCGGAATTCATGAACTCAAAAGATGAATACGGTTTTGAACAGTTCCAGTTTGGAATAGTCCAGGGTTCGACTTTCGAGGACCTTCGCAAACGCTCGGCGGAGGAATTGGCTGAAATCGGATTTGACGGATATGCGATTGGGGGGCTCGCAGTTGGCGAAGAGAACCTGGTAATGTATGACGTTGTTGATTATACTGTGGATCATATGCCGGCAGACAAGCCCAGATATTTGATGGGAGTCGGTACGCCGGAAGATCTGCTAAATGCCGTTGAGCGCGGAGTAGACATGTTTGATTGTGTGATGCCAACAAGAAACGCCAGAAACGGGACGATATTTACATCAAATGGCAAATTGAGATTGAAAAATCTTGAAAATAAGTTTAATTTTAATTCTCCCGATGAAAGTTCAGACAGTTACACGGCAAAAAATTTCTCTGTTTCGTATTTACGGCACTTGTTCATGAGCGATGAGATTTTAGCCGCGCAGCTTGCAACGATACAAAATCTCAGGTTTTACACGAAACTTATGGAAGATTCGAAATCGGCGATTCAAGAAAACAGATTTTTGGAATTCAAGAAAACATTTTTACAAAAATATAACGAGGTCCATTGAGCCCGTTATAAATAAAGGAAGGTTATATAAGTGATTCATTTAATATTTTTATTCCAGCAGCAATCTGACGGTATGTCAAGCCTGCTCAGTTCATTACTGCCGTTTTTATTAATTATTGCCGTATTTTATTTTTTAATTCTTCGCCCCCAGCAGAAGCGCCAGAAAGAAAGAGCAAAACTGCTTGAAGGAGTTCAGAAAGGCGATAAGATCATAACTTCAGGCGGTATGCACGGAACAATTGAAGGACTCGAAGATAATGCCGTGCTGGTTAAGATTGCCGATAATGTAAAAGTTAAGATGGATAAATCCGCAATTGGCACAATTGTGGGCGTAACAGATTTGCAGAAGAAGAAATAATCAGTGAAAACCATTTGTACAGGCGAAAGGAGCCTGCAAGTGGCGGCATAAAGCGCCGCCACGTTTTATTTTATGAAAGTTGACAGAAGTAAATTCAAATTTAACTCGATTGAATCGGCTGTTTCCGATATCAAGAAGGGTAAATGCATAATAGTTGTTGACGATGAAGAGCGCGAGAATGAGGGCGACCTGGTATTCTCGGCTCAGAAGTCGACCCCGGCGATTGTAAATTTTCTTATTCATCATGCAGGCGGGCTGATCTGCGTGCCTATGGAAGAAGATAGGCTCAAAGCGCTTGACCTTGATATGATGACCAACGTAAATACGGCTTTGCACGAAACCGCTTTTACAATAAGCGTAGATTACAGGTTTGATACCACTACGGGCATTTCAGCATATGACAGGAACAAGACTATTCATGCGCTAATTGATAAAGACACAAAATCATCCGACCTGGGAAGGCCGGGGCATATATTCCCGCTGAAATCAGTTCAGGGCGGAGTGCTCAGAAGAGCGGGGCACACGGAAGCGGCAGTCGACCTTGCAAGACTTGCGGGTCACTATCCCGCGGGCGTATTGTGCGAGATATTAAGCAAAGACGGAAAGATGGCGCAGCTGCCGGAGCTGTTTGAGACCGCCAAAAAACACAAGCTGAAAATAATTTCGATAAAGGACCTCATCCAGTACCGCCTTGAACGGGAAGAGCTTGTTGAAAAGATCGTAGATGTGAACCTTCCGACAAAGCACGGTAAGTTCAGGCTGCATATGTACAGGAATATACTTGACGGCAAAGAACACCTTGCGCTTGTTAAAGGGGAGATTAACCCAAAGAAACCGATCGTAGTAAGGGTGCATTCGGAATGCCTGACAGGCGATCTGCTGGGTTCGCTGCGATGCGATTGCCAGGACCAGCTTTTAAAATCAATGCGCATTATCGAGCATGAAGGCAACGGCGTAGTTCTTTATATGCGGCAGGAAGGACGCGGCATCGGGCTTGCAAATAAGCTGAAAGCATACAAGCTTCAGGATGAAGGCAAAGATACGGTAGAAGCGAATGAAATGCTCGGCTTCAAAGCTGACTTGAGGGATTACGGTATTGGCGCGCAAATACTCAGAAACCTGGGTGTGAGAAAAATTATTCTGCTTACGAATAATCCCAAGAAAGTTGTAGGACTGAAGGGATACGGCCTTGAAATTGTTAAACGCGTCCCGATTGAAATACCATTTAACTCCATAAATGAAAAATACCTGAAAACCAAACGCGATAAAATGGGACATTTATTATTAATCAAAAAACATCATGGGAGCTGATCATGGAAACCAAAGGATTTGTATATCTGACCAGGGACAGGCTGCACGAAATTGAGACAGAACTGAACGGCCTCAAAAGCCACAAGAGAAAAGAAGTTGCAGATAAGATCGCAGAAGCGCGGGCGCACGGGGACCTGAGCGAAAACGCGGAATATGACGCAGCCAAAGAAGAACAGCAGCACCTTGAGCTTAAAATTATGAAGCTTGAAGAGATGCTCTCAAGAGTAAAGATAATCTCGGCTGATGATATGCCGAACGACAAAATCTACATTCTTCATAATGTAAAACTGATTGACCTGAAGACAAAAGAGAAATTCGAATATAAGCTTGTATCGCCGGAAGAGGCTGACCTTGACCAGGATAAAATATCGGTCTCATCGCCGCTTGGCAAGCAGCTGCTTGGCAAGAAAGTTGATGAAGAAATTGAGCTTAATGTGCCGGCCGGCAAGCTGAAGTTCAAGATTGTGGAATTTCATAAATAATAACTATCTTCTGCTGACATTTATGACAATTAATGCAAAACGAAATTTCAAGGTTGGAATAACGGTAGTTGTATCGGTGTTCATAGTATTATACGGTATAGTCTTTCTTAAGGACATCAAAATAGGGTTAGAGACAAGAGACTTAACGGTGTACTTTACCGATGTTAACGGGCTTAAAGAAGGCGACCCGGTAAGCGTGAACGGCGTCACAAAAGGAAAGATAACTAAAATCTCGCTCGAAAATGATTCCGTGAGGGTAGATTTCAATCTTGCTAAAGATATAAAACTTAGAAAAGATTATAAGGTTTCTGTAACAATGATAGAGCTCATGAGCGGGAAACAAATTTATATTAGGCCCGGCACAAGCGCTGACATGGCGGATATTACAAAACCGCTTGTGGGCGAAAAGAGCAATGATGTTGTCGCGCTGATTGGGACTATGAACGATATCGGCGAACAGGTAAAGATCATTACAAGCGACCTTGGCAAAACTACAGAGAAGCTGAATACTGCAATCGATAACATCAACAGCCTTGTAGGGGATGAAGGATTAAAGGCGAATATCCGCGGTACTGCAAGCAATTTTAACGCGGCTTCGAAAAACCTGGATGTCATGATAGCCGATACGAGAAAAAGCATCAGCTCCCTTACTCTGAGCTTAAATCATGTGGTTGATAACGTTGGGTCCACAGTTGACGAAACAAGGCCGGAACTGAAAGAAACCGTGCAGGATATTAAAGCTCTTACTATTAAACTTGACTCGCTTACGGATAATCTGAATTCGGTTGTATCGAGCACAAAAGACACAAATTCGACCGTGGGCAAGCTTATGACGCAGGACGATATATATGAGAACCTTAACAAGACAATAATCAGCATAGATAAACTAGTTAAACAAATAAAGAAAGACGGAATAAAGCTGAAAATATTTTAGATTCCGGATAAAGCATAGTCCATCGGAAAAAAATGATAAAAAAGAATCTCGGGTTTTTGCTTTCAATTCCTCTGATCCTTGTTTTTCTTTACTACGCCTCTTATTTTAACAACCCTGTCAAAAGCGCTTTTCAGAAAAAAACTTTCAATTATTCTTCAGATGTAACGGGTACAAACGGCATGGTGTTGTCAGCCAGCAAGTACGCTTCGCAGGTGGGTATAGAGATTCTCAAAAAAGGCGGAAATGCTGTCGACGCTGCTGTTGCAATGGGTTTTACGCTTGCAGTTACATTTCCGCAGGCGGGAAATATTGGCGGCGGAGGCTTCATGGTAATAAGGACCAAAGACGGAAAAGTGACTACAATTGATTACAGGGAAAAAGCGCCCTCGGCCTCTACAAGAGATATGTTCCTTGATGATAAGGGGAATTTTGTTCCTGAAAGAAGCCAGGAAGGGTATTTATCATGCGGAGTACCAGGCTCCGTTGCAGGTTTGCTTTATGCCCTGGAGAAATACGGCACGCTGCCGAGAGATTCAGTTTTGGATCCGGCAATAAATCTTGCCGATTATGGATTTGAAATCGAGCCAAAGCTTGCGGAATCGCTTAACGCCAATTACGAAAATTTCAGGAAATATAATTCGACCAGGAAGATCTTCACAAAAAACGGATTGAAATACGCAGAAGGCGAAGTATTTTTCCAGAATGATCTTGCAAATACCCTGAAGCTTATTAAGATACACGGCAGGGAAGGGTTTTATGGCGGTATAACCGCAGGATTGATAGAAAAGGAAGTTAAAGATAACGGCGGGTTGATCACACAGGAGGATCTTGCAAATTATCAGCCTGTCGAGCGTCCGGCGCTCAGCGCCAGTTACAAAGGCTTCGATGTTTATTCGATGGGGCCCCCAAGCAGCGGCGGAGTCGCGCTGATATGCCTGCTTAATATGATAGAGAATTTTCCCGTTCCTGACAGAAGTTCCGTCTACTACGGAATAAAGGAGTATTCCGATTATATACATAAGGTGGTTGAGTCGATGAAAAGAGTTTTTGCAGACAGAAGCGAGTACCTTGGCGATCCTGACTTCTATAAGGTTCCGATAGAAACGCTGATAAGCAAAAAATATGCTGTCCAAAGAGTTAAGGAAATTCAGGATAATGCCACGCCGGGGGCGGATATAAAGCCGGGTAAAATTTCTGAAGACAAAGAGAGTAAGGAAACCACTCAATACTCTGTAATAGATAAAGAAGGGAACATGGTTAGCGTTACGACTACGCTCAACAATCTTTACGGTTCTTTTGTAGTTGTGGATGGCGCCGGTTTCTTTTTGAACGATGAAATGGATGATTTTGCATCAAAGCCGGGAGCCCCGAATATGTTTGGATTGCTCGGAAGCGATGCAAACTCGGTTCAGCCCAATAAAAGAATGCTGAGCTCGATGACGCCGACGATAATACTAAGAGAAGGCAAGCCATTCATGGTTGTTGGTTCGCCGGGCGGAGGAAAAATAATTACTACCGTGCTGGAAACCATCCTGAACGTGATTGATTTTAAGATGTCTCTTAATGACGCTATAGATGCGCCAAGATATCATCACCAGTGGCAGCCTGAATATATTCAAATTGAAAAAGGCGCGTTTGATGATGAAGTTCAGGCTAAGCTGAAGGAAAAGGGACACGAAATAAAGGAGGTCTCTGAGTTCGGCAGGGTTGAGGGGATTCTAATCGATTGGAACAATCACACATTCTACGGCCACTCCGACCGCCGGGGATATGGAATGGCGATTGGGTATTAATACCAATTAGTAATTACTAATTACGAAAAACCCTATAACCAAATAACAATAGATATTTGATAGTTCGATTTGATTTTTTTTAGTAATTAATCATTTGTAATTAGTAATTAATTTATTGTATATTTGCAGTTAATGAGAAGGGCGATATTTGCCATAATATTATCTTTGCTCCTTACCGCCGCGGCTCAGGCGCGTATAGAGAGCGACTCCGGGTCATCCGAGGAGCGGTCATATCACACGCTTAAACAGGATGTGCTGGGAGAAAATGACGTTTATGAAACGCCGTATTATTCTCTTGTGGGCAGGAAATCCGGTCCCACAATGATACTTGATGGCGGCATTCACGGCGACGAAATTGCGGCGTTTATGTGCTGCGATTCCATTCTGCATAATATTAATATCCTTGCAGGCACGCTGATAATAATTCCCAGAGTTAACAAACAGGCATGCGACCAGAATGTAAGAGAGATAAATATTGATTTCAATCACGCCTTTCCCGGCAATCTTCAATCCGATGTTTACGAGTTCCGATTGGCTTATGAGTTTATGTGGCTTGTGGATTCTGTTAAGCCTGACCTGATAATAAATCTCCATGAGGCGCGTACAAAATATAACGGCGACGCATCTAACGACGCTGAAAAGGCCTACGGGCAAATAGTTATAACTTTTCTTCAGCCCTTTCCTAAATTCATGACAAACTGCGTCGATGATATGGACGCAAAGATCCCGGTTGATGAGTTTAAGTTCCATCCGCATTACTATGAATACCACGACTACAGTTCCTTAGATAACTTCGTCACCAAACTACATATAGATTCCTATACAATCGAAACATGGCGGGGATTTAATATCGAGGACCGTGTGAAGCTTCAGATAGTAGCTGTGCTGCAGTTCATGAAGGAGCTTGGCATAAAATTCGAATATCCTGAAATAAAGTTTAATTAGTCTGTCATAGGACGGCTGTAATATTCGACTGTCCAGAGCCTTGCTGCACCGCCAATCAAACCACAAGTTTTCATATGCCTTTACATCAGATTTTGCGCTTTCTGTACTGTATCGCCAGGGCATAGTTGAGCTGGATGGCTATTATTACGGCCACGCTTAGGTATGTGCTGATAAAGCATAGCGCGGCTCCCCCTGCATAAAGCAATTGAGCATATACAACTCTGCCTTTCAAAGCCTTATTAACTGAGTTCAGCTCGTCGCCTTCAATTGATAAATGTCCATGCTTAAGCGCGTATGCCCAGTGAAGGAAAATGAATAATCCAAGCAGGAAGATATTGAGCCAGTATAACCCGACGGCAAATTTAAAAAGTATATGCTGGCTTAAAAATGCCGTAGTAAAGGGGGCAAGCGATACAAATAATAAAAAGAACAAAGTCAGCCAGTTTTGATGCCGGTCGCTTTGTTTTATGTAACCGAATTGAGTCGATATTCCTGTCCAAAAGATTCCGAGGGTCATGAAGCTGAGGAAATAACTGAGCAGGTTCGGGGTTAGCGCGCAAAATGCGCCGTAAAGATCGGCTTCTGTTTTTATTGCCGCGCTTACGGGAACCCTGAGATCGAGCACAAGTAAAGTCATAGCTATTGCAAAAACGCCGTCGCTTAAGGCCTCGATGCGCCCAAGATTTTGCCCTGCGATTTGATTGTATGTTTTGTGGTCAGCCGGCATTAATTGGCAGATAATTATCAGTAAATATAATTATCCGCAAAATAAAGAGGGACGCGTATTGGTGTCTCTAAATGCATTTTTTACGTTCTCTTATAATTAGCAACTATCATACACGTTCTCAATCTAAGAATGCCATTAGTTAGATTCCCGCTTTCGCGGGAATGACAAAAGACCGTAAAATAAAGAGGGACGCATATTTGCGCCCCCGGCTCGTCATTCCCGCGAAGGTCTACGACTCAACTAGTCGAAGACTCGTAGAGCGGGAATCTAGAAGAAGCTCTCTGTGACTGTTAAAACTGAAGCCCTATTCGAAGTCTTCTAGGTAAATCAAACCACTTCAATCCCCAGCACAGCATCTTTTAATTTTCCGTTTGCCTGTTTGTAGAAGGGGATTCCCAAAACGCGGATCGATTTAACATCCATATCGTAATCAATGTTGCGCATTGTATCTGATTTCTCGGCTTCGATGGAAAGGAAAATAAACTCGGCGATTTTTTTTGCATCTTCTTTATTAAAATTGAAACCTGTCATTTTAACGTTATATTTTTGCGGAGACGCAACCGGGTTTTTTGTAGTAAAAGTGCCGCCAAGGTTCTTAACCGACTCAATGGTCATCCAGAAAGCTGGCACATAGAATAGGACATTTCCTTCAGTTTGGTTAGATGAGCCGCCGCCGAACAGGGTAGTGGTCCATCCGCCTGATGCGTCGCGGGAAATTATTTTAAGGTATGTATCCACAAGCCAGAAAGGTTTGTAGATCAATTCGCCGGTTCCCTGGATAAGCGGCTTGGCAAAGTTAATATCGATCGGCACAAGTCCGCCGTCAACTATTTCCCAGCCGTTCCCGCAGCTTGCGCAGTATACGACGTTATCATTAACTTCAGTTGTAAGGCCGCTATCGCAGCTTTTGCATTTAACGGCGACTAATTTAAAATCATCCATATTTTAATCAAATAAGCTTGATGCAATATCCGCAACGTCGCCTACGCCGAATGCGCTTCTGCCTATAGTTCCGGATGTCGCCTGTTTAAGAATACTTTTTTTCTGCGGGCCTGCATCGGCTACAATGCCTGTGCCTTCTTCAATTTCACCTCCATACCTGAATTTTTTCCATGCCCAGCGGATAGCGACCACGCCTAAGGCTATGCAAATTATATACAGAATGATTGCGGCTTTGGCGCTTGAGCTGCCGTCTATTATTCCAAACGCGCCGAAAAATGTGATAAGATACATCCCAACAGCAGTTCCGAAAATTCCCGTTATGCCCCTGTACAGATCGTTGCCGGGAGCCTTTCCGTAGCAGATACTTCCGTCCTGACCGTCAACTACAACCTGGTACGTGCGGTTTTTGAAAACGTATCTTACAACCCACAGCGGGTAATAAACTATATTTACAGCCGGCCTTACAAGGTCATTATGCTGAAATGTTATCTGGTCAAGCGAAACCGAGTTAACGGCTTCGTTAACAAACTGGGTTTCCGCTAATTCAGTCACGTCCTTTTCCGAAGAAACAATATTGAACAGCATTCCCTGCGTTTGCAACTCTTCAAAATTCACCGGGCGCATTTCATCGCCCGCCAGATTAACTCTTTTTACGCCAAGCTCAGCTACGTCGCAAGCGGCATAGGTGCGGTCATATGTTTTTAATATTTTCTTCTCAACATCCACATAATACGTGCGTGTGCTGCCGTTTGTGGTTTCGGTTCTGCGTTCCTTACCGAATACCCACCCGATGACGTCCGCCCTTACGCGCCAATAGGGAATGTAAGTGAGGAAAGCATCGTCTACTTTTGACTGGTTCTTCAATCCTTTTGCTTTCGAAAGTCCATGGCCCAGCCAGTTGAAGGCTTTTTGTATGGCGATGTTGCGCTGAAGCGTATTGGGTACATAAAATTTCAGCACGCCGTCTATTCCTTTTGCCAATAACAGAGTTCCGCAGTACTTGCAGTTGAACGACTTCATGCCTTCCGTTAAATCCAGTTCGCCGCTGCATGCGGGACAAGTAACTCCTTTTAAAACTTTTTCAGCCAAATTATGTTCTGTTAATAGTTAGTAGTAAATTGTTTTAATCTAATGAACTTGATCTGATGTTTACCCCATCTGCGCACCATTGGTGCGCGTCCCCCCCTGTTAGAGGGAGACAATATTGGGGGCTACAATTTTAAATTATTGAATCTGATGAATCTTACTAATTTGATGAATCAAATTATACTTTTTTCGCTATAATATACGCCATTGCAACCAATGGAACAGAGACAAGCGCATATGCAAATATTTTAAATACTTCCGCGTTAACAAAGCCTTCCCGACCATGACTTAGCACAAATCCGATCACATAACATATAATCGTCATCAAAACAAATGCGGCAATACTGACGCCGAACACTATCTTGAACGGGGCCTCGCTCTTGGCGGGATAAATGTTTGCATAAACCTGCCCTGATGACGCTTCAACAACCGCTGTAAACGTGGCGTTATTATATGTGTAGTAAAACTGGTAAAACGGAATATGCACCAGCGCGGCTTCAGCGATATTATTAATATCAACGCCTGTAGTCTGCAGCCATGACCTTGCTGAATCCAGCAAAACATCCGGCGCTACCATTTGGTCGTCATTGTACTGGTCTTTCTCGTAAAACTTAAGCGCTCCTGCAGGAATCGACAGCTTTTTTATCTCTGAAACAGACGTGCTGGCCGCCGGCTGAATGTATATCTTGTCTCCCGAAGCATCTTTGACCTTGAAATACCAAACAGGAAAATAATAGAAATTTGATTTCCCCATTACAGCTTTCTGGTCAAGGTCTTTCACAGTGTGATTGCCCGCCATCCATCTTTTCAGATTCCCTTCAGCCTCATTAGGCTTGAAGTTTGAATTGATAACGTAATGGAATACAACTTTCTTCTTATCTAAATACAGCGCAGAGCCGCAGTACGGACAATTAATAAAAGTCTCATCCTGCTGGACTGTTACATCAGCGCCGCATTGGGTGCATTTAATTTGCATAGAATTATATTGTAATGAGAAGTATTGGACTCTCCGGATTCAAATCCGCCGGAGAGTCCGAATTTGATTTACAGCTTTGAAAGTAAGTCTTTCTTTTTAGCGTCGAATTCTTCCTGTGTAAGCGCGCCTGCGTCTTTCAGCTTAGCAAGTTTCTCAATCGTAGCAAGCACGTCTTCCTGCGATTGCTGCTGGCCGCCGCCCTGCTGATTTTGGTTCTGGTTCTGCTGGTTCTGATTTTGGTTCTGCTGCATAGAACCCATCATCATGTTGGCCATTGTCATACCGGCTCCGAGCCCAACGCCAATTCCGGCGCTTCCGCCTCCGCCCTGGTTCTCGGCCGCTTTTTCCATTGCCTGCGCGGTTTTGAATTTCATGTATGCGTCAAGATTACCGACTGCAGCCATCGAGCTTCTTTCGTTGATCTTCTCCTGAACTTCATCCGGCGGTACGATGCCTGCCAGGATGATATCGGTGAGCTCAATACCCATCGAATTGAAGAAGTCTTCGGCTTCAGCCTTAACGCCTGTTTCAATATTTGCATAGGCCTGCCCAAGCTCAAATACGGTTTTCAGGTTCTTGCCAAGCACGCCGTTTAATTTGGATACAATTGAATCTCTCAGATAATCTTCAATATCAGCGGTTGTATATTTTCCCTGCGTGCCGACTATTTCGTTAATAAACATTTGAGGGTCTTTAATTCTCATTGAGAATTTACCCGAAGCGCGCAGCTGAACATATTGCAGTTCGCTATCCCTGAAATTAATAGGCGACTTGGTTCCCCACTTCAAATCGATGAATTTTTTCATCGATACGAAATACACTTCGGCCTGGAACGGCGAATTAAACCCGAAAGGCAGCGACAGCAATTTAGTTAACACCGGAATATTTTCCGTGGTTAATGTATGCCTTCCTGAGCTAAATACGTCGAGCGCTTTGCCGTCCCTGTAAAAAACTGCAGCCTGCGTATCCTGAACAATAAGCTGAGCTCCCATTTTAATATCGGTGGAACCGGCCTGAGGCTCGCGATGAACTAGCTCCCTGCCTGATTCGTCAAAAAACTGGATTATTTCTAACGCAATTCCCATTTTAATTATTCCTTTATCTTATTTATTATTATAAATTCAATTTCGTAAAATTAACTAACTAAAGTGCAATATACAAATATTTATTATATAAATTGTTTCACAAAAAGTTCCAAATGAAAACAAAAAAGAGGTGTTTCACGGCTGCTTTTCAACAAATCCGCATCTTGAATGTTTCTTATTTCAAAAGAAACGACTACAGAAAACCCGGAAAGTAATGTTCATTTGATTGAGAATGTCCAGATCGGCGACCATGGCCCTGAGCCCGCTGCATTTAGCGCCCCTACTCTCCAGAAATATATAGTATTGCTTGTCAGTTTTGAGGAAGGGATCTTATATTTAGCGCTAGCAAGGTCAAGCCTGATATCGATAAAAGTCTGATAGAAACTCTGGTCGGTTGAGACCTGCAGTCTGTACATATCTGCATTTTTCAATATATTCCACTGCAATACAGGTGAAGGATCTGTTACTGTAGAGCCTGATGACGGCGAAACAAGTCCCGGCGAACTTTCCGAAGGCGTTTGGGTATACTTAATTGTAGCAAATTCGTTAACTCCTGAAGCGCCAACGCCGAAGCCGGTTACAAAGAGGTCGCCACCAGAGCCCACGGAGATAGCTGTGGCCCTATCGATAGAATTGCCGGGGCCGTTGTATTTTGCCACCCACAATTCAGCTCCAAGCGGATTGTATTTGATTGTCGCGTAGTCTTCATCGGTCCCGTTCCATGTTGAGCCTGAAACGTATATGCTGCCAAGCGAATCCATTGCTATACACGAAGCCAGATCGGCGCCGTTCGACTGGTCGTTGTATCTTGCATTCCAAACTTCTTTGCCTTCAGAATTGTATTTGAGTGTGATATAATCAAAATCAGTTCCGCTTCCTTTGCTGCTGCCGGTAACAAAAGCGTTTCCTTCTTTATCAACAATCATTGCGGAAGGCACATCAGTGTTGTTTGACGGGCCATTATAAGTTGCTTTCCACAGAAGCTTTCCATTTTCATCAAGCTTAAGAGTTGCAATATCTTCTTTTGTATCGTTGTTATGGCTTGCGCCCGTTACATACAAATTTCCAAGCGCATCAGGCGCAACAGACGTAACCTGGTTATAATCGCTTCCGTCTGCGTGATAGAACTTTGTCCAAATCAATGAGCCGGATACAGCATATTTTAATATCGTGTATTCCATTTCCTGGCCGGATGTATTGCTGTATCCGCCCACATAAACAAATCCTGAATTATCCAGCGCAAGGCACGTTGCATAGTCCACTGTGTTATTAGGGTTATCAAACCGTGAAAACCACATTACTTCACCGTTCTGATTATATTTAATAGTAACAATATCTGCGCTGCTCTTTTTTAATTCACTGTAGCCTGTAACATAAACACTCCCGTCTTTATCCACAGCAAGGGCCGCGGCTCCGTCATTTTTGTTGTCTTCGCCGTTATAACGCGCCGCCCAGAGCTCTTTACCGTTTGGGTCATATTTTATCGTGAGGTAATCTGAGCCTGTACCTTTACCATCGCTGTAGCCTGTAACATAAACGTTGCCTGCTTCATCCACTGCGACCGCGGTTATAACGTCTCTGCCTCCGCCTGTACCGTCATACACTTCCACCCAAAGCTCTTTACCATCGGCATCGTACTTAATAGTTACATAGTTTTCTTTGTTAATTTCCGAAAAGCTGTATCCGCCTACATATGTATTGCCATGATTATCAATTGCCATGCATGTCGCCTCATTCAATGTGCTGGATGCTCCATTGTATCTTGCAACCCACTGAGTACTTACCTGCGCAAAACAGCATTGTGTAACAGCTATAACCAATAAAGCGGATAGAATATTGAATTTCTTTAACATCTTTCCATATATTCTTTTTAAATACAGCATTAAACATAAGCATTGAGTTTCAAATTTGCAATTTAGAAAAGAACAAAGTTTTTGAGAGTATTGTTTCCGCCCCGCATTCCTCCACAGGCGGGCGAGCAACTGCGAAGTAAACTCCGGCGGGAATCTATTTTTTCTCTCCATAGAAAAGGGCGGACACATGGGTCCGCCCCTACAGTTTAGTTACTCAGCGTTCAGAACCCTCTGTGCATTATTGGCGCGCATCTCCCCCTCTGTAAAGGGGAGACTATTCTCATCTTCCAAAAAGCATATAAGTTGTTATTTCGAAATAACCTTGCTATTTTAGGCGAATTTAAAATTGGAATTTTATGGAAAATAAACACTCTTTGTTGCAGCGCCTTGGTTTATTTACCGCTATCACAATTGTAATTGGTTCCATGATAGGCTCCGGTATTTTCAAGAAATCAGCGCCTATGTCAGGCGAGCTTGGCGCGCCGGGGATATTGATCGCTATATGGGTTGGCGCCGGATTAATAAGTCTTGTAGGAGCTCTTATTAACGCTGAAGTTACCGGACTTATCCCAAGAGCGGGCGGCCAATACGTTTACTTCCGTGAAATGTACGGCAAGTTCACAGCTTTTATTTACGGTTGGTCGACATTTTCTGTTATTCAGACGGGTTCTATAGCTGCAATCGCTTACATCTTTTCCGGGTACCTGGAATATTTTTTCCCGGCGCCGCATTTATCGCCGGCATGGGAGGCCTGGGGCTTTTCAATACCAATTGCAGGAGTGAACGTCCTCGATCTTTATCCATTAAAAGATATCGGACTCAAGATGATGACGATTGTTCTCATTATGTTTCTTTCAGTCGTAAATTACTTTGGCGTTGTTTTTGGCGGAATGGTCAATAATGTCTTCACGACTTTGAAATCTGCTGCAATTGGAATAATAATTGTAGCTGCATTGGTATTCGGCGCGGGGCATACATCAAATTTTACGCCGTTCATAAGCACGACGTTTCAATATCCGTCAGGCACATTGCTAGGGGCAATTATACTTGCCCTAAGCGGCGCATTCTGGGCCTATGACGGGTGGAACAACATCACGTATCTTGGCGCCGAAATAAAAGAGCCCCAAAGGAACATCCCGCGCGCGCTTTTTATTGGCGTTGGATTTGTAATAGTAGTTTATACTCTGATAAATCTTGCTTACCTGTACATTCTGCCCGTAGAGCAAATGTCAAAATCGACTTTGCTTGCATCAGATGTTATGCAGGCGGTTGTTGGGAACTGGGGCGGAGCGTTTGTGGCTGTTGCCGTTATGGTATCCACATTCGGCACAACTAACGGAACTATACTTGCATCGGCAAGAGTATATTATGCGATGGCTAAAGACGGCCTTTTCTTTAAAAAACTTGAAGACGTCCATCATAAACACAGAACGCCGGGAGTATCTATACTAGTGCAGGGGATTTGGGCATCGCTTATTGCAATGACCGGCACATTTGACCAGATAACGGATATGCTGATATTTGTTTCATGGATATTTTACGGACTCGGCGCGTTTGGCGTTTTTGTGCTCAGGAAAAAAATGCCGAATGATGAAAGGCCATATAAGGTAATTGGTTACCCGGTTCTGCCGATAATATTTATTTTATGCGCGGCGTTTTTTGTTGTGTTCAGCTTTAAAGAGAATATAAGGAACGCTGTGTTTGGTTTGCTGCTTGTTGTGATTGGCATCCCGTTTTACTTTTATTTCAACAGGCAGGGAAGCAAAGGAAATTTGACGCCGAGATAAAAATCACATGCACAATAATCTTGCTAATTTTGACTGGATCACGCTCTGTGTTCTTGTATTATTGCTTGCGCTTTGGGGGAGGTATTTCTATAAGCGGGGCAGGAAAGAATTATCTTATAATATTTCATCCACACAGCTTATAAGCCCAAGCTCTGAGCTTCCCGGAAAACTCGAGCTGTTATGGAACGGCGCTGAAAGCGAAAATATCCTCCTTGTGACGCTGGAGTTTATGAACACAGGTAATGTGGCGATCAAACAGGAGGACTTTGACAGGGATTTCACAATAAATTTTGATGTAAAATCGGATGTGATGGAAATTGACTTGCTTGCAACCAAACCGTATAGTTTGCAACCTGAATTTATTAATCACGGAAACAGTATTTCATTGAGACCGCTTAAGCTTAACCCCGGCGATATGATAAAAACGAAATCGCTGGTACAGAATCATCTGGCGGAATTCAGCGTTGATTTCAGTCTGAAAAACGGGGGGTTAGTGCGGAATTACATTTCCACTAATTATCTTGCTGACAAAGACAGGACGATTCTATTGGTTTACTCGGTTGCAGCGGTTATATTCTCAATTTTTCTTGGAGTCTATGATTTTAACGCCCTGCCGAGAATTTGCGTTATTCTTCTTGCCGTGATGAATATCAACGCTTTATATTTTGTTTACAGAGTGTTATTAAAATATAAATAATCATTCGCAGCCTGCGCCCTCTGCATGCGGGAAAGGATTCAAAACTAATGTCCCACAAACAACAGATCTTAGATGCGGTTGAAAAAGAAATAAGTATATGCAAAAGGCTTTATACAAAACTGCCTGAGGGCGGCCTTAACTACAGGCCGCAGGAGGGGATGAGAAGTACTTTTGAGTTGCTGCAAACTCTTACAGCATGGGGAAGCTCTGCTGCCGAGGCATCAATTTGCAAGGACCCCCAAGAGAGGAAGAATATCTATAAGAAATATTTCGGGAACATGGGGGAAATCAAACCGGAAGATTTTCTCAGACTCATGGATAAGCAGCTTGAAACAATAAAAACTTTGTTGAAAGATGTTTCAGATGATGACCTGTTGGCGAAGGATGTTACAAACCTGTTAGGTGAAGAAATGAAACTCGGGCAGGCGATTCTTGAGACTACTTTGAAATGGCTTACAGGTTATAAAATGCAGCTTTTCCTTTATGCCAAAATGGCGGGAGCTAAAGAACTTGATACAGGCGACTGCTGGGTAATTCCATGGGAAGATTAAACTTCTACGGAAATTTCGCCGCTTTAATTTTTATTGCTGGAGGCTTCTATGGCGCGGCATACGCAGGTAAGAATACTTTATGTTCGTGTATCTTGCTATGAAGGGACTTGCAGGATTTTAGATAAGTTGTAAAGTTTTTGCCATTTTGTCCGGGAATTGCATTAAATATTGCATTGATTAATCCTTTCATTTACACCATTTTACAGAGTCTTTTTATTTAAATTATTGCTGTTAATGTTATGAAGACACGATTTAATCCTTTTATTATTTTCGCTTTTCTTTTTCTTCAGTGTGCCCTGGTTTTATCTCAAAACGAATCCGATATTTCAAAAATTATTATTGGAAAGAACTACAAAATTGTTCTCTTTGATGACACTGAGATCAAAGGCAGGATAGTTGCATCTGATTCTGTTGAAGTGCGGGTCGAGACCGAAAACAAATCAACAATAATAGTCCCTAAAAGTAATATTTTGTATTACACTTCGGATTTGCAGAAAGATAAATATTCATTTTCTGTATCGCTTATGGGAGGTATAAGTTTTCTCACGAACGATTTTTATCCCTATTACGGCGACTCGAAAGGAAAATCAGGATTAAATTTAAACGCATCATCAATTTTGTTTTTGTCCGAAACTAAGGGTTTGAAATTTGACGTTGGCTATACGTACGTTAAATCAAGAGACTGGACCTATTATTCTGCATCGAACAGCCCTTATTACGACAGCTATTATACAGGGGGAAGCGTATCGATGCTCTCATTCAAAGGGAATATTCTTTTTGGAAGATTTAACCCATCAGAACGGTTTATGTTTTACTTCTCGCTTGGCTTCGGCATGCACTTTACAAACCAGGATTCCAGAACGGAGTCATATTACTCCAGGAACTACCCTGACACCAGTTATACTCTGCTGACAAATACTTACCAGCCGGTTTCGGAAGTGAACGCGCTGATAAGCTTAGGCGGTTCGGTCGGATACAGGTTCTCAAAACGGTTCGGCGCGAGTATTGAAATGGAATATGATATGGTTACGGCTGAAAGCATCTTCATCTTTTGGGGAGGGCGTAATTATTTCCCGCTGCGCGCAGGCATTTTTTACATCTTTTAGAGGAGGGCGATATGAAACTACTTATAATTCCTCTGTTCTGTTCGCTGATGTTAACGGGCAATCTGAGCATCTCACAAAGATTAAACGAATTTCACTTGCAGGATAAATACACGCCTTCCAATGGACAATCTTTGAGAAATTTTAGTTCGTTTAAAGATACTACTGATGAATGCAATATTGACCTGGAAAATTCAATCCTCATGAAAGATGTGAAGATCATTGATGCCGGCGATAGCTCGTTTACTATCACAAAGAGTCAAGTCGATAAAACTTTTCCGATTTCAAATATCAGCAGTGTTAAATTTATACGTCACGGATTTGCCAAGGGTATGTTATACGGCATTCTGGCATCAACTGTCGTATGGGGCATTATTGGATTGGCGAGCACGCACAATTCGGAGGGTTGGAATGTAGGGGGATTCGGGTTTGTTATAGGCTTTGTACTAGGCATTCCCACAGGGTTAATAACAGGACTTATTACAGAATTTGCTACCAACGATGAGATCTATAATTTTGGAAACATCAATGCCCTGGTTAAAGCAAAGAGGTTGAAATATATAATGCATGAACACAAAAGCAATTAACAATTAGCCCCGCAAACGGGATTTCGATTCGGTTCAGCCGAATCTCAACAATCACCAAATGGTAATTAACAAATAAAACAAAACAACAAACAAAACTCAAAAAAGTTAGCTGGTAACATAATGGAAAAGCAAATTAAATTATATCTTATTGTTGTCCTTCTTCTTATGCAATCAGGCATGGCCATATCGCAGCGGCAGACGGATCTTACCAGACTTGAAACCGGGAAGAATTACAAGATCGTTCTTATTGACGGCTCCGAAATAACCGGAAGATTTGTTAAGACAGATTCTAATTACATTAAGATTGAGCAGGCAAATAAATCGATTGATCTAATTCCTGCAAGCAATGTAAAATACTTCACTGCCAATTTGGCGCCTGAGAAATACACATTCTCAGTTTCCCTGACCGGCGGCGCTTCATTTCTTTCATTCGAATACAATCCCTTTTATGAAAAAAACATAAGTAAGGCATACATGAACCTGAATCTTTCTGCGGTCATGTTTTTCTCGGATTCAAAAGCAATAATGATCGATGCAGGTTATACTTTTGTAAAGGCGGACAATAATTTGAGCGGTACGAATGTAGCGCCTTTTTATAGTTCAATTGTTGGAGGCGATGTTTCTATAATTTCAATAAAAGGAAGCTTTATCATGGGAAGGATGAAGCCTGAAGAAAAATTTATATTCTACGCGACTCTTGGTTTTGGAGTCAATTTTGCCGCTCGCGATGAAATTACAATCATTCCAAATGATTCTGCAATTACAGTTGGATCAGAATATATTTTTGGGACACTCTGGATAAATCCCCTGATAAGCCTTGGAGGTACAGCTGGATACAGATTTTCTAAAAACTTTGGCGCCATTGTTGAAACAGAATATAACATGCTTCTAGGGAGTGGAGAGAGTATGTTTACCGGGAAACGTAATTACTTTCCGTTAAGAGCGGGGTTGTTTTATATGTTTTAGGAATGTGAGGAAAAACATTTTGAATAATAAAATTAAAACAATCCTGATCGCGGCGATTATTATCTTTGAGTCCGGCGTGGCTATTTCCCAGGATTCGGTAAACCTACCATTCAGAACTCAGAATAATTTTAAAAAGGTTGTTCCGGGATCGTCCATCTTAAATTCTTCAAAACATACGATACCTGATAAGTATTATTTCTCGGCATCAGTTATTGGGGGAGTGTCGCTTCTTAGCGGCGGCTTTTTCCCGTTTGATGGGATATCTCGCGCCATTACATCGCCGAACTTGAATCTTAGCATGATGTGGTTCTTTTCGGCTTCAAAAGGCCTTAAATTGGACGCCGGTTATACTCATGTGAAATCTGATAACTTTGAAATTGAAAAGTACAACACCGAAAACTCAAGAGAAACTGTTATCGGGGGCGACGTTTCTTTATACTCGGTAAAAGGAAATTTTTTGTTGGGCAGATTTGACCCTAAAAGAGAGAATTATTCTGTTTCTTTCGCTGGGAATTGGCGTTCATTTCTCGAATCAGCAGGCGGTTACTATTAATTATTCCTATAAAATGTTCCCCGATTCTTCGTGGACGCATTCATCAAACTATTATGAGCCAACATCAATTGTAAACGCTGTATTAAGCGTTGGCGGCTCAGCGGGATACAGGATAACACAACATTTCGGCATCCGCGCTGAAATGGAATATAATTTCATAACAAACGGAATTTTTCTTGGGGGAAATCACAATTACTTCCCGCTTAGAGCAGGGCTGTTTTATATATTATAAGTTGATTAGAGCCGGGCTGTTTTATATATTATAAGTTGAGTAGAATGTATCAGAATAATGGTCTAATAATTTGTTGTTGGAGATAACACCAACAACTGCAACCTTATCATGTCATTCCCGCGAATGCGGGAATCTAACAAAATATTTGTAATAGAGAAATTCTGTATGATAATAATCGATCTGCTATGAATTCTTATTTTGTTTACATATTAGCAAGCGGATACAACGGAAAGTTATACATCGGAGTAACTAATGATTTACTAGCCAGAGTGCATGAACACAAACATAAAATTCATGGAGGGTTCTCTGAAAAAATATAATGTTAATAAGCTTGTTTACTTTGAGGAAACGGATAATGTTTTTGAGGCGATCAAAAGGGAGAAACAACTGAAAAAATGGAAAAGAGAATGGAAAATTAGAATTATAGAAGAAATGAATCCTGAATGGAAAGATTTGTATTTTGAATATGGCGGAGAAGAACTTGAATTGGAAATAAATAAAGATTATCTGGATTCCCGCCTTCGCGGGAATGACATTTATAACAGGAGAAATGGAAATAATGATCGGAAAGGATGAATGCTGAACGGCAAACTTATTCCGAATATAGATGGGAGAAAATGGAAAGGGATATTAATAAAGATTTATTTGAATACCGCCGGAGTTTACTCTGCATTAGACTCATGGTGGGGATGATATTAGTCATTAGTCATTGCTTTCTCAGTCCTGCAAGTTCTTTAAAAAGTTTTAATTCCTGAGATGAAAGATTTTTCGGGGTCTGAATATCTATTTTAACATACAGGTCCCCAAACTGGTTTGTTTTCCCGTAAACCGGCATGCCCAGTCCCTTTAAGCGCAATGTTTTTCCATTCGATGCTTCTTTGGGGATATCAAGCTTTATTTTTCCTTTGAAGGTCTTAAGCTCTTCTTTGCCGCCCAGAACCGCCGTGTACAGGTCAACAGGTAAATCACAATACAGGTCATCATCAATTCTGTTAAACAGGGGGTGTTTATCAACTCTGATAGTTATGAGCAAGTCGCCGCCGGGACCGTTATTTGGCCCCGGATAGCCTTTGCCGGCAAGCCGCAGCGTTTGGCCGTCAGCTATGCCGCGTTTTATTTTAAGCTTTATCGATTGGTCGTTAATACTGAATATTTTTTCGATGCCATGATATGCTTCATCGAGCGTAACAGGAAGTTCTGCATGAGCATCCTGCCCCCTGAACTGCATTGTCCGCGAAGATTTCCTTCTCCCGCCGCCCATCGAACCGCCGAAGAGCGTATCGAAGAAATCAGAGAAGCCGCCTTCGCCGCCGCCGAACATCTCTCCAAAATCAGAGGATGAGTAAAATGTCTGTCCTCCTGCGCCGCCAGCGCCGGGATTAGCATAACGCGACCAGTCGAAATCCTGCGCGTTGCCTCCCTGCTGCTGGTAATTTTTCCAGTTCTCGCCCAGGGCGTCATATTTTTTGCGTTTTTCGGGATCGCTCAGAACTTCGTTTGCCTCATTGATCTCTTTGAATTTTGCCTCAGCCGTTTTATCTCCCGCATTCTTATCAGGGTGATGCTTAACCGCGAGCTTTCTGAAAGCTTTTTTTATTTCATCCTGCGATGCTTTCTTATCGACCCCGAGTATCTTATAATAATCCTTATATTCCATTTGTTTTTATGCCGTTATATATATCGAAAATAACTCTCAAAAAGTCTTAATTAAATGACTCGTTGTATGGATATGACTTACTCCTCAGGTTTTAGCGGCTTTAATTTCGTTCGCTTTTAGGATCAGCCAGTCGCCGAACGATGCCTGCGTAGCCATAACTGTTTCTATAAAGGCTTTAATCCTGACGGTGTCAGCTTTTCTTTTCAGTTTCAGCAAAGAGCCTATATTATTAATGAAACCGGAGTACTTATTCTTTTTAAAGCCCGATATATGCTGGTTGCTTGAAAGGAAATGTTTATAGCTATCCATAAGCGACAAAAGCTGTTCGGTATAATTCATCTCATAATAAATTTGCAGCATAAGGTTTCTTACATCGGTCTTAAATATGCTGTAGTCCGAATTAATATTAGATATATATTCAAGCGCTCTTTCATAATCGCCCTGCGCAAACGCCAGCCTCGAGCAACTCAAGTTTACAGTATCGCTCCTGGTTTCAGGCGAGAGCGAACCCTTATGCCTCTGGATAAAATCAGACGACCATTCATATTTTTTCAGCAGAACCGCCGTTAAGAGGATCTGCCTCCAGAGGTTGATATCAAAGTATCCATTCTCGGCAAATATGTAAAAATTCTCGTTCAGCATTCTTTCGTAAAGGCTGAAGAGCTCTTTTCTGAAATCTATCTTGCCGTCTTCAATTTTAAACGAACAAAAAGTGCTGAGGTTTATATACAAAATATACTTTGCTCCTTTAGTAAAAGTATTCCATTGCCGGTGTATCAGTGATTTATATTCAAAGTAAAAATCATCGTCGTTATTATTTGTAAAAGCCTGCAGGCCGGCATAGATCAAGGCAAAAGTATCGTAATATGGAGAATTGGTTTTCTTCAGATAGTCGGTTATAGCGCCCATATCGAAATGGTTGAAGAAAATATCCGGCAGGGAAATTTCTTCGTCCCTGTTCATTTCGCGCGATACAAACAGAGTATCGAATTTTAAATTAAGCGCGTCTATAAGGAAACTGTATATCATATATTCGCCGCGTTTTGAAAAGTCATAATTCTTAATGTTCAGCTTGTTCATGTGGAAAATATACCCGAGCATAAGGTTATGGATCTCTCTTTTTGCTTCAAAATAAGTCTTGTCGTAATTATCGGTTTTGTTAAGCTCTAGATTTGTCCGTTCCAGCTTCTGCTCGAACAGCTTAGCCTGCCGCCTGTTTTTATACTCTGTTAACAGCGCCCTCGCAGTTAAATATTTATCGCTTTTGAACTGGGTATATGCAAGGTATTGGTCAATTATTTTTTTGAGATCGGCAAGCAGTCTTCTGATAACTTCATCGTTGTATGGTTTTCCCGGGTAAAGCTTCATGAAGATAATTTCTTTTTTGATATCATCTCCTTCGTAGCACGGAGCGCCTTTCTTAACGAGAAAATAAAATTTCGTAACTGAATTCCTGGAATTGAAAAATGGCGACTGGATGAACTTGTCAAAATCCATAAGCTCATTTTCACTGAATGTTTTCAGAAGCTGAATAGTAGCGCTTTTTTGCATTTTGTATTGGAATTTATTAGGCGGCTCACAAAAAGGAAATAATGAAACCTCAAATTAACGTTTTTTTGCGATTAATCAATATAATTGGTGTTTTTCAAAACATCAATACCCTTCGCAGCAACTCACAATATTATGAAAATCTCTTTGACAAAATGCTAAATAGCGGATAAATTTGTGTATAACTTAAAATTTTCGCGGAGGGCAAATTGAAAATAGGTAAAATTACGAGTTACAAAATTTTTTCTTTCACACTTTTGGTTTTGGCATTTGGTATTTATCTTTCCGGGTGTGTTAACGTTAACCAAAAAACAACAATTAAAGAAGACGGTTCGGGCTCAATACAGCTTGAATACTGGACCAAAATGTCAAATCTGACCAGCAGCACAGATTTGGGCGATTTTAGTTTCGAAGAAGCTAAAGCAAAAACTAATTACACATCATCGAATTCAGAAGCCAGCAACGTAAAAGTGGCGGATAAGCTTGACAATTCTACGAAACATGTTACTATGGATATAACTTTCAAGAATCTTAACGACCTCTCAAAGGCGAAAGGATTTGAAAAAGTCGACGCTTCATGGAAAGAAGGCAAAGACGGAATGGATTTCAAATATACGCTTAAGAAAGATACCTCAGCGGCAGGGAATATGGGAGCCAGCGACATTAAGCTGATTTATGAATTTACTTTCCCCGGAGAAGTGCTAAGCACCAACGGAACCAAGACAGATAAAACCGTAAAATGGGAAAAGACGCTTGCCGATCTTAAAAATGATATCGATATGACGGCAACGGTTAAGAAAGAAGGAAAGAAGTGCGGACTGTTCGGGCTGGAAATGCCTATAGTATTTTTGCTGGGTATGGTGTTTGTAAGAAGATTTACCAGAAAGAAGAAATAAGGGGAATCAGTTTACTGATATGTAGGCCATCAAACTGTAATGGTTTACTTAAGCAGGAGGAAAAGCGAAGTATATTTGTACTTCGCTTTTTTTATGAACAGCTGGCAATTGTAACCATATTTACTATGTCTTTTGGGTTGCAGCCTCTCGAAAGATCCATAACAGGTTTTGCTAGCCCCTGAACAATTGGCCCCGTTGCCGTGGCGCCGCCGATCCTTTCGGTAATTTTATACGCTATATTGCCTGAGTTAAGGTCGGGGAAAATAAAAACATTTGCATCCCCCTGTATAATACCGCCGGGATTTTTTCTTTTGGCCACATTCGGAACAAACGCCGCGTCAAACTGTATTTCGCCGTCGCAGATTAGTTTGGGAGCTCTTTTCTTAGTGAGGTTAAACGCTTCTATCACTTTAACAAGCGTTTCATCTTTAGCGCTTCCTTTTGTAGAAAACGAAAGAAATGCAACGCGGGGCTTTATCCCAGTAAGTTTTTCGAAATTTAGCGCTGTTTGAATTGCGATATCAGAAAGCTGCTCAGCATTGGGATTAGGCAAAACGCCGGAATCAGCGTATGCAAGCGGCCTTTTATTTAACCTGTGTCCTTTTGGGAATGTGAACAGAAAGAAAGATGATGCAGTCTTATTGTTTTTCGAAAGTCCGATTATTCTTATCCCGTTTCTGAATACTTCGCCTGTTGAGTAGACGCTTCCCGCAACGACCCCATCCGCAAATTTATTCTTAAGCAGCATGCATGCAAATGTGAGTGGGTCGGTTAATTCTGCTGATGCTTCATCCTTTGTGAATCCGGGAGATTTCTTCTGTCTTATCTGAGAATACTCTTCAACAAACTGTGTTTTGAATCCGATATCAATAACCGCAACACCCTTTGAATTCTTTATGTTGATTTTATTCCCCGAACTAATAAGTATTATCTTCGCGAGTTTCTTTTTGAGAATTGTGCGCGCCGCTTCAATCACTCTTTCGTCATTTGACTCCGGCAGAATAATTGTCTTCCTGTTTTTCTTAGCCTTCTTTTCTAACGATCTAAATACATTCATGACTTATTTTATAATTTCGTCTATTATTCCGCCGCCAATTACATCATTGTCTTCATAGAAAACTGCCGATTGCCCGGGGGTTATAGCTTTTCTAGGTTCGTCAAATGCAACCTTAATCCGGTTGTTATCGATTTGTTCAATCAAGGCCATTGAGCCCCTGTCTTTGTACCTGATTTTCACTTTGGTTTTCGTAGGCTCCGCAATATTCACATATTTCATCAGGTTAATATCTTTTACGATAAATGTTGTGTTCAATAAGCCTTCTTCATCATCAACATACACAATATTATTATCAGCATCTATATGCGAGACATAAACAGGCTTTCCAAGCGCAACCTTGAGTCCGCGTCTTTGACCAATGGTATAGTTGATATAGCCTTCATGTTTGCCAATATTTCTATCATGGTAAACAATATCTCCGCCTGCGAGTTTCTTATTCAGTTCCGGCAGCCGTATCTTAATAAGCTGCCTGTAATCATCGTTTGGTACAAAACATATTTCCTGCGAGTCAGGCGTATCAGCCGGCTTCAGGTCCAAGCTCTTCGCAATTTCACGAATCTTTTTCTTCGTATAGTTTCCAAGAGGGAATAATGTTTTCCCCAATGCATATTGCGAAACCTGCCATAGCGCATAAGACTGGTCCTTAGTTTTATCTTCCGCTGCTGATATAAAGTATCTTCCGTTATCTGGATTTACTTCTAACTTAGCATAATGTCCGGTTGCGATCTTATTTGCTCCAAGCGATTCTGCCTTTTCCAATAGCGCGCCCCACTTGATCGTTTTGTTGCAAAGTACGCACGGATTTGGAGTGCGTCCTTTTAAATACTCATCAATGAAATTGGATATAACAACTTCATTGAACTTATCGGTAAAATCAATTGTGTAATGGTTGAAACCAAGTGAGTTTGCGACGTTTCTTGCGCTGTAAATTGTCTCAAGCGAGCAGCAGCCGGAATCCTTTTCGGGGATATCGTCGTATCCCCATGTCTTCATAGTTACTCCTATGAGGTTATAGCCTTCATCCTTTAATAATGCAGCGGCTACCGCAGAATCCACGCCGCCGCTCATTGCTACAAGTATTGTATCGGTATTTATGCTATTTTTGTCCAAATAATTTTCTCTATGAACAAAAGTACCTTTTTTTCGCCTGATATAGAAGTTATTAATGCGGCTCTGGAAAGAAGACTACTTTAAAATATTTTCAATGAATTATTACTCAATATTCATTGAGCTTTTGTCAAATAACCTATCATTTGACATTTTTATTAAGATGCTGACAAAAATACCGACATAGTACTAACTGAAAAGATAAAATTAAGGGTTGAATCAAAGTTTAAAACTTCTATATTAGTAAGGTATTTAGTAAATTTTTAATAGGGGGTATCATAATGATCAGAAAATCATTGCTTATATGGGTTATTATCCTCACGTTTGGTTTCGCCAGTATGCCTGTTTTAGGATTCTCGAAAGAAAGCAAGCAGACCGGCAGCACCGAAGCCGCTTCTAAAAAACCCAGAAAAAAGAGCTCGAAAAGAAAAACAAAGAAAAATTCAAAAAATTCGAAGAAGAATAAGAAATCTTCGAAAAAAAGCCGCAATAAAAAAGGCTCAAAAAAGCGCAAAGGCTCGAAGAAGTATAAGAGCGGCGGCAAGAAGAAACACTCAAGATATAGCAAGAGCTCAAAGAACAAAAAACACAGCAAATATTCAAAGAGCAGAAAGCACAGCAAATATTCGAAAGGCAAAAAGCACAGCAAGTATTCCAGGAGCAGAAAGAACTCAAAAAGAAGACACAGCTCAAGAAGGAATCACACCAGCTATGTAAGAAAACATTATTCAGCTCCCCCGACAAACAGCAATAATGTTGAATACAGGAATTATAAGAGAAGCACAGATGAAAATAATTCCGGTACTGAAAAGAACATAGAGAAGATTGCCCCTCAGAAAGAAATCAGAAAAGAGCCTAAAAAAGAAGGCGAAAAATAATTAATTTTTGTTGATAATAAAGACCCCGCCGGTATAAGCTGACGGGGTTTTTTTTATTTAAACGGTCAACTTGTAAGCGTACTTAGTTCCGGATGAGGCTTTGGTCCGGAATTTCTATAAAAGTAATTGTTTCAAAACGTCCTTCTGTGTACTCAATTACCTTGTCTTTAATGGCATCAACTGAGTTCTCAAACAATATTCTGTGCCGCAGGTTCGTCCATAACTTTTCTGAATCTTCAAAAAAATCTTCGTCATAAAAAAGGAATAGCCCTATATACTTACCCCTGTTAAACTCCTTACCGTCCATAATATACAGGCTGTATGTCCTGTTTCCGTCGGTCTTGATAATGTATTTGATAGCGCTTTCCATGAGCTTGTAATTTGAGTTATTATAATGGTTTAAGATAACAATTTTATAAAGCAAAAACAAAATGAAATATTGGTTGTAATCGCCCCGCCGCCGCCCTATTTACTCAGAGTCCTAAACCGCCGCGGCAAACGGTTTGAGTGCAAAGCGGATAATTGAATTTTAAGTATGATGTTTAAGTCTTAAATTTGTGTTCTTAAACGGAGACAAAAATGATTAAACGATTTACATATTTACTCATCCTTATGTTTTTATGCTCATTCCATAAAGTAACTGATTCCCAGACATTAGTCGCATCTTACGATTTTCCTAATAACAGCCAGTACAATACGTTTTGGGGCATGACGCAGATCAATGATACTCTTTGGATAGGCACAAATAATAGTCCGTCATATTTGTATAAAGTTACAAAGACAGGGGTAGTTCTGGATAACATACTAACGCCTTTCACATTCAATCACGGTTTGGCCTGGGACGGAACGGGGTTCTGGGTTGCCCAGGACTACACTTTGAACGGCGCAAAGATCTTTAAGATAAACACCCAGGGAATCAGAGTAGATACGATTTCAACCGGAAGCTACGCGCAGGGAATTGGCGGTATAGCGCTTGATGGCAATAATCTGTGGCTTGGCGTTTATTACCCTGATTTTACAGTGTATCCTTTCGCATGGGCGTACAAGATTAATCTCTCTACAAAGATTGTAACAGATTCAATTCCGCTTAGAGGAAAACAGATACAGGGAATGGCAGTTAAAGGCGACACTCTATTCTATGTGAACGATAATTTCCAGGGAGAAGCGGAACGAATTTACGCCTACAGGAAAGCAGTTGGCGATACGCTGTTTTCATTTCCGGCGCCTGACCCTGATAATGATTGCGACCCGCGAGGCCTATACTGGGACGGACAATACCTGTGGCTCATGGCATACAGGATTGGAAATAATGTTAATCAATACCGCACGCTTTACAAATATTCAATTACGGGCCAGGGGAGTCCGCAAATTGGCGCCGTAAATTCTGTTTCATTCGGCAACGTTATAATAAATACAACTGCAAATCAGAATCTGGCCGTATCAAACACAGGTTCTGCTAATTTGATAATATCAGCGTTCAACATGACAAATCCATTGTTCGGCATTTCGCCAAATAATGTTCCGGATACAATTCTGCCGGGCCACAATAAGAATTATAATTTGAGCTTCACTCCTAACGCCTACGATACTGTTTCAGGCGAGCTTCGGATTCAGAGCAATGACGGCGGAACTCCAACTAAAATAATAACGCTGACCGGCAAGGGCATTTACAACGGCTCTTACATTGCGTTCACCTCAAACAGCGCAAATTTCAGCGCAAGAAGAGTTAATTCGCTCAGCGGCTTTACATTCGATATAACAAATAGGGGAAACCAGCCTCTTCAGATAAATTCGGTGAATTTTGGCTCCGCTCGTTTCAGGATGGATATGACAAATGTTACTTTTCCAATAACAATTGATACACAGCGAACCAGAACGATGAGAATTTGGTTCAACCCAAATTCCACATCCACATTTTCAGATTCAGCGACGTTCAGCACAAACGCTGTAAACAACTCAACGGCTAAAATATTGCTGACCGGATCAGGAGAGGATAATCCTACAGCGCTTGGCGATATCATGTGGGAAGGGAATGTGCCCGATAATCCCAATACAGGTTTCCAGGATTACCAGCCTATAAGCATTAAGGAAATTACTGATGTAAACGGAGACGGTATTAACGATATTATCGAATGTACCGGCAACTATTGGACAATATGCTATAACGGAAATTCGTCTGTATTTGCCGATACTCTCTGGAAATTCAACACAAACTTCGGGACCATAAATACCGGCTCCGTTACGTATAAAGATGCGATGCAAATCATTAACGACATAAACGGCGACGGAATAAAAGACGTTATTATAGGCTGCGGAGGCGGAAATGAAATGGTCTACGCGCTCTCAGGCAAAGACGGAAAACGGATATGGTCCTTTGGCGATTCGCTAACCACCAGCGACGGCGATATTAACGGGATAAGGGTCGACAAGGATTACAACGGCGACGGCGTGAATGATGTGCTTGTTGCGGCAAGCGGCGAAGCAAACATGACGGGAAGGCACTCGGTTTATTGCCTTAATGGACTTACAGGCGAAATGCTCTTCAGCGCTTACGAAAATGCTAATTTCCTATATGACATAGTTTCAAATGAGGAAGGAGGAGCCGTCTCGTACAGCTCAAACGGCGGTCCGTACGGAATATTCGGATTCAGCAACAACGGGGCCGGAACCTGGGGTTACACAACCACAGGCGCTGTGTGGAGCATTAAGAAAATCCCCGATATTAATAACGATGGGCTCAGCGATATTATCGGGATGTATGGGTTTAACGGCGGCGTGTTCGCCATTTCCGGGAGCGCTGGAAATCAAATATGGACTGGCGGCACAACCTCGAGCAACAACGGGACGATAGAGCTTCTGGATGATAAAGATAAGAATGGGTTTGCAGATTTTACGCTCTCCGGCCCGCTTGCGTTGTACAGGTTAGACACGAAAACCGATTCGACGATCTGGGTTAATTTTGTTAATAATTCATACGTCCGCGATGTATGTATGCTTGGGGATCTGAATGGAGATACTATAAATGAAATAGCTTATTCCATGCAGCAGCCCGGAACAGTTTACGTTGTTGACGGCGCGACCGGAATAATTTTGTTCCAGTATACATTTGGAACAAGTATATCACAAAGGGCCGACAGGGTCAGCAAACTGACAAGTATTGACGGTAATTTCAGCAGCGAATTTGTCGCAGGATGCAGAGACGGCAGGATAAAATGTTTTTCGGGAGGAACAAACGGCGTAATTGGGATCCACAATATTTCAACAGGTATACCTAAAAAATTTGCGCTGTACCAGAACTACCCTAATCCGTTTAATCCGGCTACTCAGATAAAATTTGATTTGCCGAACGTTTCGGAGGTGTCGCTTTACGTTTATGATATACTTGGCAGAGTGGTTGATAAGCTTGTTGACGGTTCTCTTAGCGCAGGTTCTTACAAAATCGACTGGAATGCCGCCAGGTTCTCTTCAGGCGTTTATTTCTACCGGCTAACGGCAGGGAATTTCAGGAGCATTAAGAAGATGATTCTGGTAAAATAATAAATTCAGAAATTTGCGCATCGGGCCGCATTAACTGCGGCCTTTTGCGTTATGTACACGTCCTTTCAAAACCAAATCTTATTAAATTCAGAACAAACGGCATGAAAAAATAATCACGGTAAAGGTGTATTGAGTTATAGGTGATGATAGTTTAATTTTTTGTAATTAAATCCTAATTCTAGGGGGGAAAATGAATAAAAGTTATTATTTAATAATTGCAATCTTACTGTTTCAGGGTATATCTCACGCACAGACTTGGACAGAGCAAACGCAGCCGGCTACCGGGATATCCTTGAACTCTATTTCTGCTTATGATGATAATAATGTCTGGGTGTGCGGTAATGCAGGAACTGTGCTTCGCACAACTAACGGGGGAACAAACTGGTTGAGTGTTGGAGGTGCTCCGATACCGACCACATTGGACCTCTATAACATCTTTGGCACAGATGCCAATACTGCGCTTGTAACAGGTTCTTCAGGATCGGCAACATTTGTTTACCGCACTTCTAACGGCGGTTCAGCATGGACCCAGGTGTTTACTCAAAACACAGGGTTTATAGATGCCATTTGGATGGGTAATGCTGCGGCAGGATTTATGGTGGGCGACCCGGTTGGAGGCAGGTGGTCTTTATGGGGTACTATTACGGGAGGCGTTACGTGGGATTCCACTCAATTCTATCTCCCGCAAGCCGGTACAGAAACAGGATATAATAATTGTTTCTTTTTCGATAATATCTCTCAGGCGGTTTGGTTCGGAACGGCAAATACAAGGATCTATAAAAGTACTAACCTCATCCTTTGGAGTACAGAGCCTACCACCGGACAAGCTAACGATTATTCGCTGTGGTTTAATACTTCAACTAGCGGCATGATGGGCGGTACTGCAACGCTTCTTACCACTAACGCAGGGCTTGCCTGGAACCCAACGGCAGGCACGCTGCCCGGTTCCGGAAATATTACGGGAATAACCGGTTACGGAACAAACTGGTGGGTAACAAGATTAGCTAGCGTTGTTTATTTTTCAAGCGATGACGGCGCAACATGGTCGCCGCAATACACGGCGCCCTCCGGGAATTATGACCATATCGGAAAATCGCGGAACGGAGTTGGGACTATGTACGCTGTTAGAAGCAATGGCGGTATTTCAAAAGCAACAGGGCTTCCCCTTGGGGTTGTTCCGGTATCAGGTGAAATGCCAAAGCAGTTCAGCCTTAATCAGAATTATCCAAATCCGTTCAATCCGTCAACGACCATAAAATTTGCTATTCCAAATTCAGGTCAGGGCGGAGCTATAGGCGTACACTTGGTAGTTTATGATGAACTTGGAAGGGAAGTCGCGGTACCTGTAAACGAGAGATTGAACCCGGGTTCGTATGAAGCACATTTTGATGCCTCTAATATTTCAAGCGGTGTTTATTTTTACAGGCTTACCGCGGGCGTTTTTACTGCAACAAAGAAAATGAACCTGATCAAATAATTTTTGATTATTGTTATGCCCTCCCCGGAAGAGGGGTGGAGCCCGTAACCTAATACCTCCGGTTGGGCCCTCATAACAAATGCATTCCGCGTCACCACGGCGGAATTCAATTAGAAAAGGCGGAAAGTCTAATCCGCCTTTTTTATTTCTCTTTCAATAATCTGAATTTTAAATTAGCTTAGAGCCTATGGCTAAAGAAATAAACACTAAGATCCTCGGAGGTTGGCTTATCCTTGTGCAGGCTTATATTATTTTTAACGCAATATTGTGGGTTAAGAACGCGCAGTTATTCTGGGGACTTGTCAAGGAAAAGGATAAGCTTATTGCTGCTATGGGAAGTAATCCTAATTCCGGTATGTACATTACATTTATCTATTTTGAACTTGCCGCAAGCATTATATTCATGATACTCATGTTTGTTTTGTTTTATATATTTTTTAAGAAATGGAGGAATTTCCCCTCGCTGATGATAATAACGCTCATATTTGAAAGCCTAGCAGAGAGTTTTTCTTATTTCTATTTCGGCCCAATTTCGGGTTACTCGGAAGCGATACTGGAGAAGCTCATATTCAGCGTTGTTATTGCGGTTGTGCTTATTGTGTATTTAAGGATCTCGAAGAGAGTTAAGCTTACATTTGTGTATTGAGGAATTTTTGTCTTTTGGGCTCTTAAAGGTGAGATTTTCTCACCTTTTTAGTTAATTCACACTTATTTATCTTTGCCTGTTATGAAAATTTCTGTCAATTGGTTAAAACAATACGTCAAGATCGATATTCCGGCAGATGAACTGATAAAAAAGCTCATTGGAATTGGCTTTGACCTCGAAAGCGTTGAAAATCAAGCTGATTTGCTGAAGAATTTCGTGATTGGAAAGGTGCTGGAAAGACAGAAGCACCCAAATGCTGATAAGCTTAGCGTTTGTAAAGTTGATGTCGGCGGACCAGAAATATTGAATATCGTTTGCGGGGCGCCAAATGTTGATACCGGTCAGACTGTGTGTGTGGCTTTGGTCGGAGCTGTAATCCCAAACGGAGAATTTGAGATAAAGAAATCTAAAATTCGCGGAGAAGTTTCCGAAGGCATGATATGCTCTGCAAAAGAGTTGAACCTGGGCGATGACCATTCAGGTATCATGGTTCTTAATGAAGGCGCCAGGCCCGGCAGTTCGTTTGCGGAATACCTGGGACAGGATGATGTGGTATTCGATATTGGAGTTACACCAAACCGCGGCGACTTGCTTTCACATATTGGAGTGGCCCGTGAAGCTGGATTTATCCTGAAACAGCCTGTTATTGAACCTGAAATAAAAAGTTCGTTAGATGGCGATGAGATTGAAAAACAAATCAGCGTCGATATTCTGAATCCGGACGGGTGTTGCAGATATTGCGGCGCTCTGGTTAAGGGGGTTAAGGTAAGCGAATCGCCGGATTGGCTTAAAAAATATTTGACGGCAGTAGGACTCCGGCCAATTAATAATATTGTTGATATTACGAACGACGTTATGATGGAATGCGGGCAGCCGCTTCACGCATTCGATTATGATTTGATTAGCGGAAAAAAGATAATAGTAAAGAATGCGGGCGCTACAAAGAAATTTGTTACGCTTGACGGCAGGGAGCGCGAGTTGGACGAAAGCGCTCTTCTTATTTGCGATGCAGAAAAGCCCGTCGCTCTCGGCCGGAATAATGGGGGGCGCTAATTCTGAAATAAAGGATAGCACAACTAATGTGTTTATTGAAAGCGCTTATTTTGACCCCGCGCTTACAAGAAGGTTGTCAAAAGCTCTTGGCTTGCTAACTGATTCATCCTACAGGTTCGAGCGCGGAGTCGATATCGAAAAAACCGAATGGGCGAGCAAAAGGGCCGCTGACCTTATGGCTTCTTTGGCGGGCGGCAAAATTGTTAGCGGATTTTTGGACAATTATCCGAAGAAAAAAGAAAAGTTAAGCGTTCGGCTTAGAAACAGTTATTTGAACAGGATTACTGGAATAGAATTTACATTAGCCGAGACAAAAGATCTTCTTGAAGGAATTGGCATTAAATGCTTTAAAGAAGAAAGCGATAACCAGGTATATCAAATTCCAAGCTTCAGAGCTGAAGACCTTCTGAGAGAAGCGGACCTCGTTGAAGAAGCGCTGAGATTGAATGGTTATGAAAAAATAAAAGATTCAGAATATTTTAACATATATTTAGATGTCAGGGAGTTTTCCAATCCGGATTTTGACGCCTTAAATGAAATCCGGGATTATTTCAGCTCAAGAGGATATTATGAAACCATTACCAATTCGTTATTAAGCGAAAAAGAAGTTGCTTTGTTTGGTTATGAGCCGGTCAGGCTATTGAGCCCTTCAAATAAGTTAATGAGCGTGTTGAGAACAAGTCTGATACCGGGAGCTCTTTCCGTTGTAAGGCACAATTTTAACAGGAATGTTAATTCCCTCAAGCTTTTTGAGATTGGCGATATTTTTAGGATAGTGGAGCCGGAAAAGCCTGAAGAATCGAATATTTTAGAAGTCAAAGGCAAGATTCTTGTCATGGCAGGTTTTAACGAAATTTCCGGATTAGGGGAAAAAGACAGATATTTTGATGTTTTTGATATGAAAGGCGAAGTGGAAATGCTGTTTGAGAAAATGAATATTGAAAATTACATATTAAATGATTATTATTACGATAGTTTTTATAAGTCTAAGTTTGATTATGTTTATAAAAATAAGATTTTAGCATCAGTAATTGAATTATCACATGAGGTTCTTTCGGATTTTGAAATTGAGAAACCGGTAATTATTTGCGAGATTTATTAACAGACACATACAAAGAGAGTAAAAAAAAGAGGACATACAGGGATATTCCGAGATTCCCGTCTGTTTTGAGAGATTTGTCCTTTGTCATTCCCAAAAACATACGCGCTAAGGAAATTGATGAGAGTTTAAGAAAATGGAAAGTTTGGAGTTTTGAAAGGGTTCAGAGTATTTGATTATTATCCCCTTGAAGAGGGAAACAGCTATTCGTATACTTTGGAATTCTTCAACCCGGAAAAAACGCTGATTGATGATGAAGTTAATGAATACCAAAAACAACTTATGGAATACCTGAGCAAGAAAATAAAAGCTGAAATAAGAAAATAATGGAAAATGCAGTTTTGAAAGTTAACGACTTGGGATTAAAGAATGAACTTGAAAAGCTGTTTGCGAAAGTGAAGATACTTGCAGAGAAGTATAATAATGTTAAGGATGAGAACCATTTACTTAAAGAAAAGGTTAAAGATTTTGAGACGCATGATATCCGAAATCAAGATCGACCTTACGAATAAGAATTCGGAACTGCTGAATAAAGACAGGGAAATTACAGAGCTTAAGAACAGGCTTCTGGATGAAAAGAAGAATAAAATTTCGACTGATGATAAATCTCAGTTAAAATCCAGGATTCGTGAACTAATGGTGCGTTTAGACGCCCATCTTGAACAAAAAACAAATAATAATTTCTGAATCCGGCGCATGCGGGGTTTTAAGATTATTGTTTGACTACGGAAAAATCAGGAGTGGCAAACCTGGAATTAATTATTAACGGACATGGAATCTAAAGACATAAGAATAAAGATATTCAATAATCATTATACTCTGAAGGGCGATGATATTGAATTAGTAGAAAAGAGCGCTCAGTATGTTGACACTCTTATGAATAAAATACAAAACGAGATTCCTAATCAATCAGATATAACCATTGCAATTGTATCCGCGCTTAATATCGCTGAGAACTATTACAAAGAGAAGAACAGTAATTTTGTATTGGACCAGAATTACAAATCTCTGCTCAACGGGCTTAACACGCAGATAAAAGATATCAGCGAGTACATTGATAGTAACAGCTGATAATTGTAAGTAGCAGGGTTATAAGAGTTAATAATTTGTTCTTTTAAAATATTACTGTAAAAGTATCCGCACCGGCCAACCGTAGCCAAAAATTAAATAGAACCAACACTATTTAAATGGGGGGAAAGCTCGAGTAATGTCGATTACAGGCCTCGACTTAGTTTTCGGACTGAGTATCGCAGGGCGTTTATTTTGAGCGCCACGTTATTGTGATCAGTGGAAGTAAAAAGACATTCGGCTCCACCCACTGTATTTTTGTAAGGGTTCTATTAGACCTTTTCGCTATGGTTGTTCCGCGTGCGGTTTTTTTTTGATAAAATAAATCTTAAACTATATATTACACCTACGGAGTAAAATAATATGGTACTAGAAATCTATGTTTTAATTCCTCTTTTTGTTGTTCTGTGCGCTGCCACTTTTTATCTGGGCTGGGCCATAAACGCTAAAGCTACCAAAAACAAGCTTATGAGCGTTGAAGAGCAGACAAAAAGAATGCTGGCGGATGCTGAGAAAAGCGCGGTTAACTTAAAGAAGGAAAAATTACTTGAAGTAAAAGACGAATGGTACAGGAAGAAACAGGAATTCGATTCCGATTACCAGGGGAAGAAAAACAAGCTTAAGCTTTTTGAAAAACAAATTCAGGATAAGGAAGATAACCTTACCCGCAGGATCGACGGTTTTGCCAAGAAAGAAAAAAATATCGATAAGCTAGAATCTGACCTGACGCGCAAGACTGAGTCACTGCAGGAAAAGGAAACCAGGCTTGACTCGCTTATCCAGGAGCAGAACAACAAACTAGAAAATATTTCAGGTTTAACGCAGGACGAAGCAAGGGCTATCCTGCTTGAGAACCTTGTAAGCGAAACAAAGCAACAGGCTGTCCAGAAACTCAAGGAGATAAGGGACGAGATGAAGCTTGATGCAAAACGGCTTGCAAAGAACCTTATTATCCAGGCAATACAGAGAAGCGCAGCCGACCATTCGGTTGAAACAACGGTCAGCGTTCTCAATATTCAAAGCGATGAGCTTAAAGGAAGAATAATCGGCAAAGAGGGCCGCAATGTGCGCGCATTCGAGGCGGCCACGGGCGTAGATATTATTGTTGATGATACGCCCGAGGCTATTACAATCTCGGCTTTTGACCCGTTCCGCAGGGAAGTGGCGAAGATTGCGATGGAGAGATTAATTGCCGACGGCAGAATTCATCCTACAAGGATTGAAGAAGTTGTTGAGAAAGTTAAGAAAGAGCTCGAAGAAGAGATTATAAGGATAGGAGAAAATACACTTATCGAGTGCGGATTGCACGGCGTGCATCCCGAGCTTGTGAAAATGATCGGAAAAATGAAGTATCGCACGAGCTATGGGCAAAACCTGTTGCAGCACAGTATTGAGGTGGCGCATTTATGCGGCATTATGGCCGTTGAACTCGGGCTTGACCCCGTTATGGCTAAACGCGCAGGCTTGCTGCACGATATCGGTAAAGTTGTAGATAAGGACGTTGAAGGGCCGCATGCAATACTTGGTTATGAACTGACTAAAAAATACCGCGAGCACGCAATAGTCTGCAATGCTGTGGGCGCTCATCATGAGGATATGGAAATGGAGAGTCCCATCGCTGTTATTGTACAGGCATGCGATGCAATAAGCGGAGCAAGGCCGGGAGCAAGAAGAGAGTCGGTTGAAGGTTATGTGAAGCGCCTTGAGAAGCTTGAACTTCTTGCTAAGTCCTTTGCAGGCGTTGGCAGAACATACGCTATTCAGGCAGGCAGGGAAGTAAGGGTTATTGTCGAGCATGATAAAGTAAGCGATGCGATTGCAGACCAGCTTTCAGTCGACATAGCCGCTAAGATCCAGGAAGAAATGGAATATCCGGGACAGATAAAGGTTACAGTCATCAGAGAAAGACGCTCTGTTGCCTATGCCAAGTAAAGCCGGTTCTATAAAGGGTAAGATATTAGTAGGTATAACCGGCGGTATTGGTTCCGGCAAGTCGCTTGCTGCGCATTATTTTGAAAAGTTCGGCGGTAAAGTTATAAATGCCGACATGCTCACAAAAGAACTTTACAGAACAAATGCTGACCTGAAAGCTAAACTTGTTAAAGCATTTGGCAAAGGTATTCTGGATGAGCATGGTTTTGTTTCCGGTCCCAATGCAAGGAACATAATTTTTTCAAGCGACAAGAACATTAAAAGGGTGAACAAACTGGTTCACCCTTTTGTTATTGATGAGATCAAGAAGAAGCTTGAGAAGATCAAATCATGCATAGTATTTATTGAGTCTGCAATAGCATTTGAATCGGGGTTTTATAAGAAGCTTGATTATATTGTCATGGTGTATTCGCCTGAGAACCTGCGCATTCAGAGAGTGATGATGCGCGACGGGGCCAAAAAAGAAGACGTTGAGAAGCTGATGAAGCTTCAATATCCTGAGGAGCTTAAGTTGAAACGAGCTGATTTTATTCTGAAAAACGATGGAAAGAAAATAGACCTCAAAAGAGCTGTCAAAGACCTTTCAAAAATTATTGAGCGCATTAAGTAATGGACGATAAGTTACGTAACATAATAGCTCTGGAAGAAAGCGATTTTTTCCATACATATAAGAGGCTTAAGATACTTGTTGAAAAAGGAGAAGGCTGTTACTTAATTACATATAATGGCGATAGAATACTGGATATGTTCAGCGGGCTTGCTGTAAATGTGCTGGGATATAATCATCCGGCTATAAACGCAGCGATTGAATCGCAGATTAAAAAATATATTCACGTTTCCAATTATTTTTACCAGGAAAAACAGATCGAGCTTGCCTCAAAATTGATAGAGGCAACCGGGATGAAGAAAATTTTTTTCGCGAACTCCGGGACTGAATCTGTTGAAGCGGCGATCAAACTCACCCGAAAATATTTCAAGGGAACTGGGAAAAAGAACCTGGTTTCATTTACAAAGGCTTTTCATGGCAGAACTCTGGGCGCGCTTTCATTGACCGCAAAAGCTAAATACAAAGAAGATTTCGGTCCGCTTCTTGTTAATGCGATCACGCTTCCGTTCAATTCTGTTGAGGAACTAAGAAAGAACATAGACGAAAATACCGCGGCAATATTTGTTGAGTGTATCCAGGGCGAAGGCGGCGTGAATGTAGTGACAGGTGATTTCATCAAAGAACTCATAACACTCAGGAACAAATATGAATTTTTAATTGTCGCTGATGAAATTCAATCCGGCGTTGGAAGAACCGGAAAATTCTGCGCTTATGAAAATTTCGGGTTGATTCCGGATATGGTTGTCATGGCAAAAGGTATCGGCGGGGGATTGCCGCTTGGCGCATTAATTGGCGATGAGCGTGTTGAAGATGTGTTCAGTTATGGGGAGCATGGCTCAACATTTGGCGGAAATCCGGTTGCGTGCGCGTGCGGCTCTGCTGTGATCAATGAATTGCAAACAGGATTATATGCAAACATATTAACTCAAAGCACTTATTTGCAAACTGAATTGCGAAAACTTAAAAACGAATTACCCGAAAAAATTAAAGATGTAAGAGGAATGGGGTTGATGCTCGGAATAGAGCTTGCGTTTGACGGCGCTCCGGTTGGAGAGAAAATGATAGATAATAAAGTTTTCGTAAACTGCACCAATGGAAATGTTATAAGACTTCTGCCTCCGTTTATATTGGCCAATGACGATTCGGCGTTGTTTATGAATAAATTTAAGAAAGTTGTGACAGCGTAGAGACGCGATACTCGCGTCCCGGAATTAATCATAATTTCAAATATTTTCAGACACGAATATCGTGTCTCTACATGAATATTGTGTTGCCTCGCATAATCATAGAACAAAAAAACGCCTCCTGGTTTCCCAAGAGGCGTTTTCAATTTCGTTGTAGTCAGAAATTTAAGCGTAACCCCATTTCTTCTTGTTTTCTTCTATCTCTTCAGGAGATGGCCCTTTTCTTATGGGTGTTACATCTGTTGTGAAATCATCTGTAGGATGTTTCTCAAATACTTTCGCATTAAGCTCCGTATCAGCGGCAAAAATAGCGGGAACTTGCGAATCTTCGAAAATAGCCTGCCATGGACAGGCGGGCTCGCAGGCGGCGCAATCAATGCACTCACCCGGGTGGATATAAAGCATTGTCTTCGGAAAATCAGCGTCGTCGACTTTCAATTCATAGATGCAGTCAACCGGGCAGACTTCTGCGCATTCAGTATCCTTGCAATCTAAACATAGTTTTGTGATAACCCAAGTCATTATATTTTTCTCCTTAACTTTAGTAGGTTGTCTGCAAATATAGGAAGTTATTCAAAAAGAGAAAAGTATAAAATAAATGTACATTCTTCGAATTTCCCGCGGTCTTGCAGGGATTGGGTTTTACGGTATATTCTTCCGTTTTTTTACAAACCATTCTATAGATAAGAGCATAACAATTGCCAGCAGCACATACTTGTTTTCCCAAAGATTAAACCTCTCATACTTAACCGGTATTTCTTCAGCGGGTTTCATATTTTTGTCAGAAGCATCTAAAATCTCTTTAAGTCTAAAGTTGTCGCTAAGCTTGTTGAAAGTTCCACCGGTATTTTCTGCCAGAAGCCTAAGCTGCCTGAAATCGCTTTTCGTATCCTTATATTCCAGGGCAGAAGTATCTACAATAAATCTGATAAAGTCTTTGCCCATCGACTGGTTGTTATATTCTCCTTCCGCTTCAAGAGTATAATCGTCCGGAGGCAGCGTTCCAATATCGGCAGTGAAAATGTTGTCTGATGCGATAAAATTCACATCCTTTACAATTCCGCCCATTTTAGCCTTCAACTTTGCTTTGAGAGTCGCGTTTTGGGTTGGATTATAATTCTCATCATAAACGTTTCCTCTTATGACGACATGTTCAAGATAGTCAAATTCATCTTTAGCGCTTTCCAGCTTAACTCTTTGTTTCTTATCTCTATTCAGAGTAATACTTACTGCGTTTGTTATGAGTTTTTCAAGAGCCTTTTCATTTGAGGCGCGCGGGTCAAGCCGCCATTTCCAAAATCCATAACCTAAGAATGCGGTCGAATTTTCGCTGCCGGTATTTCGGTTGATCATAATCGGCTCGCCGCTATTCTTATCCATAAGAATAACTTCCGAGCCTGTTCTTTGAGTAATCCCCGAAACATTTCTGTAAACAGGGGGCAGGCCGGAAAGATCCTTCGCCAGCCCTGTCTGCTGATCGTCGCCGGGTTTTGAAACCATCTGAAGATTTACCAGGCTCTCCCCGCTATTTGACTTCATTATGCTAAAAGGGAGCAAGTCTTCAAACTGTCCCAGCTTCTGGTAATCAGTATTCTTTCCGGAAAAAACAACCAGAGGTATTTTAAATTGCTTCACCTTTGCAGCTACATCGCCGACCAGATTGTTCTGCATGCTGGCTACGGGGAAATCAAACAGGAACACAGCTGATAGGTCAGGGTATGAGTCGCCGTCTATGCTGCCCTCGTAAAATGTAGCCGGCGTTTTTAATGTATAACAGCTTACTTTATAATCCGCAATTCGTTTAACAACACTCTGCACAAAGGCATTGTCATACCCGGGCCCGCCCGAAATAAACAACAGCTTTGTACTGTTATCAAAATAATCGATTAGAAAATCAGCATAGTTATTCTTGCCGGTTATCTCATCCTTAAGCGGCGTAATAGCCGCCCTGTATCTGATAAATCCCGGCGTTTGTTCTGAAATCTCAAAATCTGCGCTGCCCGAAAAATCATTGCCGGTCAAGGGAATGGTTTTGTCAGATATTACATCTCCTTCCCTATAAAGTTTTATTTCAGCCGTTTCACCTGCGCATTTGAAAGCGTCCACGCGCACAGTAATTTTGACATTTGTCTTTATAAACGCTTTTGGATTGTAATCGACCCTATTGATAAGAACGTCTTTTTTCTGAACTGAATCGCCAAGAGCGATTATATTAAAAGGGCATTGGAACAGCTTTGTCTGCTGCAAAGGATTATCGCCCGCGTTGATGTCTCCGTCTGATATTAACGTAACAGATTTTATCCTGTCATCCAATGCCGCAGTCCTTATTTCATTGAGAGGTCCGGACAGGTTTGTTTCATATCCGTTTGCTTTAATTGAGTCAGCCGGTTTAGTTTGTGAAATAAGCGAAAGCCCGGATGAGAATACATATACTTTGTCGCTTTTTTCGGGTTCCCCGCTGGAAGACATAAAATTCTTTATGCGTTCAACTTTCAAAGCGCCTGAACTATCCGGCAGCAAATTGCTTCTTGAATTGTCGATCAATATTATATTATAAGAAGCAGGATGGCTTTTAATAAAGGCGAGCAGAGAGGGCTCGATAAACAGTGCCAGCAATAAAGAAAGCGCCAGCGTCCTGACGGACACCAGCGCTATTTTTGAAAACTTTGTTAAGTCTCTCTTCCTGTACGAAAGCATTGAGATTGCAAGAGATATTGCAATTATCAAAACTGATATTACGGCAGGATACTTTGAAGAGAATTCGTACATAGTTGAAGAAAAATGAATTTCCGGCAAAACGGCTTTGGATATGCCGGAACGGTTAAATTTTGGTTTCTACGTATATAGTTTTTTTCAGCTCTTCAAACCACTCGCTCTGCAATTTTTGCTCCTTGTAACTAAGCGCATATTTTTCAACAAGATCATAATCGCCGGCCAGCGTAATCTTGTGCTCTGGCGTCATGTTTTTCAAAAGGTACATATAATACCCGTAGTTCTTATTATCGCCAACCTTGATCGGGTCGGTTAATCCGCCCGGAGTAAGGTCCTTCAAAGCCAGTATCTCAGAGCTATCCAGCTGAGTTACGGGGATCTTCCCTATATATCCGCTATCGACAGAGCTTTCCTTCTCCTGTGAGAATTGCACTGCAAATTGCTGAAATGTCCCTTCTCCGTTCAGAATTTTTGTTTTCAGGTCCTTAAGGAAATTTATCTCTTCAAAATCTGCCGACTCGCTGTGGGGATACTTGACCAAAATGTGCTGAACCCTTATGTTGTCGCCTGACTTTTCAATCATCTTGATGATGTGATAGCCGAATTCCGTTTCAACGATGTCCGAAACTTCACCGGGCTTTAAAAGGAAAGCCGCGTCTTCGAAGGGCTTCACAAAGGTTCCTCTTTTGGCTTTTCCCAAATCGCCGCCAAGAACAGCCGAAGCTGAATCGTCTGAATTGCGCCTTGCAAGGTCAGAAAAGTCAATTCCCATTTTAACGCTGTCAAGTATCTGCTTTGCCTTATCGTAAGCTATCTTTTTCGCTTCCTCAGTCAGTTTTGGAATACGCACTATCTGGTACAGTTCGTAAGTTGTTGGCACAGGAGGCAGCGAGTCCTTAAATTCTTCGTAGAACTTCCTTACTTCGGGCCTTGTAACGGCAATGCCTCCGGTCCCGAATTTTTCCTCTTTGACTTTGTCAATCTTTATCTTGTCTCTTATTTGTTTCCGGTAAGTCTCTTTAAGCTTTGCCAATGTTCCGCCAAACGCATCTTCCAGGTTTTTCTCTGAGCCGAACTTCTCAACAAGGCTCTTTATCTGGTAGTCAAGCTGTTTCTGGATCTCATCGTCTGAAGCAGTAATACTGTCCTGGTCAGCTTTGGCCAATATCAATTTATCGAACAATAGCTGCTGAAAAACATTCTGCACCACCGCGTCGTTTATTTCGTTAAGGTTATTCTGGCGAGCGTACAATACTATCTGAGCCCTAAGGTCAGACTCGGTAATAATATCATTCCCGACAATTGCGACTATCCTGTCGCCTTCCTGCTGCGCATAAGCCGCAACTGAAACAAAAAGGGCAAGGGCTGTAACGATGAACCTGAACTTAGCCAAATATAGTTTTCTTTCTTTACAAGTTAATTTATTCTTTGAATGCTTCCGCCAGCACGTCTTCATGTATTTTTACCGGGTATTTCTGTCTCAGCGCATCAAGGTAAGCCTTTTCTGTCTCTTTGAACTTGACCTGCTGAAGATCGTTAGAAATCTCAGCCTTAACTTCGTCGAAGCTTTTAGGGACCTGTTTGCCGGTTGAGTCGGTCTTCATATACTTGCTTTGATTCCCGTCGTAGAACGATTTCATGTCGTTATCGCTTATTTTCACTTTAGACCAAAGCTCATCCTGGTCTATTCTGAAAACAAGGAGCCCGTTTTCGTAATCATGCAGTGACGCCTGGTATTCGTCATCTTTATCTATGTGAGCGTCATCGGCTCCCTTATTAAGTATTGCCTGCTCAGAAGCGGAATTAACTATCTGGGTCAGGGTCTGGTTGTTAAGTATCGACCGCTGATAGTCGCGGTTCACGCTGAGGTTTGTGAGTATATCGCTGACCGTTATTTTCCCTCCTTCAAATAGAGCTATTATCCTGTCTTTATCGGCTCCGGCAAAAAGACTATCAAGGTTATAGTCCGAAATTGTTTTAGTCGAATCCAGTTTTGTCTTCAGGAAGTTAAACCCGTCTTCGCTGAACTTATAATTATATTTTTTCTTGAGCCCGTCAACAAACGCCTGGTACATGTCTTTAAATCTCTTAGTGCGCTTAAAATCAGTCTTCAGGCTTTCCTTTTGCTTATCAAACGGCTGGAATTGTTTTTCATCCGTCTTCTTTATTATGTGCCAGCCGAACTGAGTTCTGATGGGCCCTGCAACATCGCCGACTTTAAGAAGGAAAACAACTGAATCAAGGGGCTGTGCGAGCCTTCTCCTGTCAAAATAACCAAGGTCTCCGCCGTTGTTCTTAGTGCCGGGGTCTTCGGAATACTGTGTAACCAACGTTGCAAAATCCTCTCCGCTCTTTGCTTTGTTATAAACTTCCAGAGCTTTTTGATATGTCTGCGCCGAGTCAATTATTTTCCCCGTGCTGTCTTTTTTATCCTGTATCAGAATGTGCGAAGCCCTGATCGATTCAAAACGGGGCTTCCTGTCAGTTAGCTTAATAATATGTAACCCGAATATCGTTCTAACGGGTTCCTTTGTGTATTCCCCGACCTTGAGGTTGTATACCGCGTCTTCGAATTCGTCGACTGTCATGCCGCCGGTGAAATAATAGAGGTCGCCTTTGTTTGTTTTTGCAGTCCTGTCCTGCGAGTATTGTTCTGCAAGCGATTCGAACGATTCGCCTTTTTTAAGCTTCTGAATTATTGTATCAGCCTTCTGGTACGCAGCTATCGAATCCTGCGGACTCGGATGTTCGGCCAGATTTATTAAAATGTGGGAAGCCCTTACTTCCTCTTTTTTGCGTTCGTATAGTTTCTTAATTTCGGCTTCCACAACTTCCTTATCTACTAAGTAAGTGGGCCCGAAGTTCTTCTTATATTCAGCAATATCTTTCTGAATGTCGGGATTATTAAGTAATCCTCTGTCGCGTGCATCTTTTACTTTCAGGCGGAAATTAATATAGAGATTAAGAAAATTCCTTTTTTCCTCCATCGATTTGTTTTTTGCAGAATCGACGTTATTAGTTGTCTTAAGGAACTGTTTTTCATACTCGCCCAGCGTTATCTTTTCATCGCCAATTTCGGCGAGAGTTTTATTTGCGCGGTTGCAGTTGTAAGAGCTAAGGCCGAATACTACTAAGAATGATAATAAACCCAGCATTTGGAACATTTTTCTGTTTTTTGACATAGAAATGGCGCTAATTCGCTTATATTCTTGAAAAATTCAATCTTCATTTTACATATTATTGTTTTGAGTTTCAAGGTAAAGCGGGGGCAATGGGAGGAAACGTTTAGAAATTGGAGAATTGAAATGAGACTGTCTGTCGCTGCTTATAGATAGATTTGCCATTATTTAGCAATAGATTTTAAATTTCGTAATTATTATATTTAAGTTCTCATAAATCTTAAAAAAGGGGTGTAGAAACTTGATAAAAGTAGCAATACAGGAAGGCGAATCGATTGACAAAATCTTAAAGAGGTTTAAGAAAAAATATGAAAAGGCCGGGATATTGAAGGAATTCAGAAAGAGAAGCTTTTTTGTAAAGCCTTCTGTAAAGAGGAGAATGAAGAAAGCCAAGGCAGTAAGAAGAACAAAAAGAACGATAGCCGAAGAAGGTATTTAAGCGGTTCAAACGTTTCGAATTTTCATCCCCGTCCGGCAGGATGGGTTTTTTTATTGAGAATTCGCGCCGCGAAATCGAATTCCCGAAAAGCGGGATCAGATTTGGATTAAGTAGATCTCGAAATCATTTGTTCTGATCAATATTTCCCGATTTTATCGTTTACAATATAGGTTAGATCACTTACTTTAGAATAATCAGCCCCCATTTTCGTCTTATTATCATGTAACTCATTTCAAAATATTGTTTTAGCTTGATAATAAAACCATTTTAAGTTAATTTTTTAAGGATTTGAAGTTTTCAGGGAAGTTGACTTCTTACATAAGTAAGAAGAATATTGAGAAGAAAGTTAAAGAGCTTTCCGACAAAATATCGAGAGATTACAAAGGAAAAGTTCCGATTTTCATTGGAGTGCTAAACGGTTCTTTTATTTTTATATCCGACCTTGTGCGAAATGTAAAGTTAGATCTGGAAATCGATTTCCTGAAACTTTCCAGTTACGGCGACAGCAATATCAGCTCAGGCGAAGTGAAACTATTAAAGGACTTAAATTGTACTATTGAGGGCAGGGATATAATTGTTGTTGAAGATATTGTGGATTCAGGTTTATCCCTGAAATATATCCGTGACCTGATCAATACTCAGAAACCTTCTTCGCTCGAGTTTGTCTCGCTGCTGTTTAAGAAAGGCGTCAGCAATCTCGATTTTAAAATAAAATATGTTGGTTTTAAAATACCTGATAAGTTTGTTGTAGGCTACGGACTTGACTATGCGCAGAAATACAGAAATCTAAAAGGTGTTTACATCTTAAATAATTTATAAGAATGTCAGAAGATTCCCCAAACAGGCCGGTAAATAAGAAAAGAAAGAACGACGAGTTCAACTGGAACAGAGTGTTTAAAGTTGTGCTGGGCTGGAGCGCTATTCTTCTCGGCTTTTTCCTGATTATGATATGGTCAAAATCAGGCGACAGCGGAGAAGTAGAAATTAATTTTGACCAATACCAGAAACTTCTGGCCGATAGCAAGATAAAAGAAGCTGTAATAAAAAAATCGGATAACAATTTCACTTTTCACGGAACGTTAAAATCAGCCGAGCCTCTTAATGTCGGGACAAGACAGGTTACCGCTGATAAGTTCAGCGTACTGCTTCCTTACACTAATATTGATGACAACGTTATAAAGCAATGGAGCGATAAGAGCGTTGCTTTCAGAATTGAGAAGGAAGATTCGAGCTGGGTGGGCCCGCTGATTGGCGCGCTGCCATGGATAATCATAATCGTATTCTGGATAATTGTAATGCGGCGGATGAACTCGCAGGGCGGCGGAACAAAAGGTATTTTCTCCTTCGGGAAATCGCGCGCAAAGATGCTGAACGAAAGTCAGCTCCGGGTAACATTCAAAGATGTAGCGGGAGCCGATGAAGCCAAATATGAACTTGAAGAAATTATTGAGTTTTTAAAAGAACCAACCAAGTTTCAGAAGCTGGGCGGAAAAATACCGAAAGGCGTGTTGCTGCTTGGACCGCCGGGAACAGGAAAAACATTGCTGGCCAGAGCTGTAGCAGGCGAGGCCGGAGTTCCGTTCTTTTCGATCAGCGGCGCGGATTTTGTTGAAATGTTCGTGGGCGTTGGCGCTTCAAGAGTGAGGGACCTTTTTGAAAAAGGAAAGAAGAGCGCCCCTTGTATAATTTTTATTGATGAAATTGACGCTGTAGGCAGGCATAGAGGCGCCGGGCTAGGGGGCGGACACGACGAAAGAGAACAGACGCTTAACCAGCTTCTTGTTGAGATGGATGGATTTGAACAGAACGCAGGGGTTATTATTATAGCCGCTACAAACAGGCCGGACGTGTTAGACCCCGCCCTGTTAAGGCCGGGTAGGTTTGACAGGCAGGTTGTAGTCGACAGGCCCGACGTAAAGGGGCGCGAAGGAATTTTCAAAGTTCATACTAGAAATATTCCGTTAGATAAAAACGTCAATCTTGAGGTGCTGGCTAAAGGAACTCCGGGGCTATCAGGCGCTGATATTGCGAACCTTGTGAATGAAGCCGCTCTGCTTGCCGCAAGGAAGAACCGCGATAATGTTACGATGGCTGATTTTGAAGAGGCAAAAGATAAAGTGATGATGGGCATGGAACGTAAGAGCCTGATAATTTCTGAAAAAGAAAAAAGGACTACCGCTTATCATGAAATTGGCCACGTGCTGGTAGCAAAGATGATGCCTGAAGCCGACCCGGTCCATAAAGTCACAATTATTCCGAGAGGCAGGGCGCTTGGCGTTACAACTTATCTGCCGATTGATGAGAAACATACATATTCAAAAGAGTATCTTGAAGCCATGATAGCTTATGCAATGGGCGGAGGGCAGCCGAGAAAATTGTATTTAACCAGCTTACAACGGGCGCGGGAAATGATATTGAGCGGG
>CAWFKW010000006.1:0-742372 GCA_963816535.1 uncultured Ignavibacteria bacterium | reverse complement strand
CCCTTCGTTTCCTGTGCCACCGGCATTGACGTCTTCGCGATGGGAAGCAGAAGATTCCTTCACACCTCGAGGTGCCAAATCCCGGTGGAAGTGCATGTAGCCAGCGAGGATTTCATCTGACCCCTCACCGGTAAGGACTACTTTGAAATCGCTCTCTCGGACCGCGCGACTCAGCAAGTATTTGGCAATGCCATGAGTGTTAACGCATAGCGCTTCAGAGTGGTAGATTGCGTCTACGAAGTGTTCAGCCATCTCTTCTTGACGCACCAAAATTGGGGTGAACGCTGCGCCTGCTTTCTTCGCCATCTCCTCGGCGACGGCCTCTTTGTTATATTCCTCGCGGTCGAATGTCACCGTGTAGGCGCGGACCGGCCCTTGGTGGTGACGGGCGGCAAGACTCAGTACCGCACAGGAATCGATGCCTACCTTAAGATAACAACCCACAGGCACGTCGGCGCGAAGTCGAATTCGTACAGATTCCTCGAACACTTGTCGAAATTCTTCCGCATATTCTGCATCGGAACGGGCTTTTCCACTCTCGGCCATAAGGGGATAATCAAAATCCCAATACTTATGCAAAACGATCTGCTTTTCCGTTGCTATTATGAACCGCCCCGGCGGAATTTGATAAACCCCCTCATATAGAGTACGCATTTGGGGACTTCCAATTCCTCCGCAGTCATAAACCGACCTTCAGGCGGGTCAAGGTCAAATACCATGTAATCGGGTTTATCATAATGCGGTTTTCTTGAATGCATCTGGTGAATTTCAAGGCATGCCAGGTTAGCCAGCCACACAAGCGTTGCTTCTTCTGTGGCAATTATATAATCCTTCGGCGAGTCGCTGCCAAGGGTGACGAACTCTATCCACTCCGGAGCCCAGCCGGGCTTGTTCTTCTGAAAAAATTTCTCGCCATAAATGCCGTCAGGGAAACGGACAAGCGAGAGCGGCCTGCCTTTTATGTGATTTAAAATTGTTGGAGCTATTTTTAAGTAGTATTCAATTATCTCGGCTTTTATGATGCCGTCTTCAGGATAAAGTATCTTCTTAAGATTAGATATCTCAATCTTTCGTTTTCCTACCAGCGCTATCTGTGAATCTTTTGCCAAATGGGCTTTATTAATAATTAAATTTCAAAAAATTGATTATAAAGATACATTTGTAATTAACAATTTGCAAATAAAACTGTCATTTCAATAAACAACTTTAACGGTTTTTTTTTAAAATAACCAAATTCAAGCAGATTTCATAAAGCAAATATTTACAAGAGCGTTACGTTAATTTACAAAAAAACGGAACGCTCAGAGATGTTCTGCGTTTTAATGAGAAAGGAGACGGAAAATCTATTTATTGAAATTAAAGGCATTTTCGCAGAATTCGGGAAAATGTTATTTCAAAACTAAATGCAAAACTATGACAATACTAACATACGGAAAGACACTATTAGCTTTAGGCGCAACTTTAATGTTATTAATGCTCGTTCGCGACGCTCAGGCTCAAACTATAGTTGTTCCTCAGCTCTCGTTTTCAGATAAAACATCACCAACCAACGACGAATACACAACTGAGCCCACATTAATGCAAAGACCTACAAAAAAGATCTATTATACGGGCGGACTTAAGATCGGCGAGTTCTTTGTACAGGGGGGATATGTTGGCCACCAGATGCTTGCAATTGAACCATATGGAAAATATGTGGGAGAGAACTTCTTTGCAGAACTATCGGTACCGATAAGATTTAAAACCAGTCCGGCGTTTACGGATGTTGGACTTGATATTAACGTGCTTTACCCGTTTCTGGGTAACCGGAACAAAAGTGAATTTGATCCTTACGTTGGCGGAGGTATGGGTTTGCATGTAGTAGCTAAAGACGATGAGGGCGACGGCTCGCCGCATATTACAGCGCGCGGAGGACTTGGCTTGAATTTAATTGCAGGAGTTGAGTTTTTCAAGCAATATGACTTTAACGTTTTATTTGAGCTAAAGTATTTTATTTTACTCAGAGAATTCGGCGATAAGAGCTATAATGGCATAGGTTTGAATATCGGGGTAACCCTTCCGCATGGAAGAGATTAGTCATAGAGCATGTTACTTTCCCAAAATTAGATGTAGACATCAGGCATGTTTACCCGGCTCTGCCGGGCCTGACGTCTACTATGTTTTAGGAACCGAAAATTAAGATTCGCGATGGATTTTTTAAAACTAATTCTTGCTTCTTTAAATTTGTTTAATTGGGGTTCAACTCTTTAGAAACGAGCTAAAAGAAGCCCGGCTTAAATGATCTGTTTCGCCTATATATATCCGGCTTAATTTGGTTGCGTCAATATGATCTATTCCAATATGCGGAATGATACCCTCTTCTAAAAATAATTGTATCGATCTATCGGAGTAGGTTTCATTTGGGATATTTAAACACAATGTATCAATTTCATTTTCTTTGAGAGTTCGCTTTATTTGCTTAAGAACGCCGGAGTATTCATCGGATAAAAGCAAATCATCCGGCAGCCATCTGCAGCTCACGCAGGTCGAAACTGACGGAAATTTACTTTTAATTATTTTTAGCTTCTCAATTGGCGACCATTCACTTAGAAAATCAGGTTCGTCAATTCCGCGGCCGTAATCAAACTTAAGTTCAGAGGCATATGCGTGTACGAGGCATTTTTCAGCTCCAATTTTGTTGACTGCTTCCTCAGTAAATTGCCACGCATCAAAATGTTTACAATCAACTATTACCGGGATATCCGAATCCGCAATCATGCCAACAGCATCCCATATGGGCATATTTTCTTTCCATGGATCGCCGCTTTTATCGTGGTATTCTTTGGAATGTCCTAAATATGCTTCCCCCGAATCATCAATACAAACATCAAGGTCCATACTTCTGCCTTCGTAAATTGCTTTTTGAAGAACATTTTTAGTCACTGAATATGTATGGAACAAAACAAATGGTTTTTTTGAATTGAGAATTTTTTGGGCGAGCGGCATATACCTATGGCTTCTAAAACAATTTATCGGAATTCCATTTTCTTTAAAAATAATTTACTCCTTTATTTAATAAAACGCAATTTGCCTGTTTTGCATCGATATAGGAAGATGGGCCGCAATGAAAAAGTCGGTTAATATGGCAAAGATAGATGCCCTGGACGAATATAGTGTCAACCCGATCTTTAGCGACGCTGAACGCGCGGCTCTTGATTATGTTTCAGAGCTCGTAAAAACCAAACATGTTCAACGGGAGACTTTTGATGAATTATCCGGCTTTTATTCTGAGCGCGAAATCTGCGAAATTGTCTGGCTTGCGGCCAGCGAACATATTTATAATATAACAAACATCGGGCTTAACATTCATTCGGATATGCTTTGCAGAATTCCTGAAAAGAAAGCGGCTTAAAAAAATATAGTTGTTCGTATTTTCGTAATTCGAGTTTGTTTCGAATTCGTTATCCGGGTTTGTTTCTGATTTAGATTTTCGTATTTCTGAAATTCAGCTTTTATTTCACCAGAGCCAGTTTTTTTGCATCCCTGAAATCTCCCGCCCGCAGCTCACAGATGTAAATCCCCGAGTTTACCGAAGCGCCGTCATTATTTTTCCCGTCCCAGGTAATTAAATCATGTCCCGGCGATAGTTCAGCGTTCACAAGCGTTCTTACCTCCTGTCCGAGTATATTAAATATTCTGAGCGTTATGCTTGTCCTTAAGGCCACATCGAACCCGATTACAGTTGACGGGTTAAATGGGTTCGGATAATTCTGGTATAGCGCAAATTTCTTCGGAACGCTGTTATTATTTGAACTGATTCCCACCATATCCGGTATCGGCGATTCCCATATACCCCTGCCGTATGTAGCGGCCCTCACTTTGTTGGCAGGCAGATTAAGTTCAAGCTCGTTAACCCGTACGTTGGGAAGATTGGTCATAAACGGAACCCAGTCGCTTAGGGTATTGTCCTTGTAAAACACTCCGGCATCCATTCCGACAAAGAGCCTGTCCGGATCAAGATATACAACGCAGTTAGCAGGAATGTTCGGCAGTGTCCCGCTGAAATTTGTCCATGAGCCGCCTGCATCAGACGAGTAATAGATTTTCTGCCCGTCCGCGTATCCCGATAGCGTTACCCAAACGCGCGCGGGGTCTGTTGAGCTGACATCGAGGTATGTTAATGCGTTACCGGGAAGCCCGGTTGTTATATCGTTCCACGTTCCGCCGCCATTGCTTGTCATGTATATTTTGTTGATCGTGTTGGCATAAATGTAATTCTTGTTAGATTTTGCCACAGCCAGACATACAAAAACGCTGCCGTTAATGTTCGAAAGTTGTTTCCAGAAATCTCCTTCGTTTGTCGATTGCCAAATATCCTGATACCCCGCATAAATAGTCGTAGGATTATTTGGCTCCAGAACAAAAGGAGTGACCCATCCGCCGGAGCCTGTTATGTTGTTGCGAATCGGCGTAAAATCAACGCCTGCATTGTACGACCGGCTTATAAAACCGCTGTAAATGCTTGCGTAAACTGTATTCTGATTTAACGGATTCACGGCGGCTTCCATGCCGTCGGCGCCCAGCACATGCGTCCATACGCCCGCATTATACAGGTTCGAACCGTTATCCTGAGTGCCTCCTATCATGTAATCAGGATTTTGCGGAGTGCCTCCAAAACGATAGAATTGCGTGGTCGCCATCCCTTCCGAAATGTCCGTCCAGTTTGCTCCAAAGTTAGTCGATCTGAAAAGTCCGCCGTCTGTGCCCGTGTATAATGTATTGCCGATAAATTTCAAAAAATGAACGTCGGCATGTACATAACCGTATTGGTTTGGCGGCCATATCCAGTAAGTGTTGCAGTTAAATGTTGCGCCTGCGTCAGTCGATTTCCAGATATTAATGCCGCCGGTATATACTTCATTTACATCAAGCGGAGATACCGCAACGCAAAGGTCGTAAAATCCCTGCCCGCCTGAGGAGGAACCGTCAGGTTCATACCCGAGTATATTCGGCGAGGTGATCGTGTTTACAAAGCTAAGCGCCGCATCTGTTGAACGGTAGAATCCGTAAAAGCCGTAGTCTGTCGAGTTGCAGGCGAGCAGGTAAACATAATCCGGGCCGGCGCCGCTAACTCCAATGGCATATCTGTAAACTCCGGAAGCCGGCAAACCTGTTGATGTGGCATTAAATGTAAGGCCAGCGTCGGTTGAAAAATAAAACTGCGAACCGGCCGCATAAACAATCGATGTATTAGCGGGGTTGTACGCAATGGTTCTAACCCTGTTGCTAAATACCTGCGTCCATGTCGCGGCGCCGTCAGTCGAACGGTAGATGCCTGAAACTGTGCCGGCAATCAGAAGCTCCGGGTCAGATGGACTCATAACAAGCGTATAGATCCTTTGCCCTTCTGAAACCTGGTAACTTAGTCCGGTCGTGTTCCAGCTGATACCGCTGTTGGTCGATTTAAGAACGCCGATGCTGTAAGTATCGCCGCCGTCGCAATCGCCTGTTGCTATGTACCATACCGACGGATTTGCAGGGTTTACCAGTATAGAAGATATCCCCAATACCTCCAGGTTGTCCGCTATGGAACTCCAGTTGGCGCCGTTGTTGGTTGATCTCCACATACCGCCGGAAGGGGAGCCAGCAAGCAGCGAGCCCCTTGTAAACCCGAATGGCGATAAGCAATTTATTCTGCCTATGCCTGGGTTATAACTTATCGAAAGCCAGTTATACGGCCCGAGAGATGACCAATCGGCAAGATCGTTCACTCTAAAGCCGTGCATATGCCTGTATTTATTAATTTCCTTATAAGTTATAGCCGGGTCCGGAAGCCTGCCGGAAGGATAAACCCTTGGCTCCATGTCGTACTCCCATCTCTTAAAGACCATCCATCCCTGGCCGCGCTTGGGAGTTTTTCCCTGCCAGTATTTGTAAAATGATTTCTGGATGTCATAGAAGTTGGCGCTCTTTGCGCTGAACATATCAACCCAGTTTTGGGAGTATGATAAAGTAATGTTAGATAATAAGAGGGCGATCGAAAGGCAGAGAACGGTTTTTTTCATTTTTGGTCTCTTTAATTTTGATCTTCACAAATATATTGCATTAATTACAAAGATAAAATATGCGAAAGTTAGTATTATTGGTTAGTCTAATAATACGAATTGAAAACGCCAAAGCGGCTTTTTTCTATATTTGCGGTCAAGTATATTTACATTTGCTAAAACAATATTTTTGGAATTTTTCAATTGATTAAGCAATTAAACCGAACTGAAATGACACAACCCGGATCTCTAACTCCCCCGAAAGCAAAAAAAATATATTCCGAACATTCAATCCATGGCGATAAACGCATTGACTATTACGACTGGTTAAAGGAAAAAGAAAATCCGGAAGTAATTGACTACCTCAAGGCAGAAAATGATTATGCCGATAAAGTAACGGCAGTTTGCGCGGAGCTTCAGCAGACTTTGTATGATGAGTATTTCTCTCATGTTAAAGATGACGATAACAGCGTCCCCTATAAGAACGGGGAATACCTGTATTTCACCCGCGAGGAAAAAGGAAAGAGCTACAGGAAGCATTACAGGAAAAAAGACGTTCCAGGCTCAGCCTATGAATTGATACTGGATGAAAATGAAATAGCCAAAGACCTTTCATACTGTATGGTAGAGATTCACCCAAGCCCTGATAATAAGATCCTTTGTTACCTTGTAGATACCAAAGGCGATTACACCAGTACGGCATATTTCAGGGATATGGATGACGGCTCGATGTATGAAGATATTTTATTTAATGCCGGCCAACTGGTATGGTCAAGTGACTCCAGGTCTGTTTACTACTGCGTATACAGAAATGGGAGCTTTGGGAAACTGGCTTACAGGCATGATATGAGCTCTCCCCATGAAAGCGATATCCTCCTTATTGAAGTAAGAGACGAGAGATACTTCCTGGCATTGCATTCATCCAAATCAAAACGGTTCATTTTCATTGAGTCCGGATGCATGGTAAACAATGAGTGCTTTTATATAGACCAATATGACCCCATTAAAGAGATGAAGCTGTTCTCTGAGAGAATTGAAAACGTACGCAATCATTTAGAACATAACGGCGAAAAGTTTTACATACTTACAAATCAAAACGCGCCGGGTTATAAAATTATGACAACGCCTGCTGATAAGATATCAAAAGAAAACTGGACAGAATTCATATCTGAAAAAAAAGACGTAAAAATTGAATCAATTGAGATGTTCAGGGATTTTGTGGTTCTTGTTGAAAGATATAGCGCTTTGATCAGGTTCAAAGTTATTAAGCTGGCGGATAATTCTTCGGGCTATGTCGATTTTCCCGAGCCGGTTTATACGGCTCTGCCTGCCGAAAATTTGGTATTTGAAAGCTCTCGGTTCAGGTATCTTTATATGTCGTTCATAACCCCGCGTTCTATCATTGAATATGATATGGAAAACAAAAATAATTTTCTTCTTAAGGAAAACGAGATACCCAATTACGATAAAACCAGATTCGTAAGCGAGCGCCTGTACGCAAAATCGCATGACGGCAAACAAATTCCTGTTTCGCTGGTATATAAAAAAGGCGTTAAGAAAGACGGTACAAACCCGGCGCTGGTGCATTCATATGGTTCATACGGAATCAGCTCAGAAATATTTTTCTGGCTGGTCCACCTCCCGCTGCTCGAACGCGGGTTCGTTTTCGCGATTGCCCATGTAAGGGGCGGCGGCGAGCTTGGCGAGCGGTGGTATGAAGAAGGCAAATTGCTGAACAAAAAAAATACTTTTTACGATTTTATTTCATGCTGTGAATTTCTGGTCAAAGAGGGTTACACATATCAGGGCGGAATTTCCGCTGTAGGCGCAAGCGCTGGAGGGACTCTTATGGGAGCGGTCGCCAACATGAGGCCTGAATTATTCAGATGCATTCTCGCTTTTGTTCCCGCTGTCGATATTCTGTCGATGCTTTTTGATCCGAAGCTTGAGAATTCCGTTTTCCATTTTGATGAAAATGGAGACCCGAATATTGCCGAGCATTATTATTATCTGAAATCATATTCCCCTTACGAAAATGTAAAACTGCAGAATTATCCGAACATGCTGCTTACAGCGGGATTCAACGATGTGCAGGTCAGGTATTGGGAACCGGCAAAATTTGTCGCAAAGCTGCGTGAAAACAATACGGGCCGCGGTGTATTACTGTTCAAAACCAGAATGGACAGCGCGCATTTTGGCTCATCCGGAAGACAAAACCAATACATGGAATTGGCTTATAATTACGCTTTCATGCTAAACTGTTACGGGATAGAAAAGTCAGAATAAAGCTTATCTATTTTATAGTGTTCAGCGCTATTTTCTATTGTTCCTGAATTAAATTCGGGTTAATTTAAAGTTAATATCTGTTATTAATCGTTTTTCTCACATCCAATGCGCAAATTGCGATCCGTAATATTTTTTTATATATTTTTTTCAATTGTTACTCTCACATCATCTTACTCCCAGCAGGTTACAAATTACTCATGGTCGTTAGTTCCTGATTCGGGAAAGGTAAACCCTTATCAGCATAAAACGGGAATTCAGAAATTTGTCGGCGATGTAATTATCGCTTTGCAGGATTGGGGAAAGTATCTTACGTACCCGCTTCATATGTCAGGCGGGGACTGGGCGATTGGCGGCGCAGCGATTGGCTCAGGATTTCTTATTTCGCTTGCCGATAAAAAGGCTACCCAGCAATGGAGCCGCGGCGGTTCATCTGATTATCATGGCGACTTCTGGGACTTTCCAACAGCTTATGGCTATGTTCTCTATAGCGGCGCAGCAGCGGGCGGCGCTTATATTTTGGGGCTGATTATGGGCGATGATAAGCTCAGAGTCACAGGCAGAATGCTTATAGAAAGCGTTGGTTACTCAGGTTCGCTTAGTTATTTGTGTAAATTTGTTATCGGAAGAGAGAGGCCCTATATTTCTGACGACCAATACCGGTTCAAAGCGTTCCAGACGAACGAAGATTACCAATCTCTTCCATCGGGGCATACTACTATGGCATTTGCGCTATCAACAGTAATGGCGGAAAGAATTGATACATGGTGGTCAAGAGTTTTTTTCTACTCGCTTGCCGGCATGACCGGTTACGCACGCGTTCATAACAACATGCATTGGCTCAGCGATACATTTTTCGGCGCGCTTCTCGGCTTTAGTTCGGGCTGGTTTGTCGTTCATAACGAAAACAACAGGGGCAAAAGTCCGGAAACAAAGGGTAAATCCGGCGGTAAGCTGTCTTTAAGTCCTTCTCTCAGCGGTTTTAGTTTGGCTTACACTTTTTAATTTACCCGGAATAGTCAATTTTTTTATAACGCTTACTATTACTTGAACTAACACAGCATACTTACATCCATTAACAACCCTTGTCATTATGCATTGAATCAAAAACGAATAGACACAATATTGAAATATTCAATTACTTAAAAACCTAACGGAAAAATAATTATGTCTGAAAAAAAGATAATCGCGGTTGTCGGTTCAACCGGCGCGCAGGGCGGCGGACTTGCAAGAGCGATATTGAACGACCCAAATAGTGAATTTAGAGTACGCGCTATCACAAGAGATTCAAATTCAGAAAAAGCTAAAACGCTGGCATCTTCCGGCGCTGAAGTTGCAGAGGCAGATACAAACGATCTGGAAAGCGTTAAGAAAGCGTTCAAAGGAGCTTACGCCGCATATTGCGTTACGTTTTTCTGGGCCGATATGTCGCCTGAAAATGAAATTAAGCAGGCTGGCATTATGGCAAAAGCGGCAAAAGCAGAAGGAGTTAAACATGTGATATGGTCTACACTTGAAGATTCCCGCAAATGGATACCGCTTAGCGATAACCGCATGCCTACATTAATGGGAAAGTACAAGGTCGCTCATTTTGACGCGAAAGGTGAATCGAATCATTTCTTTACCGATGCAGGCGCGCCTACAACATTTTTGAACACATCTTTCTACTGGGACAACTTCATATATTTTGGTATGGGCCCTAAAAAAGGTCCTGACGGAAAGATGGCGATTGCTTTGCCCATAGGCGACAAGAAACTTCCGGGTATAGCCGCAGAAGATATCGGCCGATGCGCTTACGGGATTTTCAAAAGAGGAAATGAATTCATTGGCAGGACGGTTGGAATAGCCGGTGGGCATCTGACTGGCTCTGAAATGGCATCCGCTTTTTCAAAAGCGCTTGGCAAAGAAGTTATCTATAACGCAATTTCGCCGGAAGTTTACCGGGGATTCGGTTTCCCCGGGGCGGAGGACCTTGGCAACATGTTTCAGTTCAACGCGGAAATTTCGGACGAATTCTGCAAAGCCCGAAACCTGGAATTCAGCAGACAACTGAACCCAAAACTGCAATCGTTTGATATGTGGCTTTCCGAAAATAAAGGACGAATTCCTATAGAGTAATGCTTTTTTCCTTTTCTCTGAATTAAGAAAAGGGATGCAGAGCCTGCATCCCTTTTTTCATCTTCTCTAAATCAAATTTGTTAAACTCCAAATAGCCGCAAATGGCGGTTCACACTTGCGATATGCAGTCTTTATTCTTCCAATATCTTCAGCCTGTCAGTCCCCTGTCTGCTGACCATCCATCCGGGATATTCTTCTTCGAGCGCGCTTAATTCGTCCAGCTTTTTCAGCTCGTCGCCGGTAAGTTCCAATTCCGTTGACTTGATATTATCGTTAAGCTGATCAAGATTCTTCGCGCCGATGATAATGGTGGTTACGTGTTTATTAGAAAGCAGCCATGCTAAAGAGACCTGCGCGACAGAAACTCCGTGCGATTTGCCTATCTCTTCCATAAGATCTATTATAGGGTAAGCCTTTTCCAGATTCACGGGGGGAAAATTGAATGCCGAACGCCTTGCCCCTTCAGGGCCTGTCTTGTCTTTTTTAAATTTACCGCTTAGAAGTCCGCCTGCCAGCGGGCTCCATACCATCAGGGCTAACTTCTGGTCTTTTAATAGAGGAACAACATCGCGTTCAAGGTCCCTGCCTGCAATTGTGTAATATGCCTGAAGGCTTTCAAAGCGCGCAAAGTTCAGCCTGTCTGAAATTCCCAGCGCTTTCATTATTTGCCAGGCCAGCAAATTGCTGCAGCCGATATATCTTACCTTCCCGCTTCTCACAAGATCGTTGAGAGCCGTTAAAGTTTCTTCCAGCGGCGTCAGCTTATCATATCCATGGATTTGGTAAAGATCCACGTAATCTGTTTGCAGCCTCTTCAGGCTTTGATCGATTGAATTGAATATATGATGCCTTGAGAGTCCTATTTGATTGGGGCCCTCGCCGGTCTTTCCGCGCACCTTGGTCGCTATGATGAGATCTTCTCTTTCCAGCTTCAGGTCCTTTATTGACTGGCCGAGTATAGTCTCGGCAAGACCTTCAGAATATACGTTAGCCGTATCTATGAAATTTACTCCCGCTTCAACAGAGCGGCCGACAAGCTTATTAGCTGTTTCCTGTTCAAGCGATCCTATCGAAGTCCAGAATCCCTTTCCGCCAAAAGTCATAGTGCCTAAGCACAGCTCTGAAACAAACATGCCTGTGTTTCCGAATTTTCTATATTTCATTTTTTATGAGATAAATTGGTTAGGTAATAAGTCTAAAATTGGATTATATAAGTTCGCTAAAAATCCCAGGCGTAACAGGATCATTGCTTCTTTCCCGACGTTAGTATATTGTAATAAAAAGAAAAATACCCGTATTGGTTCCAAATCAAATGGGATAATTTTGGATCAGCTAATATGGCTTCCCTAAATTTTTAAAAAACCAGCGGTTTGGATAATAGAATACCTGCAACGGAAAATATCAAATGCAGGATATATTTCCCCGGGAAAGAACTTTATCTATTCTCAGGCCCTAGCCCTGTTAACTATGTTCCATATCCTCTTGTGCAGGCCATGTGGAAACCCTAGATTCTTCAGAAACATAATTACACACTCTCCGCTGACAATTTTTATGCCCCGCGAAATGCAATAACTAATTGCGGCTTCGCTGCTCGAACCATGCTGCATCCAGATATGTGATATGCCGGCATTTGTCATTTCCAAAACAATTTTCTCGGTTTGCTCAGGCGGCACGCATGCTATCACCCCTTCCGGTTTTTCAGGAAGGCTCTGCAGGTTGTGATAACATTTTACGCCATCGACTGCCGGCGCGGTTCTGTGGACCGGGTAAACTTCCATTCCGCGCTTCATCATCTGCTTCAGTATTTCGTTGCCGAATTTTTTCTTTCTGGCAGAAACGCCTATAATTGCATATGACGGGAGATTCATAAAATCTTCGATCTGGGATTTTGTCGCTTTCATAGTTTTAGAATATTTACGGAATTCTACTTGACAGAAGAAGAACAGAAAATCAACTCCTGTACAAATATATATTGGACCCGTTATCCAAAACAATGATTTCTATCAGGTTTCGAAATGATATTTAACAGTGAATTGACTTTAGCACATCATCAGCTATTAAGGCATGCACGTTCTGCTAAGCTATTGTTTTTTTATGTCAATGATTCAGCAAATAACTCAAACAACCTGTCCCAATGCTTCTCCGCAGCCACCCTGTCAAACACCGGGGTTCCGTTTACGGCAAACCCGTGCGCTGCGCCCTGATAGACTTCAAGTTTGTAGCGTACCTCAGCCGCCCTGAGAGCGTTTTCAAGTCTTTGTTTTTCTTCTTCTGTAAATCCCTTATCCATGCCTGCAACGCCTATATATACCCTGCCGTACATTTTTGAGGCCAGCAAATGCGGACTATCAGGTTTATCGGTGGCCAGACTTCCGCCATGAAATGACGCTGCCGCCTTAACTCTGTCAGGGAAGGCAGCTGCAGCCGTCAAAGCGAATTTACCTCCCATACAATATCCCACACAGCCTACCTTCCTGCTATCTGCTCCGGGAACGTTATCAAGATATTCAAAAATTGAGGCTGTATCCTGTATCACTTTAGCTATACCGGTCGTTTGCATTAATTTCATCAGCCTTTCCCTTTCATCAGGCTGGCTGAATGCAGTCTTTGGATCAAACGGAGCATACTCCCCTGCGCGGTAGTACAGGTTTGGCAGAACAACAAAATACCCGTTCCGGGCAAGCCTGTCGCACATTTCAAACATTTCAGCGCGCGGACCGTAAGCATCCATGTACATAATTATTACAGGGTACTTACCGCCCTCGCCCGGTTTAAATGTGTAACAATCAATTGTGCCGTCCTGAGTTTTTAAATCGATTTTTTCCATTGATAATTGTTTGACTAATGATAATGAATAGCATGCGATAGTAATTTTTATCAGCATGATTTATGCAATTTTATTCATTTAAATATTAAATGCAATAGTGATTGAGAAAAAAATTTCTACCCATCTCCCTTTTTTATTTAAACTAAATGTTAGCTATCTTTGTTGGAAGCAATTATGATTGGGCTTAAAACAGAAAAAGAACATTTAATTTCTGACACTAATTTCATAGTCGTCGACTTTGAGACTACCGGCCTTAACCCCGTGAACAACAGGATAACGGAAATAGGAATTGCGCACGTGCTTGACGGTAGGATTGTGGATGAATTCGATACGCTTGTAAATCCCGGCCAATTTATACCGTCATGCATAACCGAGCTTACCGGTATAACCAACGAAATGGTATATGATAAACCCCCCTTCGAAGATGCGCTTCACAAAATAAAGGAGTACCTCGAACAAAACACAAACTTCACCGTGTTTGCCGGGCACAACGTAGCTTTTGATTACAAATTTCTTACCGCCTCAGTCATGCGGACAACCGGCGAGAAGCTGGAGCTGCCGACTCTTTGCACCTGCCGCCTGGCCAGAAGGCTGAATAAAAGCCTCCTTTCAAAATCGCTATATTCCCTTTCCAGGCATTTCAGGATCAAAGTCAAACGCCGCCACCGCGCGCTTGACGACGCAAGGGCGACCGCAGAGATACTTATCCATTTTCTAAAGACTCTTAAGGACGAATACGGAATAGAAGAAATACATGACGCGCTTTCGTTCCAGCACAAAAAAATATATGAAAAAGACAGGATTCCTTCTAATATAAAACGCATCAAAAGCGGCCTTAAAAAAATTCCTCCAAACCCCGGGGTATATAAAATGCTGGGTAAGAACGGAGAGATACTCTACATAGGGAAGGCAAAGAACCTGCATGACAGGGTGAATTCATATTTCTATCACAATACATCGCATACCGGGAAGGTAAGGAAACTTATCCGGCAGGTTCGTAAAGTCGAATTTGAGCTGACGGGCTCGGAACTATCGGCGCTGATACTTGAAAGCAGGCTCATAAAGCTTCACAAGCCGCACTTTAATTCAGCCATAAAGAGATACAGGCGTTACCCGTTCATAAAGCTCGACATAAAAAAACGTTTTCCGAAAATAGAAAAAACTTACGAAGTAAAGCTTGACGGCGCCAGGTATTACGGTCCGTTCAGAAGCTCCTTTACAGCCGATTCGCTGCTTGAAAGGATAGATAAGACATTCTATCTCAGGAAATGCAAACCTAGGGACCTTGAAACCGGTAAAGATAAGTCGGTCTGTATGTATCATGATATTGGGCAGTGTAAAGCTCCGTGTAATAATTCACAGACTCACGCAGATTATATGAAAGAAGTCAAACGTGTCGTGAGTTTCCTTGAATCTGAAGCCAGCCCCGGAGCGCTCAAATCGCTTGAAACAAAGATGCATATATTGTCGGATGAAATGAATTACGAAGAAGCTTCGCATATCCGCGACAGGCTTGACGACCTTCGGAAAGTGTTGATGAACATGGAACTTACAAATTCCGAGATGAACACCCAGAATTACGTTGTAAAATGCTCTTCTAATTCGGCTGAGAAAAGATCCAGAGAACTTTTCTTCGTGGCGGCAGGCAAGCTGCTTAAGAGCGTTGTAATAGACGGCGATAAATACGATTATGAAAATGAATACCTGAAAGATATGATAGAGAATATATATTTCCGCGGCAACCTGTTCAGCTCGGCCCTCTATAATATAAGCGGGAAGCTTACAAGAGAAGACCTTGATAAAATGAAGATCATCTCTAACTGGATATATCTCAATAACTCGCCGAAAACTCTCTTAAAAATTGACGGGGCCACAAAAACAGAAAAAGTTGTAGAATTTGTTATAGATTGCTGAGTTATCTGCAAAAAATACACACATTGAATTAACACTTTATGCTTGAATTTGTCCATACAATCAGTTAGGTTTGCAGATGTTTTTTGAATTCATGGGAACCAGATGAAGTTTAGCGTCATTGTTTTAATATCAGCGATAACAATAAACTGCGGCAACGGATTTGCTCAGAGACTTCAGAGCGCGGATTCACTGGATCTAAATTCCACAACTGTAGAAAACCGCGGGTTCTTCAGCCGATTCGGCGGAGACTTGTTTACGCAGATGACATCCGTCTTCCATATGTCTAAGCAAAGCGCGATGTGGGTAGGCGCGGGAGTTATGATTACAGGCGCTCTTATTGCAAGCGACCAGGCTACTTATAATACTATTCACCGCACAAAAGAAAATAATACATGGATGAGAAAGGCAAGCCCGTACATATCTAATTTCGGTTCATGGTACGGTGTATCGGTTATTGGAGCATTTACCGGTTTGGGAATCATTACACATAACCATAAGGCGCTTGAGACTTCTTACCTTGCTTTCGAATCGTTTCTTACATCCGGTTTGTGGGTGAGGGCATTGAAGCTGCTGGCCGGAAGAGAAAGGCCCAGCGCTAAAAATATTTACTCGCATGAAGCGGGCGGCGAATGGTGGGGACCAATGGTCGAGTTGAGCCATTCAAGAAACGGGGGGAGATCTGTTTCGTCGTTCGACGCGTTTCCTTCCGGTCACACTGCATCCGCTTTTTCAATAGCTACAGTTATAGCAAACCAGTATTCTTCCACTCCTGTCGTTCCAGTAATATCGTATTCGCTTGCGTCTCTTGTTGGCGTTGCAAGGATCATCGACGATACTCACTGGGCGTCCGATGTTTTTGTTGGGGCTGTTATAGGTTACCTCACGTCAAAAGAAATAATGCTTAATAATCCGTCCGAGCTTTCAAGAAGAGAAATGTATAAAACCCTTGCCGAAAAGAAAAGTCCTTTCCGCGACAGGTTAACATGGAACATTGACCCGTTCGGGAAAACTTTAAATGTAGCATATCATTTTTAGAGATTCCGGAAGCTTTATTAAATTTACATCGATAGGAACAGCATTCTTATTCCAACAAGCCCCAATGCTCCCGCCAGTCCCCTGATGATCCACTTGCCATGAATTTTGTTAGATAGCCTGGCGCCAAATTGGGCGCCGATCAGAACGCCGATAGCTACGGGAATCGTTGTAAGAAGCCCGCTCATAAAAGTCCCGTTAATTATATGCACGATAGTTCCAACCAGCGCCATGATGGCGAGCACAAAGTGGGATGTAGCTGTGGCAACGTGAACAGGAAAATTAAGGAGGCTCACCATCGCGGGAACGTGTATAATGCCCCCGCCGATCCCGAGAAGGCTTGATATGAATCCTACAATTACGCTTATCATAATTCCGGTTGATAAATGAAAAGAATAATTATGAGTGTTTCCTTCAGCATCGGTGATCGTTCTCTTTGTATGCTTTTCAATTGCGCCGATGCGGACAATGCTTGCAATATCCGGCCTTGCCATCAGGTAAATGCTTACGGCGATAAGCAGTATCCCAAAGATAATATTGAACGCCCCTCTGTTAATAAGCGATACGGTATAGACGCCCAGTACCGCGCCGGGTATGGTCGCCATAGAGAATATGAAACCGGATTTATAATCAATCCTCTTCATCTTTCCATAGGCATACGATCCCGAGGCGGCATTGAAGAATACTACGGCAAGAGAAATACTGGTAAGTATATCGGGGGATTCTTTAGGATACATGAACAGCAGTATCGGCATCAGTATAAACCCGCCGCCTGCGCCGATTAACGTACCGACAGCTCCTACTACAAGCCCTATCGCAGTAAGGAGTATGAAATATTCAACAGAAATACTCTATCTCCCTTTGCCGAAATTTGCCCGTATTAGAAGCCCATGTAATTTTAATAGCTGCATCTGATTTACAAAAATAAACATAAATTAAATAAGTTCTAAATTAGTTATTTCAGCGTCAGGAAGAATTTCCAGTCGGCGGCAAAATGTAGAGCCCGTTTAATCGCTTAAATTTCATTATTGTTAATAAATAAAAAAATTACTAGAATGTGCAGATAATATGTTAAAAATTAGATGATTCCTCGGCGCTATTATAGTGAATAATTCACTTGTCAAAAAATGCTTCTTCATGAACTTCTTTTCATTAATTGGGAATAAAATCCAATAAATGAAGAATTATTTGCTATTTGTCGGTTTAGCCTGCTTTTGCATTGTTAATGCATCTTTATCGCAATCATTAATTAATGATGACCCGCACTCGCTGCGATTCGCCGGTCAACCGGATTCCGGGAGCGCTACGGTCCCAAAACTCTCCTTCACAAAACAGAACAAAGAAATTAAGGATAATATTAATTACATAAAACTTGGCGGTATAACGGGGTTTACTGTTGGGGCAGTTTTGTTTCTTCACAATTTCCAGCGCCATGCATGGTGGTCAGGCGAGAGAGGCCAATTCCATATTCAAAACGACTGGGCGTACGCGATGTCTATGGATAAGCTGGGCCACTTTATGGAAGGCGGGTTGATAGCCAGAACCATGAAGGGCGCTTTCATTTGGAGCGGTATAAACGACAGAACTTCTCTGTGGCTCGGCGCTCTGTTCAGCATCGCATATATGACCGATATTGAGATCGAGGACGGCTTCGCTAAAGAATGGGGTTACAGCCCCGGCGATGAAATAGCAAACCTCACAGGGGATATTTTCGCAATTGCACAGGATATGTGGACTCCGCTTCAAACAGTCAAAATGAAATGGAACTACGTGCCCACAAACGACCCCAACCATAAAGGCGATTTCCCCGACGATTACGGCGGCCAGGTATTCTGGTTCTCATTCGACGTGAACAGTTATCTTAAAGGCAAGGCTGAAAAGTTCTGGCCCGATTATCTTGACATCACATTGGGCTACGGCGTATTAAAGTACGATCAAGCCGGGCCGGATAGCAGGACCCAGAACCTTTACCTTGGAATCGATCTGGACCTCAGAAAAATTATTCCCGGAAATTCCAAATTCATGCAGTTTCTAAAAGAGTTCCTAAATACTTTTAAAATAATTCCCGCTCCTGCGCTGAAGTGGAATACAACTAACGGCAAATTTTCTTTTTCTGTACGATGAATGTATTACCGGAGGGCAAATATTAATAAGTTAATTTTCACTGCGGCTATTATAGCGGCTATCCTGGTATCGGTCAATTATTCTTTTTCACAGGACAATACTTTAAGATATAAATATACCGCTCCTCGTTTTGTGATCGAGCTGGCAGGCTCGTATAACCTGCCCATCGGACAGACACGGGGCGGCGTTGAGGATTTCTTTACATTTAAGAACTACGGATTGGTTTACGGAATTGGTTTTCATCTTAACGTAAAGTACGCCGCCAATAAAAAGGCAACTATCTGGCCCTATTTTTCAGGCGGGTTTGCGCAACTCCAAAATGACGAAACATTTAATTCGTACATTGATTCTAATATTATCAGGAATGGATATCCGCTATCAGGAAACGGGATATATAATTCCACTCCCGGCTCCTCCCTGCTCGTTATCAGAAATATCTACGCCGGGCTTGGCGTTCAGTATATGTTCGGGCCAAGGCATTCGCTGGTTCCATTTATAGGCATTGAAGCCGACTATAATTTTCTCTGGGGTTTCTATCAGCAGGAACCAAGGCTTGTTGCAGGACCTGAAGGCATACATAAATCAACCTTTCCCATAAACAGCGCAACACGAATCGGAATTGCTATGGATGCCGGGACTGATTTCAGGATCGCTCAAAACCTGGGATTTGTTTTTGGAGTAAAATATTCAATTTCAAACCTATTTGGAAAGAGATCGGATGCTACAGCTTCCGGCGATAACTCGATGAACCTGATTGACCAGGCAGCAACCGGCTTAAATTCAAACCTCTCGTCAGACAGGAATATCGGCTACTTGCAGTTCTACCTTGGTTTCTCTTTATTTTTTGGGAAGAGATGAAATAGTCCTTCATTGCAATATTTATTACGCTGAATCTCCGAACGTGAACGTTTTTCACCCCAGGATCATCATCTCAAAAAAAAATCAAAAACATGATAAAAATCATTTGAGAATTTGCGTCTAAGCGCTATATTTGAAAACTTAAGCGTTTCCTTCTATCATAAGAAACTGGATTACTGTGTCACTCAATAACTGAAAGTTTTTGGATGAATATTCATAACATTGTCAGAGAATAAAATTATGATTAAGCTGAATCATCTGGATTATTACAGGCTCCCCTGGAACCTCGCTGATAACATAATTTCGTGGCTGGAGCCGACCGCTAAATGCAACTTAGCATGCCTGGGCTGTTACAGGAAAAATGAAATTGATAGCCACAAATCTCTTGTCGAAATCCGTGGGGAACTCGAAGTGTTTCACCGCTACCGCAATACTGACAGCGTTTCAATAGCCGGCGGCGACCCGCTGCTGCACCCGAATATTATTGAAATAGTAAAAATGGTAAAGCAGTTTGGTTCAAAGCCGATTGTTAATACAAACGGGATCGCTTTGACGCCTGAGCTGCTACATGGGCTTAAGAAAGCCGGAGCGTATGGATTTACTTTCCACATTGACAGTAAACAGAACCGGCCCGGCTGGAAAAAAGCCAATGAATTTGAGTTAAATGAACTGCGCTATCATTTCGCCAGAATGTTAGCCGATGAAAAAGGGTTATCATGTTCCTTCAACTCTACGGTCTATGAAGACACTATGCAATATATCCCTGAGATGATGAAATGGGCTCATAAAAATATTGACATCGTTCACGTGATGGTCTTTATACTTTACAGGGCGGTAAATAATAACCAGGTTGATTTTTACCTGGGTCCTAATAAGATTGATATGTCAGACCTTGTTTATAATGAAGACGTTCCTGACAGAACCGACATCAAAGCTGATGAAATAATTGAAATATTCAGAACTGTTTATCCCGATTTTGACCCGTGCGCATATCTTAACGGCTCTGAAAAAGTGGATTCGTTCAAATGGCTCCTGAGCGGAAGAATAGGTTCGAAGAAAAAAATATACGGCTACATGGGCGCTAAAGCCATGGAGATCGTACAGACATTCAACCACATGTTCACCGGAAAATATTTATCATACGCAAAGCCCAAGATGACCAAAAAGGGGAAATCACTTTTGCTTCTCAGCCTGTTCGATAAGAAACTGCGCAAGGCGCTCGCAGCATTCCTGAAAAATCCATTAAATATTTTTAAGAGGATCTATTATCAATCCGTAATGGTAATTCAGCCGGTTGATTTTCTTGAAGACGGCCGCCAGAGTATGTGCGACGGATGCCCGGATATAACTGTATGGGAAGGCAAACTGGTGTGGTCATGCCGCCTCGATGAGCAATTTAAGTACGGACATAACCTGAAGACGTACCCAAAGAATTTTGCGGAAATGGTTAAATAGTTAATTGAGTTAATTTTCTCAGTCCCAAGCTTCGGCTTGGGCATGCTTTTTTATATTATTTTATATTCCCGGGCTGGAGCCTGGAAATGAGGCGATGAACAGATTCAATCTTAAATTTTCTTAAACAGAACAAATACCTATTTTTACAATCTTAACGGGTTACGTTATTTTTCTTGCAAATCTTGCATTTTGATTTCTGCAATTAAGTTTTGATTTTTGGAGTTTTGATTTTTCTTCTTCGATTTTCTCGTTATATTGCCGGAAGTTAGTCTGCGGATAATAATCACTGGAGATTCTTTGCCCTCCGTTATCCATTAATTTTTCAAGTTTAAAAGTCGGAAATTTTTACAATATTGCATTTATACGCGTTTTTGCAAACGCTATTTAGAATTATCTTTGGAGATCATATATATGAGAACGAAATATTTCTTTGTTTACTTTGTAGTCCTTATAAGTTCGATAATGTTATTTAGCTGCGGTAACAATAAAGTTAAGGTAAAAAAACAGATTACCACCAAGCCGGTTTCAGTTAAACAATTTGATACGCCTCCGGGGGCGGATCCGTCTGTTTCGGCAGAACTTGGCGGCGCGGGATTCAAAGGCGACGGATGGGAGACAAAAACTAACTACAACCTTCTCGGCGATTCAAACGCCGTAAAAGGCGGAAACTTCACGCTGAGCGTTCCCGATTTCCCAAATACGCTTCGTACACAGGGAAAAGACGCCAACACCACCGTGAATTTCATGATGGAAAACATGATGTACGAAAGCCTCCTCCAGCAGGACCCCGTAACCGAAGAGTACATCCCTATGCTTGCCACTCACTGGAAAATTTCTGATGACAAGATGACGTTTACTTTCAGGATAGACCCCAACGCAAGATGGGCCGACGGAAAGCCTGTAACATCAGAAGACGTTATAGCAACATGGAAATTACTTACAGACCCAGGCATCCTTGAAGCGTATTCAAACATACTTTATGGTTCATTCGAACAGCCGGTTGCGGTAAGCAAATATATTGTTTCTGTCAAATCTAAGCAACTGAACTGGAGACAGTTTTTGTATTTTGCTGTATCAATGAGAATTCTGCCAGCGCATTATATTGGTAACATAAAAGGCAGCGAGTATCTTGATAAATACCAGTTCGACGTAATACCCGGAAGCGGGCCTTACATAGTTCTGAAAGACGATATTAAAAAAGGACAGTCCGTTTTGATCAGAAGAAGAAGCGACTACTGGGCAGAGAAGGAAAGATATAATATAGGTCTGAATAATTTTGATGAAGTTAAGTTCGAAGTGGTTTCTGACGAATCGCTCGCATTTGAGAAATTCAAAAAAGGCGACCTTGACCTTTACAACGTGAACAGGGCGCAGTGGTGGGCTGAGCGTTTCGATTTTGACGAAGCAAAACGCGGCTTGATACTCAAGGCAAGAATTTTCAACGAAAATCCGAACGGGATATCCGGGTTGGTTTTCAATATGAGAAAACCGCCGTTTGACGACATCAGGATAAGGAAAGCGATCACTTATCTTTTCGACAGGGATAAGTTTAACGAAAAGTTATTCTATAACGCTTACCAGCCTATCTATTCATATTTTCCGGGCTCAGTTTATGAAAACCCGAACGATCCGAAAATCAAATTTAACCTCGATTCCGCCGTTTCACTGCTGGCCCAGGCAGGATGGACGCAAAAAAATTCCGACGGTTACCTCGTTAAGAATGGAAAAATATTTGAGCTTGAGCTTCCGTTTGACGGGGGCCCCGGTCAGGAAAGATATCTTACAGTATTCCAGGAGGACCTGAAAAAAGCAGGCGTGAAACTGAACCTTAAACAAATTGACGGCGCGACAAGATTTAAGCTTGGGAACGAAAGAAACTTTACGATACTTGTCACAGCATGGACGGGGCTCAGGATTCCCAACCCCGAGAGTTCCCTGAAATCTAACACCGCTGACCAGCCCAACACAACCAATTGGCCGGGAATAAAGGACAAGAGAATCGACGAGCTTTGCGACGCTTATAACGTTTCGTTCGATAAAAACGAACGAATTAAGATAGTAAGGGAAATTGATTCAATAGCATGCAACTATTTCGGTTATGGATTTGGCTGGTACGGCCCTTACCAGAGAATTGCTTTTCACAATAAATTCGGCTATCCCAAATGGATGCTTCCCAGAACAAGCGACTTCCTGTCTATTCCGGTAATGTGGTATTACGACCCCGAGAAGGCGGCTGAGTATGATGCGGCATTAACTGATAAAACAAAAGCGATGCCGATTCCGGAAGTGGACCAGAAGTACTGGCTTGACGTCAAGGCCAAAGAAGAAAAAGAAAAAAAGTAAAATTCAAAAGCAGGCTCCGGTTTAACAGCCAGGGCCGCTTATTAACAGGTAAATTATATGACTGCATATTTTATCCGCAGATTCTTATTGATAATTCCGACCTTCCTGGGTATTACTATCATCACATTTTTTATTTTGCAGGTAGTCCCGGGGGGCCCTTTGGAAAGAGAGCTGCTGAGGCTTAGAATGGGTGGTTCGGTAAACGGCGGAGAAGTAGGGCCTTCAGGAGGCAACCAAACAGGCGGAATTGAAATACCAGAATCCGCGATGCAGGAAATGAAAAAGTTTTACGGATTCGATTTGCCGATACACAAAAGGTATATACGATGGCTGGGAAATCTGGTGACGCTTGATCTGGGCAAGTCATATGTTTACGCTGAACCTGTTTGGGATGTGATCAAATCAAAATTTCCGATATCAATTTATTTCGGAATGATCGGTTTCACTCTGACATATTTAATATGCGTCCCGCTTGGAGTCGCCAAGGCGGTAAAAAACGGAAGCAAGTTTGATTTTATTTCGTCCGTTGTTGTTTTTATAGGGTATTCCACGCCCGGGTGGGCATTTGGAGCTATCATGCTTGTGCTTTTCGGAGGCGGCAGTTTCTGGAACGTGTTCCCTCTCGGCGGATTCCGCTCTGAAGATTTTGACACGTTAACGCTGGGCGCCCAAATAACGGACCAGATATACCACACGATCCTTCCGGTCATCGCGTATATGGTGGGGAGCTTCGCAACGCTTACAATACTGACAAAGAACTCAGTGATAGAAAACCTCAGCCAGGATTATATCCGCACAGCGTTTGCAAAAGGTATTTCGGAGAAAAAAGTTATTTTTAAACACGCATTGCGGAACTCGCTCATCCCCATAGTAACAGGATTGGGAAATGCGATATCGCTTGTGCTTGCCGGAAGTTTTCTGATTGAAAAGGTTTTTAATATTCCGGGAATGGGTTTACTCGGCTTTAATTCTATAATTCAAAGAGATTATCCGGTCACAATGGGTATACTTGTTTTGTCATCAGTTCTGCTTTTGATCGGGAATATAATTTCAGACATGATATACGCTTTAATCGATCCGAGAATACGATTTAAGTAAGAGATATTGGAAGAGAAAGTTAACAATTCAAATATTAAAGAAGAGAAGCAGGTATCAGTTTCTATATTCAGAAAACGCTGGAGAAAGTTCCGTACTCTTAAGCGCGGTTATTATTCGTTCCTTGCGCTGATCATAATTTATGCGCTGTCGTTTTTATTGCCGTTGTTCGTCAATCACGACGCGTTTATAGTCAAACACAACGGGCATTTGTACTTCCCTATATTTAAGTCGGGAATTTATGAAGCGGAGTTTTTAGGGCAGGCCGGAGACGGCGAAGCAAATTACCGGCTGCTGAAGAAACAGTACCGGGAAGAAAATAAAGGCGACTGGGTGTTATTGACCCTGTATCCGTACGGGCCCAATGAAAATCTTCTTGACGAAACTACAGGCTCGCCGCCGCACCCGCCGTCAGCAACGCATATATTCGGAACAGACGACAGGGCAAGAGATGTATTTTCAAGGATAGTATATGGATTTAATATTTCTATTTCCTTTGCGCTGGTAGTGACATTCCTTGCATATTTACTCGGGATCAGCATTGGTTCAGTTCTCGGATTTTTCAGCGGCAAGGTAGATATTATAGGGCAGCGTTTTATTGAAATATGGGCGACGCTCCCGTTTCTTTATGTAATGATAATTGTAAGTTCAATACTTCAGCCTAATTTTTTCTGGCTGGTTGTAATATTAACCGCTTTCAGCTGGGAGGGCATAACCTATTACATAAGAGGCGAGTTTTACAGGGAGAAAGCGCGTGATTATGTTTCGGCGGCTGTTTCTTTAGGCGCAAAGAATCGTACGATTATTTTTAAACATATTCTGCCAAATTCATTAACGCCGATAGTTTCATTCGCTCCGTTTTCTATTGTGGCAAACATCAGCTCGCTTGTTGCGCTCGACTATCTGGGTTTTGGCCTGCCGCCTCCAACCCCAAGCTGGGGACAGCTTATCAGCCAGGGCATGAACTACATCGAAAACTGGTGGCTTGTAGTTACGCCGCTCTCGGTAATGTTCTTAACGCTGATTGCAATTGTATTTATTGGCGAAGCAATACGCGAAGCATTTGACCCGAAAGTATACTCACGCTTAAGATAAATTAATGTCAGAGCAGATTATAAGATATTATTAATGAAAAAGAAGCTTGTTGAAATAAAAAACCTGAGGACATATTTTTTTGTCGAGGCCACCGATAAACAGATTGATATTGGCCCTCAAAGCCATGATGCTTTCCTGGATAGATTTTACAAAGCCGATAAAAAACTAAAAGATAAAGTCCCTGCCAAAGCGGTTGATGATGTGAGTTTCGATATTTATGAAGGTGAAGCGCTTGGTATTGTTGGTGAATCAGGATCGGGGAAATCAGTTACGGCATATTCTATAACGCGGCTGATACCTGACCCGCCGGGGAAAGTCGTGGGGGGCGAAATTTTCTTTAAAGGCGTCGACCTGTTAAAGCTGACCTTTGATGAAATGAAAAAGTACAGGGGTTATGAGATCGCGATGATTTTCCAGGAACCGATGACATCTCTGAATCCCGTAATGAAAATAGGCGACCAGATTTCGGAAGTGATCCTTCAGCACGAGAAAATAGGCAAAGATGAAGCAGAGAAGAAGGCTGCCGAAATGCTGGAGGCTGTGGGAATACCTGATTCGGTAAAAAGAATGAAAGACTACCCGCACCAATTCAGCGGCGGTATGCGCCAGCGTGTCATGATTGCCATGGCGCTATCATGCAATCCTTCTTTGCTGATAGCCGACGAACCCACAACGGCGCTTGATGTAACTATACAGGCGCAGATACTGGATCTGATGCTGAAGCTTAAGAAGCAAAGAGAAGAAGCGGCCGTTCTGCTGATAACCCATAACCTTGGCGTTGTTGCTGAAACATGCGACAGGGTTATAGTTATGTACGGCGGCAAAATTCAGGAAGTCGGAAATGTTTTTGAAATATTCAAAACGCCGAAACACCCGTATACAAAAGGTCTGCTGGCATCACTCCCTGACCCGAACAAAGAGAGCCATGAGGAATTGCAGGCAATCCCGGGAATTATTCCGAATATTCTTGAGCTCCCGGTTGGCTGTAAGTTTTGTACGAGATGCGCTGATGTTATGGATAAATGCTGGACGATAGAGCCTGAGCTTAAAGAGATAGAGCCCGGAAGATCAGTTAGATGCCATTTGTTTTAGTAGCGCAGACTAAATCTGCGGTTACATTAGTTTGATTTGTTGATATTTACTATTTACTTTTTTATTATTTGCCTGATATGAGTTCAATGAAAGAAGGAAATATTCTTGAAGTAAAAGATTTACGTGTGCAGTTTCCTGTGCATGGCGGCGTATTCCTCGGAAAGATTGCGGACATAAAAGCAGTCGACGGCGTAAGCTTTGAAATTAAGGACGGCGAGACGCTGGGACTGGTTGGCGAATCAGGCTGCGGTAAATCAACAGTGGGAAAAGCAATAATAAATATATTACGCTTTTCTTCGCCTGATGTGCAGATTACAGGCGAAACGCTTATGAAGACCGAAGACGGAGCTATAGACCTGCTGAAGCTAAAAAGAAATGATATCAGAAAATACCGCGGGCTTGTTCAGATGATATTCCAGGACCCTTATTCATCATTAAATGCCAGGCTAACGGTTGGGCAGATTGTTATGGAACCCCTTATATACCATACTAAAATGAATAAAAAGCAGCGGCTGGAACGTGTTGCATGGCTTCTGGATAAAGTCGGGCTTCAGGCAGAACAATCCAAACGTTACCCGCATGAATTTTCCGGCGGCCAGCGCCAAAGGATAGGCATTGCCCGGGCGTTGGCTACAAATCCGAAGTTAATAATTGCCGATGAACCTGTTTCTGCCCTGGACGTATCTATCCAGGCGCAGGTTATAAACCTCCTGCAGGGCCTTCAGAATGATTTTGAACTGAGTATCCTATTCATTGCGCATGACCTCTCGGTAGTTGAGCACATCAGCTCGAGGATAGCCGTTATGTACCTTGGCAATATATTCGAACTGGGAAGCGGCTCTGATGTTTATCATCACCCCCTGCACCCGTACAGCAAAGCTCTTCTTTCGGCTGTCCCTCTGCCTGACCCGGACAGACGCAATAAAGAGCGGATAATTCTCAAGGGAGACGTGCCTACGCCGCTCAGAAAACCCAGCGGCTGCGGTTTCAGAACCCGGTGCCCTATCGCCAGACCCGAATGCGCGCTGGCCGTACCCCTGTTTGATGAAAAAAGCAAAGGGCACTTCGCGGCTTGCCCGTATGTTTGACCGGGCTGAAGCCTGAGACTTCCTTCAAAAGCTTATATTCCAATCTTTCTTAATTAATAATTTATTCATATGTTGCACTGTTCATTTCTAAATTACTAAAATTAAATAAGCAACGGCATATGGAAGAAAAAAAACATCATACTTTAGAAGAGCTCCGGAAACACCGCAAACCCATTCGCAACGTTAATATTGAGCATAAAGAGAACTTAAGCAAGCTTGAGAAAATTGCGGTCTGGATAACCGACCATGTGGGCTCAATGGGATTTTTCCTCATAATATTCATCTGGACGGCTGTTTGGTTAGGCTGGAACACTCTCGGACCGGCGAGCGCGCAGTTTGACCCCTTCCCCGCGTTTGTATTGTGGCTGTTTATTTCAAATATGATACAGATTTTTCTTATGCCGTTGATAATGATTGGGCAAAATCTGCAATCGCGCCATGCCGAGGCACGAGCTGAGGCTGACTTCGAAATAAACACCAAGGCTGAACTTGAAATTGAGACTATTTTAGTTCATCTTGAAAAACAGAGCGACCTGATACTTGAGATACTTCAAAAGATAGAAAAGCAAACCGGCCCGACTGCATAACGGCTCCGTTTCAAACTGGCGGGACGATATAAGGAAGATTTGATAATTGAGACTCAGGCGCTTTCTGCTCTGGCCTGGGATGTATCGATTATGTAGTTAACAAGCGGAACGTGCTGTTTAAAGAGTCTGAACCTTTCAATATCGGCCTTAATACGGTTTTCAGCCCCCCAGTCGCTCCAGTAAATTCCGTTCAGGGGCATAACGCAGAGGCTTTCAATGCTGTTTCTGAGTATTGAATCCGAGAAATTCACCTCGGGGAGCTTACTGTATATCTCGTTCAGAGCCAATTCATCATCAAACCGCCCGTTATAATAATTCTTGCGTACAAAAGGCTCATAGACTTCCGGAATGAGTATTTTGAAACGTTCCAGAAAGGCTGAAGCCTTCCCAACCATCACCATTGTATTCCACATACATGAGCTTGCATATAGCTTTCGCGCCAGCTTCACATCGGGTTTTTCCCAGAATTTTCTCACGCGGTAAAATGGCGCCCCTCCGTTGTGGCTGATCTCGTCTCCGTGTTCTATCCAGCCGTATTCAGTTTCAGCGCGGTTCGGTGAAAACCCCATAATAACAATCTTTGAAGGCCGTTCTTCTGCAAATTCGAAAGCATTCCGTAAGTACTCCCGGAAAAGGTCTTCTTCAAGGATAAACTGGTCTGATGGAAAAATCCCTACGCTGGCATCCGGGTCCTCCCGGAATATTTTCAGAAGAGGAAGCAATATCCCAGGGGCGGTTTCCTTTGAATGGGGCTGAATGACTATATTTTCAAACGGATGGTCGTGCATTTCTTCCCGGATGTAAGCGATGTAGTCCCGGATAATAACTGTGAGTATTTTTTTCTGGAGGAAGAACGGTTTCACCCGGTCGATTGTATGCCTCAGCATAGAACGTGAGCCGATGATGGTGCAAAATTGCTTTGGGCGTTCGTACCCGTAAATCGACTTGATGTACCTCTGCAGCCTTTTGCCTTGACCCGCAGCCAGTACTATTCCCCAATGATGATTCTTTACCCAATCCATCGGATTTGGTTCCTTCTACATTGCGTTAATAAATATTAATTTAATTCTGCCGGCGCTCTTAGTTGAGATCTGGATAGCTTCCGGGAGTGAAGTCGAGAGCGGCAAATCTGTAAAGTAATTTTCTTTTAATTATAAACCATTACTTATTTCTATAAGTTTCCAAAAAGCGGTAAGAAAATTGTAACAATTTAATATTGAGGCAACAGTATCAACGAGCCCCCGCCCCTGATCGATAATGAAGCAATTTATAACTCCAAAGTTCAGGGCTTGTTTGCTAAACATTAAGAATTATTGCATAGATTTCGTCAGGATTAAGCGCTACTTTTGGAACGTTATCGGGCTGCAACCGTTGAAGATCCTGCGGTCCGGAATATGAAGAACTGACATTATTGGACTACGCTGGTAGTCAAATTATTTATTGTATTCAAGGAGTCTTGTTATGAATCCTACTCATGCGCACCTGTTCATGAATCATCTGCCTTTTTTAGGCTCAGCCTTTACATTTATTTTCCTCATGTATTCTTTTCATAAGAAAAATACCGACTTTATAAAATTATTTCTTTGGGTATTCGTATTTTTCGCAGTCCTGACAATCCCTGTCTTCCTGACGGGCGATCCCGCGGGGGAAGTTGTCAAAAATATACCGGGGATAAATGAAGAGCTGGTGGATAATCACGAAACTGCAGGATATGTTTCATTGATACTGGTGGAGATCACAGGCGCCCTGGCGCTGCTGGGCATTTACCTGATAGGAAAAACGGCTGATACTGCAAGATGGTTTAGATATACATTTATTATTCTTGCGTTTGCATCAATAGTATCGTTTGGGTGGACAGCAAATCTCGGCGGCCAGATCAGGCATTCTGAGATAAGGACAGACAACCAGACAGAGCAGAAATAAGCCCCTGCCTGTTAGCATATTAAGATCACGGGGATAGAAATTAAGGCCGGGTTTTTCCTGCCCGGAAATTAAATTCCCGGATACTGATGTCATTAGCCGGACTCCGGTTCCTTTCTTCCGTCATAATTCTTCTGCGCCTTCAATCGCCTCTCTTCATTTTGCATAGATTTTCTGTGGTTTGTATTAGTACTTTTGTCTGAAAGTAATCAGTCTCATTTAAGATTAAATAAAATGAAAATATACATTTCGCTTGACATGGAAGGCATAGCGGGCACATTTACATGGACCCAGGAAGAAAACAACCGGGCTGAAGTTCGCAAATGCATTTCGCAGCAGGTTGAGTGGGTTATTGAAGGAATTCATCAAAGCGCCGCTAACGGAAGAATTGAGGAAATTGTGATCGCTGATTCGCATTCTCAGGGAGACAGTCTGTTATATGACATTACCCGTCTGGATGACAGGCTTCATTTAATTTCGGGCTACCCGAGGCCCAAATACATGATGCCGGCGTTTGACAGTTCGTATGACGTGGTGTTCTTTGTCGGTTATCACGGGGGTATCGGAACGCTCCATTCCAATATGGACCACAGCTATTCGCCCCGGTTCCACAGGATTTGGCTGCAGGATAAACCTATGAATGAAAGCTTAATCAATGCGGCCTATGCGGGATATTTCGGCGTCCCTGTAGGATTGGTCATATGCGACGACGCCCTGCACAATCAGCTAAAAAACGGCGATGGCCTTCCCTGGCCCGAGTATGTCGTCACAAAATATTCGCTCAGCAGGTTTTCGGTCAAGAGTAAACCCCTCGGCACTGTTCGGGAAGAAACAATAAAGGCAGTCAAAAGGACGCTCGGCCCTGATATTTCCAGGTTCCGGGTTTACAAATTTGAGCCCCCTATCAGGCTGAAAATCGAGCTTCAAACCGCTTCAATGGCTGACGCCGTTGAAATGATACCTGATGTGAAAAGACTCGACGGCTTTACTATAGAATTGGCGCATAACGATTACGCTCAGATCTTTGACGCCATAGACGCTATTGCATCACTTGCCCGCTCAACAAAATGGTAACTCAACTATGGATATTGAAATACTAAAGAAAGTCTACCTTTTTTCAAGCCTGAATGAAAAGGAAGTCGAAAGCGTCGCCGGAATATCGCGACTAAAGACATTTGATAAAGGCGATATTATATTCTTTGAAACAGAACCCTATTCCGGATTCTATGTCGTGGTTTCCGGCCTTATAAAGATCTATAAAATATCAGGCGACGGGCGCGAACATATACTCCATTTTATCGGTCCATACAACACGTTTGGAGAAGTGCCCCTGTTCGAAAATCTGGATGAAGGCTCTGAAGAGATTTCAAGGTACCCGGCAAATTGTATGGCCATTGAGGATAATACGCGGATAATTCAAATTCCTGCAAAAGCTTTTACCGGCCTTTTCGAAAACAACGCCAGAATGTGCATCAAACTTATTTCGGGATTTGCCAGACGCCTCAGGTATCTTAACCATCATATAGAAGAAATTACGCTCAAAGACGTCACAAAGAGAGTCGCGGGTTTTGTGCTGAGCGATTTCAATAATTCGAAGAAAAAGAACAAGAATAAACCCCTTGAACTAACGCTTCAAATAAGCAAAAACGACCTTGCGTCGCTTCTTGGAACAATACCGGAGACTCTTTCACGCACATTCAGAAAATTGTACGAAGATCATATTCTGGAAGTAGATGGAAGGAAAATCCGTATTTTAAACCTTACCAAACTAAAAGAAATATCTGCATAAACGCTCAAAATCCCTTCGAAATCACGATTCATGAACAAAATTTTAATTATTGACTTAGGTCAAAGGGTTTGGGCCGTAATCTGTATATTTTTGTACAATAAAATAAGGAGTATAAAAATGCTGGTACAAAAAGAAAACAAAATAGGCGAGATAGTCGCAAGAAATTTCCATGCCGCGCAGATATTTGAGAGTTTTGGATTAGATTTCTGCTGCGGCGGCAAAAAATCAATTTCAGACGCCTGCAGGGAAAAGAAACTTGATCCTGATAATGTTATTACGGAACTTTCAAAAATGGGGGAACAGTCTTTTAACCCTCAGCGATTTGAAGAATGGGATATTGATTTTTTGATCGATTACATAATAAATAATCATCACACATATGTAATTAAAGCTATACCTAAAATCCTAAATCACCTTCAAAAAGTCTCATCGGCGCATAAAGAAAAACATCCTGAGATTCTGCTGATCCAGGGGACATTCAGAGAATTAAGCGAAGAACTAATGAATCATTTGCAAAAAGAAGAAAAAATGTTATTCCCCTACGCTAAAAAACTGAACCTTTCTTTTAAAAACTCTCTTGAAATTCCTATGGCTCCTTTCGGTGCCGTGGAAAACCCGCTTAGAGTGTTGGAGTCCGAGCATGAATCCGCCGGCAAAATGTCGGCCCTTATTAATAAACTGAGCTCAAATTACACGCCGCCTGAGGACGCCTGCGGCACGTTCAAAGTCTTATATTATGAGCTGAAGGAATTTGAAAACGACCTGCACACGCACGTTCATCTTGAGAATAATATACTTTTCCCAAAAGCGCTTGAGATGGAAAACAAATTGAAGACACGCTCGGGCAAATTATAGTTCTAATAAATTTTGATCACAGGCATAGGAGAAAATTAATGAAAAGATACTGGTATGGTTTTTTGATTGTTATACTTGTTTCATTTACTGTATTGATATGGGTAGGCACAAGGATATACCACGATAAACCCCCAATACCCTCTGAGGTTAAAACAACAGCGGGTAAGGTTATGATTCCTGACGGCGATATTGAAGCCGGGCAAAACGTATGGCAAACCATGGGCGGAATGGAGCTTGGCTCTGTATGGGGACACGGCAGTTATGTTGCGCCTGACTGGTCTGCAGACTGGCTTCACAGGCAATGCGTCTTTATTCTGGATAAATGGGCTAATACAGAATATTCAAAAAAATATGATTCTTTACCCGGGGAGGATAAAGGCAAACTTCAAAAACGCCTGGAGATTCTTACCAGAACCAATACATACAATCCCGTTACAAATTCAGTTACTGTAGACCCTGTAATGGCAGAAGCTTTTGAATCGAACCTGAAACATTACAGTGAAATATTTACACACGGAAATAACGATTATTCTATACCAAAAAATGCCCTGACAGACACTTCAAAAATCAGGCAGCTTGCCGCTTTTTACTACTGGTCAGCTTGGGCAGCTTCGACAAACAGGCCCGGTGAAGAGTATACCTACACAAGCAACTGGCCGCACGAAGAGTTGATCAATAATGTGCCTACCGGCGACACCGTTGTGTGGACCGGCGTGAGCATTATTGTGCTTTTAATTGGGCTTGGCGCTATGTCTCTGTTTTATATTATCGGCAAAGACAAAAAAGAAGAACTACTGGAAGTGAGCGTAATAGATCCTATGCTCAGCGGCGTTTCAACGCCTTCCCAAAAGGCGACAATCAAATATTTCTTTCTTGTCACCGGCTTATTCCTTCTTCAGATACTTATGGGCGTCATTACGGGGCATTACGGGGTTGAAGGAAACGGATTTTACGGAATACCACTGTCTTCTATTTTGCCATACAGCGTTTCACGAACCTGGCATTTGCAGCTGGCCATTTTCTGGATAGCAACATCATGGCTGGCAGCAGGCTTGTACGTCGGCCCGTCAATCAGCGGAGAAGAGCCTAAGGGGCAGCGCTTTGGAGTTAATGTTCTGTTCGGGGCGCTGATAGTCGTTGTCCTTGGCTCTATGGCAGGCCAGTGGATGAGCATTATGAATAAACTCACGGGCGATAACAGATTCCTTTTTGGACACCAGGGTTACGAGTACCTCGATTTGGGCAGGATATGGCAGGTCGCTTTACTTGTAGGATTATTCCTCTGGCTGTTTCTTGTGGCCCGTTCAATTATTCCTGCGATAAAGAAGGCCGATAAAAACGCTAAACCGCTGTTACTGCTGTTTTTGATCTCGACAATTGCAATTGTAGTATTTTATATACCGGGACTGTTTTACGGTCAACATTCTTCGCTGCCTGTAGTTGAATACTGGAGGTGGTGGGTAGTTCATCTCTGGGTAGAAGGATTTTTTGAGGTATTTGCCACAGTTGTTCTTGCGCTGATTTTTGCAAACCTTAGGCTGATAAAGCCCTCAACCGCGGCGCGGGCTTCTATACTGTCCAGCACGATATTTTTATCCGGCGGGATCATTGGCACGATGCATCATTTATATTTCACCGGCACGCCAACGGTCGCGCTTGCGCTGGGTTCAGTTTTCAGCGCGCTTGAAGTTGTCCCCCTTGTTTTTGTTGGATATGAGGCATGGGAAAACTATAAGATCTCTCAGCATGAAAGCTGGTTAAGAAATTACAAATGGCCCATTTATTTTTTCATTTCGGTATCGTTCTGGAATCTGGTTGGCGCCGGGTTATTCGGATTCATGATAAATCCGCCAATAGCGCTTTATTACATGCAGGGCCTGAATACGACTCCTTTGCATGCTCACGGGGCGCTCTTTGGAGTTTACGGCATGCTCGGAATCGCTCTCATGCTGTTTGTTTTCAGGACATATAGACCGCAAAATCCATGGAAGGAAAAACTCCTCAGCTTTTCTTTTTGGGCCATTAACGGCGGACTTATACTTATGCTTCTTCTGAGCCTTCTGCCAATCGGACTTATGCAAACAATGGCCTCGGTAGAAACAGGATACTGGTATGCAAGGAGCGCCGAATTTTTACAAACGGGAATCATGGGAACCTTCAGATGGCTTAGAGTAGTCGGCGATTCGGTTTTTGCGATTGGAGCATTCGGGCTCGTAATATTCGTGATAGGGATACTGACCGGCAGGTCATACAGGAAATCCTAAATTAAGTGAAATAAAAAGAGCCCGTCTCATTAAGAACGAGACGGGCTCTTTGCCTTTTATACGATAATTCATGAAGTCGCGGGATGCATTTGCGCATCCGGCATTTGTTCCCGCTGCAGTTTCAGCCGCTCCGCTTCAATCCTGCGAAGGCGCATTGAATCAGTCTTGAGTCGGTTATTGAAAATTCCCAATACATAATTCCTGAAAATGTACCACCAGAAACTGCGTTCCATCAGAGCCGGGTCAATATTCTTCTCAATTCTTTTGTGCTCTGCGGGCACTTCGCTCCAGTGCAGCCCTGCAATTTCGTGATGCGCAGTGTGAAGCCCGTTATTGAACAGCATGAAATTCAGGAATCCCGTAAAGTTCCGCGAATGGTTCCACTCTGATTCTTCGTTTGCATGCACGTGCTGCACGTAATTGAATATTAGGACGCTGAACAGGCTGACCTGCTGAGGAATTATCACAAAATAAAGGGCTTTTCTCCAGTCGATCAGAAGCGCCGCCCCTATCCATACAACAAGGATAAAATACTGAGAAACGCACATAAAGAACCGGTTCTTTTTGTTATGCCACAGGTCTTTTAAAAAAAGCCTGATTGCCTTTTGCTGGTAAAATCCGCTGATTGAAGGATAAGTGAGAAGGGTCAAAAAATTGTTCTTTTCGCTGAACCTATATGTAATAGTGTAATCACCCGGCCTGTTGTTAAGCTTGTGGTGATTCTTGTTGTGGGTTGGGATCCATGCAAAAACAGGGAAACCGTAAAATACGGTCAGCCACCAATCCTGCAAAGTATTCATTGTATCTGACTTCCACATCCGTACGTGGTTATGATTATGCGTAATTACCGAAACTGAAACCGAAAAAAATAAATAAGCGGCGTAAACAAAAGGATTCATCCCGATATACATCCATTGAAATATCAGCATAGATGTAGTTATGACCATGTATACTATGGTCTTTAAATCAGCCTTATATCTTAACATCAAGATATCCTTTTATAGTTGTTTAAAAAATCAATTTAGAGAAGTTCAGTTTAGTTATACTAATCAGCTAAAAACCTATGCTAATTAACACGAACATAACATCGAAAATTAGCGTGTGAAAATCTGAGAACGGAAAAAAGTTGGTAAGTCATCCGAAGTAAATGTGAAGGCCACCAGCCAGTTTGCAAACCTCTCTAATATAAGCATAATCCTCACCATATGACATATATTAAAAGCCGCTCAATAAAAAAATATTCTTCAGCCGTTTCCACAGGACACAGATTTCACCAAATTGTATATTATTCATTCAGTTACGATTAATATGCGGTTAAATGAATGGATACTAAATCCTCATTCGGGATGTATTTGAACAATCCAATTGTGGAAAATCTCGCCATATGCTTCTGCAAACACAGATTTAATCAATATATTATAAATAATATCTGGCACGGAACTTGATTGTATTCTGATAGATATGTATTGCAAGTGATTTGGAATTAAGATGTGACCCTTTTTCGGGCAAATTTGAATGAATTTACGTACATTTATGTAAATGGCTGTTTGCAAAGGTTCAGATATCCTATGATAAGAGCCCGGCGAAGTTAGGCGCCGGGCTTTTTATTTCTCTCCCAGGGCTTTCCACACAAGCGAGCTGGCTCCGAGAATTGCCGCGTTCTCGCCTGAAATGGCAGATAAAGCCAATTTCACTGTACCCCTGTACACTTCAAGCAAACTTTCTTCAAGATATTTTTTCGCCGGTTTTAATATGTATTCGCCGGATAACGCCAGCCCGCCGAAAAGAATTATCGCTTCAGGGCCTGTAATGGCCACCGCGTCCGCTAGCGCCCTCCCCAGAATCTTCCCTGTATAATCAAATGCTTCAAGCGCAATCTTATCGCCTGCCTTAGCCGCTTCAAAGATCTTTTTGGAAGTCAGGCTGCTTAATTCTATGTTCCTCAAAACGCTTTTTTCTTCTGAATTCCCAAGTGATTCGATAACGGTCTTAACTATTCCGGTCGCCGAGGCATACTGTTCAAGGCAGCCGTACCTGCCGCAGCCGCAAAGCCTGCCGCCCCTAACTGCAATTACATGGCCAAGCTCTCCGGCAAATCCATCATGACCGTATATTATTTCGCCGTTTGCAACAAATCCGCTCCCTAAACCCGTTCCAAGGGTAATAAGTATAAAATCTTTCATCCCCTTTGCGGCTCCGTATATCATTTCGCCGATTGCCGCCGCCTTAGCGTCGTTAGTGAGTATTACCGGAAAATCAAAGTGTTTTTTGAAAAGCTCAACAAAATTAACAACACCTTTCCACGGGAGGTTGGGCGCAAATTCAATTGTTCCTTTATAATAGTTGCCGTTGGGGGCGCCTATTCCAAGACCTTTGGTTTCGACCTTATCGCCCAGTTCCGAAATCAGCGCATTTATCCCGGCTGAGAGCCTCTCTGCAAAATCCCCCGCGCTCCCATAGTCCTTTCTTTCAACCGAAGCCTCTTTCAGGACCTTGCCGTTTCTATCCACGATGCCGTAAGCGGTATTCGTGCCGCCAATATCAATTCCTATTGCCGCTTCTATCATCTTTAAAAATAGCGTTTAAACTTTTCAATTTCTATAAATTTCGTGCCGGTTTTCGTTCACATTCTTATGCCGCAAATTCTGATAACATCGGCAGTACCCTCGTGATATTTTCCTTCTTTCAATTCAACTGTCTCCTCCGAGAACTGAATAATATCAAGATTTTTGAAATCTCTTACAAGATCTTCGGGGTCATATAACATTGATAATTCCTTAGGGCCGCCGGAATTATTGTTAATTTGTTTTTTGCTAAACGCTTCTATAATTAAAGACCCGCCTTTCTTAATTGAATTAACAATTGAGCGGTGGATCATCGTTCTGGTTTCAGCCGGGAAATGGGCAAAAACAAGAGCCGCTGCATCGAATTCACTTGCCGGAAAATCGAACAATTCTATTGGAGTCACATGGTAGTCCAGTTCTACTCCGTTTTCTGCGGCAAGCCTCAGGGCTTTTTCCTTTCCTTTGGAGCTCAGGTCAACTGCCGTCACCTGCCATCCTCGTTTAGCGGCGTAAACAGCATTGCGGCCCTCTCCCTCGCCCGGCAGCAGCAGCTTTCCCGGCAGCAGCAGGTCTAACCGCTCTTTGAAATATCTGTTTGGTTCGGTCCCGTAAGAATAATCCCCGGCCGAGTATCTTTTATCCCAGAATTCGCTCATATTTTATTTCTCCCGTAAAAAACATTTCAGGCTCTGCGGAACATATCCGATTATTCACTTGACAATTAATTCAAAAATTTATAAGTTGCTAGTAACAACTATTGCTAATAGCAATTAATAAAAACTACTACGGAAAAAACGATTTTAAATAAACTATTCTTCATTACGGCTGCGGCGGCTATTATATCGCTGGCCGGCTGCGGCAAAAATGAAACAAACAAAACACAGGACAACACAACTATGGAACATTTAACAGCAGCATCTTTTAAGCAGAAAGTCTTCAATTACGAAACCAGCAAGCAGTGGAAATATGAAGGCGACCTTCCGTGTATAATTGATTTTTACGCCGACTGGTGCGGGCCTTGCAAAATGGTAGCCCCGGTTCTGGACGATCTCTCAAAGGAATACAAAGGCAAGATCCGCGTATATAAAGTCGATACCGATAAAGAACAGGAACTTGCATCTGTATTTGGAATCAGGAGCATTCCTTCAATTCTGTTCATTCCAAAAAGCGGACAGCCGCAAATGTCAATGGGCGCGCTGCCAAAAGAGAGCTTTATAAAGGCCATAAACGATATATTACTGACTCAGAAGAACTAATGAAACCTGCCGAGGGGGATTCAAAAGCCCGGGAATATTGAGTTCTAATCAATATTTCCGGGCATTTTGTTTCAATTTATCTAAATAATTCTCGACCCCACTTCGATCTCCGGGGGCTCAAGCAAATGTTTTTTTACCGCGCAGAGGTTAGCCGCATTGATCACCGCGTCTTTGTACTTCTCAGGGAATCCCTCCGGCAGCTGAATATCCAAATTCACCTTTGATACCAGCCGCTTCATCGGGTTAAATTCCATAGACTGAACTATCTTAATTTTAGATGAATCTATTCCACGCTGGTCGCAGAACGATTTTACATAGATTCCGGCGCAAGTCCCAATAGACGCTAGGAAAAGATCAAACGGCGCTGCCGCCGACCCGTCGCCGCCCGCAGCCGCGGGCTGGTCCGTCTTTATTACATTTCCGTTGTAACGCGCGTTAACTTTCTTCTTATCTTCGAACGTTATTTCCATTTCCATATTGTTTACCGCCTTTCATTTTTAAACAAATATAACATCATTACTTGCTATTAGCAATTACTTTATGCGCGCATGGCAGCCCGGGCCATCTTATTATTTTGATATCAGTATTTCAGAGATCTTCGTCAGCGAACTTGTGAGGGCCTCAAGTTCGGTTGACGACATATTTTTCAGTATTATATGTTCGCAATCCTCAAGCACATTGTGTATTTTTTGCTGCGTTTTCACGCCCTTTGGCGTTAATTTAACTTTCACTACGCGTTTATCGCCGTCGTTCTTTAGCTCTTTTAAATAATTATTTTGTATTAACTTATATATGACCCTGCTCCCCCGCGATGCAGAAAGTCCCATTTTTTTGGACAGAATGCTGCAGGGAGCCTCTGAACCGGGTACAAGCGATAGTATCCCCCGGTATTCAGCCGGCGAAAGCCCGAGCCCCTTTATTATCTTTTCTTCTTTTGCCAGGCAGCTGAACTTCAGGTCAAAGATCAGGTTTATTACGCTTTTTTTCATAAATTATTTTATTATATTTGTTAATAGCAACTTAATTAGAAACTATTCAAAAATCAATTTATTTGCGTGTATCCCTGCTGCGTTCGCAAACTGGCCGCCAAAGGGAATGCGCAAATATAATTAAACAAATCTAAAAAGGAATAATAAAATGAAAAAGAACATTGGATCTTCGGATAAAATTATAAGGATAATCGCCGCGCTGTTGTTCGCTGCGCTGTACTTCACGGGAACTGTCACCGGGATCCTCGGAATCATTCTCATCGCGCTGGCAGCCGTGTTTGTTTTAACGGTCATATTCGGCACATGTCCTATTTACCTGCCGTTTGGAATTAGCACGATCGGTAAGGCAAAAAGCTGAAAATTTATGAAGAAATATTTTAAGCTTGCCGCGTTTTCAGTTTTGGGCGGAGCGCTGGGGTTTGCATACTATTATTTTGTAGGATGCTCAAACGGCGGTTCATGCCCTCTTACATCGCATTGGTACATTACAACTGGTTACGGAATGGCTGCGGGAATTATCGCGGCTTTTCCCGTGAAAGCCTCCGGCGAAAAAAGAACTTAAATAAACTGAAAACTAAAGCCCGGCAGATCAAGAATTGCAAAAACTAACGGTAATGCACAAATTACTGAATTTCTAATAATGCCGCGTCTTGGTAAATTGCAATGCTGATCGGGGCATTTAAGCAGTAAGCAATGACCGCCTGAAACAGCGCAAATATTTTTAGATCACTACAAACTAGATAACTAATATTTATGGACACTGATAAACTTGGTTTCAACTCAAAACTCATACACGGCGGCGGATACAAAGACAGATTCGGAAGCGTAAATGTGCCGATTTATCAATCATCAACATTTGAATTCGACAGCGCAGAAGAAGGAGCGCGGTGTTTCCTCGGCGAAAGCGACGGGTATATTTATACAAGGATAGGAAACCCGACAATTAAAGCGCTTGAAAACAATATAGCTGAACTCGAAAAAGGTTTCGGGGCTATTGGCGCCAGCTCAGGTATGGGCGCAATAAATACAGTTTATATGACTTTGCTCAGCAAAGGCGACCATATTGTCAGTTCTGACGCGGTGTACGGGCCTTCGCGCGTAATTATAGAAGAACATTATTCCCGTTTTGGAGTTGAATCGACATTTGTAAATACGTCTGACGCCGAAAATATAAAAAGTGCTATTCAGCCAAACACAAAAGTATTGTATATTGAGACGCCTGCGAACCCGACTATAGACATAACCGATCTTGCTGCGTGCGCGAAAATTGCCAAAGAGCATAGCCTGGTATTGGTTGTGGATAATACTTTTTCTAGCCCGTACCTGCAGAGGCCTATCGAATTCGGCGCGGACGTTGTGGTGCACTCCCTGACCAAATTCATAAACGGGCACGCTGATATTGTTGGCGGAATAATAATCGCCAAAGAACAGGCGCTGTATAAAAAACTCCGTTCGATGATGATAGCGCTGGGCTGCAACATGGACCCGCACCAGGCATATTTGGTTTTAAGAGGTGTTAAGACCCTTGGCGTAAGAGTCGACCGGGCGCAGGAAAACGCGATGAAGGTCGCCGGGCATCTTGAAAAACATCCTAAAGTTGAATGGGTAAAGTACCCGGGCTTAAAATCGCATCCGCAGCATGAGCTCGCAAAAAAACAAATGGATGGCTATGGCGCGCTTATAAGCTTCGGACTAAAAGGCGGATTTGCCGCCGGTAAAACTCTGATGAACAACGTTAAATTGGCTATACTTGCAGTTTCGCTTGGCGGCGTAGAAACGCTCATAGAACATCCGGCTTCAATGACACACTCAAAAGTTTCAGCCGAGGGCAAGCTTAAAGCCGGTATCACAGACGGACTTGTAAGATATTCAGTGGGAATTGAAGACGTTAAGGACCTCATAGATGACCTTGAACAGGCATTGGCTTTGATCTGACAAATTTATTATAAAAAGAAAAATGCGGCAGAATTCAATCCTGCCGCATTTTTTTATACCAGATCTTAGCTTTTAAATCAACAGCCGCCTACTACTCTTTTGGTCTTCTTTGGCTCTTTGCCGGGTTGTTTTTTTGCGTTTTCAATCAGCGCCGGGATCATTGCGCTTGCCTTCAGCCTGAACTTATAAGTATCTGCTTCTTCACGGGTTCTTACCGTATCCGGCATCTTGAAATCAAGTATGGTCTGCCTGAATTCGTCGAGCCCGCCTTTAAGAATATAAATGTTATCAAAACCCTGCTTTGAAGCTATATACGCCGCTTTGATCTCATCTGTTTCATTATCCGAAAGGAAAACACTGCGGGTGTTTTTTAATGAAAGCATCTTATTGGCGTCCTTCCCAAGCAGGAAATCCAGCTGTATATTGTATGAACCCGGGAGACTAAGCGCGCCGTATTTTTCTTTTGTACGCATATCAAATATTCTCACAGACGTATTGTTGTCAATTAATCTGTATGCAAGCTCATCGGATGTCATTTTTCTGACCTGTGACTTTGACATAAGTTCGGAGTTCGATGCATCATTCATAAGCGATTGCTGCCTGTCAGGAAGGGCAAAAGCTGTAAGACCTATGAGTAAAACTATTCCCGCAAGTCCTGCATATAACCGCACAGGTTTGAATTCAGGGTTCGGCCGTCCGTTTACCCTGTTTTCGATATATGTTGTCGCGGCAAATGCGACCACAGCCATCAAGATCATCAGGAATGCAAACAGACCCTGCGACATGTGCAGAGAATCGAACACTCTCACATTGCCCCAGAATTCAGCTTTGTATAAACCCTCGAACGCCGGGTAACCTTCTGCAAACGCCAGCACGCCTAAAACCGAACCTACCATAAATATCATTGCGTCTATCTTTCCGATTGCCGCGGCGCAGACGCTTGTGCCCGGGCAGAAACCTCCGATAACAAACCCCAGGCCCATAATAACTCCGCCTATTATTGCTCCCCATAGATACGTTGGATTGATGTAAATGATATTTAGGTCGAGCGCTCCAAAATGTCCGAGCGCAATGACTCCAAACATAGCCGTTATGCCCGCCGTAAAGAAAACGCGAAGTACGGTAAAGTCATAACCGTAAAACAGGCCTACCAGTTTTTTTGACGTTGAAAAACCGGCCTGCTCAAGTATAAAGCCAAACGCAATTCCTATAATCAAAGCGACTACAAAATTAAACTCATTGCCGATAATATCAGGAACTAACGGTCCCATGATCTATTCCCCTTTCTCATATCCATAACTTTCTGAAAAAATACGCAAAGGCGTACGCGCCTCCAAAAATAGCGGCCATAGTAATTAGTCCTCCCGTAGAAAGAACGGCCATTCCGCTGAGCGCGGCCCCGCTGGTGCATCCTCTTCCGAGCTGCGCGCCAAATCCGAATAGCGCCCCGCCCAGCAGCGCCATAATGATCCTGACCTTAGAAGTGGATTTTGAATATTCTAAAGTGAATTTCAGCCTGTTAGAGGCCAGACCGGATACGAACGCGCCGATCACCACTCCGATTATTTCGAACACTAGCCAGTTCTTCATCGGGTTGCCGGGATGTTCTTCCGAGTACTCTTTATAGAATTCCAATGCCTGCGTATGCGCCGGGGCTATTAATTCAACTGCCGCAACTTCCACACTTTTGAAAGCGCCGCTTGCCCCAAGCCCTCTGCCGGTTATATATATGGTCGCGAGCAGTATAAGCCCGAGAAAAAAACCGGCAAGATACGGATTCATATATTTTGTTTTCATTGTTTTATATTTTTTATGCAGTTTTAACCGGGGTCTCAGCGTTCACCTGCGGGACCGCCGTTTGCTTATCGCCTGTTTCAAGATCTTCATACCCGGTGACCATGGCTTTAAGGTTCGAAGTAACCGTACTGCCTGTGGTTATCAGGTACACATGAGCTACAATAAATGCCACTAAGATAAAAGCGCCGGCTGTGTGAACGACAGCTATAGGCGTTAACGATTCTATGTTCAGAGATTCTATCCGGTTTTCCTGCGGATAGCGGTAATACATATAAAGCAGCCCTGAGGCTACCATGACCGGTATTACCAGTATCTTAAGGCCAAGATAAACAATTTTTTGAAGCGGGTTCAGTTTGCTTAACCCTGTTTTCTTTGTCGGGTGCGGCGCGTTTTTGAAAATTCCGAACAGGTAATAATTAAGCTGCGCTTTAAGATTCTTGCCCGTCGGCAGATACTGTTTCCATTCGCCTGTTGTAAGATGCCAGAATATCGCAAATATTATGAGCGCTATAAAAACATAAGCCGCTATTTTATGATATTTCACTGCATTCATGTATCCAAAAAAATGCAGCGAACCATGCACTTCAAAACCTGTTATGCCAAGAAAAAAGATCAGGAACGCCTGCATCCAGTGCCAGAAACGCTCAAAAGCTTTATAGATATATATTTTACTTTCCATATTATTTCTTCTTATTCTTTCTGGAAGCCCTTATTCTCAAAGTTCCGTGAAAAATTACGCCTACAAGAGTTACCAGTATTATCCCAACGCCGGCATTTTCAACAAATGGATTGTAATCTCTTGCAGGCATATAAAAGTCCCTTATACCGGCAAGCCTGCTGTTTTTCCGGTTATGGCATTCGGTACATTGCACAGCTTTCTCTTTTGTAGAGACCATGTGATTTATCGGCCAGAACATCTCAGTATTGATAAATGATACTCTGCCGCTGAACGGGAGATTTACCTCCTTCATTCCCGCGACAGACGCCCTTTCCCAGTCAAAATCTTTCCAGAAGGCGCCTTCCCCTTCTTTATCGCCGAACAACTTTGGCTGAACCAGGATTCTGTTAACAGGGTCAAAAGGCTGCCTTGCCATGTGGATCTTAACAGGGATTATCTTTGAATTCCTGTCTGCGTATGAACCGTTCAACTGATTCATAATAAGCGGCTTTGTAGTATCATCAATTACGTCGCCAAGCAGGTAATGTTCAGCGGTGCCGTTAAACCAAATATAATCAGGCATCAGATTCTTGCCCCACTTAAAACTTCCTTTTATAGAAAGATAAGTGTGGTTGCTATCCTTATCGTCTTCTTCGTATGGCTTTCCGTCTTTCAATTTGCCGGCAGTTGACCAGTCCCATTCCGTTTTTGTCGCGTTGACTTTTGCATAATAGGGAATGTGGCAGGTCTGGCACGCTACTTTTACAGAATGCTCGTTCAAAATGCTCTCCGTGTGCGGATTTTCTGTGTGGCACTGCTCACAGGTCGACCTGTCTTTGTTCATTGAAGAAAGCGAATACACTCTTCCAAGCATCTTATGCTCTTTTGTGACATGACAGGCAATACACTGAAGATTAGGTCCTTCAACAGCCATATGAACGTCAACATCACTTGAAGGTTCGAACATTGATTTTTCAAGGTCGCCGTGCTTAACGTTGTTTCCGCCGCCGCCGTAAAAATGACATACGCCGCAATTAGAGCGCTTCGGCGCACCGACATGCTGGGCTATAAAGCTAAGATCCAGGTTTGGGTCAGGGTATCCTGATTTCTCATCCGCTTTTGCGTAAGTCTCAGTATTATCATGGCACACAAGGCAGTCAATGTTCTTTTCATCGGTGTAAGAAAACATCTTGTCGGTCATGCCAAATCCTATGTGGCATTTTGCACAGCTCTGTTCATTGCCTTCAACGCCGATACAGAAATTGTTTATTGCGTTTTTCTTGCCGATATAAACAATGCCGCGCCCCTCGATGTACTCCTCACGTTCCCAGTTCCAGTGGCTGGATCTCTTTACTTCTTTACCCCGCCCGGTGTGGCATGAAACGCAAGCTTCAGTCACTTCCTGCGGCGATGAGAACTTTTTCTGCAACACCTGGAATTTAGTATGGTCGGCAGAAACGGAATCTTTGTCGGCATACTTATTTTTGAGTATTTCAAGCGATGACTGCCCCGTGTTTTTGGGCAGCAGCGCGACTAACGCGCCTGCAATCACCAGCGCCGCCAGTATTATAATTAAAAATATCTTTCTCATTTGATTTTCCTCATTTAATTATTCATCGCTTTCCGTTCATATAAATTATCCCGTTATTCAGTTGTCGAGTCTCTTAATCAGGTTATGTTCTTAAAGCTATCGTCCTAAAATTTCCAGGAAAGTGAAAGATGGAACAGCATAGTCGAAAGCTCGGAAACGCTGTTGCCTAAAAAATTAATTTATTTTGAAAAATGGAAAGAAGAAGTGTTTTAGAGCTTGCTGTGAAACGCGAAAAGCTTTTCTTTCAGAAGTTTGCAGTCGCTGAACTGAATGTATACTTCGCAATCCCTGCAGTCTTTGTTTTCGCACTGTTTATCCTGCTTCTTTACAAGCCAGCAGGGTTTAAGGCTTTCGTTAAAAACGTGGCACGTCTCGGGAGTGCTTGTGCATTTCTTTATTTCCCAGCACGGAATCAGAGCAAGGCAAGTCTTAAGGCCCGATATGCTGATCTTGTCGGCATTTATCGCGTTCCTTATCATAAGTATTCTTTCAAGATCGACTTGCGAATACATCCTCCTGTGAGCTTTGTCTTTCAGTGGTATCACCAAACCCTCTCTTTCATACATTCTTAGGGTATGAACCGACACGCCCAGAAGCCTTGCAGCAGTGCTTATCGCAAATAGAGAATCATCTTTGGAAAGTGTCAGAGACTTATTCATATTTTAGTTAGTTACCCGTACCTTCTTGTGTGGATTCGGGGGATTTTACGTTACTAAAATACTATGCAACTGACAACTAAAATATGATTTTCATCATTAAATTAAATGATTTATATCATATTGGGACTCAGCGCGGCAAACCTCATTTTTTTAAAAGAACGAACGAACACTCAAATCAAGCTCAGGATTCGCATTCATTACCTTGGTTACACATCTTCTTTTCAAAAATCACAGCCATTACGGGCCAAGACTCAAATTTCGGGCCGAATTATAATGCATGTACAAGCAAGAATCTCAAATCATCTAATTTGGTTGTAGACTTTAGACTCAATCTAATAAACAAATTGCAGATAAACTACACAAAAACAAATACTTATAGATTCACAAATATCAACTGAGCTGATATTTATAAATATATGTACAAATAACATATGATTAATAACTTAATCTCGACGTGATAGGCTATTTCCGAGGACCATCTTGTTCAAAAGCCGGTAAAGGCAATTAAAATAAGATTTGATAGGATGAAAAGTGATTTGAATTCAAGAACTAAAATAGGATATTCTCAATTATGGTATTTAAAAGAATTTCTATATACCATAAATTTACGCTGAATATTAAGGTGATTTGATCGGGCAAAGAATGTTCTTATGCGGACCAAGTCATTAACAAATCGATAAAATGAAATGATGGATATTGAATATATACGGTCTCAGTTTCCAATAACACAGAAGAAATTCAAGGTATACGGAAGCGAAGAATTAAAAAATCTTGTTTATCTTGACCATGGAGCTTCAACTCATCCTTCCCTGAAAGTTTTGAACAAGTACATCGACTTCCTCAAAAATTATTATTCTAACATACACAGGGGCCATCACTTTCTTTCGCTGATATCGACCGATCTTTTCGATCATGTTTACGGCGTTATTTTTGATTTCCTGAAAGCTGATGATAAGGAAAACGCCATAATTATTACCGCAAATACTACTTCGGCTATTGATACTGCGGCAAGCATAATGTCTGATAAAAAAGGAGTAACGCTCGTATCGGCTATGGAACATCATTCAAACGACCTGCCGCACAGAAGACGGTCTGAAGTGATACACTTCGGGCTGATGGCGGACGGTTCAATAGACATGGAAGATCTCGAAGTAAAACTTGCCATGAACAACGTTAAGCTTGTTGCGGTAACCGGCGCCTCAAACGTTACGGGCTATTTGCCCGATATTCACAAAATTGCCGCGATGGCTCATTTGCATGGTGCCAAGATACTTGTAGATGCCGCCCAGCTGCTTGCTCATAAGGCAATTGACGTTAGGCCGAACGACGATGAAGAGCATATCGATTTTCTGGCGGCTGCCGGGCATAAGGCATACGCGCCGTTCGGTTCGGCGTTCCTGTTCGGGCCAAGAGACCTGATGGACCAGGCGGAACCGTACATCCCGGGCGGCGGAACCGTTATCTATGTAACGCTTGATGACGCTGTGTTTTCCAAATCTCCGGACCGTCACCAGGGCGGGACTCCGAATATTGGCGGGGCCATTGCGCTTTCCGAGTCGCTTAAGTTTCTGCAGGAAGTCGGGATGGATAATATAAGGGAACATGAGTTGGAATTGACTGAGTATGCCCTAAAGCAATTTGAGACCATAAAGGGGATCAGTGTTTTAGGCGGCATAAAGGCGGATCGAAAGATCGGCGTTATTTCATTCAATGTGGATGACCTTGATAATAATCTTGTTTCAAATATTTTGAATTACGAATCGGCGATTGCCACAAGAAACGGCTGCTTTTGCGCGCACCCGTACCTGCATTTTTTGCTAGGGCTTGATGACACTTCCGAACTGAGAAGGAAACTTGTGATGGGAGAAGATGTTGACCTTCCGGGGGCTGTAAGAGCGACTATAGGAATATTTAATACAAAAGATGAAATTGACAGTCTTATTGAAATGCTGAGGATAATTGCCGCCAGGAACTGGAAGGCGGATTACAGCGCCTTTGTCACGCCGGATGCCTGTAAAGAAGTTCAGCTAAACGCAAGCTGATAAAGCTCCCGTCATTTGGCGCTCTTGGGATACTTGTCAAATTCATTTTTCCATTCATTGTAGTCGCTTTCCATCGCGTCAAGCATGCTCTCCGCAGCCTTATGAAGCCAGTGTTTTTCGCGACCTGCCAGGTCTTTTTTCACCGCTTTTAGAGCCTTCTTGCTTCCAAGATGTACATTTGCAGTTTCCCAGCCCATGGCATATAGTAATTTCTGCTCGTCGTGTTCGGCAGGCAGCGATTCTAATTCTATGCGCGAACAGTCCGGCGCCAGCCTGTGAATTATCCATCTTCTCTTTAGTATAAGGAAAGGGTCCTTGCATCTTACCGAGCCGTTAATTATCGCTTCGTAAAAAGTATCGTCCGGCAATTCATCATCCGCAAAAACGTATGAGGAAGGGGCAGATGCCTTGGCTTCCCGCGCTATTTGGCCGCCTTCCCATTGGCCGACAACAACAAATCTTTGCCTGCCAAGGCTCCCCAGCCCTGCGATCCTTTTCAGAACTTTATAATCCCCGACGTAACCCGGCATACTTTTCAAAAGAGTTTTTACGATTTCGTTTTGGCCGCCCTCTTTAATTTCTTTGAAGCTGTTCAACTTATCCCAGAATTTTACCGGATCTTTCAGCCTGTAAGTTGCTGTGTCGTGAAGCCATTTATGCCTGTCTCCAAGCACGTAAGCGCAGCCTCCGGCCGATAATCCATCTGTATACCCTTTAAGAATTGATTCACATGCATCATTCTTCTGGATCTTCAGATGATTTTCGTTTATCGCAAGGTGAGCGCTTGCAGTAAGCCTTATAATATCGTTAGTGTAAGGCAGCCAGTATGCTTCATCAAAGTCGTTTATTCCCCAGATAAGGCGTCCCTCAACATCGCGCCATGTTCCGAAATTCTCAACATGCAGGTCGCCAACGCCTAATACATATGGAGCCGAAGCTTCACTTTTGCAGACCTTATTAAATTGCTGTATCCACCTGTAAAAAGCCGCCCTGAAGAATGAGAACGGATTTTCAGCCATGCTCCTGTGTTTCAGGTCAAGCTCGGAATTAACTACCTTGGTTTGGGCCGCTAACCATGCTTCATATTTCCGAGTTGTTTTGATAATATTCATATAGATAGGAAATAAGCGTGATTCTTCGTCAGAAAAGAAGCCCGTACCAGATTGTATTTTTATAAAGCTTTACGCCTGGCATTGGTATGTGATAAAAATTCAAAACTTCTTTCATCTTCTTCAGGAATTCAGTGTTGCCCGGCAGCTTAGTCACATCTATATCGAATGCGAGGTAATACTCTCTGTACGCATTGGTCGCTCCGGTTGCATGGCTTGCATTTTGAAGATTTATACCAAGTCCGAAGCCAAGGAATGCTGGATAATACCTGGCGATTTTCTTCGGAAGCAAGTCATGAGGGCTTATAGTTAACCAGAATTTCATACTGGTGTAATCATCCAGCAGGTCAGGGTAATTCCTTAGTTTCTTGTTTATCCAGCTCGGCTCGAAGCTCCATTTAATATTAAAGCTTCTGAGAGGTTTTACAAAGCGCTGCGCAATTGGAAAAAGAGCCCCGATAAAATTTCCGGCCATGTCGCCCCAGTCATATCCCCAGTTGGGAGAAAGCCCGTCGTTTATTTCTATATATGTTTCGTATGCTATCGCGCTTGATGACCCTACAACCAGCGCAAGAGTTGGGTTCATACCCGACCATTCATAAAATTTCGCGCTTGAAACGCTTATTAAGTTTGCCGTATAAATATGCGAGAGCTTATCAACGTCGCGTGCATAATACGGATCTTCTGCGAATTTAAAATAGTGCGCCCTGTCTTTCCACCAAGTGTTGCTGTAGTAAATGTGCATTCCCAGCCATGCCGTAAATAATCCGCCCGCAACAATTGAAAACCTGACAGGATGAAATTTCGTTTTCTTTTCACTCTTTATTTTCTCATCTTTTGCAGGCCTTAACGAATCTATCAATAAATCATCAAAACTGCGCCCGCTCATCAGGAACAAGTTCTTTTCGCCTGGATTTTTCAGACAGGAGAGTTTGACTGTTCCGAGATCCAATTTGTTATCTTTAGCGTCCTGTGAAAATGAATGCGCAGAAAGGAACAACAAAGAAAATACAATTGATATTTTTGCAATCGCGACGCGGTTCATTTGAAGTATATGTTAATTCCCGTCAAAATGCTGACGTAAACAATTCTCCTCACATGGTCCAGGCCGTTGGCGGCGCTAGGCTCATCGCTGAAATTAATGACATGGTCGTCATGATAATCGGTTACCGCCGTCTGTTTGTTAAGCCAGTTATCGTAATTGTACCGCATACCAAGCGACATACCTACTTTTGAGCTGAACTTGTAATTCATATCAAGGCCCGTTGAATAGCCGAATCTTGGCGTCGCTACAAAAAAATCCAATCCTGCAAAATGGTAACTCTCGCCTCCCACCTCATTAAACCTGAACTGCCCCACAACAGACGGATAAAACCTGTGAATGCCGATCGGGTTCACCTGCAGGCCCGCTCCTATAGAAAACAAATAGAGCCTGACGCCATAAAAACTGTTATTTTCACTGGCGACCTCGTATTTGCTTGCAAGCTGCGTAAAGCCGATGCTTCCAAGAACTTTTACGTAATCAGTTTTAAACAACTTCATGTTGCCGGAAACATTGATGCCAAAGCCGTACGTTGTACCCAGATCGCTGGAATTAATTATTCGTCTTCCGCCTACATAGACTCTAATAAGCAATGGGTCAAATGTAACGTCATTTCCGTACGCTTCATATCTAGGCATAGAATAACCCACCGCAACATTAAGTTCGTATTTACCCTGCGAATGCAGAGAATTCACTGAGAATAGTAATAGTAAAAGGCATACAGCCGCGCCCGCCCGCCCGCAGCGGCCCTGAAGAAAATTAAAAAAAAGTTTTTTCAATAGGCAATCAATTATGTTTTGCGCTCGCGGCTGGACTGCCGCTTAAATAATCCGGCGAATGATGAAGAAGAGCCGCTAATATCAGGGTAACTTAAATACGAATTATGTCAAATTCAAGAAATAAAACAATATATAGGTTAGCTTAACAATTCTGCTGCGGCTTTATCGAGGAACCACGTCACTTTGCCATCGGTGGGTATTATATGGAACGCCGGGTAGCCGGCGGCTTCGGGATAACGATTTGATACGCCGGATACTATTTTCGATTTCCCGCTTCCGGAAACAAGGAAATAAATTAGCGCCGAATTATTGATTGCGGATTCAGTTAACGTTATTCTTTTTTGTCCAGTTAAAGGCTGAATGGAAACTTTGCAGACTTCTTCAAGATTCAAAGGTTCAATATGGTCCGGAAACAAAGACGCGGTATGACCGTCCGGGCCGATGCCCAGCAATGTCAGATCAAAACGCGGAAGATCGTTAACGGATTTAACTATGCTCATTATTTCAACGGAATATCTCACCGCTTCTGCCGGAGGGTCCTCTTCGCCTTTTATCCTGTGTATGTTGGATTCCGGGACTCTAATCTTATCCAGCAAATGGCGTTTTGTCATTCCGTAATTACTATCAGCATCTCCCGGCGGAACGCATCTCTCGTCAACCCAGAAAATGTTCACGCGATCCCAGTCAATTTTATTCCCGTAATTTGCAGCTATAGAATCAAATAATAATTTGGGCGTATTCCCTCCGGAAAGCGCAATGTTAATTTTCTTTGAATTGTCTGTATATGATTTTACAGTTGAATAAAATTCACCTGCGCACGCCGCAGCCAGCTCAAATGAATTTTCGTGTATTTTAATTACGGGCTCTGACATTTATTAATACATTTATAGTTCGCAGTAAATTCCGTCGTCGGCAAGATTTTTACACGGGTAACGCCATGTTGAGCCGTCCCCTTCTATCAGGTCGTCTGCATTATCCGGGCCCCAGGTACCAGCGGGATACCCATACACTTTTATCTTTGGATTCTTTTCCCATGCTTTCTGTATCGGCTGAACAAATTCCCATGCAGCCTCAACAGCGTCTGCCCTGGCAAATAGCGTAGCGTCGCCTATCATACAATCATGCAGAAGCCTTTCGTACGCTTCCGGTATGTGAACGTTGGAAAGGTCGCTGTAATGGAATTCCATGTTCACATTCTGCACTTCATAACCAGACCCGGGTACTTTCATACCGAATTTCAGCAAAATGCCTTCATCGGGCTGTATCCTGATTACAAACTGATTCCCCGGATGCTCCCTTTTGATCCGGCTGAATATAGCATGCGGCGTCGGTTTAAAATGAATGACCGCTTCGGTAACCCTGGTTGGAAGCCGTTTCCCTGTTTTTATGTAAAACGGGACTCCTCCCCAGCGCCAGTTATCGATATAAAACTTCATAGCTACAAATGTCGCGGTTCTTGAATCCGGGTTCACCTGGCTTTCTTCCCTGTAGCCTTTTACTCTTTCTCCTTTTATAGTAGAGGCCATGTATTGGCCCCTTATAACATTCTTTTCAACATCTTTCTCTTTCATCGGCCTAAGCGATTCCAATACTTTCAGCTGTTCATTTCTTATTGCATTTGCCTCGAAAGATGACGGCGGCTCAAGCGCAATAAATCCGACTATCTGCATCAAATGGTTTTGTACCATGTCTCTCAGCGCGCCCGCCCCGTCGTAGTAGCCTCCCCTGTTTTCAACCCCAATGCTCTCAGCCGAGGTTATTTCAACGTGATGAACGTAATTCCTGTTCCAGATAGGCTCAAATATCCCGTTTGAAAACCTGGTGACAAAAATGTTCTGCACTGTTTCCTTACCGAGATAATGGTCAATTCGGTAAATCTCATCCTCCTGAAAAACAGAATGAAGCTTGCTGTTCAAAATTTTAGCTGAATCAAGGTCGTAACCAAACGGCTTTTCCACTACTATCCTTCTGTATCCATGTTCGGCTTTATTGAGCCCGGCTATTCCCAGGTTACCGGCGATAACTTCGAACATATTTGGCGGCGTTGCAAGATAAAAAATATAGTTGCAATTCTTTCCGCATGTATTATCAAGATTTTCAAGCCGGTTGGCAATTTGTTTAAAGCCATCTATAGAATTAAAATCAAGGCTTGAGTAAAATATTTTATTGAGAAAATCATCCAGCTGAGCATCTTCCGCAGTTTTGACCGAAAATTCAATTGCGTTGCGCATATCTTTTCTGAAACTGTCGTCAGTAGATTCTGAACGCGCAATACCGAGAACGGCAAATTTTTCAGGAAGCAGCTTTTGTCTATATAATTCAAAAAGCGCAGGCATTAACATCCGTTTGGTCAGATCTCCCGAAGCGCCGAATATTACAATAATACAGTTCTGTGGTTTTTCCATTATTATTTTATTTCCTTCACTCTTTAACAACGGGATGCCCGCCAAATTGGTTTCTTAGCGCAGCCAGCACTTTGTTGGCAAACGAATCCTCGTCGCGCGACTGGAAACGGTTAAACAATGAACCGGTAATTATGTGCGCCGGCACGTTTAGCTCAAGCGCTGCCTCAACCGTCCATTTCCCTTCTCCGCTGTCTACAACATATCCTTTAATATCTTTCAGTCCCGGATCCTGTTCAAATGCGCGCACAGCTAACTCAAGCAGCCACGAACGGACTACGCTTGCGTAACGCCATCCGCTTGCAACCGCCTTTACGTCTATGTTATACTGCGACTTTTGCAATATCTCGAATCCCTCTGCAAATGACTGCATCATCCCGTACTCAATTCCGTTATGCACCATCTTGACAAAATGCCCTGCGCCGCTTTCACCGCAATAAGTGTATCCTCCCGGAGGCGCCAGCGATTTGAATATGGGATAGACAAAATCCACCGCTTCTTTATCGCCTCCTGTCATTAAGCTGTATCCGTTTTCGAGTCCCCAGATTCCGCCGCTTGTGCCGCAATCAACATAATGCATTCCGTTTTCAGAAATCCTCTTCCCCCGCGCTACAGTATCTTTCCAGTATGAATTTCCGCCATCTATAATTATGTCGCCTTTATTCATCGCTTTCAAAAGCCTATCAATATTTTCATCTACAGGCACGCCTGCTGGCACCATTAACCACACGGCTTTTCTGCCTGAGAGTTTTTGCGCCAAATCCTGCACCGATTCAGCCCCCACTGCTCCCTTTTTAACAGCTTCAGCAATTTCAGGCTTAGTGAGGTTAAAAACAACTACTTCATGGCCGTCTTTCAGTAAACGCTCAACCATGTAACCGCCCATTCTGCCAAGCCCTATAAACCCGATTTTCATTGATTCCTCCTTAAATTATGATGACAATCTACAAATTTAACAATAAATCTTTCATGAAGGTATGTTAACTGTATAAAATTGATTAAGAAATCCCAATGTCCTCTTCTTTTTCGAATTTATAAAATGTTATTTTAACGCTATTTTGAATTGATGAATGAAAGAATATTATTAATTGACGACGAACCGAATATCAAGAATCTTCTGGCTAAAATTCTTGGGCTTGAAGGCTTTAAAGTCGATACCGCCGAAAATGCCGCAGAAGGTATCAGAAAGCTTGAAAGTAATTCATATGAAGTATTAATTACCGACGTAAAGCTTCCGGATGGCAACGGCTTGGCTTTAGTCAAATCATCGAAGAACAGATACCCGCTGATGGAAATAATTGTGATCACAGCATACGGAAACATTCAGGACGGCGTTAACGCTATGAAGAACGGAGCGTTTGATTATATTGTAAAAGGCGGTGACGGCAGCGACGTAATACTGAGCGTTAAGAATGCGCTGGAAAAAATTGCGTTGAGTTCGCGAAAAGATTTTCCCGGACCCCGCGGCGGGACCAAAATCATTACAAAATCCCCGGCCGTCAAACAGGCTATCGGGCACGCTCAAAAAGTGGCGGCAACTGATTCTACCGTTCTGCTCACCGGCGAAACAGGGACGGGCAAAGAGCTCTTTGCGCAGCTTATACACGGCTCGAGCTCTAGAAAAGATAAGCCGTTTGTTGCAATTAATTGCAGCGCTATTCCGAAAGATCTGCAGGAATCAGAATTGTTCGGTTACGTTAAAGGCGCGTTTACTGGAGCCATAAAAGATAAGAAAGGTTTTTTTGAGGAAGCTGCGGGAGGAACCTTATTTCTGGATGAAGTTGGAGATATGAGCCTTGAAACGCAATCAAAGCTTTTAAGATTTCTTGAAACAAATAAGTTTAACAAAGTGGGCGATACAAAAGAAATCAGTTTAGACATAAGGATAATTTCGGCCACCAACAAAGACCTGGAAGATGAAATTGAGTCGGGCGCTTACAGAAAAGACCTGTTTTACCGGCTCAATTCGTTCACTATACCGCTTCCTCCGCTCAGAGAAAGAAAAGAGGACATAATGGACCTTGCATATTATTTTCTGAAAAACTCGTCCAAGCTGAAAAAAAACGTGAACAAAATAAAGGATGAGTTCATAGAGAAACTAAATGATTATGATTGGCCGGGCAACATCCGCGAACTTAAGAATGTTATTGAACGGGCTATGATTCTTGCCGACACAGATACCCTTACCGTTGATCTGCTTCCTGAAGAGTATTTTGACGTTCACACTGATCTTAAGGTGGATAAGGATGTGACATTAGATAAGCTCGAAAAAGAATATATTCTCAAGGTCTACAGCGAATCTAACAATAACAAAACTCTTGCTGCAAAAAAACTCGGTATAGGCGCTGCAACACTCTACAGAAAACTAAAAGAATATGGTATAGAATAACCTGATTGTCATTCCCGCGCATGCGGGAATCTAGAAATTGTTCCTCGATAAAGTTTATATTTTAGCCCTTCAATTAATTCTCAATTTTGAAATTGATAAGATTGGCTTCATACTGCAAATACTTTTGCGGGATTTTCGCAACCTAAAGGTTGCAGCTTCAATTTATTTCAGGAAAGTTGGCTATTGCTCGATTTTTTATTAATGACGAGACTGAATTTCAAGAAGATCCATTTCGTACTACGAAGACGCATTTCCCCCACTCACTGCCCGGATAGGGGGAGGCCAGCATCCGGCGGGCAGGGGGTGAGGTCGCAATTCTCATTTTGATAAATTTTCTCAATATGATAGATCAAAACCAGCAACATCCTTACAGATTTAAATGAAACAAAGTTTTTTTACTTGGCACGATTATTGCAATAATCTCTTTGTTCGGGTTATAACCAGAAAATTTTAAAAACAAAGATTCCCGCCTTCGCGGGAATGACACAAAACATGGATTATACAGTTTTAATATTAATGATTCTCACCGGAGCGCTATTCTTCGGAATGTTTTTCATTATCGTCGGTCTCGGCGATAAAATATAATTTTAATCAATATGACAATTTTGTTCATTATCTGTATACTGATGATCATTTATTTGGTTTACGCTTTAATTAAGCCGGAGAAATTCTAGCTTTAGAAATTTAATAAAGATTTTAAGTTTTTAGAAAAACCAATCCGTTATTAACTCTCAGGACAATTGGGATTTTGTTTTGAAAATTTAATCCGAACGAATTTTTTTAATAAGTTTCATTTACTCATTTGTTGTTCGTTAAAATATTATGAATGAAATATTAACAGTTGCCGTAACATTTATTGCAATCGGAGTTATTGGAATTCCGCTTGGAAAGTATATATCCAAAGTTTTCAAAGGCGAAAAGACATTTCTTGATTTCATAAGGCCGCTTGAGAAATCGATCTTTAAGGTCTCTGGGATAAACCCTGATGAAGAAATGGACTGGAAACAGAACATGAAGGCAATGCTAACGATCAATTTCATCTGGTTTCTGTGGGCAATGCTCATTTTAAGCATTCAGCATCTCCTCTTTTGGAATCCTGACAGGATAACGTTCATGGAACCAACGCAGGCATTCAATACCGCCGTCAGTTTCGTTACAAACACAAACCTGCAGCATTACTCAGGCGAGTCGGCCCTTTCATATTTATCGCAGATGATTGTTATTTGTTTTTTACAGTTTGTTTCCGCCGGCACAGGTATTGCGGTAGTAGCCTTGCTTTTCAAAGGACTGGTAAATAAGTCGGCTTCAAACCTTGGCAATTTTTACAACCTGTTGTTAAAGTCTTGCACCAGAATATTGCTGCCGTTATCTTTTATTGTAGCTGTTATTTTAGTTTTGAATTCGACTCCGGTTACCTTTAAAGGAGCTGAAACGGTAATTACCCTCCAGGGAGATACAGTAAACGTAGCAAGAGGTCCCGTGGCGCCGATTGTTTCAATCAAACAGCTTGGCACAAACGGCGGCGGTTTCTTCGGCGCAAATTCTGCGCACCCGTTTGAAAATCCAAATTTCATAACCAATATTGTCGAATTAATTTGCATCCTTCTTATTCCATTCGGGATGATATTCGCATTCGGGTATTATACGGGCCGGAAAAAACTTGCTTACGTAATACTTGGCGTAATGACGGCAGGATTTTTGATCCTTGTTATTCCCACTATCCATTACGAAATGGCTGGGAACCCTCTTATTGAAAAAATGGGTATCAGCCAGCCGATGGGTAATATGGAAGGCAAAGAAGTGAGGTTTGGCTCTGTCACCTCGGCATTCTGGGAAATTGCAACTACAAATACTTCAAACGGTTCGGTAAACTCAATGCATGATAGCTCAATGCCGCTATCCGGAATGATGGCGTTGCTGGGCATGCAGCTTAACGCATTTTTCGGAGGAGTGGGCGTCGGGTTCATTAACAAATTTGTTTTTATAATACTGGCTGTTTTCATTTCCGGTTTGATGGTTGGAAGAACGCCTGAGTTTATGGGTAAGAAAATTGAAGCCAAAGAAGTCAAAATTGCAATTATGGTTGCGCTCACACATCCCCTGATAATATTAAGCGGGACAGCCATTGCAGCCTCTGTTTGGGTGGCAACTCCAAACGCTTCCGACTTTCTGAAATGGCTGAATAACCCCTCATTCCATGGATTTTCAGAAATGTTTTATGAATTCTCTTCTTCGGCCGCTAACAACGGCTCGGGGTTTGAAGGACTTGGAGATACAATTTCTCAGTTTTGGAATATCTCGACAGGATGCGTAATGCTTCTAGGCAGATTTATTCCGATAATAGGCCCTATTGCAATTGCCGGTTACCTGTCTAACAAAAAGTATATTCCGGAATCAGCAGGTTCTATGAGAACCGATACGCTGATATTCGGCGTTGTTCTGTTTTCGGTTGTCGTTATCCTTGGCGCATTGCTGTTCTTCCCGGGATTGGCGCTTGGGCCGATTGCCGAACATTTAACAATGATAAAATAAATTTTAGCCTCACCCCCGCGCCAAAGGCGCGACCCCTCTCCTAAAAGGAGAGGGGTGTAAAAAAAACAGGTGAAAAACAAATTAGAAAGTTCAAAAAATGTCAAAACATCCAAGAACAGGAAATAAACTACTCCAGAAAGATATTCTTTTAACTGCGTTTAAGGAATCATTCGTTAAACTGAATCCGGCTTTAATGATGAAGAACCCGGTCATGTTTACCGTCGAAATCGGAACTGTTGTAATGACCGTACTAACGATTATCCTTGCGTTCAAACCTGACCCCGTTCAGGGAAGCGTGGGTTATAACTTACTGATAACAATAATTCTCTTTGTTACGGTATTGTTTGCGAATTTCGCAGAGGCAGTAGCTGAAGCAAGGGGCAAGGCGCAGGCTGAATCGCTTAGGAAAACAAGACAGGATACTCCTGCAAATGTATTACAGGCTGACGGTTCTTATAAAAAAGTTATGTCATCAGACCTGAAAAAAGGCGACATAATATTAGTGAACGTCAACGAAATTATCGCGACAGACGGGGAAATAATCGAGGGTGTCGCTTCTATAGATGAATCAGCAATAACAGGCGAGTCAGCCCCGGTCATCAGAGAAGCGGGCGGTGACCGTTCCGGCGTAACCGGCGGAACGAAAGTTCTTTCGGACCATATCAAAGTTGAAGTTACAACTGAAAAAGGCGAATCATTCCTTGATAAGATGATCATGCTTGTTGAAGGCGCTAAAAGGCAGAAATCGCCTAACGAGATCGCTTTAACAATATTGCTTGCGGGATTTACAATAATGTTTTTGATTGTAACAGTAACGCTTCAGCCGTTCGGCGCTTATGCAAATACGCCGATCGCAATTGCTTCGCTTGTTTCACTTTTCGTCTGTTTAATTCCTACCACAATAGGCGGCTTGCTTTCAGCTATCGGTATAGCTGGTATGGATAGAGCGCTTAGAGCCAATGTTATTTCCAAATCGGGTAAAGCTGTTGAAACAGCGGGAGACGTTGATACATTGCTGCTCGATAAAACCGGCACAATTACGATCGGCAACAGGAAAGCGACAAAACTGTACAACGTTAACGGAATGGAAGAAAGTAAGTTTATAAAGTATTGCGCAATCAGTTCGCTCTCTGATCAAACGCCCGAAGGAAAGTCAATAATAGAGCTTGCCGGAAAGCTTGGGGTGACTGTAAATGCCGACGAACATAAAGACGATACATTTTTCAAATTCACGGCGCAGACAAGAATGAGCGGAATTGACACAAAAGACGGCATGCATGTAAGAAAAGGCTCTTTTGATGTTATAAAAAAACTCATTGAAACAAGCGATAACAAGGTTCCTGAAAATATGGAAATACTTGTGAAGAAAATCGCTGAAGACGGCGGCACGCCTTTAGCGCTCGCTATCAACGGAAAAGCCGCGGGAGTAATTCAGCTTGAAGATATAATCAAAACCGGCATACAGGAAAGATTTGTAAGGCTCCGTAAAATGGGAGTTAAGACGGTTATGGTCACCGGGGATAACCCGCTAACTGCAAAATACATAGCCAATGTTGCGGGCGTTGACGATTACATTGCCGAAGCTAAACCTGAGGACAAGATGAACTACATTCTTGAAGAACAGAGGCTCGGCAAGCTTGTTGCAATGATGGGCGACGGCACGAACGACGCCCCGGCGCTTGCGCAGGCGGATGTAGGCGTATCCATGAATTCAGGCACACAGGCTGCAAAAGAAGCCGGGAATATGGTTGACCTTGATAATGATCCTACCAAGCTTATTGAAATAGTCGAAATTGGCAAGCAGTTATTAATTACGCGGGGCGCCATCACCACTTTTTCAATTGCTAACGACGTTGCAAAATATTTTGCAATCGTGCCGGCGCTGTTTATTACATCCATACCGCCTCTGCAGGCTTTGAACATAATGCACTTAGCAAGTCCGCAATCCGCAATATTGTCGGCGATCATCTTTAACGCAATAATCATCCCTATGCTTATTCCGCTGGCTTTAAAAGGCGTGGCTTACAAGCCCATAGGCGCAGAAAAATTATTAGCAAGAAACATTTTGATATACGGTTTGGGAGGCATCATAGTTCCGTTTATCGGAATTAAGATAATCGATGTAATTTTAACTTTGATAGGAGTCATATAACATGTTAAAATATCTTAAACAATCAATAATACTCACAGTAATAACTATTTTAATATTTGGGTTTGGTTTCCCGCTGCTGATATATGGCGTGGGCCGATTAATGCCGGATAAATCTGACGGCTCCCCTATTATTGAAAACGGGAAAGTTCTCGGGTTCGAAAACATCGGACAGAGCTTTACTGATGACAAATATTTCTGGAGCCGTCCGTCCGCGGTTAATTATAACGCGGCAGGCAGCGGCGGCTCGAATTTGGGGCCGACCAATCAGGATTATCTTGCGCTTGTGCAGGCCAGGATAGACACGTTCCTTGTTCATAATCCTGGGGTCAAGAAAGAAGATATTCCTTCAGACATAGTAACAGCATCAGGGAGCGGTATCGACCCGGATATGTCGACAAAAGCTGCTTACATACAGGTCCCGAGAATTTCATCTGTAAGAAAAATTCCGCAGGCTAAACTAAGAGAGCTTGTGGAACAATTCACAGAAAAACCTTTGCTCGGCTTTTTCGGAATAGAAAAAGTAAATGTATTAAAGCTCAACATTGCATTGGACAAGCTAAAATGACATACGGACATTCCCAAATATATGAGCATAACGGAAAATTTGAGAATCCGGGTGAAATGAATGTTATCGTCAAAATATTTTCGATTTGGAAAAACTATAAGAAGAAAAAATTGCTAGGGTCTTTTGATGAAGTCAGACCCAGCGTTTTTACTTTAAAAAAAGAAATTGCAGATAAAATTAAATTAAAATCAGAAAGATTTAGAAACAAATCAAAAAAAAGAAATTACAATGAGGGCTGAAATACAAATAAATTATACAAAAAGAGCTTATCCTTGTGCGATTGGCATGTTAATTGTAACGATTTTTTTCTCGGTTCTGTTTATAGGACCTAAGTCATATTCTCAGGAAAAATCTCCATTTAGCTATGGGGGTTATATAGATACATATTATAGTTACGATAACGATAAGAGTGGGAATTCACTAAGGCAATTTTCATCGATTTCACCTTACAGGGATGAATTCAGGCTTAATATTGCGCAAATCTCAGGAAACTATTCAAACGAAAACATAAGGGCTTCGCTAATTTTGCAATATGGAGACATTCCAAAAGCAAATTGGCCTGCGGATATGCAGTTCATCCAACAAGCCAATCTCGGTTTCTCGCCTGCAAAGAATTTATGGATTGACGCAGGATATTTTTTGACTCACATAGGCGCAGAAGGTTTGCTTCCGAAAGATAATTTCTTGACGAGTCACAGCCTTGTTACATATTTCGAGCCGTTTTACCAGAGCGGCCTTAAAGTTTCTTATGATTTTTCATCTAAGTTTTCGGCCTGTGTACATCTGCTTAACGGGTACAATGTGCTTGCTGATAATAATAAAAATAAATCAGCCGGCTTAACGCTTGATTTAAGGCCAAACAATAAACTTGAATTTGTCTATAACAACCTTATAGGAAATGAACAGCCTGCCGGTTTGGATGCAAAAGTAAGAGTTTATAATAACCTGGTAATTAAATACACCTTAAGCAAGAAACTGAATTTTCTTGCCGGAATAGATTTCGCGACGCAGGAGAAATCTAAGATTTCAGATTCATTAAGCTCAGCTTCTGTGTTTTCTGCGATGGCTGAAATAAAATACCTGCTGTCTAAAAAATACGCACTTGCTCTCAGGGGCGAGTATTATAACGATGCTGACGGCGTACTTTCAGGAACATTTACCGACTCGGATGGAAATTTGACCGGGCTAAAAGCTTATGGATTGACTTTGGGCATAGAGTTTGACCCCAGGGATAATATGTACGTAAGGGCTGAAACAAGATATCTAAATGCGGATTCAAAACAAAAGATATTCTATAATTCCTCAACTTCACGTGTCGAGGCTACTCTAAATATGGGTATTGCCTTTTGAAACAAATTTATCGCATATGAAATATAAAAAAGCTACATAAAAAGGGGCTTTTATTATATAAACTCCTGCTTATTTTTAGGCGGGAGTTTTGCATTTAAAAGAATGGCCGAAAAAGAAATAAATATCAATCCTGAAGCCGCGAGATTTCTTGAGATGGTAAAGAAATCGCGAACCGGTAAATTCAAAATTTACATCGGGCTGGCCGCAGGCGTAGGCAAGAGCTACAGAATGCTTCTTGAAGCGCATGATTTGCTCAATAACGAGATCGATATTGTAATAGGATACATAGAAACTCACGGCAGAGCGGAAACCGAAAAACTGCTTAACGGCCTTACTATTATTCCCCGAAAGAAGATATTTTACAAAGGCAAAGAGCTTGAAGAATTCGACCTTGAAAAAGTTTTGAAAATAAGGCCGGAAGCGGTAGTGGTTGACGAACTTGCGCACACAAATGTCCCCGGAAGCAAACATGAAAAAAGATATATGGACGTTGAAGAACTCCTTTACAACGGCATAAGCGTAATCAGCGCCCTTAACATTCAACACATAGAAAGTTTAAACCCAGTCGTGCAGGAAATTACAGGCATCGAGGTAAAAGAAACTGTGCCGGATAAAATAATAGCGCTGGCCGACGAAGTAGTTAACATTGATCTGACCGCTGATGAACTTATATCCAGGCTAAAAGCGGGTAAGATCTACAAAAAAGACAAAATTGAAACCGCATTGGCAAATTTCTTTAAAAAAGAACACCTGTTGCAGCTAAGAGAGCTCGCTTTAAGGGAAGTTGCCAACCAGGTTGGCAGGCAAATTGAATTTGAAGTGCCGAAGTCTGAGCGCTCAATGCCGGAGAGAATTCTTGTCTGTATCGGCGATAATTATAAACAGAATGAAAAAATTATCAGGAACAGCTACCGGAACGCCGACAGGCTTGACGCTCACTGGTTTGTACTTTATGTTGAAACGAAAAGAGTATCGTTTGAAAACATGAACCTGGCATTGCAAAGACACCTGATAAACAACTTCAAGCTCGCGACAGAGCTCGGAGCGTCAGCCGAAAAAATAATGGCAAACAGCGTCACTGAAGGGATAGTGCATTTTGCTAAAGATAAAGATATTACAAAAATTGTTGTTGGGAAACCTTCAAAGAAACTCTCGTTAAAGAGTATTTATAAGGGCAGCATAATTAACAAGCTAATGGAAGAACTTGAAGATAAAGATTGCGACCTGGAAATTGTTACATAAAATCATTCAAAGCTCCCCTCCTTTTCAAGGAGGGGTGTCCTGCTTGCAGGACGGGGTGGTCTGAATAAAAAAATGAAACTAAAGTCCTGGATCTTACTCGGATATATTGTGATGGCATTCATAGTCGTTTTGCTTAGCGGCTTCAGCATATATTTTATTAACAGGCTGAACGGCGCCTCGGAGCGAATACTTAAAGACAATTACGCCAGCATTGAAGCCGCTAACCGGCTTATCGATAATCTTGACAAAATAGATAATTCCCGCGCCCTGCTTCTTTCAAAAAATGATAAGTACCGGTCTCCATCCAACCATGATTACCAGGAAGCGGCGGATAATTTCAACAAGTACCTGGCTGTAGCTGAAGGAAATATCACCGAGCCGGGCGAGGGCGTACTGGTAAAAAGCCTCCGAAACGAGTATGAGAAATATATTTATGCAATGCAGGTCGAAGATTCATCAAAGTTCGCTGAAGTGTATTTTGCAGAGCTTTTGCCGCAATACAGCGTTGTTAAAGCAAAATGCTACGCGCTGCTTAAGATGAACGAAGACGCAATGCTCAGAAAAAGCGAGCAATCGGTGCAGATTTCAAAAAACACTGAAATATGGATGCTTGTAATTGCCGCCTCTTCAATACTGATAGTAATTGTAGCGCTCGTAAAAATTCCGGGAAATGTAATTAACCCTATACTGGAGCTAACCAAAAAAGTAGAGGCCATTTCAGAAAAGAAATATTCTGAAAGGCTTGATATAAAATCAGGCAATGAGCTGGGGAAGCTTGCCGCTTCGTTTAATATGATGGCTGAAAAGCTCGGCGAATACGAAAAATCGAATATTGAACAGGCGATAGCCGCGCGCAAACGCGCCGAGGCGATTGTGGAAAATATGCGGGACGGAATTATAGTCACAGATGAAAATAAGAACATCGTTCTGGTTAATAATGTGGGGGCCGAACTCCTGGGATTGCCTGAATCAGGGTTAATGGGAAAGAACATATTTGATATTGCAAAAGAAAACAACCTTATTGAAAACCTTGTTAAAGATATGGACAATGCCGAAAACTCCGCCGACCCCGACAAGCTCAATTACCTGAGGATAGTCTTCAAAGACAGGGAAGAATTCTACCTTAAGGAAATAAATAAAGTATACGATGAAAGCGGCCGCGGCAAGGTTCTGGGAATGATAATTGTACTCAAAAATGTAACGGGTTTCAAAGAGCTGGATGAAATAAAAAGCGGGTTTATAGCCACCGTTTCCCATGAGTTGAAAACCCCGCTGGCGGCAATGAATATGAGCCTCAGGCTGCTGCAGGATAAACGAATGGGCGAGCTTAACGCAGAACAAAAAAAGATCGCTGAATCAATGAAAGAAGAAGTTAAGCGTTTGCTCAAAATGGTGAGCGAATTGCTGAACCTGTCAAAGCTTGAGTCAGGAGGAGAAATATATAAATACCAGGAGGTATCCATTGAGGATTTAGTGGATTCAGCAGTCACGCCAATGCTTATGCAGTTTGAACAAAGCGGAATAAATTTCGAAATGAACGTTGAACCGGGTTTGCCCAAGCTTAATGTAGATGCAAATAAGATTGCGTGGGTGCTTATAAATCTGCTTGGAAACGCAATAAGATACTCTAAAGCAGAAGGAACTATAAGACTTATCGTAAAGAAAGATGTAGACGAGGTCCAATTCTGCGTCAAAGATAACGGCATGGGGATAAAACCTGAATTCATTAGCAGGATTTTTGATAAATTTGTGCAGGTAAAATCTTCAAACATCGAAACTCAGAATAAAGGCGTGGGGCTTGGTTTGGCTATAGCGAAAGAATTTGTGGAAGCGCATGGCGGAAAGATCTGGGCTAAGAGTGAACCGGGAAAAGGAAGCGAATTCTATTTCACAATACCCGTTAAGTGAAAAGGCAGAAGGGAAAATTTCATTTCTTTTCTGTTGCTCCTACCTTTTGCGATCAATCAACAATTAGCATTTAGCTGTTAACATTTTTTATACCTTTTCATTATTAACAATTGCCCCGACCTTTAGGTCGGGAAAAAAAGGAATAAAAAAACGGGCTTTAGCCCGTAACAATAACTACTTATTTTTTTAAATTAATCATTATTTATCGCCTAATGGCGTTCTTTCATCTATCCTTTTTCCATGACCAAAAGGTCGTGGAAATAAATATTTATTCAATACTCATTACTCATTACTCAATAATCATTAATCATTAATCATTAGTAATTGCCTCTATGTCTTCCGATTTCAGCCTTCTTGAAATATCCTTAAGCGACGTCCAGCTTTCCATAAGCTCAGGCAGGTATTCCGTTGACGTCACAAACGTCCATAAATAAGCCACTATCGAATAAAGCTCGCCTGCGCTGAAATCGTCAAGGTCAATTGCTATATGCAGCACAACCAGGAAAATTACCAGCAGCGCAACGCGCACAATTCCGAAATTAAACGCGCCCCAGTTGGCTATTCTCCTTTGAGGCTGGGCAAGTTTCTTGTAGTATTCCCTAACGTACTCAGGGTCGCGTCTTGAAAATACTTCGAACACGTCCTCATACCCGTCATGAAGCTCTCTTTGAAGGGCAAGCACCCTCTTGTTGTAAAGCTGGCTCATAAGGTAAAGAGGCAGCACAATGAACATGCAGGTTAAAGCGATGCGCCAATCAAACAGGTACATCGCGATGACGGCGCCGGAAATAGCAATTATGTGTTCTATAATTTCCGGCATTCTGTATTCGAGAAATCCTATATACTGATATGACAGCTCCGCCCTTGCCGCAGTTTTCGATACAGACAGATCCTGTTGAATGGAAGTTTTGGCCACATCTGATGCAAGGCTTGTGAAGATATTAAGAAATATTCTGGGGTCAATATATCTTCTGAAAGTACCGGCGCCTGAATTAATTACAAAAGTAATAATCCAGTATAGTAACGGAGTAAATACTGAGGTCTCAGGGTCTACAGATTTGTCGATAACGGCGTCGATAACATATCCGAATAATGTGGGCTCAATTATCCATGCTATATTCTCAAGTATAACAAGTCCAACGGCAATCGTAATTTCTTTCCTAAACTTCTTTACAAGATCTATCAGATGCATAGCCTCAAAATTATATTTTAAATATCATTCAAAACATGAAAAAATAATAACTGCCTGTTATTTGTAATATCAAAGTATCATATTTGTTCCTGAAAAGCTTGAAAATATGAGAAAAAGGCGGTTTTTAATACTATTTCTGATTTTCTTTTCCCTCGCTTGCCAAAAGCATGAACAGGCTGATAAGCTCGGGCCGCAAAACTCTGCGGCCGATTCTACAGGAGTTTACAGGTATTACTGGGGCGAAAAAGACGGATTCAAAGTCTGGGTAGTTGACGGCGCTGTTATCCGTAAAAAAATATTTAACGAGTTTGTTTACGGCGGCAATAACCAGCGCTACCCGTTCGTTCCCGAAGAAGAGATCTGGATCGATAACTCAATATCTGCCGAAGAATTTGAAACCACGCTTGCGCATGAACTGAACGAACGTAATCTGATGGCGAAGTTCGGAATGACGTATTACGACGCGCATGATTCATCTCTTGCTCTTGAAGTTGTGATGAGAACCAACTGGCAGAAGATTTGCGCCGGGCATGAAGCCTCCCTGCAGGAAGTATCCCCTACCGATTTTGACTCAACGCAGGAAATTGAAACGCTGCCCGAATTGATAAAATTAAAAAATATTTACAGGGTCCCGCTTGGCGAAAGAAACGGCGTTAAGATATGGGTCGTCGATGGCTATGTTGTGAGAAGAGATATTTATCCTGATTTTGGTTTCAGCGGAAACGATCGCGCTTACCATTTTATTCCCACAAATGAGATCTGGGTTGACGGGCAGGTAACATGCGAAGAAACCGAATACTCAATTGCCGTTGAGATGAAAGAAAGAGAACTTATGCTGAACGGAAGATCTTACGATGATGCCTATGAAGAAGCCGTAAGAGTAAGCGACTCGATGAGGATTCAACAAAAGAAGCTTGATATGTCCCAGCCGCCTCTAAAAATATTCGACCCGCCTTACAGAGATACCGGAACTGGAACAGAAAAATAATTATTGAGATTCGGCTCTGCCGAATCGAAATCCCGTTTGCGGGACTAATTACAAATGACTATTGGCTAAAAAAGGTTAATTGCAAATTGTCAATTGCTTATTGCTTATTCTTCCGGGTGTCTTCTGATATATTCATCTACCGAAAATCTTCCCGAACCTTCCACGAGAAAGAACAAAAGCAGGAACAAAACAATAATTAACAGCTCCGGCTCTGCGGCAATATTCTGCGTTCTCACACCGTATGCGGCAACTACAAGCGAGCCGATAATAGCGGGAAGCTGGAACAAAATAACCGGCCGGGTAAGCAATCCAATCGCTATAAGCAGGCCCCCGGCCAGGTATGCGCTTATAACATAATGAGCAATTGACATTGAGTAATATTCAAATGAAACAGATTTGATAAGCTGAACTACGTCTTGAGTGTGCCGTATAAAAAATACCCCTTTCCAGAGAAGAATAACGCCGAGAAGAATTCTAAGAAGGTCTATCCATTTAGGGTGGTGTCTTTCGCTCCAGGAATCAATTCTTTCAAGAAGATACATTTGAGCCTCCTTTTTTGTAAATTAACGCTATGTATAAGTATTAACAATGAAATACTGAATTTTGTTCATGATACAATTATTATGCCAAATAAATAAAAATAGATTATTCGTGGCACGACTCCAAGTCGTGCCTACGAATTGAAAAAGAAAAAATCCTTCTCACAATTATAGAATCGTATATTTTTATTCCCTCCCGGAAGGTCCGCGACTCTTCCTTACGGGTCTTCGGCCTGAAGGATCGCAGACGAGTCGAAGACTCGTAGAGAGGCGTCAGCGCCATTGCGCCGGGTGATGTGGAGAGATATGTGACATTCGCACCCCCTCTGTATCTCCCCCTGATAGGGGAGACAAATCTTATTCTACGCCTATTCAAAAAAGTGAAACGAGAACCCATCCCCTCCTGACATGTGGGGTCGGCGCGATAGGCGCCGGGGGTGGTGGAAATAAGTATTTATTCATTGCGTGGTAGGTGTCAGGCATGTTTACCCGGCTCAGACGGGCCTGACACCTACAATGACCCCTGTGGAAAAGCCGCAAACCCCGTTACCAATTCTTTGGCGATTCAGCTTTGCCCGCCGTTGTTGGTGTTTTCACCAACAACCACAAATCTTGTATTTAATAACATATCATTTTAAATCTATATTGCCCGCCGTTGTTGGTGTTTTCACCAACAGCCACAAATCTTGCATTTAATAACATATCATTTAAATCTATATTTGTTTTTAATTCAAAACTTTTGTCAGCGTTTACAGATCAAATAAAAGAAATATTTTCTCCAAGCGGACTCCTCTCAACATCCGAAGGATTTGAATACCGCTCCGAGCAGCAGGAGATGGCTATTAATGTTGCACAGCAGCTTCAAAGCGGCAGCCACCAGATCATCGAGGCCCCAACCGGCACGGGAAAATCATACGCCTATCTTGTCCCTTCAATATTATTCGCAATAGAAAACAAACGTAAAGCGATTATATCAACCAGGACAATTAACCTGCAGGAACAACTCATAAAAAAAGATATTCCTTTTATAAAGGATTTGCTTGGAATTGACTTCAAATTTGAGATCCTGAAAGGAAGAAGAAATTACATCTGCTCTAACCGGCTGAACGCCGCGCTTCTTAAAAAATCAAGCCTGTTTATGGACGATGAACAGGAACTGCTTCATAAAATTTATGATTTCGTTCAGAAGAACGACAGCGGCGAGCTGCAGGACCTTGATTTCCTGTCAAAGGACCGGTCATTCGGATCGGTTTGGGAATCTATTTATGCGGAAGAAGGCATTTGCACATCGCGCAGCTGCGGCGGCCATAACGGCGAGGCGCCCGCCTGCTATTTCCAGAGAGCTAAACAAAAAGTTAAAGACGCTGACCTCGCGATCGTTAATCACGCGCTTTTGTTCACGCTGTTCGGTATATCCTCAATGAACCAGCCCGGATTTATTTTTGCCGATGATTTTGTAATATTTGATGAATGCCATTCAATTGAACGCGTAGCGGCAGAGAATATCTCCGAAAGCGTGTCAAGAGAGCAGATCAGGTACTGGCTGAACAGGATGTATAACCCCCGCTCAAAAAAAGGATTTTACTCCGGCGCGCATTACCAAAGCATTCACCGCCTTGTAAGAAAACTTATAGATGAAAACGATTTCTTCTTCGGCGAAATTCAGCGATACGTCAGAGAACATTATTTAAGCAAGGCGGCAAGCTCAGTAGTAAGAATACTTGAGCCCCTCAACATAGTTATGCAGTTCACGGAAACACTTGATGAACTTATTAAAGAGATAAAAAGAACTTCGCAAACCGCCTCAAATACAAACGAAGAGAACGAAATAAAGAACTTCGGACTCAAATTTCTGTTCTTCAAAGAAAATATCCGCAATTTCATGCTTCAGAGAAAAGAACAGCATGTTTATTGGGTGGAATTTTCAGGTAAGGCGCGGAAAAATATCTCGCTTAAGTTTTCGCCAATAGATATGGCTGAGTTCTTCCGCACAAATGTATTCAGCGAAAACAGGCTTTGCTTAATGACCTCCGCCACTTTAACAATCGGAGACAGCATGGAGTTTTTTCAGAGTTCCATTGGCGCTGAAAATGTCAAGACTCTCGTTCTCGATTCGCCGTTCGATCTGAACGAACAGATTGAAGTGCGCATAGACTCTTCTATGCCCGAGCCCTCGCAGAAAAATTTTTCCGCGACCGCCGAAATGTTTGCGGACTCGCCTTATGAAACCGTTCTCAAAGAAAAAGTATATGATTACATATTAAGAACAGGCGGCGGGGCGCTGGTTCTCTGCACAAATTTTAAAGTTATGAACAAGTTAAGCTACTCGCTTAACGAAAAGCTTGCCGGGAGCGGCATAAAGGTCTTTACCCAGGGCGAGGGTTTAACATCCAACAATCTTCTGAAGTCATTTAAAGATGATACAAATTCCGTTTTACTTGGGGTGGATAGTTTCTGGATGGGCGTCGATGTTCCCGGCGAGAGTTTAAGAAATGTTATTATTACACGCCTGCCTTTTGAGACGCCTGACCAGCCCATTGTAGAAGCGAAAATGGAATTGATACAGGCAAGCGGCGGCAATCCGTTTTACAGTTATTCGCTGCCTTCAGCTATCCTGAAATTCCGGCAGGGAATGGGAAGACTGATACGAAACAAAACTGATAAAGGAACAATTGTTATTCTGGACAGGAGAATCTTAACTGCAAGGTACGGCAGGTATTTTATTGAAGCGCTTCCAAACAGGAATTTTATTAAGGATTAGATGCTGGAATCCCCTATATTCGCCAATCACTGCTAAATAGTATGAAAAAGTACCGTATTTGGGTTAATTTTTGAATATTGTTACTTGATAAAAGTTCTGTTAAGTTACATGTTGATTATAAAAAATCTTAAATTTAAAATACTTTATGAAGAAGATTCTTGTACTTTTCGTCATTATTGGTTTTGTTTCCGTTACGACGGCTCAGGAAAAGTGGAACGTTGATAGACGGTTAGCCTCAAAACCGCCGGTCGGCTATTACACACCGCTTCCCGATAATAACTACCACTGGGAAAATGAAAACCACACAGCGTGCGTATATGAAACGCCGCATGGAGAGCTTGTTGTTGGGCCCAATTTCAGGGTGCTTCCTAATACTCATCAGCAGGATGAGTTAATACTCAAAACAAATCCTGTGAATCCGCTTATCATGTTCGGCGGAGCGAACACAACAGTGAGCGGAACATATGGACAGGGCGGATACTGGACGACAGATGGCGGAGCAACATGGACGGGCACAGACTTATTGTCTCCTTTTACAAGTGCATCCAGCGACCCGGGTCCGACCATTGACAAAAACGGAGTAATTATTTTTACCGTGCTTGACAATCCCGGAATGGTAGCAGCTTATTCAACCAACAACGGAACAAGCTGGTCACCCAGAATTACTTTACAGAGCGGAAGCGTTGACAAAAATTTCGCGGGAACAGATGATAATCCAACCAGCGCATATTATGGCAGAAGCTATGCTGCATGGAGCAATTTTCAGTTAAGTAATCCTGCAATTGTTGAATCTTATACAACCAATGGCGGAGTATCGTGGTCAGCTTTTACACAAGTAAATAATCCGCCTTCGGGTCATTATTCTCAGGGTGTGGATGTAGCGACCGGAATAAACGGCGATGCGTATCTTTGCTGGGCAGCGCCCACTAGCGGCGGATCTTATACAGAAGATTATTGCGGATTTGCGAAATCAACCAATGGCGGAGTTAGCTGGACAACAACAGAAAATGCCTTCGATATGAATGGAATAAGAAACACAAGCGGTTTTAACGGCTGGACTTTCCGAGTAAATAGTTTCCCTAGAATTGCCGTAGATAAGAGCGGCGGCCCAAGAAACGGGTGGGTTTACATAGTTGTTTCCCAGGTAAACCTTGCCCCCGCAGGAACCGACGCTGACGTAGTTTTGCATCGTTCAACGGATGGAGGGACCACATGGTCAGCGGGTATCAGGGTTAATCAGGATGCGCTGAGCAATGGCAAAGTTCAGTTCTTCCCGGCTATAACAGTTGATAATACCGGCGGGGTTGATATTTGTTATTACGATAACAGGAATTATCCGTCAGTAGGCGACTCATGCGAAACTTATTTCTCGCGATCAACCGACGGCGGTACGACATTTACTGATGTTGCAGCCAGCGATCATAGATGGAAAGTTGCGGGTGAGCCCGGACTGGCTCCTTATGGCGGCGATTACATAGGCATTTCCTGCACAAGCACCAAGATATTCCCGTTCTGGATGGATAACAAATCCGGTTCAATGCAGGCATGGACTTGCGCGATAGATATACCTCCTCTCTCTGTGAGCAATAATAACAGCCCGGTGCCGAAGAAATACAGTTTGGAACAAAATTATCCGAATCCGTTCAATCCAACAACAAATATCAAATTCGATGTTCCAAAATCAGGGAATGTAAAGCTTACTGTTTATGATATTCTTGGCGCCCAGGTTGAATTATTAGTAAACAATTTCATGGAAGCCGGAAGTTATAGGGCTGATTTTCATGCGAATAACCTCTCAAGCGGAGTTTACTTTTACAAGCTCGAAGCAGGCAGTTTCAGCGAAACAAGAAAAATGATATTGAATAAGTAAGGAAATTTAAATAGTATTTTATTTTACAGGGGCGGATTATTTTATCCGCCCGATTTATTTTTCCTGTAGGGGCGGACAGGAGCCTGTCCCGCACTCGATGCAGGATGTCCGCTCGCTTTATTTTTCCTGTAGGGGCGGACTGGAGCTTGCCCCGCACCTGATGCGGGGTGTCCGCCCTTCTCTATTTCTTCTTTTGGGCGAATCGGAGCTTGTCCCGCACGCCAATGCGGGGTGTCCGCACGATTTGTATTCCTGTAGGGGCGGACCTATGTGTCCGCCCATTTTTCATAAAGTCTATTGGGGATGAGCTCTGTGTCCGCCCTTTTTCTTATCTTTTTAATTTATCAATATCACTTAATAATCTTTCAAATTCTCCTTTATCCCAAACCCATTTAATTGGATTGAAAAAAATATATTCCTGAATAAATTCAAATTCCTTTCCATTCCTGATAATTCTGTCGTAAAAACTTCTTTGCCATATTTTCTTGTCAAATGGCGGAAATCTATTCTCTTTCACCTCTTTGATGTAATCATTGGTTGACATTGTTTTAAACCATTGCATAATTTGTTTAATGTTCGGGCGGACACATAGGTCCGCCCCTACAGAAGATTCCTCCGTATTCCAAAAAGGATCATTGAACAACATAATTATTCCGTGCATATGAGTCGGCATTATTTTATATTGATCGTGAATAACCTTTTTAAATTTCTTTGGGATTTCTAACCACCACTTTTCCATCAACTTGCCTGCTTCATTCAGGTTAACGTAATTATTCTCAACTTCACCTAATACGATATTACGATCTAGCAAATGAAGTGTGATAAAATAAGCGTTGGAAACCGAGTAATCATAACCCTTGAAGCGTAGAGAATTTTTTCGTCTTTTGTATGCCATATCATTATTAAATTTTGATCCTGTAGAGGCGGACCGAAGCCTGTCCCGCACACCAATGCGGGATGTCCGCCCTAACTTTACAAAATGTCAACATTTTCTTTATTTGAACCTGTAGGGGCGGACCGGAGCCTGTCCCGCACACCAATGCGGGATGTCCGCACGATTTGTATTCCTGTAGGGGCGGACCTGCGTGTCCGCCCTAACTTTGCAAAATAGTTAACATTTTCTTTTATTGAAGGAATTTTATACCCTTAATCTGGACCGTCACAACGGTATCACACAAGAATAAATATGATCGATCTTTCTTCGTGGTAAGATTTTGGAATACTCCATTTTGCTATATTTCGGGCGGACACACAGGTCCGCCCCTACAGAATTTTATCAAAATTAGTCATTGCTTTTCAAGCTCCATTTTGATATTTACATAATCCTTATCCAGATATTTCACTTCGTTTCTGTCTACAATTTTAAAACCTGCTTTCTCATAACATCTTATTGCCGGTGTGTTAAAATCGAACACGTTCAATGTCAGTTTTGTTAGACCAATTTCATTAAGCGCTATATCTACAACCGATTGCATCATAAACCCGCAGATTCCCTTTCCCCTGTACATATCGTCCCCGATAATTACGCATGCAACTGCCGCGGATTGTTCTGTCATATTTATCCTTTCAAGCGCAATGTTGCCTATATGTTTTCCGTTTTCATTATCCACCGCCTTGAAGATCCTTCTTATGGGAGGCTGCATCTCTTCGCCCTGCAAATATATCCCCAGCTGAATCTCATTTAACGGAAAATTAAATGTGCGTCCGCAGGCCTGGAACATCTCTTCAGGCGTCCTTAACCAGCCTATAAGTGTGCCAAAATCGGATTTCTCAAATCGTTTTAGAATTATCAATGGATAATTTAGTATTTAATTCAAAGATATGTTTTAGAAGGATAAATTGAAATTAATAAAACCAACATATCTATTGTTTATTGTCTTCGTCACCTGCCTGCAGCCATGCCTCAGGCAGGTAAACAGACTGGCGCTCCGACTGACTAGTAGGTGTCAGGCATGTTTACCCGGCTCAGACGGGCCTGACACCTACATTCCCCCATTTAATACTTCTTTGTAATAATTCTCAAGATGATATTTCAAAAATCTAAAGAGCAACATCGGCATAAAAAAAGCCGTCCGTTTTACGCCGGACGGCCTTATTATTCACATTAAAGTATATTATTCAAGAACAAAAATGTTCTTTTTTGCGCATATATCTTTAAGCTGTTTCGGCCATATTGTAACTGTTACTTCGCCGAGGTGCGCTTTTCTTAACAGAAGCATCTGTGTGCGCGCCTGGCCGATGCCGCCGCCTATGCTGAGCGGAAGCTCGTTGTTCAATATCGCGCTGTGATATGGAGTTGAAACTAAGTCAAGCTGGTTTGACATCTTTAGCTGTGTGCGCAATGTTTCAGCGTTAACCCTTATACCCATTGACGTTAATTCATGGCGGCGTTTTGTAACATGGTTCCATACCAAAATATCGCCGTTTATACCGTGAGCCGGTTTTCCTTTTGTTGTCTTTGTCTCAGTCACCCAATCATCATAATCAGCGGCTCTCATTTCATGCGGGTATCCGTCTGCCAGCGGCCAGCCAATTCCGGTTATAAACACTGCGGGATATTTCTGCAGTATGGCGGTCTCTCTCTGTTTCCTCGGAAGATCGGGATACATCTCTAAGATCTCTTCAGCATGTATAAACACAAGCTCTTCGGGAAGGTTCGGATATCTGGGATCCTTTAAACCCGGGAACAATTCCTGCGCATATGTTTCTGCGCCTTTTATAACTTTCCAGATCTTCTTAACTATATCTTTTAAGAAATCCAGGTTGCGGTCTTCAGCTCTGATAACTCTTTCCCAATCCCACTGGTCAACATACGAGCTGTGGTCATGATCCAGAAAATAATCTTTGCGCACCGCTCTCATATCTGTGTTCAATCCTTCGCCTACGTTTAATCCGAATTGTTTCAGGGCAATTCTTTTCCATTTTGTAGCTGCCTGAACAATCTGCGCATTAAGGCGTTTTTCAAGACCGAGCCCGCACGGGAAATCAACCGGCGTCCTTGAACCGTCGCGGTCAAGATTATCATTCACTCCGCTTTCCTTTTCAACTATTAAAGGCACCTGAACCATGATAAGGTTCAGCTCTTTGCAAAGATTCTTTTCAATGTAATCTTTGATGGCGTAAATAGCCTTTTGTGTGTCTTTGCGGTTCAAGAGCGACTTGTAGTCGTTTGGAAGTATCTTTTCTACTTCGGCATAAGTGCTTATTCCCGGTCCGGCCAGGTCTGCTTTCTTGTCTAAAACATCAGGCATGCTAAAATTCTCCTATTTTTGAGGTTTTTATATAAAATTCAACAAGTGAACTAATAATTTAGTTCAAAATTAAGCTTCTTATGTAACTTAACCTATGACATCGGTCAACTTAGAAAATGATTTTTATCAGGTTTTGAGTCCGTGGAAACGTTTGCCTGTTCCAACTTTGCTTCTGGGAGAAGAAGGGAACGCACCCGGTTTACCTGCCTTTAGCGAGTGCCAGGGCGTGATCGTGAGGTACTTCCCCTCTCCGCGTGGGAGGAGGGGCTGGGGGGTGAGGTCAAAAAAAGATCTTCTTAGCTTTTGAGATCTTGTCCTGAACAGCCGCTGATTCCTTAGGATAAAATTCGTCTGTATAAACCCTTAGGGCCTGGTCATAGGCCGCGAGGGCTTTCCGGTAATTCTCAGACTTGTCTTCTTTCTCAGCCAGAATAATATAAACATCACCAAGCCCGACCTGGTTAAGGGCAAAATATTCAGGGTATTTTTCTAACGTCCTGATAGCCAGCGATTCTTCAAATGCGTCCAGAGCCTTATAACAAGCCTCTGCGTCATTATTAAACTTTACAAGCGTAAGGAATGCGCAACCCAGGTTATATTGGATAACGGAATACTGGATCGGGAACCTGTCGCGGCTCCTGACCTCAAGAGCTTTGTTAAGGATCTCAATCGCTTTAGCGCTGTTCCTTTCCGTATCCTGAACTTCGGCAAGCCAAGAGTAACAACTCCCAAGACTTCCAAGAGCGTACCCGTAAGCGATTATATCTTTTTCTTTCGGAGATACATTAAGAAAATTAGTATAGCATTCAACGGCCCGTTTCAGGTTCGCGGCTTTATCTTCATAATCTGATAACAATGAATAAGTGTTCCCCAGGTTGTTATTTGAAAAACCGAATTCTCTGGGGTATTGCTCGCGTGTCCTGACCGTCAGAGATTTTTTCAGATACTCCGCGGCAAGCTTCAGGTTTTGAATTGGCTCTTTCACCTGCGCCAGCATCTGGTATACCGCGCCTATATTGTTGCAGTTCTGAGCATACTCAACGGGGCGCCCGGAATATGTAAAAAATTCGAGGGCCCCGCTGTACAGCCTTATCGCTTCCATGCAGTTAGCTTCTTTATCCCTCACACCTGCAAGCGCGGAGTATGATGTTGCTATTTTCCCTAGCAATTTTGCATACTCAAACGGGTTATCGTTCTTATCAATTATCTTTTGCGCTTCGGAATAATAACCAAGAGCCTTCCTGTTGCCGCCTTCTACATCTTCTATCTTCGCAAGCGACCATAGCGCCGTACCGATTAGCTCATATGTGCTTACCCTGGAAAAAACATCTTCATCGCCCAGCTTTGCCAGAGCCAGCTCAAGCGACCTTATAGCAGCTTTCATATAATCGGCTATATCAATATCTACGCTACCGGTGTCATAAGCTCTTTTCCCGATCATAACCAGCGTAGCGGGTTCGTTTTCAAAAATATGGATCATCTCGTTGAAAATATCTATATCCGATGCGGCTGCTTCTTCTTTCACTATGTACTGCAGGTAGGCCTCCTCCGCCCATATCTTATCGCGTCTCAAAACCTTGATAAACTCTTTGCCTTCAAGCGATTTTAACCAGCCGGTCCATTCAAAATCCCTGCCCTCAAGCTCGCGGCTAAGGGCTGTTAATTTTAGCCAGTCTGTATTAAAAACCCCGTTATCTGAATATAAACCGGTGATGTACATCATTCTGACAGAGAGCATAATCGCCTTCTCAATATTTGTGCAGCCGTCAAAACGTCTTTCCATTTCGCTCAGCCGCATGAATATTGACCCGACTGTCCCGTTAAACTTCGCTTTATCCCAGTTCATACCAAGCTTTTCGGCGATCTGCTTCCCGGTTTCCGGACTTATCTTCTCGTATTCAATTATGTTCTCGCCGAAAACATGATCAATATCTATGCTTTGCTCTATGAGCTTATTCTTAACTTTCTTAAAATCCTGCCCCGAATGGCAAGTCGCAACTATTGCAATCTTCTTCTCTTTGGCCGTCCTGAAAAGCACTGGATAGTTCTCCTGCTTTTCAACATAGTATTGCAGGTCGTCGATGAAAATTACTTTTTTCCTCCAGAACCTTAGATTTTTGGGGAACATAAAATGCGCCATCTGGACGGCGCGCGGTATCAGCACGTCAGCGCTTTTTTTAAGCGACTTAAGCTGCTGGTACACCGAGCGCGATTTGCCCATAAGCGGCGGTCCTATCAATAAAATATTGTTGCCCCTCTCAAGCTGTCTTTTTATCACCGGGTCTTCTTTTCTTTCGAAGTAGTAAGGGTTGTACGGCCTCTCGCCAAGTGCGTCTTTGGGCTTCAGAGATGACGATCTTTTCCAGATTACGGAATAATAATTTTTGAGAGCCCTCCTCGTTTTGAACAAATAACCAAGCAGCGGTATCAACACCGATAACATAATTCCGATTATTGTAAGTATTAAAGCTATGTTCAATGTGTGTTGTTTAAATTTATTTTACTTCTTCCCCTGACCCATCCCCACATCGTGACGGGAACAAAAATTCAACTAACCTAGTTTTTCTCCTAGAACCTCTCCACATAAGGAGTGGAAAATTTGAATTCAACTTGCCTACTTCTCCCTCCGGAACCTCTCCACGAAGGATGTGGGAACAAAAATTTAACTCGTCTGCCTCTCTTTTAACCCTTCTCACATAGGGTGGGGAAAATTTGTATTCAGTTGGGCTACCTCTCCCCCTAACCCCCTCCCCACATAGGGAGGGGGAAACAAAAGAAGCGATTCAATTTCAATATTTATCATCCTCAATCTTACCTCCCTCCCATACAGGAAAGGGAACCAAGAAAGCAATTGAGCTGCCTCTCTCCTAAACCTTTCACATGAAAGGGAAACTAGAAGAAAACTCGCTCAAACTCCTCCTCACCAGGTAGGGAGGCGGAACGACAAGAAGCCATTCAATTCAATTTATATATATCATCCTCAATCTTGCCCCCTCTCAAACATGAAAAGGAACCATCTAAGCAATAGAGCTGTCTCTCACCTAACCCTTATCACATGAAGGGGAGCTAGAAGAAAACTCCCCCTACCTATGTGGGGAGGGGGTTAGGGGGAGAGGTATTACTTACTTTCTAACGTCCTTACTATACTGCCCAAAACTTTACTTACATCCTTTATTATCTCTTCATTCTTAAATCTGATAATAGAAATCCCTAACCTATTCAATTCCTCTGACCTGTCACTATCGTTGCGTTTGCTTTCAATAATGTTATGAATCGACCCGTCAATTTCAACCGCTTATTTTTTCTCAGCGCAATAAAAATCAACAACGAAACTTGATATAGGATGTTGCCTTCTGAATTTATACCCCTTAAGTTTCTTGGACCTTAATTGATTCCATAATATTTCCTCAGCTTTCGTTTGTCGTAGTCTCAGAAATTTAGCATTTGTAAAGGTACTGCCCTGAGCCCCATGAAACAAATCATCAATATATTTATTCTCTTTCATTTCGTTACCTCTCACTGCCCCTCCCTTCTTGGGGACGGGACAAAAAGATTTAATACAATATTTTTTCCTACACTCCTTCTCTACGTAAAAAAAGTACTGAAAGAAAAAAATACTACTTTTACCTGATCTTTCACGCCCCCTCTCCACGTGGAGAGGGGGTTGGGGGTGAGGTATTATTTAACTTTTTTCCTGACCTTTTCATAATCCACATTTCTTTTTTCGTTGAAGGCGCTGATTCCTTCTTCAACTTCAAAAGAAAGATTATGTATTGAAAGCCAGTCACGGGCATGCCCTATCGTGGTGTGCCATGATAGGTCCCGCCAGAAATTGACCTGCTGTTTGGTATAACGCAGACATTCGGGCAGCTTATTATGTAGCTTCTCAGCTAACTCATTAACAGCCTTATCAAGTTTGGCGTATGGAACAACCTGGTTCACGAGCCCCCACTCCAGCGCCTTCTTTGCTGGGATCTCTTCGCAAAGAAAAAGAATTTCCCTGGCGCGCCTATCGCCGACAATTAACGGAAGAAATTGAGTGGCGCCTGCGGCGGCAACGCTTCCCCTGGCAGCGCCAACCTGCTTGATATAAATGTGGTCTGCGGCTATAGCCAGGTCGCAGCTCATGTTCAACTCGTTGCCGCCGCCTACAACTATGCCGTTAAGCCTTGCTATTGTTGGCTTCCCAACGTTGCGCATAAGCTCGTGAAGGCGGATGAACTCATACATCCATTTATAATAATCTTTCGGGTTGCCAAGAAAATACTCCTGCTGTTCATTAAGGTCCGCGCCGGTCGAAAAAGCCCTCTTCCCTGCCCCGGTCAAAATTATGACCGATATATCGTCATCCCAGCTAGCATCTTTGAAGGCGGCAGAGAGCTCATTTATCGTGGTGAGGTCAAGGCAGTTGAGCGCCTTCTCGCGGTTAATTGTAATTACCGCTTTGTATGATCTTTTCTCATATATAATGTGTTTAAACCTGAAGCTTGCCGCCGGCTTGCCGGCATAGGTTCTGTTCGCCCGCTGAGTTCGTTTCATATGTTTGTTTTATTTTAATTATCGTGCGCAAATTACTTAAACATCAACAAATGTGAAACTCCAAAACCTCTGTTTAACATCACCTTTTAGTTTCATTGTATTTGTTAAATTCCTGAACTAAGTTTGTTTCATATGATCGATGTATCTGTACTAATAGTAACCTGGAACAGCGCCTCCGAAATTAAGGCATGCATTGAATCTATAATTGATAATTCCGAAAAGCTAACCGTTGAGATAGTAATTGTTGATAACGCTTCAACAGATAATACAGCCGATATTATCAACGGCATCAAATTCAGCTCACTGCATTTTTATAATAACTCTGAAAACTCAGGTTTCACAAAAGCCGTAAACCGGGCCTTAAAATATTCAACGGGTAAAAATATTTTTCTTCTTAACCCGGACACGCGCCTAAAGAAAGGGTCATTGGATACCCTGAACAGCTTTCTTAACGAATCGCCTGCATATGGGGCCTGCGCGCCAATAATGCTGAACGAAGACGGGACCCTGCAGTATTCTGTCAGGAACTTCCCTGATTACCTTAAAATGTTCTGGGGGTTTAGCCTTCTTGCTTGTATTTTCCCGAAGTCTAAGATGTTCGGCTCATGGAAAATGAAGTATTTCAGTTATGACAAAGATACGGACATAAACCAGCCTATGGCCGCGGCGCTTATGATAAAGAAAGATACGCTCGATACCATAGGAAATCTTGACGAACAATTCAATATGTTTTTCAGCGATGTAGATATTTGCAAGCGGATAGTTGACAGCGGTAAAAGAATCAGGCTGCTCACGGGAACCCAAATAATCCATAAACACGGGGAGAGTATTTACAAAGACAGAGTAAGGATGATTAAAGTATGGAATAAAGACTGCGTTAAATATTTCAAAAAATTTCATAACAATGCCGTTCTGCTTTTATGGCTTAAAATTAACCTAAAAATTTCAGAAATTATAAGAATCATTTATTATAAAATCAGCTGATGGAAATGAAATTCAAAGCCGCTGTAGCGCAAATAAATCCCCCGCTGGGCGATTACGATAAAAGCATAAAGAAGCACCTGGAATTCATAGATAAAGCCATCAGGCGAAAAGCTAACCTTGTTGTTTTTCCCGAATTATCTTTGACCGGTTACTCGGTAAAAGATTTGAATTTTGATATGGCTTTAGATCCGTACACCAGCCCTATACTTGAACCCCTCAGGAAAAAATCAAAACAGATCTCCATAGTTTGCGGCGGTATAGAAGAAGATGATAACTTCGGGATATTCAATTCGGCTTTCTTCATTTCAGACGGCAATGTGCAGTTCACTCATAAAAAAGTTTACCCGCCCGATTACGGCATGTTCGAAGAGATGCGGTATTTTTCCCGGGGCAAAGAAGCCAACGTCCACGAAACAAAATTCGGGAAGATCGGGCTGCTTGTATGCGAAGACCTGTGGCACATGTCGCTGCCGCTGCTGCTCGCCCTTAAGGGCGCAAAGATAATTATCGGCATAGCTGTATCGCCAACAAGGCTCGCGTTAAATTCCAAATCCAAGATCTTAAAGAACTACGAAATAAACTCCGAGCAGCATAAAGCATATTCAAGGCTGCTCTCTGCATACCTGATATTTTCAAACCGCGTTGGATATGAAGACGGAGTAAACTTCTGGGGCGGCTCTGAAATCATCGACCCCTTCGGCAATGTTGACGCAGTCGCAAAATTCTTCGACGAGGACTTAATAACTTCCGATATCAACATGAACTCGGTTCGCAGAGCAAGACACTTAGCCAGACATTTTCTTGACGAAGATATTAACTTCCTGAGGCATGAAGTAGGACTTTTGAACAACGAGCTTAATAAAATTAAGTAATGCAAAATTTATCCTCACCCCCGGCGGAGACGTATGATTAAGCTTTCAATATCTTCGCCAAAAACTTCCCGGTAAAAGAATTTTTATTTTTAGCGACAGTTTCCGGCGAGCCCTTCGCAACCACTTCTCCGCCCTTGTTGCCGCTATCAGGCCCCAAATCGATTATGTAATCAGCTGACTTTATCACTTCAAGATTGTGTTCCACAACAACAATCGAATTTCCTTTTACAATAAGCTCGTTGAAACATTTTAGCAATTTTGAAATATCGTTAAGATGCAATCCCGTAGTGGGTTCATCAAAAATGAACAGCGTCTTTTCTCCCGGCGCCTGGAAAGATAGGTGATAGGCAAGTTTTATCCTTTGCGCTTCGCCGCCGGATAATGTAGTGGCAGATTGTCCTAATCTTAAATAACCTAAACCAACTTCTTCAAGCACTTTAAGCTTCGATGTTATCTTAGGAAATTCCCTGAAGAATGCGATCGCCTCGTTTATGCTCAGCCGCAATACATCGCTGATGCTCTTTCCTTTGTACTGGACCTCAAGTATATCGCTTTTGTAACGTTCGCCTTTGCAGACGTCGCACTCAAGGAAAATATCCGCCATAAACTGCATTGCAATTTTAATAACCCCCGAACCCTCGCAGGTTTCGCATCTGCCGCCGGGAATATTGAACGAGAAGCTGCCGGAGTTCAGGCCCTTCAGCTTCGCCGAAGGCTGCGACGCGTAAACTTCTCTTATCAAATCGAATATCTTTAGATACGTAACCGGATTTGAACGCGGGGAACGGCCTATCGGAGTCTGATCTACAAGCTCTACCGCGTTAATGTTTCCCGCGCCGCGTATTTCAGAGTAGGCGCCTATCTTTTCATTATAAATTCCGTCAATGCGTTTCTTCAGCGCGCCATATAATATATCGCTTATCAAAGTAGATTTACCCGAACCGCTTACACCGGTTATGCAGACAAAAATTCCAAGCGGTATATCAACATCTATATTTTTCAGGTTGTTTTCCGATGCTCCCCTGATAGTTATGAAATGTCCGTTTACCTGCCTGCGCACATCAGGAACTTCTATTTTCATTTTTCCCGACAAATATTTCCCGGTTATGGAATCAGCAGATTTAACAATCTCTTTCAGCGTTCCGGCAAAGATAACTTCGCCGCCGGCTTCGCCCGCCTTGGGTCCAATATCGATAACATAATCGCTTGAGTTTATCATCTCGGGGTCATGCTCCACAACAATAACAGAGTTGCCGATATCGCGGAGCGATTTTAAGATCCTTATAAGCCTGTCGTTATCGCGCGGATGAAGCCCGATGCTTGGCTCATCCAAAACATATATCGAACCAACCAGGGCGGAGCCAAGCGAAGTGGCAAGATTTATTCTCTGGCTTTCGCCGCCGGAAAGAGTGCTGGTCAGCCTGTCAAGCGTCAGGTAGCCCAATCCAACTTCATACAGGTAAGCGAGCCTGTTCCTTATTTCTTCAAGCACGCGCCCGGCGATCTTCTCATCCGCTCCGGCAAGCTTAATATCTTTAAAAAAGAAATACAGCGCTTCGATATTTGAGCTTACGATATCAAAAATAGTTTTCCCCTGGAACTTAACATAAAGCGATTCTTTGCGCAGGCGCGAGCCGCCGCAGGTAACGCATTTTGTGTAAGCGCGGTACCGGCTGAGCAATACTCTGTAATGGATCTTGTACGCCGCTTCGCGCTCAACCATTCTGAAAAATTTGTGTATGCCGATATACTCCCCTGCCCCGTTAAAAACTTTATTTACCTCCTCCTTCGTCAATTCCTTAAACGGCACGTGAATCCTGATATCATGATTCTTTGAAGCGGCTATCAGATCGCTTAAGTGCCTGCCGTGTTTGGGCGTTGAAAACGGATGAATCGCATTTTTGAAAATAGATTTGCTCTTATCTGGAATTATCAAATCAGGGTCCAGGTCTATAGTCTCGCCAAAGCCTTGGCATTTTGGGCAAGCGCCCAAAGGGTTATTGAAAGAAAAAAATATCGGCTCGGGTTCTTCAAACCTTATTCCATCCGCTTCAAGATGCATATTGAAAGAATGCTCTGTAAACGCTGAATCAGCGTTCTTCGCAGCCGCCCGTTCAGGCGATTCAATAATTAAGGAAAGATATCCGTCGCCTTCAGTATATGCCTGCTCAAGAGAACCGGCAATTCGCTGTTTCTGTTCATCATCTCCTTTATTAAATGCAAGCCTATCCACTACTACTCTCGCGTTATCTAATTTTAGATTCTTGATGTTTGACGTTTTGTTTAAATCAATAATTCCGCCGTTATGAAATATTCTGAAAAAACCCTTTTGCTTAAGGTTCTCAATTTCCTGTTTTGCAGTTTTATCTTTATGCATCTGCACCGGGAATACAACATACAGCTTGCTTTTATCTTTAAGCTTTTCCACAAACTTCATTATGTCGTCAACCGAATTGCGCTTAACTTCTTTGCCGCTGACGGGACTAATTGTTTTCCCCACCCTGGCAAAGAGCAATCTTAGATAATCGTAAATTTCCGTCGAAGTGCCGACCGTACTGCGGGGATTACGTGATGAAGTTTTAGCTTCAATAGCCATGCACGGGGCGAGTCCCGAAATAGAATCAACATCAGGCTTATTTATTCTCTCTAAAAATTGTCTCGCGTAAGATGACAGGCTTTCTATGTAACGGCGCTGACCTTCTGCATATATGGTATCGAAGACCAGTGAAGTTTTTCCCGAACCGCTCAGTCCTGTCACAACAACGAGCTTATTATGCGGGATTTCGACGTCGATATTCTTAAGGTTATTTACACGCGCGCCTTTTACAACAATAGATTCAGAGCCGCCGTTAAATACAGCCGCCGCAATCTTTTTGGAGCGTGAGGCGCCGTTAGTTTTCTTTACCGGCGCTGCGCTCTTCGGAGCGCTTTTTATGGTTTTTGCAGTTTTGGTCTTCAATCTAGTTTCAAATTTGCTCAATACGGAAATTACCTAATTTTCTTTTCAGAAAAAATGAACAAATCAAGTTAAACAGGCAAACAGTTAACATTTAATAGTTATTAGTTAGTAGTTAATAGAAATTCAGCGAATAATCCCTTGTAACCCGCCAATTATGACGAGGAAAATAAGACTTGCAAATTCCAGGCTGTAGCCGTGATTTATTAAAGAACAGTCAGGACTAAGATCCAAATCCAAGGGTGTTGAGCAACGAGATATACTTTGCGGCCTCCGCGGTAAAGCTTATACTTTTTCTGTTCCGGATTGCTCAATAATGATACCCTTCGGCGGAGTTTACCCCGTGCTTGACACGGGGCTCAGGATGACGTTATAGGCCGGGATCCCCGCCTTCGCGAGGACTGCGCTTCGCTTGTTTTCTGCAAATTTGGCGTTTAACTGCCTTGATTCTATAATGAGAGAAAACTATATTTACATCTAATATTTTTAATATTTTAAATCATTTAATGGCAGATATAAACAGAAATTACGAAACAACATTCATTTTGGATTCGATACTGGAAGACGACAAAGTTGATACTATAGTCGGCAAGTATACGAATTTCCTGACAAAAAACGGAAGCGAAATTGTCAAAACCGAGAAATGGGGCAGAAGGAAGTTCGCGTATTCAATTAAGAAAAGGCAAACGGGTCATTATGTAACCATCGAGTTTAAGGGTACGCCAGATATAGTAGCCAAGCTCGAAAGGACATACCACCTTGACGATAATATTCTAAGATTTTTAAATATAGCTTTCGATAAAAAAACCCTGGCCGAGAGAAACGCGTATTTCCAAAAGAAAGAAGAAGCTGCCAGGGAAAGAGAAGCCGCAGCTAAAGAAGAGGAACGGTCAGCCGTAACAACTGAAACTCCTGCAGAAGGCGGAGAGGGCATCTCCACGAAAGAAGCGTAAAGATTTCATGATCACTAATTCATTTGTATAACGTTAATCATTCCGGAGGTAAAAATGGCTGATTTAAAGATGCCCGAATTGAACTCGGTTATAATTGCAGGAAACCTGACTAAAGACCCCATTTTCAGGCAGACGACAAACGGGACGCCGGTCGTAAATTTTTCGATTGCAAGCAACAGGAGATACAGAGACAGTAAAGACCAATGGCAGGAGGATGTTTGTTACGTTGGAATTGTAGCATGGAACAAGCTGGCCGAAAGCTGCAGGGATAAGCTGAAAAAAGGAAATGCAGTTCTGGTTGAAGGCGAGCTGCAGTCAAGGACGTTTAAGACAGAAAAAGGCGAGAGCAAAACTATTGTTGAAATTAAGGCAAGAAGAATACAATTTTTGAACAAGAGAGTAAATGAAGGTCACGGAGCCGATGAGCCTACAACATTTGAAGATGATTCATTCGAGAAACACCTTACGCCTGAAGACACTGCGCTTCTGGAAGGTGACTCGGGAAAGATATAAAAACGGTTTTACAGGCAAGTAAATCTTAGGGTAGAGTAAGTTCCAATTGAGGGACGCGCTCTACTTTTTATTATATAAGTCATCTGCCTTTCACTCAGGTGAAAAGAGAGTTTATTAAATAATTAATATCGACAAATCAAATGAAAGTAATTTTAAAACAAGACTACGATACGCTTGGAAAAACCGGCGAAGCAGTAAGCGTTAAAGACGGTTACGCGATGAACTATCTTATCCCGAACCATATTGCCGTTCGGGCCACAGCCAGCAACCTGCGCACGCTTGAAGAGCTGAAGAAACAAAAAGCCCGGAAAGTGGCAAAAGATATACAGGATACAAAACAGCTTGCAGAAACTATAAGCGCGGTTGGCTTGTTGATAAAAGCAAAAGCAGGAGATGACGAAAAGCTTTTCGGCTCGGTTACTTCGCAGATGATATCTGAGTCGCTGGCTGAAAAAGGATATAACGTCGATAAGAAACATATAATTTTAGAAGAACCAATCAAACATGTTGGCGAGTTTACCGTTGAGGTAAGGCTCCCCAACAATATTAACACACAACTCAAAGTTCAGGTGGAAAAAGAATAGCGCCTGAAAGAAGGACACGCTTTGGAAAACTCAGAAAAGACTGTTGAGGTACTAAAAAGCGCAACCATCAGATTTGCCGGCGACTCCGGAGATGGAATGCAGCTTGCGGGCACCAGATTTACCGAAACGACTGCTCTCTACGGTAACGACCTCAGCACTTTACCGGATTACCCCGCAGAAATAAGAGCCCCGGCCGGAACATTATTCGGCGTTAGCGGATTTCAGATACAATTCTCCAGCAACGATATCTACTCGCCGGGCGACGAGCCCGATGTGCTTGTGGCGATGAACCCCGCCGCGTTAAAAGTTAATCTTAAAGACCTCAAAAAAGGCGGAACAATTATAGCTAATGCAGACGCCTTTATCCCAAAGAACCTTGAACTGGCCGGTTATAAATCAAACCCGCTGGAAGACGGATCGCTATCGGACTATAAGCTGTTTTCAGTGCCGGTATCAAAATCAACGAACCTCGCTTTGCACGACCTTGGCTTAAACGCGAAGGAGATGGGGCGCTGCAAGAACTTTTACGCGCTTGGGCTAATGTACTGGCTGTATGACCGTCCGCTCGAAACAACCGTTCAATGGATAGAAGAAAAATTCTCAAAGAACAAGCTTGTGGCTGAAGCAAATATCCGCGCAATGAAAGCCGGGTATTTCTTCGGAGAAACCGCCGAGTACTTTACAACGCAGTTCCGGATCGAACCTGCGCATTTAGAAAAAGGATTCTACAGAAACATAAGCGGAAACCAGGCTGCATCAATGGGGATCCTTGCGGCTTCTATTAAGGCCGGGCTCCAGCTGTTTCTTGGTTCATATCCTATAACCCCGGCAAGCGACATACTCCAGGATCTTTCAGGATATAAAAGCTTCGGGGTAAAAACATTCCAGGCTGAAGACGAAATAGCCGCTGTTTGTTCTGCAATAGGCGCATCATTTGGAGGCGCGCTTGGATTTACGAGCACCAGCGGACCGGGCTTAGCTTTAAAGACGGAAGCCATCGGGCTTGCTGTTATGCTAGAGCTTCCGCTTGTAATAGCGGATATACAGCGCGGGGGTCCAAGCACAGGGCTTCCCACAAAGACTGAACAGGCCGATCTGCTTATGGCTGTATTCGGACGCAACGGCGAATGCCCCGTACCGGTAGTTGCCGCTGCAACTCCTGCGGATTGTTTCGCGATGATATATGAAGCGGCAAGAATAGCAATAAAGTATATGACGCCTGTCATTTTCTTATCCGACGGATTTCTGGCAAACGGCGCAGAGCCGTGGAAAATGCCGCATGTTGATGAGCTACCAGACATAAAAGCGGAATTCAGAACCGACCCGGAAGGATATTTCCCGTACATGAGAGATGAAAACCTGGCCCGTCCGTGGGTTATCCCCGGAACGCCCGGAATGGAACACCGTATCGGCGGCCTTGAAAAAGACCACCTTACCGGAAATATCAGTTATGACCCGAAGAACCACGAAGAGATGGTTAAAACAAGAGCTCTGAAAGTTAAGAATATTGAAAATGATATCCCGCTTCTGGAAGTTGAAGGCGAACAGGAAGGCGAGCTTCTTGTTCTTGGATGGGGCAGTCCGTACGGGGCAATAACCTCGGCGGTTGAGAACCTGAAATCAAAAGGCATAAAGGTTTCAAAAGCTCACCTGAGATATTTGAATCCTTTCCCGAAGAATTTGGGAAATGTTTTAAAGAAATTCAAAAAGGTTTTGATTCCCGAGATTAATTTAGGGCAATTGACATATATGATAAGGTCGCAGTATCTTCTGGATGTGATTTCATTCCCGAAAGTACAGGGACAGCCCTTTAAAGCGTCGGAAATTGAAGCTAAGATAAAAGAAATATTAGGGAGTGAGTAATGGCAGAAGACACAATAACAACAAACGGAACGACGGTTAAGTTGACAGCGAAGGATTTCGCAAGCGACCAGGACGTAAGATGGTGCCCCGGATGCGGCGATTATTCTATCCTCGCCCAGGTGCAGCGGGTAATGCCTTCACTTGGCATTCCAAGAGAAAAAATTGCTTTCGTTGCAGGCATTGGATGCTCAAGCCGTTTCCCGTATTACATGAGCTCGTATGGTTTCCACGGAATTCACGGAAGGGCCCCTGCGGTTGCCGAGGGCCTCAAGATGGCGAATCCTGACCTGAGCGTTTGGGTGGCTGCCGGCGACGGCGACCTGCTGAGCATTGGCGGGAACCATTTTGTTCACCTGCTCAGAAGAAATCTTGATATTAAAATCCTGCTCTTTAATAACAGGATATACGGTTTAACAAAAGGACAATACTCGCCTACAAGCGAATACGGAAAGATAACAAAATCAAGTCCGGTAGGAGTTATAGATTATCCTTTTAACCCGATATCCCTTGCATTAGGAGCTAACGGAACATTTGTGGCAAGGTCGGTATACAGCGACGGCAAACACATGCAGGATGTTATTTCAAAAGCGGCGCACCATAAAGGAACTTCTTTCGTTGAGATATTCCAGAATTGTAATATTTACAATGACGGCGCTTTTGAAAAATATGTTGAGAAGGACACTAAGGCCGATAATATACTGTTCCTTGAAAACGGAAAACCGATGGTATTCGGCAAGAATAGCAACAAGGGAATCAGGCTGGATGGTTTCCATCCAACCGTTGTTTCACTTGACGACGGAAAGTATTCCATAAATGATTTGCTGGTTCATAATGTGAAATCAAGAGAGCTTGCATTCCTGCTGGCTGAACTGGGCGATATAGAAGGCATGCCCGCTCCGACCGGCGTTTTTCTTGATATAGAGCGCTTCTGCTACGAAGATGAAATGGAAAGGCAGATCAGGGAAGAGACGGCTAAAAAAGGCAAAGGCGACCTGGAGAAGCTCATGTTCTCAGGAAATGTTTGGGAAATAAAGTAAATTTCAGTTAATAGTTAGTAGTTAACAGCATAATTCAGACCCGGTGATTACAAATTGCCGGGTTTTTTTATTTGTAATAAGCGTTCAAAAAGAACGCCACTTTTATTTTAGCCTCACCCCCCAACACCTTCTCCTAAAAGGAGAGGGGGAGCTATTAAATAACTTCTAAGGTTGTTTCAGGAGTTTCCTCCTGACACGCGTCAGGTCAGAAGACCTGACCGCAACAAAAAATAGAGAAATTCCGGTTGTCGGTGATTACACCGACAACGGCGGATATAAATTTTGGCAATAAAAAAAGGGACGCCGCTCAGCGTCCCCATTTTATATCCTCCTATGCCCGGAAATTACTTAATTCCAACCCCGGACGATCTGAGCTTTCCCCTCATGACAAATCTCTCGCCAAGTAAAAAAACCGCCGCTACAAGAACTATCAGCAAAACTATCGTTATCGTTCTTGATGAAAATGTAACCCCTAAAAAGTTTAACGCGCTCACAAATACAGATTGAATAAACGAGAGGAACCGTTCCAGATAATTATTTGATGTTTCCATCGCCGGGCCTATATCTATGCCTTTTTGCCTGGGGCCCGCGGAGCCTGTGGTCCCGGAAATGAACCCCAGAGCCAGTGTGAACCCGATTATCAGCATGCTGAATGAGCCGATCGCATATTTAACCAGCCTGTCGGATTTGCTTTCCTCAAGGGCTGATTTATGCTCGGCAGCTATCCTTTTCATTAACAGCGCCGAAAAATTATCCGAAGTTCTTTCAATGCGCGAGCTTCTCAGCTTGCCCTCAATGAACTCTTCTATTTTTCTGTTTGTGTTTGCCATTTTATTATATCAATATAACGTTTTTTTTAGAACAATTCCATAATATCTTCTTCTGTATGCTTCCTGAGCATTACCTCTTTCAGTTTATCCTTGGCCCTGAATATCCTGTTTTTCACCGTCCCGATAGGCAGCCTTAGAGTCTGCGCTATTTCTTCATGCGTCAGGTCGTTTATATAGAACAACGTGAGAATCGTAGCATATTTTTCCGGTATCTGTTCAAGAAAACGGTCGACCATTAATTGCATCTCGCCATCAAGGGTCCTTTTCTCCGTAATAAAAGCTGCGCTTACTTCGTAATGAACCTTGTCTATATTCAGTTCAAAATTATCCAGTATCTTCTCATCATCGTTTCCTAATCTTGAAGGCTCGTCTATCTTCAGAAGGTTGTAGTTTCTCAGCTTGTGCTTTTTATAATAATCCAGCGCGGTGTTGTAAACTATCCTGTAAAAATATGTCGAGAACTTGGAGCGTTCTTCGAATTGTTTATCCGTAATTGCCCTGAATGTTTTAACGAAAGCTTCCTGCAGCGAGTCTTCGGCGTCTTCCCTGTTCTTAAGGATTCTCATGCTTAAAGTCAGAGCTTTATCTTTGAACTTATCCACAATTTGTCCAAATGCATTAGCGTCACCTGATTGGATCTTCTTAATAATGTTGATTTCCAGGTCGTACATGCAGGATTCCACTGTTCTTTTCGGCGCTGCTTTAATATTGTCGTTAAATATAAACAAAAATGTTAGCACTTAAACTGATTTATATAAACTACTTCTCTTGATTGGGTTATCCCCGCCTGCGCCCTCTATACCAGGCAAACAAACAGGCGGGGGAAATCCACATCTACAATACACTACTTGGTTTTTGGCGTATCTAATGTTTTTGCCGTATCATTACGGGTCTTTTGATGATTGTTATTCTCATCATCATCTATAATGAAGCCAAAATGAAAATCATCGTTATGCGATCCTTTTGATAAAGTAACGTCATTTGCGTCCAGGGTTATGCTTCCGTTAACCGAGGATATTTTGATCAGCGAGCTTCCCGTTCCTAAAGTGCCTGTGAGGTTTTTCTTTTCAGCGGTCAGGTTTGAGAAATTAAGATTATTGAATTTTATCTTTCCGTTTACCGTGCTTGCATTCACGTTAGCCGAAACGTTTCTGAGTCCGCCCAGCTTTACGGCGCCATTTGTAACGTCTATATTAATTCCCTTAGTTGAATCGAAATTGCCTGAGACGCTTCCGTTGGTCGCATCAACGCTGATGCTGCCGCTGCACTTGCTGATATTGGACGCTCCGTTTACCGAATTAACTTTAACATCATTTGCCAGCCCTGTGAGCGTAATTACTCCGTTAGTATTATCCACTTCAACTTTCATATTTGCAGGAACCCTGATATCATAATTCACACGGCGGTCTTCAGCCTGGCTAAAAAAGCCTTTCGCTATGCGTTCATAATCAGTTGTAATTTTAACTTCGTTTCCGGATGAATCGATATTCACATCGAGGTTCTCGATCTCTTTATTTTTATCATCAAATCTAACCCTGGCTATTTTTTCAGCGTTAACGGTAATAATTCCGAGAGTATCGTCTGATTTCGAGATCTTTATTTCGCCGTTTAAATTCTGGACGCTGATCCTGGTTTTATTCAGACTGCTGATCTTATATTCTAGTTTTTCTCTTTTCTCAACTCTTCTCTTCAACAGGTTGCAACCGGATAGTCCGGCCGCAAAGAAGACCGAGAGGAGAAGTATTATAAATATTTTTGATTTCATTTCTGTATACAATTTATTGACTTTTCAAATTAGTTTTGAGGTGTGTTCTGCTGCGAAATGATCTTCTTAGCCGTCTCGTCTTTTTTCATTTTCGAGCTGACGATCAGGTAATATATTATGAATCCAATTCCGCCGAACAACAGTATTGTAACACCTGTCAAAGACTCTTTAAAGCCGGCTTCTTCGAGGATTATTCCGATGAAAAGCCCGAGGCCTATCATGGTAAGTAAAATTCCCCATTTTAAAGAACCGTACGGGTTCCTGGGCCTTTTTTCAGTTTCCTTGAAATATTCTCTGGCCTCTTGAGGGCTCATTCCCATATCCATAAGTTTTGTACGTTCTTTATGCTTGATGTAAAGCCACCAAAAGATAAGTATCCCCGGTATACCGAACGTGAAAATTATGCCAAATACAGGGATCATTGATTCTATTGCGTTATTCATGATTTGTTTCTCCTTGCTCAGCCACAAAATGTGGCGTTTTTATATGATTTTTAGTGTTTTATTTCCGTTTGTGTTCCTGTTTATTATGACTTGGTTAAGATTGTAAAGGTTTCAAAAATATAGGATTTTAACAGAGAATTTGACCTCACGCCCGTGCCCATCAATAGAGACATCCCCTTCTCCCGAACGGAGAGGGAGTATGAAAAAAGGGCTGAAAAGATTTTCAGCCCTAAATGTTGATTCTATTTACTTTTGAAAATTGTTAAATGCTAATTGTCAATTGTAGCGTAGCTTTCCACCGGTTCGCAGGAGCACATGAAGTTCCTGTCGCCGTAAGCGTTATCAACCCTTGCTACAAACGACCAGAACTTATTATCCCTGCACCACTGGGCAGGATAAGCCGCTTTCTCTCTTGAATAAGGATGACTCCACTCGCTTGATGCGATGTGCCATGCTGTGTGCGGCGCGTTCTTAAGAACGTTATCTTCTTTATCCGCCGAGCCGTCTTCAACTTCTTTTATTTCATTCCTTATCGCTATCATAGCTTCGCAGAATCTATCCAGCTCATACTTCGATTCGCTTTCTGTCGGCTCAAACATGAACGTCCCCGGAACAGGGAAAGATACCGTCGGGGCGTGGAAAACATAATCGATAAGGCGTTTAGCAACGTCTTCAACGTCTATTCCAATATGATGCTTAATATCGCGCAGGTCAAATATCAATTCATGCGCGCACCTGCCGTGTTTGCCTTTGTAAAGAACAGGATAATATTTCTCGAGTCTTGACATAACGTAATTTGCGTTAAGAATTGCATATCTAGTCGCGTCAGTAAGCCCTTTTGAACCCATCATAAGAATATAAGCATACGAAATTAACAATATACTTGAGCTTCCCCACGGAGCCGCTGAAACAGAGTGAATAGCTTTGCTGCCGCCGACTTTTACAAACGGATGTCCCGGTAAAAACGGAGCAAGGTGCGATGCAACAGCTATAGGACCCATCCCCGGGCCGCCGCCGCCATGCGGTATACAGAAAGTTTTGTGCAGGTTGATGTGGCAAACATCCGCGCCGATAGAAGCCGGATTTGTAAGCCCAACCTGTGCATTCAAGTTCGCGCCGTCCATATAAACCTGTCCGCCGCAATTATGGATGGTTTCGCACATCTCAATTATGCTCTCTTCAAACACACCGTGTGTTGAAGGATAAGTTACCATCAGAGCCGCAAGATTTGCTTTGTTCTGCTCAGCTTTTTCTTTCAGATCGTTCATATCTATATCGCCGCTATCGGTTGTCTTTACAACGACTATCTTCATGCCGGCCATAACAGCGCTTGCGGGATTTGTTCCGTGAGCGGATGCGGGAATCAGTACAACATTCCTGTGGCTCTCGCCTTTGGATTTGTGGTATTCACGAATAACCATGAGCCCGGTGTATTCGCCCTGCGCGCCTGAATTAGGCTGCAACGATACTGCCGGGAAACCCGTTATTTTGCTTAGCGAATCTTCAAGGCCTTTGAATATTTCCAGGTAACCCTTTGCCTGTTCCAGCGGCGCAAAAGGATGAATATTCCCAAACTCCGGCCATGTAACCGGAATCATTTCGGTCGCCGCATTCAGCTTCATTGTGCAAGAACCAAGCGCTATCATTGAAATATTTAATGATAAGTCCCTGTTCTCAAGCTTCTTTATATAGCGCATCATTTCAGTTTCCGAATGATACGAATTAAAAACAGGATGAGTCATGAATTTGGACTCTCTCACAAGTTCCTTCGGGAATTTATATGCCGAGCCGTTCGTCGAAAGCGTAACGTGGCTTCCTGAACCTGCAGCGTCTGCAAACACATCAATAATATCTTCAAGGTCCTTAAGCTCAGTTGTCTCATCTACTGAAATTCCGATATACCTGTCGGCCATATACCTAAGGTTAACGCCGATAGCATCAAACTTAAGCCTGAAAGCATCTATAACATCTTTGGCATTCTCGCCAAGGTCAATTTTTAGCGTATCAAAATAATATTTGTTAAGCTGGTCATAGCCAAGCTGCTTCAGGTTCTTATCAAGAAGCGATGTAAAACTATGGACCCGTTTAGCAATATTCAGAATTCCCGCCGGACCGTAATAAACGCCGTACATACCCGCCATTATTGCAAGCAAAACCTGCGCCGTGCAGATATTGCTTGTGGCTTTCTCGCGCCTGATATGCTGCTCACGGGTTTGCAAAGCCATACGCAATGCGCGGTTGCCGTTTTTATCTATGGATACGCCAATAATTCTGCCCGGTATAATACGCTTGAACTCATCCTTACAGGCAAAATAAGCGGCATGCGGACCGCCAAATCCCATTGGTACGCCAAAACGCTGGGTATTGCCAACAACTATATCCGCTCCAAACTCGCCGGGAGGCGTGAGCAGAGCTAAACTGAGTATATCAGCCGCAACTACTACGTTTATTCCTTTTGAGTGTGCCCTATCGATCAGTTCTTTGTAATTATACACTTCTCCGTCAGCGGCAGGATACTGAACCAGCATCCCAAAGATGTCGCCGGTAAGTTCCGCAGTCTTGTGGTCGCCGATAATTAATTCAACCCCGATCGGCTCTGAACGTGTTTTCAGAATTTCAATTGTCTGCGGGAAACATTCCTTTGACACGAAAAATTTATTTGCGTTTTTCTTCCCGGGTTTGCGCGCCGCGTAAAATACGTGCATCGCTTCTGCTGCGGCAGTTCCTTCGTCCAGCAAAGACGCATTTGCCACTTCAAGCCCGGTAAGGTCTATTACCATTGTCTGGAAGTTCAGAAGCGCTTCAAGCCTTCCCTGTGAAATTTCCGCCTGGTACGGGGTGTATTGAGTATACCAGCCCGGATTTTCCATTATATTTCTTAAAATAACCGACGGCGTATATGTTCCGTAATATCCGCACCCGATAAAAGAGCGGAATATTTTATTCATTCCGGCATAACTTCTAAAAAGCCTGAGCAGGTTCGGCTCGCTTACAGGCTCTCCCGTATCAAGTTCATTTTTCAATCTTATCGCTTCGGGAACGGTTTCATGTATCAATTGGTCCAGAGAATCAACTCCAATTTCCTTTAGCATATCTTTTAAATCGCGATGCGCCGGCCCTATGTGCCTGCTCTCAAAATTATCTTCAAAACTATCTGTACTCAATTCTTAATCCTAAGTTATTATTTTTGGCCGCCTTAGCGGCTGGAATTGTATTGTTTGTTTTTACCTCACCCCCACGCCTTCGGCGTTTCTCCCTCTCAATATGGAGAGGGGGAAGCGCAACTATGGTGTGCGGGAAGTGAGGCATCTGATTTACTTTTCTTTCTTTTTCTTCTTTAAGCCTTCTCTTTCGATAACGTCAATATTCTTGAAGGCGTTGCTTGCGGCTTCCTGTTCCGCCTGTTTCTTTGTGCGCCCTTTGCCGATGCCGAGCGCAAGGTTATTTATAGAGACTTCAACAGTAAACAATTTATTATGTTCCGGGCCTTCCTGGTTTATTACTTTATATTCAGGCACAAAATCGGTATTAGCCTGAGTATACTCCAGAAGGCGGCTCTTATAGTTTTCATCAAACTGGTTCAGCCATTTAACGTCAAGTTTCTTAAAGATCTGGTCGTTCAGAAACTCCTTAGCCGCGTCGTATCCCCTGTCCATAAAAATCGCGCCTACCAAAGCTTCATAGGCGTCGGATAATATTGTGTCGTAACCGTCTTCAATTGATTTAAGCGCTGTCGGGGCGGCAAGAAGGTAATGCTGAAGCACGATCTCTTTTGCACGTTCAGCCAAAAAACGCTGGTTCACAAGCACCGAACGGAATTTAGTGAGGTCGCCTTCTTCAGACTCAGGGAAATTCTTATAAAGATATTCCGCCACAACCGAATCTAATATAGCGTCGCCGAGATACTCGAGGCGCTCGTTTGATGAAAGCTTCAGGCCGTTAACATTTTTGGATTTTATAAATGACCGGTGAGTAAGAGCATTAATAAAAATGTTCTTATGAATTATTTCATAACCAATACTATCCTGGAAAGCCTTAAAATCAAATGACGCTATCTGGGCATATCCATCATCGCCTTTTTTCCTTCCAAGTATTGGCAGGAATTTCCTGAGGGTCTTAAGTACGCCGAACATAGTCTTTTATCACTCAACGAACTTTTTAAAAATCAGCGCGGTATTATGGCCTCCGAAACCTGAGTTATCGCTCATAACGGTATTTATTTCCTTCTTCAGCGCGACGTTCGGAACATAATTCAAATCGCACGCCGGATCGGGATTCTCATAATTAATAGTCGGAGGTATAACTCCGTCTCTTATAGTCAAAACAGCTACAATCGATTCAATAGCGCCGGCTGCGCCGAGCAGATGCCCGACTTCCGACTTAACAGAATGCACCGGTATTCTGTAAGCATGCTCTCCAAAAACCTGCTTGATGGCTTCGGTTTCTCCCTTATCATTATAATAAGTAGAAGTGCCGTGAGCGTTAACGCAATCGATCTCCCATGGATTCAGACCTGCATCATCGAGCGCAAAGCGCATAGCGTTAACAACACCGCCGCCTGTTGGATCCGGTTCAGTGATATGATGCGCATCGGCAGTCAAACCAAGCCCCGCTATTTCAGCATAAATCCTGGCGCCGCGCGCTTTGGCATACTCCATTTCTTCAAGCACTAACGAAGCGCCGCCTTCACCCATAACAAAGCCGTCCCTGTCTTTATCAAACGGACGGGAGGCTTTAGTCGGGTCGTCATTGCGCGTTGAAAGCGCTTTCATTGCATTAAACCCGCCTACGCCCATAGGGCAGATAACCGCTTCTGAGCCGCCGGTCACCATCACATCGGCATTTCCGCGCTGGATCAGCATAACCGAATCGGCTACAGAATGCGCTGAGGTTGTGCAAGCTGAGATTGTGGCATAGTTGGGACCTTTCAATCCGTGCCTCATCGAAATTCTGCCTGCGGCAATATCAGCTATCAGCATTGGGATAAAAAACGGGCTTATCCTGTCGGGATTGCCCTGCTTTTCAAAAAGCTTAGTTTGTTCTTTCTGATACGTCCACATTCCGCCGATACCTGAGCCAAAAACAACGCCTGCTTTATATGGGTCAACTGATTTAAAGTCGATACTTGAGTCCTTAATAGCCATATCAGACGAAGCAAGAGCGAACTGTGTAAACAGATCTACCCGCTGGGCAAGCTTGCGGTCGATAAAATTAAGAATATCAAAGTTCTTGACTTCGCACGCAAATTTCGTATCAAAATGAGTCGTATCGAAATAAGTGATTGGAGCCGCTCCGCTTACGCCGGCCACCAGGTTTTTCCAGAAATCCTCAACATTGTTGCCAATCGGAGAAACAACGCCGACACCCGTAACTACAACACGTCTATTCATCGCTTTTGGTATATGTTATGATATCTTTGACTTAACATAGGTAATTGCATCGCCTACAGTCTGGATCTTTTCCTGGTCTTCATCGGGGATCTGGATATTGAACCTGTTTTCCAGCTCCATGATCAGTTCAACCGTATCTAACGAATCAGCGCCTAAATCATTAATGAACGAAGCTGTTGGCGTTACCTTAGATTCTTCAACACCAAGTTTTTCTACAATTGCCTCTTTTATTTGAGCTTCTACGTCAACAGACATTTTAATTTCTCCTTTATAATTATATAATTATTTTGATAAAATTCTTCCAAAAAAACGAAAAGTAAAACCTTAAATCAATTACAAATTTACGAAAAAATGGGGAAAAGAAAAAGGGAGGGGAAATTATCAATTATGTAGCGCTGTCACCGGAATTTAGTGAATTTTCAATGAAATGCGGTATTATGAAGCGCGAAACAAATTCAGCCATAACTGTTTATTCTTAAAACTAAAATAGATATTATTGTATAGCTAATGAGAAGATTAATCTTAATAACTTTACTTATGCTTGCACTTACTGATTTTACTCACGCACAAAATTTATGGGCTGTGGCCAATGAACCTACGCCCGTTTTGAACAGTCCCGATTTTCCCGGCGTTTTTGGCGGCGCAGACGGAATGACGATACGAATCGACAATGAGGGACTTATCCGCGAAATGGAGTTTATAGCGCTGCCCGGGACAGTATTTGAACTTCAGGGCGAATATGACTACGGCGACCATAAAATTTATAACTGCAAATGCGATGAGTACGAGTACGGTTCGCTGCTATATATTGACAGCCGGTTTGTTACTGTTATGGATAAAGAACCAAAACCGAGACAGAAAAAATTACCGTCTAAAGCAGAGATTTATAAATTTCTTGACAATGCAGTCGGAGAAAAATATTGCTGGGGAGGCGATTTTATCGGCGGAATTGATAAACTGCTGGAATATTATCCTCCGAAAGGGAATATTTCTGACGACTTAAAATATAAATGGAGCCTGCGGGGCTGCGATTGCTCTGGCTTAATGTACCAGGCAACAAACGGATACACTGAACGCAATACAAGCAAGCTGGTTAATTACGGAGAAGGCGTTGAGATCGAGGGCCTTTCGGCAAAGCAAATCGCAGATAAGGTGAAGCCGCTTGATATGATGGTATGGGACGGACATGTAATCTATGTCTATGACGAAAAGACCGCCATACAGAGCGGGCTTTCGAAAGGCGGCGTAGTTAAAACCGATCTCCTGGAAACAATACAGAATATCATGAGTTCCCGGACCCCGGTAAATAATTATGACAGTTCAAGCGGAGAAAGGTTTGTTGTGAGAAGATGGTATCCTAACAATTAGCAGTTAACAATTAACAAGAAACAAGAAACAAGAAAATTAAATATAAAAAATTAAAAGTCAAAATGACAATTCAAAAATCAAAATGTAATACTCAGATTTAAAATCTATTTTGAATTTTATATTGTCATTTTAATATTTGAATTTTGACTTTTACATTTCTAGCTGAAGCTTTTTTAAGCCTGTTCATAATAGCTAATCCAATACCTTCCTCGGAAACTTTTTCAGCATAAATTATTTTCATTTCTTCCCTGTCGCATTGCCTGAAGTAAGAAAAGAGATTTTTAGCGTAGTCGTTCATGTCATCGCATATCCTGACCGATGCGATTCCATCCAGATTCCCGGGACGCGAAATTCCAATATAAGACCTGAGTTTCTTGGAATCCGATGCAGGCAATTCTTTGCACCCGTTCGGGAGCAATACAACTTTTGCCTTCGGCGCGTAATGTTTATACTTCTGCCCCGGACTTTTTATCTTTCCGGTTCTTGCCTGGTATGCCACTCTCTCGTTCAATCCTTTAAGCTGCTCTAAAGTTATGACTCCGGGTCTCAGTATATGCGGAATGCTCGAAGAACAGTCAATTACGGTCGATTCAAGTCCGTGTTTGGCATTGGGCCCTTTCAGCACACACGGGATCATTCCGTCAAAGTCTTCCAGCACATGTTCATAGCTTGTAGGCGATGGCGAGCCTGATAGGTTTGCCGATGGCGCGGCAATAGGTACGCCGCATTCTTTGATAAAATCAAGCGCAACCCTGGAAGATGGCATGCGGATCGCAATGGTACCAAGTCCGGCTGTAACAAGCCTTGAAATAAGTTCATTTCTTCTAAGTATCACAGTTATGGGGCCTGGAAAGTAATCTCGGATTATGTTCTTTGCCAATTCGGGGATCTCGCTTGCCAATACTAAAATATCTTTCTTAGAAGCAACATGGACTATCAGAGGATTATCAAACGGCCTGCCCTTAGCGGTGTAAATTTTTTTGATGGCTTCTATATCATAAACATTTGCGCCGAGTCCATAAACAGTTTCCGTAGGAAAAGCGACAACATCCCCTTTTTTTATGAACGATGCGGCTTTTTTGATTGATTCGGTTACGAGAGTCTTCATTATTACAAAATTAAAGGTAAAATTATTAGGATGTAAGGAAAAAGACGGAAGTATTCGGGTTGTGTCAGGAGTTTCCTCCTGACACGCGTCAGGTCAGAGACCTGACGCAACGAAGTCCGGCGAATGATAAGCGAAGATTCCCGCCTCATGCGCCAACAGCGGCAAGAAAATACCGTTTCCTGTCATTCCCGCGAAGGCGGGAATCTTGGTTTGCTTTCTGCTACAATAGATCAATTTCACGCAGAGTACACAGAGAACACGGAGAGATAAAAGAAATGAAACAATCTATCAATTAATTGCTAGTATTTTTGAAAAGAAAATAAGGATACGAGAAAACCAGCCTTTTATAAAATCCAATTTTTACCTTTATTTACTGAAATAATCTCATAATTTTAAAGTAATTAGAGTTTAAGTTATGAGACTTTATTTCTGCACACTTATATTCATACTAACAATAAATGGCATCGCCCAGAACAATACGTTTAAAGGCTTGGTTCTGGATAATAATTATGAACCTCTTCCAGGAGCTATAATAAAAATTAAGGGAACAAATTTTATATGCGGTACAGATGATAATGGAATATGCCAAATTTCAAAAGTTCCAAATGGTTTACAAACATTTCACGCATCATATATTGGCAATTCTGATACAGAAATGACAATCGAATTCCCTTTATTAAGAGACAGATTGTTTACTTTTGTCTTGAAAATCAAAGTGGACACTGATGTGATTGAAGTCCCGAAAAGAACAAGAAGCTTGGAATTTGTTAATCTTGAAAAAAATAATTGGGATATAGTCTTCTTTGATACATTATACATTTTTAATAATATTTATTTCAAAGATGAAAATACAGGATGGGCTGTAGGCGGAAAGAATATGGTTGCAGGCAATGGATTAACATGCGATAATGGGGCAATCTTGCATACTACCGATGGAGGAAAAAACTGGGAGACTCGGTTATTTGAAAATGCAGGGTGTTTTAAATCGATATGTTTCCTTAACCAAAATACCGGATTTGTAATAGGTTTTGACAGGGTTTTGAAAACAACAGACGAGGGCAGGAACTGGATTAAACTAGATTTCCCCGGCCTTGAATTTGAGGAAATATATTTTGAAAATGAGAATACCGGCTATTTGAGAGCATTCAAAGTAAATCAGGATTTTGATATTTTTTATTCTATATATTATATATTGACAACTTCTGATGGCGGGATAAATTGGAATACGAAACGTATCGTGAATGAAAATGAATATCAAAATTATTTCCCTAAAAAGAATTCAATTTTTAAGGACAGCATCCAATTTGAGTTAAGTAATAATTTACTGCGTGTAACAAAAGATGATGGTAATACATGGAATGCCTTATGCCCTCCTGCGCTAGGTTCAATATTCTTCATTAATGATAAAGTTGGATATGCAATAAGCCCTAGAGGAATGTATTTGCTAAAGACAACAACGGGAGGTGAATAGTAAAGGTGATTTATTTAAACGTAGGGGACGAATTGATTTTTAGCTTGGCATTCCCGACCTGATCGGGAATCCAGTACATTTTTTTCAAGATGTTTAAGTCTAAGCTCTACAAAAAATCAAGTTTTATTTTGGAATGCGCTGACTGTGTCAGCGCAGCATTGACACGGTCGATGCACTCCCAAGAACAAATAACAAAACAAAAATATATTATAAAACCTGTGAAACGGAGGTTTATCGTAGGGGACGCATATATGCCTGCCCGTTCCGCAGGCGGGCGTCCCCTACCAGTCAATTCAATGTATAACTTATATCAACAGCATCGTTTCCGGAGGATGCGACTGTAACGGGAATCTCGAAAAACAGATCGCGGAATTTACAGATGCCGGCATTCTCGGTGTCACAGTAATAAATTAGCACTTCCACGTTGATTTTGCCGTTTGCATTATTGATCTTAACGGGCACATCAAACATAGATACAGCCGAGCTGATATCGCTGTCGGTAGTTTCAGCAGTCTTATCATCCGACCAAACGCTAACTTCCGGCAGCGCATCGGGATTAATGTGATATCCTTCAGGCAGCTTAAAATTAAATTTCAGATTCACAGCGCCGCTTTTTAAATTAACTGCGTTTAGCTGAATTGCGTTCTCGATCTTGCGGTTCTTATCGGCTTTTACATTTGCCATAAGCTTATCAGGATTTGTAATCTTAACAGTCTTCACTTCTTTGGTCTGCATATCAATCACTCTAATGAGGTCATTATTCGTATCGGTCACATAAATTTTACCGTTTACAATGGTAAGTCCGTTTGGCTCATTGAATTGGGCGTCTTCAACTCCGTCTTTGTTGCCGGCAAATCCCGTGCCCGAATAGGTTTTTGCTTCTTTTGTTTTCGGATCGATAACTTTGATTTTATTATTATAAGTATCCGCAATATACAAAAGTCGGTCTATGCTGTTATAAACAATGCCGATAGGGTGCTGCAATTTAGCGTCGCTTCCCGTTCCGTCAATATCCCCAAAATCAAACAGCCCCGTTCCCACAATGGTTTTTACTTTTCCGTTTGGAACTAGATCAGCAGAGCGGATTCCGCTTACTTCGCTGTCTGCAAAATATAATTTCATTCCGTCGGTTGTTATGCCGCTTGTTTGCGCCAGCGCACAGGTCTGGAATGCGCCATCAACAATATTTTCGCGGCCGCTTCCTGCATAAGTTCCTATTTCGCCGCTATTCAAATCCATCACCCATATCTGGTGCGCGCCTGCCATAGCTATGTAAAGCTTATTATCAACTACAATCAAATCCCACGGCGAATTCAACGCGGTCTCATCCGCCTTACCGTTTATAAAACCATATTTTGTCGATTGAGAGCCGGTTCCAGCAATGGTCTTGACTTGTTTAGCTGTAAGGTCAATTTCTCTTATCAAATGATTTTCCGTATCGGCTACATAAAGTTTATCGTTGCTGTATGCGACTCCCTGCGGGCGGAAAAACCGGGCTTCCGCGTAAGAGCCGTCCTGTTTGCCTTCTTTACCTGAACCAATTACTTCTTCAACTTTCACTTCATCGCCGGTATCATTTAATTTCAATACGAGTATTCTGTTGTTATTCGAATCCGAAATAAACAATCTCTGAGATGTTGCGTCAGCGGCTATTTTGCCTGGATAAGAAAGCAGCGCTTTTGGGGCTTTATCTTTTTCTAATGCGAACTTTATAGCCGTACGGTTTAACGGCTCACCTTCTTTGTCATATTCCTGTATCGCTGAGGAAATTATCGGGTCAAATATGTCATAGACGCCTTCGCCGGTGGTTTTGCCGATGACCTTTCCGCGGGGATCAATCAATACAAGCGTCGGCCAGGCATTTGCGGTATAGCTGTTCCATACGGAAAAATCTTTATCGTTTATTACAGGATGATTTATTTCATATCTCAAAATCGCCTGCCGGATGTTATCCGTTCCGCGTTCGGTAAGGAATTTTGCCGAGTGGACGCCAATTACAACCAGCTCATCTTTATATTTCTCCTCCAGCTTTTTCAGATCCGGCATTATATGAATACAATTAATACAGCAGAACGTCCAGAAATCAAGCAATACAATTTTGCCCCTAAGGTCTTTAATAGAAATCGGATGGTCGGTATTAAGCCACTCCGCTCCCTGCGGGAAATCGGGCGCTGTGATGTTTCCAAAATATTTAACGCTGTCGTCCTTATTTGACATGACCAAATCCTCAATATTTCTATAATTATCTTCCTGAGAATATGTGTTTCGCGAGAGAAAAATAATAAAAAGCGCCGCTACGATAAAACTTGTTTTGAATTTCATGTGGTTACAAATGTAATGCAAAATTAATTAATATTAGTTTCAAAATGTCAGTGTGTTCTTTTAAAATATACGTGAAAATTAATAAATCAGTTCTTGGAGCGCCTGTGAAAAACATGACAAAAATCCTATCAAAACATGATATATATCATTTTTTAGGTGTCGGCAAAGACTTAAATTTGATATAGTAAAAAAGTGAAATTTGAGAAAAACCCGAATTTCAATTGAATTTTGACAATATTTCTTAACAGGAGCTTTAGTTTTGGAACGAAAGAAAGTAACAATAGACGGCAATGAAGCTGCGGCGCACGTAGCTTACCACGTAAATGAGGTCTGCGCAATATATCCAATTACCCCGTCATCTAATATGGGCGAACTCTGCGACGCATGGGCGGCTGAGAAAAAGCCTAATCTATGGGGTATCATACCTACAGTATCAGAATTACAAAGCGAAGGCGGCGCATCCGGCGCGGTTCACGGAGCGCTGCAAACAGGCGCATTAACAACAACATTCACTGCTTCGCAGGGATTGCTCCTGATGATACCAAACATGTTTAAGATAGCCGGCGAATTAACATCTACTGTTTTCCATGTTTCAGCGCGCTCCATTGCCGCGCAGGCGTTATCTATTTTCGGCGACCACAGCGACGTAATGGCGTGCCGCTCAACTGGATTTGCAATGATGGCTTCAAACTCAGTTCAGGAAGTAATGGACCTGGCATTGATATCGCACGCGTCGACGCTTGAATCGAGAATACCATTCCTGCATTTCTTTGACGGCTTCAGAACTTCGCATGAAGTGATGAAGATCGAAGAACTTACAGTTGACGATATGAAGCAAATGATGAATGAAAAGCTGATACTTGAGCACAGGAAAAGAGCGCTTTCATCGGATAATCCGTTCATCAGGGGGACGGCTCAAAATCCCGATGTGTATTTCCAGGGACGTGAAACGGTAAATAAATATTACTTCGCCTGCCCGGATATCGTTCAGAAACAAATGGACAAGTTTGCTTCCATTACGGGAAGACAGTATAAGTTGTTCGATTACTACGGGCATCCTGAAGCAGACAGGGTGATAATCATAATGGGTTCGGGAGCGGAAGCGGTTCAGGAAACCGTTGATTATATGAACGCGCACGGCGAAAAAACGGGAATGATAAAAGTAAGGCTATACAGGCCGTTTTCAATAGAACATTTTATCAGCGCGCTGCCTAAGACTGTAAGCAAAATTGCAGTATTAGACAGAACAAAAGAACCGGGCTCGGCCGGCGAACCTCTGTATCTTGATATTGTTAACGCGATAACAGAAACATACAGCGATGGGAAGCTTGCATTAAACGTATTTCCGAAAATAATCGGCGGCAGATACGGGCTTTCTTCAAAGGAATTTGCTCCATCAATGGTGAAGGCGGTTTACGATGAACTGAAAAAAGACAAGCCGATGAGACATTTCACGATAGGCATAAAAGACGATGTTACTTTTACCAGTTTAGAATTTGACCAGGCATATACAGTCGAGGCGCCGGAAACTTTCCGCGGCAAGTTCTATGGATTGGGCGCTGACGGAACAGTTGGGGCCAATAAAAACTCGATAAAGATCATCGGCGAAGAGACGGATAATTTTGCGCAGGGATATTTCGTATACGATTCGAAAAAATCAGGAACTATGACAACGTCTCACCTGAGATTTGGCCCGAAACCGATCCACTCAACATATTTGATCAACAAAGCGAATTTTATAGCGTGCCATCAGCAGTTCTTCCTGGAAAAGACCGACATGCTGGCAGATGCAATTGAAGGCGCTACATTTCTTCTTAACACGCAGGTCCCGAAAGAGAATGCATGGGACTCGCTGCCCGAGAATGCACAGCGCGATATTATAGACAAGAAAATGAAGTTTTACGTAATAGACGCTTATAAAGTGGCAAAAGAAACAGGCATGGGAGCAAGAATAAACTCGATAATGCAGACATGTTTCTTTGCGATTTCAAATATTGTACCAAAAGAGCAGGCAATAGCATCGATAAAGAATGCGATAAAGAAAACTTATGGGAAAAAAGGCGAGAAAATTGTGCAGATGAATTTCGAATCTGTGGATAAGACAATTGAAAATCTGTTTGAAGTAAAGGCGCAGGGGGATGGAACCGCTAACGCGGTCACAAGCAAGCTGAAAATGCAGCCAACAGTTTCGGCTAAGGCGCCTGATTTTGTGAAGAATGTCACCGCAATGATGATTGAAGGTAAAGGAGATTTATTGCCAACAAGCTTATTGCCTGCCGATGGTACATATCCTACGGGAACCGCCGCATGGGAAAAAAGAAACATTGCTCTTGAGGTCCCGGTTTGGGACACTGAAGTATGCATTCAATGCAACAAATGCGTAATAGTTTGCCCGCATACGGCCATAAGAGCCAAAGTTTACAACGAAAAAGAACTTATAGATGTGCCTGAGTCGTTTAAATATACAAAATACCGCGGGAAAGAATTCGGCGAAGGAACTCAATATTCGCTGCAGGTAGCGGTTGAAGACTGCACGGGCTGCGGAATCTGCGTAGAGATCTGCCCCGCAAAGAACAAGAGAGAGACGCGCCTCAAAGCTATAAACATGGCGGATCAGATACCGCTGAGAAAAACCGAAAGCGCCAACCTGGATTATTTCCTGAACATACCGGAGACCGACAGAAGGAAACTCAATTTCACCTCTGTCAAGGATTCGCAGTTCCTTGAACCGTTATTTGAATATTCAGGCGCATGCAGCGGGTGCGGCGAAACGCCGTACGTTAAGCTGGTGAGCCAGCTGTTCGGCGACAGGTCAATTATAGCAAATGCGACAGGATGCTCTTCAATTTACGGGGGCAACCTGCCGACAACGCCATGGACGAAGAATAAAGAGGGACGCGGGCCCGCCTGGTCAAATTCGTTATTCGAAGATAACTCCGAATTCGGGCTCGGTTTCCGCCTGGCTATTGATAAACACAACGAACATGCAATACATTCATTGAAATCTCTGGCTTCGCAAATAGGCGAAAAGCTTGTTGACGATATAATTAATGCAGATCAAAGAGATGAAGCCGGAATTTATGAACAGCGTGAAAGAGTTGAAGAGCTTAAAAAGCTGCTTGAAAAAATAAACACCGATGAAGCAAGAACTTTGAGCTGGGTGGCCGACTACCTGGTGAAAAAGTCAGTATGGATCATGGGCGGGGACGGCTGGGCTTATGATATTGGTTATGGCGGATTGGACCATGTTTTGTTCTCAGGCAAGAATGTGAACTTGCTGGTTCTGGATACCGAAGTATATTCAAACACCGGCGGACAAATGTCAAAATCCACACCGCGCGCAGCTGTCGCAAAATTTGCTGCGGCAGGCAAACCCGTGCCAAAAAAGATCTTGGACTCATTGCAGTAAGCTATGGAAATGTTTATGTTGCAAGAGTTGCAATGGGCGCCAGCGACACCCAAACTGTGAAAGCGTTCATGGAGGCCGAGGCTTATGATGGTCCATCTCTCATAATCGCATACAGCCATTGTATTGCCCACGGCATTAACATGAAAGATGGCAACGCGCATCAGAAAGCCGCGGTTGAGTCAGGGTACTGGCCGCTGTTCAGGTTTAATCCTGCGCTTGCCGCTGAAGGCGTAAGCCCGTTCAAGCTTGATTCAAAACCGCCTAAGATAAAACTAAAAGATTACGCATACACTGAAACACGCTACAGTATGCTTACAAAGAGCCACCCCGAAGAAGCTAAGTTATTGATAGAACTTGCACAAGGCGATGTTGACCACCGCTGGAAAAGCTATGTTGATTTAGCCGCAGACTGGGATAACGCATTTAAAAAGAACTAAATTTACAAACCACCGAGAAGGGTATATTCATAAACAAATTTAATAGCAACAATGAGCATAATAGACTTATCAACAACTTACCTGGGTTTGAACCTTAAAAATCCGATTGTTCCTTCTGCTTCACCGTTTTCAAAAGAAATTGCGAACATAAAGAAAATGGAAGATGCGGGAGCGGCGGCTGTTGTAATGTACTCGCTTTTTGAAGAACAAATAACGCATGAAGCAATGGAACTGTTCCACCACACAACGGAACACGCTAACACTCATGCCGAGGCCACGAATTATTTCCCGGAACAGGTTGAGTATAAGATGGGTCCCGATGAATATCTTAACCAGATAAGAAAAGCAAAGGAAGCTGTGAGCATTCCGGTTATCGGAAGCTTAAATGGCTGCACCCCCGGCGGATGGACAGAGTATTCAAGGCTTATCGAAAGCGCCGGCGCCGATGCTTTGGAATTAAACGTTTATTTTCTGGCAACGGATATTAACGCACACTCGGAAGATGTTGAAAAGCTATATATAGAAACTCTTCATTCGGTTAAAGCGGCAATTAGCATACCTGTGGCCATAAAGATCAGTCCTTTTATCAGTTCAATGGCTCATTTTGTAAAAGAACTTGACGATAACGGCGCAGACGGAATAGTCATGTTCAACCGTTTCTATCAACCTGACATAGATCTGGAAACTCTGGATGTAGTTCCTAACGTAAAGCTCAGCACAGGGCAATCTTTAAGGCTGCCGCTAAGATGGATCGCAATTATGTACGGCAGAATTAAGGCCGACCTTGCCGCAACAAGCGGCGTTCATTCGGCTGAAGATGTGATAAAACTGATTATGGCCGGCGCAAAAGTCACGCAGATGTTCTCAGCGCTCCACAATTATGGAATTGAACACATTAAGACCGTGCTTCAGCATTTGGAGCAATGGATGATCGACCGCGAGTATCCGAATTTGGAAATTATGCGCGGAAGTATGAGCTATAAATCGGTTGGAAATCCGGGCGCTTTTGAAAGAGCAAATTATATGAAGGCGCTGAATACGTTTAAATAAGGTTACAGGTTACAAGTTAGCAAGTTACAGGTTAGAAATATAAATATTAAATAATGCCCGTTGACAAATATGTTGGCGGGCATTTTTGTTCTGGCGTAACGCTGAGCGCCTGCCTTCTGCAATTCCATAAGCAGGTAAACAGGCAGGGAACGAAGCGCAAAACCTGTAGGGGCGGACCTATGTGTCCGCCCGGTTATTTTACGCCAATATGCGGGAATTTATTTTTGTTGTTTGCGATAACACCAACAATGGCGAAATATAGGAAATTGAAGTCCCAAGCTCCTGCTTGGGACTGAGAACATGTATTGGCGGATCGGGGCTTGGCCCGCACCTGATGCGGGGTATCCGGCAACCCACCCGCTAAAGCGAGTACCTCTCCTTAAAAAAAGTGGGGAGCATCAAAATCAAACAAACTTAATTTTGGTTGTTGGTGATAACACCAACAACGGCGAAATATAGGAAATTGAAGTCCCAAGCAGGAGCTTGGGACTGAGTGTAAAAGAACTAAACAATTCTTAATTTTTAATTCGTAATTCCTAATTTCAAAATGAAACCTTATATTGCCTGTCGGAATCTAATTATAAACTAATAATCAAAAATATCAGAGTTTACATGCAAAAGGTTTTGTTCGGGGCAAAAAATGTCATTTTGGCGCTCTTCGTAATTAGCACCGTAAATGTGTTTGCAAGCGATGTCGACACGTACTATACAGTCAGTATGCCGAAACCAATCAATCATTTGTTCGAAGTTGAAATTACGATACCACACTCAGGTTATTCAAAAGACGATTATGTTGATTTCAAGCTGCCGGTATGGCGTTCAGGCAGATATGTTGTCTTCAATTTTGCATCGGGGGTTCAGGAATTTTCCGCGGCGGGAACAAACGGATCAGAGCTGAAGTGGTTTAAGGTTGATAAATCGACTTGGCGCGTCGTTACTACCGGCGCAGGCGGCGTAACCGTAAAATATAAAGTATTTGCAAATGAGTTTTCGGACCGGACAAAAGGACTGGATAACGAACACGCATTTATTGACGCCAGCGCGGTCTTTATGTACACTGAACATTTTCGCACCTACCCGCTTGAGCTCAAAGTGATCCCATACGGAAATTGGCACGTTACAACCGGCCTGGATTATGCTGACGGCAAAGAGAATACTTTATCAGCTCCAAGCTACGATTACCTTGCAGATTGCCCGATTGAAATCGGGAATCAGAAAGATTTCAATTTTACGGTTGAAGGAAAAAGGCATACCCTGAGCATTGAGGGCGAAGGAAATTATAACGCGGATACGCTTATAAAAGACCTGACTAAAATTGTTGAGGTCAATATAGAATTTTGGGGCGAGCTTCCCTACGACCATTTTGATTTCATTTTCCAGCTGACGGCCGGAGATTACGGCGGAACGGAACACTGGAATTCATTTGTTATCGACGCGCCGCCAAACGTATTTGAAAGCAAAAACAGGTACGCGGGATTTCTTTCGACGTGCTCGCACGAGTTCTTCCATACCTGGAACGTTAAGCGGCTGCGACCACACGGAATCTGCCCTTACGATTTTACAAAGGAAAACTACACTGAAGAGCTTTGGATCGCCGAAGGAACAACCTCATACTACCAGCAATTAATGCTTTTGAAGGCCGGTTACGGATACGACACAAATTTCATAAAGGACCTTGAGAACAACATCGATAACGATGAAAACAGGCCCGGGAATAAAATTCAGACTTTAGCGGAATCCAGCTTTGATGCATGGGTAAAATTCTGGGTGAACACGCCGAACAAATGGATAGCTGAATCGGATTATTATTCAAAAGGGGCTAATGTAAGCGTGCTTCTTGACCTAGAGATACGAAATCATTCCGGAAATGAACATTCGCTTGACGATGTGATGAGGGCTATGTATGAAAGATTTCCGATAAAAAACGGCGGCTACGTGAATTCCGATTTCATAAAAGTGAGCGAAGAGTACGCCGGAGAAAGCCTTACATCATTTTTCGATTCTTATTTATACGGCCTCGCTCCAATAGACTGGGACAAATATTTATCTTATGCGGGGCTGAAATTAATTATAACCAAAACTCCTCATATTTCGATCGGAGTATCCGGCTATGACATGAACGGCAATATGATGATAAGTTACGTTCAGCCGGGATCGCCTGCTGAAGATGCCGGGCTTGAGTCGGGGGATGCAATAGATTCGCTCAATGGCGTCAAAGTTAATTCTTCTACAATCAGCGGAAGAATGAAAGATCTGAAAGAAGGAGACAATGTAAGAATTTCATTCATAAAAAATGGCAGTGAGAAAAACGTTTCTTTAAGCGTCAAAAATATCCCTATAATTGATTACAGGATCGAAAAGGTTGATAACCCGACGGAACTTCAAAAGACAATTTATGAAAGCTGGCTAAACAGAAAGTGGTAAGATAATGATTCCCTTGAAATGCCGAAAATTAATTATTATGTTCAGGCATATTCAAACTAAAATAGGGAGGCTTTATGTTCAGCAATTTAAACTATTTCAAAGTTTTTCTTGCTTTGATTTTTACTGTCTCATTTATTTCTTTAACGGGGATTTGCCATTCCCAAGTCAAACTCATTCCTGTAATTTCCAATACAAACACAACGGATATAGATAATATTGAAGCGCAGAAAGTTCTGAATGCCGGCGCAATTGACCTGCAAACGGCGATGCCTTTTACGGCTCAATTTAATTCGCATTCACTTTCCGGTTTTGACCGCATAACGCTGCCGGGCAACAGATACGATGTTTCAGATACGATGATCCTTGCCGGCAACCCCAACGCATCCAATAACGGTGGTTCTGCAGGCTGGGCAATGTTTTTGGATCTTATTGCCGGGCCGCGAGACGCCTACGTTACTCAAATGAAGACGGCAAACACAGGAACACCTGCGCAAAGTTTCACTGTGGAAGTATTTATCCGCAGCGGGACCGCATTGGGCGGACCTGTTGGCTCAGGCCCCGGCAGCTCGACTGCGGGCTGGACGTCAATTGGCATTATACCTGTGGTTCAGGGGTCAGTCACACAGGGTATTTCTGAAGTTTTTACGGTTCCAGCAATAACTATTCCTGCCGGCGACACAGTCGGTGTCGCATTGAAGTTTAATGTTGTAGGGCCGCGTTACTATGGCACCGGTACGCCTGCGTACAGTACGTATTCAGATACTAATCTTACATTGGTAACCGGCGATGCACGTTCTGCCCCGTTTACTACAACCGGCAGTTGGTTCTCATCGCGTGCGCTCAACGGCGAAGTTCGCTATGTTGTAAGCATAACGACCGGAATAGTTAACACAGGCACGGGGATACCGGAGAATTACAAGCTGGCTCAGAATTATCCAAATCCGTTCAACCCCGGCACGACAATTGAATTTGGAATTCCTAAGAAGAGTAATGTGTCTCTTAAAATATTTAATATCAGGGGCCAGGAAGTAGCAGCTTTGGCTGACGGCGAATTTTCGGCGGGTTCATACAGCGTTAACTGGAACGCAGAAAATCTGGCAAGCGGCATCTATTTTTATAGATTGAATGCCGGCAGCTTTTCGCAAACAAAGAAACTGACTCTAATTAAATAGAAAGCGACAGGACTTTAATGGGGGCCTCCGGTATTTTCGAAGGCCCCTCGCATTTTTGGTAAAGCAAAGGGCCAAATTTCTTGCAAAAAACATCATAAATAGCCCGATATTTCCCTCTTTCAATTTATCACTTTTTTTAGGATATTATTATCCGTTTCGAGTTTTTGCCCGATGGTGTAATTGGCAACACGCCTGACTCTGGATCAGGAAAGTCTAGGTTCGAGCCCTAGTCGGGCAGCAAAAAAATCTCAAATCGAAAATCTCACATCTCAAATCACATGATTCCAGACCCGTCATTAAATCTTGTTCCGGTTATAGTTGCAGCAATTTTAAATATGGCGCTTGGTATGCTTTGGTACTCGCCATATTTATTCGGCAAGCTTTGGTTAAAAGCTCAGGGCAAAACGCGCGATGATATTAAGTCTGCTACTATCGGCATCACATATGTATTAAACACCTTAACTTCGCTGGTGTTCGCTTATGTGCTGGCTCATATTGTAAAATATGCAAACCTCAACTCTATTGAACAGGGAGCTATGGCAGGATTTTGGGTATGGCTGGGATTTGTTGTAACAACGGTCCTGCCGGTTTATTTTTTTGAAAGCCGTCCGAAGCTCCTTTTCCTTATTTATATCTTATACCAGTTTGTTTCAATTCCCATAATGGGCGGGTTACTTGCATTGTGGAAATGATCTGCAGGCAAAAGTAAAAATGCAAAAGGCAAAGGATCTTAGGTTTTAGAATTTCAATTTGGGATTCAAAATTTAATGGCACATAGTTGAATTTTGATTTCTAATTTTCAAATCCTAACTCTCAAATCTCGAATCTCAATTCACAAATCCCGCTTCCCTAACGCTCATTAGCCAAAGCCAGTAAATTACTTCCTCCAAAAACAGCATTTCCGGTCCCTAATTCTTACTCAAGAATATCTAAACTACTGTAAATTATACCTTCGAATCATGATAAATATCATGTTTTATTATGACATAAATTATAGGAATTGCATGCCACAGATGTGATATTTGTATAGTAAAAGTTGATAATTTAAGGGAGAGGGGCCCGTCAGTGATTTTCTCTCCGAATTTCAGAATCAAAAATAAAGACTAACTAACATGGATGCCACCACAGCGAATGCGAAGGCAAAACCGGCAAGAGAAAGAAAAGTACTGGGGAAAGTTGTAATAGATATTGAAAAGTGCAAAGGATGCGAGTTGTGCAAAGAATCGTGTAAGGAAAACGGTTTGACGCTATCGAAAACTCTGAATTCAAAAGGCTATCAATACATGATCGCCGATAACGATTTGTGCACGGGCTGCGTTAATTGCGCGCTTGTTTGCCCTGATGCGGTGATAACGGTTTACAGAACATCGCCAAAAGGGAAAAAGAAAAAAATAACCGACCCAGAAGAAATTAAGGAATCAATAAAATCGATTTTGAACAATCCGTCCTATCCCGACCTGATAGCGATGGATTATATTTAACGAGGAAAACAGAGATTATGGAAAAGCTAAAAACAAAATTAATGAAAGGTAACGAAGCGCTCGCCGAAGCCGCTATTCAGGCCAAGTGCGACGGATATTTCGGATACCCCATTACTCCGCAATCGGAAGTGCTTGAATATCTCGCCAAAGAGATGCCTAAAAGAGGCGGGGTAGTTTTACAGGCAGAGAGCGAAGTGGCCGCAATCAATATGATATACGGCGCAGGTGGCGCCGGCGGAAGGGTTATGACTACGTCTTCATCGCCCGGTATCAGCCTGATGCAGGAAGGACTTTCATACATAGCAGGCGCTGAGATTCCGTGTTTGGTTGCAAATGTTAACCGCGCCGGCCCGGGACTCGGAACAATTCAGCCCTCGCAGGGAGATTACTTCCAGGCTACAAAAGGCGGCGGACACGGCGATTACAGGCTCATAGTTCTCGCCCCTAATTCTGTTCAGGAAATGGCGGATTTTGTTTTCCTCGGATTTGAACTTGCCGATAAGTACAGGAACCCCGTTATGATACTATCAGACGGAGCAATCGGCCAAATGATGGAAAAGGTAACTTTTTACAAAAGAGATATTGTTAAGCCTGATAAACCATGGGCAACAACCGGAAAGACAAAAGACAGGGAAAGAAATTATCTTTCATCGCTGAACATTAAGTCAGAGAAGATGGAAGAGCATAATATAAAGCTGCAGGCAAAATATGCTGAGATACAGAAAAACGAAGTGCGTTACCAGGAAATCATGACCGATGATGCCGATTATATTCTGGTAGCATTTGGTTTAACGGCACGCATTTGCCACAAAGTTGTAAACCTCGCAAGAGAAAAAGGGATCAAAGCGGGGTTGTTGAGACCCATAACCCTGTATCCGTTTCCAACCGATAAAATATCTGAAATGTCAGACAGAGTGAAGATGTTTATGTCTGTTGAGCTGAATTCAGGTCAGATGGTTGAAGATGTTAAGCTGGCCGTTAACGGACGGGCCCCTGTTGAATTTTACGGAAGAATGGGCGGAATGATCCCGACACCTGAAGAAATATTAAAAAATTTAGAAAAATTTATAGAAATAAACCATGCAAGCTGAAGAAATATTAGCCTCAACAGACCCTGTGGAAACAGTTGATGAAAAACTATTGACCGCAGAGGATGATTACGAGTTAGTTTACAAAAAGCCTGAGAGCCTTTTAGACGTGCCAATGCACTATTGTCCGGGCTGCGCTCACAGCCTTGTTCATAAGCTTATCATGGAAGTTGTAGATGAGCTTGGAATACAGGAAAACATAGTCGGTGTCGCGCCTGTAGGATGCGCCGTATTTGCATATGACTACATGAACATAGATATGCAGGAGGCCGCCCATGGCAGGGCAACGGCAGTCGCTACCGGAATAAGGAAAATGCTGCCCGATAAGTACGTGTTCACATACCAGGGCGATGGCGACCTTGCCGCTATAGGCACTGCCGAAACTATCCATACGATTAACCGCGGCGAAAATATAACGATAATTTTCATGAATAACGCCGTTTACGGAATGACAAGCGGGCAGATGGCGCCTACCACACTTGAAGGGATGAAAACCACAACATCTCCATATGGCAGGGATGTTAAAATACATGGCTATCCCGTTAAGGTGTCAGAAATGGTCGCACAGCTTCCCGGAGCGTTTTACGTAACCAGGCAGGCGGTTAACAACCACACGAATGTCAGGAAAACAAGAAAGGCGATCTTGAACGCTTTTAAATACCAAAAACTGAATAAAGGGACAAGCCTTGTGGAAATTATTGGCAACTGTCCATCAAACTGGAAAATGACTCCGCTGCAGGCTCTTGATTTTGTAACCAATGAAATGATTAAAACCTTCCCGCTCGGCGATATTAAAGTCCCGAAAGGCGAGGACTTAAAGAATTTAGCTGAGGAGACAATGTGATGTTAGAAGAAATAATAATGTCGGGGTTTGGGGGCCAGGGAGTCCTCTCTATGGGGCAGACGCTGGCTTATGCGGCGATGATAGAGAATAAGGAAATCTCATGGATGCCCTCATACGGGCCCGAAATGAGAGGCGGCACTGCAAACTGCATAACCATTTTGTCTGACGCTGAAATAAGCTCGCCTATAATCTCCGTTTTCGATACGGCGGTGTTATTGAACCAGCCATCGGTAGATAAATTTGAATCCGCGGTTAAACCCGGCGGACTGTTAATATTTGAATCGACTAATATAATAAAACCCCCAACAAGAGAGGATATTGATATAGTGGCTATCCCTGCAGCAGACGAAGCCGTAAAAATGAAAAACAGCAAAGTGTTGAACATGATATTGCTTGGGGCGTATTTAGAAAAGAAACCTGTGATTAAGATCGAGTCGATTATAGAAGCGCTAAGACAGGTATTGCCCGAAAGATATCACCACCTGTTAGAACTGAACAGAGAAGCGCTGGAAAAAGGCAGGGAATTGGTGTATAAACAGTTAGCTGTGGTTTAAAATTCGCATTATATTCTCCAGTATAATGGTCACGGGATCCTGCGCTCCACTGGTAGGATCCTGTGATTTTTTTTAATGATTTTTTTCAAACTGCATATTCATAGGTAACAGTAATTTTATAAGAAATAGCCACATATTCACAGATTAAAAATTATTTGAGAAATATAAAAACCAAGATATTATGTCAAATCCATTAGATAAAATATTCTACCCTAAGTCAATTGCAGTTGTAGGCGCTTCCACAAAACAGGGCACACTTAGCTGGGAATTGATTAATAACATGATAAATTGCGGATATCAGGGGAAGATATTTCCTGTTAATCCCAAAGCAGACTCGGTACACAGCATTAAGTCTTATAAATGCATGACGGAAATTGAAGATTCCGTCGACCTTGCAATAATAATGGTAGCCCGCGAATTCGTATTGCAGGCTATTGATGATTGCAATAAAAAGAAAGTTGAAGCCCTGCTGGTTATCACGGCCGGTTTCAAAGAAGTTGGAAAAGAAGGCGCCGATATAGAAAAAGAGCTTGTTGAAAAGATCAAAAAATATAAAATGCGCCTTGTTGGCCCTAACTGCATGGGGCTCATTAACACAAATCCGGATGTTAAACTTAACGGCACGTTCGTGCTGGGAACTCCCATACAGGGCGGCATTGGATTTGTTTCGCAAAGCGGCGCATTAGGCGCGGCCGTGCTGAAAACGCTGCGCCAAAACGACATCGGGCTTGCGCAGTTTATCAGTATTGGGAATAAAGCAGATGTTTCAGGAAATACTATACTGGAATATTGGGCTGATAATCCAGACATAAAAGTGATTACAGTATATTTGGAATCCTTCGGAAATCCAAGGAGATTCATGGAACTTACGCGGGAGATTACAAAAACAAAACCCGTTATTGTAATCAAATCGGCAAAGACAATGCAGGGAATGCGCGCGGCTTCATCGCACACCGGCGCTTTGGCCAGCTCAGATACTGTTGTTGACGCTTTTCTTGAACAGGGGGGCGTTATCAGGGTAAATACGACCGACGAAATGTTTGATATTGCAAAGGCATTTGATAAAGCAAGAATCCCAAAAGGAAACAGGATTGGGATTCTTACAAATGCCGGGGGCCCCGCGATTCTTGCCGTAGATGAATGTTCAAGGGCGGGGTTAACCGTAGCGGAACTGAGCAAATCAACTCAAAACAAGCTAAGGGCTATTGCGGCAAGAGAAGCTTCGGTTTATAATCCGGTTGATCTTCTTCCGCCGGCAAACGCTGAAATTTACGGAGAAGCCACTAAGCTGATGCTTGAAGATAAGAATATCGACTCGCTAATAGTGATCCTTGGCCCGCCGCTTATGCTGGATACGGTTCAAATCGCAAAATCGATATGCGATGCAGGTAAGGATACCGATAAAACATGTATGATAGTGCTGATGTCGCAGGACGATATTATCCCCAAACTACGCGAAAAAGTAATAAAGCACCCTCCTATTTACAGGTTCCCTGAAAATGCCGTCAGAGCTATAGGTGAAATGCTTAGTTACAAACAGTGGCAGGAAGCGGAACGCGGCGAATATGTTATATTCGAGACTAAAAAGAACAAAGTCAGGAATATACTGGAAAGCCACACTGGAAAAGGCTCGTTCTATATGGATTTTTCCGATGTTTCAGAAATCCTTAAAGCCTATGGTTTGCCCATGCTGGAATCGGTTTCAGCAAAAAACATAGACGAAGCATCAGCGGCAGCAGGCAAGCTCAGATATCCCGTAGTTATTAAAGCAATGGGGAAAAATCTTGTTCATAAATCAGATGCCGGCGGCGTACAGGTTGATATTCATTCTGAAGCTGAGCTGGTTAAGGCTGCAAATAAAATATACGAGAGTCTTAGGGAGCATGATGCCCTGAAACATTTTGAATATTTTTTGATACAGCCTTACATTTCAGGAGGCATTGAAACTATAATGGGGGTTTCAACCGATGATAAAGCCGGACACCTGATAATGTTCGGGCTGGGCGGAATATTCGTTGAAGTATTTAAGGACGTGAAATTCAAACTGCTGCCAATTAAAAACACAGAGGCGTGCGATTTAGTCAGGTCAATTAAAAGCTATAAGCTGCTTAAAGGGGTTCGCGGAAAGAAGCCTGTCGATATTGACTACATAAATGAAAATCTATTGCGTTTGTCCCAATTGGTCGAAGACTTTCCCGAATTAGCCGAGATCGATTTGAATCCGTTCGTATTTAATTCATCAAAGGAAGACTGCAAAATTCTTGATGCAAGAATAAAGGTGGATTTGTAACAGCTTATAAAGGTCATTTGATTTAATTTGATGATCGACTAATCTTTACTCATTATTCTTTCTTTGGAGTGCGTTGGCACTGTCGATGCACTCCAAAGAAAACAAAGAAAAAAAACTTACCTGTTATTCATCTGTCTGAAATCTCCCTTCTTCCGGCTGAATCAGCAAATTCATTAAAATATACCAAAATCCCATTCCATAATTGAGATAAACTAGTATGTATTTTGTTTTTTAGGATATGGTTATATTAGCGCTGATTTCATTTGGCGCGTTGGTTTGGTTAATCCCGCTAAAGCGGGACTTTCGGGCTAAAGCCCTCCAGCACGCTCGCCCGCGGGTTGCTTTTTTTCTTTTAAATCCGAAATCGCAAATCTGAAATCTATTTGGCGCGTTGGTGTAATTGGTTAACACGCCGCCCTCTCAAGGCGGAGAGTACGGGTTCGATCCCCGTACGCGCTACGAAAAAAGCGGCCGTAAAGCCGCTTTTCCAGTTTTAAAAATATTATTGCTTTTGATGCCTGTGGTTTAGATAACCCTCTGAAACAAACACAGAGCCGGCTCTTCAGCGTAATCGTTCTTTTCAGAAACCGCTGAATCATTGCCAATTCTGTACGCTTTGAACCCAAAACTTTTCAGATATTCAATAACATCCTTTACTGAGGCTGAGAAATTAACCAAAGAAAACTCCATTAATTCCATAAGTATTACCGGACTGAAATTTTTATCGGCTAATGAATCTGACATACCTTTCAATACATTTAGCTCGCTCCCCTCGGCGTCAATCTTGATAACGTCAACCTTGCCCGGCTTATAAGTTTCCATGAACGTCCGGAAAGTTATGGTTCCGGTCAGTTCAAAATCGTCTGAGTAATTTTCTTCATTAACTTTTTTCAGAGAAGGCATGCCGCAATTGTCGTCTTTGGGCAGATAGATCTTAATATTCTCGCCATCTTCATTTGATACAGCTTTAGGTATGACCGTTATATTTTTTAAATCGTTGAGCCTGATATTCTCTTCTAATATTCCGCGGTTCCTTGACCATGGCTCAAAAGAAAAGACCCTGCCCGAAGAGCCGACAAGCTTTGAAGCCATCAGAGAATAATAACCGATATTGGTACCTATATCAACAAATACCATTCCTGGCTTCAGCAATTCCCTGAAACGACCGGTTGCGCTTCGTTCAATATCGCCCCAAACAAACATAAGCTGCGGCAGCCAATCATACAAATCCAGGCGTATTTTTATGCCATCTGCATATTTTATATAACAGAAATATTTGTTGTTTTTATTTTTTTTCTGAATGAACTCCATGAGAGGGTTTCTAAAACGTGACTTCCACCTGAATTCAAAAATATTCCTGATTATGGAACCATAAACCTGATAAATAATTGGTAATTTTTTGATTTCCATGCCTGAGTGAAATTTGTAAAGCATAATATCAGACAATTTAAAAAAAGATGAAAGTTACAATTATTTGACCAAGATGTTCAAATTGTGCCGGCATAAGTTTGTTTTTTTTATTTCAACCCGTGCCCCAAAAACACTCAGTTCTTTCTCCTTTCATATCCTCTTTTTTTTTCTCACTTTGCAAAATCAAATTCATAACTAATGAGTAAGAACGCTAATTGAAGACTACATTTAGAAAAATTTCCGTATTGGCGCTTTTGGCGGCATTTGCATCTTCAATTATGATGATTTCTATTGACTGCGGCAAAGAAACTTCCAAGAAAACCACGGACTCCGGCAATGAAACTGAGGAAAAAGTTCACTACGATTATCTGAACATCTCAAAAGATATTAAGTTTGTAGGCGATGAGCAATGTTATGATTGCCATTCTTCAATATATAATTCTTATAAAAAGACTGAAATGGGCAGGTCATATTACAGGCCAACGATGAAGAATGTTATTGAGGATTATGCCGGGAAAAATATAATATATGACACAGCTTCAAAACTGTATTATAAAATGACGATCGAGGACGGGAATTTTTACCAGACTGAATACTTGCTTGGCGCTGACGGGAAGAAAGTGAACGAGCTTAAGATGAAGGTTGAATATGTTATTGGCTCCGGAATGCACACCAGGAGTTACATCACGAGCGTCAACGGATATCTGAGCGAGATGCCGGTTACGTGGTACGTTCTGAACAGAAAGTGGGACTTGAGCCCAGGATTCAAAATTTACAAACTCCGTTTCACAAGGCCAATACTGAAGGAATGCATGAGTTGCCACAATTCACGCTCTCGCCTGCTGGAGAACACCGATAGCAAGTATGAACCCCCTGTTCCTGAGGGAATAGGCTGCGAGAGCTGCCACGGGCCGGGGGAGCTGCACGTGAAACATCATAACGAAATTATGAAAGATTCCGGGTATGTTGCCGACCCAAAGAATTTCATTGACAGGACAATTGTAAATCCGGCCCATTTAACAGACGATTTGAAGATGGATGTTTGTTCGCAGTGTCATCTTCAGGGCGAGCAGAGCGTGTTCAAAACGGGTAAATCTCCCGATGATTATTTTCCGGGGATGCTTTTGAACAGAGTAAAGACGGTTTATTTAAAAGACAGCGTTAAGGAAGGCGAATTTACTATAGCAAGCCATACAGCAAGGCTGGTAATGAGCGAGTGTTTCATAAAAAGCGGGGGGAGGATAGTATGTATGACCTGTCACGACCCGCACATCCCGGTGGAAGATGTTCCAACGCAGATCTTTAACGACAAGTGCCTCTCATGCCATGATGCGGCTAAATTATCGCAGGCTGACAGGTCAACCGACCACGCACCAAAAAGCAATTGCGTTAAATGCCACATGCTGCAGGGCGGCGTAACGGATATTCCTCACGTAAATTTCACAGACCATTGGATCAGGAAAAAACCCGCCCCGCTTGATGCAAACGGAACCGCAATGAACAATTCGCAGGCCGGAAATATCCGCCTTCGTGATTTTTACGCATATAGAGGCGGAAACCAAGCCGGCAATTCAGGAATTGCATATGTATTGCTGTGGGAGCGTGAAAAAAATAACAGGGAGTTAATACAAAATGCATATAACATAATAAAGGACGCGATGGACGATCCGGAGCATAACCCTGAAGCCGGCTATTATCTTGGTATCGCATCGCTTGATCTTGGTAAATGGAATGAAGCGGAAGAATTATTAAAAAATTATGTGAATCGGTTTCCCGGCGATTCGAAGGGGCGCCTCGGCCTGGCCGAAACTTATGAGAAAGAAGGAAAATTCCAGGGAGCCATAAACGAATATTCGGCCGTAAATTCAACATACCCGAATAATCCAGCCGCCTTTAATTATCTTGGAAATGCATGCGCTGAATCAGGCAATTACGGCGATGCGGTTGAGGCATATCTTAAATCGATAAGATTATATCCTATCGAACCGGCAGTATACAATAATTTAGGAAACCTGTATTATAAGATCAGGAATATGGATTCGAGTATCGTTTATTACAGCCTGGCAACACATTATAATCCAATGCTGACTCTCGCATATTTTAACCTTGGAAACGCATACCTTGGGGCGGGTAAAAATGACGACGCTGAAGAGTGTTTTAACAGGACGCTGGCGATTGAACCATCAAACAGCTCTGCTTACGGCAATCTCTCTATAATTTACCAAAGAAAAAAAGACTATGAAAAAGCAATATTCTATATTAAGAAGGCCATTGAATTGAATCCAGGAGATCAGAATGCCCAAAAATTGCTGAAGAGTCTTGAAAAACAGTCAGGCAAATAACTGCAAATCCAATTAGGGCCCCAAAAGCATATATAGCAAGATTTCCGGGGTCAAAAAGAAAAGGCAGGTTTTGGGAAACCTGCCTTTATCATTCATCATTGAGGAGGGGGGGGAGATTATGTGTGTCTGTTACTACGCTCTAACGCCCGTCGTCTTGCGATTACGGGCGGAAGAGCTCTGGGGGTCAGAATCTGTAAAATTCCTTTCGTCTTTTGTTAACTCTTCGTCGTTAAAAATCTTTCCGAGAAGTATATTTCTTATTTTTTTCTCCTCGTCAAATTCAAGCATTTTTCTGGAATATATCCTGCTCTGCTCGAGATGGTAAGCAGCCTTTTCAAATTGGCCGCAATTCCTGTAACAATCATTGTACATAGTATGTATCTTCATCAGTTCCTTATCGGCGTTCCTGGATATGGATAACTTCTCAGCCTTGTCTAAATAGTATTCCAGTTTATCAATTTTGCCTAACTTGTTATAAAGTTCTGCAAGCCCTATGTAGATGTTCACCTCATTTATTGTATCAGATATTTCCTTGACAATTTCAAGAGATTCCAAATAAGAGGCTTTTGACGCCTTATGGTCATTCAGTTCAAAATAAATTTTCCCCAGCTGGCATAGGGTCCCTGCGACAGAACTTCTATCGCCAATCTCTTTGTCGTGCCTCAAGGCCTTCAGCTTATAATCGACCGCTAGAGGATAAGACTTCATGACTTTGTAGGCATTTCCAAGATGATTATAAATGCTGGCCTCGGTCTGCCTGTTCCCTGTCAGCTTCGCAATAATAAGCGCTTCTCCAAGATATGTAACGCCGTTAAGGTGATTGCCGCTCTTAATATAACTTATCCCCATATTGCCCAGAGAAGAGCACTGGAAAATAAGATTGCCTTCCTGCTCTTCAAGCTCAAGAGCTTTTCTGAAGTATTGCACTGAAGTTCCGCAATCTCCAATTTCCTGGTAAACGATTCCTATGTTATTATATAATGAATGAGGTATTGCTTTATTGAGCTCAGAGTAGATATTTAGCGCCTCGTAGTAGCTGGCCAAAGCGCTCGAAAGATTATTCATTTCCTGGTAAACAAGCCCGATGTTTGAATAAACGATGGCAAGATACGCCCTATCGCCTGTCACCTGGAGCTTTTCAACACATGAATCAAAATAACCGATAGCATTGTTGTAATCGCTAAGGCTGTAATATACATTCCCGATTGAGTTTAAAGTCCTGATTTCGCCGTTGATATCGGATATTTCCTTAAAAATCTTTAACGATTCATTAAAACTTTCAACCGCGGCGTCAAAATTTGAAAGCTGCCTCTGGCAAATTCCTTCACAGAGTTTCGCCCTGGCCCGGCCGGCTTTATAATCAACAGACTTACTGATAGAGATAGCTTCTCTGAGAATATCAATAGATCTCTCAGGCCTTATTCTGGACTCGCCGTTGGCGTAATTGACCAGAAGATCGACCTTTTCGAAGTTATTACTGCAGTCTTTTATGATTTCTTTTATTTCCATGCGTCTATTGAATTAGATCTATATCCCCGGCGCTACTTAATTAGCGACATTTTCCTGACATCTCTGAATCCGGCCGCCGTCAGTTCATAAATATATATTCCTGAAGAAAGGTTGGAACCTGTAAATGATATTACATGAGAACCGGGTTTCAAATAACCGTCGACCAGAACGCTCACCTGTCTTCCCGTCAGATCGTAAACAACCAGCTTAACCGTCGATTCTGTCGGCAAATCGAATGTGATATTTGTGCTTGGATTAAACGGGTTTGGATAATTTTGATATAAACAGAACTTGTCAGGTATAAGGTCTTTAGTGAGAGTTTCAGCGGCTTCGCTCCAATTCAATTCCAAGGTTGAAATAACAGAAAGCTGATTTCCGTTAACTGTTCCTGAATTGGATTCGCTGTATCCCGTCACATATATGTTATTATTCCATGTTGCAACGCTTGTAGCTATGTCATTTGTAGCTATTGTGTATTCATATCTTGAAACCTGAAGCTGGTTTCCGTTTATGTTTGAATATCTAACGGTTGCGTAATCATAATTATTTGATATGCCCCAGCTTTGTCCGGTTACAGCAATACCTGTTGTGTTTCCGGAGGCATTGTGAATAACTGAGATCGCATTAGCCCTATCATCGCCATGGACCGGGCCATCGTAAAGTGAAACCCAGCTCTGGGTTCCTGACGGCGTATATTTTATAGTAACATAATCGTTTCCGTTCGCTACGCTTGCGGCATAACCTGCAATATATATTGAACCGTCTGTATCTACAGCTATTCCCAGCGCTCTGTCATTTTTACCGGCTCCTCCATTATATGTCTTCAACCACTGAAAATTTCCCTGAGAACTGTATTTTATTGTCAAACAGTCGGTATTACTTCTTGTGGCGTTTGTTGTGTAGCCTGATATAATTATATTATCTGCCGCATCCACAGCTATTCCAAATGCCTTGTCATCTGAATTTGCAGCCGGATTATTGTAAGTGCGTGACCAGTTTTTCGTGCCATTCGATCTGTATTGAACCAAAAGCACGTCTGCTCCTGTCCTGGCAGTAGTATAACCAGTCACATCAATATTTCCTAAATGATCCACAGCGATTCCAAATCCTTCACAATCCTGATTTCGTGTTCCCTTTTCTAATTTTGACCACATCAAATTCCCATTATTTTTAAATTTTAATGTGACCATGTTCAGGGAATTATCATTATCTGTGCAATACCCAGTAACATAAATATAACCGCCGGGATCCAAAGCCAATGCCAGCCCTTCATCATCGGCATGATGAGTTGAGCCGGAATAAGAACTGGTCCATTTCAATACGCCTGAGGAATTGTATTTAAGCAAAACTATATCATTTGATGTTCCTGTAAAGCTTGCGGTTCCAGCCACATACACATTTCCGGAATTATCAACCGCTATTCCAAATCCCCGGTCGTCTTGATTGCCGGTTCCGTTATAAGTTCTTTCCCATAGTGTATCGCCACTACTGTTAAACTTGATAGTTAAGATGTCATAACCGGTTCCCTGTCCTATTGTATATCCCGTTATGTAACAATTTCCTGAATTGTCAGCGCAAATTGCCGCTCCTTTTTCATTAAAAACGCTGTTATCGCCAATGTTTGAACCCGAATAGGTTGAAATCCATTGTGATCTGGCGCTTCCTATCATCAACAACAGCGAAATAGTTAAGATAAACTTCTTCATTTTAAATATTTACCTATTTATACAATTAGTTTTGAGAATTCGTGACCTATTAAAGTGTTCCATTTCTTACGATACTAATTTGATGAATTATGTTCAATTTGACTATAGTTGATATCAGGTATCAGACGTAAAATAGTACTATCACGGTACTAAAAGCGATTAGAAAATTGATGATTATGAACGAATTTGAAGATTTGTTATTCATTTTAACGATTATCGTGATGTAATTATTGTTAGGTAATCTCCTAAAAAGGTTAGTAATTTTAGTTAACTGACAACAGCTGTCTTTTCCGTAATTTCCAAATCATCAACAATAAACTATTCAATTAACAATGTTTAGAAAGTATAGTTATGTTCATTATTGTTTCTAATCTCAAAAATAGAGACAAGGTGTGATAAAATGACGAAATGAGATAAAGGAAATAAAATCAAATGGAAAAGCCTGGGTAAAATTGTTATGACAAAATATTGTTCCCTCGGTCAGCGCCATCTTTTTCGTCAAAATAATTTCAACTGTTTCGCACCAGCAAAGATCCAAAAAGAGAATCTCACGTCCGAATACTTTGTTCTATCAACTAAATGAGGTTTCAATTTAAGGCGACGAACTGAACATGCCAGAACCATCGAAAGTTCACTGAGCGGAAGTGCATACATCGGAAGAGGCAGCTCCAAATTTTTCATAGAGCCTTAATTCGCGCGCCTAGATTTTCCCATACAGTTACAACAACCATATACGGTTCCAAAACTAATTCAAAAGGCAGTTTCCGTATTAGCGGCGGACAGGGCGGCGATATTAGCGCTTCTTCCTGAATGAGCGTGTTGATAAAGTCTAAATATCACACTTTGCTTACCGTTGGCAATAATACAAATTATATCGCGTTGCATGACGTAATGAAAATCATTTTGTATGATATGGAAGCCATTCCCCGCGCAAGCTATAGATAGCGAGAATCTGTTCATTTCAACCAAATGCTAGTTCGCCTTGTGGAGATATCGGATCACTGGGGAATATTGACCCTTGTCTATTTGAAGCCTTTAATTGCAGTGAAGACTTGGCATCGAAGGGGAGATTTTCCCCATACTTTTCGGGGCAAAGTTTAAAGAAATGTTTGCAAATTCATTCATCCAATATTAGTATAAGCGACGCTCCAATTATACATGCTGCATCTTCAGGATATTTGAAGATTGATAATTTTTAAAATTAATCAAATGGCATGCCACCATTTCTCTAAAGTGATTTTATAAACACTTTTATTCATGCAAAAATTTCTTCATCAAAGAGCTCAATGCCGTATGTTATATTTGTATTGAGAGTGAACGACAATCCGATTTAATTGATAGATTTTTCTCCGCGTTTCTAATGTGAGATTTATTGTTATAAAAGATCAGGAGTAAACAAATGTTGTACTTTATATTATTGACTATATTGCTTGTTGTTTTGACAAGAAGCATATTCAGGGGCCACGCAAAAAGAATATCCGGGCATACAATTCACGGTTCAAGGTAGCGCCCCGGCCCGCTGAAATCCCGTTCAAAAAAATTCGAAATGACTTCCGAAGAGGATCTGATTCCCTCCTTTTTACCATTAATTTCTCCTCCAAAAATCGTCAAAAATAAGAAGTTATTTAATTTGTAGATGTTTAAGCTACAAAAATAACCTGTCTATCACCTTATATACTAGATATTTCAGTTACTTAAGATATCTCTGTGTGACCTTGACTTTATATTTTTGTTAATTAATTTACATGTGTAAGTAATTAAAGGGAGAAGGTTTTCAAAATGAAGCGTCACATTTTTACAATTATTTTATTTGTATCTCTGGGGTTTATTTTTTTAAACGGCTGCGACTCTTCCACTGACAGCAAAGCAGTTTCAGTAACACGGCCAACTCTTGTATCGCCTGCAAATAATGACTCGACAGTTTCAATCACGCCGACTTTCAAATGGAGCGGCGCCGCCGATAAACTTGAGATCGGCACAGACCAAAGTTTGACCCACGTTATATACTCATGTAATGTAACTGACTCATCTTATACTTTGCCGGCGTCAAACCATCTTTTGCCGGGCGCCTGGTATTATTGGAATGTTGGAGCCACTTCAGGCAGCAGCGTTAATTGGTCTTCGGTCAATTACGGTTTTAAGACAGCGCCATAAAAGATTTTATAAACATCTCAGGCGTTGTCGGTGTTTGAAGTGAGCTCAATACAGCTTTTTTAGTCTGTGGAGGGCTTCCTCTTTGCCCAGCACGTAAGCTATTATTCCAAGTTCTGGTCCGTGCCCCTCGCCTGATAAAGCAAGTCTTATTGGCTGAAATAAATTCTTTCCTTTGATTCCCGTTTCTTTCTGGATCTCGCTTAATAAGAGCTTAAAACTATCCGTGGTTATTTCACCGGCGGATACCAGTTTCAATACGAGCAAGCCAATAACTTTCCGCGATGATTCACTCTCGATAATTGTTTTCTGCTCGCCGGATAAAGTAAAATTCGTTTCAAAAAATATTTCTGCATGCTCTGCAGCTTCATCAAGCTTGTTGATGTAATTTCTGATTGCGCCCACCACTCGCTTTGTTTTAGCGGAATCAGTCAGGTCATAACCTGCGTTTCTAAAATAAGGAACGCACAGTTCAGTCAGTTTATCCTGATCGTAATTCTTAATATACTCCGCATTCATCCAGTTTAGTTTTTCAACGTTAAATACCGCGCCGGACGAATGGACCTTTTCAATATTAAACAGCTTTACAAGTTCAGTCAGCGAAAATATCTCCCTGTTCTCGCCTTCACCCGGGTTCCATCCAAGCAGCGCGATAAAATTGATCAGGGCTTCTTTCAGATATCCTTTTTTGAGGTAATCTTCCGTAGCCACATCGCCCTGTCTTTTACTCAGCTTGGTTTTATCAGGATTCAGAATCAGCGGAACATGCGCCATTTGCGGAACTTCCCACCCAAACGCATTATATAATATTATATGTTTAGGAACTGAAGTAAGCCATTCCTCCCCGCGAATAATATGCGAAATATTCATAAGGTGGTCATCAATTACATTTGCTAAGTGATATGTAGGATAACCATCGCTTTTTAATAAAACCTGGTCATCAATAAGATTCGTTTCTATCTTTACCGTGCCGCGGATCATATCGTCAAACCTGATTTCCGTGTTAAGCGGCACTTTGAGTCGTACAACTCCCGGAATCCCTGAATCCAGTTTTTCTTTTACCTCGTTTTCAGTAAGATTCCTTGCGCGCCTGTCATACATGGTCTGTTTACCCATTGATTGCTGAATTTTACGCATCTCGTCAAGTTCCTGTTCAGTTTCAAACGCATAGTAAGCGTGCTTGTTTGTGATAAGTTCATCGCAATATCTCTGGTATATTTCCAGCCGTTCGGATTGAAAATACGGGCCGAATTTGCCGCCAACTTCAGGGCCTTCGTCATAATGCAATCCCATTTCATTCAGGACTTTTATCAAATTCTCAACGGCGTCTTCGACTTTACGGCTCTGGTCGGTATCTTCTATTCTTAATATGAATTTACCGCCATTGTGTTTAGCAAACAGGTAATTGAACAAAGCAGTCCTTAGACTGCCAATATGCAGATAGCCGGTCGGAGAAGGGGCAAAACGTACGCGTATTTGGGAATTGTCAGCCATAAATACAAAAATATTTGAATATTAAAAAGTAATATAAATTTTTAAATTGACTCTTAACAGGAAATAACAAGAATGGAATTAAATTCAAAATCACGATTCTCGGACCGCGTCGGAAATTATGTAAAGTACCGCCCGCATTATCCCATTGCGGTTATAGACTATCTCAAATCGAAGAATATACTGAAAGATAATTCCGTTATAGCCGATATCGGCTCCGGCACAGGGATTTCGAGTGAGTTGTTTCTCGAAAACAGAAACATGGTCTATGGCATTGAACCAAACGCTGAAATGAGAGAGGCGGCTCAGAATATTTTTAAAGACAACCCGAAATTCATAAGCATGAATGCAACGGCTGAAGAAACAAGTTTGAAAGACGGAAGCGTTGATTTGATTATTGCCGGACAAGCTTTCCACTGGTTTGATGTTGATAAGGCAAAAACTGAATTCAAAAGAATTCTGAAACCCGGCGGATATGTAGTCTTAATTTGGAACAAACGAAAACGCGGCGACTCCCCTTTCCAGGAAGAGTACGAAAACCTATTGTTGAAATACGGAACTGATTATAAAGAAGTCGGGCTTCAAAATATCGGCAAAGAAGGATTGCGCATTTTGTTTGACGATAATTTTGAGCAGGTAAATATCGATAACAAACAGGTATTCAATTTTGAAGGATTCAAAGGAAGATTGCTTTCTTCATCTTATGCGCCTAATGAAGATAACCCAAATTATTTGCCGATGCTGGAAGATCTGAAAAACATATTCGACAAATATAAACACAAGGGGGTAATTTGTTTTGAATACATTACTGAAGCATACCTGAACGTTTTAGAATAAGGCGAGAAACATTAATATGAGTCTCGCCTTACCTGTAATTTTATCTGCCTTGGTTGACTATTCTTTCCAAATAAGCTAAATATACTGTTTTATATAAATTGTCCCAGTTAGATTCATCTTTCCCAATCGCATTCGGGTTTTTTCCCCTATTGTCACTTGTGTTTCTGGTTACATTAATCAAATCTGCTCCAACTTCGTCAAATAGTTTTTTTATTTTTGCAAATGATCTGAGACGCCACCTGTACTTTCCGGTACGCTCATCCTGTTCAACCACCGCACGGAAGGCTCCAAGGATAGGATATAAGGCACCGTCAAATAGTCTAAATTTGGATTCCTGACCAGTGAAAATAAATTTGTATTTTCCCCTCTTTCTGTCCTGATAAAACGCTAGCTTTCTCCCTTTACCGTTGTACTTATTATTGTAGAGTGTGTGACTTTTTAGTTGTATATAATCGTATAGTTCAAGTATATCCTTCAAAATAGGTTCGATTTTCTCATAACTTTTCTGGCTCGCTATGTACCTTTTCAAACATTCTTCCTTACTTATGTATGCTACCTTAGGATGTTCTTTGCCATCTGGGAAAAGATCAATGTTAAAGAGCGTCAGCAATCCTATGATTTCTCTTATTGTGAATTCACCTTCTTCATTTTCCTTATATGATATTTCCTTTTCGTAAATCTCGCCTTTCAATATTTTTTTTATCCATTCAAACTTTTCATCCAAATTTGCGAGGCTCATTCTTGTAACCTGTACCGCAGTATTCAAACCTCTTGCAATATCTACAAGCATATCATCCTCAATACCTGTCAAAATTTCGATTTTTACATATTGATCATCCGGCGCGTCTAGCATATTTTCTAATAATATCCGGTATGTATGACCACCATCTACAATCCCATCACCTTTATTAAACAAAACAGTGTATGCTTTCTTCGATTCATCGTATGATACATCAGAAGCAATTATGGTAATCCCTTTATTTTTAAGGTGAAAAGTTAAATCTCCAGAATTCAACAAACTTTCCTTTATTTCTTTATATATAGCACGATCTGTATTTTGATCTCTTGGATTGGGATCAGTTGGAATTCCATCAGGGATAGATTTAACGTTACATAGAAGCATATGGTGCTCTATATTACATCTATTGCCATCGGTCCTGGAATTAAGTGGGTCTGGGAATTTTCTTGAGATTCTTGGGCTAAAAATAAGTTTCTGTTACATAACAATTTTTCCTTTCTTCTGCGTTCTCGCAGAGAATTATTTTAATTTGTGATTAGGCGAATCCTCACCTATCTGTTTTAAATTTATAATTTTATTTCCGAAATTTCAAACCAAAAATTTATGCATCATTCACTAAACGGTAATCAAATCGCCCAATGCTTCCGCTATTTTGAAAAAGCTATAAGGGAACATTATTTAATGAAAGATTTTCATATACAAAAAATTACAAAACTACCGCCTTTTTCAGAACCAAATCATCTATAAAAAAGTTATATTAGTATACAAAATAAAAAAGGAAATTATGTCTAAAACGTTTAAATTGTTCATTATACTTGGTATTCTGGCTTCAACCGCATTATTCTACACATCCTGCGGTACCGATAACCCGATCACGCAAATTTTCAGTAATGAAGTATCTGCTAAACAGCGTTTGGATTCTGCCAACGCAAAATCATCTAGAGATTTCCCGGGTTCTAAATTAGTTTTAATTTTTGGAAAGAATGTTAAGTCAGACGGAAAAACAGATATTTCAGTTTACAGCGCAATTACCGATCCAAGCCAGATAGGAACATGGCTTTATATTTACAGGGTACCCAGCGACACGGCAAACCTGAGAGTCTATACGCCTGATCCCGGGCTGGGTGCAAGCGGATGTATTGAGCTTACTTCATTTTTCAGTATCAGCGAAATTATCGGCCTGATACAGGATACATCGGCCAAAAATATTGTTTCCGGCGCGTTGACGCTTCTGACAAACGCAAACGTAAACATAACTACAACATCAGCCACCTTAATTGATAGCGACGTATCATTAGGGCTTGCGAACTCAACAAGTCCGATCATTAAGTTCGATAATAATTTTACTCCTGATACAAGCTTAGAAAACGGGTCAAATTTCTTTTCCAGCGGGTCAAATCAAACAATCAACATGTTTTTGATTCCCGCGGCTGGCACGTTAAACCTGCCTCCATTTATTACAGGTTTAACCGGTTTCCCGGCGGACCTATGGGTTGTAAACTACAAGAAAAATACTTCTGATAATTTAATACTCGGAACTGTTGTACAAAGCAACCAGATAATGGGAATCCCGCAATTGGGTTTAACCAGCAAGGTAATAAATTTATCTAAGTACGAAAGCCAGTAAAAAAGCTTCTCATCATAAACCTAAAACCAGTGTAACTTGGGGACGGCGTAAACCGTCCCCTTTTTCATTTTGAATTTCAAATAATCAAAAAATTAGATAATTTATCTGATTATCAAATTCAAAATTAGTATATGAAGATAAAAATACGCAGAGCGAAGAAGCCCGATTCAAAAGAAATCATCCGGTTAATAAACGAGCTGGTAAAATTTGAAAAGCTTGCTCCGCCCTCCATATCTGCAAAGAAGAGACTAATAAACGATGCATTCGGCAGAAACCCGCTTTTCTTTGTGCTGCTTGCCGAAACCGCGGGAGGAATAGCCGGCTACGCGTTTTATTTCTTTACTTACTCATCTTTCAAAGCAAGAAAAACATTGTATCTTGAAGACATATTTGTCACCGAAAGCATGCGGAGGTTTGGAGTGGGTAAATTATTCTTCAAAGAAATGGTAAGAATTGCGAAAAGCGCAAAATGCGCCCGAATGGAATGGTGCGTTCTTGACTGGAACGTTAATGCAATTAACTTTTACGATAAACTTGGCGCAAAACCTCTTAAAGAATGGATATACTACAGAAAGCTGATTGGAAACAACTAACCCGCATCTGATTGTCCTATTTGACGGCGTATGTAATTTTTGCAACGCTACGGTAAATTTTATAATGGACAGGGATAACAAAGACAGATTCAGATTTGCAGCCCTGCAGTCGGAGGCCGGAACAGAGCTGCAAACGAAATTTGGATTAAACCCGGATAGAATATTAACGATAATTTTAATTGATGGAGATAGATATTATACGAAAACAACCGGGGCGTTAAGAATTGCAAAAGAGTTAGGAGGATTATGGAAGTTATCTTATATATTTATAATCATCCCTCCATTTATTAGAAATATCGCATACAACTTAATTGCAAAGTACCGTTATAAATGGTTCGGTAAAAGAGATGCCTGCAGGGCGCCAACTGATGCAGAAAGAGCAAAGTTTTTGACGTAGTTTCATTTGTTTAAAATCCTCAAAAAACTTAATATTCTATTTCCTTTCCTTTCATTTATTTGTATATTTGTAAGATTTTTAATCATTTTTACTAATTAATTTTACGCGATTTTATTGAGGCTTAAGACTTCTGCATTTAGTATTATAGTTCTATTACTATTGCTGGCGCCTTTGTCGCAATTTTTCGCGCAGCCGCAGCTACTTTCAAGAAACTCCTCAGTTATACCCGAAAGTTTCTTAAAAAACCTCGTAAGCGATGAGCGGAAGCTCATAAATCTGGACGGTAAATGGAACGTTTCCTCACCGGACCGGCAAATAAACACAGTTGTGCAGGTTCCGTTTTGCTATGATTTCAGGGGCAAGTTGACTTGTTCACGTTCGTTTGACGCAAATATAGAAAATGCCGATTCGTATAATTATGTCCTGTTCTGCGACGGAATTAATTACCAGTGCGAAGTGACCATAAACGGCAGGTTCATAGTGAAGCACGAGGGCGGCTTCACATCATTCTCTTCTTCTATCCAGGAAGGAATTATCAAAGGTACCGGGAACATCATTGAAATCGTGACCGATAACTCGCTGGACTATTCAAGAACGCTGCCATTAAAGAGCTCTTCCAACTTACCGAAAAACTACGGCGGTATATACCGCGATATATATATACTTGCGGTACCAAAGGTATATGTAAAAAGCGTAAATATGAGTTCGGAAATTGACATAAATTTCAACGCCGACCTCAAAAACACGGTCACAATTTCAGCCGCGGACTTAACTAATCTTAAATCATTCGGCCTGGATGAGAAAAAATTCACCGTAAAAACGGAACTGATAGATACCGCCGGCAACGTAAAAGCTTCCAGCAGCGACGCAAGCTTCAGCATCACCGGGAATTCGACTATACAGGTGGAAAATAAGTTTGGTTTTAACAGCCCGTTTTTCTGGTCGCCTGACTACCCTTATCTTTACACTATGCGCGTTACAATTTCTTCGGGCCAGAATGTGGTAGACGTTTACAAATGCGATTTCGGGCTGTATGAATTCACTCAGCGCGCAAATTCATTTATCATTAACCGTTCTGAGATCAAGTTTAAAGGCGTTAATTATGTTGAGGAGTTCCCCGGCGGCGGCATTAGCGCCACTTATGAAGAAGTTGAACGGGACGTAAGAAACTTTAAATCGCTTGGGTGCAATTTTATAAAAGTCTGGGGAAGGCCGGCAAGCCCTTACCTGGTTAACCTGTGCAACAGGTACGGCATACTCGTGCTTGAAGAGCTGCCGGTCATGAACGCGCCGTCACAGATCATCAATACTGAGAACTTCAGGTCGCTTGCCGAGAACCAGCTGAACGAAATGGTTCTTCAGCATAAAAACAACCCCTGCATATTTGCTTATGGTTTGGGAAACGATATTGACGTTACCAGCGATAAAACAAAAGCGTACCTTACACGGCTTTCAGACTTATGCCGGAAGCTGGATACCCGGCTGAGATATTATTCAACCCAGATTTACCAGAACGATATATGCAGGGAAACCGTCGATATGACGGGGCTAAATTTCTATGACAACGACCTGAAGGTCCTTAAAGATATCGTTTCCGACAGCAAGTTAAAAAAGGAAAAGATATTTATCTCAAATTACGGGAAGATAGTTAACCCCAACAACAATTCGGGCTACAGCGACCCTTCTTCTTTAGAAGCAGAATCAAAATATATTGTCGATCTGTTCAAAATATTAAAGAGCTCAAATTTCCTGGGAAGTTTCTATACCGCTTATGCCGACTGGAACTCTGACTCGCCAAACCTGAAGAATTTTGATTTTAATAATCAGTATATGCGGACCTCGGGATTGTACAGTTTTAACAGGGATATCAGGTCTCCGGCGACAATTCTAAGGAAACATTTCATGGAAGAAGACATCCCGAACCTGAATATCGGTTCATATGCCAGGGAGGCCCCCATAGTCTTTGTTTTCATAGGATTGTTTTTTTTCATATTATTTATCTACATGGCAAACGGCGTAAGGCGTTTCAGGGAAAACGTAAGCCGCGCCCTTTTCAGGCCGTTCATTTTCTTCAGCGACGTAAGGGAACAGCACCTTATTCCGCCGTTTCAGAATATTTTGCTCGCGGTAATACTTGCGGTGGGCAACGGTTTGTTCTTTGCAAACATACTGTATTACTGGAAAGACTCGCAGCTTTTTGATATGATGCTGACGCTGATGGTTTCGTCTGATACAGCCAAAATATGGCTCGATAGCTTTATGACCAATCCTCTTAAGCTGTGCCTGCTGCTTTCTGCGCTGGCTTTTGTAAAGATATTTCTGCTCGCGGTTGTTATATGGCTGTTTTCGCTCACAATAAAATTCAGGGTCGGGTTCAATACTGTTTACACAGTTACTATTTGGGGTTTGCTTCCGACAATTATTCTTCTGGCTGCAGGCGCTTTTTACTTGAGAGTGTTGTATATCAATCCTGATTTTGTGGTTATCGGCATTGGCGCCGCGGCGTTTCTTTATATACTATCGTTTTACAGGATTTTGAAAGGCGCTTATATTGTCTTTGATACATTCTTTTTAAAGTCTTATACTTACGGCATAATAACCGCCCTGCTGGTATATGGAGCTGTGTTCTACTATATGCAAAGCTCAAAGCATATTGCCGATTATTTTAGTTTGGTGATGTCGTTTCTGAAGAACAGCTGACGTTATATTCACTATAAGTTAATGAAGATCACGCGCGAAGTTGTATCTCAATAAATTAGAAATATTCGGTTTTAAGTCGTTTGCAGACAAAGTTGTTATAGATTTTGACTCAGGCGTCACTTCGATCGTCAGGGCCCAACGGCTGCGGCAAAACCAACATCGTGGACGCCGTAAGATGGGTAATAGGCGAGCAAAAGGCCAGCGTGCTCAGAAGCTCTACAATGGAGAACGTCATCTTTAACGGTACAAACGAGCGTAAAGCCCTTGGTTACGCCGAAGTTTCGCTTACCATTGAAAATACAAAAGGTATCCTTCCGTCAGAATATTCAGAAATAAAAATTACGAGGCGCTGTTTCAGAGACGGTACGAGCGCGTACCTGCTTAACGGAACCGTTTGCCGCCTGAAAGATATTACGGCTCTGTTCATGGATACTGGAATGGGCTCGGATGCCTATTCTGTTATCGAGCTTAAGATGGTGAACGAAATACTATCTCACCGCACCCAGGATAGAAGAAAGCTCTTTGAAGAAGCGGCAGGCATAACAAAGTATAAGGAAAGACGGCGCGAAGCTTTATATAAGCTGGAAGTCGCAAAAGAAAACCTTACCGAGGCGAATATTGAGATCCGCAACCGCCAGAGAACCGTTAACGCCTACGAGAGGATTGCCCAGAAGCAGCAGGAGGCAAAAGAAATAAGCGAACGGCTTAAGGTTCTTGAAATAGATTACCACCAGCGTAAGTATTCAAAGTTAATTGACGATACTAAACAGACCGAATCAAATCTTAAGGATAAAGAAAACGAGAGAGAAAGCCTGCAGGCTAAACTGAATGAGAACGAGGCTATTATTGATAAGTATAAACAGGAACTCTCTATTACTGAAACTAAGCTGAATGAAACCAGGGACAGGTTCAATAATATAAACCTTAAGATAAGCTCTGTTCAGTCTTCTATATCTATGGCGGAACAGAGGATAAGCCATTTGCAGGAGAATATTGAGAGATTTTCGAAAGAAAAAATTGAGCTTGAAGAGCAGATAGAAAAGCTTACCGGGTCAAAACAGGAAATTACAGAGAGAATAAAGGTATTGAAAAATACGGCCGCAATACTTGAAGAATCGCAGCGGACCCAAAAGAGAACAGTTGACGAAACGGAGAGCAAAGTAAAGTTAAGCAAGGAAGAGCTTAAGGACCTCGCCCACAAACATTCTGTAATATCCAAAAACCTGCTGGAAAAAAGAAATGAATATGAGCTTACCAAGAAACGGCTGGAGGACCAGCTTGAACGCTGCAGCAGGCTTGCAGATGAGAACATTGTAAGCATAAACAAGATATCGGAATTCGACCGCGAAATAAAAAAAGCTGATACCGCGCTTTCGGAACTGAGGCGGGAGCTTGAAAATCTTGAACACAGGTATACGGCGCAGAAGAAGATTAAGGACTCGCTTGCAGAAGAAATTAATACGCTTGAAAAAGAAATAATTTACAGAACGCTTGAGTCCGAAAAACTGCAGCAAAAGATCGAGATGCAGAAGAATTTCATGGAAAATTATGACGATTATTCCGAAGGAATCCGTTTTCTTGTGAAAGAAAAGGGCGAGGATTCGGTCAAGGTCATAATCGACAAGCTTGAAGTTGAAGATAAGTTCAAAATTGCAATAGAGACCGCGCTTGGTGAGATATCGAACTACCTTATTGTTGACTCGCTGAACGACGCTGAAAAGCAGATAAGCGTTCTTGCGGGCGAACAAAAAGGAAAGGTAACGTTCATCATAAAAGATACGCTTTACAATACTACTTTTAACATTTTCCAGGATGAGTTCCCCGAAATATTGAGCCAACCCGGTGTTTATGGCTGGGCAGATAGATTTATTAAGTGCCCCGATGAATACTGGCTGCTTTACAGGTACCTTCTTGACGAATATATAATAGTCGAAAGCTTTGATGTCGCCAAAAGGCTCTCGCGCGATAACTTCATAAAGTTCATCACGCTTGACGGCGATATTGTTACAAGCAGTTTTATAAGGGCAGGCGGTAAAACCAACGAAGAATCGTTAAAAATAGGAAGGGATAAATTCATAACTGACCTTAAGTCGCGTCAAAAAGCGTTTGAAATAACTATTGAGCAGGAAAAATTCCGCCTTGAGGACCTGCAGCGAAGGTTCCGCGATATCGACATAGAGTCGATGCAGGATGAGATATCAAAAATGCGGGCGGGGGTTCAGTCGCTTGAGAACAATATTTCACAGGTTAATTATAAAAAATCCCAGGTAAATTCTCTCATTGAAGCCAATAACAGGGAGAATGAAACAGTTAGCGATTCTACAAACGAACTAAAGGTCTCACTGGACTCGCTTATTTCACAGGTTGAAAAGGCTGAAAATGAGCGTTACCAGCGCGAAAAAGAGCTTGAGCATTTTACAACAGAGCTTGAAAACCTTGCGGATGACCTTACAATTAAGCGGGAAGAATACAATACTTTCAGCATTGAATCGGCCAGGGTTAGAGCTGAACAGACAAACTGCGAAAACGAACTGATAAGGACCGATGAAAATGTGCTGATGAGACGAAGCACGATCGATTCGCGCGTAAATGAAACCGGCGGTTACATGCAGGAAATAGAGGTTCTGCGGGCAGAACTTGAGTTCGCCGGCGAAGACGGAAAACAATCAGGCTTGCGCGCAGACCTGGCCGCTATTGAATTTGAAAAGTCATCGATCGAAACGGATCTTACGCTGGTTACAACTAAATACGAGGTTAAGAAAAAACTCGTCGACAAAGTTGAGCACGAACAGCGTACGCTGAGGGAGAACAGGGATAGCATTATAAGCTTCATTCACCAGAATGAAATGCAGCTCACAAAAGACCGGATTGAAATAAAAGAGCATAAAGACCGCATCCGCGAGGAATACGACGTTGAAATAGAGTACACAAGTCTTGAAAACACAGGGATCTTTGATTTCATCCAGTCAAAAGCCGAAATTGACAGGATGCGCAACCGCTTAAGACAACTTGGCGGCTCCGGGCAAATGGAATTGGGGATTTATGAGCAGGAGAAGCAGGAACTGGAACGCATGGTTGAGGAAAGAAACGACCTTGTAAGGGCTGAAGAAGACCTGATGAACCTGATAGAAGAAATTAACAAATCAGCGCAGCAAAAATTTGCTGAGACATTTGAGCTTATAAAGTCCAACTTCAGGGCGATATTCGCCGAGCTTTTCCAGGAAGGAGACGAAGCCGACCTTAGGCTTGTAATTGACCCTGATAATCCTGACCCGCTTGACGCAAAGATAGATATAATAGCTAAGCCCAGAGGCAAGCGGCCCCAGCTAATTGACCTGCTTTCGGGAGGAGAGAAAACTTTGACTGCGATTGCTCTTCTTTTTGCTATTTACCAGGTTAAACCGTCTCCGTTCTGTATATTGGATGAAGTGGACGCGCCGCTTGATGACGCTAACATAGACCGCTTCGTAAAAATTATCCGGAAGTTTTCAAAAGAAACGCAGTTCATCATTGTTACTCATAACAAGCGCACTATGGAGGCTGCGGATTCAATGTACGGCGTTACAATGGCCGAGCAGGGAGTATCGACCATAGTTAACGTGAAGTTCAACGATCAAAAAATGGCAAGTTAATTTAATAATACGCCCTCCGGCGGCTACGGCGCTTTTAGCGCCGGGCCGGTCTGACTCTTTAATTTTCTAATTAATTAAAAGACTGGTTATATGAATGAATCTCAAAAACAATTTCTGATATCCCTGATAGATACGCCTGCTCCATCCGGCTACGAAGAGCCGGTTCAGAATATATGGCGGAACGAAGTTTCATCTTTCTGCAGCGGTATCGCTGCAGATATTCACGGCAACATTACCGCAACATTGAATCCCGGAAAGGAAAAATCGATTTTGATCGTCGGGCACGCTGATGAGATCGGGCTGATCGTAAATTACATCAACGATAACGGTTATGTGTTTGTGAAACCTATCGGCGGAGTGGACCCTAATATACTGGCATCTCAGCGGGCAAGAATTCTGACCAAAAAAGGAATAGTGCACGGATGTATGGGCAGGACCTCGCTGCACCTTCTTTCAAGCCAGGAACGCGACAAGAGAACCGAACTGCACACCGTCTGGATCGATATAGGCGCGAAAAACAAGAAAGACGCCGAGAGGTATGTATCAGTTGGCGACCCGATCGTCTTCGGCGAGAATTACCGCGAGCTTGCAAACGGGACCGCAATGGCAAGGTGCTGGGATAACAGGGTGGGCATTTATGTTGTCGCCGAAGTTCTCAGGAAACTAAGTAAGAACAGGAAACTGAATAAAACCGTTTACGGAGTCTCATCCGTTCAGGAAGAGACCGGCGTTTGGGGCGCCGGAAACGCGGCGTACCATCATAAGCCTACAGCGGCTATTGCAATTGACGTAATCCCCGGGACCGACCAGCCGGATATTCCAAAAGAGAAGTTTGGAGATACGAGACTCTGGAAAGGGCCCGTAATTACACGCGGCGTACGCTCTAATAACAAGATTGCGGACGGTTTGATAGAAACGGCAAAGAAGAAAAAAATACCTCACCAAATTGACGTGGACTACGGACATACCCAAACAGACGCCGATCCTATATCGCAGTCCAGGGGCGGCGTGCCAATATCAGTGGTTTCTGTTCCCACAAGATACCTTCATTCCTCGGTTGAAACGCTTAGCCTGAAGGATGTTGACCTTTGCATCGATCTTTTGACGGAATATATTTTACAGGCAAAACTGGATTTCTAAAATTTAAAATTAAAAAAATGTTAAAGAAGGTTATTTTATTAAACGTAATATTGCTGATCTCTGTATTTTTAATGGAAGGATGCACAAAGAAAGCGGGTGAAAAGGTGGGAGAAGAAGTAACGACGGCTTCCGGATTGAAATATGTAGATGAAAAGATCGGCGATGGCGCAGCTCCAAGCCAGGGGCAGTTATTGACCGTTCATTATGACGGGATGCTTCAGGATGGGAAAAAATTTGACAGTTCAAGAGACAGGGGCAAACCAATTCAATTTAAGCTTGGTACAGGACAGGTTATTAAAGGATGGGATGAAGGATTTTCAACAATGAAGGTTGGCGGAAAAAGAAAATTAATAATTCCGCCATCGCTAGCATACGGCGATAGAGGCATTCCCGGCGTTATACCCGAAAACGCGACGCTCATTTTTGAAGTGGAGCTTTTGGACGCGAAATAATATTTGCATTGAACCTGACGGGCTTTCTGAGCCTGTCAGGTTCTTGTATATTATTTGGCGCTTTCGTCAGGCTGTATTACGCCGAATAGGTTGCCTTCCACATCTTTAAAATAAGCCATCCAGCCAACGTTAGGCACAACCATTTTATCGACTGTAATTTCACCGCCCGCCGCTTTTATTTTTTCTATCATCTCATCAAGATTACCAACGCCAATCGTATTCACAACTACCGCTTCGCCTTTGCTTTTGAATATTCCGCCGTTTATTCCAACTGAGTCTTTTTCGCCCGTTGTGATAATCGTGTAATCCTGCGGTCCTCCCCAATTTGTAAACTGCCACCCGAACACATCGCCATAAAATTTCTTGATCTTTTCAGTATCTACGGCTCCTATCTCAAAATGAACTATCCGCGACATAAGTTCGCTCCTATGTTTGTGGTTTATATAATATCCCAAAATGCAATATATTTTCACAAAATCCAAATGCAACCTTTTCCAATCAGGCGGCGTCTTAATATTAAAAGGATAAGGAGAACAAGAAATGTTAAATTTCAAAACAAAAACGGTCAGAATTATTACGGGAACCTTACTGCTTGCAAATAGCGTTATATTGGTGTTAATGAGTTATAACTACTACATAAAATTCTGATTACACTAAAATAATACAAGTTTTTACCTCCGGTTAGATAATTAGTCTATTTAACCACAGCTGAACAGGGAATGCCTCAATATTCCTTGTTCTTTTTTTATGCATCTTTCTGCATTATTTCGCGTATCGGCATACTTACCTTGAATAAGCTATTAATTAAGTCTATTTTGCCATGTTTTGAAGCGCAAATTAAAGATATTTTGTGATTTTGACGGTACAATCACCCGCGTAGATGCATGGATCAAGATGGGTGAATATTTCATCAGAGATAAAGAACGCTGGTACAATGTTATCTCGAAATTTGAGAACATGGAGATTGGGGCAAGAGAGTGCTTTCTTCAGGAATGCAGCCTGGTAGAAAATTTTGACGTCGCCAAATTTGACGAAATTATTGACAATATAGAGTTAGACAGTAAATTTGAGGAATTTGCAGATTATTGCAAAAAAGAAGATTTCCCAATCGCCATTCTTAGCGAAGGAATGGACTATTATATCAGCAGAATTCTCTCGAAACACGGGCAGAACATCCCTTATTACGCCAACCGGTTTGTGCTGAGGGAAGATAGCGAGATCGGGCTGGAGTTTCCCTACTCAGATTCTGACTGTACAAGATGCGGGTGCTGCAAACGCAACCTGCTTATGAACATGACCGGCGACGACAAGATTGCAGTTTTGATCGGCGACGGTTTTTCGGACGTGTGCGCGGCAAATTACGCCGATATAGTTTTCGCAAAGAAATCGCTTGCTTCATATTGCTGGAAGAATAACATCACTTATTTTGATTACAGAGATTTCGGAGACGTTAAGAATAAGCTTCAAAAAATTCTCGAAACCAAATCAATAAAACAAAGGCAGAACGCGAGAGTTAACAGGAAAGACGTTTACCTGAGAGGATAAATAAAAGATTGCATATCATAATAATATTTCAGATAATTTTAAGAACTTTTCAATAATAAATGAAATTAGGACAATTCTTTTTTAAGAACCGATCTTATACTCCTCTCCCCTTCCTTGTTCCGTTGTTCCTGTATGGAAGGCCCACAACCTTAACGCTGGTCGCAGGGTTCGTGATCTCTCTGCTTGGAGAATTAATAAGGCTGTGGGGCGTATCTTACGCCGGCGGGGAAACTAGAACCAGGAAAGTGGGCGCGTCAAATCTTGTAACGCAGGGTCCTTTTTCATATGTGAGAAACCCGCTGTATTTCGGGAACATTTTGATATACTTCGGAATAAGCGTAATGGCTAATTCGCTTTCTCCGTGGCTTCAGTTAATTGGGCTTGTGTACTTTTATATTCAGTATTATTACATTGTGAAAGATGAAGAAGAACCGTTTTTGAAAACTTCTTTCAGGGAAAAGTACGATGATTACTGCAATTCTGTAAAGCGCTTTCTGCCCGGCGCCCCGTATGACCTTTCAAAACAATCAAAGGTAAAGTTTGATCTGAAGGCCGGTTACAAATCGGAAAAGAGAACGCTTCAGGCAATGAGTTCCATTGCGCTCATGGTTGTGTTAATTTATATCCTGACCCACCAATAAATTATGGACGAATAAGCCATGGAACCTGCTTCTTCCTCTCCCTTTAAGAAAAGATCGTTATTTATATCGGCAGGAGAGCAGTCAGGCGAAATGCACGCCGCCGAGCTTATCAAAGAGCTGAGAAGGGCATGCAGCCCCGGTGAGCTGGATATTTCAGGACTGGGGGGCGACCAAATGAAGGCTCAGCGTGCAAAGCTCCTTTATGACGTCAATTCGCTGGCAGCTGTTGGGATTCTGGATGTCGCTAAGAAATACGGGTTTTTTAAGAAGGTTCTGAACGACTGCATCAGTTTAGTGAAAGATAACTCCCCCGATGCCGTCATATTAATAGACTACCCGGGCTTCAACCTGAAATTTGCCGAAGAATTGAGAAGATTTTATTCGGGAAAAATAATATATTACATTTCGCCGCAAATATGGGCATGGCGGGAGAGCCGCGTTCTCAAGATAAAAAGATACATCGATAAGATGCTGGTTGTTTTTCCGTTCGAGGTTGACTTCTATGACAAATTCGGAGTAGAGGCCGAATATGTAGGGCACCCGCTTGTGAAACGGATCAGGAAATTCCTTGATGAAAATAAGAAAACCAATAAGACTGACGGCGAAAAGAAAGTTATTACCGTTCTTCCGGGAAGCAGGTTTAATGAAATAAAAAATCATTTGCCGGCGCTGTTAAAAACTGTTGAGGCTCTGAAGAAAGATTTCAGATTGAGCGTAAACATAAGCAGGGCGCCGAGCGTCGAAGCGCATGCTTTTGACAAATACCTGGGCGAAATGAAAGGATATGAACTTATCAGCGGCGGGGCATACGGGATGATGCTGAATTCTGACCTTGTTATGGCTAAAGCCGGCACTTCTACACTGGAGTGCGCGCTTATAGGCGCGCCCCATTTTGTTTTTTTGCGGACAGCCCCCATTAATTATCTTTTAATGAAGCCTATAGTGAACATTAACAATATCGGGATTGTAAATATCATAGCCAAAGAAAATATTGTGAAGGAATTTATTCAGAAAGATTTTAAACCGGAGAAACTGGCGGCTGAATCGGCTAAACTTCTGACCGACTCCGGGTACAGGGATACGCTTACCTCAAAGCTGAAACGCGTTTGGGAAATACTGGGTAACAAGGACGCTTCGCTTAATGCGGCGGAAATAATCCAAAAAATCGCGCTGAACCGATGAGAATATTTTTACTTCCGCTTAGTTTTGTTTTCAGACTGCTTGTATTCTTCAGGAATAAAATGTATGACTGGGGAATTATCAAGCAGGTTGAGCTTAATGCAAAAGTCATTTCGGTAGGCAATATTTCCGCCGGCGGGACAGGGAAAACTCCTTTTACGGAATTGATCGCCAAATATATTATTAAAGCCGGTAAGTTCCCGGTAATAGTCCAAAAGGGATTTAAACGGGAATCAGACGACCTGAAGGTCGCCGAGCTCAATTTCCGAAATGAGAACCAGCAGCTCAATTCCGAAAATTTCGGCGACGAAGGTTTGTTGCTGCTTGAGAACCTGAATGATACGCCCGGCGGCAAGGGGCTTTTGGTTATTTGCGATAAAAAATCTACTGCCGCGAAATTCGCCGACGCCAAATTCAAGCCCGACGTAATTATTATAGATGATGGGTTCCAGCACAGGAAACTTGCCCGGCAGCTGGATATTGTTTTGGTTAATGAAACCAAAAATACATTTATGCTCCCGGCGGGAAATTACCGTGAACCGCATTCGGCAATTTACAGGGCAGATATCGTAGTAGTTAACGAGAAATTCAACGGCTCACAGTTCATTCTGAAGACAAAAAGCAAGCCGAAAGTGACATGCAATTATGAGCTGGATGAATTTGTTGATATTAAGGGCCAGGTTATGGGAACAGTTAATGCCGGTGTGACGGCGTTTTGCGGCATAGCTGACCCGGATTCATTCAGAATGCTTCTGGTTAAGCAGAATATTAAAATTAACGGGTTTTTGAACTTTCCGGACCATCATTATTTCACGCAGGAAGAGATCCGGAAGATCATCAGCGCCTTCCAAAACAAAAGTTCGTCCACGCTGATTACTACGCAAAAGGACATGGTAAGGCTAAAGAACTCCGAGCTGGTGCTGAAGTCATCTTCAGATAATCTATACAAAGAACTGCTGTACAATTATCCTCTTTATTATGCAAAAATAAAAATGCAAATTTCCAATAATGCCCAAATATTGTTCGATAAGATCGACAATTTGCTGAAGCTGCCATGAAAAGAAAAGCCGCAGTTTCCAGATGCGAACGAAGATTCGATAAGTACCTTGGGTGGCTTAAAAGAGGCGGCATAGAACATGAAGTTCTTGATTGGGAACAAAACAATTTCGACGCTGTTAAAAACTGTTCGTCGCTGGTACTCACGGGCGGCGTGGACGTGTTTCCGGAATTCTACGCCGACTGGGAAGACGGTATGAACCGGAACGATTATATACCTGCGCGGGACGGGTTTGAATTCCGGTTGCTTGACTATGCCTTTGAAAACGGAATCCCTGTACTGGGTATCTGCCGCGGCATGCAATTAATAAATTGCCGGCTAAATGGCAGCCTCATAAACGATATTAAAACGATTCGCGGAACCGACCATATGAAAATCAGCAAGGATGAAGACAGGCTTCACGAAGTTAACGTATTCGAAGATACACTGCTTCATAGTATTGTAGCCTCAACGAATGGAGTGATAAACAGCTCGCACCATCAATCGGTTGATAGGCTCGGAGAGGGCCTCCGGGTATCTTCAAAAGCTCCGGACGGAATTATAGAGTCAGTCGAGTGGGAAGATACCGGTTCAAAACCGTTTATGCTCTGCATTCAATGGCATCCCGAAAGAATGACAGGCGGAACGCCGTCATTTACAGATAATATTTTGGAAGCGTTTAAGAAAGAAACCGAAAGGAAATAAGAGACATAAAAAATTATTCTTCCAAATATTTGAAATTCAGCCTATTTTTAGCGCTTGTATTTCTTTATGCATGTTCTTCTTCAAAGCAGGATGAAGACATTCAGAAGATCCCTATCAAAGCTATAAAAGCGCGGGTTAATTCTAATTCATCGCTCATACAATCGCTTGAAGCGTCGGGAATAATCTCTTTCGATTCGCCGGAGAACTCAGGCACCGGAGATATAGAAATAAAGATAAAGAAACCGGACAGCGTTTATGTGAAAATTGGCGGCCCGTTTGGGATCTCTATAGCCGTCGCGCTCATAACGAGAAAGGATTTTGTTTACTATAACGTACAGGAGAATAAAGTAATAATGGGGCCGAGCACCGAGCTGAATATTGGCGCAATCCTCAGAATTAAGGTCTCATTCGATGAACTGATTAACAGCTTCACAGGAAGTTTTCATTTCCAGGACGAATCTGTAGACAGCACTGCGGCTGAGTCACAGAACAATTTGTACGTTCTTCAGGTGAATAATTCATATGGAGTTGAGGAATATTTTATCGAGCCTGATAAGTTCACAATACAGAGATACGACATGCTCGATAAAGATTTTAAATCCAGGATTGAAGTGGGCTATTCAAACTACAGCTCAGAATCATCAAACGGTAAGGAGATCAATTTTCCGAATAAGATAGTCATAAGGAATCCCGAGAAGAAACAGTCTGTTTATCTTGATTATGACAGCAAAGATATAAACAACCCGGATATTTCTATTACAATGAAATTTCCAAAATCAGCAAAGGTGGTAAAGTGGGATTAGAAAGGCTGCATGTTACAAATCAGGAATAACAATGTATTGACAGAAAAACGCTTAAATACTATTTCGGGCAAGAAAACCATTGGCATAACTTTGGCGTTTATTTTCTTTGCTTTTTTGTTCATAAGAGCCACATTTGACGAGGTTGTGGGCGATAAGAACCGGCAAGTAGAAGTTTTCCAGAAAGAAATAGACGAAAGCAATAAGGTTATTAGTTCATATGGTTCAAGCCAGGAAGATATTAATTTGGGGATAGATAGCCTGGAAAACAAGCTTAATGCCCTGAATGATTTCTTAAAGGATTACCAAAACCAGAACTTCCTCTCGCCCGAAGAAATCGCAATAGAAACCAATATGGTTTTGTTCATGGAGGATGAAGTGGAGAGGATACAGCAAAGCTTCAAAAGCAAGATTATAAATCTGTACAAACACGGCAAGAACTATGAGCTGGAGCTGCTGTTAAGCTCAAAGACGCCGAATGAATTTCTCAGACGCAATGAATATCTCCAGCGGTTCGCCCTAAGCAGGAAGAAAGAACTAAGAGAGCTTAAGGCAAAAAAAATAATTCTGGAAGAGAAGAAGAACATGCTGAAGCTTTCAGTAAGCTCTCAGAGATTCTACGTAGAATCAAAGAGAAATGAAAGAGCGGCAGTTGAGGATCGCCTGAGGGAGATGCAAATGAAGAAAGCGCAGCTTGATAATACAAGGGACCTTAATATAGCCGTAATTGCTAGAAAAGAAGAACAAATAAACAGGATAAAAGACTTTATCGACGATTTCACCCAGAACAAACAGAACTTCAAAGGCGTTAAAGCCAACAGGTTAAACTACGCAAGCGATTCGCTCGGCAAAATTAAAGGGACTATGAATCTGCCGGTTGATATCGCATTAGTTCAGAATGAATTCGGCGATTATGTAAACAACGCTACAGATACAAAGTGGTTCAGCAACGGAATTGATTTTTCGATAGCAAAGGGTTCCAAAGTCTACGCGGTCGCCGGCGGTACGGTTACATTGACCGGGGAAGTTCCCTTTTACGGAAAAGTCGTTATAATCAGTCACGATAACGGGTACCGGACAGTTTACGCATCGCTCAGCGAAGTTAATGTAAACGCCGGCGATAAAGTTAAGCTGAGCCAGATAATTGGAAAAACCGGCGAAACGCCGGATGGCCAGGCGCTTCATTTTGAGCTGTGGCTAAACGGAACCCCGCTGAATCCCAAAGAATGGCTCAGGTTTTAAATTCCCTGCCTCTCCACCCAAATCTTTAAATTGATTTTGTTTTAATTAATCGTTATTTTCGCTGATTGTAAACTTAAGAAATTCTGCAAAAATGGCGGAAAAATCGTCAAAAAGTGATGAGAAACAGCCGTCGGAGTTCAAGCAGGTTGCAGAATCTTACCGTTCCGGCTGGGCCTATGCCGAATACGCTTTTCAGTATGGTATGGCTATAGTTGTTTGCGCTTTGATAGGGTACGGACTTGATAAATGGCTGAGTACGGGAAATATATTAATGATAGCGGGCGTGATTGTTGGTTCTGTTTTCGGGTTTTTGGGGTTGCTAAAAGCGCTGAACGTTATCAAATTCGGCAAATCCGGCAAGGGTGAAAACAAAAAGTGAACGTTCTTTTGTCAGAAATGTTCTGATAGCAAGCCTTGCCGTATTATTAATATCGGTTTATCCCGCTAAAGTATATTTGAACCAATTACAGTCAATTTCAGTAATTTGCGGTTTTCTTGTTTCCCTTATCAACGCGATGGTTGGATATAAGTTAAATGAGATGGCTCTGAACAGATCGGTGAAGAGCTTCATGATAGTGATATTCGGCGGTATGGGGATAAGAATTCTTGTTATGGTTATTCTGCTTTTGGTTCTCTTAAAAATTGCAGGGCTTGATGAGGTTTCGCTGGTGGGTTCTGCATTTTTGTTTTACCTGATTTTCTTAACGCTTGAGATTCTATATTTTCACACCAGGCAATCAAAGATAAAAAACGATATCGGCGCCCTGAATAAGGACAATTAAAATAAGTTTTATCAATATCTTTTGGGAAGCGTGTTTTCCCAAAAACAAAAACGACACAGTATTTTTAAATGAATTTCTTGACAGTCTTTCTCCAGCCGGATTCATTACGCAATCTAACTAAGGAAGCTCCGGGTGAGGGCGACAGCTGGATCATTGAACATGTTTCAGACCATCCGCTCTTAAAGATCCCGCCAATTCAAATTGGCGGCTACACGCTTGACCTGTCTATTACAATGAACGTTTTGATGCTGTTAATTGCGGCAATAGTTCTTATCGTCATATTGATCTACGCCGCTAACAGGAACAAAAAGAGCGTAGTCCCCGTGGGCATAGGAAACGCAATCGAAGTGATCATGGTATTTGTAAGGGATGATATTGTGATACCTGCAATGGGTGAATCCGGCGTGAAGTTCCTTCCGTTTTTCTTTTCTATGTTTTTCTTTGTCCTGTTTTCTAATTACATGGGCTTAATACCTTATATGCATACGCCTACAGGCAGCGTCAGCACAACCGCTTCGCTTGCCGCCGTTACGTTTGTAATGACACAGGTGCACGGAATAAAGAATAACGGGTTCTTCGGATATTTTAAAGGGTTAATTCCCCCCGGCGTTCCCATATACGTTCTGCCTGTTATGGTGATAATTGAATTCATAGCTCTTCTTACAAAGCCGTTTGCTTTGTGTATTCGTCTTTTTGCGAACATGACTGCAGGGCATATAGTAATACTTGCATTCATAAGCCTGATTTTCACGCTGGGTTATGTAATGGTGCCTGTATCCATCGCATTTTCGCTTTTCATTTATTTGCTTGAGATTCTTGTGGGTTTGCTGCAGGCGTATATATTTACGATTTTGTCGGCATTGTTTATAGGCATGGCAATACACCAGGATCATTGACCGATTTGAGATTTGGGATTTTCGATTTGAGATTTTAAATAGAATACATTGCAGATTTCGAAATTGGGATTTTCGATTTGAAATTTGAATTAAAAACATTTTAGATTTATCGCCGTTGTTGGTGTTATCACCAACAACCAGAATTAGAAAAATTAAAACAATAAAAATCAATAATTAAGAAAGGATAAATTACAAAATGAGTCTAGCAGCATTAGCAGCAGGTATTGGAGCGGGATTGGCGGTTATAGGCGCCGGTATCGGGATTGGAAAATTAGCCGGTTCAGCTCTTGAAGCCATAGGCAGGCAGCCGGAAGCAACCGGCGATATCAGAACTACCATGATCATCGCAGCTGCGTTGGTTGAGGGAGTAGCGCTGTTCGCATTGGTTATCTGCTTCATTCTACAGGGCAAATAGGCTTAGCATAATAAGTTTTCGGCGAGTCTTTTTGAAAGATTTCAGGCGATCAATATACTTTTTGCAATGAAGCGCCCGAAATTGATATAGCATAACTACATTTTTCGTAAACAAAAGGTTTATTATGCATTTGTTTTTAGCTTATTTCTACAATATACTGCTGCTTGTGACAAGCGAGCCGGGCGGTAAGAAAGATACATTGCTTTCGGTCGAGCCGGGGCTCATGATATGGACAATACTCATATTCGTAATCCTGGTGATCATTCTGAAAAAATACGCATGGGGCCCTCTGCTTAAATCTCTGCACGATAGAGAACAGGGCATAAAAGATTCGGTTGAAAAGGCTGAATACCTTAAACAGGAAGCAGAAAAGATACTTGAGCAGAATAAAAAACTGCTGGCAAGCGCTGACGAGGAATCGAGAAAGATCCTCAATGAAAGCAAACAGCTGGCGGACAAAGTTAGAAACGACCTCCTCACCAGGGCTAACGAGGACGCACAAAAGGTTATTCAGCAGGCCAAGGCTGAAATAGAGCGGGAAAAAGTGGCGGCTCTAAACGAATTAAAGGACGAAGTAGCAAGCCTTGCAGTTCAGGCTGCCGGCAAGATAATCGACGAGAACCTGGACCAGAATAAACAAAAGAAGATTATTGATGACTTCATAAATCAAATTCCGAAGAATTAGAGAGCTTCTGCAGAAATGATAAACAGGAAAGTAGCAAGAAGATATACGCTGGCCATGTACGAAATCGGGCTGGAAAAGAACGCCCTGGATAAGCTGAAAGAAGATTTTTCTAATATTGAAAAATCTATAACAGGCTCAGGCGACCTCAGGCTGTTTCTGTCTACTCCGCTCATAAATGAACGCAAAAAAGAATCGACAATTAAAGCGTTATTCGAGGGAAAAGTCTCGGATATAACCCTGCTGTTCCTGCAGATACTTTGCCGCAAGGGCAGGGAAAACCTTCTTAATGATATATCCGTCGATTTTCTGGACTTGCTTAATGAGAAAACGGGCGTTGTTGCTGCAAATATAAAAACTGCTATTGAAATTTCAGAAACCGAAAAGCAGGATATCTCCCGTAAGCTTGAGACATTTTCGGGTAAGAAGACGGAGGCGACTTTCAGCGTTGACCCTGATATAAAGGGCGGATTTGTAGCCCGCGTAAAGGATACAATAATTGACGCCAGCATCAAAAGACAGCTAGAATTACTTTATGAACAGTTTAAGTCGGGGAGCTTCAAATCGAATTGAAATACTTAATCTTTATATCAATAGTATTTTCTGTTTTAACCACTGCGCACGCGCAGGAAGACAGAATAGAGTACAACTATAACGGATATAATGTGCTGGCCGTTTACGACACGGTGAATTATTGCTCAAGCCTGGCAATTTCAAAAGGCGGAAAGAACATTTTATTCGATTCGTGCGCCGGGGGAAGAGTTGAATCGATTAACAGTTATGACCTTGAAGGCAAGGGCGAGAAAATTCTGGTTGTTGAGTACTTTACCGGCGGCGCGCATTGCTGCGATTTTATTACGGCGGCGGTAATTAAGAATGACAAATACATTGTGAAAGATACAATTTGGTGGGGTGATTCAGGATTTGAGATTAAAGACATTGATGGTGACGGCTCAATGGAATTAACCGGATATGACGTCAGGTTTGCATATGCATTCACAAGTTTCGCGGGATCGCAGTTCCCTGTGCTGATTTACGGGTACAGGAACGGCAAATTTACAGACATTACAAAGAAATTCCCGAAGCTTGTTGAAAAGGATATGGCCGATTTCAAGAAATCGCTGAATGACGATTACCTGAAACCCGGTTTCAAATGTCCGCAGCCCGGCGAGGATATGTATTCAACCGAATCCGGCCCGGTTCAGGCCCTGCTTGCGGCAATAGCAGAAGATTACTACAACCTCGATAGAATTGACGAAGCGTATGAGTATATAAATAAAGTGTACAAGTGCGACAATAAAAAAGAGTTTATTCAAAAGCTGAAAAAAGATTATAAATTAAAATAAATCATAATTAGAAATGGCAGAAGTAAAACCAGATGAAGTATCGGCTATACTAAGGAAACAATTATCAGGTTTCGAAAAAGAAATAGACGTATACGAAGTTGGAACCGTTGTCCAGATAGGCGACGGTGTGGCGCGCGTTTACGGCCTCACAAAATGTATGCTAAGCGAGCTGATCGAGTTTCCTAACGACGTGTTCGGGATGGCTCTGAACCTTGAAGAAGATAATATCGGGTGTATGCTGTTCGGCGATTACACGAAAGTTAAAGAAGGCGACCAGGCAAGAAGAACCGGGAAAGTTTCTTCGATGCCGGTAGGCGAAGCCATGCTTGGCAGAGTTATCAACCCGCTCGGCCAGCCAATTGACGGAAAGGGGCCGATCCAGACAACTGAGTTTTTGCCTATAGAAAGAAAAGCTCTTGGCGTTATACAGAGGCAGATGGTTAAAGAGCCGCTCCAAACGGGTTTGAAGGCTATTGACTCGATGATTCCCATAGGTAGAGGACAAAGAGAACTCATAATTGGCGACAGGCAAACCGGAAAGACGGCTGTAGCAATAGACGCTATTATTAATCAAAAGGGGCAGGGAGTCTATTGCATGTATGTCGCTATTGGGCAGAAAGAATCTACTGTTGCGCAGGTTGTCGCAAAGCTTGAAGAATCAGGCGCGATGGAATATACAACAGTTATATTCGCCTCGTCATCTGACGCCCCGATGCAGTTTTTGGCGCCGTACTCTGGCGCTACGCTCGGCGAATTTTTCCGCGATTCGGGCAGGCACGCGCTTTGCGTCTATGACGATCTTTCTAAACAGGCGGCGGCCTACAGGCAGGTATCTTTGCTGCTCAGAAGGCCCCCGGGACGCGAAGCTTACCCCGGCGATGTATTTTATCTGCATTCAAGGCTGCTGGAAAGAGCTTCTAAGCTCAGCAACGAATTAGGCGGCGGAAGCCTGACAGCCCTGCCAATTATAGAAACGCAGGCGGGCGACGTATCAGCATATATTCCGACTAATGTCATCTCTATCACTGACGGCCAGATCTATCTTGAATCGAATTTGTTTAACTCGGGCATCAGGCCCGCTATAAACGTCGGAATTTCCGTGTCACGTGTCGGCGGAAACGCCCAGGTGAAGGCTATGAAGAAGATCGCGGGCTCTTTAAGACTTGATCTTGCGCAGTACCGCGCGCTTGAAGCATTCACAAAATTCGGTTCTGACCTTGATAAAGCTACTCTTCAGCAGCTAAGAAGAGGAGCCAGGCTTGTTGAGATCCTGAAACAGGGGCAATACAGTCCGTACCCGGTTGAAAAGCAGGTAGCTATCATTTTTGCGGGTACAAACGGTTACCTCGACGAGATACCCGTTGAACATGTAGCCAGGTTTGAGAAAGAGTTCCTTGAGACTATGGAAATGAAATATAAAGACATACTCAGCGCCATTGCAAGCACAGGCGACCTGAGCGACGATACATCGTCGAAGCTCAAAGACGTTCTGGAACATTTTACTTCAAGCTTTAAGGTTTCAATAAAATAAGATAATCAGATTATGCCGCGGCTTTCCGCGGTTCAACAAATTCATAAATGGCGACACTCAGAGAAATAAAAAGCCGTATAGGCAGCATAAGAAATATCGAGAAGATTACCAGGGCGATGAAGATGGTCGCTTCGGTAAAATTCCGCAAGGCGCAAATGAACGTAGTTGCCGCAAGACCTTATGCCCGGAAGATAGATGAGATACTTAGAAATCTCATTCCGACCGTCGACGATTTTGACAATCCCCTTCTTAAGGAAAGGGAAATTAAGAAACTCTGCATCATAATTGTGACCGGCGACAGGGGCCTCTGCGGGTCGTTCAACACAAATCTTATTAAACATGTTGAAAATACGATTAGAACTACGCACGCAGATTTTTACAACTCCAAAGAAATGACGCTTGTCACAATCGGAAAAAAAGGTTTTGACCATTTCAGCAAACGTCATTACGATTTCTTTGCAAAGTATACCAACATATTCGACAAGCTGCAGTTCATACACGCACAGAATATAATTTCAGAGCTTATGAGCGGTTATTGCGATAAAAAATTCGATAAGGTTATTGCAATTTATAATGAGTTTAAGTCCGTAGCGCAGTCTCAAATAGTTGAAGAGCAGATATTGCCTATTCCCCCTTTCCCAAAGGAAGAAGGAGCAAAAAACATATTATCAAATTACATCTACGAGCCTTCAAGCAAGGAAATTGTCGAACACTTGCTTCCGCGTACTTTGAAGACGCAGATCTGGAGAATACTGCTTGAATCTTATGCATCGGAACAGGCGGCCCAGATGACTGCAATGGACTCGGCAACAACCAATGCAAACGATCTTATGAAGACGCTTCAGTTATCGTACAACAGGGCGAGACAAGCTTCGATAACAAAGGAAATTCTTGAAATAGTAGGCGGCGCGGAGGCTTTGAAGGAATCAAATTAATTTAATGCGGCTTTTGGTTTGTAATAGGCTGTCTGTTTGGACAGCCTTTTTATTTCGTACTATCATTCACCCGCTGTAAGCGCCCCTAAGAAAGAGTATCCTTTTTTCAATTGTATAATTTATTGAATATAACAAAATTATGTATTGATGGATGACGAGCAGGAAGATAGGAATCTAAAACGATTCAGGATATATAAACTGGAAGGCGGCTTCGAGGTGTGGGTGGGCAAAGACAGCGCCTCAAACGACCTGCTATCGATGCGATACACAAGGCAAAACGACCTATGGTTCCATGTAAGCGGCGCCAGCGGCTCGCACACTGTATTAAAGGCGCCTGAAGGCGTTGTGGACTACCCAAAAGAGATTATCAGGCAAGCCGCCGCAATTGCAGCATATTACAGCAAATCAAGGAATGCCGCCAATGTGCCGGTGTCATATACGCAGGCTAAAAATGTTCAGAAGTATAAGGGAGCTAAATCAGGAAGCGTCGTTATATATGGAGAGAAAATTATAAAGGTAAAGCCCGGGCTGCCGGAAGAAAAGATTTAGAAATCGTTTATCAGCTTGTTTATCTGAACTTCAACTTCGCTTATCTTGCTTTCCAAAACCTCGCGCCTTTCTGGTTTTATTTTAAGTAAATGCGAATACGCCTCTATCGCGTCAAAGTAATTCCCCTGTTTGGCGAATATATCAGCAAGCGTTTCGGTGATTATCTTCACTTCGAACTTATTCTTAAGACGCTTCTTTTCAAACGATGGCTTGACTATATCCTTCTTAAAGTAATGCGGCGATTCGACTATGTTCTTAAAATCGTTGTATTCATTCAGCTCTCCTATTGTTTCAAGTATCTTGTTCTCCCCTATTATTTCGTCTATCTCGTAACTGGGGAAAAGATTATAACTGAATTCATAATCGTTAAAAGGCGGCGCCTTAAAATCCAGTTTCGGAATAATGTCATCCTCATGCTTTCTTGAAACTTCATTCTTCGTGAGGTCGTTCGCAATATCGAGATACTTCCTTATTATTTCCATATCCGGATTTTCAGCAAGTATCTGCTCGAATATCTTTTTTCCGTCGATAAAATATTTATTTGCCAGGTAGCACTTGCCCAGCAGTATCTTCGCCGTCACATAATTCGGGTAAAACTTCAGGCCGGCATGCAAAAGGTCTATTGCCTCTGTAACGCTGCCGTTGATAAGATAATAGTTGGCAAGCTTGACAAATTCAGGAGTGAGCGGATTATTCCTCACTTTGTCTTCAAACTTGGAGATCAAATATCTTATTATGTCGCTGTCTACCAAAACCTATGGAGTTGATTCTTTTGCCATCCTGTTAGAAACTATCACATGCTTTATAGAAAGATACGCCACCAGCCCGAACCCGAATGTGAACATCAACTGAAATGGAATGGCCGATATCTGCAGAGTGGCCAAAGATACAATTACGGCCGAAAGGCTGTACAAAGCAAGTAACGATTCGAAGATAACAGATAATTTAATTTTTTTGTGAACATATTTTTTGTCTTTCCACTGGTCGCCTTCGCCTGAGATGCCGTACTTAGGCGTTCTCACAAACTCCGATTTTTTATTTATCAGCGCCTCAAACACAGCTTTCGTGTTATTTATCGCGAAGCCCATGCTCCCTGCCATAAATACAGGGAACAGAAGCACTCTGGTGCGCCAGTCGGCGTAAACGTCCTTTTGTGAGAACAGGTAGAAAAGGAATGAACCGATAAAAGCTATTACGAAAACAGACATGAAAGCGAAATATGTATCGTAATGACCCGTATTTTTTATCAGCACGATAGGCATATTGAGCAGGCATGCCATAAGAATAAACGGAAATACGATATTGTTTGTAAGATGAAATGTAGAGATGATCTTATGTTTCAGCGGGAGATCGGCCTTCCAAACGCGGAAAAGAATTTTCTTCGCTGTTTCTATAGAGCCCTTTGTCCATCTGAATTGCTGGGTCTTAACTGAATTGATTTCAGAGGGCACTTCAGCAGGAGTAGTGAAATCGGTTAAATATTTGAATTTCCAGCCTTTTAGCTGTGCACGGTAAGATAAGTCCAGATCCTCAGTAAGAGTATCAGCCTCCCAGTTGCCTGCGTCGAATATACATTCCTTGCGCCAAACGCCGCTTGTGCCGTTAAAATTAATGAAGAAATTTGCCTTGTTCCTAACCTGCTGCTCAATCACAAAATGACCGTCCAGCGCAAGGGCCTGAATTTGAGTTATGAGCGAATATGAGCGGTTCAGATGCTCCCATCGAGTCTGTACCATCCCTATTTTAGGGTCGTTGAAAAACGGAAGAACTATTTTCAGGAAATTTTTCCGCGGGATAAAATCAGCGTCAAATATACCAACGAATTCCCCCTTGGCCGACTTTAGCCCTTCCTTAAGCGCCCCCGCCTTGTAACCCGTCCTGTCATCCCGGTGAATATGGCTTATATCAAACCCGCGGAGTTTATATTCTTTCACTATGTTATCTACTATTGCTACAGTTTCATCATTCGAGTCGTCCAGGACCTGGAACTCAAGCCTGTCTATCGGATAGTCAATTTCGCAGGCGGCATTTATAAGGCGTTCAATAACATACATCTCGTTATAAATAGGAAGCTGAAGCGTTACCATCGGGAAACCTTTAAGTTCGCCGCTGAAATCGTCCCTGGTATGCCTGTGTTTCAGGTAATAATAAACCATTATCAGACCATGCGAACCGAACGTAAAAAGTATGATCAAAGAACCAATATAAGTGAACAGTATAACCTTTTCCAATTGTAATTACCTTAATAATAAATTTACAAATATCCGGACGCGGCCAATTACCAGTCCGATGTAACATCCAGCAGAATATCGTCGGTTAGCTTATCCTCGGCAACTTTGACGCCGTCATCCCGCTTTGAAAATCCCCCTGTTGAGCTGTCGTAATCTCCCCAGTCTGTAAAATCTTTCTTCCAGATGGTTTTTTTTGTTTTCAGGTTCTGGAATTCTACGGAAACCACGATGGTTATTTTCCTTTTTGAAACCGTCTCGCCTCCTGATACAACCAGCGGGTCGTCTTTCACGCTGGTTACAATGCATGTTACCATTCCGTCAGCCGATGTTTTTTCGGCGTACTCCAGGGTATTATCTTTTATAAACTTCGTTTTCAAAAGCTGGGTCAGGTCTTCGCCTAATGTAGCCAGCCCAAATCCGCTTTGGTCGGGGATATTCGGAACGAAGATCGTTTTAATACCCTGTGGCGGCGCAGAGCCTTTGAATCCGTAGTTACAGGAACTGAAGCCAATAACTGCGGCAAACAAAACCAGGCGCACTAAAATGGCAGGCAGATTTATGTTTCTAATTATACGACTTGCCATTTTTCAATCCGTAATTTTTGAATTTCCGGTATAAGGTCCTGTTGCTTATTTTCAGCTTATCGGCAATCCGGTTAATATTCCCGTTATATCTTTTCCAATAATAAGTGAGCAGCTCCTGCTCAAATTCATCGTATGAAATGCTGTCTATCTTCCCGTCCGGAATATGAAAGCCATCTTCATCCTGCTTTGAAGAAGCAGCCGGTACAAGATTATCTATTTTACTCTTCAGATCCATGATATCGGTTTTCAACTCATATAACGCTCTAAATAACAAATGTTTATCATCCTGTCCCTGGAATACAGAAACAGGAGCGGGAAGCGTTGATTCCTTTTTAGGAATATTAAGATGTCTTATTACGTCTTCAACTTCGATCTTCTTATCGCCGTTCAGGGTTATCAGGCTCTCGGTAAAATTCTTTAACTGCCTAACATTGCCGGGCCAACTGTAATTAATTATATAATCCATCGCGTCTTCTGATACGCCTTTAAAATCTATATTATTCTTTGAACAGAAAGAGCTTACGAAATGGTTGAACAGAACTTCAATATCTTCTTTTCTTTCACGCAGCGGCGGGATCAAAATATTAATTGAGCGAAGCCTGTAATATAAGTCTTCACGGAATGAACTTGTCGCAATTTCGTCTTCAAGGCTGCGGTTGGTTGCAGCGATAATTCTAACGTCTACTTTTTCCGGCTTTGCGCCGCCGACCTTCATAAACTCGCCGTTTTCTATAACTCTTAGAAATTTTACCTGCGTAGCAAGCGGGAGCTCGCCTATTTCGTCAAGGAAGATCGTGCCGCCGTCCGCCGCCTCAAAATAGCCTTTCCGGGTCTCAGTCGCTCCGGTAAACGATCCTTTCTGGTGCCCAAACAGCTCGCTTTCTATTATTCCTTCGGGTATCGCCCCGCAGTTTACCGTTACAAAAGGCTTATCGGAGCGTTTGCTAAGTTTGTGGATTTCGTGAGCCACAACTTCTTTACCTACGCCGCTTTCCCCCGTTATCAAAACGGTCACGTCGGTTGGCGCCACCTGCTTTATAATTTGCCGCAGCTCCACTATCGGGATCGACCCGCCCAGTAAATCGCTTGATATATTTGCCGCTATGCTTTCCATTTTTGTCGTCTCCCTCATCCCATCTCCCGGCAGACGCGGGTCGACCGGTTAGGACGGGCAAGGACTACTTATTTACTATTTCGCCAAACAGAGTTGCAGAGTTGGCGTTCAGAATTTTTACAGTTACCCTTTCACCGACAGATGTTCCGTTCTTTGGAATTATCACCGATTTATTGCCATCCGTTCTGCCTGTAAGCATTGCATCTGACTTTTTGCTCAGGCCCTCTATTACAATCTCATATTCATTGCCTACCAGCCCTGAGTTCTTTTTGTGCGAAATAACTCTTTGCAGCTCCACTATATCCATCAGCCTTTGTGTCTTTGTTTCCTCATCTACATCATCTTTCATTTCCCATGCTTTGGTCTTTTCGCGCGGCGAGTATTTGAACATGTAGGCGCCGTCATATTTAACTTGACGCATTATATCCAGCGTTAACTGATGATCCGAATCGGTTTCTGTGCAAAAACCTGTTATGATGTCGGTTGATAAAGATACATCCGGAATTATACTTTTAATTTTATCAATAATACCAAGATAGTGTTCAATAGTATAACTGCGTTTCATGAGTTCCAAAATTCTGTTAGAGCCGCTTTGCACAGGTAAGTGTATGTAATTGCATAAATTATCGTATCCGGCAATTGTCTCGATCAGCTTCATCGATATATCCTGCGGGTGAGAGGTTGTGAAACGTATCCTGATTTCCGGAACCGCTATTGCGCACTCCCTCAGCAGGTCCGCAAAATCATCTCCATCGCTGGCATAAGAATTCACATTCTGCCCAAGCAAGGTAACCTCTTTAAATCCGTCGCGCCACAATTGCGCAACTTCAGATACGACCCCGGGTAAAGGGCGGCTTCTTTCTCTTCCTCTTGTATAAGGAACCACGCAGAACGAACAGAATTTATCGCAGCCTCTCATAATCGAAAGCCACGCGCTGATGCCTTCTTTTCTGAGCGGAACTATATCATCGTATGTTTCCACTTTGGAAAGCCTGACGGCAATCCCCTTTTCGCCTGTATCAATTATGTTTTCAATAAGCTCAGGAACTTTGCGGTATTCATCCGGGCCCACAACCAGATCCACAACTTTCGTTTTCTTAACCAAATCTCTTTTGAAGCGTTCCGCCATACAGCCAATAAGCCCGATTACCATTCCCGGATTATTTTTCTTATATTTCTTAAGCTCCGTTAAGCGCTGCAAAACCTTGGCTTCGGCACGTTCGCGGATGCTGCACGTATTAACAAGTATTACATCTGATTCTTCGATATCTTCAGTAATGGAATAACCATGACTGCCCATAATGCCGTTGACAATTTCAGTATCGGCAAAGTTCATCTGGCAGCCGTACGTTTCTACGTATAACTTCCTCGTTCCGCCTGTTTTGTTAGCCTTATTAGTTAAAGTTGAAAGAGGAATGGAGGAACTTTTGTCCTTTGGTTTTATATCTTCCATCTAGATCTTATTTTCCACCCCCGAAATATACCGCCCGCGCGCAAAATCATGAAAATTATATTATCACTTTCTCTTTTGATATCAGGAATTCTCTTATTATTTCTGCAATTCCTTTCCCGTCCATTTTCAGTTCTTCGTAAAGCTCATCAGGCGTTCCATGGTCAATAAATCTGTCGGGAAGCCCGTGCATAATTAGATCGACATCTTTAATATTATTTTGGTTCATAAACTCAAGTATCGCAGACCCGAATCCGCCGATAATAACGTTATCTTCTATGGTAAGAACTTTTTTATGCCTGCTAAAAACATCCCTAAGCAAACCGGCATCAAGCGGCTTCACAAATCTCGCATTCACAACTTCTATATCAATGCCGTCTTTAGCAAGCTCTTTCCTTGCTTTCAGTGCCATCTGCACCATGTTCCCGATCGCAATAATTGCGGCATCCTTTCCAGGCTCGACTATTTCGCCCTTGCCTATCTCGATCTTTTCAAACGGGTTTATTTTAACGCCAATAGCGTTGCCGCGCGGGTAGCGGATAGCAATGGGCCCTTTCTTATACAGCGTTGCGGTATAAAGCATATTGCGCAGCTCCTGTTCGTCTTTCGGCGACATCAAAACTGTTCCCTGAATGCACCTGAAATAACTCAGGTCAAGCGAGCCGTGATGAGTCGGCCCGTCGGCGCCCACAATTCCCGCTCTATCCATAACAAACACAACCGGAAGTTTCTGAATGGCCACATCATGAACTATCTGGTCAAAAGCTCTTTGCAGGAACGAAGAATACACAGCCACTACCGGCGTGTAACCTTCGGTTGCCATGCCTGCGGCAAATGTTACTGCATGCTGCTCGGCTATGCCTACATCAAAATACCTGTCCGGCATAGCTTTCTGCAGAATATCAAGGCCTGTTCCGTCAGGCATTGCCGCGGTTATGCCGACTACCCTCTCGTTCTGATTGCAGATCTCAACAAGCGCTTCCCCGAAAATCTTTGTAAAAGCGGGCGGCGCCCCTTCTTTCTTCGGGGCTATGCCGGTAACTTTATCGAACGGCGTAGAAGCATGAAACTTCTGGTAATGCGTTTTGGCGGGCTCGTAGCCTTTTCCTTTTTCAGTAATTACGTGCAGAAGAATTGGGCCGTTAAAATCTTTTATCTCTTCAAGAATTTTAACAAGATTAACTATATTGTGCCCGTTTATGGGCCCGAAATATCTGAACCCGAGGGCTTCGAACAGCATACCAGGTGTAACAACGCCTTTAAATCCGCTTTCAAGTTTTGACGCGATGTGCCTTATCCTGTCGCCTACACGCTTATCAAATTTCTTGGTTGCGTCCCACACATAGTTCCTGAATTTGTTATATGACTGGTTCGCCTGGAACTCGTTAAAATAATTATGCAGCGACCATACATTTGGGGCGATCGACATCTTGTTGTCGTTCAGGATAACTATGATATTCTTCTTAAGCAGCCCAATGTTGTTCATAGCTTCATATGCCATCCCGCCGGTCATGGAACCGTCGCCTATAATACCCACAACTTTGAAATTCTTTTTTTGAAAATCGCGCGCTGTCGCTATGCCAAGCGCAGCTGATAATGATGTGCTGGCATGCCCTGCGCCAAACACGTCGTATTCGCTTTCCGCTCTTTTTAAGAATCCGCTTATTCCGCCTTTTTGCCTGATGGTCTTTAAAAGATCTTTTCTGCCGGTAATTATTTTATGAATGTAACCCTGGTGCCCAACATCCCATATAAGCTTGTCGGTTGGAGTATCAAATGCATAATGCAGCGCGACCGTCAGCTCCGCTACTCCAAGAGACGCGCCCAAATGACCGCCTACTTTGGAAATGGTATCGATCAGAAAATCCCTTATTTCCTTTACAAGAACCTTAAGCTCCGTTAAATTGAGTTTTTTCAGATCCGCGGGCGAATTTATGCTATCCAGGTATTTATATTTGCTTTCCATTATATCTTATTTATAATCTTTAATTTCCAAGTCGCCCTTCAGCGACTTATTGATTTCTTTTATACGAAGTTCAGCCCTGCCAAGCTTATCATAACAAACTTTTGTTAAAGTCATTCCCTCTTCGTACAGCTTCAATGTTTCATCTAAGGTGCAATCCTCGCTCTCCAGCCTTTCCAGGATCTTTTCAAGCCTGGTAAATGAATCTTCGAACGATAATTCAGATTTTTTCTGTTTCAAAAACGATTTGGTCTATTTTGTTATCCGGGCCCGTTTCTTATTATCGTAAAACTCGATTTCAACGTCATCATTCCTGTTCAGCTCTTTCGCGCGTGTAACAATCTTACCGCTATCGAACAATCCAGGTTGTTCGCCGCCTTTGCGGATGACAGCATAGCCCTTCTTGAGAGCGCTGGCCGGATTGATATGATGAAGCGTTGAACTAATATACTTAATTTGATTCTTATAAAATGATACTTTATTCTCTGTCAGATTGACAGCTTGTTTTGACATTTCGTCAAGTCGAAGGTAAAAAGCGCCAACCAAATCTTTCGGCCGGTTAAAATAGTAGTTGCTTCGGATCTCCTTTACAGAATTTCTTAACGAATCCAGCTTGTTTTGTAAAAAACTTCTGTAAAAATACGAAAATTTGTCAAGATTTTCAATTAACTCTTTCATATCCGGCGTTATCAGCTCAGCAGCCGCCGATGGTGTTGGGGCTCTCAAATCCGCGACGAAATCGCAAATTGTATAATCTACTTCATGCCCGATAGCGCTTACAACCGGTATTTTACACGCGTAAATTGCCCTGGCCAGCTTTTCATCGTTAAAGGGCCATAGATCTTCAAGCGAACCACCCCCGCGCGCAATAACGATCATTTCAATTTCAGGGAAGCCCTTTTTGCCTGAATGTTTTTCAATATTTTTCAGAGCCGAAATAACAGCGTCAGCGGAGGTGTTTCCCTGCATAGTCGCAGGATAAAGAAATATATTAAGAACCGGATATCTTCTTCTAACTACTTTGATAAAATCCTGAAGCACAGCGCCGGTTTTTGATGTTATCATTGCGGCATTCACAGGGAATTTCGGCAGCGGTTTTTTAATCGATTCGTCAAACAGTCCTTCTTCGAAAAGTTTCTGTTTTAACTTTTCAAACCTTAGCTGAAGCTCGCCGATGCCCTGCGGTTTTATTTCCCAAACATCTACCTGGTATGAACCCCTTGCGCCAAACACTGAAATTCTGCCTTTTATAACAACCTGCATCCCGTCATCAGGAGTGAAAAGCAGGGCTTCGCTTCTTGAGCGCCACATCACGCATTGTATCTGTGAAGCCTCATCCTTAAGCGTAAAATAATAATGCCCCGACTGTGAATGGATCCTGAAATTTGATATTTCGCCAATAAGGTTTACAAAGCGGAAACTCTCTTCAAGCAAAATCTTGATCTGCGAGTTAAGCTCCGTGACCGTTAATATTTTGGCAAGAGTTTCCACTTATTTCGTAAACGTTATAATTACATTTTCAACCGACCATCCGCCTTTTATGGATATTACCTGCGGGTAAAACGTGAACGGGTCCGAACCTGAATACGGAAACGGATTTCCGTATTCATATGAGCCTGTTCCTTTTGAATCGATAAACGCAAACAACGTATAATCAGCTTCAATAATTTTGTTGATTGAAAAGACCGAATCAGCACAATCAAATGAAAACCTGAAAGGCGGGTTCAGATCTTTTGACGTTAACAATATCCTGATAACTGGTATCTCGTTTGCAACTTCTGCGGAATCGTACGAAAATTCCCTGACGCTGCCCTTTAAGCTGCCATAGGAATTTTTTGAAACCGTCCGGAACTTAAGATTGAAATTATATAGCGTGTCTTTATCAGTATTAAGACTGAATGACAGAGTATACTCCCTGGCAAATTCAAATTTGTTTGCGGCAAATACTTCCACCAGGGAATCATTTCTCCAGTTGAACACCGTTTTTTCAGAAACGTTGTTCTCGTTCTTCACCTGCATTGAATTTACAAATGTTTCACGCGACGGCTTAAAATGCCTGAACAATATGAATATGCTTTGCTCCGGAAGGATATTCCTTGAATCGTCCTGGATCGAAGTGGATACAATATTTGCGGAATCCTTAAAGTACTTGTCAGTGTAAACCTCCGAAAGAGTATCGATTGCATTAAGCTGCTTCATCAGAAAGTTAACGCTTTTTAAAGCTTCATCCTCGTTAAGAGTCAGATCTCCGGGAAGAACTCCGTAATTTTCACGCTCAGAAGTATAAAGGTAATTCTTGTCATCATCATCCACGGCAATAACCCTGTAAGCGGCAGGAGCCATATTCGTCAGAATGTAATCCCCGTCGGGTGAAGTTTCGGTCTGATAGTCCGCAAAGTCTTTAGTAGGGTCGTAGTTCCCCCTGTCAAGCCTGTATGCAAATACTGAGACATTTTTCCCGCGTCCGCCATATACCCGTCCGGAGATACTCCCCTTGTCAATCTTATCTCCCGTCGAAAACGCAAAAGCAACGGGCCTGGCAATAGAGTTACCATGCAGGTCTTTCAAGGCTGTATTTACCGTTACTACAAAAGTCTTGTTGGGGTCAATCTTATAGAATGGTTTCTCAAATTTTACTTCAACATCTTTACCGCTCCAATCATATTCTATATCTCCCTTTATTTGAGGCGAAATCCTGAAAGCATCCTGAAAACTGCGCCTATCAACATATTCGTCAAATTCATAGGATATTGAATTTCCTCTATAATTGAGGGTATTTATGTTTGGACCGTCAATTATGACCTTTGGGGGGATTTTGTCCTCTTCGCCGCCACCCGGAGGCTGCTGATTGGCACACCCTGACAAAATAATCTGAGCTAAAATGGCCGAAATGATTAAAAAACAAAGAATAGTATGCTTATGTATGACTTTCAATAATTCAAATATAACTAAAAATTATGCAATTTTTAATAAATTTTTGCCATCTTAGTTAAATTCACTATTAGTTAACAGGAAGCTGGAATATCCCTATAAGGTGGTATTGATATACCCTATGCATCATACCATATTTGTAGTAGTTAAACTAGTAGAAAATATAACTAAATCGATTATAAAGAAGTACACTAAACAGTTAGCAAATGGAGGTAAATATGAAACCAACAATTAATACCATGAGAACTCTGATATCAATATTAACGGTTATGATACTGATGGTTTTTGTATTACCCGCTAATGCGCAAAACTCCAATTCGACGGAAAACAAAATAGTTGCGGCAGGCGAACATCAGAGCACTGAGCTTGCTTCAGGCAACTGGGTGTTAACAGACAGAAAGACCGAACTTTTTAACGTGTCTAATATAACAGAGTGGAGCGGCAGCGAGCAGAACCTGAACGCTGTTTGCCAGTGGAAAGACGTTCTGAATATAATTCACACTGTTAGCGGAGCGTTTAAATGGCAGGAACCGCCAAGAACTATGGCCGCCGGAAGCTACAACAAATTCGCAGCTACTTATATAAACGATGAATACAGCACCGATAACAGGGTATTGCTCGGAGTAAAAGTAAAGATCGACAACATAACATCCGATTACTCCGCTGCAGGTCCGGGTTCTATAGATATTCTCAGACTGACAAAAGACAACAGGAATTACAGCAACGAAACAAAAACCGGATACTTCACCGCGCCGAAAACGCTTATAGGCGAATCAAATGAAATGGTGATGATGGTTGATTGCTTTGTTGGTCAGGACCATTACGTTTCGACTTACACATATACGTGGGTCGGCGACGAATCAGCTTCAAAATAAACCAAAGATTATTTTTTCTGCTATAACAGCATAGCTGTAGTATTCCCTACTAATTAGCAGATGAACCGGGGCTTAACAAAAGTTAAGCCCTTTTTTTTTATGTCCGTTGACCTTATTCTATTGGCGCGGAGTCCGGATAGTTCCCCGCTTTCGCGGGGATGAATTCTCCAGATGAACCGGGGCTTAACAAAAGTTAAGCCCTTTTTTTTATAGCCATAACGCTGCCGGAAATGCATTTTCCATAAAGACAAAAAATGTCTTTTCAGGTCTCATCTTGATTTCCTTGAATTCTTTGACTATTTTTGTTCCCCCGAACGGGCCGAATAATCCATAAAAAAGGCGGGACTCTGATGGGCAGAATCCCGCAGGTTTTGGAGGTGGCTATTAGAGGATTGTAGAAGGTGGAACAATTTTAAAGAAGCTGGAACAAAATTTTTAAAGCGCAGCGGGGTCCTGCTTCTTCAGCAGAACGAAGCATACCCGCAGCAACACCTCAAATTCGGCCTCTGTGGTCGGGAAGCCGGGATCCGGATACAGGCAAGCCTCGTGACGTCAACCCCGCTTTGCAAAATTTTCATATAATTTTGTTCCTCGTTTTTTTCGTTATTTAGTTCTTCATATATTCTTATATCTCAAATCCAAAATCTAAAGTCTCAATTCATTCTAGTCCATTTGCCTTCTTAAGAAAGCAGGTTTGTCATCATTCGAGATCTTGAAATCATCTGAATTAAAATCAAGGTCGTCAAGCTCTTCTTCTCTTGCCCTGAGTTTCTTAATATCCTCGTTCTGCAGCAGGTGTTTCCTCTGAACGGTTGGGATATCATAGTACTGCAATTCCTGGTTTGAACTTGGTATCCTTGTAATAACTGTTTCCTTCTGAGATTCAAGGAGCATGTTTTTTGAAGTAACAGCATCCTGCTCGATCGGGTTCGTATTGGTCTGTTTAGGAACTGCGACGTTAAAACCTGTCGCTATAATTGTGACAATTATTTCGTCTTCCAGCCTGTCGTCGGTAACAACTCCCCATATAAGCTTGCTGTATTCTCCTGCCGCCTCCGCTATAAGAGCGGTCATGTGCTTTAAATCGGTTATCCTGAAATTTGGATGAGCGATAATATTCAGCAATATCGATTTGGCTCCCGCGATAGATACGCCCTCAAGAAGCGGGTTGTTGATCGCTTCTTCTGTGGCGCGAACCGCCATATGTTCGCCTTTTGCATACCCGATTCCCATAAGCGCATCGCCCATATCGCGCATAATTGTCTTCACGTCGGCAAAGTCGACATTTACTTTCCCTCTCTTTGTAATTATGTCTGAAATTCCTCTTGTTGCGTTGTACAATACATCGTCCACTTTTTTAAAGCTGTTATCGAATGTGATATCTTCGCCGAAAACCGAGAGAAGTTTCTCATTAGGAATAATAATGCATGAATCAACTTCCTGCTTGAACCTCTTCAAACCCTCATCGGCAATCCTCAAACGGTCAGACCCTTCAAAATCGAACGGCTTCGTTACAATACCAACTACCAGCGCGCCCGCGGCTTTTGCTATCCTTGCAACGGCCGGAGCCCCGCCTGTTCCGGTGCCCCCGCCCATACCGGCGGTTATGAATACCATGTCGCAGCCCCTTATCACCTGTTCCACTTCATCCCGGCTTTCTTCTATCGCTTTTGCGCCTTTTGAATCATCCATACCGGCGCCCAGACCCAGCGTAGTGTTTCGGCCGATCTGAATTTTGATCTCGGCCTTGCTCTTTTCGAGGTCCTGTATATCCGTATTCAGGCATATAAAATCAACGCCCTCAAGACCTTTTTCTATCATGTTGTTTATTGCGTTCCCGCCGGCGCCGCCGACGCCCACAACCTTTATTTTAGCCCCGTATGTTGATTCATTAACTAATCTGATTGACATGATGTTTTTCTCCCTTTTTTCCGCCCGTAAACCGTTTAAACCGGTATCGGATAGTTTGTAGATTATTTTATTATTTTTATTTTATTCTTTTTGCTTTATTTATATTCTTTTTTTACAGTTCGTCAAACCACTGTTTTACCCTGTGCAGAATGTTCTGAATTCCCGCCGCCTTTTTTACTTTAGCTTTCTTAATATTTTTCTTTTGATTGAGGTATTTCAGCCTGTGAAGAACTAACCCTATCCCGGTCGCATAAATAGGGCTTTCAACCTCTTTTAATAATCCGCCGCCGATATCCATTGGGACGCCTAAGTTAACTTCCGTTCCCAGAACCTGCTGCGCAAGCTCCCTGGTTCCTTTAAGCAGTGAACCGCCGCCGGTAATTACTACTCCGGCCGGCAGATAGCTTTCTATTCCTGAACGCTTAATTTCCTGGGCGGCCAGAACAAAAAGCTCTTCCATCCTTGCCTGGATTATCCTTGAAATTATGCTCTTCTCAATTTTGAGCGGCCTTCTGCCTTTAATTGCCTGGATAGTAATGATATCATCGTTAATTATTTCTGAGATCAGCGCGTAACCGAATTCTTTCTTGACGCGTTCAGCTTCCTTTTCTTCTATGCCAAGCGTTTCGCTTATATCGTTCGTTACCTGGCTGCCTGCTATGCCTATGCCCGCCGTGTGTTTGATAACCCCTTTTTTGAACACCGCTATGTCGGTTGTGCCGCCGCCGATATCTATCATTGCCACGCCAACCTTTTTTTCAGATTCGTTAAGCACTGCGTATGATGAAGCCAGCGGTTCAAGCACTATATCGTCTACATCGACGCCTGCGCTGTAAACGCAATTAGATAGGTCGTCTATCTGCGATACAAGGCCCGTAAGTATGTTCACTTTAGCTTCCATTCTGAGTCCGAACATCCCGACTGGCAGGTCAAAAATCCCGTCTTTGCCGTCAATAATAAACTCCTGCGGGATAACGTCGATGATCTTCTCATCTTTTGAAAGCTTCAGGCTCTTTGCGCTTTCGAATAACCTGTCGACATCTTCTTCCGATATTATCCTGTCCGGGTGCGAAATCGCCACAATTCCTTCTGATTGAATACACCTGATATGCGGGCCGGCAATACCAACCGCCACGGATTTGATATCAAAACCCGAGCGGTCTTCCGCTTCAGCCAGCGACGCTTTTATGGATTCAATAGTTTTACCCGGATTTACAACCATTCCCCGCGATAAGCCGTGCGACGGAGCCTTGCCAACTCCCAGAATGTTAAGTCTTCCGTCATCGCGAACCTGTGCCACTATCGTGCAGATCTTTGTTGTGCCGACGTCGAGACTTACAATAATGCTTTCATCAATAGTATTTTTCTTTGCCATATAGTTTTCTTTTATTCTGAAACCGGACCTTTGCCGTTTTTTACCACTATCATATCATTATACCTCATATCAATGTATGAAAATGAACCGCTGGTTCTGTACACCCTTACCTGTTTCAGAAAATTGTTGAGGTAAACCAACTTTCTGTCGATAGTGTTTCTCAATACCGGGTTGTAAATGTCTTTCTGCGTGAAAATATTGTCTTTACCGTCCGCCATCTGGTCATAGTCGAGAAGAAATATAGGCACGGCGTCATCTGAGGAGAACAATATTATCCCGGTCGAATCCCCGAAATTTATCTCCGAAATGTAATGATACAGGCTCCTGTTCATCTTTATTGCTTCGCTTATGACATACTGCGCTATCTTCATTTTCTTAAGATCGTCTTTTGCTATATCGCCCGGATCCAGTTTTTGAGAGAGCCCGCTAATGACCGGCAGGTCAATATCTCTTTGTTCTTTTTTCAGCGGGTACATCGATAACTGGTCATCCAGCAGGTAAATATCTTTTCCGTTGGTTGCGATCGCAAACGGGTTCTTTTCGGATATCTCAATTCTGATAGTTGAGGATTCCCTCGTAACGTTTACCTTTTTTACGTTCGGGTGCTTGGCTATCCTGCTCTCGATCATATCCAGTGTAAGAGAGTTTGAGCATATAATTGAATCGTTAAGCTTTGCAAAATCGAAAATTTCGTCCTTTGAAAGAGTCGTAGTCCCGTAAAGCTCGACCCTTCTGACTGTAGATTTATCCTTCCACAGGCCCGATAGCACAATGCTGGACAATACAAGGATCATCACGAACACGAACGCAATTATGGCTTTATAGTTTCTCAATGAGCAAACTCCTTTTCAAATCCGACCAGTTTCACTTCAAGGTTTAGATCTATGCCTTTGGATTCCTTCACGGTCTTCTGTATTTTCCTGACCAGTTCCAGCACATCGCGAGCGGTAGCGTTGCCTTTATTAATTATGAAGTTTGCATGCTTGGCCGATACTTCCGCCCCTCCGATTGATGCCCCCTTTAAGCCGCACTCTTCAATAAGCGCTGCGGCATGCAGGCCTTTCGGGTTCTTGAAAATGCAGCCCGCATTGGGAATTTCGACCGGCTGCGACTGGTTTCGTTTTAGCATAAACTCTTTTCGTAATCTTGACAATTCCGATTTCTCGCCGGCAGGTAATTTGAATTTTGCCTGCATAATTACCGTATCCTTCAGGTTTGAGTTGCGATAAACAAACCCGCACTCTTCTTTATCCAGGTTCAGTATTTGTTCGTTGCGTATTACGGTCACCTCCGTTACGAATGTTGAAGTCTCGCCGCCATAACATCCTGCATTCATAATAAGCGCGCCGCCCACTGTGGCCGGTATTCCGGCTATCATCTCGACTCCTGCATAATTATTCTGAATGCAGAAATCCACAAACTTGGCCAACTTGGCCCCGGCGCCCGCCACTATAATCCCGTCTTCATTTCTTATATAGTTGAACCCGCCCTCAAGATTTATTACGACTCCCCTTATGCCTTCATCGCTTATCAGGATGTTGCTTCCGTTGCCCATTACATAAAACGGCATCGACTTACTGTTGCAGTATTTCACAATGCTAAGAAGGTCGTCTGCATCTGCCGGTTCTACAAGGTAGTCCGCAACGCCCCCGATCCTGAAGGTTGTGAACCTGCCCAGGGATTCATTTAAAGAAATGTTCCCTTTGAAGAACTGTTTTATTTCAGCCAGAGAAATCAATTCAGCTTCATCTTTAATTGGTCAATAAATTCGTCGCAAAGCCCTGTAATATCGCCCGCGCCCTGAAACACGATCGTGTCTTTATCCTTCAGATCGTTTAACAACTCGGTTGTAATCTCCCGGCGGTCGCGGCAATATTCCGCGGCTTCGTCCAGTTTGTCGAGCTCATCATATATAAGCTTGCTTGTAACGCCCTCCATGGGCTTTTCCCTTGCCGGGTAAATATCCATGAGTATCACCTTATCGGCAATTGAAAGCTTCTGGGCAAACTCTTTATAAAAATCTTTTGTGCGCGAATACAAATGCGGCTGGAAAACGCTGATGAGCCGGCGATTCCCGCCAATTTCCTTCAGTCCGTTCAGGCTTGACTCGATCTCTCTCGGGTGATGAGCATAATCATCGTATACCCTGATGCCATGCTCATCGTATTTGAGCTGAAGCCTTCTATCAACAGTTCTGAAACTGCCTATGCTTTTCCTATAGCTTTCAAAGTCAAGGCCCAGAATTTCAGATACTGCGAAACAGGCTGTCGCATTCAGCACGTTATGCCTGCCCACCATGAATAACTCAATATCCCTGAACGGCTCGTCGTCTATATCAAGCGAAAAGCTGAGGTGGTCCTGCTTTACTGTATATTCTCTGACCTTGATTGTATTATTAAAATGAAATCCGTATGATAGTTCTTTGTTTTTCAACTCGCCTGAAATGCTGAGCACGTTCACATCGTCGCCGCAGAAAACTATTCCGGCGCCATCCTTTGAATTAGAGATGAATTTTTTGAATGCCGCTTTTATGTCATCAAGGTCTTTGTAAATATCAAGATGATCCTCGTCAATATTGGTAATTATTGCAATGTCGGGCTTTAGAGCCAGGAAGGACCTGTCATATTCATCAGCTTCGACGACCGCGTAATCGCCTGCGCCGTACCTTGAAGCGCCCCCATCAAATATTCCTACGCTGCCGCCTACAAAAATCAGCGGGTCAAGACCTGCATCTGCAAGCAGCTTGCCTATCATTGCAGTAGTTGTGGTTTTACCGTGCGTTCCGGCCACCGCTATAAGGAATTTATCGTTTACAATCTCGCCCAGCATTTCAGCGCGTCGCAGCGTCCTTATTCCAAGCTCATTTGCTTTTGCCAGTTCCGGATTTGATACGTTTATTGCCGACGAGTAAACTACCGCATCCATGAATTCATTTATATTTTCTGCGCTGTGTCCAATTGTGACTTTCGCTCCAAGCTCTTCGAGTCTTTTGGTAATAGCAGTTTCAGTCATATCAGATCCTGAAACGTTGCTGCCGAATTTAATAAAATATTCAGCCAGTCCGCTTACACCGATTCCGCCTATCCCAATAAAATGTATGTTGTTATATATAACCAACTAAGACTGCCGCCCCTGTTTAATGTTAAGAAAATCCTTTATTAACTCTCCGCCCCTTTCAAAATCGTTTGCCCTGATCCTGAACTGCCGCCTTCTGTGTTTCAGCTTCAGCTTTATTATCCTGTAATGGCCGTCTTCCTGCGGCCTGCGTTTTCTTCCAATCCTCACATGTATTATGTCGCTGAACATAATTTCTCTTGCGCCGAACCTGTTCTTAAGGATCATCCTATCGCCCTCCAGTATTATCATAGGCGAACGGATGATGTTTATAATAACTACGACCAGGAAAATCGATATAAAAAAGATTAAAATGTAGAATATGGGGTCGTCAAATAACGCTTTAAAGTTGCTTTCGCTGCCTCTTATCAAAACATATGCCGCGAAAAATATCAGGTATATTACCAGCGACTGGTAGTAAAAATCCATCCTGTATTTGTGTATCTTCTGTTCCATTTCAGTTTTTTGAAGCGCTAACCATCTCAATAAGCGAGAGCGCTATTTTTTTTGCTGCGTCTTTATCGGCAAACTGCCCGATGTTGGTTCTCATTTCTTCAAGCTTTTTATCATCGTTTATTAATCTAAGTATCGAGTTCAGGAAATCGCCGTCCAGGTCTTTATCCAGTATCATTACTGCGGCGTTCTTATCAACCAGTTCCCTTGCGTTCTTTTCCTGGTGATTCCCCGTTGCAAGCGAAAACGGCACAAATATGACGGCGCACCCAAATCCGGCAAGCTCCATTACCGTAGATATACCTGAGCGGCATACAACCAGGTCAGCGGCTGAATAAGCGTAATCTATCTTATCTATATATTTCAGAATTTTCATGCTCTTGTACATTTTAACCTTTTCAGGTATAGTATCGTAAAACTTCTCGCCGGTCTGCCAGATTATCTGAATATCTTTATCCGTAATCTCCCTGAATCTCTTTAACAAAATATTGTTTAAAGTGATAGCTCCCTGGCTTCCGCCGAACGCCAGCAAAATTCTCTTACCCGCGTCCAGGCCAAAATATGCCGAAGCTTCTTCTTTAGTGTATTTTATAAGATCTGCCCTCACAGGGTAAGAAAACATCTCAACATTATCATGTCTTTTGAGGTATTTTTTGGTTTCTTCAAAGTTCAGAATCACCTTATCAACTTTTGGCGAAAGCCATTTAACCGTCATCCCCGGGTATGAATTTCCTTCCTGTATCACCGTGGGAATATGCATTTTTGAAGCCGACCATAAAACCGGCCCGGAAACAAATCCGCCGGTTCCAAATACTATTTGAGGCTTGAACTGTTTCAAATATGAATTTGATTTTCCCGCCGCTCTTAAAAAACTGAAGGTCACCAATATGTTTTTCGGGCTCAGGCTCCTGTAAAAACCCCGCAGCTCAATTGTTTTGAGATGATACCCGTTTGCCGGGACAATCTTTTCCTCTATACGTCCCTTGGCTCCGATAAACTGTATTTCAATTTTGTCGTTCAATATTTTAAGCTCGTTTGCCACGGCAATTGCCGGATATATATGGCCCCCTGTTCCGCCCGCGGCAAACATTATCTTATTCAGCATTTTCAGCCTTTACTGTTTCCACCCACGCGGCGCCTGCATCCTTTTGTCTGAAAGTGGAAACATTCAGCAAAATTCCAACAGCAATAGAATTAAATATTATCGAAGTTCCCCCGTAACTTATAAATGGCAGCGTCTGCCCGGTCGTCGGGATAATTCCGGTTGCGACCATCATGTTAACCATTGCGTTAAGCGCAATTATAATTGTAATTCCAAACGCAAGATATCTTCCAAAATCATCTTCTATGGATTTAGCAAGGCTGAGCCCCTTGTAAATAAATATGGCAAACATGATCGCTACCAAAGTAACTCCTATAAATCCGTATTCCTCGCCTACAATTGAAAATACAAAATCGTCATATGATTGCGGCAGAAAGAAGTCTCTTTGATTAGAGTTCCCCGGCCCGACCCCAAACAGCGCGCCGTTTCCAAATCCTATAATAGCCTGCGATAGCTGGTAGCCCGCGTCGCCGCCGCTTGTGCGCCCCTGGAATGTAAAAATCCTCTGGAGTATATATGGCTTTGATAATATGAATAGGCCCGCTGCCGGTATAATGGATAGAAGTGTCACTAAAATATGTTTTGGCTTAACTTTCCCCACAAAGAAAAGCATCATGCTGGCGGCAAACACAACGCTTGCCGTCGAAAAATTCGGCTGTGCCGCGATAAGCGCGACTACCAGCAGAACATATGCAATCATAGGCAAATATCCGTAATACAAATTGGTAACGTAATCTTTCTTCTTAGATAGCATATAAGCGATATTGATAACAAGCGCGTACTTCACGAAATCGGAAGGCTGGAAGCTCATGCCGGCAAATCTTATCCACCTGCTTGCGCCTTTTGTCGATTCAACGCCTGCAAACAGCAGGTAAAGCAGCATCAGTACAGCCATAATAATAAGAGGTTTTCTGAACTTAATAAGATGCCTGTAATCGATCCTTGAAAATACAAATATGCAGATAATACCCGCGATCGCCCTTACAAGGTGGTTCCGGAAGAGATAAGAGCTGTCGCCGCTCAGTTTTGCCGACCAGCTTGAGGAAGCGCTGTAAACTACGCCGAGGCTGAATGTAATTAACACCAGTATCGGTATAAGTATCCAAAGGTCTATTTTATTAAGCTTGTTTTCCACTTACAGCGCCTTAACTATTCTTTTAAATTCCCTGCCACGTTGTTCGTAATTTTCGAACATATCAAAGCTGGCGCAAGCCGGCGAAAGAAGAACTATATCCCCCTTACGGGCTTCGCCTGCAGATTTATTAACCGCGTCTTCCATGCTGTCCGCACGGGTCACTCTTACAATGTCTTTAAAGAAATTTACCACTTTCTCTTTCGATTCCCCTATTGCCACAATATGCTTCACATTTTTTTCAACCATGTCTTTTATTTCGCTGTAATCGTTTCCTTTATCCCTGCCACCGAGTATTAAAATCACCGGAGATTCAAATCCCTGTAGGGCGTACCAAACTGCGTTCACATTTGTGGCTTTTGAATCGTTATAAAATTTTATCCCGTTAATATCTCTAACAAATTCAAGCCTGTGCTCCACAGCTTTAAAATCTGTAAGCGTTTTGGCTATGCTCTCATTTGGTATATCGAACAATTTCGCCGGTATCATTGCGGCCAGCGAATTATAAACGTTGTGCGGCCCCTTTATCTGCAGCTCCTCTTTTTCTATGATTTTCTCCACCCCGCCGTTATAATAGTATATCAGGCTGCTAGCCCTCAGGTATGCTCCGCTTTCCACAGCGCCTGCGACCGCGCCGTTTAAGCTGAATGCCGATAACTTTGCTTCAACCCCTCCGGGCTTTAATACCAGGTTCTTAAGAACCTCGTCGTCATAGTTGAAAACAAGGCGGCCGCTGCCGTTCTGGTTTTCGGTAATGCGCATTTTTGAAGCTGCGTATTCGCCAAACGAGTTCCCGTACCTGTCAAGATGGTCGGGAGTGATGTTTAAAATTATTGCAATCAACGGATTAAAGTATTTTATATTATCTAATTGAAAACTGCTTACCTCTAAAACTGCGACGGATTTGGCGCTCATTTCATCGGCAAATTCCGAGAATGCGGTCCCGATGTTCCCGCAAACGTACGTATCAAACCCGGCGTCCTTAAAAATGTCTCCTACCAGCGTGGTTGTCGTGGTTTTGCCGTTGGTTCCGGTTATCGCTATTATGCTTCCTTTGCAGAACCAAGACGCGATCTCAATCTCACTGAAAACCTCCATCCCGTTTGAAAGCGCTTTTTGAATAACCGCCGAGCTTTGCGGAACCCCCGGGCTGACTACAAGCGCATCGCTTTCAAATACCCTTTCACTGTGCCCGCCAAACTCTGAATCAACGTTTGCCCTCTTTATGGCGGCCAGAATATCCTTATTTATTTTTTCCTCAGCGGCAGAATCGCTTAAAATTACTCGATAACCTTTCTTCTTTAAAAGCTGAGCCGCCGCCGCGCCGCTTCTTGCCGCGCCTATTACTGAGAACGATCTGTATTTTCCAATATCAATTTTCTGCAATTATCATCTTGGGAACGTTGCCCCTACGTTTAATCCGATACCCTGGTATCTCTGGTCGTCAAATTCTCTTAAGTAATTAAAATATTTCAGTTCAACCATTATGTTAAAATCATAATTGCGGAAGAAGGTTGTTCCTGCAATTAAGTTAAGCCCCATCCCGCCTCTTGCCGCTATCCTTGTTCCGTGAACGCCGACATCCTCGCCGATAAAATGCAGCCCCAACCCGCCGCCAACGTACGGTTCGACCTCCGACTTATTCCTGGAACCCAGAAAAGGATACATGACATTAACGTCGATACCGATATCGGTGAACGCCGGACTGGTCTTAAACCTGAAGGGAAGGCTTATCTCGGCAAAGAAACCTTCGCCGACAAATTTCCCGAACGCTTCCAAAGCTATCATCTGGTTCCCGCTGAAATCGCTTTGAAGGAAGAACATACCTATCTTTCCGCCCGGCACGAAATAAATCTTCTTGGTCGGTTTCTGAAGGATGTCCGTGTTTTCAGCGTCTGTTTTCAGCCCTTTCGATTCATAACCTGAGCCCGATTCATTTTTCGGATTCAGCTTAAGGTCGCCTATCAATTCCTGCGCGCCTGAGGCGACAGTAAATAATATTATCAGGAGCGGTATTATTAATTTTATTTTCAGTATTCTCATTTCTGTTTATTATTTAATTTTCAAATTATCTGATCTTGAATGTTGCAAGCGTTATTATGGCCAGGATAACCGCGATAATATAAAAACGCGTCACAATCTTGGGTTCAGGAACGCCCGACATTTCAAAATGATGGTGCAGCGGCGCCATCTTAAAAATACGTTTTCCCTCCCCGAACCTCCTTTTGGTATATTTAAAATAATATCTCTGTATTATCACAGAGAGCGCTTCTGCAAAAAACACTCCGCCAAGTATCGGAAGCAGGAATTCCTTTTTGACCAAGATGCACAATGTGCCTATCGCGCCGCCCAGCGCTAATGAACCCGTATCTCCCATGAATATCTGAGCCGGGTACGAGTTAAACCAGAGGAATCCGAACGATGCCCCTACCAGGGCCGCGCAATAAACGGTTAACTCGCCGTTGCCGGGCAGGTAAATAATAGTCAGATACCTGCTGAATATTTCATTCCCTGAAACATAACTTATGAATCCCAAAACTATAGCCGCTATCCCAACACATCCAATGGCAAGACCGTCAAGCCCGTCGGTAAGATTAACCGCATTTGAGGTGGCAGTAATAATGAACACCATGATTGGTATATACATGTAAGAAAAGTCAAACTCCATCTGCTTTATAAAAGGTATTGTCGTAATAGAGTTCACCGATTTAAATTCAGGCAGGAAAAATATCAGGCTGGCTATTACTAGCCCCAGCCCTACCTGGTTCATCAGTTTGTACCTGGCTATCAGGCCTTTTTTCATCTTCCTGAATACTTTCAGGTAATCATCGGTAAATCCAACCGCTCCCATCCATATTGTCGATATCAATATCAGGATGATGTAAGTATTCTTCAGGTCGGCCCATAGTATCACAGGCACAAGTACAGAAAGCAAAACTATCACACCGCCCATCGTCGGGGTTCCCGCCTTGGAATGATGGCTCTCCGGCCCGTCATGCCTTATCTCTTCGCCGACTTTCTTTTCCTGCAGCTTCTTCAGGATCTTTGGCCCTATCCAGAAGCTGATGACCAGCGCCGTCATTGCAGAAAGCGCTGAGCGCCAGGTAATAAACCTGAAAACATCAAATCCGGGAGGCGCGAATCTCCTGTTTATATATTCAGCTAAATAGTATAACAATTAACCATATCGTTAAAATTTAACCGCTCAAAAATATTTTTTTCCAAAATTTGCTTTTCCAGTCAATTAGAGTTAGCCTTTGACGTCTAATTCTGCAACAACCTCTTCCATCTTCATCGAACGGGACCCCTTTACAAGCGCTATATCGCCTTTCTTCAACACACGCTTTAGCATTTCAGCCAGCGATTTCTTATCATCAAAGTGAAAATTATTCCTGACCCCTTTTGCTCCCTTAAAAGTATATAATGAATCTTTTCCGTATGTATAAAGATTCTTGAATCCCATTTTCTTAACAAGCTTTCCGGCCTCTCTGTGTTCTGCGGCGCTTGATTCACCAAGTTCAAGCATGTCAGCCAGTACAACATGTTTTGCGCCGCCGGCCCTGTACGCTTTAAGGTTTTCAAGGGCTGCCTTCACAGAATCCGGATTGGAATTGTAAGTATCGTCGATAATCCAAACTCCGCCTGAGTTTTTGAGCTGATTTCTTTTCCCGGCATTAGGTTTAAATGTCCCCAGGGCTTTTCGAATTGCACCCGACGGTACCTCAAAATAGAAGCCCACGGCCGCCGCGCATAGCGCAGAACTATATCCCTGGCTGCCTATTGTATTTAATGTTGTTTTAATTTTACTTTTTCCGAATTTAATTTCAATTTCAGGATAGAATTCTCTGAATCCCAATATCCCCCCTTTAACATCCGGGGAGCCGGCTGAGCCAAAAGAAAAAACGCTCATTTCTTTTGTTGCAGCTTTCATGACCAGCTTCTTTTCATCAGTATTTAAGAAATACGTTCCGAAATTTTCACCCAGGTAATCAATCAGCTTTCCCTCTTCTTTTAGAACGCCTCTTATATTTTTCAGAAATTCCAGGTGTTCCTTCCCGATGTTTGTAATAAGCCCAAACTGCGGTTCAATAATATTGCACAGGTATTCAACTTCTCCAAAATGATTCGTGCCCGCTTCAATCACGCAGATTTCATGTTTGTCATTCAGCTTCAGTAATGTCATCGGGGTCCCTATCGCATTGTTAAAATTGGCTTCCGTCTTAAGAACGTTGTATCTTACAGAGAGAACATGCGCTATAAAATCCTTGGTTGAAGTCTTGCCGTTGCTTCCGGCTACGGCAATAACGGGGATCAAAAATCTTCGCCTGTAATTTCTTGCAAGTTCCCCAAGCGATTTAACGGTATCATCAACCAGAACCAGCCGTTTATTTTTAAAAGAACGCTCCTCTTCAGAGCTTAATTTTTTGTGCCATTTTTTCTCAGCTACTGCAGCTTTTACGCCTTTTCTGAATACGTCTTTTATAAAGCTGTGTCCGTCAAACCTATCGCCCCTGATTGCAAAGAACAGTTCGTTTTTTTTGCAACTACGCGAGTCGATTGAAACGCCGCCAAATACAATTTTGTCAATCCCAGCTGCGATCCGGATACCTGACCCGCTTAAATTTAATAAATCACCGCCTGTAAGTTTCATTAAATGAATCTTTCAACAATTTCCCTGTCGCTAAAGTGATTCCTGATTCCTTTTATTTCCTGGTATGTTTCATGGCCCTTCCCGGCGACAAGGATAACGTCGCCTGCCGAGCTCATCTTTACGGCCTTTACAATTGCAAGCTCCCTGCTTTCTTCCACCGAATAGTTATCTGATCTAATTCCCGCCTTTATGTCTTCTATTATTGCCATTGGTTCTTCGTCTCTCGGGTTATCTGAAGTAATTATTGCATGGTCGCTGTATTTTGTAGCTATCTCTCCCATCTTCGGCCGTTTGGTCTTGTCTCTGTTCCCCCCGCAGCCAAAGACGGTTATCGTTTTCCCGGTTGATCCGTCAGAGCCTTGTATTTCTTTTATTGTCGTAAGCGCCTTCAGAAGAGAATCGGGAGTGTGCGAATAGTCGATAATACCAATCGCGCCGTTTTTCAGTTTAATCTGGTTAAATCTGCCGTCGACTGCGCTGAAATCTTTGATGGATGCGGCAATCTCTTTGATAGAAACGCCCATTGCCTTTAAGGCGGCGGATGCCGCAAGGATATTATAAACATTGAACTTGCCGATCAGCTTTGTTGTAATATTTATCCTGTCTATTCCCTCGCCGTTAAGCGGGACCAGCATATCAAAATTCATTCCGTCAAACCCCATCTTCAGGCTGCCGACCGAGAACATCGAGCGCTCAAACCCGAAAGATACGCGTTCAGCTTCCGACCCGTTTATTATCCTGCCTCCGTATATGTCATCCGCGTTATAGATCACAAAAGTACTATTGCCTTTCTTGTTAATTCTTTCAATCGAATCGAATAGAATTTTTTTCGCGTTGAAATAATCCGGCATGTTTCCGTGAAAATCAAGATGCTCAGGCGTAAGATTTGTGAACACTGCCGCGTCGAAATCGATTCCGTAAACCCTGCTGAGGGAAAGCGAGTGCGAAGAAACTTCCATAGTAACATATTCCACCCTGTCATCGGCCATGTCGCTCAATAGCTTATTCAGCTCTACCGACTCAGGCGTTGTGTAAGCGGCCTCAATGAACTTTTTGTTTATGAAATTGCCGTTCGTGCCTATGAGGCCGGTTCTTTTTCCGGCCCGGCCAAGCGCAAAATTGATCAGCGATGAAACCGTAGTTTTGCCGTTAGTGCCCGTGACGCCTATTATCTTCATCTTCAGCGACGGGTTTCCGTAATATGAGCCGCTAAGCAGCGCCATGGTCTTCCTTACATCATCCACCTTGCAAATTCTTGAATCACGTTTATCAGGATGCTGGTCTGTTATGACAGCTCCGGCGCCTTTTACAAACGCGTCATTGACGTATTTATTTCCGTCGCTCTTAAATCCCTTGATGGCAAAAAACACATCGCCCGACTCAACAAGATTCGAATTATAGCAGAGCTTGTTGATCTCAAAATCAACAATACTTTCAATTCCTATAATCGCTTCGGCGCTTTTTTGGATCATTTCGGCGAATTTCATTTCATTAATTTGTATTCCCGCAGTTGACCGTTATCAACTGGTTCCTGCTTAGCGTGGCGCCTGCTTCGGGTTTTTGGCTCAGAACTTTTCCCGTGCCGTTTATCTTAAATTCAAACCCCAGCGTGGAAATAACGTTGATGCATCTTCTTAAGCTCATGCCTTTAACGTCAGGCATTACTGCGCCCGATTCTTTTACTGATTTCCCCGTTTCGCGCTCGTTTGATGTAACCAGCTTCAGCATTTCTTTATCATCGCCCCGCTCTTCAAACATCTGGGCGGTTACATATGCGTTCCTTTTCGGGCCGTCAATTTCGTAATCAACGTTTTTGTCTTTTAGTATTTTTGCCGCGTCGCCGATCTCAAAATTCACAAGATTAAGTTCGTCAGTGTTTTTGTTATCATCAGCCTGCCGGTTGTAATTTGCAACGCTTATATTGGCATCGCCGTCAAGCTCAGGGCGCGAGTATTCATTCATCCCGGTAAGAGTGATGATGCGCTCGGCTATCTTCTTAAATATAGGCGCTGAAACGGCTCCGCCGTAATAACTTCCCGATTTTGGCGCGTCTAATATTACTGAAACAATTATCTGGGGATCCTCTGCCGGGAAGAAGCCGATGAATGACGCATTGTAATTTTGTTTTGAATACTGCCCGTTAACAAGCTTCTGCGATGTTCCCGTTTTCCCGGCAACTTTCATTCCGTCGATCTTAGCCTCAACCCCTGTGCCGCGCTCTACAACTCCAACCAAAAGCTCAGTTAAAGTTTTCGCGGTGGTATTCGAGATCACGTTCCTGATTATTTCAGGATGATATTCTCTTATCAGCGTTCCGTCAGGAGCCATTTCTTTCCGGATAATATAAGGCTGCATCAGCGCGCCGTCGTTGGCAACGCATGCATAAGCGTTGGTCATCTGCAAAGCCGTTACAAGCACTTCATAGCCGATCGAATTGAACCTAAGCGTTATAGGAGTATAATCTACAGGCCGCTTCAAAACTCCCCTTACTTCACCCGGCAGGTCTATTCCTGTCGAAATGCCGAAGCCAAAATCACGCGCATACTTATAAAATCTTTCAGGGCCGAGCTTTACGGCGACCTGCGATACCCCAACATTGCTTGATTGTTCTATCACCTGCTGGAATGTCAGGCTGTTTGATCTGTGGTCGTCTGCAAGCTTAACGCCGTCAACTGTATATTCGCCGCCGTACGTCTGTATGATGCTGTTTTTATCTTCGATCTTTTCCTGAAGCGATGCCGCAGCGGTTACAACCTTGAATGTCGAGCCGGGCTCGTATAGATCAGTTATCATCGATAGCTTCCCGAAATTCCCCGCTCCATCGGAATTTCCGACTGAAGCCATTCCTAATATCTCGCCGGTCTTTACGGACATAACTATGCACTTCCCGCCGTCGGCGTTGTTTGCCATAACTCCCGCCGCCAGCTCTTCTTCTATAACCTTCTGAATGTTCATATCAAGGGTCAAAACGTAATTATCTCCGTTAACAGGTTCGCTCCTTGGATATTCAACCGCGGGGCGCTTTCTGCCAAGCCCGTCTTTCTGCATGACAACAAAACCGTCTTTGCCTGCAAGCTTATCGTTGCATTCAAGCTCTATGCCTGTTACTCCGTTGTCGTCTATATCAGTGCGGCCAATTATCTGCTGAGCAAGGTTGTCGTAGTTGTACTCGCGGTATGACTCGTTTATTTTTATAACCCCTGAGAGGTTAAGATCTTTTAGCTTTGGCTCAAGCTCTGCGCCCACTCGTCTTTCAAGCCAAACAAAGGAAGTGTTTTTTGAATTGAGTTTCTCAAGGTAATAATCTTTGTCTTTCTGGAATACATCGGCAAACAGAGAGGCGACTGAATCTTTGTTATCTATCATGTTGGGGTCAGCCGCGAATGAATAACGCGTGACGTTTGAAACCAGCGCGTTCATTTTCCTGTCAAAGATTATCCCGCGCGCCGGTTTCAGAGAGATCCTGCTTTCATACTGTTTTTTTGCCGCAAGGCGGTACTTTGCGCCGTCTAATATCTGGATATCGAAGAGTTTTATGTAGATGATAAGGAGAAGTAAGCCGAATATTACCATGAAGAAACTAATCCTCCCGCTGATATTAGGCTGTTTAGTATTTTTTCTCCCTTCGTACATTTATTCGGCCATTCAGGTCACTGTTTTAAGTTTTCCAATTCCGATTTCCCTACGGTTATTTTTTTCGGCCCGGCGTTAGTATAGCTCAGCTTAAGCTTATCTACTGCAACAGGTTTTATATTTTCAAAATTCGAAAGGCGCTCTATTTCGGTTTGCAGGTTGTTATTGATCGCGGTAGTCTTGTTTATTTCGTTCTGGGTATCGTTAATGCCAAGCACAAGGCCGTTAACTACTATTATATTATTAACAAAGAATATTATGACGGCTGACGCCGCAAACAAGCCTACAAGCACGTTGAAAAGTGAAATCTTTTTCCCTTTGTTCTTCCTCATATCTTTTGTCTCATATCTTTTGTCTCATATCTTTTTGTCTCAAATCTTTTGCGCCGCTCTTAGTTTCCCGCTTCTTGATCTTACGTTTAACCCGATCTCTTCATCCCCGGGCTCAACGGGTTTTTTGGTGATTACTTTCAGCTCCCTGTTTGATCTGAAATAATTCTTAACTATCCTGTCTTCAAGCGAATGATACGATACTGCCGCTATTCGCCCGCCGATTTCCAGGCTTCCGGCTGAATCTGTCAAAACTTTCTTCAGGTTCTCAAGCTCTCCGTTAACCTCTATTCTTATCGCCTGGAACGCCTTTGAGAGGTCTTTGTTCAGAAACCTCGGCGGGATCTTTTCTCTCAGGGTTTCAACCAGGTCAAAGGTGGTTTCAAATTTCTTAACCTTCCTCCGCGCCGCTATATCCCTAGTAATCTGCCTGCTGTACTTAAGCTCGCCGTACTCTTTGAATATCCGGAACAATTCGCTTTCATCATAGACGTTCAGAACGTCCGCCGCCGTCAGAGCCTGGCTTTTATCAGCACGCATATCAAGGGCGGTATCTTTCTGGTAACTGAAACCGGCTTCTTCTTCAAGCTGGTAACTTGAAAGCCCAAGATCCATCGCTATGCCGCTTACTTTTTCGACCGAAAGCGAGTTCAGGATCCGGGCAAGCCCGGCAAAATTATCCTGTACAAAAATCACCCTGCCTGAAAAATCTCTTAAAAGAACTTTGCAATATTCAATCGAGTTTATGTCTCTGTCGATTGCAATTACTTTAGTATCAGAAGAAGTTAACTCTAAAATTTTTTTTGTATAACCGCCGCCTCCAAGTGTGCAGTCAACATAAAATCCGGATAAGGCGCTTTGTTTATTACCGAGCAGGAGCTCCGCCGCTTCATCTAGCAATACCGGCTCATGGTACCGCGGGCCCATCCCTTTGCTGCTACTCCGCCTGCGGAATATTTTTCAGCCCGCTCATCACTTTCTGCATTACGTCTTCGTATGAATCAGAATTTCCTTTCAGGTAATCCTCGTATACTTTCGGATTCCAGATCTCAATTCTCTCGAGCTGCCCCAGGAGTAAAACTTCTTTTTTGATATTCACCATCTGAAGAAGTTCCTGGGGAATCAGCAGCCTGTGCTGTGAATCTACGCTCAGCTCATCGGCGTAATAAAGCATCTGCCTTTTCATCGCCACTTCATCTTTCGTATAGGGGTTCACTTCATTTAACGTCACCAATACATTTTGCCATTGGTAAGAAGGAAAGAGCCATATGCATTTATCTCTTCCCAGCGTAACGTTTAATATGCCGTTGGCCTCAGGCAGAATGTGCCTGCGGAACTTAGAAGGAATAATAATTCTTCCCTTCTCATCGAGATTTATATTAGCATGACCCTGAAACATTAACTAAATTTCATTATTTTTGTTTGAGTGTTCCAGAAGGCCGGGGTTGGATACGGAATCAAATTCAGAATCCTCCACAATCCTCCACTTTCCTCCACTACAAAAATACAACATTTTTGCGAAAAGTCAAGAAGAAAATGCGTAAAATTTCATTTTTCTTTGGGGCATACCGTGTTCAGGGGTAACCGTGTGGGTAAAAGTGGATGATTTGAAGGGAAATCAGAGTGAAGTAAAAATCGCAGATAGAACTGCGAAGCAGAACCTAATACAAATTAAATATCGAACCTGTAGCTTTGAGGAAGAGAAATACGCCAAGAGCTATAAGTATCACTCCCGCCGAAATGTTCAGAACGCTCATAGTCGAGTGATTTATTCTGCGCCTGTTAGCCATTATTAATTTAAGCAGCGTGTAAAACCAGAGAGTGGTTCCGGCAAACGCGCCTACAGAAAACAGAAACCCTCCCCAGAAATTACTGTTGATAATTCCGAAACCTTTTATGTATCCTACAAAAGCTATCCATGATGCGGGAAGAGTGATTGAAGATAAACAAAGCAGAATTCCCATAGTAAACAGACCGAAGTGGTTTGATTTGCTGACCTTGTTAACAACAGGCACATGGTGCTGCCTGGCGAAATCGCCTGCTCTTGTATCAAGTTTTATAGCTTTCTGTTCGGCCGTTGTCACTTTACCGGACTGAAATGCCTGCATCTCCTCGAAGCTGATCCTGGTCCGCATTATCTTAATGCCGTATAATATAACGATAATGCAGCCTGAGTAAGTGAGGATGATCTGTATGATGTGAATATTTTCGCCATAGAATTTCCCTACGGTAGAAGGAAGCAGTGAAATGATAAGCGTTATGCCGCCGAAAGCAACAAGCGCGTAAACAAAATCCATAAATGCGGCGCCAAGCGCGATGCTCATCCCTTCCCTTACTTCCTGTTTAAAACCTTTGGATATAAGCGCAAAAGATATGGGCCCCAGCGGCGGCACTGAAACTACGTATCCCGTTATTAAACCGACGATAAAAGTAATTAGCATCCTGCTAAAGCGTAAATAAACGTATCACAGTTAAATTAACTTAAATGAATCGTTAAATTTACTCAATCTTAACTACATTTAAAACAAATAAATATTGCCGCAAGGATAGAGAAATGAAGCAGAGTTATGCGTTAGATCCCGGCTACCCGTTTAGAATTTTCAAAACCTCATCATGAAATTTCCCGTTTGTGAGGAGAGCGCTGCCGTTGTAAATAGAATTGTTTCCTTTCATATCGGTAAGTTTACCGCCGGCTTCTTCAATGCATATTTTAGTCGCTGCAATATCCCACGGCGCCACATGCGGGTCAATCATCATTTCGGCCATTCCTTTAATTACAAGCGAATGCCCGTGGCAATCCCCGAATCCCCTGTCATAGTTTGCAAGGCTTGCGAGAGTGAAAAATCCTTCCCTGAATGGCTCATCAAGTATGTACGCCACTCCCCCATGGATCATATAAGAATTTGAAATTGTTTCTATCTTGCTTACCTTAGCTTTCTTTTTGTTCGAATAACACCCGAATCCCCTTGCCGCAAATATACATTCTTTCAAGGCAGGCATCGAAATAACGCCAAGAATAACTTCGTTTTGATATTCAAGCGCGAGAAGAGTTCCCCAGAACAGGTAATGCCGCATAAAGTTCTTTGTGCCGTCGATAGGATCTATGATCCATTTGAACTCAGAATCATTATCCAGAACGCCGTTCTCTTCGGCAAGTATCTTGTGGGATGGATATTTTGAGATTATTTTCTTTGTAAGGTATTCTTCGCATTTAAGATCTGCAATTGTTACCGGGCTCAGGTTTTTCTTCAGCTTATGTTTGATCTTTGTTTTAAAATACTTCGATGTAATGTCGTTCGACCTTTTTACTATCCTCAGCGCAAATTCCAGATATTCTTCGATATACTTATTTTTGAGCCCCATTTGTAATGTAAAATTATAATTAAACTGTTAGAACGAATTTAGAAAATTGTTTGAATAGCATTACGAAAATACCCAAAAAATGCTTTTTATAATATTACATTTACGCGCTTTTCACCATTTCTTAACATGGAAGGCCTAATTTGGCAATGTGAAGCTTAATAAAAATTTATATCTCCTTTTAGGTAAAACAAACTGCGGCCATCGCTTAAATATTTTTTTGAAGCTGCAGCTCTTAAATAATTTTATTCTAACCGCTTAATGGCGCGGACGCGGCAAAACCTAAAATGCTTAATTAATAAACTAATAATACTGTAACATGAAAATAATTCATATATCAGACCTACATCTGGATGCAGTATATAAACAGGAAAACTACCACAGAACCATACAGCTTTTAGAATATATTACCGAAACAGGTTTTGACCATCTTGTAATAACCGGCGATATTACGGAGAACTCAGATAAATCTGCGCTTAAGCTGGCAAGGAGGGTATTTAAGAAATTCGGGCTCCTTGACTCAAATAAAACTACGATCATAATCGGCAACCATGATATATTCGGCGGAGTGCATCTTGCCGAAGACGTGCTTAACTTTCCGAAAAAATGCAAAACCACCGATTACAAGCAGAAAGTGGAAGACTTCTCCTCGGCATTTTTCGAAACATACGGGAACGCAAGAACAGGTTCCAAAAAAAATACATACCCGTTCGTAAAAGAGTTTGATGAATTTGTATTGCTCGGATTAAATTCCATAGCTGAATATTCAGTCCTGAAAAATCCGTTTGCATCTAACGGCGCAGTATCTGCTGAACAGACGGATGCCGCGGAAAAGATGTTTTCTGCAGGCCGATATGACGGTAAAAGGGTAATCACGCTTATCCATCACCATCTATGCAAAGAACCCATAAAAGCCAATCCGTCTGAAAGCTCAATGTGGCAAAAGATAGAGAAACAGACCATGAAGCTGAGGAATAAAAAAAGTCTTATAAAGTTTTTCAAAAGAATAAATTCCGGACTGGTCCTTCACGGGCATCTTCATGAATCGGCTGAATACTGCCGCAAAGGAATCAAGTTCCTCAACGGCGGCGGCTCTGTGTTAGATGACAACAAGGCGTTTTTAAACGTCAACAGGATTGAGATTAATTCAGGCGGCGTATTGACTTCAACGGAAAGTATCCGCACTGATGCCCGCGAGGCAACCCCCTTTTTTTACGGCATCAACAGTCTGAGCCCTAAAACTATAAAAATACCCACGGCAAGCGCCATATCGCTTAATTAAGTAGTACCAAAAAAAGTTAAACACGGATTTCACGGATTTACAATGAATTATTGATAAATCATTTCAATCTATATGTCTTGTTCAAACCTTTGTTTGAATAAAATCTTCTCTGCATTAACTAGGGGGAGACGCACAACAATGGCGGCAAAGGGTCTAATGTTCAGACCACCCCCTGCCCACTCCTCATGAAGGAGGGGGTAAAAAATTATTTACTTATCGGTATGGTTTCCTAATAGAAGGAATTTTGAGCGGTGTTATTTAATACCTCACCCCAGCTCGCCAAAGGCGAGCTTTCCCTTCTCCATGTGGAGAGGGGTGTCCCGATGAAATCGGGACGGGGGGAGGTAAACAAAGCGCCCAACCTTTATTATTTCTTGTTATGCTCTTTCTGCTTCTCTCTTTTTCCTTTTCACTTTTGCCTTTTCATCCTGAGCGAAGTCGAAGGATCACCTTTCCGAATTTGTGTTTTTGATTGATTTTGCTAACTTATTTTAATAACTTTGTGTATCCCAATAAATTAGCAAACACATCAAATGGCGCGGGCAGACGTACAGATTTTCTCAGGAAGAAACTCACATTATCTTGTAAAATCTATTTGCGATTACCTTGATCTGCCGGTTGGCAGAATAAAAATTGTAAATTTCAGCGACGGAGAAATATGGCTGCGCTACACGGATAATATCCGCGGCAAGGATGTTTATTTGGTGCAGTCCACAAATCCACCCGGCGATAATTTAATGGAACTGCTGATAATGATAGATGCCGCCGTTAGAGCTTCAGCGGCAAGAGTAACAGCCGTTATCCCATACTACGGTTATGCAAGGCAGGATAGAAAAGACATGCCCCGCGTTGCGGTTACCGCTAAGTTGGTCGCTAACCTGCTCACTGAAGCGGGGGCCGATAGAATTATCACAATGGATCTGCATGCGCCGCAGCTGCAGGGATTTTTTGATATCCCCGTTGATCATATGTACTGTTCAGTGCTCTTCATAAAATATTTCAAGAAAGTTAAGCTGAAAAATCTTGCCGTTGCGGCGCCTGACGTTGGCGGAACAAAACGTGCAAGGGTCTATGCCAAAGAACTTGGCGCAGATCTGATCTTAATTGATAAACGCCGCCCCAAGCCTAATGTCGCGGAAGTAATGAATATCATCGGCGATGTAGAGGGAAAAAACGTGCTTATAATAGATGACCTGATAGATACTGCAAACACTTTTGTGGCCGCTGTCGAGGCTTTGAAAAGAGCCGGCGCTAAAGAGGTATACGGCGCGGCAACTCATGCGATACTATCGGGACATGCGCTTGATAAAATTGAAAACTCCAGCCTAAAAAAACTTGTTGTATCAAATACGATTCCGCTAAACGGAATTAAATCTAAGAAGATAGATATACTCGATGTATCAAAGCTTTTTGCTAACGCTGTAATCCGCACAAACGAAAACCAATCGATTAGCTCGCTGTTTAAGATAGAGAAGTGATCACGTGAGACGGCAGACGTGAAACGTGAGACGGCAGAAGTAAAAAGGCAAAAGTGAAAAGGCAAATGTAAAAGGTAAAAAATAAAAAAGTGTAGGGGCGGACCTGTGTGTCCGCCCTTTTTTATGAAATCTTAAGGCATTCACCCCCTCAAAAATAACCCATTTTTCACAGAACTTACTTCAAAAACAATGTGTTGTAAGGATATGGAGCATATCCATTTACATTGAAAATGCTGCCATTTTTATATAATTTATAATTCACAAATTAACTTAGTCAGGAGGCTAATCATGTCAGAAGAAAGAGGCTTAGCCAAAGGTCTTTTCGTCGGATTTCTTGCAGGCGGTATTGTAGGCGGAGTTATCGCTTTGCTCTACGCGCCGAAAAGCGGTAAAGAATTCCGCGCCGATATAAGGCAGAAAAAAGATGAAATTATGGATGATGCCGAAGAGTACCTTGATATAGCAAAACACAAGGCTCAGGATATCATCAACGAAGGAAAGAAACGTTCCGAGGAACTTATTTCCGAAGCTAAAAAGAAAGCCGGTTCGCTTTTAGACGACGCGAACAAGATTCTTAACGTCGCAAAGGATAAATCTTCTACGGCATACGACCAGGCAAAAGAAAGAATAGCCGATGAGTCGGCTAAAGTTAAAGATGCTATCAAAGCCGGAGTCGAAGCATACAAGGAAGAAAGAACAAAGAATTAGTTAAGAACGGAAAACTAAGGCTATAAGATGCAGGAACTGGACTACATCGTAAAAATTGCAGAGATAATATTATTCGTAGCGCTTTCGGTCACGGCTGTTTACCTGATCATTTCTTTAAAAAAGATCACTCAGGCTGTTGATAAACTTGAGCATAACGTCGACGAGATGAAAACAGATTTCGCCCCCGTTCTTGCTAACGCGCTGGTAGTCACTGAAAACATGAAAGATATTACGACACAAGTCGATAGCCAGATGGCCAAAGTGAACGGCATTATCGATTCAGTGAAAGAACGTACGGATTCAATTCTGGAGTTTGAAAAGCGCACACAGCGTGAGGTCGAAATGCACGTAGACGACACGTTGAATTTTGTCTCTGCAATTGTTACGGGAGTGAAAACGTTTATGAACCGCGTATCATCGCGCTCAAACGGCAGGGCTCCGAGAAAGATCAGGGAATATTTAGAAGAATCTGACACATAACTGTTTTAGATTATACAACTTCTAGCTAAAACCCCCACAGCATAAATATCACCGCGGGAAAGTATCTTCTTTTCCGCAGCTAAATTAGAATTTAACCGGACCTCCAAAAATCCGGGCTTATTAAATATTATTCCATTCATAATAAAAATTAAAGGATACTAATTTGAGCAGCGTTAATTCAGACCAAATCAGGAATGTTGTCATTGCCGGGCACGGAGGCTCGGGCAAAACGATTCTTTCGGAATCTATTCTGTTTTGCTCGGGCGCGGTTAACAGGCTTGGCAGAATAGAAGAAGGCTCAACAACTTCAGACTACAACAAAGACGAAAACACCCGGCAGATCTCAATAAATTCAACTGTACTTGTAACAAACTGGAAAGACTATAAGCTTAATATTATAGATACTCCGGGTTATACGGATTTTACCGGCTCTGTAAAATCCGCTATGCGCATTATGGATACGGCGCTTATCGTTGTAAATGCCGTCGAAGGCGTCGAAGCCGGAACTGAAATTGCTGCAAACTACGCCAAAGAATACGGGATTGAGATAGTTTTTGTGGTGAACAAAATTGACGCTGAAAATTCAAAATTCGACCAGGCTATCATCGAGTTGAAAGATACTTATGGCTCGCACGTGGCCGAGATACAGTTCCCCGTTGATGAGGGACTTGGCTGCCACAGGCTGATAGACGTTGTAAAAATGAAAATGCTGGCGTTTAAGACCGACGGCAAAGGGGAATACACAGAGGAAGATATTCCTGAAGAGCACAAAGAGAAAGCGCAAAAGCTGCACCAGGAGCTTGTTGAGATAGTTGCGGAAGAAGATGAAGAGCTGATGAACAAGTTTTTTGAAGAAGGCGGCTCGCTTACTCCTGAAGAATTAATTAAGGGACTCACAAAAGGCATTAAAGAAAAAAAGATACTGCCCGTTATGTGCACTTCTGCCGTACATGAAGTTGGCGCATCTACGCTTTTGGATTTTATCTGCAATTACTGCCCCAGCCCAATGGACGCTCACCCGTTCATGGCAAAGAAAGCCGGCTCCGATGATTACGTTGAAATTGAACCCAAGGATAACGGCGAGCAGGCGATATTTGTTTTCAAAACGCTTTCAGAGCCGCACGTGGGCGAAATGTCGTTCTTCCGCGTTCTATCGGGCTCAGTAGTGGCGGGAAACGATCTAATAAACAATAATAACGGAAAGACCGAGCGCCTTACCCAGATCTACCAGATGAACGGAAAGACCCGCAAGGAGATTGCGAAGCTCGTGACGGGAGATATTGGCGCGGTAGTTAAGCTTAAAGATACTCACGTTAATAATACCCTGACAGGAAAGAGCCTGTCGGTAATTATCGACCCGATCGTTTTCCCTGACCCGCTTGTATCAAGCGCTATTTTACCGAAAGCAAAAGGCGACGAAGAAAAAATTGCGGCCGGGCTGGCGCACCTGCACGAAGAGGACCCGACATTCCTGTTCAAGTTTGATCCTGAGCTTGGCCAGACCATTATGAGCGGACAGGGCGAATTGCATCTTACTGTTATTGTGAACAGGCTTAAAGAAAAGTACGGCGTTGAAGTAAATATTGTAGAGCCGAAAATTCCTTACCGCGAAACAATAAAGGGAAAAGTAGACAGCGTTGAATATAAGCATAAGAAACAGTCGGGCGGGCACGGACAATACGGACATGTATTTCTGAAAGTTGAGCCAATGAAACGCGGCTTGGGCTTTGAATTTGTCGATGAAATTGTCGGCGGCGTTATACCGGGTAAATATATTCCGTCGGTAGAAAAAGGAGTAAGGGAAGCCCTTGTAAAAGGGCCGCTTGCGCACTATCCCGTTGTTGACGTTAAAGTAACGCTCCATTATGGTTCTTACCATGACGTAGATTCGTCTGATATTGCATTTAAGATCGCCGCAATGCAGGCGTTCAAAAAAGGATTCATGGATGCAAAACCTGTCCTGCTGGAACCTATTCATGAAATAGAGGTCACAGTTCCTGAAGCGTTCATGGGCGATGTAATGGGCGATATATCTTCAAGGCGAGGGAAAATATCAGGAATGGATACCAACGGCAAGATGCAGGTTATTAGAGCGACTGTTCCGCTTTCAGAACTTCACGACTACGCTACCAAGCTGCGTTCTATAACACAGGGGCGCGGAATATTCAAAAGGAAATTTTCCCACTACGAGGAAGTTCCAAAGGAAGTTGAAGCAAAGATAGTAGCCGCGGCGCAAAAGGAAAAAGAAGAAGCAGCAGCGTAAAATGATTTGAGATTGCTGATTGCTGATTTGAGATTTAGAGCATCATCAATCAATGCCGCAAATTACGAATTCAGTATTTAGGCGATTTGTAATTAGTCACTGAAGTTACGCAAAAAAGACAAATTTGCAAGAATCGTTCTTTTTTCTAAGCTCCGTTAGGAGCGACATATTTGTAGAAATTTATAAAACCAATCTTTTAGCTCCTTTAGGAGCGACATATGAAATGGATTCCCGCCTTCGCGGGAATGTTATGCGTAAGTTCAGTTAGTAATTTGTAATTAGTCATTAGTAATTGCTATGGAAAAGTTGTGGTCGCCGTGGCGGTCAAAATATATCGATTCATTTAAACCGGGGAATTCAAAGGACGATGAGTGTCTTTTCTGCCGGATACAGAATGAAGATAAAGACAAAGAAAATTTCCTTGTTCATCGTTCGGAAAAATGTTTCATAATAATGAATTTGTACCCTTACAATTCCGGCCATCTTATGATCGTTCCTTACTTACACGCTCCTTCACTGAAAGAACTGGATAACGATACTTATACCGATTGCATGAAAATGCTGAATCTCGGCTGTGAGATCTTAAAGGATTCATTATTGCCGCACGGATTCAATATAGGAGCAAACATAGGGCGCGTTTCCGGCGCTGGAATCGAAGGCCACATTCATTTCCATATCGTCCCCCGCTGGGACGGCGATACCAACTTCATGCCTGTACTGAACGACGTAAAAGTAGTTTCCGAAACAATGGAAGATACATATCAAAAACTTGTCAAAACCCTTTCGAAACTAATTCATTAAGAAAGAGTTTTATAATGTAGACTTTTCAATCAATTAAGCCCCAAAATCGGTAGTATCGCGATTGTGATATTAACACATAAATAAGTATATTACTGGTAATTATGACTCTTATTAATATTAAAAAGTTGGATTTAAATTTAAAAATATTTAATAATATTTAAAGAAAGGTATATATGAAAGTAGTAAAAATTTTAGTTTTATCAGTAGTGTTAGTTTCCATCGGGTTAATGTAAGATGGATGTTCAAATAGTACAACAAATCCGGTTACTCCTACAACAGGAACCGTAACAGGAAAAGTGGTTGACGGACAGGGAAATCCGGTTCAGGGCGTTACAGTAGTTATAGGAAGCGCCAATGTAGTTACTGGAGCTGACGGAAGTTTTACATTTAACAGCATTACAACGCCTTATAACGTAAAGCTTATTTTAACTACTGGTAATGCAAGCGGTTTTGAATACCAGGGTATAACTACATTAACTCCGCAGCTCTATGCGGTTGGTCTCACGCCATCGCCTTCTTCTGCAACTTTGACGGTTAATTTTCCCGCTTTAGCGGCAGGTCAGAAAGCAACTGTAGTTTATACTGATAATGCATTAGTTCATTCTTACACAACAATTGCTACCTCGCCCGCTACCGTTAATGTAACTTGGCAAAATTCAGCGCCTATTACGGGTAAGGTTATTGTCCTGATTTACACCACTGACCTAACTGGCGCAGTTACAGCGTATAATAAATATGGAGAGAAATCCAACATTGCTCTCAACAACAACGGTACTGCCAGCTTAACATTTGCAGCCACAGACCTGAATGTGACGCCCACGACTACCGCGTTAACAGGTTCAATTACAGCGCCTGCCGGATTCAATCCTGCAACCACGCGCATGATCTTAAAATTCACAACGCAGGGCACGCCGCTCATCGGCGCTAATATCGGAACAGTTGCCGTGGGACCAACTTTCTCATTTAATGTACCTGGCGGATTGACCTCTGCTTTTTCCATTGGATTAGAGGGACTAGCATCCTCACCTGCTCCGACAGTTCAAACAAGCCTCAAATTAATTACCGCCACAGTAGGCGGTTCAAATAATATTAATCTTGAAACTCCGCCTACCTTAAGCACTCCTGTAAACATGGCGACCGGCGTAGATACAACAACAAATTTTGGGTTTGGCGGCGGAACAGGAACCGGCGTATATCTTATTCAAATCAGCTCCTCTGTCCCGACACCTAAGAATTTTTACATTCTGACAGCTTCAACTTCGGTCACAATTCCCAGTTTCAGCGCTTACGGTTTGCCTATGGGCTCAGGCGTGGCATACTCATGGCAAGTCGTAAAACTTGGGAGCATGGCTTCAGTTAATGATTTTGTTTCATCGGCTGTATTCAATAACTCGAACTTTAATTTTGAAACTCTAACGCAGGCGTGGACTTTTACTTCACACTAATTATTTATTTTATTTTTGGCAATAATATTAAACCTCCGCAAAAAAGCGGGGGTTTTTTATGAATTTTAATGCCTTTATTATGTTTCAGAAAAGCGTAACTTTGCAGCATTTAATAACACAAATAAAATAATTTACCATGTCAGCGAATGATGATAAGATGAACCAGTTTATTTCTGCAATGTTCAGCCTGACCAGTGCAATAAAATGCGAGTCGGAGCATTGCTGTAAGATATGTGGCGAAATAAATGAAAAGGAACTAATGATTGTAGCTTTTGTAGGAGACAATAAAAGTGTAAAAATGAGCGAGATAGCCGATTATTTAAAGGCGCCTTTAAGCACGCTTACAAGTATTGCAGATAAACTCGTTGCAAATAAATTCCTGGTGCGTCATAACTCTGATGAAGACAGGCGCGTGGTGAAAGTTGCTCTTGGTGAAAAAGGTCTGGAATCTTACAAAGCGTTTTTAACCCGAAAGAAAGCAATGACAAAAAAAGTCCTTTCCCACTTCAGCGAGAAAGAGCATAATACATTGATCAACCACATCAATAAACTTGCCGCCGCAATAGTGTCTTAAATATAAACGAAAAAAATTTGGTTATCAATTACGAAATTCGTATATTTGCACTATCGAAGTAATATGCAGCTTAGGAAAGGATAAAAAAATGAACGAAAGTATATTAATAACAGGAGCAAATATTGGGCTTGGGAAAGAGACTGCCCGGCAGTTAGCATTGAAAAAGGAAACAAAAAAGGTAATTCTTTTCTGCAGAAATCAAGCTAAAGCCGAGTATGCAAAAAAAGACCTTGAAGCGGAAACGGGAAAAAAGATCTTTGAAATTATTATTGGGGATGTTGCGGATGCAAATTCTGTAACAAAAGCAGTGGAAAAAATAAAGGAACCTATTGATGCAGTAATTTTAAATGCAGGTGGAGTAGTTGGGAAATCGGCTGCGAAAGTTATGCCTTCCGGTATGAATGAATTAGCTGCTACCAATATTTTAGGTAATGTAATTTTAGTGGAGGAATTAATTAAACGTGATAAGTTGAAAAAGGCAGTATTATCAGTCAGTGCGGAAGCTGTACCAGGAGTAAAGATGCTCGGAATGAAACCAGTTTCAATGAAGACTTCTTCTGTAGATGAGTTTGCTGCTGTTCTTGATGGATCGTATTTTGGTAATAACTTTGAAGCAATTCAAGCATATGGATATGTCAAATATGCAGCAACCATGTGGACCTTATCAATGGCAAGAAAATATCCTGACCTCAAATTTGTTGTTATGAGCCCCGGAAACACGAAGGGAACTCTGGCGCCAAATTATCTTCCCCCGGCAATGAAATTTATGTTGAAGTATTTTATGATGCCTGTTGTATTCCCATTGATAGGGGGAATGGTGCATAAGCTGGAAGTAGGTGCAAAACGCTTTGTAGATGGCATTTCGGATGAGCGATATAAAAGCGGGATTTTTTATGCAAGTAAACAGGGTAAGTTATCAGGGGACGTGGTTGACCAGAGCGCTTTTTATACTGATTTGAAAAATACTACATTTCAAGATAACGCTGATAAAGCAATTCACCGTTTTATAAAATAGTAATGTGTTAGCCATAGCTATTTCCCTTAAGAAAAGTCCGATAGAAACTTGGAAGCTGTTTGCAGGTTTGTTACAGTGCAGGCGCTTCATAAACCTGGCAGGTTATCAAATTTGGAACCATGGCTTCTATTGATGCTCTTGTTTCAACAGGTGTTTATGATAACTCAAGTTTCAGCGCTCAAACAGTATCACAAACAAGAGGATTTACTGCTCCGTAGTTAAAGTTATTAAGCATTAATGCAATATTAACCCCCGTAAACAGCGGGGGTTTTTATATATTATTTGTGCCTTTATTATGTTTCAGAAAAGCCGTAAATTTGCAGTCTTTACTTAAGCTCCCATCGACTAAGGGTTAGGTCACCACCCTTTCAAGGTGGTAATACGGGTTCGAATCCCGTTGGGAGCGCGCATTTTGAGCTAAAATCACAACAATTACCCAGCAATCCTATCTATGTTGTACCAAATGTTGTACTGCTATAATTAGTTATCCCCAATTTTCAGCTTTAAAAGATATTCTTTATACTCAACTGGAAATCCTTTCATAGCCTTGTTAACAGCCCTTTCGAGTATGACCTGAGCCTGAACCAATGCTTCAAAGTTGTCCGAAAACAAATCAGATCGTTTCTGAGCTTTTTCAAGCTCTGACCTTAAGATCTGTATTTCCTCAAACAAATCACGGTCGCCAAAAAGTAACCAGTCCGCTTTAATTTTGAAATGTTTACAAACCAAGGTCAGTTGTTCGATAGTCAGGTGGGCCGCTCTCCGACAGACCCTATTGACATGCGCCTGCCCAATGCTGTACTTATCAGCAAACTGACGCTGTGACACTTTATTATCTTCTAGTAGTTTTTTAAAACGATCTCTGTAATCCATATTAGAAATATACTTTAATAGGCTTATTTATTAAAGTCCCCTTAAGAGTCATACGTTTTGAGTATGCCCCAACAGTATGGACTCCTGCATTTCACTTTTTCTTGACTGTCACCCGGATTAACGCTATTAACAAGATAGTGACAATAGAAATCGAACCCCCGTAGATTATATTTACAGGGGTTCCGATTAGTGGTGGGGATCTTAAGCAGTTACCAAGTTTTCCATTTACCGCTCATTCTTGCATTAACCAGATTTAACTCATTAATAAACTTCCAGTATATTTTTATGCCGCGAATCAATTCCAGAGGCGTATGTTTTCTGTGTTCATCAAGACGGATATAGCTGAATAATCTTATTAGCTCGTTGAGCTCTCCCTCCATTTGCCTTAAGGAAATAACGCTTAATTTCCTCCTATGGGAATCATCACAAATCTTCATTAATTTCGCAAGTTTGTTTCTGGTATCAACTGTAATCGCTTCAGAAATAAAATACGAATTTAGCCATAAATATTTTTTTATATGCTTTATGTTATTCTTAATTTCGAGCTCAAGTGATTTTGCAACGTCTAACCTCATTGTTTTTCTCATTTAAAATTAAGAGCAGTTTACCGACTATGCTCAGGTCTTTTTTTTTATGGAAATTGTCTTATCTGTAGAGCAGGAGGAAATTCCGCAACGTTGCCGCCATGTCGGTCAGTAAGATGAAGCTGATGGTATTGGTAAGTTCCCAGCTGTTTTACAAAAACAGGAACGTTAGCTTTCTTACACTGGTCAACGATATCTTGAAGCCAGTCTAGCTCGCATGGTCTGTAGCCGAATTTTCCGACGTCGTTTCCCGATTCGCCGCCAGCGATGACCCATGAAATCTTGCCGGTTGCGAGATACTTGTTTAGATCAATGCGTTCTAATAGCGGTTCAACAGATAAGAATCGAGTCTTTGACGGAACAGCAAGGAGCTGGGGAATTCTGAGGTCTGCTGCTATTTGAACACCGACAGAAGTGCCCAACCAAACCTGGTCCCAACCCTGAGCCCAGTTCGCCGGAAGTGATTGAAGAATTCTTTCGGGCCGCTTTGTTAAAATTTGCCACGAGTGATGAGGGGTTTGTTCTATAACCGACCAGGCATCAGCGCGCCAAGCGTCGGCTTGTTCAATGAAGAAATCGCTCCACGAACACGTGAAGATTTTCTTAGGGTCTTTCCATTTCAGTGCGGCGTAAAATGTAGGATCTAATGTGCGTGTCACTTTAATGGGATCTTTTCCGTATTTAGCCGCATCCCGGTACCAGTAGCAATAGAGGCACTCGAGACCGACTTTAACGCATCCGTACCAAAAATTTACAGTGGCGTCAGTCCACTGAATAAACGATTGTATTGACATAATGTATATTGTTTAGATTAAAGTCTATTTCTTAATTCAATCTGCTGAACTCTTTTGTCAGCTAAAAAAATAGACTACCTGCAAATATACCAAAAACTATTATATATATCAATAGACAAAAATATTAATCTATTTGTATTTTATTCATTTAACTATTATATTACGAATAAAAAAGATGCAGAAACTATCATTAGATTCAAAAATTAACGTTTTAAAGCGATTTCTGGAGAAATCGGAGTATTTTTCAATACCTGATGTTATCCGGATTCTTAATCTGAAAGAACAAATGGTTTATCAGACGCTATCCTCGATGGTGAGAAAGGGTCTCATTTCAAGGGTAGGAAAAGGGACGTATAGTTTTAGAAAGAAGGAGAAATTTAAACCGGTATTAACAGGACTGGCTCAACAGGTTCATAGCCTGATGAAACAAAAAAAATATAAATTTTTTGTTAGCGGTCTTGATGTACTGAACAATTACTCATCAGAACATGCCCGGCCACTACCTGTCCTGGTTTTTGTTTCAAAGAAGGATATTGGGGAAGCGAAGGAATTGCTGTTAAGCAAGCATGTAGCTGTTTTTCTCTCCTCAGAGATGAAGGATTACAGCATTCTCAGGAATCTTCCCAATATAACTGACCTTGTGGTACTGTGTCCTACATCTGATTTGAGATATAGTATAAGCGGTATTGCAGAACAGGAAAAAGCTTTCTGTGATTTGTTATTCGAGATTACGCGTAAAGCGTATCCGCTGTCGTTAACGGGGCTTGCTGATTTATATATTAAGATGCGGAATAAAACCGTTATCGATGAAACAAGACTATCGAAAGTCGCATCGCGAAGAGGCATTCAACGTGACATGCATTTTATCGTAGATTACAAAAATATTTCGCCATGCACCGTTCAGTTTGTTGGGGAATTAATACAAGCGGATGGGGAAAAAGAAATAGGGAAATGGAGGTGCCTAAATATACAAAACTAAATGACAGGCCGCCGCGGCACTGAAAGCGCGGCAAAAAATAGCTCAGGGCCAGGTTTTGAAGAAATTGTCTCTAAAGGAGCCCCTGGCCCTGAAAAAAAAATACGGCTATATACCAGTTGTTTATCTTAAGGTTAATATAGCCTTCTAAAATGAATTTACAATGAACACTAATTATAAAAACCCTGATAAAGAAATAAAAGTACAATATGCAGATAAAATAACCGATACAACCTTGACGACCATTAGCTTCAATGAAGTTGTCAGCAAAATAAAAAATGGCGACTATAAAGACGCGATAAACACAATCAGAGCCGCCGAAGATAAGGGTCAGAGAAATAAGCTAAAAGCCCAGCTGCCCTATTTCAACATGGGCGCTTTCCAGGGAAACATCAGAAATAACACTAACTTTATCGCTACGGATCATCTGATTTTTGATATTGACCAGCTTAACGGGCAGTATTCAGAAATCAGGAAGAAAATTACCGAAGACAAGAATATTTTCTGTATGTTCCAGTCGCCAAGCGGTAACGGTCTGAAAGTAATAGCCCGGTTACAGACCTCTATACAAAATGAAGCAGAATACAAATCTGTTTACGAGCATCACAGGCTGGCATTAAGCGATAAATACGGAGTGAAATTTGACGCTACATCAGATCCTGCACGAGCCTGCTTCTTAAGCTATGACCCTGATATACACCTGAACAATGGATCAGAGCCGCTAGAGGTAATAATTAAGCCCACCGTCGTTAAAAAAAGTTCTGTGACGACTGTTAATTATGATAAAGCGGAGCTAAAAGAAGCGGTCAATTACCTGAAAGGCGTTGAAACAACTTACCCAGAATGGTTGAAGCTGGGCTTTGCGCTTGCCTCAATAGGCGAAGACGGCAGGGAATATTTTATTGAAATCAGCAAGAGCCATCCTGTACACGGGAAAGACAGCCCTTCTGTAATAAACGAACAGTTCAATAATTGTCTTGCCAGTTACGATCCAAATAAATCAACAATACGCACGCTGTTTCACATGGCTGAGCAGCACGGTTATGTAGCCAAGAGAGATAAGTTTTGGTTTGTAGCCGGGGATAAAACGAAGATAAGCCGGGTTGACCTGATGAATTTTCTGGAAAAGGAAGGGTTCGGGAAATTCTACCAGGGAAATACGTTTATCTTTATAAGAATTAAAGATAATGTGGTTTCTGAAATTGTGGAAACGCAGATGAAGGATTATGTGCGCGAGTATGTGGAAAAAATAGGAGATGAAGCTGAAAGAACGAGTTTATTGGAGCAGATTTTAAATCCTGCTAATGCGTTTTTCAGCAGGAATTTTCTCAGCGGCTTAAAAAATGTAGAACTAAGTTTTAGAAGAGATACGAAGGAAAAATCATATTTCTATTTCAGGAATTGCTACGTTGAAGTTACAGAGTCCAGTATAACAGAAAAGAATTATGCTGAGCTAGACTGGAACGTTTGGAAAGGACAGATCATTGATAGGGATTTCAAGTATGACGAAACCGAATCAGATATGGAAAAATTCTTTATGAATATATGCGGCAGCGACCCGGCCAGGTTTGACGCTTTACGAAGCTCCATAGGTTATTTGCTTCATACATACAAGAATCCGGCGCTAACAAAGGCGGTTATCTTCACTGATGAGGCAGATGCAACGTTTGAAAAGGGACGGACGGGGAAAGGCCTATGCATTCAAGCGATAGAAAAGCTGAGAAATGTCACGGACGAAGATGGCAGAAACTTTAAACCCAACTCTAATTTCGCTTTTCAGAAAGTGAATCTGGATACGCAAATCATCGCGTTTAATGACCTGAGCAAAGACTTTGAGTTCGAACGGTTATTTAGCATATTAACTGACGGATATTCAATAGAGAAAAAAAATCAGGCGGCATATTATGTACCTTATAGCGAGGGGCCCAAGGTTGTCCTGTCAACAAATTTTGTTGTAAAGGGATATGGGAGCAGCGACGAAGCAAGAAAATTTGAGATTGAATTTTCGAATTATTACAGTTCCACACACACGCCGCAGGATGATTTCGGTAAACTGTTTTTTGACGATTGGACTGACGAGGAGTGGAACCGGTTCTATACGCTGATGATAAAATGCTGTCAGTATTTCTTAAGAGTGGGACTTAAGAGTTACAAGCACGTGAATCTCCAGCAGAAGAAACTTGTGGAAAATACTTCAGAGGAATTTCTTGAATACATATCAGGTAAGGAACTGAACGTCGAATACGAGAAGAAAGAACTCCTGAAAGAATTTCACGAACAGTTCCCGGGAAACAATAACCTTAAGATGAAATCTTTCACTAAATGGCAGAAGTATTACTGTGATGAAAACGATCTTGAGTATGTTTCCCGAAAAAGTAACAGCAAGACGCTGGTAATGTTCAGTGAAAAAAGTGCTTATCCAGTGATGGTTCTTACAGAGGAAAACACTCCATAAACGGCTAAAATGCTTCGTTTTCGGCAAAAAGTGCTAAAGTGCTGAATAATTATCCATATACCATACCCCCTATGTTTATTATGGTTTATATACATATATATATATAATATAAAAGGGGGGGTATTGATATTTGTTTTTCTAGAGCACTTTGTCACTTTTGAGTATTTATATTTATTTTTTATTAATAATGAGCATAAATAGCAGTGATATTAACAGTGCCTTACAGTGCTGGGCAGAATTAATTATCACTGATCTTGATTCCAATTGCTGACTATACTATCGTGCTCAAAAAGCATGGCCGAAAGTATTTATGCTTCCGTATCACATTCTTTTTCCTGTTGTCTGGTTTCGCGCGCCTCGCGCTCACCATGTCCTTTATAAGTATGTTGCGGGGGGCGTTAAAACACCGTAAGGGTGCCACAGCGGGGCCAATTGTCCAAGACCATCCCAGACTAGTCGCAAGCAATTTTTTATCAGGTATGACTATTGAGTGGGACCTAAAATCTATAAGAAATCAAAAAGCCCGCACTGAATTTCTCAATGCGGGCCCCTTAAATCTCAATTCACAACAGGCTACTTCACTATCACCATTTTCTTAGATTCAACAAATTTGCCTGCCTCGATCCTGTAGAAATACACTCCGCTTGCAAGATTTGTTCCATCAAATATCTCCGAATAATATCCTGCATCTTTGAACTCATTTACGAGCTGTTTTACAACCCGGCCAAGGATATCATAGATCTTAATGCTGACCTTCGATGCATTAGGCAAAGCGTAATTTATCTTCGTTGTCGGGTTAAACGGATTCGGATAATTCTGCGACAAGCTGAATTTAGTCGGTATCTGCGCTGTCTTTGATTTTATATTCAGATGATGCAACAACTGATTTATCATTTTGATACCGTCTTTCTTAGCGACTGGTTTTAGCTCAGCGTGCTGCCCTGTGAATCCCGAAGTCTTTCCTGTGCCGCCTGTTTGCTGCATTATCATATATGTTTCGATTATGTTTAACTGTGAGCAAAGCACCTGCAGCGAGTCATGTGAACTGTTCAGCACAGATTCGTATTCTGTTATAGCCGTAGGGAATGCGCCAGTCCTGACAAGGCATTTTGTAGCAAGCTCGTTAGCAGTCTTAACCAAAGCGGTATCATTATGGTTGTTTTGAGCAACTCCCTGGTAATATGTTCTTAGGTCGCCGTATTGCTGTGAAGTTGAGTTTAACTTGTCATAACAATGAAGTATTTTTTTCAATGCCGATACGGATGATGAACTATCAGCATAGCTCTGTATGAGCTGTTTATATGTATTAATAGCCTGCTGATACTGTCCTGACATTTCACTGCCTACAGCTTGTGAATACAGAAGGTAATTGGCGGAGAGATTTAATACCTGGCTTGTAACCTGGATAGTGTCATAAACCCCATTGCCGTAATTAATGATTATCGGCTGCAAAGGATCAAACGGACTTGAGATTTGAGAATTGAGATTTTCGATTTCGGATTGAACCTCACCGGATTTAGGATTTAGTCCAACGGGGACGGATTCGGAATTATTTGAGCCACCGCCGCCTTTATGCATGCCGCAGCTCATCTGAGGGTCAATTACAAAATCAGCGTCCGAAACATTTTCAACAAATGGATTAACCCAGCAGTTACTTCTTGCGTTATAAATATAATTACCTAAACCCCCGCTATATCCTGTCCAGCCATCAAAATTATATGCCTGCCCGTAAATTGTATTATTTCCATAATCAACGTTGGGTATGCTCATATTTTCAATATATGTACCGTCTCCGATTCCGTTTGAGCGAAGCGAGTTAATCCCTGCGTCCCAAACGGTTCTGTCACCTGAACCCGATGGCGCAAGCCTTGGAGAAGATAAATATTTTGCCGTCAACGCGGCGGGAACAAGACTATCTCCGCTATAGGTATAATCATCTGTTACGACGTTATTAAGCACAGTAGGACTGCTGTAGAACATGTAAATGCCGTTTATATACCCAGTTATTGAATTGTAATTTACTGTCGATGAATAAGAATTATCCAGACTGATGCCAGCAATTGCGTTTTGTCCGTTACCCGGGTTTGTGAGGTCTATTATATTGCTTAATATCGCAGGACTGGAATTTGACACCGAGATACCTATTGGCGCATCGTGAATTGTATTCTTATCCAAAACGATATTACTTCCATAAACAATGCTGTAAGCAGTATTTGTTATTGCTGACGGGGAATTGGTAACGCAATTCTGAATAGAAACATTATCTCTTGAAACAACGCTGACGGAACCGGAATTAAAAGTACAGCCTTTAATAATTATTGCAGGGGGACCCGTTGGCCCGTACGTGCCGCCTGTTCCGTCAATGCTTATAGGCGTATCAGTATTGCTGAAAGTGCAGTTTTGGAGCGTGCCTGATGCGCTGCCCTGAAACTCGATTCCGCCCCAAGAACCGGACTGAGAAGTAAATGTAACGGCATTACCGCTTGAACAATCTATGGAACCACCATCTTGAACAATTATTCTTTTAGCTTCACCCATTTTTATTGTACATCCTGAAGGTATTACCAGACTTCCAATATCAGTTACAACAACATCTTGATTTACGTCTAAACCGTTTGAACCAGCAATTAAAGGCTGTTCATATGTAATATTCCACGAATTAGAAACAGGTACTTCCCATATTCCCCTTCCAAAAAATGCAGTCCTTAGTTTACCGGACGCTTCATTGAAATCCAATCCCATATTTACCCCAACAGGTAGATGTGCTGCTACAGGTGTCCACGAATCTATGGACTGAATCCCCGGACAATTAACATCAGTAGCTTGGTAAACTCCAGCATCGTTTGAAATGATTAGCTGATTCCTACAAGGTGTAAGTTTTCTAAGAATCATAAAATTTACGGGCAAGTTCGGTAAACCACTTCCCTGATCAAGGGGGATTTCGTCAATGTAAGTCCAATTATTGCCACCATCAATTGATTTGAAAACATGCCCCTGGTCGTAATTTGGAGCTAAATCTGAATAACCGGACAAAGTTAAGTACACAACATTTTCATAACCAGGCTGAGGATCCGTAACCACACTGGTTATTACGCGATTGGGTACACCATGGTTGTGAATTAACTTTTCGTTCCAATTGATTCCCCCATCAGTAGTTTTCCACAGTCTGCTTGCTATATCTCCATGATGATAATAATCTGTATTCGTAACTAAAACATAAATAATATTTTTGTTCGACTCACAGAAAGTTATACCTTGAGGCGAACCGTATTCATCGCCAGTATTAATTTGAGTTATATTTCCAGGATTTTGAGACCATGAAAAACCATTGTTTGTGGAATAAGTCCCAACATTTATATCAATATATCTATGATTAAACTGACTGGCCCCGTTACGTCTTGGACAATAAAATACATTTGGAGTATTCAAATCTGGATAGAGGGCCATAGGTGCAATCCAATCATCTAATCCTCCCCAGTAGCTCCAATTCATTGTGGGTGTGTATGGCCAACTATTGCCCCCATTACTGGAATAATAAATATTAAACCCACAAGTACTAAATAGATTAACGGCTTTGCTTCCAAGAAATACATCGGAGCCGGCACTCCCATGTATTACGTTTGTACCATCACAGCCATTGCTGAACTCATCCCAGTTAGTATTTCCAACCCCGCTTCTTTTTTTAAAGAAACCGGCATCTTCAACTGCAATATTCATATCTTCTGGATCTAACGGGTTAACTGCGACCCTGTATTGTTCAGTAAATGGTAGTGTTCCGTTCAAGCTTTGCCATGAGTTCCCTAAATCTGTTGATTTATACAGACCCTAGTCATTTCCAAGAGAAATCTCATTTCCCTGCCCGGAATATGGATTAAAATCAAGACAATTTTGGTCCGTTCCATAAGGAGTCATTGAAGAGAACGTACTTCCTCCATCTGTTGTTTTACGCATACCAAAACCATAACAACCAGAATATAAACCGGTACCATAACCAACTATGGCAAGTGCAGAGTTTGAAGGACTGGTCTGAATAAACATGAAATCAGCTGGCATGTAACCCCAATCATAAAATGCTTCATCATCTACAACAGATACTGTAAAATTTGTTCCATTATTGTTCGAAATAAAAGCATAGACTCCTCTGGTGCCAGTTGGCGGATACGTATTATCATCGCTAAAAGCAGAAACTGCATAAATTTTGCTTCCATCACTGCTTACTGCCATTTGAGTTCTTTTACCCTGATAGAAAACTCCGTCATTGTGGTTGCGCTGCACAAAAGTTACGCCGTTATTATCAGATGTGTAATATCCATAACTGCCAATACCGACAGCAAAGATTCTCCTCGATTGTGTTTCGCCATTATAGTTGATAACTACATCATTGCAGCCACCCTCTGGCGTGCCACTGGCACGTGCCCAAGTTACTCCATAATCTGTACTTCTGTATAACCCACCTCCTAAATTTTCACCATAAAAAGGATCGTGTCCATCAGCCAGATAAACGATATTAGAATATTGAGGATCAACAACAATTTTAAAAACAGTTGTCATTATTGGCAAACCGGCTTGTGGGCCATCGGGGTGATTTACTCTATATGGACCAGTCCATGTTTCTCCGGCATCTGTTGATTTATAAACCCCAACTCCCGGGTAATTATAAGCAAAACCATACACATTTCCACCGGTACCATAGTACATGTTGTTTGGGTTGTTGGGATCAAAAGCTATGCATCCTGAAGCTTGCGTCTGTACAAAATTATCAGTTAATGGACGGAACGTACTTCCATTGTCCTCGGATTTGAATATGCCTCCATTGTGTCCCGCGGTATATATCCAATCAGGGTGTTGTTGATGATTGGGAACATTAGGATAGTATTTAACACAGGTTACCCTTCCAGATCTGGGAACTCCCGGACAGTCTGAACTATAACGGGGAATAGGCCCTATACATGTCCAGAACCTTGTAGGTCCTGCATAGAAATCACCAGTCTGGATTATCTGCTGATGATTTGTAAGTGCATCTAATACCATACTCTCGGGAATAGTGTCATTCGGCCATGCACGCCATCGCATAAACCAATCAGAGCTTTCTTCGTCTTCCTGAGCAAAAAGATGTGCGTCCAGAGTAATAAAAAATGTTGACAAAAGTAGACAAAAAAGGAGAATTCCTTTAATTCTCATTAATTTTGATAAATTTCCTTTCTTCTTCATGTTTTGCTCCTTTATTAATTCCTATATTTTGTTTGTAAAATAGGGCAGAAAGGAATAAAACATTCCGTTTATTAAATGGAATTGTTTTAATCTAAATTCGTTTGACGACGGTTTATTTAGAATTCCTGCTTCTTTAAGCAGGTGCCTGACTGCCCTTTAATTTTTTATCTTTGATTACTTCAATAAAATTGCTTTTTTAGTTTCTCGAAAATCATCTGATTTTATTGTATAGAAATAAATACCGCTCGGAAGTGTATTTGCTTTCCATGTTATTTCATGTATTCCCACCTGCAAAAATTCATTGACCAATTTAACAATTTCTCTACCACGTATATCATAAACTGAAATTTCTATTACCCCCGATTTAGGAATTTCAAATTTGAATCTTGTGCTTGGGTTGAACGGATTAGGGTAATTTTGACTCATTTTATAATCGTACGGAATAATGGAAGAAATTTTTTGGATTCCAATTGGTTGAGTGTATTTTATTGTAGTTGCATCCAATAGATATTGTGGCTGGTTTTGTCTGCTGCTCATCCCAGTAACATAAATACTTAAACTTGTGTCAACCGTTATGTCGTTGGCGTAGTCCAAAGAATTTGTAACCGGTCCGTTATAAAAAGCAACCCATTGAAGTAAACCACTTGGCAAATATTTGATTGTAACGTAATCGTCTCCCGAAGTCGATGAATAAACAAAACCCGCTAAATATATGTTACTATATTTGTCTATTGCCAAAGCTGGTCCTTTTGCAGGAAGTCCGCCAGTATTGCCCTGCGTATATCTTCTTACCCAAACAGAATCGCCATTAGAATTATATTTCAATGTTACTATTTCTCCATTTCCTTGGGTATTCGCACACTCCGTTGTATAATATATTGAATTCCCATTCGGAGTAACCACTATACCGCCAGGTTGTTCGCAACTCGGGTAGCTTAATATGCCGGCAAAAGGTCTTGCCCATTGGATAACTCCATTTGAATTTAATTTCAATAATGTGTTATAAAACAGATTTGGAGGTGAATAGTTAGCGCCTATTACATAAATATTTCTATTTGAGTCAATGCCTATATAATCCGCGATGTCTTCATAATGTTGGGGGCTGTCATATTTAGCAAACCATTGCAATACTCCGAATTCATTGTATTTTAATATTAGATAATCAGGATTGCTATTTTGATAACCGTATACACCCGAAGTATAAATATTGTTGGAATCATCAATAATTAAACTCGAATTACCACTATTATCAGTTAACTGATTAAATTTTCTTTCCCACAACGTATCGCCGTTTTGATTATATTTAACTGTAAGGGCATAGGCGGTATTCAAGTTTATTGAAGTTCCGCCAGTTATAATAATACTACCTGCTTTATCTATTTTAATATCATCAGCGCCATCTCCCGTTCCTCCTCCGTTATATATTTTTGACCATTGAATTATTCCGTTTGAATTAAATTTTACTGTTGTAATATGGCTTATTAAATTCGGGTTGTTGGTATATCCAGTTATATAAGCATCACCTGCTGGCGAAATTGCAAAAGCTACCGGCACATTGTCAAGGTTGCCCGGGCTGTTATAGTATGCACTCCAGATTTGATTACCTGAAATGCCGTATTTAACAAGACCATAATCATGGAGAGTAGAATCAGAATATTGCTTCACTAGTACATAAACATTTCCCATTGAATCTAATTTAACAGACAAACCATTAGCGCTATTGTTCCAACTAAACCGCTGAACCCACTCCTGTGTTGGCTGCTGAGCGTAAACATGTGAGACGTCAAACGTCAGAAGTGAGACGGCTAGGAAAAAAAGAAATATTACATAACGTTTTCTCATGACATCATTACTTTGAAGTATTGCCTAAAATCAGCATTTTCTTTCTAAATTCAAATTAATGTATAAAATCGGATAACGCAACCAAAGATTATCAGGATTGTCGCTCCGTTTCATTAAGATTCCACGCAAGTTATTCGGTGTTTTTTGCGTTTTCACAAGTTTTTTAAAGAATGTTAAGCAAAAATATTCGGCGATTTGTCGCTTTATCTTCCGCCCCTTATTTCTCATAATTATTTTATTAATACAAACTTCTTGCTGTCTATTTTGTTGTTATCAGCAAATAATGTATAAAAGTAGATTCCTGACGCTAAGTCCCCGGCATCCAGTTCTACCCTATACTTGCCCGCCTGCTGTTCTGTGTTCACCAGATCCCTGACCAATTGTCCAATTACATTGTAAATGCTGATCCTAATATTGCTTTTTCTTAATACTTCATAATGAAACATTGTAATACTGTTAAAAGGATTTGGGTAGTTTTGTTCAAGTTTGAAACTACCGGGTAAGTCCGTTGAAATCTGTTCAACGCCATTTGGCTGGCTGTATTTAATAGTGGCAACGTCATATCCTCCATTTGTTGTACGTTGGCTGACCCCAGTTACATAAACATTGAGGCTAGTATCAATAACTAAATCTTTGGCGCCATCCTCAGAATTAGTCAAAGGTCCGTTGTACGTTACTTCCCATTGCTGTGTACCAGACGGAGCATATTTCAACGTAGCAAAATCGATTCCGGTAACCGGAAACTGGCCGTATCCAGTTATATAGACATTACCGTATTTATCAAGGAAAAGCGTTGCAGGTGCATTATTCCCTCCTGTAACATTACCTCCTGAATAATTTCTAAGCCATAGGGAACCACCCGCTGAATCGTATTTTAATGTTACAATATCAGTTGATTCTGGACCAGGAGAGTAGCAATATGTAGTATAGTAAACCGAAAAATCGTCACTACTAACCGCTATGCCCCCTGGTATTCCTGACGTAGTATCACCAGTCATAATTCCGCTAAAAGTATTAGCCCACACGACCATACCGTTATTGCCAAATTTTACCAACGTGTTTGAAATGCCAGAACTGAATGGGTGATATGTTGTACCTACAGTGTACACGTTTCTGAGAGAATCTATTGCAGCAACATATATAAAATCTTGAAAATTAGGCACACTTGACCAATTTGAATACCAATCCAAGTTACCTACACTATTGTATTTCAGAACAAGGTAATCTGCGGCGTCGTCCCCGCACCCGTATATATTATCGGATTCGTCCACTAGTAGCTTAACTAATCCTGAACTGTTTAGCGCCCTTCTGAATTTTCTTGTAAATAAAGTGTCACCGTAAGAATCATATTTAACAATGTAAGCATCGGAAACACTCCCATCTCCTATCGCGCCGCAAACAATAACATTACCGGCCCTGTCGAGCTTAATATCGTCAGAACCGGCATTCGGTATTATCTTAGCCCATTGTAGTACGCCGCTGGAATCGACCTTAACCGTCAGGATAGATTCACTTGTAGTTGTAGAAATGTTGCCCGTTATAAAAATATCGCCACTGTGTGAAATATCGAATCCTGAAGGGTAATTCCCGTTGGTACTATCATTTCGATAACTGAAACTCCAAATTAAGCTACCTGCAGAACTGTACTTTACTATTTGATAGTGTGGTCCGGTTGTGCCTGGAACCCCTCCGGTCACCAACACTAACACATTTCCCAAAACGTCAAGTTTGACTGATAATCCATTTTCATATCCATACCCAGTATAACGAGCTACCCACTCCTGCGTTGGCTGCCCGTCAAGCCGGGTTGTAAACTGAGCGTAAACATGTGAGACGTCAAACGCAATACGTGAGACGGCTAGGAAAAAAAGAAATATTACATAACGTTTTCTCATACCATTATTACTTTGAAGTATTGCCTAAAATCAGCATTTTCTTTCTAAATTCAAATTAATTTATTAAATTACATAAAGCAACCAAAGTGGTATGACCCCGAAAAAATGGACAAATTATTCGGTGTTTTTTGCGTTTTCACAGGTTTTTTAAAGAATGTTAAACAAAAATATTCAGCGATTTGTCGCTTTATCATCTGACCTGTTTATTTTACGTTTTTATTTTAATACTATCATTTTCTTAGTTTCAATTATTCTGCCGTCTGCCATTAACTGATAAAAATATGTACCGCTTGCATAACCCGAGCCGTCAAGCGTTAGTTCGTATTCTGATGCGTTAACATATTGACTTAAAGCCAATTCTTTTAATCTTCCTAGTATGTCGTATATTCGTAATTCAACAAAACTTTTCCTAGATACTGTAAATCTTATCTTAGTACTCGGATTAAAGGGATTTGGATAGTTTTGTTTGAGATTAAATGCCATCGGTATTTCACCGTTTATTGGTCTAATCCCCGACAACTGATTGTATTTAATGACGACATAGTCAGAAATTTGTGAACTGCTTTGGCTGGTTCCTAAGACATATACATTATTCGCAGTGTCTAATGCCAAGTCTCTGCCAATATCTAAACCACCAAAAGGTCCGTTATAGGTTGTAATCCAAGCCCGAATTCCATTATTCATGTATTTCAATGTCATAATATCAACAGGAGCGCCTGATCCGGTGCTACTACTGACTCCAGTTACATAGCTGTTTCCTAATGCATCTATTTTTATAGCGCGGGAGTCTCCATATTTGTAAGTGCCTGTGTCATTTCTTATCCATAAGGAATCGCCTGTTACCGAGTTATACTTAATAGTTGTAGCCATTTGAATAGCATTATTGACCGCGCTGCCTGTAACAAACAAAGCATTATTAATTCTATCCATTGCAATACCTCGTAAATTATTATCCCCGCTTCCCGGCGCATCATATATTGAGACCCACTGTTGAACCCCGTTCCGGTCGTATTTTAAAGTGAGGAAGACTGCATAACCTGATGGGGTTGTTCCGCCGCCAACGTACACGTTGCCGTTCTGGTCCGAAGTTATGTATGACCCCCAGTTTGCTGTGGTTAGGCCGCTGGAATATGTGCTTTCCCATCTCAAATCTCCGCTTGAAGAATACTTCGCGATCAGCACAGAATCATAAGATCCGGAAAAATAGAAATGCCTCCTGGTACCCGTGGAAATAATGTTGAGCGAATCGTCTATAGTGCAGGCGCCGAAACCTTCGCTGCAGTCCAGCGGGTGGTATTTCCGCGCCCAGATGCTGTCCCCGTTTGTATTATAACGCATCACAAGATGATAGCTGTCTGACGCCCCTACTACATATATGTTATTAAATCTATCTATCTTTATGTTATCAAACGAACTCGAGCCATACTGCCCGACATATGTTCCGGCCCAAACCGGGCTGCCGGTCGAGCTGTTGAACTTAACGATTAGCCCGTTAAGCGGCGATGTATAGCCCGGCCCATAATCGGCTATCACATAAGCATTACCGGAAGTATCAAGAGCAATACCGTAGGGAGCAAAATATCCTTCTCCGGGATACCTGTATAGAGTTGCCCATAGCTGTACGCCTGAGGAATTATATTTGACGCAAAGTATACAGATTGAATCATTTGGTGATTGACCTATAACATGAGTCCCGGCTAAGTAGCTGTTGCCGTATTTATCCACCTGCAAAAAGGGTCCGTTTAAATCATTGAATGGTCCTGTATATCTTGCCACCCACTCTTGTGTTGGCTGCTGGGCTTTCGTAATGAATAATGAACATTGAATAATGAATAATAAAAAGATAAAAAACAAACGGGAATTGAGAAGTTTGGAAATTTTGGCGCACCTCTGGCTGGCAGGGTTAAACTTGTCGTAAATTGGAGTCGCAAAGATGATTTTTTGTCCAGGGTTCATTCCCAGCTAACAAAATTGTAAAATTTATCTAAACGAACAAGCGTAGTAAAAACGACTGGTTAAAGATAAGCGATTTTTTTGCGGATGTCAAGATAGATTCACTGAATTACTTAAAACACGTTAGCTGTTTTAGCTTTGCCTAGTGCTTGGGGGAACAATTCATTTCAATCTGAAAACCACAACTCGCCTTTCACCATCGTAACCTTCTATAAATTCGTCAGGAACTGGGTGCAGTAAATTAGCCTGAGCAGACAAATCTTCCACAGTACGCTTTTATACAATGCAAACGGGACCATCCGGTACCAGGACTGGCAGGGAAGCTATTATAATAACTTCTCGGATAATCACGAACGAAGGTTTAATTATATTTATGATAATTCAAACCGGCTATTGAAGTCGACGGAAGTACTTGGTAACAACGGCGATTTTACGCTTATAAATAATTATGACGGCAACGGCAATTTCCAGTCAATGAAGCGGTACGACTCACAGGGCAACCCTGCGGATAATTTCAGGTACGTATATAATTGGGGCACAAACAAGCTGAACAACGTTTCAGGCGCGGCGGATGAATATACTTACGATAACAACGGCAATGTGACTAATGATGGCCCAAACCATAATTTTGAGATAAAGTATGATTACCGAAATTTAATGACGGAATCAAAGAATAATTTAAGTCTTCAAACTTTTTGGATAAAGTACTTCTATGACGAGGCTGGCAACCGCATACGAAAGATGGTTTATCTTTATGATAACAGCGGCATAGGAGGTACAGATGCCGGAGGAACTTGGAATTTAACTAAAGATGAATTTTATGTCCGAGATGTAAGCGACAAAGAGGTCGCTGTTTATGTTGGTTCTAATTTGCAACAGTGGAATGTGTTTGGCTTAGATAATGCTGGCAATTTAGACGCTTCAAATCATAAATATTTTTATCTTAAAGACCACCTCGGCTCGGTGCATGCAGTAATTGACAGCACAAACGCTGTTACCAGTGCGCAGGACTACGACGCTTGGGGATATATTATGGATGGCCGAAGTTACACGCCGGAAAACTCAATGTTTGAATAACATTTTGGTTATTCGCCTCATAATTATGTATGCAGAAATTACCGCCTGGGGAATCAGCTCATTTCATTCTGAATACAACAACTCTCCTTTCATTATCGTAACCCTCAATGAACTCGTCATAAGCGATTGAGACCAACCTGGGCGCATTGGATTTTATGTATTGTAATTCCCTCAGGTCCATCGCAAGGCGCAGCTTGACAAGTTCATTCAACCCGGTCTTAATTGTATTTCTCGAAGCTTTGGTTTGTATTGCCAGTTGAGTTATGTTTACTTCTAAAGGTTTTGAATAGTGACAGTGAACGCTAAATGGTTCAGACTTCGATTTTATACAAAGGTACAGATATAGGCTCATATAACATTTGAAGTCTATCAAAAATAATATATTCGGGATTACTAAAGATTGTTCGCCAAGGACGGCGCTTAATCTTTCTTTGTGCAAATGATTCATTTTTCTCCTTTCGAAATTCCTTTTGTTCCGTCTGATAACGCCAGCCCTGTATTCTCTTACAAGTCTGGCTTCTTTTTCGCTGAGATACATTTTATGTCCCGAATTCATTGTAACATTCTCTCGACATCCTCTCTCTAAGGGTCTTCAGGCGCTTCCTTTCCTTGTCGGATAAAGAATCTGGATCGAGCTTGTTTCTTAACTCCAGTTCGTTATAGTCCTCAATTGCTATTCTCTTTAGCTCGGTAAACGGGTCTGGTTGGTATTGATAATCCATAAGGTTCTCCTTTTTATTACAATGATATCGTTTGAAACATGGACCAGCAAGCGGCATTAAGCATGAGATTTAAGATTTGACCTAATTTTAGAGTAATCTGCGGGGTATCAAAAGAAAATAAGTAAATATTGGGCTTATATTTTTAATAATTCATAAGTTATATTTGCATCAAAGACCACCGGCGTTCAAGCAAAACAGGTTAGATATTAATATGAAAAATGAATTCTTCATCTATTTGTCTGTACTGAGTTTGTTGATTGGAATCAATTCAACTTTTTCCCAAGGCTCCTGGACTCCTACTAACCTGAACAACGCTCCTTCTGGCCGCGCTCTTTTCACAGGAATTTGGACTGGCAACAGGATGGTCATATGGGGCGGGGAAAATAACAGCGGACCGCTTAAGACAGGCGGCATGTTTAACCCTAATACAAATACCTGGACCTCCACCGATACAATAAACTCACCGACTTACCGATATCAGCATACTGCTGTATGGACAGGCAGTCTTATGTTAATTTGGGGCGGTACTGGCGGGGGTATGCAAAGAAACGGCGGGAAATTTGAACCCGTATCAAACAGCTGGACAAATATTGATACAGCGAATGCACCTTCGGCACGTGTCGGTCATACAGCGGTTTGGACTGGTACGAAAATGATAGTTTGGGGCGGAACTAGTAATAGCGGGTCAGTAAATACAGGCGGGATATATGACCCGGGAACAAACAGCTGGACGGTTATTTCAACAAATAATGCGCCATCTGCAAGAGGCGGCCACACAGCAATCTGGACGGGAAGTAAAATGATAATATGGGGAGGAGATACTTCCGGCGTTGCTACAGTAAAGACCGGAGGAATTTATGACCCTATTACTAATACATGGACAACAACATCGCTAACAAATGCCCCGACACAAAGGGAAGTGCATACTGCAATCTGGACAGGAACCAAAATGATAGTTTGGGGAGGATTCAACAGCAATGGATTTCTTTATGATGGCGGGTTATACGACCCAATTAGCGACAGCTGGGCCACAACTTCTCCGGTAAATGAACCGCTTGCCAGGGCTCAGCACACAGCTGTTTGGACCGGTAGTAGAATGGTCATTTGGGGCGGTGAATATAGTTTTTCGGGAACCAGCGTCTTAAACACGGGCGGGATATACGACCCTGTCTCAGACAGTTGGGATTCAACGACAACTTCAAATGCTCCTTCACCGAGATCATTTCACGTAGCTGTCTGGACCGGAAGCGCGATGATAATTTGGGGAGGAACCAGCACATCGTACTTTACATCGGGCGGCATATACACAAATCCTACTATATTGGGTGTAAAGACAGCTAGTCAAAATGTGCCATCTGTTTTTTCACTGCATCAAAATTATCCGAATCCGTTTAACCCGACTACCAAAATAAAATTTGCCGTTCCTAACTTGAGTTATGTTCAACTAAGAGTATTTGATATTTTGGGAAGGGAAAAAGAGTTGCTTGTTGATCAGGAATTACAAGCAGGGGAATATGAAACATCCTTTGACGGAACTAACTTCGCGAGCTCAATATATTTTTATCAGTTGGTCACTGATGGCAATATAATTAGCACAAAGAAGTTTATATTGTTAAAATGAGAGTCTCACACCAACAATTTGAGGCATATATAAATGCGTAAATTCAATTTAGAGATTTAAGTCTCCCAAGGCGTAATGCAACAAGAAGGTTGCGCTATAAAATCCCAAAAGTGATAAATCGTTCTTTTTTGGGAGACTTTAATTTTTTGAACATCAAATGAGAAGCCACATGCTTCTCTTTTTTTATATTCAAACATGAGTATCTTTACCCATCAAAATGAGTAAGCCCCTCTATTACCTTTGTCTTAATTCCTGTCTAATTTGTATTGTTTTCAGCCACTTTATTGAGATTGAAATTTGTATCATTCAATGATATGAATTCGCTGAAAATATGATATAGATTCGTATGGCTTAGAACTAATTAAACGGAGCAGTATTATGAAAGATACTAAAACAGATAGTTTCCTTTACTTTTACATCTTATTTATTTGCTTACTTGTGATCGCCGTAATCTCGCTTTTCACAAAACCTGTCAGGAGCAAAGAATTAAGCTCTGAATTTCTTGATTCTTTAAACTCGCCTGGAAACATTTATTTTGATTTTGGGAAATCCGATTTAAAACCTGAAGCAACTCAAATTTTGGATCAGCTAGCCGGTGAACTAAATGGTCTGCCCGGTTCAACTATCGAAGTTATTGGCCACACCGATGATATTGGTGGTTTTGAATTTAACCAGAACCTCTCCGAAAGAAGGGCTGAAGTAGTTAAGGATTATCTAGTTTCCAAAGGATGTGAGTCAGAGCAAATAATCACTAACGGAAAAGGTAAATCAGAGCCGGTTAATACGAACATAAGCGAAGAGGACCGCTCGCTAAACCGTAGAGTTGAATTTAAATGGAACAATATCTCAAATAAAGAAGAACCGAAAGACATTGATTATGTTAACAGCAATATTAAAAAAACTAGCAGGAATGAAATTGAAGGTGAATTATCAGTAAGGGACACTTCCGGCGAGCCAATCAAGGGAATCGAGGAAAATGATGTTTCAGCCGTCTTGAAATGGAAAGATGATTCAACATCAGGTACTGTGCATTTCCTTCAGATTGATGATAAGAAGAAGACTGCCTTTACCCTAGTTATGGATTACAGTCCCAGCATGTTTGGCATCAACAACGAAGACAGAAAAAGCGCCAAGGGCAAAAAAGTGGAGCTTACTGAAAGCGCAGTAAAACATTTTATTGATGACCTGGGTCCAAATACTTTCTTGAAAGTGATCAAGTTTGGGAGAGATATAGATGTTGTTCAGCGATTCACAAAATCTAAAGAAATAATGGCAAATGCCATTGGTTTACGAAGTTTCCCAAGAGGTGGAACGGCGTTGTTTACTGCAATTTATCTTGCATTAAAAGATACTACATACGACAGCAATCCTACAATTGCTAAAACTGTAATTGTATTTACGGACGGAATGGATAATTCTTCAGGCAGAATTAATACGGATTCCATTTTCAGTGCGTCAGATTCAAAAGCAATCAAAGTGTATACAATTGGTTTGTTAGACAAAAATGACGAATTCTCGACCGATGAACAAAGAAAACAGGGCGAGAGCGATCTCAAGAAGATTTCCGGAATGACCGGCGGATTTTTTTATTATGCTAAAGATGCGTCTTCTTTGGATGCAATATATAAGCAGATCTTCGACCAGATAACAAACAGTTATCATGTGAGCATTAAATGGAATGATGAGAAACTACCTCCAAAAGGCACAGTAGTCAGTGCTTGTATCAGTGTTAAGATCAAAGGTAATACTAGGACGCTTTATAAAAGTTATGTAATGGAATGAATTGTATATTTTTTAGAATCTAATCAAAAACGCAAATGTTAGTAGAACAAATTATGAATAAACTCAATAAGATTGAAGAGCTCCTATCCAATCAACCAGATAGACCCCTTTCAATAAGTGAAGCCTGTGCATATTTGCATCTTTCTAAATCGTATTTGTATAAATTAACCTGCACAAGGCAGATTCCATTCTACAAACCAAACGGTAAAATTATCGTCTTTAAGAAATCTGATTTGGAAGCCTGGATATTCAGATATAGACAATCTACCGATGAAGAACTTGATGCAGAAGCTGATGCTATTATTAATCGAAAGAAATGACTGATTCTAATTATATCAGTTTGGTTCACATAAAACGGACATTTAATATTCAATGTTTTTCAACTAACTTTGACACATGATAATTGAATATTTAAAATGTGGAACTCAGTGAAATTCGTCTTTGGCTGGATTTATCTATTAATTCAAAAAACTTTTCAGACTACGATTATGCGATTCTCAGTTGTTTCCTTAATTCTTTTTTTGCTGTTTCTTTTACTATTGATCCTTATACTTTATAAGTATTCATCCAAAGTGAATAAACAGGATATTAAAACACCTCGTATTTTATTTATCTCTTTTATTGCAGCGCAAACGGTTTTAGTTGTCTTTTTATATGTTTACTTCTTAGAGCTTCACGACTATTTCTTCGCTATTGCTAATTTTTTTCACAGTTCATATGATGAAATTGTTATTTTTCTCATTTGCATTTTAGCTCCTTATGTCTTTATCCTCTTAATTTGTTATATCCTTTATCTGCGCAATGTTAATAAAAGGCTTCGCCGCGGCTGATGAAAAGGATAGACATGCTTTTTAGTTATCGGCAAATCGAAATTAATCATATTCCAATTACGATCTTTTCATCTTATTTTTTCTCTTGTGATGAATAATCCAGAACAAAAACAAATATATTGCTAAGACCACAATTACGCAAATAATAACGGATGAAGTTATGTAATTGAGACCAATAATATTAAACCATTTGAGGAAGTCTTGTGATTTTTTGAATAGCCAATTAGAAAACTCATTAAATCTCACTGAAACAAAGAAAATTACGGAGAACAATATCCATAATATTTTCAGGTAGTGTTTTCTTATGTAAATGTCCAATAAAATCAGATATGTGAAAGGAATAATAAAGAAATATATTAGAATATTTACCTCAGGGTATGTCAAGCCATTTTGCGCAGCAATAAAATTCAGCGCATTTGATACTATCCTAAAGATTATGTCCATTTGAATGATTCGCTCTTAAGCTCGTTCAAATTATTATGTCAAAAATTTCAAAAACAATTCAATGCTTTCTTTTATTGCTTTCCCATCTGCCACCGGAGCGTATAAACTTGCCATCAATAAAATCTTCATTTTCATTTTTTTCGAGAGGAAAATAACTTTCTTTTAAACGAATATTGCAGCGTTCACATAAGTACACAGTACCGAAATTTGTATTAATGTACTTGTGCACAGGTTTACAACTTGGAGTATCGCATTCAGAACATTTTGTCGGTATTCGAATGACCTTAACACATTTTGATTTTAATATTATTCCTTTCATTTCGATATTCTTAATTTACAATTATGATTTAATGTCTTTAATTATTTTTACAATATATTCAATCGTTGCATCTCCACCAAGAAAACGATAGTCAAAAAATTTTGTCAAAATTATTCTTAGGTTTGGATAATAAACTATGTTATGTTTTGGGATAATTACGTTTTCTTCTTTTTCAAGATTGAATAATTTCTTGAAATTATCCCAACCGCTTTCTTGATTAGGAATACCGGCAAAGCAGATTGTTACAAGCCTTTCTTTATTCTCTTCCCAAAATTTCTTTATTAAAGGGAATCTGTGATTTTCAACTGCTTTCAAATATTCGGCCTCACTCGAAAAACCAAAATTAAGCGGGTCATTATAATGAGTAGGCCAACTATTATGTTTTTTCCTGCCAAGGGGAAACAAATTGATTTCCATAGCAATCTCTTCTGGAAAGAAAAGTCTGTTACGATAATAATCGTAATATCTATTGAGATTTCCACCTTCATACAAAGTAATGATTTTACTGATTATTTCATATACGGGAGTGCGCTTAGAGTCATCCTTTTCTGTCGAAGCCAAAAATGGCCATCTGTATTTTTCAAACAGGCTATCATCTAAAATGCCTTCCATGCTCCAGTCTCCTGCTTCTTCGTATCCTGAAATAAATAACAAGCTCCCTTCCGAATTACCGTAACCAAGAAAATTATTTACAATGGAAAATCGTTGAGTAGGTGTGAGCTTTTCAGTTGACATATTCAGCCTTATCTATCTTCTAAAAATATCTCGTGAATTTTCAAATAAATGTTACCCGTTTGTGATGCATGTCTTCTTTTTCGTAATAACAACTGCATTAAATCTATTCTACCCTCTAAAACAGCCATAATATCACTTCCGTCCATTAATATCATCAATCTTCTTCCAGTGGAATGAGCCTTAACTGCGTCTTCAGAAAAGCCATTAATCGAAACATACAGACCCAATGTATTTTCTAATCTTCTCGTGAGTTTACCACTGAACGCATCCAAGTCCTGAATTCCCACAAATGCTTCCTGCCACTTTGCTTCAAGTAAATAATCAGTTTTGTCAAAAGTAAAGGACCCGTCAATTTGCTCTCCTTGAATTCTAAATGAAGCCTTCGGGTCAAGGTCAAACAATTCAAAGAGTTCCTTTAGTATCTTTTCTAATTTAAACCCTCTATCTTGCTTATTGGAACTGCTTGCCAAACCATAGAATTCAATTTTGATTTCTTTAAGATTTTTTTGCATACTCTGGGATTTCAAAATCTTTTCATAAGCTTTTCTTCTTCTATTCTCAATTTCTTCTTGTTCTTTCTCAATTTGAAAATGACTCTCTGAAAGCTTTCGTAATGCCTCGACAGCCCTTTTCGCTTTATCTGCTTTTGCTTTACCATCTTCCAAATTTTCTAAATGGCTAAAATCATTTATCTTTGTAATCTCAGATATCAATCTCAATAAATCATTAATTAACGTATTCTTATTTTTTAATAATAAATCAACCAACCTGGACGCTATATTTCGCTTGTAATCTTCCCAATTAAGAAGAGCCAGTATTTGTGGATTTGTTATCGTATTCGTTATGAAGCTCCTTAAATCAGATTTATACCAATATATATTAGTCAAAGCTTCTTTCAAAGCATTAATCGCAACAGGTGATATTTTCTTGTCTTCAAAGTTCATAAATATATTAGGTTAAGGTTTTAAGGAATATAAACACTTATTTTTTAATATCTTCAATAAATTTAGAGGTTTTACCGCGCCATTTCTTTTTAGTGAAATTATATTGAAATTGAGATATATCGACTTTATGGACATCTTTGCCATCCCATTCCACTGTGGAAATCAAATGTAATGACTTTAATGTTCTTGTCATTCCAACGTATAACAAACGTCTCTGTGCCTCCATCGTATCTATGCCCTTTGTTTCATTAGGCAAAATGCCTGAAACTAGACCAGTTATGAACACATAATCTGCTTGTAATCCTTTGGATTTATGAATAGACATAAGATTTACCTTACCTTGTTCGAATTCTTTGTTTGATTTTGCAGTTACCAACAACCTTTTTGATTGTATTTTTAATTAATTAGGCAGTTAATTTCTTATTAATATATCCTAGTTGTATTGTTAACCTAGTCTCAAATTTTTTACCGCGATTATTTGCAGAATAATGACACACTCTAAACACGGTCATTTCAATGTTTTCATATTTAGATTTGATGCTTCTGATAACAATTTTTGATTTATCGTTATTCTTATTTAGTTTTATTAATTTTTCGTCTGCTATAGTCATTCTTAGAGAATCCCTTAAATGATTAAATACATCATCTCCAAAACAGATAATTGTTGATTTCTTTGTATGATTTACTCTAAAAATTTTAATTTGTTTAAATAATCTTTTTAATGCATTTCTCTTTTGCCTGAGCGTTTTATTATTCAAATTTTTTGCTACAGGATCAAAATCCTTATAAAAGTCAGTTATATAACTTCCAATGAGATTCTTTCCACGTATACATTTCTTGAGCCTTTTTACATTATGAAAATTATTAAATTCATAATTTTTATTTGTATAGACATTTTGTCCTTTTCTTTTTATTGAGCGGTTTAGACCCAGAAAGATTACTTTACCATGAAGTTTGCCTTTTCTAAGTTTAAAAAAATCAAGCAGACTATCTTTATCTTTATTTCCCCAAATTGCCCAACTACTTATCTTAAATCTTCTTAGATTTTCAAGTTGTTTATTGGTAATCATATTTAAGTTCTATTTAATGAACATCTCTGATTTATTTATTTCTATCAACTTGTTCTTATTGACTTTATAAAAATGAGAGATATATAATTATTTTAAATCAATAGAAAAGTAATATTTTTTGGTCGAAATATTTGACTCATTCCGAACAGCATGAGTTAGATCCGGTGAAATACTTTGCGCTAATATAATTCCCTTAATTTTGTTCTTACTTATATCATGTTTTTTGCTGACTGCCCCCATATATTTTTTTATTTGCCCAAGTGCAGAAATCCCGGCATTCCCTTTTTTGAGTTCATAAACTACATAGTTACCATGCTGATTTTTGAACAATAAGTCTAATCGTCCCGACTGTTTAAATGAAAGTTCACTTCCGATAAAGATAGAGCCTATTGCTAAGCGATGAGAAAATATTGTTTCGATATCCTTTTCAGTAACTGAACCTGCAATAAGTAATTTCCCTATAAAGTCATTTATGAATGATTGCCTGGTAATCTTTTTTGAATAATAAGTTAATTTAGGGTCTTTAATAAATGAGTAGTTTTGTAATCGTCGTATTGGTTTGTTATCTGAAATCTTGTTAAAACAGCTTAATGGATAATTTTTTTTCAATTCATGAATTGCATCTAACTTCATCCAATAAAAATCATTTTTGCGATTATTCCATAAATGCTTTCTCCATTCTGGTAAAAATTTATCTTCTCTTTTTTGCTTAAGTTCCTTTCCGGCTTTAATATAATCAATGTCGCACAAATGAGTTACTGCTTTTTTACCGACTTCATAAAAATAGCACTTTGTAATCTCAGGAAAAGGAAATTTATCAGTTATATACTCTCCAGCAGTAACTATATCATACATAACGGCGCCTTCTTTTTCTATATGATCTGCATGTGCAAGTAAAATACCCAGGTCTTTCTTCCCAAAACTGAAGTTAGCTTTGGGGTTAATTGCTAATATTATTGCAACTGATAATTTATTCATAGTTTTTAAAAATACAAGGTTATTGAATTTTTAACCTATTATTCCGTATTTGACTGCAAGGAAGCTCTTCAAATCAGTCCCAACAACAGATGCTATTTGCTGCCAGGTTATCACTGAACACTTTGAACGCAAAGTTATATCTTTAATACAACCAATAGTTTCATAAAGCCTTACTATCAAATCCGACCGCCTCTCATCACAGAAAAGTATAAATCTAATATAACCTGTAAGCAAAGAAAGAATGTTTCTGATCAGTTGATAGTTCTCAAATTCAGTTTGAGTGCCCTTCAAAAAGGATTTGTAAAATAAATCATTAAAATGATCATATTTTTCTATGTCCTGTCTATTTTTATTCGTAAAAGTATCTTCCGTTAATTTTGATTCACAAATAATGCTGTTATTTAGTATCAAATCAATCTCAGTTGGTGTTGTTTCTGGTTTACCGGACCTTAATATTACCGGATTTATGCCGAATCCTGTTATTTCTAGATCATTGACGTTGAGCAATTTGTTTAAACCCAACCATTTTGATACTTCCGGATGACAAAAGATGTTCATGAGCAGAGCGTCAGAACTATTTGAAGATTGCATTTCTAATGCACCCTTAACTTGTGAATGCCTTTTGTTCAGCCGTGAAATCCAATTGGGGTTTTGTTGAATATTCTTGAAGCTTTTGGGATGGAAATTATCTTCAATGTTGCTAAACACAATAGCAGAATCATAGGTCTTATATCCTAAACTGTTTTTAATCGCATAATCAATAGTAGATGACTTTATTTCAGATTTTAATTTATTTTGGTTCATAATGTTTCATTTGTCCAGTTATCAAAACTTAACAATTGTTTTAGATTATTAATATAGCTCTCCTTTTCAATCCAGAGGGTTAACCAATTGGTATCACTTAAAAATGTAGTGATGTTTAGAAATTATTTAAAATTAAAATAACCAATATTCGGATTATCTAACGTCCCAATTAGCATTGCTCTATCAAGTAACATATTTGATTCTTCGCAACAGGTTTCTGGCAACAAGGCACAATTATGGCAAGCGGCAAGATTGCAGGAGTTCGGTCCTTGCCCTCTCGTGTCAATACAAATCGGGTCACTTGAGCACCATCGTGCATTTTCAATCGCATTATAAACTATTGTCTCAAGATTACCTGGATTTCCTTGTCTCACTAGCCCTCCTAATGAGCCCTCTGAATCGCCTGATGCAGTATAAATCAAAACCCCGTTCATTGGATCATTTGGAAATTCAAGATTACAATAAATTCTTTCTCTTAATGCAGAACTTCCATATCCACATTCATAACTGAATTGATTTATCACCAAATGTGCAAAAGTGTGAATCAAAATAAATTCTGGTTTTATTTCTCTTAGTTTTTGTCCTTTATTTTGTCGTGGTTGGTTATAGTTATTCGATAAAACTTTTGCTCTTTCGATCACTTCTTTTTTTGACGCCCATTCTTTCAATAACTTTTCATTGAACTCAAAAAATACCCCTTCGCCTCTTACCACAACAGCAGGTAGCCAAGTAATACTTCTACCAAGTTTGACAAAATCCTTTTTTTCATCCAAAGTCTTTCCATCATCAGGAAGCCATCTTGAAAAACCTACAAATGCTCTTGTTTCTCTCAGTTTGTGCAATAGTCCAATACTCGTAAAACCGGTGCTGATTACAGATCCCATTATGGGATCATCATAAATGACTGCCTGATTCTTTGTTATATAGAAATCCTGATTTTCACCACCTGCTTCAGCAAGCATTGCATCATATTCCATCTTCCGATATTTCTCTTCTGAATCATCTGTTATAGAACTGTCCTCTCCAGAAATTCTTTTTTTAGCTGCTTCTAATAATTTTTCTGTGTAAAGTTCTTTTTTCTCCTCAGCAAAATTTCTTTCTGCAACTAACTCAAATCTCATTTGTTGAAAATTTCCATTCTCCATACCAGTTGTGAGGAACGTCCAATTTTTTTCTAATACCTCAACTAATCTTCTGTCAACTGATTTTTCCCATTGTGGTAAATATATTGAACTTCGAACTTGTGAGAAGTAAACATTTGATGCACCTTTCTGAACTACGATCAAATGTTGTCCACAATGTTGTGTGTTACTTCTTTCTAATTCTTCACCTAACCAAGGTCTGCCACCTGAACATGTAACACCTACCTTTGTAAGTGATTGTTCATTGAATGCACCTGCCATTGTTCTATGTGCTCCGCAACTACAAGTAATTTGAATACCTGATAATGCCCCGGAACTTCTTCCCGCTCTTAATCTTAAATTGTGTTGTCCTTCGGTCGATGTTGAATCATGAATCCATTCTATAAATGGAAAGTCCTGTATGTGTCCATGTGGACAAATAGCAATGAAACGGACAGGAATTAGTTTTTGTCTTTTCCTTTCAGGTATATCAGAACATGACCTTCCTGAATCAAAAGAAAGACCTGTGCAAGTTGGTTTATGTGAATCATAGAGGGAAACTTTTTCCATGTGTCCGCACCTAGTGCAATAATGCCATCTTGGAAATCTAACGAATGGAATTTTCAATGATGGATTTATTACACCTGGTCCAGGATCTCTGAAATCTGGAGGCAACCTAAAGTCTTTAACACCTAATCTTTTTGCCAATCGTTCTTCTGTTACTATAAATTCATCAATTTGAGAAATCGTTCTGAATTTTTCTTCCCACATATCAAGACCTAAAACCATCAATGATTCATCCTTTGGAAAATTTATCATTTGTCCAACTCCCCAGGGAGAAATTAATTGAGATCGTCTAATTGGTTTTTTTGCTATCATAATTTAGTTGTCAATGTTTATATATTCTGCTGGTATAACGTAAGCTTCGCAAGTTGAATCAACATTTCTCATTGAAGTGGGGGTTGACCATGCTCTTGCCTTTATATCTTCAGATGGATTTGTTCCTGCTGAATACATCAACGGAATATCTGTAATTTGTCCGAATGGTTTTCCGTAAACCATTGGCAATTCATTTTTCCAATAATCTAATTTTTCTTCTACCAGTTCTAATGTTTTTTCATATTCTTCCTTATCAATTAAATTCACCCTATTATAAATAATTTGAGTTACTCTCTCTATAACTTCCGGAGGCGGAAATGGTTTTGGTGAGTTCCTACTTTGATCCGTTGAATAAAATCTTATTAAACCTATTAGGATTGCGTGTAAAGCTCTCTCTCTTGCAGGAGCTGAAAATGGTGTTACACTCGTTGGTTCAACTTTACTGTAAATTTTAGAATGATATTCCTGGAAATGTTCAAAATGTGAGCGGTCTCTTGGCTTTGAACAATTATATATTGTAAAAACAATTCCGGGACCTTGTTTTGAACGACCTACACGACTTGTTGCTTGAATATATTCGGAGGTTGTTTTAGGTTGACCTATTATAGTCATTAAGCCTAATCGTGGAATATCAACACCAACTGAAATCATATTCGTTGCAAGGCAAACATCAACAGGATATTCCGTTTTATCACCTGTCCATGATTTTAAAAGTTGTTCAAGATATTCAGGAATATCGTTGCTGTTAATACGACTTGTCAATTCAATATCTCTGTTGATGAATCTTCTTTCATCACCCCTGATTGCTTTGCGAATCCAAATTGAATTCATGTATTCACGAATATCAGCACGAATTAGAGTAGCTGCATGTCCAAGTTCACGAATACTATTGAAGTAAGTTAAAGCAGTCCAATAAGGGTCTCTTAATTTTTCGTCAGTTACAGGAATAGATTTTACTGATTGAAGCAATGCAGATAAAACTCTTACCTGAGCGGTTGCATGAGAAGGTAATGCAGATGCAAATATTCCTGTGTAAATTCTGCCATTACTGTTTTTATCTTCATAAGCAAAGAATGAATCTCCTGCACTCAAACACTGTGCAGGGAAAATATTTACATTATTTGTCCCTCTACCGTAAAGAGAATTAATTTGTTCTTTTGCTCGGCTTATTGTTGCTGATGATGCAATGATTTTGGGTTTTACTTTATTTGCTGTGCAAAGTTCTTCAATCATTGTTTCGTAAAGCCCAACCATTGAACCCAATGGACCCGAAATCAAATGCAACTCATCCTGAATAATTAATTCAGGTGGTGTTAATCTTTCATTTCCTCTGAACCCGAAAAGTGTTCTTGCTTCCGGTCTCCATGTGAGCATTGCAAATTTGTCAACAGTGCCGATTAACAGAGTAGGGGGATTTTCATAAATATCTTCATCAATTACGACCAAAGGCAAATTAAAATCTGTTCTTGAAAAATCGCATTGGTGAATTATCGCACTGGTAAATGATTGTCTCTTTCGTTCCTACTTTTCTTCTTTTATATCCTTTTACTTTGTTTGTTTTAGCATCTTTCAAATAACCCATTTGTGAACCACACCAGGGACATTTTAAAACGATGAATGGATTTTCTTCTTCTCTACCTTGCTCCATTATCTGAAAAGCTTTCCTGGCTACTTCTCTCTTGTTTGGAGTTAATTCGCCAACCCAAAGTCCGATTGTGATTCTTGGAGTACCTAATTCATCTTCATTCTCTTTTCTTATTTTATCACAAGCACAAATCAATGATGCTGCCCTTTGAAATTGCTGTGCTGTAAGCAAACGCAAAGTGTAACGCATTAATACAGTTGTGCCTGAATCGTTTTTGTCTTTTAATCTTTTCAGAAAAATTGTGAATGCCGACAAACCTAAATATGCTTCTGTTTTTCCTCCACCTGTAGGAAACCAGATTAAGTCCACTATTTCTCTGTCTGGGTGGTTTGCATCTAACATTGAATTCAAATTCATCAGAATAAATGCAAGTTGAAAAGGTCGCCATGATCCAAGCCCTTGCTTCCATGTTAATTTGTCATTTATGTCAGGAATTTTAGCGTCTTTCAACCCTGTTATGTTTCCTTTGTCAAGTATCCAATTTCGTGTTTCAATGTTGTAATCGAAGTTGTTGAAGCAACATTGCACGATTCATTAACATAAACGCACGGCTAACTTTTTCATTGTTCTTTAATAATTCAACTCCTTCTTTCATTCTTGATAAACACGAACGGCAACTTTCAATGTGCCTTAATGCTGTTTCTAAAAGTTCATCATCCAATTCAACATTTGCTTTTTCTTCCTGTTTGTTTATCCATGATTCGTATTCTGAATTTAGCTTAATAAGATTTGCTGTAATGTCTTTATCGGACAAATCACTTAAATCAAACATTTTTAGTTCAACATTATTCAATTCCCGAGGAATAATTGACTTTATCTCGTAAGTAGGAATTGCTTCCGTTGAAATCACATCCGTTAATTCCTCATCATTATCGTTCCATAACGGTGAACAACCGTGACCAACTGCAAAAGTTTTTTTCTTTCTAAAAAGTAAAAGATTTGATTTCTCATCCTCCTTGTCAGTCTTTGATAAAGCGGCTTTATAAGGACAAAAACATTTTTCATCCGCACTCACTGAAAACGAAACTTGAAAGAAACAATCTTCATTAATAATATTGTCTGTTCCACCTATGTTTGAATTTATTAGAGTGAATGTAAGCAGGTGAATGTTCTTAATCGAACTGTCTGCATGTGTTCTGTTTCGAATATATAGTTTCAAATTTATTTCCTTGCCTTCTTTGTCGAACAAATTTTTCATTAGAGATTTTCCTGACAGTAAAGGAATTTCATTTGAGTTCAATACAAATTCCTGATCTAATGGTTTTCTGTAATATGCTTTCCGTGTTACAGTTGTTCCATCTTCTTTTGTGTATGAGTATTCGTTGATTTCATAAACAGCCATATTCAATTTGATTTTGAAACCGTTCATTGGAATTTTAGAGAAGCAACTAAAACCCATTGCGGAAGGTAGAAAACTATTTGCCAACCCTATTTCTTCTTCAAAATCCTGACTCACATCTACTGGTGCTTTACTGTCTTCTGTGTTTACCGGATCATCATTATTCTTATTTTCTTCTTCAACACTTTCCAAAATAGTTTTTTCTTCAGCAGAAGTTGAATCGGTTATCTCAAAAGAAGCTGTTTTCGGAAACAAAATGCCCGCTCCATAACGTAACCTGGGCGGTTCGTTAATAAGAATTTCTTCTCCGTTCTCTTGTATATGGGGTTTAACAGGGTCGGGTCCAATTAATTCTCTTTTTATAAATTTCAGAATATCTTGTCTCATTTTAGTTGAGTTTTCTTTTTAGAATTTCTCTGTAATCATTTCTTACTGTTTCTGAAATCAAAAGTATCAAACCATATCTTGCTCTGCTCATTGCAACATAAAGCAATGATTTTGCAATTTCACTCGTTATATCTTCTATATCTGTAATTACAACATAATTGCTCTCCATTCCTTTGTAAGACTGCACAGTTGCAAACCCAAAGAACGTTTGCCCGGAGTTTATGTTACTTGTGTTCTTTATTTCCCTGATTGTATAATCGAAAAAGTTATTGGAACAGGAGTTTTCAAATTTTTTTGTTGATAAAATTACTAATTCATGCAAAGGCAAATTGTTTTCAGTTAGTTTTTTCAATTGTTCTGCTAACGCTTTTTTTTGTTCAGTTTCACTATTATAGAATACATATTCTATCGGGATACCTTCAAGGTATTCAAGCAAAAATGGAGGCTTATCAAAACCTGAAATCAATGAAGTTTCTTCTCCGATTTGTTTTGTATTCCGACAATTTGTTTTCAAAAGAAACTTAGTAGGATGTGCTCTCTTGTCGATTAAGGAAAACATTTCTTCTTTTGAAAGTTGTGAAAAGATTGCCTGTCTTTCAAAGTCGCCATAAATTTCCCAATTACCATTTATTAACCCACCAGTTACCATTGAATCAAAAAAGTTCAAATATTCTTCTCTGATTAAATCCTGTCCTTCGTCAATTATCAATTTATCAAACTTATTTAAGATACCTTTTAGAAAAATATCTTTCAGCAAAGTCGGTAAATACTTGCTGTAAAAGCCCTGTTTGTTGCTTTGCGATTTATCGTAATCAAATCCTTTTGATTGCTCAAATAAATAACTATGTAAATTCGCAACGGTGATTTTGTCTTTCCATTCCTCGACCTGCTTCTGCATCCACTCACTTATAAACCGATTAAAGCAAGTTAGAAAAACCCTTTTGCCTTCTGCCGCTGCTCTAATTGCTGATTCAATAGCAATCATCGTTTTTCCGGTCCCTGCACTTCCTTGTATAAGACTTCTATCATTTAGTTGAATTGAATCAAGAATTCTGAATTGTTCTGCTGTATAAGTCTTCACCTGCTTGTCAAATTCAGTTAATCTTTCTTTTATAGTTCTGATTCTTTCAAAATCACCTCTAAGAAAATCACAAAGCTGATTTAGATCGTTAGCATCAGGTAATGATACTTTTTCAGAATACCATTTTTGTCCTTTATGTTTTTGAATAAACTGGTGAACTAAGTTCGTAAGGAAAAATTCAGTTCCGACTTGGATTGAATCTTTATCAAGAATTTGCCAAGTTTCATACTCTACGCTGTGTTTATCAAAACTAATATGAGGAAAAGCACAAAAAAATCCTGATAGGATTTTGGTGAATTTATGTCCTTTGCCAAATTCCTTTTCAATTGCAGAATGCAATGAAAACATAGCATCTCTTGCTTGATTGAAAGGGCTTTTATTCTTAAATATGTTACCATTTCTATCCGTAAAACTCCAAACACCATCAACGCATTTTACATCTCCGCCTTTTACTTCCATAACGAAAATGCCTCCACCTGGAATCATAAGGAGAAAATCAATTTCACCATATAGGCGAACTGTATGTTGAGATAAATTTAATGAGTGAAGTATTACCCAATCTTTAGTGAAAGAACTGTTTTTGAAAATGTTAAAAAACATTTTCTCTCCAGAGCTTTTGCAGCTTTTATCAATATATGGAGGTAATAATTTTGCCATTACGTAATTTCCTTTTGAAGTGGTCTGTTTACAAACCGAACATCAATATTTTCCCATACATTTTTAATTTCAATAATTTTTAATACAAATACTGTTCCCAATCCTTCAATAATGATTTTCTTATTGACCATTGAGATATTTGCAAACTCATGAATTTGAGATTTAATTTTATCTGTAATAAAGTCAGATGCTTTCATTCTCCATCCGGTCATTTTTTTTATCGCTGCACGAACTTTTGGAATATTATCATTTAATAAATCAGAATTAGTTAACAATGCAATACTGATTAAATCTGAATCATCATCGGGGCCAATTCTGCTTTCGTCCTGCAACCAAGCTCTAATAGTAGCTTCATGCTTCTTGCAGTCATTCCTCCTTAAATCATCAACCAATTTTTTAAAGTTTTTTCCACTTGAAGCATAATATTCCTTCAAAAGGTTCTTCCAAAGTTCAGTCCATTTTTTAACAGAGGACAATTCTTTACTATTGGTTATTTTTTCAACTAACTCAACTAGCATGTCTTTTTCTGTATTTATTAATGCTATTATATCGCCCGATTTTAATGAATCAAGTTTTCTTCTATATAAATTTGCTTTCTCGTTTTTCTTTTCGATGAGTTCATTGATGACTAGTAATTTGTGTGATTCTGTTGAGTAAATAAAAAAGTCATTTTCAAAGTCAATTCGCTTGGCTTTAATACTGTCAATCAGATTTCCCTTGATTGTATATTTTGAGTATTCCGCATTATCAAGTTTTAATTCAAAATCTAAAATATCAAAAGTAGTGTCTGGAATAGGTGTAATAATTTCATCACCTAAATACAAATCGTCATATCCTTTTAATTTTGCTAATTCTGTCTCTATGCGAATACCTTCATAGTTAATAGTTGCTTTTATATTATTATTGTATTTTCTGTTTCTTCTTTGCAATGAATTGTAATATTTATTTTCAAACTCATAGAATAAACAAGTCAACTCTGAAAAAAGAAACGAGGAGAAAATTCGATTCATATTGCTGGATTTAGCCCAACCAGTTAAAATTACTTTTAATTGACTGTTTGAGAATAAATCATCATTGACATCAGCAACAGAAATAACCTTTGTTTTATAAGCATATGATGATGAGTTTAAGAAATTGTGCAATGCACTGGTTTCATCTTCGGTTGGACATATGATGTAATCGTATCGGTGATCAATCATTAATTTATTTAACTTTGAACATTTTTCCGATGGTGTCGATGCAAATTTTTCAATAATTGATTTGAGAAGAGAAATACATTCTTCGATTGGTATATGTGAATCTCCTAACCACCTCCTAGAACGCTGGAATAAAGCATTAATATTATCAATTTTCATATTCAGCCTTGAAATTTCATCCATATTCGGAATATGGGCAATTCTTGAGACAAGATTAGTAAGTTGAATAAGGGATATGGTCAGACTATTTAAATCCCTGTTTGATTCATCTTTTTCAATAGAATAAATTTTCTGAGTTGCAGTTTCAAGTTCTGGATTCTGGCAAATTTCTTTTACAAGATTAAACGAAATGTAATTTCCAAGTTTCTTTTCAAATGCATAAAAGGGTGAATGATTTACAGACCGGACTGATTTTAAATTCTCTTTTGTAAAATTGAAAAATTCAAAACCATAATTTCCGATATTTTCAAAACTGTTAATTTCTGATAAGTCTGTTATAAGGATAGTGGGGATATTTTTGACATCAATGCCAGAAAAATCTGTGCTTCTATCATAAATATAAGAAAACCCATCAATGATAATTGTCCCAATATTGTCTGATTCAACTAAATGCAGAAAAAGATTCAAAAGATTTTTCGAGATAATGAGGGGACTATTAGTGTTTTCCGCCCCTTCATCGTCTAACTTTGCTTCTTGAAAATATTCTTGTATTGCATAGTTCAATAGATTAATTCTTTCTACTGAATTATCATATGATAGAATCTTACCAACAAGACATATCGAGTTTCTTTGAAATGAAAAGTTCCCTGAAGTATAAATATTCAGCAAATTATCAAGTGGATGGTTATTTTTTTCTTTTATGTATTTATTTATTTTCGAAGAATCCGATAATTTACAGTTTTTTTGATTTGCATATTGAAGCAATTCAACAACCTTGAAGGGTTTTCTGAAAATTGCAGGTCCATTAGGAGGTTCTTCAGCAGTTTTAAAATATATCCCCTTCTCATCATATCTAACCCATTCAACTATTGCTTTATTATTTAATACTAATAAATCTCCAGGTTTGTAATGTTTGTATAATTCAGTTGATGCGCCACTATATTTTTTAAAATCCGATTCTAATATTGAAATTGTCAAAGGAAAGGAAAGCCATTGCGCAACATTATCTTTTGATGGATAGACCAAACAAAGCTTATTTGTTTTGCTAAATTTAAAAAAATTAGTTATGATTTGTAAAGAATCGATTAAGCTCGATGGAAAAGAAAACACCTCTTCCTGTTCGGGTAAGGAGAATTTGAGTTGTTGAATAAGTTCAGGGTTTTACAAAGCCTACTCATAGCGCCGATAATTTATTAAATATTGAAGCTTGATTTAATAATATCAATGACCTAAAAATTGCTCAAACATGTACCCCCTTCATCAGCTTTTCCCACAATTCCTTAGCATTAACCGGCTCAAAATGTAGATCTCTTTCGATACCGAGGCCAAACCCAACTTTGGTGTTTTCAAGCTCTGACTTCGAAAAGCTGCCCATTTCGACTTCATACAGGTCAACTATACCCCAGCAGTAGTCTTCGTCCTCCGGGTCCATATTCATTAGATACCAGGTTCCGGCTCCTGTCGGGTTAAAGAACTTGGCCACTACCATTTGCTTTTCCATATCGGAGCCAAGTGGATACTGAGCTTTTGCTTTCTCGATTATTTGTTTTGTAAATAATTCCATTTTAATGCATGCTCCATTTAATGACTCAATAGCCAGGGGGATCCGTTCAACCAATCCCCCTACCGCTATTTAAGCTTATATTTCAAAATAATTTTTACAAGCTTGTAAATCTGTTTGGCTACGATGTATGCGATTTCAATGATCTTATCCCACTTCAAATTATCTCCTTTCTAGTTAGAAGTTTCCAATATCGTACCGGTTGTTGTAATAGACCATCTCTTCGAGCATGTCCAGGCGATTCTCCATGGTGTCCTGCTCGTTATTCCTGCCGGACTTTATTTCGGCTGGCTTGAACGTCTTAAGTTCCATTTCATCAAACAGGCTTTTTGACTCAATAATGTTATCCAGGTTTACTTCTTCAATATTGTAGTCCACCGTAATATCTACCGGCAGCTGGATTAGCGTCTTTTCATCAAGCCTCATGTTGTATATACCGTTTACAAATCCATCACGCTTGGTATAAAGTAAGGATAACTCGAAGTTCTCATTGATAAAGTCTCGGTCAGTCGAACTGAAGCCGTCGCAGCCATTTGGGTGACGATGAATGACTACCTTTTCCTTATATGAATCAGGGAGGTAATCTATATTGCCAGGGGTGACTCTCTGTTTCGGGATATAGAAGCTTTCTGAAAGCAGGATATTCTCAGAGTCTTTTTCCTGGATTTCGGTGACGATAGAGAATTCATTATTTCCAACCTTACCTGCAATATGATTACAGACCAGGTAAAGCTTAACCGGAACGATTACGTTGATACCCGATATTATTTTCATATCGGCTTCCCATGAATGTTCATTCTCCATCTTTAACCTCTGTTTTTAAATTCTTCAATATTTTGTTAATTTCGAAGCCTGTAGTTCCTGATTCAACGATATTATTCAGAATGAGCTCAGTTACAGCCAGGGCGCTAATCACCTGCGGCGTCCCGAAGAAGCTCGGAACAACTGTATAGCTTCCTTCTTCGCCCCAGGAACCTGACTCAAAGTCGTTAATTGAAATGGTAGCCGAATAGCCGTCATATCCGCATTTTACATATTCAGCTGTGAAGTCGATACTTTTAAGCTTCTCCCTGGTATTAAGATTATCGGTGCAATCGAAGATATAATCTACTTCGTACTTATCAAGCATATCTTTAGAGAAATATTCCGGTATCGCCAGCACAAGAGTATCCGGCCTCCTTTCAGAAATTAGCCCGCTGACCGCGTCAGTCTTTTTCTTGCCGATGTCGCTTAACCTGAATAATGTCCTGTTCAGATTAGTGGCTTCTATTGTATCCGGATCAATAATGATTATGGTCCCTATCCCTAACAAAGCCAGATCAATGGCCACCCAGCTTCCTATTCCTCCCAGGCCAATGACCATTGCGGATTCATTCCTGAAGTCTCTTTGAAACAGTTCCTGTTGCCGGGAATAAATATCTGTTATCATGTTGTCCATTGGGGAGATTCCTTCCTTTCTGTATAGTTTTGAGTCGGAACATAATATGCGCTGTCCAGGTGCATCTTTTCATAAGTGGAAGATATCTCGTTTAGCAGAGCTATCAGTTCATTTGTATCAGTTATTGGAATTTCTCTGTCCTGAAGAGTCCCGGGACATGCGCTTCCAAATCCTTTGGTCCCGCAGTTAGGATGAGCTCCGCCTTCGGTTTGAAGGTAGATGGTTCCTAATGTAATTTTCGGATGCAGGATATTGACATAGATACCTCGTAAATAAGTAACCGGATCTGCATAGTCTCTGATCCTGCCGTCCTCATAATATCCGTGAGAAACCGGATAGCATGGGTTATAGCACTTATATAGATTGACTGAATTCTGCTTCATTACAAGGACCCAATCATATTCATTTACAGCATTAATAAGTTCTATTAAACCCCGGCCCACTAGCTCTTTTCTGTATAGCTGCTTGATCTTCAGGACTTCAGCGTTATATTTCTCGTTTAGCTGATTTGTTACGCTGACAAGTTCCGTATTAAATACTTCCTGAAGCTTCTTTGCAGAGTTTACAAAGTCGAGCCTGGAATCCAGTATTATTGTCCTGACCTTGATCTTTTCCTGTTCAGAGCCCCAGAGCTTTGCGTGTATTTCTTTTGCATCGACTTCGGCATCAAGAATAGATAAAAGAGCGTCTTCATGGAGATCAACTATTTCTGATTCCCCGGGATCTCCGTTAACAGAATTCAAAAACTCAATTTTAGGATCGGTTTCAAGTATTTGCGCTTCCATATTCTTATTTTTGTACAAAGTTTAGGGATAATGATTAGGGACGCCCCAACTAAAAGGCGTCCCTTTTTAATTTAGATGTGACAAACAAGATCTAGATGGCAGCTACGTTAAACCTGATTACCGTAAGCGGCCCGTTAAATCTTCCGTTCTCCACATCCGGGGGCGAAATTTTTGCACCGGTATTGTCCAGGATGTCATACTTGTTGATGTAGTTTTCGCGCGCGATGCTGCGAACCTTTTCTACCAGCTCAAGGCCTTCCATGGAGCCGACGTTGTAGTTGTTGCCATTACAGTTAATCTGCAGGCAAGCATTTTCTGTTTCTGTTGCGTGTTGAGTTTCAGTTGTCCACATGTTTAATTTCCCTTTTATTGAATTATTTATTAAATGAGTAAAATGTGCTCAAGGAAGTATGCCGGAACATCGGGCATGGAATCGTCTTCGTCATCATTGTAGTTTTCTTCGTTTTCGTCTTCGATACCCTCTTCCAGTTCTATTGAAGTTTCATCGTAATTGTACGTATAGTCATCGGAATCACAGTCATCATAAGAATCGTCATCTGTTCCTCTGTTTTCGATGATTTCTATCGCTTCTTCGCGGTTCTCTGCCCAGACTATGCCTGATAAAGTACCGTAAGTCGAGCATGTATAAGGTACTCGGAAGGAATATTTGTTAGACATAATTAAATATGATAAATGCTTGTAAGGATATTATACCAGAAAAAAGATAAATTAGCTTCATTGAATGATAAATATTAAGTTTGTCATTATGGTAATTATCAATCAATATTTTCAGCTGCTATTTAGCAAGATATTTAACATTATATTTGCATCAGAACTGTTATAATTTTATTTTTTCTATAAATAATAAAATGAAAGGCATGAAAATGACAGAAAAAAAAGAAGATTATCCGATATTTCACATTTATTCAAACAACGGTATGGTAGATATAGACGTAGTCGATAATATTAATTCGATAAGAGACGGAGAACCACCCCCAATTAATATTGTTGTAGCTGGTAACAATGGTCAAGCCACTGCAAATACATCTGGAGTAGCTTTTGCGGGTTATAGTGGGACTGCAACAGTTACAAGATACGGCATTGCATATGCTTACAAGGGAGCTAATAATCATGCAATCTCAGGTCCTTCAGGTATTGCTTATTCTTTGGAGGGGACAGCACAATCTACAGATGGAGGAATTTCGATTATAAAATATTCTAATCAGCAAGCTGTAGTTGGTAAAACTGGAATCGCAATAGCAATTGCAGGCGGTAAAGTATCCGGAGATATAGGAAGCGTCCTCATACTCGGTATCTTGCAACCTGATGGAACAATAAAATATTATGCTAAAATTGTCGGTCTTGATAATATCAAACCCGGAATTTTGTATACATTGGATAATAACAACGAATTTATTGAGTCACTATAAAGTCATCTCTTGCTTCTATAAAAAAGCTGGTTGCAAGCCAGCTTAAGAAGTGCAAATATATAATTTGAATTATAGAATGCTAAAAATTATTTTTTACTACCAAAGGCTGTAAAAATAGCCAATATAATAGCTGCTAAACCGCCAGCACCCTGCGCAATTGCCTTAACCTTTTTCAAAACATCTTTTGTTTTGCCCTTATCCATTTTATTAGTTGTTTTAAGTATCTATTTAGAATTTAAAAAAATTAAAAAGTATCAAATCTGATATAACAGAATTCTTTGCCCATCTCGAATATTCCGAAAAATTAGATTTATCAATTTTGAAGTAATCAAAAACTTCATTGATCAATAACCGTTCTTCCTTTGCAAGTTTATTATCAGCCCAAGCTACTCCTATCAATTCTAATAGGCACATCACCTTTGAGTTATGTGATTTGAACTTCTTGCATAGGCTTTGAACGGAATCTCGAAAATTCAATTTTATCTTTTTCATTTTTAAGTTTTTAAGATAAGCATCAAAGAAAATCTTTTCTATATCACTTATTTCTCCATCTGCTTTTATTACTTTTTCCATTAGAGGAATAAGGGCTTTTTTTTCGTTGGCCGTTAGTAATTCCGCAATCATTTTAAAATTCCTTTCTTTAAGTTAATTATGTTTTGATATTCTATTTTCCCCAATCTTTTCTGCCTGTATTATATTCATAGCATACTTTTGGTGTCAGTTCATCAATTCTTTTTGTGGTATTTGGATCTATTTTTTCCCGACTTTCATAATTTTTTTCCCCTTTCTTTGTATTTGATTTTGTCGTGAATATAAATTATTAGGGACTCCTTCGGAGCAAGTCCCTTCGCCAGCTCCCCCAAAAAGTCCAAGACAATCATGTTTTGGGCTTTTTTCTTTTAGGTCGGGGTTTCCGCAAAGTGGTCCTTCGGACTTTAGCCGGGACGTCGATCAATCCCTAACGGATCGCTCCGAGCAAGCCCCTTCGCCAGTTCCAATGAAAACGGAATAGAATCCCTAAGAAAAAAATAAACTATGTGAATGTGATAAACTTAATGAGTTGAAGTTAATATAAATGATAAAAGAATAACTGGAAAATTGTAAAAGGATTTAGCAAAGAACACTAAATTTTAAGTTACAAAACAAACGTCCTGCTTTTGCTTAAATATTATATTAGCATCGTGTTTAAATCAACGGAAAACAAAAAACACAACTACTTTAATCTACAAACTACATCTCGCCTATCGTGCTGAGCAAATCAAAGTATTGTATTCCCAAATCCGTCATACACTTGGAGCGAGTTCGGTTAATATACTCGCCGAGTATTTGAAGTTTCTCGCGTATAGTAGGAATTCGCTTACTGCTCCATTCGTTGTATGGACCTCGCTGCTTTACTATCAAGCGATGAAAAGCCAATAAATGACAGTACACATGATACGCCGCGGCAGCGCGTGTAAAAGTCCATTGCCTATCTTCATCATTCGTGGCCCACGGACAAATAAATCTTTCAATATCCAGTAGCAGTTCAAATCTAAGCATGTCATATGCATGATAAGTGTTAACCCACTTTACATGGAGAGACTCATGATAAAGAGATTCAATAAGTTCTTCATGCTTTTTCAGGAAAAAACCACCGAGAAAAATGATACCTGGCAAAAATAGGAAGCTAAAGCTCGCACCGAAGGAAACGTCCGATTGCTGTATGGAAGATTCAGCAACAGCGATAAACCGAACATTGAAGGCAATATCTTCGATGGGTTCAAGAGCTATTTTACCAAGATCCTGTAATGCAGCCTTTATCATTTCAATGTCCGAAGTTGTTGGTTTTGTTATAGACCATTTCGAGGAGATACCAGAAAATATATTGAAGGTCTTATAAATCTCGCATACAAGTGATGAGCTATCCTGATATCTTTTATTAGAATTTGGTGGGGGATATAGCAGTGACGTAAGGAAGGGGGCAGGTACTATTAAATCATTTGTTGTGTTGGAAGACATCCTAATGAGAGATTCTCGATCGATGCCTATGTTATATAAACGTTCAAAAAAACTATCATCAGGTACCGGCTTGCCTATTAATTTGGAATAAGATTTCTCGAGCAACAGCCTATAGGAAGGTGTTCTTATAAGCATCAAAATTTCATCAGTGGATAATTCCGAATGTTGGTTCCCATCAATTCCACAGAGCATTTCAGCAGCCTCTTTATATTTCCGTGTTAACACGGTCATTATAGCCCGGGAACTCAAAAGAGGGCTAACTCTAAGCGCACCTTGTTCGAGATACATAAGCAGCTACCTTTTCAAAATTAGTAGAGCCGAAGAGTTTGACCATACAGAAGGTTGTTGAACAACTTTCATTAAGGCAATTCCAGCCCTGTCAAATTCTTCACGGGTTAAAATACTGGTCATTAACTCTCGTAGTGTGCTTGCATGCGGGTTAGGTGCTGTATCAAAGAATGCATTCCACGATTTATAGCTAGCTTGAGAAGTAATCGAAAGAGAGTACTCAAGCTGAATCTCTTCGAAACCGGCTTTCATTGCCAAGTGTACAAGGTCATGTTCATTGTAGCCAAGTAAGGAAACTGGGTTTTGACGCTTTGCTTGGTCAGCTACTCTTTGAAGCAAATCTTTGACGCTCAAAAGTGGTTCACGATCCAATCTGTAACCTCGAAAAAGATCTTTTTCGAACTCCACATGACGCTGATTAATTGGTTCCATAAGTACTGCTCTTCCCCCGATTCGAAGGGAACGGAATATCTCTTTAAAAGCAGCTTGTTTATCCTCTACGTATAATAATACGGCTCTCATCACCACTCTGTCAACCGAGCCATCCGGCAACGGAGACAGTTTTTCAACTCCGGCAACCAAAAACTCAACACGTGAGTCTTGGATTTTCTTTTCGTTAAAGATTTCCTTTGGAATTACAAGAGCTGCTTCTGATATATCGGACAAGATTAATTTCCCTCCAGCACCTAATTTCGACAAGGCTGTTAGACCAACTAATCCGTCTCCCGCCCCAATATCGAGTACGGTTGCAGATTCAAAAATCTGAGCTTTCTCAACAATTATTGAGGCACGTTTTTTCAATCCTTCCAGTGCAAATGACTGGAAGTTCGCATCACCACCAAAACGCCGATTTCTCAACCATTCGCTCCAAATGTCCTCAACACCCGCCATAACTTTTAATTGTGATCCAACATTTCGATGTAAAAAACAGGTGTATCAGAACCGGGCACTTGAATTGTTCTCTGGGTTAGGTGGCCAATTTGACCATTTGGATAATTAACTTGTGATCCAGCAGCACCGGCGGATGAAACAGCCGCGACTTGCCAGGATTGGTTAAGCGCATCAATTTGAATTGGTTGACGTGTGCTGTTTTCATCAAAAACAAACTCGCCAATAGTTTGAATATCTTTTGCAACCTCAGACCCATCATCGAAAGTAAACTTAACCTTTCCAAGATTTGCTACTTCTCGGTTTCTGAGCACCGTGTTAAATGTGGTCATGTTTATATTTTCCCTTCTTTATTTTTTTAAAAGTTCTACTTAAAATATGGTAGATACGATTCCCACAAAATAAACTTACTCTAACGTTTAAAAATATTGAAACTTCTGTTTTGATATGTCTTTCGGAAGGCAACTATCAAATGCCTGTCATAACTATGCCGGATGATCCCCCCAGTTCTCCTTAATCAAACCTGTGTCAGAACCTGGGATATAAATTACTTCATGAGTTAGTGAACCAATATCGCCGTTTGGATAATTGACGGGCACTCCAGCTCCCCCAGCGGCGGCAACAGCAGGGATTTGCCAGGACTTGCCAAGCCCTTCAATTTGAATTGGTTGCCGCGCGCTGTTTTCATCAAACACAAAGTCGCCAAGAGTTTGAATATCTTTTGCAACCTCGGTACCATCATCAAACGTAATTTTGATCTTGCCAAGACTTGCTACTAATTGGTTTGTTACTGTCGTGCAGAATTTGGACATAAGTTTGTTCTCCTCTCGTTGGTTAAAAGTAAACTGAAGAATGTCTGTACATTTAACAAGGTACAAATAAATCCCCTTTGCATTCTATTATTTTTTGAAGATTTAATAATTACAAAGTCAATGGATCAGAGCATAGCAAAATATTCCTTCATATTGTTGTCGGAATGAAAGTATCGAATGTGCGAAATACAAATGCTGCCGAGGCAAAGCAAACATATCCTTGCAAGATCTTTTCTTCGCACGGAAGTACGCTTAGTCAGCTTCATTCTCGCTACGATTTGGCTACGATTTATTTTCGTTTGAGTAGAAAATAGAGCTGATGATAGAAAATAAGGAAAGGCTAAATACGTTATTCATTAAATACTAAGTGTAAATGAAAAGTAGGTGTTATAATTTGTAATCAGCAGGTCGGGGGTTCAAGTCCCTTCGCCAGCTCCAAATAAATTAGGCACTTAGAGCAAATCTGAGTGCCTTCATTATTTTTCTGGGGACAGGTCCATCAGCATCGACTGTGTTAGATGGATTGCACAAACCATAATTGTACGGCGACCAACTTATATATTTATCAATCAATGGTTCACATTGCCCCCATCTTCCAATCCTTGCATTATAATATCTCGCTCCAAAATAATCATAATTGTTTTCAATGTCTTTGTCGCGTTCTTTGCCAGTAAATTTATACATTGTGTTTTCGGGTGTGTAACTTCTTCCATCCATAATATATCCCCATGCGTCGTAGTCCTGCGCTGATATAACAGTGTTTGTGCTGTCTATAACAACATGCACTGAACCAAGGTGATCTTTACCGCACCCGGCTGCCGATGACGGTGACTTTCATGTAGCCTGTAGAAATAAACAAATAGGTCTTCCAGTTGTCGCAGAGATAATGAACGGTAAAGATTTTAAACAAGAATGCGAGTACTTGCAATCTATGGAAGATAACGGAAAACAAGTTAGTTTTACAGGAGCATGGCGTATATGGTTTGAGCATCCAAGTTCATCTCAAAAGCAAAGCAGTAGAGTTCCAAAAGCTGAAGACACAAACCCTGACCATAATTTTGAAATACATCCTTTATTGTTTGTCGGGAATTATAATGTTACATCATCATTAAGAGAAATCAAAGAGTATCCAACAAAAAATGCAACAACAGCTTTTGATATTTATTCCCGGCTGCAATGCAAGGTTACTTATGGAAATAATTTCGTAACAATTGAATCATCAAGAATAGGTTACAATTATACGTATTTCACTTTAGAGATAACTGGTAGACCTAACATAGTTCATGATGGTGAATTTGTTTATGCTAATGTTTACGATGGGAACACTAAAATAGCTAATCATATAAGAATGGTATTTCCCAGAGACTCAGAGGCAGAAAAGGAATTAAGGACAAAATCAATTGGTGATAGAATGAATGTTCTGGGAATTCCAAGAGTTAACCTGAATGATATTTATTCATATAAGATGACTCATAAAGATGAAACTGAACACGAAGCTAGTCTTCCCTATGAAATGATAATTGTAGCTACTTATAATAAAAAATAAAAGAAAAATTTACAGAAAGGAAAAAATTAACGTGAAATACCTTGTTCGTTATGAAATCATGAATGATTATAATGAAACAGAACACCAATCAGTGACAGATAAAATTGAAAATGATTATGGTAACAATGCAAAGAAGATTATGCCAGCTACTTGGATTATTAAATCCAGTGGAACGTTAGATGGTCTTAATACCTATATTAAGTCGGTTCTTGATTCCTTTGTTTCAAAAAAAAATTATTACTTTTTCCTATGTAAATTTGATGGGGAATGGCATTCATGGTTGCCTAAATATATTAATGATTGGATCTGAGTAAATAAAATAAAAGACCCCTGAAGTCCATTTCAGGGGTCTTACTTTCAGGTTAAGTATTCAGTCTAAGTCAAAGGGCTTTGATTCGCCTTCGTTGTTCAGCTAACGTCAGGTATTTCCATTTACCTTTTTTGCGAAACTTAACCAATTCTTTTTGAATACAATTTATTACTTGAATAGCAATTTTATATAAATATTTAGATTGTTTCTCATCCCCGATAATTTCAAACAGGAATTCAGCCCCGTTTCCAAATTTACCTGTGTAATAATGAACCAGTTCCTTTTTCTTTCGTTCTTTTTTATAATATTTTTCAATTATTTTGTCGGACAATTCAAAAAAAATAACTTTATCATCTTTTTTTATAATATTCTTTTTGTAATATTTTTCAATATCTTTTATTGGAATATTCAACTCAAATATAGCAAATGCTGTCAATCTTGTTTGAAGTACTACTATATTTCTACTGGTTCTTATTTTTATTTTCATAAGCCCTCCACAGCTTTATTGATTCGTTTTTGACGTTGTTCAACTGACATATATTTGTATTTACCTGTCGTTCTTGAGTAATTTAGCTTGGCCTTATTAAGAACAGATTTATTATTATCTTCAAAGGGCTTACTAAGCAGGTTATCAATTATGTTGACTTCCCCCTGAAATTTATTCTTTATGTAATCGGCGTAATACTTAAGCGTTGTATTGATCTCTGAATGGCCTAAATACTTTGAGATTTTTTCTACTGGAACGCCTTCGTCAAGTAACCAACAGCCGAAAGTAATTCGCAAGTCGTGAAAATGTTGTTTTGATTTCTGACCGATAGCTTTTCTGACCGCCTTTTTGAATCGCCGGGTAAGACCATTTGTATTTACCCTGCCTGTTGATGTCTTAGAGTCCTGAAACACGTAAGTTTGATTGTTTTCTATTGCTTCTATAACGAAAGGGACCAAAGCTAAAGGTAATTCAATGGTTCTGCTTTCATTTGTTTTGGTAAGATGATGGTCTTTGTCAGAAATAATTTTAATTTCCATTTTTTCAAGATTGACGTCCTTAATTCTTAAGAACGTTATTTCCGTTTGCCTCATTCCAGTTTTAACAGCCCAATTACATATTTTTTGGTCGTCAGCGGTAAGATGTTTTTCTATTTCTTTGAATTGTTCAACTGTGAATGGAGTTGGTTTGGTTTTTTCTAGCCCTGTAATTTCGTCTTTTACTTTTACATCAAGAAAATGATTGACATTCAGGTATATTTCGGAATTATTCAAAGCGAAATTGAATATTTTCTTTAGGTCGCCGTAATACTTCTTAGCGGTACGTTCCTTGTTTCCGCTTCTGGAGCGGTCTGACAGCTCGTTTCTTTTAGCCTTTATAAAGCCTACACAATCTTTTAAACTGTAATCGTGTATTAGTTTATCGCCTGAGTACCTTATAAGCTCCCTGAAAGCGTTTGAATTAGCTTCTATGGTCGCAGGTCTGCTTTTGTTTTCCTTAGTTTTGTTGAATTCAGCAATCAATTCTGAGGCTTTCAGCAGCCGTTTGCCGTCAAATTTAGAAAGTTCTTGCTGCCTTATAGCTTCAGCTTCATTTATTTCTAATTGTTTCAGTTCTTTGAGCTTGATATATTGGCCTCTTAGGTCTTCAGCTCGTTTTATATTAGTAGCTTCAATAACGCCTTTTGTTTTCTTTTTCTGACCCTTTAAACTGAATTTCAGCCCTATACTGAAGCGTAAAACAGCGGCGTTTGTTTGTTTGAAATCACCCGGCAAAGAAAACGTAATTTCGCCGTTAGGATCCGTAACGGTTTCTGGAACCCAGATGTAATTAGTATTCTCTTCATCTACTTGCGTAATTGGATCAGTGTCTTTAATGTAATAATAGCCTTCGTTTTCAGGCTTTCCGTTGCGATAAACAACGTTTTTGTAAAGCGATAACATACTTAAACCTCCTTTTAAAATGTTGTACTAAATGTTGTACTGCAATTGATTGTATGATTATAAATCTTCATATATAAATATATAACGAAGATTAATAATATTCAATGAATATCCTAATAAATCAAGTGTTTGGCTGTATTTCAAGTATTGTTAGACTTCTAGGTATTTGAATGATAGTAGCTTAAAACGCTGTATTTTCGGTATTCAACTACTTCGAATCCCGTTGGGAGCGCGATATTCATGTCATCCCCGCGAAAGCGGGGATCTTTGGTTTTTACAGTCAATTCTTGCAGATTAAAACGAAGTATATTCTCCTGTCCTATTAGGGTTCGTCCCGCCCTTAGCGGGATTTCGGCTTCGCCTCAAAATCCCGTTGGGAGCGCGATATTCATGTCATCCCCGCGAAAGCGGGGATCTTGGTTTTTACAGTCAATTCTTGCAGATTAAAACGAAGTGTATTCTCCTGTCCTATTAGGGTTCGTCCCGCCCTTAGCGGGATTTCGGCTTCGCCTCAAAATCCCGTTGGGAGCGCGATATGATTTCAGATTTAGGATTTTTGATTTTAGATTGAAAAGACAACTAATGTAGCTTTTTTTGTTTAAAATCTGCAAAATCATGAAAACAGCTACACTTGCCTCATTCTAACAGCCTTGTAAAACCTTAATTTTAATATTAATTTTCCCTGTTAACTTTTTAACAAACCAGTAAATTTCTCTAAAAAAATATTACAACAAAAAAGCAGGAGATTATTATGAAATCGAAAATTTTCATTGTACTCGTTTTATTTTGTTCTTAATCCGTTACTTTTTCCCAATGGCTGTAAATTGGTCCTCCCGGCGGCGGCCCCTACGCTTCAGCGATACATTACCTGTTAAACGAATCCGTAAATGCATTGGCCTTGAGCGCTAATATTTTATTTGCAGGAACTAATAACGGCGTCAATTGGGGATACGGTTCCTGAAAGTTATTCTTTACAGGAAAATTATCCGAATCCGTTCAATCCTTCTACTAAGATAAAATTCGATATACCTGCAACGGGCGGGCAATCCGGAAATGTTGAGTTAAAAGTCTTTGATGTAACAGGAAGAGTAGTTGCAATGCTGGTTAATCAGCGTTTGGAGCCGGTTCACATGAAGTTGAATTCAATGCATTAAATTATACAAGCGGAGTTTATTTTTACAGGATTATCGCGGGCAGCTTTGTTGAATCAAAAAACATGATCCTGGTTAAATAGATATGCCTCTATTTGAATACTAAGGGACGGTTTGTTATCCTCCCTTTTGATTTCACAGCGCTTCATCGGCCCTTTTTAGCAGCCAGCTTTTTTGCATAAATGCTTCATCGTTAATAATTTCACTTTTGATCTCTCCGATCTTTGCAGGATCCTTGTCATCTTTAAGATTATTAAGCTTATTCAGATACTTAATGAACTTTAGATAAAGCGCTTTCCGATTTTCCGGGATCAGTTTATTGTTGTTCAAAGTCCGCTTGAATGTATCAATAAGCGATGAAAGATGAATGTTCCAGTTCAGCATATAAAATAATTTACACTGCAAAAGCTTAATTTCTATCTTTAAGTAAAGTTCATCCGTTTTAGCCCTGGCCAGATAATCCAGTCCTTTTTCATAATTTCCTTCAGTTTCCTGAATGTAAGCAAGGCAATAATAATAAACAGGATCCATATATTGTTCATCCAGCTCAGCCCTGTATTTTTCGATGAAATTTTTTACCCATTCCGATTCTTTAAGCTCTGTTCCCACAACAACAGCGCTTCTATAGAATGACGGCGACATAAACTCTCCTTTGTAGAAAATTCTAAGGTCAATTTCTTTCTTCAAAATTTCGAAATTCTCATTAAAGAAAACGGTATTCCCTGCGCGTATTTTCCTGATACAGTAATTTTCAAGGTTAATATACAAATCCAATAAATCATCGCTGTTAATATCATATTTCCTTTCAAATACCAGATTTTTCAGGCTATAATAATATTTTTCTTCATCGGGCCTAAGAAGGCACATCACAGCGTTATAATAAATATTTACTAGAGGCGCTTCCTTAAATAGATCTGCGTCAAAAACGCTCAATATTTTTTCAAATAGACCGGTTTCCGCCGTTGTATTGAATAACGTTTGAGTATTAAGAACAACGCAGTAAAATTTAAAAATCTTAATAAAGTAATAATAAGTAAGGTTGCTGAAAACCTTTTCTATATTTTCCTTTTTCATAAACTTGTCATACTGCTGAGTTTGAATTTTGCTCAGGTAACTAAAATATTCATATTCGAAGGTGAACTTATTCAAATAGTATTCCTCATTTATATTTACTCTTTTATCAAGCTTAATTAATTCCTGCCGGTTTGTCTTTTCAAAATCTTTGTATAAGTTCCTTTCAAGTAATTCCTTAACAACATTTTCTTTGAACGCAATTTCTTTATTTGCGATCCTGTTATGCGCTAAGAACTTTTCTACAATTTCGTAAAGGTAGAACATAAGGATCCTCAATTTGCTGTCTTTATAACTTTCTCCGCCGTAAATCATTCTAAATACTTTTTGCTTTTCCAGCTTAGAGCTGTCAAATTTTGGGTAATACTTTTTCAAAACATCATACAGCTTTTTGACTTTTTTATTTTTGATGAAATAAGGCGAGTTAATGAACTCGCCGAATTCCCGCATTTCTTTTGGGGTAAATGTTTTGAATGTATCTATCAGATTTCCTTTTAGCATAACAGTATTATTTTGATCTTATACTTTTCCCTTCCTGTAAAAATCGCGGGATTTACCAACAATATAATAAAGACTTTGAGCAGTGCAAATCCAAATTCTGAAGAAATTTTGGGTTTTCTATATAATTACTCGCATTTATATGCCGGCTTTTTCCAAACAAAATTCATTTTTTTGCACATTGAACATAACCTGAACATATTTCTTTCCCCAAACTTTATATAATTATCAGAAATTACAAAGTTTAGTTATAAAATTTCATTGCTGAACGCCGAAAATAGATGCTCATTTCTAAACAAAATTTCTATTTTTTCTTTGTAAAGCGCCAGCGGTAAAAATATCTTTGTGACAAAAATTAATTACAGAATTACAGCCTAACCAAAATGGAGGAAGAAACATGAAACACAAATATAAATTTCTTTTTATTTTATTATTGATTAAAGCGGTAAATGTTTATTCTGACCCCATCCTTGAATGGGCGTCGATTTATGGTCCTTATGCAAGCGGGCTTGATTATGGATATTGCATTGCTGCAGATGATTCCGGTAATGTATATTCAGCCGGCCAAACAACTGAGAATACTACTGCAAAATATATTCTTATCAAATATAATTCAACAGGGCAGACTATGTGGATTAGAACATATACCAGCGTCTCAAACTATGATTATATAACGGCTATTGCATTAGACAATATTGGAAATGTATATGTTAGCGGACTTTTGGATTACACTTTTGGAACCATAAAATATAATTCTGCCGGGACCCTTCAATGGGTTCAAACATTTGCACTGGCAGGAACCTTACCTCCGTCGGCAATTGCAGTGGAAAACTCCGGAAACATATATGTCACCGGACACAACTATACTGTAAAATATAATTCTTCGGGCGCATTACTCTGGTATCGCCTTTTCGGCCCTCCTTCAAATTTATGGACTCCAATTGGAGCAAAAATAGCTATAGAGCCCCGCTCTGACAATGTTTATGTTACTGGTGAAAATAATGGTCATTTCCTTACTGTAAAGTATAATTCTTTCGGCGCTGTGTTATGGTCACAGGCATACGCCGGTCCGGCTAACGGTGATGATTTTGCCCTTTCGATTGCATTAGACAAAGCCGCCAATGTATATGTTACCGGATATAGCGCTGGAATCGGCACAAACGAAGATTATGCGACTATTAAATATAATGCCAGCGGAACTCAGCAATGGGTCAGAAGGTTTGATGATGCCGGCGATAATTCCAATCAACACCCTATAGGTTTGGCTCTGGATTCTTTAGGGAATGTTTATGTCAGCGGTTATTCAGAAAGCTACTCTGATGATATTGTTACAATAAAATATACGCCAGCCGGAACAGAACAATGGATAAACAGGTATAGCGCCGTTAATAACTTAAGTATTGAGCCTCGCGATATAACGAGTGATTCACATGGCAAAATTTATATTTGCGGCTATAAGGAATCTGCAAACGGGAAAAATGATGTATTGACAATAAAATACGATCAGAATGGTACGGTTTGGTCTGCGCTTTACGGACCCCTAAATACGGATGAAGGTGCATATGCGATAACTACAGACTCACACGATAATATATATTTAACGGGATACACAACTCAGGTTTCCCGCTCAGGAGGAGCAGAAAATTCCATTACTATAAAATACTCGCAATCAGGCGCCATGGAAAAAGGCAATAATTTTTTGAATGATGTCCGTGAGGAATCACCGGCAAAAATCAGCCTGAACCAGAATTTTCCGAACCCGTTTAATCCTGTTACTCAAATAAGTTTCAGTATCTCAACGTCGGGGGACGTAAAACTCACGGTATATGACGAACTGGGCAGGGAAATTTCAACGCTGGTCAATGAAAACCTCAACGCGGGCTCTCATTCAATTAGCTTTGACGGATCAAATCTGGCTTCGGGAATTTATTTTTATAGACTTGATGCGGACGGAAATACTGATATTAAAAAGATGATGCTGGTAAAATAAGCTTAAGTTCCGAATAAATAGCAAAGGGACAGATAAATATAAATCATCTGTCCCTTTTTAATATTCATCAAAAATCCGGAAAGTCAACGCCCGTTGGCAAAGTAAATGTGCCGGGCGGTATATCCGATGTATTATCATACGAAGTCGCTTCTATTGTATTGCCTTCTGTTGTGGAGCCAATAGACCGTTTTAGCATCAGGTTGTTCTGATACATAAAGTATTCGGTCTTGGCGTCGCCAAAAGACGTGATCAAATACCTTGTGCAATCCCTGCCTAACACCTGGCCGCTTCCTGATATTTCAGAGGCAGGGAAAAGCGGAATCGGGTCGCCAAGGTCGATTATATATACTCCTGTCTGCATACCGACAAATGAAATATCAATTGCATGCCTGCTTCCTGTTTTATATCCGCGCCCGGTAATAACGGTATATATTTTACCTTCATTCTTAAAGATATATATGTCCGTGGTCTTTTCAAGGTCCGTACCGCGGTTTTCTGTCGAAGTAAAGCGCATCTTATCGTTATCGCGGTAAAGCTTGACGGATCCTTTTACATCCCCGCGAGCGTCTTTTAATTCATAATTCACCGTATATTTCAGGTCATAATCCTGAGAATATGCTCTGACATGAAACAAACAGAATACAAACGCAGTTAACAAGATCGTTTTTTTCATATATTTCCTCTTTTGATTTATAAGTTATACAAAGTTATATTATGAGAGGTAAATAAGTCAAGTTTTAAATCGCAGTTTGCCAAAAATAAAATCTGTTTTTGTAAAAAGTGTACAAAAATTCAGTATTTATGTTAATTATGGCGATATGCATTTATGTTGTTTGAGTTGAATAAGTTGCATAATTTTGTAATGCAGTACATACCTGCTGCCAAAAAACGATGAAGAGCCTCTCTGAAAGATTTTCTAACCGGACAATAAAATTCATATTTACAATTGGGTTCCTGTTTGCTTTTGGAATATCGGCCTGGAACGGAGCCAATGTTGTTTTCCTGAATTCCAACAGCAATGACGAATGCGCATGGCGCCCTGTTCCCGGCAGACCCGGCGTTTATCTTATTACTGACGTTGTTCCCGGCGGCGTAACAGATAAGGCCGGAATCAAAAACGGCGATATACTGCTTAAACTTAACGGGCAGGATTTTCCGGATATGAATGCAAACCGCATTATAAATGAGGTGCCCAAAGGCGGTTACTGCACATACCTTATTGAACGGGACGGGAAACAATTTGAGACGAATGTGGAAGTCCTAAAGGTGGTCGATATCGCATATATCTCCGGCTTTTTATTCGGGTTGGGATTTCTGATTGTTGGTTTCATTGTTGTCATGTCAAAACCGCAGGGAAAAGTTCAGAGACAGTTTGCTTACATGTCTTTTTTTGCCATGATGATAACCGGCCTGTCATCCATGCAGATCACCGCAGACACAAACCCCGCAGAGAAAATTATTTTTAACAGCCTTATGTTCATATCAAGGGTCCTGGGACCGATCTTTTTCCTGTCGTTCTTTATGAATTTTCCTGTTCGCAAAGAGTTCAGGTATAAAAGAACTCTTTATCTTCTGACAGGCCTATTAAACTTTGCTGCATTGATTTATCTGGGAAATTTCAGGACTCCCCGTAACGATGTTCCAAATTTACGCGACCTGATAAACCAGATTATAGACAGCCTGCCGCTTTTCTTTTTCATCGCCGGCGTCGTAATCTTTGCCAACAATTACTTTGATATAGCCGATAAGAAGAAAAGAAGGTCGCTGGCGCCAATTCTGTATAGCTCGATTATCGGGCTTGGAGCTAATGTTTATACTGCCTATACAAGTTATGCAAATCCGTTTGCTATTTATGTAAACCCTGCTTCATTTCTGCCTGCGCTGCTTTTGTTTTTTGTGCCCGTCGGCTATGGGTACAGCATATTCAGGTACAAGCTGATGGATACCGAAATACTGGTAAAGAAAAGCTTGATGTACGCCATAATCACTCCAATGATAGCCGCTATATACGTTTTGCTGGTGTTTGGGACCGGAAGCATAATCGGTGAGTTCTTCGGGCATAAACAGAACCAGACGCTCAGCCTTCTGGCGCTAGTAATAATAGCGTTTGTATTTGACCCGCTCAAGCGCAGGATCCAGGACTGGGTTGATAAGATCTTTTATCTTGAAAGACAGAATTACCAGAAAGTTCTGCTGGAGTTCAGCCGAAGGCTCCCCCTGCAGATCGACCTGAAACAGATATTAAACTCCGTGGTCACTACTCTTGCGGGAACTATGCATATCAAAAAAGTGGGCGTCGTTTTACTTGACAAAGAACACGGAAATATGTTTGTCGGCAAAGATATATCCGATTCGATACTTGACCTTGCCAATAAGACTAACTTCTATAATTATCTTGCCGAGCAGAAAGAAGCCATTTTGACTTCAAACATTACAGATGACTGGTACGACAACGATAAGATTGCCGAACAGGTAAGAAAAATAATAGATGAAACGGGCGTTGAGCTTGTTATCCCCATCCAGTTCCAGGATAAGCTGATGGGCGCGATAAACACCGGCGCAAAACTATCGGAAAAAACGTATTCGCAGGATGATATTAACCTGCTGATGACGGTTGCGAACCAAACCGCTGTCGCGGTTGAAAACTCGCTGCTGTATGAAAAAGAAAAAGCGCTTACCCGCGTTAATGAAGAGCTGAAGCTTGCCCAGGATATTCAGCAGAGATGGCTTCCGAAAAATCCGGAGGGGCTTGATGGATTTGATATCGCCGGCAAGAACATCCCGGCACAACTTGTCGGCGGCGATTATTACGATTTTATTCCCGTTGAGCGAGGCCTCATGTCTGTTTGCATCGGGGACGTTTCAGGCAAGGGACTGACCGCCGCAATGCTTATGGCTAACCTCCATGCAATTGTCAGGAGCCAGTCCGTTTCTAATCCAACGCCTTCCGAATGCGTTCGACAGACTAACAGGCTTATCTTCGAAAGCTCTAATGATGAGATGTTCATAACTTTATTTTACGGCCTTCTGAACCTTAAAGAGAAAAGTTTCGCATATACCAACGGCGGACACAACCTGCCCATGTTCTTCCCCGCAGGCAAACCAATGAAAACCCTCGATACCGAGGGACTTGTTATTGGCGTAGACAGGAACTCTAAATACTCGATGAATAAGATTCTGTTTTCTCCGGGAGACGTTCTGGTTATGTACACAGACGGAATAAGCGAGGCGTTCAACGCTGAAGAAGAGCTTTACGGCGAAGAAAGATTAATGGCGGTTGTAGAAAAATTCAGAGACCTTACTTCCGAAAAGATAATTGAAAATATTCTCGAGGATGTAAGAATATATTCCGGCGCTGCCCCGGTTCATGATGATATGACTATTGTTGTGGTAAAGGCGCTTTAGCCCTGCCTGCCGCGCGCGGTACGGTTTCTTTCAAGCATTGCCGCGTTCCATGAGTACTCTACCGCTTCAACATCAGGATATACAACCGAAGGATCCTCCGCGTCTATCTTCACATTCACCTCGTTTCCTGCCTGCACTCTGGGCGCGCCCATCTGGTAAACGTTCCATGCTGTTTCTGTATTATAAGCGGCCTTATATGCCGAGCTCACCTCAAGAGAAAAAATGTAAGCCTGGAATTCACCATATTTCCCCTGGCCCCTTAATCCTACTGTCCTGAAGCTCAAAATTTTAGCTTTCCCCGGTTCGGACCGGCTGAGTTTCTGCTCCCGTTGCTTCATCAGTTTCCCGCCGCTTATGCTTGCCCAGACAATAAATCCGATAATTCCGAATACTACAACCCCGATTATAATAAATTCCATAAAATTGTACTATTAATTCCGCTGTAAACTATGTCTCAAAACCAAACTTCGGCTTTGTTTCTTTCAGGTCCGTGGGAAGCTCTTCTACGTCTTTTAGCGTAATTGAGTTTATCATATCTTTGGTTCGCTGCTCTTTGGGCAGCTCCGCGAGGCGCAGGTTCTGGTTCTTCACAACTTCACCCAAAGCTTTGCGGATCTCTCTGGCGTTGCCAAAGAATTTATCGCGCGCTGAGCATATTGACGCAATATATTTTTTGAAATGTTCTGAAGCATCAGAATCCATTTTCAGTTCCTGCTCGTTTAAAATAACCTGCGCGATAGCAAAAAGTTCATCATCGTTATAATCGGTAAAATTAAACCTCCTGTCGAAACGTGATTTCAGCCCCGGGTTCATTTTCAGGAAATTCTCCATTTCATCGGGATAGCCCGCGCAGATCACCACAAACTCGCCGCGGCGGTCCTCCATTCTCTTAAGAATGACCTCTATCGCCTCCTGACCAAAATCATTATCCCCGCCCTGGTTTGACAGCGAATAAGCTTCATCAATAAACAGAACTCCTCCCATAGCTTCATCAATTTTCTCGCCGGTCTTAATTGCCGTCTGGCCCAAATATCCGGCTATCAGGCTTTCCCTGTCAACTTCAACAAGGTGTCCGCGCTCAAGAACGCCCAGGGCTCTGAATATCCTTGCCATGATCCTCGCAACCGTAGTTTTGCCTGTGCCCGGATTGCCCGTAAATATTGTGTGAAGCGAAAACGATTTGGTTACGTCTTTGCCAATATCCCTGTAGTAGCTCACCAGCTTCACCATTTCGTGAATGTCGTTTTTGATATTCTCTATGCCTATCAGTTTATTAAGTTCGCTGAGCGAATCCCGCAAGAGCTCTTCGTCAGGAGGAATATCAGCTCCTTTGAATTCCTTTTTCCTGAATATCTCTTTTATATCGTCAATGGTAATTGTGGAGAGTGTTTTATCGTCAACTTTATCCAGCTGCGGGTTTGCTTCCATCACGCGCAGCCCGAGATTCATCTTTGCTTCGCCAATAATTGAATTAACGTACCTTGCGTTGCCGAATGTGCGGTCCCTGTCGCGGTATATCTCAACAAGCTTGCTGTAAAGATAATCTTCAGCGTCTTCATCGAGCGCGACATCAAGCTGAGCGGTCGTTTCCTTCCCAATAGCCAGAAGCTCCTTGGGATTATAATCAGGAAAGCTGAAGTAACTGTTGAAACGAGATTTCAATCCGGGATTCGAATCCAGGAAATGCTCCATTTCATCGGGATAACCTGCAACTACAACCGCTAAATCACCGTCGCCGTCCGATAGCTCTTTGAGCAGTATTTCAATCGCTTCCCTTCCAAAATCACGCTCCGTGTCTCCTTCCCTGGCAAGCGAATAAGCTTCATCAATGAAAAGGATTCCTCCTTTTGCTTTTTTGATTGCCGCCTTGGTTTTGGGAGCTGTCTGCCCGACAAATTCGCCGACCAGGTCGGTTCTGTCAACTTCATATACGTGCCCTTTGCTGAGCAGCCCAAGATTATAAAAGATCTTACCCAGCAGCAAAGCCGTTTTAGTTTTGCCTGTCCCGGGGTTGCCCGTGAATACCGAATGCAGTCCCATCTTCTCGTCAACGTCGTCGATCCCTTTGTCTTTTCTGACCTTTAAGAATTTAAGATAGTCATACTTGTCCCTGATACTTTTCTTAATTGTCTCAAGCCCAATCATGCCGTCAAGTTCTTTCATTATCTCTTCTTCGCTTAGCTGCTGCTTCGGGCCCTTATCAGACGGCTTGAATTCTATTCCGCCTTCTGAAGGAATGAAAACTTTTCCCCCCTCTGAATCAGCTTCTTCTTCATCGCCAACAGAGAATGCAACCCTGCCCAGAAGTTTTTCCAGCAGCACAATATCTATTACATAATCTCCGTTATACCATGTGCCGGGGGCTTCGCCGCCCCAGCCGCGGTTAAATCTAACCAGGTTTATATTGTTGGTGTAAGTGTAGAAATCGACGATCTCAGTTATCATTTCGCCTGCTGAATTTCTTATGCGGATAAAAAACTCGCCGGGCCACGGGGCTTTTTCAAACTGAATGTTATCGCCTTCAATTTCAATCCAAAGATACCTTGTCTTTCCGGCCGCAAACGTTTTAAGATAATTCCTCGTTCCATACGGAACATCGGCGCCCGGTCCTTCATACAGCTTAACGGTCTGCAGCTTAAAATACGGGTCGCCGTCAGCCTGCAATTCTCCTTCATTTACAGTATAAAACGTTTTCGAACCCGAGAGCTTTCCGTCAATCCACGTTTCCAGCTTATACGAGCCTTTCATCCAGTATGTGCCGGCCTTATCGACTCCCCATGAATACCTTGCATAACCGATGCAGTCCCCTTTGCTTATCACAGAAGAAACCGTCTGGTCGCAGAGAATTTTTCCGTTCTGGTCGGCGACTTTATATTGTACGCTTAGATTCCAGTCTTCTTTATCGAATAACAGGTTATAAAATGAAAGCTCGAAATAAACATACCTCAGGGTATTTGCGTCAAAAACCTGGCGGTATCTCCTCTGCTCTCCGTGAAGCCATTCGCCGGTGCCGTGGATTTTTAAATCCCTGAATTTAAATTTCTCAATGGCCCCCTGATTTGTAGGATTTGGATTTAAGCTTCCGCTTTGTTCGGTCATGAATATAAATTTATCGATTCGTTAAACGTAAACCACAATTTTATACTTATGTTATGAAAGATTCAATGAAAAACAACCAAAGTAATAATGTAAAAAAGAATGTAAGTCCGAGCGCTGCTCGGACACTCCGAACAGCGTTCGGAGAACGTGCCCTACAAAACATCGCGCTACGACTCCACGTCGTGGCACGAGTTTCAGCTCTGGATCTGGAAGATTCAAATGCATTCACTTTGTTTGCAAAACTTCGTCATCCAAATTATCTAAAATTATTTGTGAATTAGGCAGGGTGTGAAAGTTTGGGTTCCCGCACGAGTTTATCCCGCTAAAGCGGGATTCGCAATTATTTACAAAAAGAAATGTATTATCCAGTAAACCAGCGCGCCGCAGGCGGCCGAGAGCGGTATTGTTAGAATCCATGCCCAAACTATTTTTCCAGCAACGCCCCATTTAACCGCAGAAAATCTCTTAACGCTGCCAACTCCAACAATTGCACCGGTAATTGTATGGGTTGTACTGACCGGAATACCAAAAAGCGCCGTTAAAAGAAGTGTTGTAGCTCCGGCGAATTCTGCGCAAAACCCGCCAATGGGGCGTAGCTTCGTAATTCTCATTCCCATTGTTTTGACTATTCTCCACCCGCCAAACATAGTACCCATGGCAATCGAAAAATGGCAGATGATTATTACCCAGATCGGTACTGCAAATGCGCTTAAATATTTTGCCGCAACCAGAACGCTGACTATAATACCCATAGTTTTCTGCGCATCATTGGTGCCGTGCCCAAAGCTATAAAATGCCGCGGAAATAATCTGAAGTCTGCGAAATGTCCTGTCAACCTTCCTGGGGCTTTTTTTTCTGACAATCCATGTTGTTATTTTCATGTTAATATATCCCAGGACAAGACCCATGATGGGCGCAATAAATATGAATATTATCACTTTAGTATAACCGCTGGTAATTATACATCCCCACCCCAGTTTAGCTACAGCAGCGCCCCCGTAACCGCCCATAAGCGCATGAGACGAACTTACAGGTATGCCGTAATACCACGTTAAAAGGTTCCACCAAATAGCGCCCATTAGCCCTGCTCCGATAGCGTAAACGTCTATAACATCTAGGTTCACCAGGCCTTTCCCTATTGTCTTGGCTACTGCTACATCAAATGTGAATGCGGCTACAAAATTAAAAAAAGCGGCAAACAATACCGCTTTTTGTGGAGATAAAACCTGAGTTGATACTATGGTCGCAATGGAATTGGCAGAATCGTGAAAGCCGTTTAGGAAGTCAAATATCAGCGCGATAAAAATTATGATCAGGACCAGTTCAAACATACTATAGATTTTTAATCAATATTCCCTCAATTACGGTTGCTGAATTCTGGCAGCGGTCAACGCCGCGTTCAATATTTTCGAGTATTTCTTTTTTCTTGATCAGTTCAATTACATCCTTTTCAGTTTCAAACAGATTTGTTATTGCCTCCCTGAAAACCATATCTCCTTCAGTTTCAAGATTTTTTACCTGAACAATCTTATCGGTTGTCTGTTTTGGATCCTGGATATTCCTTACAAGCGAAGCAAGAACTGTAACCTGCAGCAAAAGAATGTCCGAGAGTTCGGAGCCAAAAGCAAGAGGGGTTTTTAATTTGTACATATTGGTGCGCGAAGCAATAGTATCCGAAGTATCTACTATATCGTCTAAAGAATTTGCCAGCGCGTAAATATCTTCCCTGTCTATGGGCGTTACAAACGTGTCATTTAGTTCGCTGATAACCTGGTGAGTAAGCTCATCGCATTGATTCTCTATAATGTGTATCCGGCTGGAATATTCGGCAATGTTCTCGTTCTTATCGAACATTTCTTTTAAAAGCCTGACGGCTTCTAGAACATTGATTGAAAGTTCGATCAGGATGTCAAAAAACTTGTTCTTTTTAGGAAAGATATTTTTAAACATGCGCTCCCCGAAAATGTTAAAAATACGTCTGAAATGTTAAGAAATGCCCCTAAGTATTAAGAAATGGGGTTTTTATGTTTATTTAATGTTTAGAGAATATTAAAATGGCGTAAAGAATTCAAAAAAACAAAACCAAAAGATTTGAATTTACTGTAAGATATATTTGAATTAGTAGAAATTTGAAAAAGGATTAGATCTATTCAGATTCCAGCATGTGGAATAGGCGCTGGATTCCAGGGCGGACACACCGGTTCACCCCTGCAGAAAAGTATAGTAATTGAAACATGATAATTAGCAATGATTGGCAAGGGGTTTAGTAAATAGAGCATTTCAGGTTTTTTTAATACATCTGTAGGGGTGGACCAGTGTGTCCACCCGAAATAAAAAAGTAATTGAAGAGACATGTCCGCCCCGTAAGCGCTGCCTCTGTTTACCTGCCTTAGGCATGGTTGCAAGCAGGCAACCTTCAGGTTGCGAATTATCGTCCTGTCATGTCTTCTGTCCTGACAGGAATCCGAGGGATTCAAAATAATTCAAAAGTCAGACTTCGTCTGACATGTCATGAGAAGAACGCCTGACATGACCATTAATTAGATTCCCGCCTTCGCGGGAATGAAATATAAAAAAACAGGGACAACCCAACTGCATTAGACTTTGCAGAAAAGCCGCCCCTGACCGGAGTAAAAAAACTAATTATGTAGACTTGGGATAATACTCAGGATTGAAATCTTCTGCCTGGTGGCGGATTATCTCGCCGGTGCAAAGATAAATAACATCTTCCGCTATATTTGTGGCTGAATCAGCTATTCTCTCAAGATTTTTTGAAATAGAGCGGACATTAAAAAAATCTTCTGTCTTTTTCGGGTTCTTCTCAATTTCTTCAACAGTCTGGTTAATCATTTCACGGGTTAGTCTATCCACCTCGTCATCATTCTCGCATACTTCTTTAGCAAGTTTAACGTCAGTATTAACCAGCGCATCAAGAGATTTCTTTACCATATCCTGAGCCTTAGATGCGGCTTCTTCAAGCTCTTCAATCAGCGGCATTTTTTCACGCTTTGCAAGAAACTTAGCGCGCTTTGCAATATTGGATGCAAGGTCGCCAATTCTCTCAAGATCGTTGTTCATTTTAAGCACAGCGATAACAAACCTCAGTTCTTTAGCAACAGGCTGGTAAAGCGCGAGTATTTTCAGGCACTCCTCTTCTATTATTATTTCAAGCGAGTCTATTTCCCTGTCTTTGCGGACCACCTCATCTGCCAAGCCATCGTCGCGCCTGCTTAACGCCAGCATCGAACGCTGTATTTGCTCCTCCACTATCGCTCCGAGGCTCAGTACAAGCTTCTTAAGATTATCTATTTCACGCTGCCAGTAATGTAACATGTCTAAAATTCTCCTTTAATGAATGAGACAAATAATATTAACCGAAACGCCCTGTGATATAGTCTTCGGTTTTTTTCTCGTTAGGTTTAGTAAATATCTTTGTTGTTTCGCCGAATTCTATCAGCACACCTTCATAAAAAAAAGCGGTATAATCTGATACGCGGCTTGCCTGCTGCATGTTATGAGTGACAATAATAATTGTATAAGCTTCCCTAAGCTCAGATATCAGGTCCTCAATTTTTGAAGTGGATTTAGGATCGAGAGCAGATGCAGGCTCGTCCATAAGCAGAATTTCAGGCTCGACTGCAAGCGCTCTTGCAATGCAAAGCCTTTGCTGCTGCCCGCCCGATAGGCCCAGCGCGCTTTTATCAAGCCTGTCTTTCACTTCATCCCAAAGAGCGGCCCGTGTAAGGCATGTTTCCACAATTTCCATGAGCTTCCGTTTATCCCTTGTCCCGTGGATCCTTGGTCCGAATGCTATATTATCAAAGATAGACTTAGCAAACGGATTTGATTTCTGAAATATCATACCTACCTTTTTTCTCAGGGTTACTACATCGGTTCCGGACTGGTATATGTCTTTTCCATCTATAAGAATCTTCCCTTCAAGCCTTGTGCCGTCTATTATATCGTTCATCCTGTTAAGCGTTCTGAGGAAAGTCGATTTACCGCAGCCCGAAGGTCCTATGAACGCCGTTACCTTTTTCGGAGGTATGTTCATATTTATATCAAACAAGGCCTGCTGCTTGCCGTAAAAAAAGTCAAGCTTTGTTGTTTCGACCTTATATTCCCCGTTACTATTGGTTGTCATTTACTCTGATAATATTAAACTATATTATAAAAAATAATTCAAAAAGTAAGAAATCTGTTCCATGCGCTTTACAAATTAAGTTTCCATCTTTTTGCCAGAAGTTTTGCTGAAATATTGAGGATTAAAATAAATACAATAAGCAAAAATGAAGCTGTCCATGCCAGAGCATGAAGCTCAACATACGGCGCCGTTGAATATGTAAATATTATTTGTGGAACCGAACTAATGGGTTTTGTAATATCAAAATTCATAAAAGGGCTGCCGAAAGCCGTAAATAAGAGCGGAGCTGTTTCACCTGCTACTCTTGCAATACTGAGCATAACACCTGTTACCAGGCCCGTTAACGCAGCTGGTAATACAACTCTTAAGATTGTTGCATAATACGGCACACCTAGCGCATATGCGGATTCTTTAAATGAATTCGGAACAAGCTTCAGAGTTTCTTCGGTCGACGTAATAATTACAGGAAGCATCATAATAGCGAGGGCCACTCCCCCGGAGAGAGCCGAAAAATTACCCATCTGCTTAACTACCCATAAATAAGCTATCATTCCGACGACTATAGACGGAGTCCCCTGGAGAATATCAACACCCATCCTTACATAATAAGCAAATTTATGTTTCCTGAATTCGGATAAAAAGACCGCAAGCATTATGCCGATAGGAATTGCAATTATTGATGATATTATTATCAATATAATTGTGCCTACTATGGCGTTTGATATACCGCCGCCTGTTTCACCTATCGGTTTGGGCAAATTCACTATAAAATTTAAACTGAGGTTTGCAATTCCTTCTTTCGCCAGGAAAAAAAGGATAAGCAAAAGCGGAATGCCCGAAAACAGAGCCAGTGAAATAATTATTGAACCGAATATCTTGTCCTTAATTTTTCTGAATAACATATCTTGATAACTTATATCTAAAACTTTGAAAACCTGTTGATAACCTGTTTGCCGATAAAACTTATGATCGCTGTAACAACAAACAGCAATAGGCCCATTTCAACAAGCGATGAAAGATAAACCTGGCTTGCAGCTTCCGTAAATTCATTTGCAATTACGCTTGCCATTGTATTGGCGGGACCAAACAAGTTATCAGGTATTGCGTTTCTGTTGCCTATTACCATTGTCACAGCCATAGTTTCTCCAAGCGCTCTTCCGAGAGCAAGCAGTATACCTGCAAATATTCCTGATTTTGCGTAAGGAATAATTATTAATTTTATCACTTCATATTTCGTGCAACCCAGCGCAAGCGCGGCTTGCTTCAGATCGGCAGGTACGAGGCTTATAACATCTCTGCCTAGCGCCGCTGAATACGGAATGATCATGATAAAAAGAAGGAACGATGTTGTAAAAACTCCGATTCCCAGCGGCGGAACTCCGATTTTGGCTTCAAACCCTCTCATTATCGGAACAAGGAAAAACAGCCCCCAAAAACCGTATATGATCGATGGTATTCCCCCAAGGAGCTCTATGCAGTTTCTCAGCAGATTTGAAAAGAATCCTCGGGGATAGTACTCGCCAAGGAGAAGGGAAACAGATAGAGAAAATGGAATAGTAATAACTAAAGCTAAAAATGAAGTTACTAAAGTACCAGTTAAGAAAGAAAGAGAACCAAATTCCAGGGTTATCGGGTCCCATTTGGAATGCGTGAAATAATCAAAACCGAGCGCCTTTATTGATGGAAGGGACTGAACAAGTAATGTAAGAAAAATGGCGATAATAAAAGCAACAAATAACAAAGAAATTGAACCGAGCGACTTCTTGAATATTGCGTCAAAGAACCTGAACTTCCTGACCTTCTTTTCTTCAGCTATTACTTTATCAGCGTCAAGCTCTAGAGCCTCGTTTTCATTGAAATTTACTGCATCCATACATTTAATAACCCGGTTTTAACAATAGTAACAAAACTAAGAATATTTTCTGCAATTTAAAAGCGCTCCCAATAAACCCCGTTATTTTCGATTTATTGAGAGCGCAAAAATTTCTTTAATTCAATGCTTTATTTTTCTAATATTTTCTTATCGCCAAAAGTAATCGTTTTAAGAATGGCTTCAGATTTTTTCACTGCGTCCGGCGGTAATGTCGCATAAGAAAGAGGCTCGCAATATTGCTGTCCTTCGTGAATCATCCACCAAACCATATTTATTACTTCTTTAGCTTTCCCTTCAGTTCTGTTGTTATAATCCTGATTCTGATACAATAATATCCAGGTAAACCCTGTTATAGGATAACCGTCATCTGCATCGGTGTTTGTTAACGAAACCCTCGTATCTTCAGGAATTGTTACATTACCTGATGCGTTAGTAGTTTTCAATGAAGGAACTATGAAATTTCCTTTCTTGTTTTGTAAGGTCGCCATAGTCATTTTATTCTGTAAAGCATAAATAAGTTCAACGTAGCCAATGCTCCCAGGTGTTTGTTTAACCATTCCACCAACACCCTCGTTTCCTTTGGCGCCAAGACCGATTGGCCAGTTAACGGATGTGCCCATTCCAACTGACTTCTTCCAATTGTCGCTCACTTTTGATAAATAATCTGTAAAAATGGCTGTTGTGCCGCTTCCGTCTGAGCGATGAACTACAGAAATATCGGCTGGAGGAAGTTTTGCATCCGGATTCAATTTTTTAAGCCTTTCATCATCCCACTTCTTAATTTTGCCCATAAATATGTCTACAACAACATCCGGGCTTAATTTCAATTCTGTCACACCCTCCAAATTGAAGTTTACAACATCCGCGCCCATGCATGTTGGAACTTGAACAATTTTTGCCGGCGCTTTTGAAAGCTGCTCATCGGTCATAAAAGCGTCTGATGCCCCAAAATCAACTGTCTTGGCTATCATTTGCTGCTGACCGCCGCCTGATCCTATTGATTGGTAATTAACTTTTACGCCTTTTTCTTTTCCGTAAGCGTCAAACATTTTTGAATATAACGGGAACGGGAATGTAGCCCCGGCTCCGGTCAATTCTTTATCAGCAGCCGATGTCTTGTTATCGCTTTTGCCGCAAGACATAAACAAAATAGCCGCCGTAAAAATAATTGTTACAACGCTAAATCTTAAAAACGAAGACTTCATTATTTCTCCTTTACGTTTTGGTTTTCTAATTGTTTTTAATTAGATGAGAATTCAATTGTTAGGAATTATTGCAAAATATTCCAAAAATGTGAACGATTTATTAGCAGATTGTTAAGATTACGTTAGAAGAGTAAGGTATGGGAGAACATTATGAAGATGATGTTAAAAAGCGGTATTCACAACATAAATACGCTTAAGATAAAGGCAGTATTAACGTGAATTCGCTTCCTTCGTTTATCCTCGATTCAACGCTTACAGAGCCTCCATGGGCGCCCACAATGTGCTTCACAATTGCAAGCCCAAGCCCTGTCCCTCCAACGTCCCTGCTCCTTGATTTATCTATCCTGTAAAAACGTTCAAACAGCCTCGGGAAATGTTCATCGTCTATTCCCCACCCTTCGTCTTTTACCTTCAATATCAGGTTCTGACCGTCAGCGCTGGCGCTAATAGTCACATTTGTATCCGGGTCGCTGTACTTGATCGCATTATCCACCAGGTTCCCTATCGCCTGTTCAATAAGCTGAGAATTCAATTTAGCTCTTAGTTCAGGTGGACAATTTAACGAGATCTTTATGCTCTTATCCCCTGCTTTAACAGAATAATCTTCCACCACAGAATTAAGGATCGGCAAGACTTCCTGGTCCATTTTATGTATATTTTCAGAAGTGGCCTTTTCTTCAAGCCGTGAAAGCGTAAGCAGGTCGTCTATTATCAGGTTTAGCCTCTCTATATGTTTTGAAATAATATCGAGAAATCTCTCTGCATCCGCTTTATTTTCAATCGCGCCGTCTTTTAACGTTTCAATGAATCCCTTTATAGTTGTAAGCGGCGTCTTGAGCTCATGCGATACATTTGCAACAAGGTCTTTCTTTATCGTATCAATGTATCTCAGGTTAGAAATATCGTTGAGAACAACAAGCGCGCCGATCGCTTTATTATTCACATCGTAAAGGATCGTTCCGATAAGCTGAAGTGTTTTCTCCTTTTCAAGAGGGATTATTATCTCAGTTTCGGAAGAAACGCCTTCGGTAAGCGCTTTTTTGAAGAACTTGTGTATCTCCGACACTCTCACAACTTCCTGAAGCGTTCTTCCGTTCACATTTTCAACAGGTATTGATAGTATTTCCTCGGCGGTTTTATTTATTAGCAGTATTTTCTCGTCGTAATCTACAGCAAGCACGCCTTCTTTCATGCTCTCAAGAACAGCCTGCTGAATATTCCTTTGGCCCCCGATAAGTCTTAGCCGTTCATCAAGCTGCGCCGCCATTTGGTTCAGCGAATCGCCCACGATGTTAAGATCTCTGTCGCGTGAAGGATATATCTTATGCGAAAAATCTCCTTTGGCATATCTTTCAGCCGCAAGCTTTATTGCGCTTACCGGCATATAAAGCCTTTGAGAGATAATAAGGCTTATAATTGCCGCGACAACAATAATTATTATTCCGCCTATAACAATGGTGGTGTATATTACTGTGAAAGGTTTGTCAATATCATAAAGCGGAACAGCGCACCTTACAACATATCCCGGGTTATCTGTCCACGGGATGGCGACGTACATCAATTCAGTTTTTAAAGTAGCGCTGTAGCGCGTAGATGTGCCAATCCCGCCGTTGAATGCTTCGATTATTTCCGGCCGGTCTTTGTGATTCTCCATTACGTTCGGGTTCTCGCGTGAATCAGCCATCACCTTGCCGCCCGCATGTACTATTGTTATCCTTGTATCTGAAAGGTTGTCTATCTTCTTGATATGTTCGTCAAGAGCAAGAGAATCAAGCTTAAGCCTCGTAAGCTCTTCCCTGACTAAAAATGTTCTTGACTGGAGCGATTCAGAAGTGTTCTGAAGATAAAAGTTCTTGAAAATCTTTGCGGAAAATATACCGAAGAATAGAATGGTTATTACCAGCAATATCAGATAAGGGAAGAAAAGTTTCCACAAAAATTTTCTCGGCTTCAATCAATAATTCTCCTTGAATTTATAACCCACGCCGCGCACCGTTTCTATGTAGTTGTTCTCTTCGCCAAGCTTTTTCCTGAGCGAAACAATGTGCACGTCAATCGACCTGTCTGTAACCGATATCCCCTCGCCTCTTGTCGCATCTACTATCTGGTACCTTGTCATAACCCAGCCGGGTTTTTTCGCGAGCGTTAATAGAATTCTGAATTCCAGATTTGTCAGGTCGATCCGCTTTCCGTTAAGCGTAACCTCATGCCTGCCTGTGTGTATCAATAATCCGCCGCGTTCTATAATTGTCTTCTCTTCTTCCTGCTTCACGGGTTTTCTGCGGAGCGTGGCTTTAACAATTGCAACAAGTTCTCTCGGACTGAACGGTTTTGTCACGTAATGATCTGCGCCAATTTCAAGGCCAGCAACCCTGTCGGCTTCTTCGCTTTTCGCGGTAACCATTACTATCGGTATACCCGCTTTCAGTTTATCAGCTTTTATGATCTTAGTAAGGTCAAGTCCGTCAACTCCGGGAAGCATAAGGTCAAGTATAATCAAATCATAGTCGTTTTCTTTTATAAGCTCAAGAGCCTCTTCGCCGCTTGTCACAGTTTTAACCCTGTATCCGTTCTTTGTCAGGTTATATTCAACCAATTCAAGAATGTCTTTTTCATCGTCAACAACTAAGATTTTCTCTTTCATAAGATTTTATTTTCCGGTTAAATTCCTAATAATATCTTTGTTAAATTAACATAAATGAGTTAGATTTATGTTAGCTTATCGTTAGAAATCTCATATCCCGAAAATAATCCTTTTTGTTGATTAATATAGCTCATAAATCATTTCTCTGTCATTTTTATCTTTTCTTATATCTGGGAAATACATGGTTTTGTTAAGCTAAGCGCCGCTTTGTTAGGTTATTCGAAATGAGCAAGGGTGAACCGATACCAAAACGAAAAATGGCTAAGACTCTATTTTTTGGAGAGCTTAAAACTCATTAAATCACCTTCTTTAACGCCGAATTTGCTGGAAAATCCACCGTTGGTTTCGACCACATACTGGATTCGCCTTCTTGATGGGAGCGATTGCTCTGAAAGCGGTTTCGCATTACGGTAAATTGTGTCGATCACTCCGAGGCTGTCTACAAACGCAATATCAAGGGGAATATACGTATTCTTCATCCAGAATTTGTGCATTCCCGATTCCGGCATTATGAACAGCATCCCGTCCGACTCATCGTCATGCGTTCTGTACATCATACCCTGCACCTGCTGTTCAGGAGTTATCGCAGCTTCAATATTAATTTTTTTCAATGGCTGCCTGGTTGCCGAGCTAAGGAACGTCAGCTCTCCGTCATTTTCGAATTGAGGCTCAGTTTTCCTGATAAGAAAATAATAGACGGCTGCGGCTGCAATCACTATCATGATCGAGAAAATGACAATATTCTTCAGGTTCCAAAACGATCTTGAAAAAAAACCTTCCCCTTCGTTTTTTGCCTTTTGAATATTAGTTCTGGTTTTTTGCTTTTTGCTCACTAAACTCTCTGTTATTCCCGTCCCGATTAATCGGGAGGAATCTTGGTTTGGTATTTCAATAATAAATTCCGGTCAAGACAGTCTGAAATTAGCCAATGAAATGAAAATACCGGGGCACGCTCTGCGAAAATCTTTTGCCGCTATTTTTTTGATTCTTTTCTTTTTGGCCTTTTGACAAGTTCACCCGAGCAATTCGGGCAAACCAAATTCATTTGCTTTGCGCAGTCCATGCAAAAAGTGCATTCATAACTGCAAATGTAAGCCTCGGAATTTATATCCAATCCCTTCTCGCATTTCTCGCATTCAGTTCTCATTTCAAGAGACATAATTCATAGGATTTATTTGTTTACCGCAAGTATTAACTAACAACTGATAAACTATTTTCTCAATACCATGTTACGCACTTCTTTCGCGCGTTCTGTGCTTACCTCCGGCATATGTTTATCAACCAAAGCGATAGTTTCGTCGATCAATTTGAATAATTCATTTACAGCTTTGATCCCCTTCAGCCCGAACGCTTTCCTGTAACGTTTCAAAAAGTTTGCCGGCTTGATTTTCATATGACCAAGCGTCGCGTCAATTCCCTTAAGCTTTCCGGGGAGATAAATTTTATTGAGCCCGCAAAGAATACCTACCATAGCGCTGATGCAGTCCATAAAGCTTTCATTATAAAACAATACGTCGCCGCGCGCGACCGCCATTTTTTCTATAACCCAGCGGGGGTGGAATTTCAGGTTCTGCTTAACCATTATAGGGCCAAGCTCTTTTGGAAATCTCCGGGCTTTTTTCTTCCATATGCTCATCCATCTGTTTCCATAAAGGACAACGCTTTCTAATATTCCTGAGATCTGCAGATGCTTGATGGGGTCTAGCTCCGGTTCTATCAGCATACCGTTTATGAGCTTCTCTGTCAGACTGTAATGCCCGATACCGAAATCGCATTTAACGCCTTCTATGTAATAATAAACTGCAAACCCGTCTTCAGGCGTTCCGTGATACAAACCGCCGCCGGATTCTTCAGCTTCTTTTACAATCTGTTCAAATTCTTTTTTGGAAGGAACCTTTTTATAAATCAGCAGAGTATCTATATCCGAATAATCATCGGCATATCCCTTCGCAACCGAACCGGTAACCAGCGCCGCCAGAAGCTTTTTACTCTTAAACTTGCGTAAATTTTTCTTAGCGAGGGCTAATCTTTCTTTGCTTATTTTATTCAATTTGTTTCATAAAAAATGCCCGCCGCAATGTAACCAATGAGGACGGGCAAAAACTCAACCAAAAATTGAACTCTTACTCAATAGTAAAAGTTTTTGTCACTGGGTCGGAGTTGTCTGTATCTATCTTTACTGTGACTGAGTATTTGCCGGGCTCCAGATTTCCCGGCGAGTTATAGTTTGAATAAACCACGCCGCTCCCGCTTTTAACATCTGCTTTTCCCAAAACCTCATCCCCTTTTTTCCATGTGAATATTACCTTCGTATCGCTTGGAGCGTTCTTAAGCGTGGCGCTGCAGTAAATTACGGGAACCGGTGCCGGGAACTCCGTCTTATCAGCTTCGCACTCCCCGCTTCCGTTAACCGTGGCGCAAACCATAACATCGCCAAGATGCGCCGTGGAGACGCTGCACATTGTAAAAATATTGAAGATGAAAACCAATACAAGCGCCGATTTAACCAGTGGCGCCTTCAACTCTGTATAAAACTCTTTCATAGACCTTTCTCCTTCAAATAAAATTCATTAATATAACAACTGTCTATAAAATAATAAGTTTTCCGGAGAATTAAAAGAGATTGATATCGAAGGCGACCTAAATGCTCCCGAGCGCTTCTTCGGCGTGCCCGTCCACTTTTACTTTTTCCCAGACTTTTTCAATCCTGCCTTTTTCATCAATTAAGAAAGTGGTTCTTACCACGCCCATATATTTTCTGCCGTACATGCTTTTTTCCTGCCACACGCCGTAGGCTTCAAGCATTTTGTGGGTCTCGTCGCTGAGAAGCGTAAAAGGAAGGTCATGTTTTGTTTTGAATTTTATATGGCTTTTTGTATCATCGGGGCTTACGCCAATTATAACCGCGTTTTTCTTTTCAAACTTCTTAATATTATCCCTGAAATCACATGCTTCAACTGTGCAGCCGCTGGTCATGTCTTTAGGATAAAAATATAAAATTACTTTCCTGCCTTTCAAGTCTTTCAGCGATACTGTTTCGCCGTTATCGGCTATTAGCTTGAAATCAGGGGCTTTGTCGCCGGCCTTTAACATTTATCAATTTTTCCTTTCCTGAATAAGTTACGATGCGGGTAAAGAGGAAATTATTCTTTCGATCTGGCGTGCGTGTCTTTCGGAATGATAAATCACAAAATAGATCCACTCAAGCCTTGTAAAGTGACCAAAAAGCGGGTGCCTGAACGCGTCGCAGAGCACGGTTAGGTCTTCTTTTACAATCACTTTCTTAATTTCTTCGCGGTTATTTACAAACTCTGCGGTTATTTCGCCGGGAATCTTCTGTTTATCTGAAGGTAATAATTGTTTACCCGACGTAAACTTTTTCGCGTCATCGCCAAACGCTTTCTTTATTACCGGTATTTTCATATCATATTCGCGATTGTAATATTTCACAGGGCCAAGAAGTATTTCTTTGGCGGACTCTTCGGTTATAACCACGTGTTCCGCGCAATCGCCAACTGACCATGAACCTTTTTCTTTCCTGTAATTGAATTTTTCAGTGGATAATCCGCCGATTGAATCCATAACCAACCCCGTGGAATTATCCAGCTCGGAAATGATCTTTACAGTATCCAATTTTTCCGGGTGAATAGAATGTTTAGCAATTCCCATGCGCTTTCCAATAATTTTTCCGGCAAATGATATCATGTGTTACTCCCCCCTTTTGTAACGGCATAAAACAGAATTTTAAGTATAAAACAATAATAACCGTTTTATACGTTCCATTGTATACCGTAGTAGGGGGGAAAATAGCCCGGTTGCGCCGTTATTTCAGCGCATCAACAGCTTTTTTTATCGCATCGAAGTTTACCTGGTCGCCGGGCGTCGGGGTCACTTCAACATACTTTATGATTCCATTTTTATCTATTACAAATACCGAGCGCTCTGCTACGCCTTTCATGCCGTGAGCGAATTCCGGCCTAAGCACGTCATAAACCTTCACAGCTTCTTTATTGAAATCGCTGAGCAGAGGATATGGAATATTGTTAGCCGCTGCAAATGCCTTTTGAACAAATGTGCCGTCAACGCTGATGCCGAGAACTTCAGCATTAATGCCCTTATACGAATCAAATCTTTCGCTCATTGCGCACATTTCAGCCGTACATACGCCTGTGAATGCCTGCGGGAAAAATAATAACACAACATTTTTTCCCTTAAATGATGAGAGTGATACTTTCGTCTCCACCGGCGTTAGCGATGGTAACGTGAAATCCGGAGCCTTATCTCCAACTTTTAAAGCCATCTTTTTATGTCCTTTCGAAATTATTAGTTTTAAAATTTCTTATTGTTTTCTAAATAACTTTGTTGCCTTGCAGTTATTAACTGCCATATATTCTGTCACTGTTTTACCGCCTTACACTTTCCTTCTGCCTTCTGCCTTCTGCCTTTTTAGTAATTAGTCATTAGTAATTGCTCTCTAAATGTTGATCGCTTCTCCATATGCATCTGCCGTTGCTTCCATCACAGCTTCCGATAAAGTCGGGTGCGCGTGAACAGTCTTAATTATTTGCTCGTGCGTGGATTCAAGCGACTTGCCCAGGGTTAACTCCGCTATAAGCTCGCTTGCCTCGCTTCCGCAAACGTGCGCGCCAATAAGCTCGTCATACTTAGCATCGTATATAACCTTTACAAGCCCGGTTGTTTCGCCGATAGCGCGTCCCTTGCCGCTGGCTGAAAACGGGAACTTGCCTATCTTAATATCATAACCCAATTCCCGCGCCTTTTTCTCCGTCAGCCCGACCGATGCTACCTGCGGCTGGCAGAATGTAACCGCCGGAATATTATTATAATCAATATCCGGAGTTTCCAGGCCTTTTATCTTTTCAACGCAGTTGATGCCCTCGGCTGAGGCAACATGCGCAAGCCATGGCGGGCCGTTCACATCGCCTATTGCATAAATACCCTCAACGCTGGTTTTATAATCTTTATCTACTTTAATAAATCCTTTCTCAACGGTTACGCCGGCCTCTTCAAGACCCATATTTTCAACGTTGCCTGCAAATCCAACCGCAACAAGCGCGTAATCAGATTCAATAACGTCATTTGTTTTTCCCGAAACTTTGGTTTTCACAACTTCGCTCTTGCTGTTGGGCGCCTTCTTTTCAACCTTAATTTCATCAACCTTTGTTCCTAGCAATACAGAAATACCGAGCTTGCGGAACTCCCTGCCCAGAACATCGGTCAGTTCCTTATCCTCGACCGGCAATAGCTGGTCAAGCATCTCTATTACCGTAACCTTTACGCCAAACGAGCTCCAGAAATACGCGAACTCAACGCCTATCGCGCCTCCGCCTATTATGGTCATGCTCTCAGGGGTCTTATCAAGCACGATCGCTTCCATGAATGAAAGCACTTTTTTTCCGTCAATGTTCATTCCCGGAAAAGCTCTTGCCTTCGAACCGGTTGCGACTATTATATGCTTTGTTTTAATTTCTTCAAACGCGGCGCCGTCTTTTGACACCTCTACCATATTAACGCCGTCAGCGCCTTTTTTGATTTTCCCATAGCCCACTATGTAAGCAATTTTATTCTTTTTCATCAGGTACTGGACGCCCTTTTCAGATTTATCTGCTATATCGCGCGAGCGTTTTATAACCGCCGGAAAATCAAATGCGATATTATCGCACGTTATTCCGAACTCCTTTGTTTTTTTGAGCGTGTGCATAAGCTCAGCCGCCTTTAGCAGCGATTTTGACGGTATACAGCCCCAGTTTAAGCAGATACCGCCAAGTCTGGCCGATTCGATCAGCGCAACCTTGAAACCAAGCTGTACCGCGCGGATAGCGGCTGTGTAACCGCCTACTCCCCCGCCGATAACAACAACATCATATTCCGATTGAGTCATATATAAATAGTGGGATAGTTAAATAATGATATAGCGAAGCAAAAACTTATCTTTTTGTGAATTATTTACAAATTTAATGAAAATAAGGATAAGGTAAAAGGAAACACGAATTACACCAATTTAGTCGAATTGCATAAGCAGGATTATGTGACAAAATGAGTAGTAGTTCAGGGCTGAGCGGTATCATATTGCAGATTTTATTGTTCAAAATTTCCAAATGCAACCTTTCGGGGTTCAAAAGAATCTAATGGTATATACAGGAAAGACTGCCCCCGAAATTAGAGAACATGATCTTGTTTTTTCGTAACTTAATAACCTGCGTTTTTTAAATATAAAAATCAGAACTTCAAATAAAATACCGTTGTTCTTAATTAATACAACAGCAATCAAAAACCTAAAGGAGAATCAAAATGAAAAGTAAGCTCGTCATTGCCCTGCTCTTTGCCGGATATTTTGCATTAACAAATTCCTCATTCGCTCAGCTATCCAGCACTTACACGATTGTGAATAAGTCGGGGGTAACTGTTAAAGCGGTTTATTACACGCCTGCGGGCGCTAATAACTGGAGCGATAATATCAGCACTCTGGATAAAATTGGACTCAACGAAGGATTTCAATACGGATTTGACGGCATAGATAAGGACCACTGCGCAATCGATTTGAAATTTGTCGATTCCAGCGGCAAAGACTGGATGATGAATAATGTAAGCCTCTGCAGCGCTTCCATTATTACGCTGAAGAAACTGAAGTAAAGGTTATTCAATATTTCTTACCTGCTCCTCCTTTTTATCTGAGAGCTCAGATAATTTGGAGGGGTTTTTGTTTATTAAAAATACCGATAAATGCCAAACAGTATTGCTGATTTCTTAAGACTTTATGAACCTGCCGCAAAAATTCTTTTTCAAACATGCGAACTCAAAAAAAAGTTTGGTTGTTTATAATTATACAAGCTGATTAAATTCATTTTAATAACAAATCCAGGGAGGACAAGATGAAGACTATCCTCGTTGCGGCGGCGGCATTTTTTATGCTTACGGCGCTATCGGGAAGCGTGAATGCTCAGTACAAGTCATTCACAATCACAAACAAAACCGGCATCACAGTCACTTCAGTTTACATTTCGCCTGCAGGCAAAAACGTCTGGGGCGCAAACCTGTATCCGAAACGTAAGCTGGAAAACAACGCCAGTTTTGATTTCTCGCAGCTTGTTGATAACAACAGCTGCAGCTATGACGTTAAATTCCGCGGCATAGACGGCAAAGACTATTATGACAGGAACGTAAACCTGTGCTCGGCAACAGGCATTTCGCTCCTGAAGAACGATGACGCAATGCATGCCAAAGGCACAGTGTTTAATCCCAAACTAAAGCTAATGGACCAAAAAAAGGAGTAGGGATATTCGGTTCCCCTCAAAATAGTCCCATCCTCAAAAGGCCTCTCTTTATTACTTTAAAATAATGAAGAGAGGTTTTTTAATTTAAACATCATTATCGCCGCAACTGACATCTTCAATAATTTACGATTTGTTACGTTTAATTACGCATTTTCCTGAACTTAGGGGATATTACCATTGTTGATAATAATAGATGACAGTATTTAATTCATTAATTAGCAAAAACATAATGTAAAATCAAAATGAAAAAGATCTTTTTTCCGCTGATAGCGCTGTTCGTTTTAATTTTGTTGAGCGGCAGTGCATACGCGCAGGGCAGGTCCGTTTCTGTGACAAATAAAACAGGCATGGGAATATCAGCCGTATATATCTCGCCGGCAGGACAGGATAGCTGGCGCCTGATACGCAGCACATGGAACGGTATTTATAAAGACGAGACATTTGATTTCCGGCAATCGATCCATAAAGCATACTGCTCGTATGATCTCAAGTTCAGGTGCGACGACGGGAAATATTATTATATGAAGAACCTGGATATGTGCCTTGATTCAAGCTTTATGCTGACGCTGCCCAATCAGGAAAAAAACTAACCGGATATAAAATACATTCAGAGCTTTTTTGAGTTTATTTCAAAAAAACTCATCTAAAGCCTACCCGTATTTTATGGAGCGGAATAAAACGAGCGCTCGGAGGTCTCAGTTGACCCACTATAATGTGAATCATTTGTAAATCGCTTGGAACTGGCAAAATCATCAATTCCGGAAAATCCAAATTCTGCTGTGACGTACCAGGCAAAGTGTTTATTGCCGGACAATCTAAATCCCTTTTGTGATAAATCCGGTATTGAGAATGCAGCGACTGCGGAAACCACTGTTAGCACAAAATGTCCATAGTATTGAAAGTTACGAATTGAGGTTAAATAAACGCCGCCAGCGGGGGAATAAGAGAATGTTGTATTGTAATTAATGCCGGTAGCATTATCAACAGGGTATAACTGTGTTGGAAACGCCGGAACCGTCACATTGACTGAAGAGCCGGGAATTAAATATCCGATATAATCGAAATTTGAATTATCAGGCAAGCTGAACATTATATGTGTCTTAATTTTGTAAGCCGTGGGTAAGGTTCCCGGTACTATGAGGTTCAGAGCCTGACCGCTCTGAAGATAATTTTCATCGAGTAATATTCCTGAATTAATGCTTGAGCCGTCAAAAGAAATCTCTGCGTGATAGAAACCATTTTGAATTCCGGATGGCTGATTAACCCGGACAAATGACGATACGGGTTTGAATGAATAATCTTTTCTGGCGAGCTTCACGATATTAACCGATCCTGAAATAAACTGCGTGTCTTTTTTTGCGAATCCATTGAATAACGTATACCCTGCATAATCGAGTGAATCCAGAAATGAACAGAAACTTCCATTTATAGAAGAGTTTCCATCCCAGCCCAAATCAAAAAAGGTTGTGGAATCATTAATAAAATCCTGCCGGGGAAATACATTAATTGAACTTACAAAATTTGAATAGACCCACCGTTGACTTACATAATTTGAACCGGGGTAAATCAATAATACGGAAGCGACTTGTGTGGGAGCGCTGTATCCGTAAGTCCCGTATAAAGTAACTTGAGGGTTCAGAGTTGTAAGGCCCTTATACAAAGTATATGCCGAATCAATTAAACTATATACAAGCAGATCATAAGGAACGCTGATCCCGGAGATTGATGCATTTCCATGAATGCTAACAGGGATACCTTCCGAGTTGTTTATAGATACATAAGCATTGCTTGCAGATATGCCATTCATATCAACAAGTCTTACATTTATTGTTTGTGATGAACCAACGTTTGAGTTATTTGTAATTGTGTCTGAAGCGCAGGAAAAAAAGACAAAAGAAGAGATAAGAAGCAAAAATGCTAATTGAACTTTGATCTTTTTCATTTCAGTAGTAGATTAGTTTTAGAAAAAGAGTACTTTAAACTATGATATAATGACCTCCTTTGATCAATTAGTAATACAAAATTAGTCCGGAATTTCTAAAAAAACAATCTAAAACTCGCTGGAAAAATGTAATTTACAAGAATTTACAAATCACGGGATATAATAATTACCCTTGTAATGGCTCCGGTTATTTTATAGGTATATGCACGTTCAGATTCACCTCCCTGTCCATAAGCCCTGTTGCCAGCTTTTCTTCTTTTACGTTGAAGTCAAATAAATGCGCGTCAACATACGCATCAACAAGGTTAATAAAATACGCTATCATGAAATACCACGTGAAGTTATTGCGCTGCGAGCGGTAAAATTCCCGGAGCGCTTTTAAATACGGGTCGCCACCCGGATCAAGCGGAGTTTGAGATGCTGAATACTGGTCGCGGTAATCGCGGAAATTCTTATCCTCCCTGATGTATTCATATAAGAAGTAACCTACAAACCCGTCTATTATGGGGATTTTCCAATATGACTGGTTATAAAACTGCCCCGCCCCCGGAAGTCCCGCCGATAACAGCACGGCAACAAGCGGGTTTTTCTTCATGTGGAATTTTTTCATTGGCGTGGGTTTTGTTGTGAAAGCCGAATCAATGGGTTTAACCGAATCCTGAAATGCAAATTCGTCTCGCATGAAGTTAATGCCTGTCCCGCGGTTCAGTGCAAAAGCAGTAACAGAAGAATGATTCTCTTTAAGCGAGATCTTAGGAACATTTACATCATTTAAGCTTGCACTTTGCCCAAATAAAAAAGGTACAGTCATAAAGTTTATAACTGTACCTGCAATCAAAGATCTAAGCAGTTTATGCATTAAGCGAAAATTATTTAGGCGGTTTTTGGTCGCTTGGCTGCTGTTGTGTCGGCTGCTGTTGTGTCGGCTGCTGCTGTGTCGGCTGATTATTATTCTGCGGCTGCTGCTGGTCAGGCTGCTGCTGCTGAGGCTGCTGCAGTTCGCTTGGAACCTGCTGCTGCGGGAACGTCTGCTGGTTGCTGTTCTGCTGAATTATGCTCTCGTTCGTTCCGCCGCCTTTATTAATTATCACATTTGTGACAAGCGAGAAAAGCAAAAATACAACTGCCAGGCCCGCGGTAATTTTTATCAGAAAGTCCGCTGTGCGCCGCACGCCGAATACTGCAGTAGTATCGCCGCCGCCGAATGTACCAGCCAAACCGCCGCCTTTAGACGACTGAACCAGCACAACCAGCATGAGCAGGATCGCGACAATTACTATGAAAATCATCAAAACTGTTATCATTTTACTAAATTTCTCCTATTTCTGCGTAATGAACTTGTAACATAGTAAAAATAGAATTCAATTTAAATCCCTGTGTTTATCCCTAAATTGCTAACAAATTCAATTTGAAAAAAATTACTTTATTAATGGTCAGGGCTAAAGCCCGAATTTAGGCCATTCAAAAACCCCGACCTAAAGGTCGGGGCTATTGCAATATTTTTGATCTTAATCCGTAATCCGCAATCCGAAATCAGGTCAATCTCTAATCACTTATTCTATAACCCCGCCATTCATGGCGGGGGGTTGCGGCGCCTAAAAAATCAGGGCTTCAGCCCTGAAAATTTTGATTCTTAATCTGTTGATTTGATTTGCTATTTTTCAAGTACAATCCGTCTAGTTGGCTGACGCCCTCATCCATCAATTTTCTGTTGTTATGGGCTAAAGCCCGGGGGGAGTTGGTAATCGTTATCCCCGACCTGAAGGTCGGGGATATTTTACATAACACAAAATTCAATTCCCCTAAGCCCCCGAGTGAATCTGTTTTTTGTTTTTCTTCTCATTCCGCAATCTAAAATCCGCAATCCGAAATCAGAACCCTAATTGCTATTTGTTGCTTACTATTCACTATTTACTATTTAATATTTAATATTTGATTTTTTTATTTCCATCCCTGATTTTTTAACAATTGCTCGTCCGGCGTTTTGCCGAATTCTTTTGCAGGAACGCCGGCAACAATAATTCCGGAAGGCACATTTTTTGTAACAACTGCCCCTGCCGCAACAACGGCATCTTCGCCTATTTCTATCCCGGGCAAAATTACCGCGCCTGCGCCAATTCGCCCGCCTTTTCTTACGGTTACTCCTTTAAAATGTTTGAACCGTTCTTCCGTTCTCCCGAGATAATTATCGTTGGTAGTTATCACTCCCGGCGCGATAAAACAATAATCTTCGACTACTGAGTACGCCGTAATATATGAATTCGTTTCAAGCTTGCAGCGCTTTCCGATCGTCGTAAAATTTTCGACCGTGCAGCTTCTTCCGATTATTGTATACTCGCCCACCGTAACGTCTTCACGGATTGCGGCGCTATCGGCCACCAGAACATTATTAGAAATTGTACATCCCGCATAAACAACGGCCTGCGAACCAATAATGCAGCCTGACCCTATTTTTGCTGGCGGATATGATTTTCCATCCTTAAAAATGCTGTTTGCCGAACGCATGGGCTGCTTGCCGATAACAGAATTATCGTCTATCCTTACCGAATTGCCTATAGTTGTTCCTTCGTAAATAACTACGTTACTCCCTATTTGGCAGTTATCGCCGATCACAACATTTTTGCCGAGCACAGTGTAATTTCCGCATAGAAGATCTGCGCCGATCTTTGCTGAAGGATCTATGTAATAATGAAGCTCTTTGGAAACATATTTTCCTTTATCGCTCATCTTTAGAATTTTATGAAAATTCAACAAATATATGAACACATGCGGAGTGTTTCAATGTAATTAACGCATGTTTTTACAATCATTAAAATACCTGCATTCGTGAGCCATTCTATAATTGATTTTGACGTTGAACTTTAGCATATTTGCGTGAAAGCACATTTTTTTATGGAAAATTATTCCGAATTTAATCATTTCTTAGAGTATGGAGGCCGATATGAACTTTACCCTGACAGCAAGACACTTCAAAGCCCACGACACACTAAAAGAATTTGCCGAAGCGGAAATAGATAAGATAGCGAGATTTTATGACGGTATCATCAAGAGCGAAGTAATTTTGAGCTACGAAAAACCGACCAACAGCGTGAAGAACGCAGAAGTAATTGTCAAGATAAACAACCATCATACTTTCACCTCAAAGGAACAATCAGACGACTTTAAAGTTTCAATAGAAAGAGCGGTCGATAAAGTGGCCGCGCAAATAAAAAAATATAAGGAAAGGCTGAAAGAAAACCACTCTGAGAAACCGGGCGCGGATGAATGAAATGAAACATCTCCAGAAAATTCTTAAGAATCTCAGAGAGATAAAGAAAGAAAGCATCACTGTCGACTACTTTTACAACGCTTGTAAGCAGAGATTTAAGCTAACAAAGATATCTGAAGGCGATTCAGGCTTAGACAGGATCATTAAAGATAAAAATATTCATCGCCCGGGGCTGCCGCTTGCAGGCTATACAGAATTATTTACATACGCCAGGGTGCAGGTCGTAGGCAACACAGAAATGCGTTATCTCAGGCATTTAAACGCGGCAGAGCGCGCCAAATCTCTTGAGAAGTTCTTTTCTTTCGATATCCCCTGTATTTGCATTACGTTTAACAACAAGCCCTCGGATAAGTTCATGGAGCTTGCGCATAAACATAAAATTCCGGTATTTGTTACCCCGCTTCCCACGACTAATTTCGCTTATTTTATCACTGATTTTCTTGACGACCAGTTTTCGCCCCAAATCGCCATTCACGGATCGTTTGTGGATGTTTACGGAGTCGGCCTGCTTTTCTACGGCAGAAGCGGCATCGGAAAAAGCGAAATCGCGCTCGATCTGCTTGAGCGCGGACACAGGCTTGTCGCAGACGACGTTGTGATGGTCTCGCGTAAGGGCGACGGCATACTTATGGGCACGGGGACCAACCTTGTCGAGCATTTTATGGAAATCCGCGGACTTGGCATTGTAGACGTAAGAGCCGTGTTCGGCATCAGAGCTATAAGGTTCCAGAAAAGGGTGGAGCTGCTTGTGAACCTTGAAGAATGGAGCGCAAGGAAGGAATACACCCGTACAGGGTTGGATAACGAGACCATTGAAATACTGGGGGTCGAGATTCCTTTTGTAAGGCTGCCTATTTTCCCGGGAAAGAACATAACCGTTATATCGGAAATTATTGCGCTGAATTACCTGTTAAAACATTATGGCTACGATGCGGCAAAGTCGCTTTCGGAAAAGCTTGAAATGGAAATTATGAAGAAATCCAAAGGCGAAAACAGGCTTGATCTCGAAAGGTCGGTTAAGTACCTCGAGCACGATTTCGAGTAAATCATTTTTCATATGATGGCTTGGAGCCATCTTATTGACGTTCAATCAACAGATAAAAAATATCAAAGAAACATATGAGAACAATACCGGTAATTATTTTACTGGCCCTCTTTTTATACTCTTGCGGCGGAAACAATCAGAATAAGACAACGCAAAAAGACGACGGGAGCGTTTTGATGCCTCCGGTGGATACCGTTGGAGCCGTTGTTGGAGACTGGGTTATTCACAGGGAACTTGCCGACCCGCAGAAGCTGAATCCAACCACCGTACAGGATGCTACTGGACAGGAATATACTCTGTACATTTTTGAAAAGCTTCTTTTTGCCGCTGACAGATCAACAATGGACCCAATTCCATGGCTGGCTGAATCGATGCCTGATGTTTCGCCTGACCATCTTGTTTATACTTTTAAGCTCAAAAAGAACATAACGTTTTCAAACGGCAAGCCGCTGACCGGCGATGACGTGGTTTATTCGTTCAAAACAATGAAGAACCCGCTGGTAGATGACGCCGCGCTCAGAAATTATTACGAGTCGTTGAAGAAAGTCGAGCTGGTTAACGGGGATAAGTACACTATCAGGTTCACTCTTTCAAAGCCGTATTTCAAAGCGATGCTCGTTTTGGGCGATCTCCAGATAATGTCAAAAGAAGTCGACGACCCTGAAGGGCTGACAGATAAATATACGTGGGAAGATTGCGCCGACATGAACGCAGCACAAAAGAACGCCGCGTTGAAAAAGTACGCTGATTTTTTTAATTCCGAGGATATGAACCGCAATCCGAAATATCTTATTGGCTCAGGGCCGTATGTATTTTACAAATGGGATACCGGCCAGACCGTAGAGTTCAGGAGAAACGAAAACTACTGGAACAGGAGCGGCAACTTCGGCATGGCGTATCCGGAAAAGATCATCGCAAAGGTTATTCAGGACGAATCTGCGGCAGTGGTAGCCGCAAAGAATAAGGAAATTGATCTTCTTTACCTGATGAAACCTATCGATTATGCAAAAACGCTGGCGAACGTCGAACAGTATGATATGAAAAAAGCCGACCCGACAGAACCAAGGTTTGATTATATAGGCTATAATATGAACAGGCCGTACTTTGCCGATGTAAGAGTAAGATGGGCGCTTGCATACCTTCTTGACAGGAAAACTATTATTGACAAAATTCATTTCGGGATGGCTGTGCCTATCCAGGGCCCGGTCTATTTCCAGGATAAGAAACATTATAACCCCGACCTGCCCGAGATCCCGTTCGACCCGGCAAAAGCTAAACAGCTGCTGACCGAAGCCGGATGGATCGATAGCGACGGCGACGGCGTGCTTGACAAAATGATAGACGGTAAAAAGGTTGATTTTAAGTTTACATATTTGCTGAACACTAACGAATCTAGAAAGCAGGCGATACTTGTTCTGATAGATGAACTGAAAAAAGTCGGAATCCAGGCGGAGGTGCAGACCCTTGAATGGTCTGTTTACCTTGATAAAACCAAGAAACATGAGTTTGACGCCACTATGGGAGCATGGATCCTCAGCGACTATCCGCCGGATGAATACCAGATATTCCATTCGTCTCAGAGCAAAGGCGAGGGAAGCAATTTCATAAGTTATAAGAATCCCGAAGCTGATTCGCTGATGGTTCAGTACAGGCAGGAGTTTGATGAAGCAAAGAGAATTGAGATAATCAAAAGGCTGCAAAGAATATTCTATGACGACCAGGTCTATACATTTACATGGACTCCAAAGGCTAAATATGTTTATGGCGAACGATTCAGGAATGTGAGATGGTACCCGACGCCGCTTACTTCATATCAGCTAACTGAGTGGTGGGTGCCCAGGAATGCGCAGAAATTCCAAACGCCGAATTAAGGTAATTTGGAATACAGGCTCAGGCGGGAATTTGCGCCCTATAGTACGGCATTTTTCAGTTGAAAATAAGAATATTATAGATAAATTGCGTCCAGAAATTCCACAAAATACTCATTTTTTGAAAACTTTTTATATATCTTTCCTATGTTTAAACTAAGAAATATTCTAAAGCCCTCACTTTATTCCGGTCTCATCATAGCTTTAGTAATTTTCACGTCATGCGGTAAAAAGGGCCCTGATCAAAATACAAATAACAATAAAATGGATGATGTTGCAGTTGCCCCGGTTGATACGGCCGGAGCTGTTGCAGGAGATTGGGTCGTAATAAGAGAAATTGCCGACCCTGAAAAGATGAACCCGATAGTCTCCAATGATGCAAGCGCTCAGGAATACGATTCTTATATTTACGAAACTCTGCTTAACCAGGATAAAATCACCTATGATTTAATACCATGGCTGGCCGATATGCCGGAAATCTCTCCGGATTACCACACATACACTTTCCATCTAAAGAAAAACGTAACATTTTCAGACGGCAAGCCTCTTACGGGAGAAGATGTAATATTTTCACTGAAAGCCATCAAGGTTCCTTTCATAGACGATGCGCCTTTGAGGAATTACTTTGAGCCTGTCGAGAAAGTCGAATTGGTTAACAACGACCCGTACACAGTAATGTTCACAATGCTCAAGCCGTCATGGCGCGGGATATATTACCTGAGTTCATTTGCGATAATGCCCAAACATGTTTTGGACCCGCAGGGAGTTTTAGATAAGGTATCATGGGATGATCTGAAGGATTTTTCCACAGCCTCTAAGGTTGCCGGTTTACAAAAGTATGCAGATTTTATTAACTCACAGGAGGTTTCCAGAAGCGCAAAGTACCTCATAGGTTCAGGTCCATATATTTTTGAAAAATGGGAAACCGGCCAGGAAATGACTTTGAGAAGAAATCCGAATTATTGGGATGTGGCAAGTATCCCGAATTATCCTAACAAAATAATATTCAAGACTATTCAGGATAATTCGGCGGCTCTTGTGAGCGCGAAGAACAAAGAAGTTGACGCTATGTACGTTATTCCGCCGCTCGATTTCTACAAGAATCTCGAAAACCCCGAACAGTTTAAGCTTGTCAAAGCAAGGCCCTCGGAACCTTCATATACTTACCTTGCATGGAATGAACTTAACCCCCTGTTCCAGGATAAGAAGGTAAGGATGGCGCTCTCAATGCTTGTTGATAGGAAAACCATTATCGACAAGATACTATTCGGAGACGCCGTAATGATACAATCTGACGTCTTCTACAAAAACACAAAATATTTGAATACAGACCTGCCTGTAATAAATTATGACCCGGAAAAAGCCAAGGAACTTCTATCAGAAGCAGGATGGAAAGATTCCGACGGCGACGGAGTGCTGGATAAAGTAATAAACGGGAAGAAAATGGATTTCAAATTTACATTTCTTATCTTCAATAACCCGATCAGGAAACAAATTCTCCTCGTTGTGATTGAAGCTCTTAAAAAGGTCGGAATATCGGCTGACCTGCAGGAAATAGAATGGTCTGTGTATCTTGATAAGACAAAGAAACATGAGTTTGATGCGACATATTCTGCATGGACTTCGCCAACAGCGCCTCCCGACCCCTACCAGATATGGCACTCCAGCCAGTCCAAGGGCGAAGGAAGCAATTACATCAGCTTCAACAATCCCGTAAGCGATTCACTGATAATGGCTTACAAAAACGAAATGGATGAAGGAAAGAGAGTAGACATTCTGAAAAAATGGCAAAAGGTTATATATGATGAACAGCCTTACACGTTCTTATGGAGCGGCAAATCAAGGTATATTTACGATGCAAGGTTTAAGAATGCACGATGGTACAATATTCAGCCAAGTCCCTCATATAACGAGTGGTGGGTTCCAAAAGGCTCGCAGAAGTATGCGCAGAACATGAACAACTGATGATTATCCTGAATTAATACAGAGATTTTTCTATGACTCAATATGTTATAAAAAGGATTTTGCTGTTTATCCCGACGCTGATTGCGATAACGCTGATAACATTCGCGATTTCGCACCTGGCGCCGGGCGATCCTACTGAGCTTAAAGTCGGCGTCAGCAATGAGAATATGAAGGCCGATGAAAAAAGCCAAATGAATGAACAGGCCAAACAGTATTATAAAAAGAAATGGGGTCTTGATAAGCCAATATATACGCAATACGCGATCTGGCTGGGAAACATGGCCACCGGCGATTTTGGCAATTCATTTGTTGATAACCGCCCGGTTATGGCGAAGATCGCCGAGAGAATCCCGATAACCGCTTCTATCGATTTTGTCGTGGTCTGCCTGGCTTACCTTATTGCTATTCCAATAGGAATTTATTCCGCTGCAAGGCAATATAGTGTGGGAGACAGGATTTCAACTTTCATTCTTTTTGTGTTATATTCTCTTCCGGATTTCTGGGTAGCTACAATGGCTATAGTTTTCCTGGCGAATGTTGAATACATAAAACTGTTCCCGACATCGGGCCTAACTACCTTAGGCTCAGATAACTGGAGCTTCTTTGCAAAGATATGGGACAGGATATATCATTTGATACTGCCTATAACTACCTCTGCGCTGGCCAGCTTTGCGTTCTTATCAAGGCAGATGCGCGGAAGTATGCTTGAAGTGATAAGGCAGGACTATATAAGGACCGCTCGCGCAAAAGGGCTTAAAGAAAAAACGGTCGTGATGAAACACGCGCTCAGGAATTCACTGATACCTATTATTACACTGCTTGGCGGCATACTGCCGGGATTAATAGGCGGAAGCGTTATAGTTGAAACCATTTTCAGCATTCCCGGAGTCGGGCAGCTTGCGTTCCAGGCGCTCATTGCAAGAGATTATCCGTTGATCATGGCAGAACTGGTATTATCTGCCGTTCTGACAATGCTTGGCCTGCTTTTAGTAGATATTTTGTATGCTTTCGTCGATCCGAGAATTGCTTTTACAAAGAAATAGGATAATTATTTATTTATGCCAGATAGAAAAGTTCCAGAAAGAGAGTTCGAATCCGAAAACCAGATGATGGTGGGCCCAACCCCACAAACAGTTGTGACTCCGGGAAACGACGTGCCGGAAGAAGATATGACCGGCAAACACGGAGGGGTTGACCAAACTTACTGGTCGCTTGTTAAACATCAGTTTAAGAAAAATAAGCTTGCAGTTGGCGCCTTCTATGTTGTTTTATTCCTGGTCGGGATAGCGTTATTTGCCGATTTGCTCGCAAATGATAAGCCAATTTATTGCAGTTATAAAGGCGAGTCATTTTTCCCGGTATTCAAAGATTATGCGGTCAGTCTTGGCATCGCAAAGTGGGAACCTGAATTCCTAAATGCTGATTATAAGTCTCTGGAATTAGGGACTGCCATATGGCCGCCGATCAGGTTTTTTCCTTCGGATGTGGACCTGTATAACAGCAGCGCCGGGCCTTCTATAGCTACCGGGCACTACCTGGGCACAGACGGAATTGGGAGGGATGTTCTCTCCGGCTTGATACATGGTTCAAGGATTTCGTTATCGGTAGGATTTGTAGCCGCAGGTATTTCGATATTTATCGGCGTAATTTTAGGCGCGCTATCAGGGTTCTACGGCGGCAAAACCGATCTCATGATTATGAGGTTTGTTGAAATAATGCAGCTGTTTCCCGCGTTCTTTTTAATTATTACCATAGTCGCGCTTTACGGGTCCAGCATCTGGTATATTATGGCGGCTATTGGACTTACAAGCTGGACGGGCAACACCAAACTTGTGAGAGGCGAGATACTGAAAGTGCGCAGCATGGATTATGTTTCCGCCGCTACCTCGCTGGGTCTCTCAAACATGCGCATTATATTCCGGCATGTGCTTCCAAATGCGATTGCCCCGGTTTTGATCTCAGCCTCATTCTCGATTGCGGGCGCGATCCTTGTGGAAGCGGCTTTAAGCTTTTTAGGGTTCGGCGTTAAAGCGACAACCGTCACCTGGGGCTCGGTTCTCTCAGAAGCAAGAGGCGCAACAAGCGCGTGGTGGCTTGCAGTTTTCCCCGGCTTCATGATTTTTTTAACTGTTGTTGCTTATAATTTAGTTGGCGAGGGTATACGCGACGCTCTCGATCCAAGGTTAAGGGATTAAAAAGAATATTAAGACAAATATTTCCAAACTTGAAAAAGAACCAAAACAACTATTAATATATAAAAAGGAGACTCAAAACATGGTTTGGACTCTGGAACTCGCTTCTTTTTTGGACGATGCGCCATGGCCGGCAAATAAAGCCGAGCTCATCGATTATGCAACAAGGACCGGGGCCCCGCAGGAAGTTATCGAAAACCTCAGAGAACTTGAGGATACCGATGAACCGTACGAGAGTATAGAAGAGATCTGGCTCGACTATCCGACTAAAGAAGATTTCTTCTATGACGATGAAGAAAAGGATTTTTAAGATCCGGCAGTTTACTATTGACTAATGTAACCCCGATACTTCGGGGTTTTCTTTATATTACTCTTCTCTTTGTGAAATTACAGAATTCAAAATCTTGTATTTTATTCTTCGCGCTGACGGCATGGACGTTTCTTTTTGCTGAATGCGGGAGCTCTTTTGCCTCTCCCGTAAGCTACACTATAAGCGATTTTGAATTTGATTTCAAAACAACCAAATCTTTCGATAAAGATGTTCTTAAAGAAGCGATGGTTCTTCCTAAAACCCTTGACTTTAACCAGGATGAGCTCGAACGCGACCGCCAGAGGCTTAAGAAATTTTACTTCGACAACGGCTTTTTTGACGCGCTGGTAGATACCGACGTTGCTTATGATAACGTAAACTACGAAGCAGATATTAAGTTTACGATCATAGAAAACAGCAGGTATACCGTCAGGGAGATCCTGATTGACGGGCTCGGTAAAGTACCCGAAAACCTGAAGACGCAGATAAATACAAACAGGCTGATAAAACCCGGCGACTTTTATATGAAAGCCAATACGACAAACGAATCAAACCGGATACTTGATATTCTTCAAGACAACGGTTACCTGAACGCCCGTCTGGATACAACCTACAGGACCGAAATTGCCAAATACTCCCGCGAAGTTCAAAAAAACCCTGATTTCAATAATAAGGTGCGGGTGAAACTTACTTTTGCCGGAGCCGATAAAATTTATTATTTCGGTAAAACAAGCGTTAATATAGCCGACAACAAGTATAAGATAGATACTGACATTGTACTGCGGGAAATGAAATTTAAAGAAGGAGATGTTTATAGCAAAGAACTGCTTGTTGAAAGCGAACAAAACCTGACTAAACTGGCCATTGTTCAGCTCGGAAGGATTCAGATAGATACCGTTATTGAAAGCTCAAGAAAAGTATATCATGTTGTGAATATTTCGCTCAATACAAAATACCAGGTAACCCCGAGCATTGTTGGGAAACAGATTGATAATTATTTTTATTTTGGCGGAGGATTGCAGTATGACGATAAAAACTTCTTCGGAGGCGGCAGAGTTTTCTCGGTTGACCTGGAGCCATTATATCACAATAAAGACATTAACGAGGTCAGCCTCACTACAAGCCTGTTCCAGCCGTATTTGTTCAGGGATAACGTAACGGGCAACGTAAGCCTTACTACTTTGTTTAAGAATTTCAGCGTAATTAAACAGTATTTCATCATTAGTAATTCCATAACGCTGAATTACCAAACAAGGCCGTGGGTTTTCTACAAAACGCTCTCTGCTTACCTGACCACTGACCTGGTAAGAACGAAATATAAACAGGCTGATGATGAACCTGATAACAATATACATATTAAACAGGATTCTATTCAGAACCTTTTGAATGCCGTTGTCGGATTTAACGCCACCCATGACAATACAAATAATGTTTTTAATCCAAGCGGCGGGTTCTATCATTCTTTTACTATAGAAGACGCCGGGTTAATTCCGTTTTTATTGAACAAATTCAAAAATAATATAGATTATTCGCAGTACCTGAAGATCTACCTTGTGAACTATTTCTATTTTGATATCTCTGGAGGCATAGCCAGCAAAATATTCGCTATGAGCAACCGAATCGGGGATATAATGGAATATGGGAATAATCCGAATCTTGTGCCGATTCAATCCCAGTACAAGTTTTTCAGCGGCGGCGGAAACAGCGTCAGGGGATGGCGTGCTCAGGACAACGGCATACTTGACAATAAACTTAACGGCGGCAAGTTTTTATTCGAAGGCTCATTCGAATTGAGGTGGATGAATTTCAACTCGAATACAAATTTCATGAAGAATTTCGGAACAGTATATTTTCTGGATTACGGAAACGTTTGGGAAACGCATAAGCAGTTTCAGTTGAGAGAAATATCGCTCGCCATAGGTTTTGGCGTGCGTTATTACACATTTGTTGGGCCCGTGAGAATCGACGTAGGGTTCCGCCTTTATGACCCGGGCGGAAATGACGGAAAGAAATGGCTTTTCCAAAACAGCTTCAGGGACATTTTTGTTAAACCTCTCTACGCCATTCAGTTTGGCTTAGGGAATGCATTCTAGCGGCGTTATGTGGAAAGATATAACAGGACAGGAAAAAGTAATTTCCAAACTTCGGTCAGTTTATAAGAGCGGCAAAGCCCCCCATGCATACCTGTTCCGGGGGCTTGACGGAATTGGAAAAGACGCCGTTGCAATAGAGTTTGCCAAACTTCTCAATTGTACAAACGTCCAAAACGGAGATGAGGCTTGCGGCGTCTGCCAAAACTGTAAAAAGATAGATTCGTTAAAATCTGACCTGTTGCGTTTTATATGCGCGCTGCCTTCTGGGCGCTCTGAACAAACGGGCTCGGACCCCCTTGAATCTTTAAGCGGAGCGGATTTTGACCTGTACCTGGAAGAACTTGACCGGAAAGCCGCCGACCCGTATCACAGGATAAAACTCCCAAACGCAAATAATATCCGCATTAACAGCATCAGGGAACTGGTCAGCAAAATTTATTTGGCTTCTTCAGGAACATCGACCAAGGTATTTCTTATTTCGGAAGCTGAAAAGATGAGGCAGGAAGCGGCAAACTCGCTTCTGAAGGTCCTTGAAGAACCCCCCAGGCGGAGCCTGATTATACTTACAACGTCCAAGGTCAGCTCGCTCCCGGCTACTATTATTGGCCGCTGCCAGAATATTTCTTTTGAACCGCTTACGGAAGAACAGGTAAAGAACAAAATAATCAGTAACGGCGCCGGGTACGCTGTGAGCGAAATTGAACTTGCGTCAAAACTAAGCTTTGGAAGTTATACTCGGGCGCTTGAACTGCTTGAATTAGGAATAACTCAGATAAGAGAATCCGTTTTAGATTATCTGGTCGCTACTTTGAAAGATGATTACGCCGGAATGGTTCTTATCAGCCGTAACATGGGATCAAAAAGCGAGAAAGATAAACTGCGTCATTTTCTTTTTTTCATGAATGCATGGTTCAGAGATCTAATGAAAATAAAATACTCAAACGAGACCAATCTTTCGAATTTCGATATTGTCGACCGCCTGCGCAAATTCAATAAAAATTATCCGAATTCAGATATATACGGCATCATTACCGAGCTTGAAGAAGCCGATAAGTTAATTACTCAGAACGTTCAGCTGCCGCTGATCCTTGTCAATCTTTCATTTAAGCTTAAACATCTGCTTACATAGCATCTTAATTTCTTCCCTGTTAAAAAACCTCGTTTTGCATTAAGAACAGCCGAATACAAGCATAATTCGTCGTTTGTAATTTTATGTAACAAAACCTGAAAGGGGTTAAACTTTTCCGTTCACATCATGTCTAACTCTCAAATGAAGAATAGAAACTAAGTTCTAATGGAGATAAGCATGAAATTCGCGAAAACAATTCTAGCTGTGATTATGTTAACTGTTGCCTTTCTTGCAACCGGAGATGCAGCGCTCGCCGGTCCCCGTTTTGAAGTGGTAATTGGCGCGCCGGTTGTGCCCCGTCCGTTATGGCCGGCAGTCTGGGTAGATGGTCGCTACAGGCGCGCTCATCATCATAGACTGGTATGGATTCCGGGACACTGGAAAAGAATATAAGTTTTTTGTTCCCCTCATCTACCTCCCCAAAGTCCGCTTTAAAATGGCGGGCTTTGTCTTTTTATACAATATGTCATTCCTGCAAAAGCGGGCTCGCCGCTATTTGTTTTGTTTTTTCTTGTCACTTATTGAGTTTGCCGTCTGCCTTTTGCCTTCTTCCGTTTGCCGTTTCACGTTTCAAGTTTCACGTTTGCCTTCTGCCTTTTTACTTTTGCCTTCTGCCTTCCATCATTAGTAATTAGTCATTAGTCCCGCAAGCGGGATTTCGATTCGATTAAAATCGAATCTCAATAATTGCTGTAATAAATCTTCTGCTCCCCTATCTTCAAAATATTTATTTTATCCTGCAGAGAGTCCGCTTCGATTATTTTATTTAGAGCTTTCAGCGGTTCATTCGGATCTGCCTGAGCAAATTCCAGCGTCCCGTAATGGATCGGTACCATCCATTTTGCTTTCAGGTCCTTAAAGATCATGACCGCATCCGGCGGGAAAACATGCCCCCTGGTTCCGCACTGGTAGCAATCAGCGCATGGCCCAATAGGAATAAGCGTAACATCAATATTAAATTTTTCGGAAAGCTGTTTGAATTTTTCGTCATCATAACCTGTATCGCCTGCAAAATAAACTGTCATGCCGTTGTATTCCATAATAAATCCAGTATAAGCGTTATCGGCCCACACAAATCCGTCGAGTCCATACCTGCCGCCCCAATGCTGGGCATATACAGTTGTGACTTTAATCCCTTTAATTATCTTACTTTCCCCTATTATCCCATATGAATAGCCGCCGTTATTCTTCATTCTGATCATATCAAATTTGTAATTTGGCAGATGGTTCTCCATTCCTTCAGGAAAAACCAGCGCAGCTTCCGGACTTTTCTTCTCTATTATATCCAGGCTTCCAAAGCTCAAGTGATCAAAATGTGAATGTGAGAGCAATATAATATCGCATTTAGGTAAGTTGTCAATATCAATTCCCGGCTCCACTACTCGCCGCGCAAACTCGCCCACTGTTTCCGTCAAAAACGGGTCGGTTATAATTACTTTATCATCCATCTGGATCAGCAGCGTTGAGTGCCCTATCCACAAAACCGAGAGCCGCACATTATCCTTAATAGGATCCTTTATCTTATCCTTTACCTTTTCAGGCGCCTCGAAAAAAATGGGGACGTTCCTTACGGCAATATAGAACATATTGCACGACTGGCTTAATAGCAGGAAGAATAGACTAATTCCTAATAGAATATTTACTCTGATATGCTTCAACTCAATATTATTAAAAATACTTTATATAAATTCCAATGTTATATTTGCTCGGCGCATTCTGATTATAATTAAATTTCAATCCCAGCATTCCGAAAAACGAATATACTGCCGCTTCATAAGTTACTCCGCCAATATTTCTGCCATCGTTATTTTGTTGGTTGTAATATCCGGCGCCGAGGGAAAATGAAAGATACTCGCCTCTTTGAGCCACCGGCAGAACAACTCTGCCGCCTGCTTTATACATGAATCTTTTTATGCCTGCATATTTGAATTCGCCTGTCGCAAATTCCGGTTCAAAAAATGACTCAAAAGAACCTGAAAATCTCTTCTCCGGCTCGATAAAAAAGAAATTGAATTTCGAAACATATTTGTTGGCGTTGAAGGAATATGATATTGGAGTAACCTGCCATTGGAGCCCGAATCTTAACCCCGAATTGCTTACGTTCCTGTCCTCGAAGACAGTGAACGACGGTATGGCTTGCATCAAAGCCCACGTTGACCATTTCAAAACAGGGTGAGGCGACTTTACCTGTCCCCGTGAGTTATGAAGGCCGGCTGTAAGCATAACAAGGCAGGAAACAACAATTAATTTTCTGAGATATTTTCCTTTTAGCGCCTTCAATTAGTCATTTCTATTAAATTCAATTAAAGTTATCTTTGTAATTCAAGGTCGTTTCTTCCAAAGTTAATATAAAATTACAACACAAGAAAGTTTATGTACGAATATGTTGGGGCAGTGCATATTCACTCCGTTTATTCAGATGGTACAGGCAGGATAGAAGATATAGCGAAAGCTGCATATGATTCAGGGCTTGATTTTATCATGATGACCGATCATAACACTTTAAAGCCCAAAACAGACGGATTTGAAAAATGGCTCAACAACGTGATGGTGATAATTGGGTATGAGGTAAACGACGTTGATAATAAAAATCATTACCTTGCATTCGGGGTTGATGAAGTTATAGGCTCATATACTGTACTGGAATCAGGCGAGCTTGGCTGCAAGCTTCCGGCTAAAGAATACGTAAAGCTAATTGGCCAAAAAGGCGGAATTGGTTTTATCGCGCACCCTGATGAAACCCGAAGTCATTTGCCTGAACATCCGCCTTACCCTTGGACCGATGAAGAAGCTGATGAATTTACCGGCATTGAAGTCTGGAATCATATGAGCGAGTGGATCGAAGGCGTTGATGACACAAACAAGCTTGACAGGTTTCTGCACCCCCTCAAATCTATTATCGCGCCAAACCCCAAAACTATGGAAAGATGGGATAGGGCATCCGTAAAAAAACACGTCACAGGCATCGGCGGCGTTGACGCTCACGCCCTAAAGCAGAATTTACTTGGTTTTTTCGAAGTCGAAATTTTCGCGTATAAAGTTTTGTTCAAGTCTATAAGAACTCACGTTTTAATGGACGATGAAATTAAAGAGAACGATAAAAAAACCTTCGAGATTTCAAAGAAAAATATTCTGAGATCGCTCCAGACCGGAAGATGTTTCTTTTCTAATTACTACCACGGCAATGCCAAAGGATTCAGGTTTTACGGCGAGTACAAAGGAAAGAATTATATGACGGGCGACCGGATAGAAATTACAGACGGGGGCGGAGTTTTACTTAAGGCGCTGCTTCCTAAAGAAGCCGTCATGAAGCTTATACACAACGGGAAACAGATAAGCCAGCTGCACGCCATGGAAGGCGCGTGGGAGATCAAGCTGCCCGGTATCTACAGGGTCGAGTGCTGGCTTGGCGGCAAAGGATGGATTTTTTCAAATCATATACGTGTTTTAAACAACAAATAAAAAAGATGAACGCTATCAATAACGATCCGGATTCAGAAAATAAAGATACATTCGACGGCGACGATAAGCCAAAAAGCAACTGCGCCGTGTTCGGGATATACAACCATCCCGAGGCGGCCGTAATGACATATTACGGGCTCCATGCCCTTCAGCACCGCGGGCAGGAAGCCTCAGGGATATGCACATCCGAATACGTTCCCGAAAAGAACAAGTACCGGTTCAATATCCATAAAGGGCACGGCATTGTGCTTAATGTTTTTGCCAACCAGAATATTCTGGCAAACGTATTAAAGGGAACAGCGGCCATCGGCCATAACCGCTATTCGACAACAGGCGCATCGGATAGCCGCAGCAATATTCAGCCCTTCAAAGTGAATTATAAAGACGGCTTTTTTGCGATATCGCATAACGGCAACTTCACCAATACAAAATATCTGAGGGATTACCTTCAGAACGAAGGCGCCATATTCCAGACGACCACCGACAGCGAAATACTTCTGCATTTGATAGCGCGCTCAAAACAGAAAGAGCTCATAGACAAAATTCTGGAGTCATGCCGGATGATCAAAGGCGCATATTCGATTGTGCTTCTTGCTGATGACAAACTGTTCGCTATCAAGGACCCATATTCTATCCGCCCGCTGTGCATGGGCAAGCTGGGGAAAAGCTATGTGTTTGCTTCCGAGAGCAGCGCGTTCGATATTATCAGCGCCGAATATGTGCGCGATATCCGCGCCGGCGAAGTTATTATGATAGATAAAGAAGTCGTCGCTACCGGCAAAGAAAAATCATATTTTATAAAGAACTCGGGGGAAACAAGGCACTGTATATTTGAATACATTTATTTCTCTCGCCCTGACTCCACAATATTCGGGCACACGGTAGATAAAGTAAGAAGAAAGCTCGGTAAAAACCTGGCAATAGAAAAACCCGCGCCGCATTCGGAAAAGGAAGATAAAAAAGTTGTGGTCATAAGCGTACCTGACTCCAGCAATACCGCTACGCTGGGTTACCTAACCGAGAGCATCAAAACAAACCCGTTCATCAAGCTTGAGCTTGGGCTCATAAGAAGCCATTATATCGGAAGAACGTTTATTCAACCCGGGCAGAATAACCGCGAGATACGCGTTAAGGCTAAGTTCAATACCGTTAAATCAGTTTTAAAAGACCGTGTGGTTGTTATAGTGGACGATTCAATCGTCCGCGGGACCACCGCTAAGATGCTGGTTAAGCTTGTTAAAGAAGCTAAGCCAAAATCTATTCATTTACGAATTACATCTCCTCCCATAATCTCGCCGTGTTATTACGGGATGGATTTCCCCTCGCCGCAAGAACTCATTGCAAACCAATGTGACGCCGACCTCGAAAAGATCAAAGAGGAACTTCAGGTTGATTCAGTCGAGTACTTATCGCTTAAGAAGCTTCACGAATCAGTACCCCAGGGAACAGATGAAGGCGGCGAAAAGATCGGGTACTGCGACGCCTGCTTCAGCAAAAATTATCCCGTGCCTATCGAGGAGATAGAAAAAATGGAATTCGAAGAATGATCATTTTCCCCGAAGGACTTCTTTTATAATATCTTCAACCCGCATTTCCATAAACCCGCTGCGGGATGAAACTGTTTTCACCATTCTGTCAGCTTCCAGGCGGCTGTAACCCAGCGAAACCAGCGCGGATATTACTTCTGCCGCCCTGCCAAGCTCAGCAAATTTACCGCCAATTACGTTAGGCATCGCCATTTCGCCGATGGATTTCACCAGCTTATCTTTCAGTTCAAGCGCGAGCCTCTCGGCCGTCTTTTTTCCCACTCCCGTTATTGAAGTAAGCGGCAGGTAATTCCCCTGCGCAATAAGCTCCGTAAATTCTTTATATGGAATAGCGGATAATATGCTCAGCGCCGTCTTTGGACCTATGCCGGAAACGGAAATTATCTGTCTGAAACATTCGCGTTCATTCTCATTGGTGAACCCGTATAACACCATCGCAAACGGATTATCTTTAATATGCAGATGCGTAATAATCCTTACCTCATCGCCCTCGCCGCCCAGCATATCAAACGCAGCAAGGGTAATATGGATATTATATCCAATCCCGCCGGACTCAATAACAGCGTCCGTCGGTTTTTTTGAAATTAATATACCTTTTATATATTCAATCATGTAAGCGAAAAGTGTATAGCCACTTGAATTAAGCTTGCTCCTTCTTAACCTCTCCCCCGCCGCACCTGCGGTGCGTCTCCCCCTCTCCACATGGAAAGGGGGTCGGGGGGTGAGGTATTAAATTTTGATTCTGCAATTTGATCAGTCATCCCTGCCTTCTCACCCGCGTTGCGATTTTTCTCAACGTAATCACTCCAATTCAAAGAGTATTTGGAAGATTTTATATTTGATAATTTGTTATGATGGCACATTGCTACCGCTATCGCATCCGATATATCAAGCTGTTTGGGCGGCTTTTTTATTTTGAATATCTGGCAGATCATATACCTTACCTGTTCTTTGGATGCGTTGCCGGCGCCGGTAACCGATTTCTTAACTTCGCGCGGCGAATATTCCGCAGTCGGAATTTCTTTGTTAACAGCCGCGAGTATCGATACTCCCCTCGCATGGCCAAGCTTCAAAGTAGATTGCACGTTCTTCCCGTAGAAAGCCGTTTCAATAGCAAACTCGTCGGGGATATGTATCTCTATCACCTCGACGAGCTTATCGTAGATCTGTTTTAATCTCATCGGAAGCTTGCTGGATGGCGGCATTTTAATAACGCCGCTTTCAAGCAGCGTGAGCTTCTCGTTCACTCCGCCTATAACAGCATACCCGGTAAAAAGCGTCCCGGGGTCCACTCCGAGAATGATCATTAACTCAGGCTCCTATTTGTTCCATTACCTTCTCATCTATATCGGCGTTTGAATATACATTCTGAACGTTGTCGCTGTCTTCCAGAGCGCTTATGAGCCCCAGCGTCTGCTCGGCTACTTTGCCGTCCACTTTGGTTGTGGTCTTCGGCACGTATTGCAAAGAAGCGTGCTCAATTTTTAATCCCGCCAGTCCCGATGATTCAACAGCCTTGCTCACCTTGCCGAAATTTTCAACAGTGCACGTGACCTCAAAATAATCCGGTTCCTGTACCAGGTCATCGGCGCCCGCATCAAGTATAACGTTCATCAGGTCGTCTTCGGTGAATGAACCTTTGGAGATAGTAATGACTCCCTTGCGGACGAAATTCCAGCTCACGGCGCCCGACTCCGCCAGATTCCCGTTATTGCGCGAAATTAAATGACGCAGGTCGGCGACCGTCCTGTTGCGGTTATCGGTAAGCGATTCCACTATAAGCGCAACGCCGCCCGGCCCGTAAACTTCGTAAGTAACTTCTTCGTAGTTAACGCCTTCAAGCTCGCCCGTGCCTTTTTTGATAGCGCGCGTGATATTATCCAAAGGCATGTTCTCAGCTTTTGCGCTCTGAACGGCAAGCCTCAGGCGCGGATTGCCTTCCGTATCGCCGCCGCCAAGGCGCGCAGCTACGGTAATTTCTTTAATGATCTTGGTGAACATCTTGCCGCGCGCGGCATCGTTCGCCCCTTTTTTACGTTTTATTTTTGACCACTTAGAATGACCCGACATAAGATTTATAACTTGTTAAAATTTTCAGATAAATTAATTTCGGAACTAATATGTCGCCCCTAGCGCCTGCCGCGCCACGCGGTACGGGGCCAAAAAGAATATCCACCATAACCGTCTGCCCCTAACAGGCTTGCCTGTTTACCCGCCTTTGGCGGGCCTTTGGCACGGGGGAGATACAGAGGGGGTGAGGTATCATTTTCACTCGCTCTTCAATACCGGCTTTATATCACGCACCCTGAACTGCGTTTTTGTAATTCCGTTCCAGTGATTCTCTTCCACAGAATACACGAGGTCGATCTTGTCCCCCGATTTAATATGTATCCTGTCATCATCCGTAACTCCGGGCGACTGGTAGTAAACGCAGTCAAAAACAAAACTATCATGCCCGAAAGCCTTTGGTTCTCCGTTTGTCGGAGTATTATTTTTCCGCACCTTGAACACCGACGTTGAATTATTATAAACCCTCGGCTCGCCAATCACCTGCATATTATAAGTAACAAATATGGGCGTCATATTGCCCGGCCCGAACGGTTCAAAATGTTTCAGTATCTTTACAAAGCGGTGGTTAATTTCGTTTATATCAAGCTCGCTGTCGATCTTAATTTCAGGCACAAGCATATCATGCCCGATGAGCGAACCGTCTATCATATTTTTGGCGACGCGGTTGAACGTATCGCGGAACTCATCTATTTTATCCGCCTCAATTTCGATGCCTGCCGCATGGAAATGCCCGCCGAACTGCACCACAGCCGTGCACTCTTCGCTGGTGCGCTTAATAGCGTCGTAAATATTAAAATTGCTTACGCTGCGCGCCGAGCCCTTGGCATAGCCGTTGAACGAGGTTAATATAATTGACGGGCGGTAATATTTCTCGACCATTCTTGAGGCAATAATGCCAAGCACGCCCGGGTGCCAGTCGGGGTTATGAAGCACAATAGCCACGTTGTCGTCATGTTCTTTTATGGCGCCGTTGCGGTAAAACTCGTATGCGTTTTGCGCCTGCAGGTATATATCGCTGTCAATTTTCTTGCGGTTCGCGTTCTCTTCTTCAAGCACGTTGGCAAGCTCATCTACTTTTGTGATGTCATCGCAGCTCAGGAACTCGACCGCGCGTGTGCCGTCTCCCAGCCTTCCCACGGCGTTTATGCGCGGCCCGATGGAAAACACAACGTTAGACGCGCTCAGGTTCTCGAGCTTCAGCCCCGCATTGCGGATTATAGCCTGGAAGCTGGGGCGCGGATTATCCATTATCTGCCGGAACCCGAAATGTATCAGCACGCGGTTTTCATCGAACACCGGCACCATATCGGCGGCCGTGGCAACAGCCACAAAATCCAGAAGCTCGGTATGAATATCGATATCAAGTTTTTTGCAGACGCCCTGTATAAGCTTAAAGGCGACTCCTGTGCCGCACAGATTTTTAAACGGGTAATTGCAATCCGGCTGAAGCGCGTCAAGTATAGCGTATGCATCGGGAAGGTGGTCGGGCGGCTGGTGATGGTCGCAGATAATAATATCCACGCCAACCGACTTAGCGTACTCGACTTTATCAACGGCGGTAATGCCGCAATCGATAGCCACAATAAGCTTAATGCCGCGGTTCACGGCGAAATCAATTCCGTTGTTCGATAGCCCGTAGCCATCGGTAAAGCGGTCGGGGATGTAAACTTCGTTAGGTATGCCAAGCGTGCGCATAAACACATGGAACATCGAAACGCCCGAGGTGCCGTCTACGTCGTAGTCGCCGAATATCAGAATTTTTTCTTTGTTCTTAATTACTTCGATAATTCTTTCGGAGGCTTTTTCCATGCCTTTCATGAGGAAGGGGTCGTGAAGGTGCCCGAGCTCGGGGACGAAATATTTACGCGCTGAGGATTTGGAATCTATCTTCCTGCGTATCAGAATTTTTGAGAGCGATTTAGGTATACGTGTATCCTGGGCGAATTGTGTAACCAGATTTTCATCTACATCTTCCAGCAGAGTCCATTTCTTCTTTAAAATATTTATCATTATATGCTTTCATTTTATTTTCTTTCATGTGCCCGGAGCGAGACTCGAACTCGCAACTCCGATAACGGAACTGCGCCCTGAACGCAGCGTGTATACCAATTTCACCATCCGGGCATACTTGTCATTCCCGCGAAAGCGGGAATCTTGGTTTTTATTTCTTCTTTGTTCCCGACCTGCATTCATGCCTAAAGCCCGCCAAAGGCGGGTAAACAGGCAAACCAGTCAGGGGGAGACGGCTATACATTTATGCAATCTTCATTGCTTAGTTTTTTACACCGAAGTAATTTTTTCAAAGTAAGGGAAGAACATTTCCCCCGATGCTTTTTTACCATCCTGCATTAGCCCATTAGCTACTACAGTATTGTACATACTGACTCGGCATATTTTACGGAAAATTTCCCTCACTTTCAATTTATTAAAAACTGCCTCAAGAGGCGTTTAATCGAATAATCTGAGTCAATTAATTAGATTCAGGCGGCTGCCCATCCAAAAGACGGCGGCACAGCAGGCACTACTCTTTGACCAAATTTGCCGGGGTTTTTCGTGTAAAACAGGCAGATTGGTATCTCTTTAACCAGTTTTGCCGCGTATTTGACAAGCGCCAAAATGTGTGTAACCCTTAATTTTTGCAGCAGCTTATGAGAAAGAACAACAAAAATTTGATACCAAAAAAAAAGGTTTTCAGTGACCAACAGTCAGCAGTTCCGTGCGAAAGATTTTTATTTTGCGTTTGCAGTTCGTAATCACAATTTTTCCGGTCATTTTTTTTCGCATTTGTCGCAGGTCGGCGTGGAAATTTTCATGATTATCAGATCCATTTGACAAAAACAATAATCTGCAAATAATGCAAAACGAAGATAATACATAAGTTTTATGAAGTCAAGGTAAAATAAACGACTGTGCGGAGAGTGTGTTGGGCTTGGTTAGTAGTTAGGATAGGAAAAGTAAAACTATTAAATAATCTATTATCAATTAATTAAGCTTCTGCTGGGATTCTAAAATCATAAGCTACGGTTTTTTCATTGAATTCTATTACCGGAGAATTCTTTAATAATTTGGTATCTATTCTAATTTTGCATAAAAACTTTCTATCGGGTTCTATTCGAAATTCCAAGATATCTAATATTTGATTGTATAAACTGTAATTTGCATTAGCATTTACCTTAATTTCATCCAATGAGCTAATGTAACCATTTTCAACTTCACTTTGTATAATATATATCCATTTGATTAACTCCACTTGTATGTGTTTTTTAACATTTACCGCAATCAGTGGAATGCATTTTCTCAAAATGTCAATCAATTCTTGGTAGGTAGTTCCAAGTGTTTCCTTGTTGTTGTTTAATATGAATTCTCGTTCATTTTGAAACAACTCATCTTTATTATTAATTTCATATAAATCAACAGTTGATTGCTTATAGTAGTTTTCAATTTGTCCATTCAAAATAAATACATTTGATTCTTCCAAAGAAAGTTTTATTTGATCATATTTACCTTTACAATCATCTACAACTGGTTTTAATTCGGCTGAAACATAGTTGGCTAAATCATCCTTATGATGGATTAAGAACAATAATATATTTAACCTCTTCTTATCAATATCTGTCAATCCCGACAGTCTGTTTTTCAATTCTAAAATCAATAAATTGGTTGAATCATTTTCATTGATAAATGCTTCAATCCTCGATAATTTAGATTCTAGACTCCCAATCAAAGACGAAATGTTTTCCCCAAGCCCGTTCTCTGTGACATAACCATTGCATCTGTCATCAGCTTCAAAGGACTCTCTCATTCTACCAGAGAAAACTGCATCTAAGTCAGATATCACCCTCGCATCAAGCTCCAGTTTTTTACATATACTAAAAAATATACCTTCATCGTCTTTGCCTCCGACATCTATCACACATGAACCCGATGACCCAATATTTATGTCCAACTTATCATATAATAAAGTTATTATCTGCTGGTCTCTATATCCTTCAACAAATACTGGATTAGGAGAAAAGAAAAATTGCTTATGATAAGTATTAAATCTAGGAATGAATCTATTTAAAACATATTTCTCATGATCGGTCAATTCATTTATGTAACTTGGAGGTTTATCATAATGGAAAACTAGAACACTTTTTAGGTCCTCTAATATTCTAAGATCCAAGAAATATGGCGAATGAGTAATTATGAAAAATAGTTTCTTTGAAGGATCTGTTCTTGGATCGCCTGCTAGTTTTCTAATTTCATTGACAAAAAAAGATTGAAATTGAGGATGTAAATGCAATTCTGGCTCATCTAGTATTAATGTATTATATGAATCATCATACAAAACAGTTAAAAGAGTAATTAATTCTTTAAGCCCGTGACATTCTTCTTGTTTGAGACCGTATACAATATTCTTTCTTAAGTCTTGTATTTTAGGTATTAAAAAACCTCCGCTCTCAACTAATGAAATGTTTTTCATGAAAATATCCGATAGAAACGATTCAATCCTTAGCCTCAAATTTATTTTCTCTTTTAATATAACAAAAGCATCAGAAGATAACCCAAAGTCTCTGGCCTGAGATTTAAAGGTATCGAAATTGTTAAAATTATAACCAGCATCTAAACTCCCACCTCCGAAATATGAATAACCTCTTTTTTCAAAACCAGAAAGTCTCTCGGCATTCAGTAGTCTGACATTAAACCCAATTAATTGGCTTTTAAGTGTGTCTGAAAATATTGATTTACCGGTGCCGTTGGGGCCAACTAAATAATTTATTGGAACCCATTCATCTTTCGAGAATTTCTTTTCTCCCCAAAGCTTTGGTATTTCTATTTGAATTGGTAAGTTTATCATTATTCTTTTAAATTATATTAATGAATCTACAATAAATACTTCACCTCTAAATTCACTGTTATTAGATAATAATTTATTGAAACAAGTTCTCTTGGCTTACACCTTTATCAAGTTTATTTACATGCAAAATTTCGTAACCCACATCTTTATATACTTGGTATTCGTTATCAAACTCTTGAAGTATTCTCATTTGTACATCTAATATTAAATGTTTGCTGAATCTAATCTCATCTTTATTCATTCTTTCATAAAATTCAGTATCCAAAATCTTCGCTTTAATTCGCTCGCCTTTTAGATAAAAATCCCACATTGGCCCACTTTCAAATACTAATTTGTGAATGCGGAGCAGCACATTGTTTTTTATAACGGCTCTAGTCTTGGCATTTATCTCTAGTGCTTTATTAGGTAAATACATCTTTTCGAAGAATTCCCGGTTTAAACTGAATTCCTCATTTTCATTAACTATCCTTATCCCGTTAACATCACTGCTTCTAGTTGAAGAAAGAAATAGTTTTTCTATATTCACGTTAACAATTCGACTATTAAGATATACGTCCTTTGAATTACCATTCACAACTAATGAATCACCATTGTTTTTTGAAACTCTGACATTATTTTCTCCTTCATTTATTATACTACTAGGAACTTCGCCTTCTAAAAGTTTCTTAAGTTTAATAATATCCAAAAATGTGCTGATTATCTCCCTCCCAATATGATATGTCGCCAAACCACCGGCAAGTACATAAGGGTCAGCCAAGAAAAACAAGTATTCAAAACTTCCCTTTTGAATCGGTTCAACATATAGTTCAATCTGCCGTATTGGGTCAAGCTCCACATTAATTTCTTTAATCGCATTAGACGCACATTTCAATGTATCTAATACGTCCGTGATTTCTATTCTTTCAATCTCCCCCTCAACACTCAGAAGTAATTCGTTTTCTTTGATTTTTCTGTTCATACTCAAGTATTTGTTTCCTTAAAATGATAAATGGCATTTCACGCATAAATGATTCGTTCTCATAATATTACTTCAATGTTATGTTCAATTACTGCATCTCTCATTTTTCTATTTATATCATCCCCCAGCATGAATGTTATTGGGAAATATTTTCCCCCAAATTCAAAATCACAATCATAAAATACCTGTCCTATCGAGACCTTTTTGCCTGATTCATCAAAAAAATCTGTTTCTTTTCTGTAAGAAGGGCCAGATGATAGCTTTATTCCTTTTGGTTTATAAAGTAACTCATAAGCTTTCTTGATGTTTTCTATCATTGATTTATTATTTAATAATTTTATTTATTAAAGATTTTCAATCCTTAATTTAGTTTCTTTCGTGCACTTCTCATAAATGTACGCAAAATTAACGTATAGTTCGGAATCTCTTAATTGCTCACCCTTAATGTATTTCTGTATTTCTTTGTTATTTCCGCAAGCTTCAATATGAACACTAAATAATTGGTAAACATCTTGAAAAGTTATTATAGCATTTCTTTCGAAGTAACCAATTTCTTCAATTTGTCCAAGAAGATAATTATCTAATTCATAAGCCGTCAAAATGTCGTTTTCAATCTTCATATTGTATTTGTCCAATTTCTGTCTATCAATTTTGAAATAAGAGATGGCCTCATTATGATAAGTCAATAGACCTTGGTCAATCAACATAAAATATAGAGCTTCTTTTTTGCTAAAGAAATCTGTCCTAATTCTAAAAAGCAAATCAGATTTAGATGATTTTACGAGCAATCCTAGTTGTTTCTTTGCAGCAAGATATATTAAAACAGTAAACACTACAAGAAGGAAAGTAGAAACTGCCGTTACCCAGTCAGTAAAAGGAGAAAACCAAAATGAATTCATTTAGTGAGTCTGTTAGTTCATTTTCAAACAAAAAAGGGACACAGCCAAAAACTTGCGTTCCGGCTGTACCCCTAGTAATTTGCAGTAAAATTAATTTGTTGGTTTTGCAAAAGCAAGGGGATTATCAGATTCAGGATTGTCAGATTCAAGATTGTAAACGCGTAAACGGGCGAACCCTCCAGAGGCGCGCCAGAGGCCATGCTAAAGGGAAAAAGGGCGGACACTCAGGTCCCCTCCAAAGGCCCTCCGGAGGCGGGTAAACGGGCAGGAAGTCGAAGGATGCCGTTTTACTTTTCACTTTTCACTTTTCACTTTTTTGGCTATTCATATTCATACGCTCCTGTAAGTTTGTAGGCGCCGTTTATTTTGGTGAAGTTGAGGCGGGGACTCGGGAACGACCACATATAAGATTTTGCAAAGCACGGGTCGTTATCGCCAAAACGCTCTGGGAACCACATATCGGTTTTGTAATCGGTCATGCCGCCCCGTATCTGCGTAATATTATCATACAGCGTGGCGCAGAACTTCGGGAAATCTTTTTCGTCAATTTTCACCGGCGGGTACTGGGTATTATCGGTCAGCGGGAAGCTTGTATATTCGGCAAGCTTATTAATATCTTTTTTAAAGAATGCGGATTCAAATCCGCTCCAGTAATCTTTGAACTGTTGAAAGTCGGCAAGGTAATCTTTATACGGCGAGCTGTTCACATCAAGCTCCGCTGTTTTGGCCCAGAAGAACGGAACGTACCCGGCCGACTCGCCGTAGAAAAAGTGGTTCAGAATGCGGAGGTAATAGAAACCAAGCTTGCCTTTTCTGAGGTCAAAATAGCCGAGCTCGATTTGCTTATTATCGCCGGTATAATAAACAACTTCGCCCACATACGAATAATGCTGAAGCACACAGCCATCGTATATGATCGTCATGGGGCTGGTATCATAGTTGATATATACCACGGCTTTGGCGGTATCATAATCGCAGGCGCCGAATGTATCAACGTAGCCTTTGTAAACTCCTGAGAACTTAATATCAGGCTGCGCCCACGTTACAGAGCCGCAGGTGGATATCAAAATAAATATAAAAATAATTAAAGAAGCCGGTATGGCTTTGGTCATGCTCTCTCCCTCTGGTTGATGTTTTTGGCAAAGTTACAGGTTACAGATTGCAAGTTGCAAGTTAGAAAAAAGGCATCACACCTAATCTACGGAGGGAGCAAAAAGCAGTCCGCCCTCCAATTCGGCCTAAACCAAAAACCAGGATTACCGCAAAAAAAAATGACAACTCATTTTAATTTTTGAATTGTCATTTTGACCTTTGAACTTTGATCTTTGAATTGTCAGAGATATTTATTCAATATTTTCATGAAATCATCTTTGCTTCTGGAGCCGATAAGAGTTTCGACTATCTTCCCTTTCTTATCTATGATGTATGTTTGCGGTATAACGTTATCGTTCTGGCCGCTTACAGACATATATTTCATCACAAGTTCGTTCGGCTCATGCAGCACGGTGTAGCTTAGCTGGTTTGAGCGCAGAAAATTATCTACCGCGGCTGACTGTTCATCTACCGAGATACCGATAAGCTTAAAATCCTTGTCCTCAAGCTCTGTTGATAGTTTGGAGAGGTCAGGCAGTTCTTTTTTGCACGGCCCGCACCACGTAGCCCAGAAATTCAGCAATATGACTTTTCCTTTATAATCAGAAAGCTTTTTTTCCTTCCCGTTTTCAACCCATGAAAAATCGACGTACTGGTCTTTACCCTCAGAATTGCCTATGCTCTTCACCGGGTATACGCTGGAAGCAGGATTACTTGTGTTGTTTTGCTGCTGAGTTTGGTTATTATTCTGGGTTTGCTGCTGGGTTTTTATTTTCTGCTCTTCCTGCTTTTTGGAAACAGAGCCGTCATCTTTGGAGCAGGAATAAAAAGCCGCTGAAGCGGCTATAGCGAAAATTATTATTTTTTTCATTTAGAAATTTAACTTAAAAAATTAAACGGTGTATCGCAACCTGAAGGTTGCGGCTACAAATACTTTTTCACAACGCCTAAAAAACAAGATCCCCGACTTCGCGGGGATTATTACTTTTATTTAAAGCTTGCGAACATGGTGTGCATTTTCTGTTTCGGCACGTTTGATACCGATGCGCACACAAGCTTATCCTTATACCAAATAGTAAGCGTACAGTTCTGCTTATCAACCTGGTCGCACATGAAATACTTATGAGAATTTATTTCGCCTTTAACTTCATCGGGAATTTCGAGGTCCTTATGTTCCAGGCATTTTGAATGCGTCTGGTAAATATAAATCATGTCATCCCCTGACCTGTAAATAAGATGCGCCAGCTTCTGTCCGTTATACTCGCTGCAGAGCGCGCCCTGCAGGCTGTAATCGGAAATATCGGGCACGTAAACCGGGAACCCCGCGTTGTTTGTGAGATACGTTTTCACATCGGCGGCATTTTTCGATTCGAATGCCGGCTTGATATCGCCGCTCATAATTTTATGGAAATTCTCGATAGCCTGCTTCATGATGTTTTTTTCGGAGCCGGCGATCAGCCTTTCATTTGAAGGGGCGCCCTGCGTAACATCGTTAACGTAAACTCCGGCGGTCACAACCATAAGAAGAACCACAAAAGCCGCGGCATACCTCGGCACGGGCACCGGGCCTATCTTTATCGGAACTGCCAGAATTCGCCGAAGATATTCGCCAAAGCCTGAGCTGACTGCGATAGGATGGGCGTCCGCGTGAAGCTCTTCAAGAGCCTCATGCTTTTTCTCAGCATCGGCAATCATGCCGTCAATAGCGCCGGTAATTTTTCTAAATGTAGGGTTAGGAACTTCTACGCTGCCCAGCCGGGCTTTCAGAAGCGACTTAGTAAGCAGCTCGGACTGGTACTTTTTGCGGAGATTTAAATCCTGCTTAAGTAATTCCTCAACTTTTTGTTCAGTTTGCGGATCCCGTATTTGCTTATCTATGTAAGATGAGATTAACTCATCGATGTTAAAATTAGTAGTACTTTCACCCATAGGCATTGCTTTTGTATATTATTTGTTGCTAAAAAAGAAAATCTATGCTTCAGACTCGACAGCATACCCCTTAGATCTTGCGTAATCTGATAATTTTTTTTGTAGGATTTTTCTCCCCCGATGCAGCCTGCTCCGCACGGTCCCGATGGGCACATCTAAAAACTCTGCAATCTCTTCGTAGCTTAATCCTTCTAAGTCGCACAAAATAACAACCGTCTTGTAATCGTCCTGTAAAGAATTCAAAGCTCCCATCAAATCATCATCCAACAAATTCGAGAACACTTTGTGTTCAAGGTCGTTGGGGTCCATAACTTCATCTCTTATCGAATCATAAAAATTCTGGACGTCTTCATAATCAACTTTCGAGGGTTCCTTTTTGGTTTTCCTGTACTTGTTGATGTAACAATTCTTCATTATTCGGAACAACCACGCTTTACAATTAGTTCCTTTTTCGAACTTATGAAAGAACCTGAAAGCGCGCATATAAGTATCCTGAAGAAGGTCGTCGGCATCCTCGCCGTTGCCCGTCATTCTTGAGGCGTAATTATACAAAAGCTTCATGTGCGGCAGCGCTTCTTTTTCAAATTCAGCTTTGCGCCTCTGGAGCTCTGCGGGTGAAAGTTCTTCTAATTTTACGTCGTCTATGTCGGAAAATTCATCATTTTCAGGGCCATTTTCCGATATTTGATCTTCCCTGGTATTTTCTTCTGCGTTATCCGCCAATGGCATTCCCTTTGATTTAAAGCAATATTAATGAAAATAATAGTGTATTTCAAGCAAGGGTAGAGTATTACCCTCTTTCATTTTGAGGGGTTTATTTATGTGGTATATTTGTATTAATTAATAGCGCTCCATGTTATGGTAAGGTTTGCGATCCTGCTTTTTTCACTCTCGTTGATGTGCGGCAACCGGACTGAGATTGAATCTGTACAAAAAAGTACAAATAAAATTCAGACTGAAATTTCCGCCGATACCCTGCCGCTGGATTATGACACACGGCTGAATGAATTAAAAAAATCAGCCGGCGAAGAATTCATATTTGTGAAAGACTCTTACTTCCTTATCGTAAGCAATCTTAGTGAAGCGGAGACGAATAAAATAATTGATAACACTATAAATAAAGCGGTGGGATGTTTCTACAACGATTATTTTGAAACAAAGCCAACCGATGTGACGGTAATTTTCCTTTTCAAAGATGACGCATCGTACCGTTACTGGGCGAAGAAGCTTTACGATGATACCGACCTATCACGTTTCGGATATTATAAGCCGGGCTCCAAAACAATGCTGATGAATATTTCAACCGGAACGGGAACGCTGGTTCATGAAATGACGCATGCGCTTGTAAGGTATGATTTTGTAAATATCCCCGCTTGGTTCAACGAAGGGCTGGGCTCGCTTTACGAAAGATGCTCTCTGCAGGACAACGTAATACTTGGTTATGTTAACTGGCGTTTGCCAAGGCTCCGGGAGGCTCTTGCCGACGGCTCGTATACATCTCTTGAAAATCTTATGAAAACAACCGACGATGAATTCTATGGCGATAAAAGCGACCTTAATTATGCCGAAGCAAGATACCTGTGCATGTATATGCAGGAAAAAGGGCTGCTGAGAAAATTTTACAAGTCGTTTAAGAATGGTTATGATAACGACAGATCCGGTATTGCCACGATAGAAAAAATATTCGGCAAGGACTTAAACAGCATTGACAAAGAGTATGTATTATGGGCTAGGACCCTGAAGTACGAAGAAAGATGAACTGCTCCACAAAATTCACCGAATCCCCCTGCAAACTAAATAATCATTTTTCAACAGCTTTCAATTGGCTTGGGCCAGACAAATTCAATTTGTATTGACTTAGACTGTTAGGCATGTTATATTTCGGTAAACACCGAAATGATATGATAAACAAATTAGCCGGCATATTCCAGGCTCTCTCGGAACCAAACAGGATCAGGATACTCAAAATGCTGCAGTTGCGGTCTTTATGCTCATGCGAGATCGTGGAAGTTTTGGGTTTAAGGAACTCGACAGTATCTGAGCATCTTTCAGTGCTGAAAGAAAATGGGTTCATTACAAGCGAAAAGAGCGGTAAAATCATTTTTCATAAGCTGAACTTCTATCCAGCCGATCCCGCGATTGCCGCAGTGAACGCAGTAATTACCTGCACAGCCGAAAATGACGAAGTTATAAGGTCAGACAGGGAAAAGACCAAAGTTGTTGATTGCAAGACAATACTTGCAAGAAATAATAAACCTCAATTAAGGCGAGCGCCTAAATGAGATATTAAATGAAAGGAACAATCTAAATGAATAGAATAAAATATATATCCATAATAGCCCTTACAGTTTTCATGAGCGCGTTGTTTGTAAAGGCATCCTATTTCTCAGCCGCTCCGAATGATATTGTGACTGTTAAAGGAGAATTCACAAGCATTACAAGGCCGGACGTTACTCTGAAGGATAATTCCGGAACGGAATACAAAATTCATCTTGGTCCATACTGGTACTGGGATGATAACGGCTATTCGGTTTCGCTAAGCGCTGAAACGGAAATCTACGGCAAGCTTGCATCAGGGACCAACGAAATTTATGCTTACACAATAACCCAAAACGGAAAGACCATTAAGCTTGTTGATGATAACAACAACCCGCTGTGGTGGAACTCCGGTAAAGGCAGAGGCGACGGCAACGGATGGGGCATGGGAAATAAGAATTGCCCGGGTTACGGTTCACAAGGCCGCTGCGGAAGATGGATGCAGAAGTGATAGCACAACTGAATTTTGTCATTCCCCTGAAAAATAAGATCCGGGGAATGACAAATATTCAATAAAAAATTTCAGAGCATATTATTTTTAGCCAACTCCTATCTTTCGCTTACTTTCAGTACAAGAATAATTCATTTCATTCCGCAATTTTTTTAAAGAAATATCTTAGACGAAGCATGTGTTTTACAAAAGCTGAGAACAAGGCATGCAGATTTGGCCAAAAAGGCATACCGAATTTGGTGTAAAATGAATATAGGGAAATTGCGAAAGCATGAAAACGAGCGTTTTTTCGAAGAAAAATTGTCTATATAATATTATTATAAAAAAATCACTTTATTTTGTCATTTCATAAGTTGAATTGATAGATTATTTTATAATCAATTCCAAAATTACCGTAAATGTGGTATTTACAAATGAGGAGCATATATGAAAAAAATTTTCACAGTCTCATTATTATTACTTTTAACATGTTGCATAACTAATTTTTCTTATGCGACATTACCCACTCCGGTCTTATTAAACCCTGCAAACGGCGCAACTAACGTAGCGCTGCCCGTAATTTTTTCATGGAACGGCGTTACCGGAGCTACGTACTATAGAATTCAAATTTATATTGGCATAAATCTTGTCGAAGATATTTCGAACATAGCGGCAACGCAATACACCGATACAACATTATTGGGGCAAACGCAATACAGGTGGAGATTAAGAGCATACAGCCCGACAGACTCAAGCGCATGGAGCGGTTACTTTGTATTTACCACCGCAGTAGCGCCGCCGCCTGTGCCGACGCTTATCTCACCGCCAAATAACGCGGTGGATGTTTCAAGGACTCCGCTGATGGATTGGTCGGATGTTCCAAACGCGCAGACATATCATTTACAGGTTTCTACTGCCCCGACTTTCGGAACGACAGTGATCGACATACCGGGACTGACATCTTCCCAGTACCAGATCACCGGAGCCAATCCGCTCGCTAATTCAACAACATATTATTGGCGTGTAGATGCAACAAACGGAGGCGGAACCAGCCAATGGTCTGCTGTATGGAGTTTTGCAACTATACCGGCGCCGCCGCCGCCGCCTACCCTGCTTACGCCTGCAAACGGCGCAACAGGAGTATCGCTGACGCCCACTCTGACATGGCAGACGCTGGCCGGCGGGGTTACTTTCCATGTGCAAATTGCCACCGATAATACTTTTAATAACACGATATTTGATTCTACTGAGATAACGCCGGCCCAGATTACTGTGCCTCCGGGTATTTTGGGCGGATTGATCACATACTACTGGAGGGTAAGCGCCAAGAATACCGGCGGAGAAGGAATCTTCTCTACCATATTTCACTTCACAACTATAACGGGGCCGCCGCCGCCGCCGATACTTCTTGTCCCGGCAAACGGAGCCACCTGCGTTAACCGGTTCCCGCTCCTTGACTGGCAGGATACGCCGGGCGCAACCAGTTACAGGGTTCAGATATCGCCTGACCAGAATTTTACAACTACTGTGATAAACGTAACAGTAACAGCATCACAGTACCAGGTGGTTGGAAATGTACTTAACAACAACACTATATATTATTGGCATATAGCCGCGATCAACACAGGCGGACAGGGAAATTATTCCGCGACCTGGAATTTCAGCACGGTCCCCGTGCTTCCGCAGGCCCCGGTTCTTTCGACACCTGCAAACAATGCAACAGGAGTATCGCTGACGCCGAGACTTGTATGGAATCGCGGTTTGAACGCCACAACATACAGGTTACAGGTATCATACACGAATACTTTTGCAAACAACACCATTGTTGTTGACCAGCAAAACCTGGTCGATACGTTCTATAACGTTAACACCGGCGCGCTCAACGGAAACCAGTCATATTACTGGAGGGTTTTATCTACAAACTGCGCAGGCACAAGCGTTTATAGTACAGTATTCCATTTCACAACTTTGCAGACAATTTCACTGAACCTGCGCGTTCTTCTGGAGGGCTTCTATAACGGCTCAACCCAGGTGCAGGATACGATAAAGGTTTATCTTGCAAGCTCAACCGGTTCGCACCAGATAGTAGATAGCTCCGTCGCATATCTTTCGTCAACCGGCACAGATACTTCAAGCTTTACACATGCGCCTAACGGAAGCTATTACGTCGTAATAATTCACAGGAACCATCTTGAAACATGGAGCGCTTTGCCGGTAGCCCTCTCAACGGGAAGCACTATCGGGTACGATTTCACAACCGCACAGAACAAGGCATACGGAAACAACATGAAACAGGTTGGCTCAGCCTGGGTTCTCTACGGCGGCGATATTAACCAGGACGGCACTATCGACCCGGATGATTATACGTTATTCAAAACTCAGTACGGAAGGGACGGGTACATACCCAGCGACCTGAACGGAGATACATTTGCCGACGGCAACGACCTGCTGATATTGTACAGTAATTTCTTCATCAGCAAAATTACTCCGTAATAATAACCGTAATAATGAATTTAAAATTTAAATTTAGAATGAGCATGAAAAAAATAATATTCTTACTTTCGATAATAATCATCGGGTTTGTAATTGCCGGTCCTTTCGGCGGGAGCGTTTACTCGCAGGTAAAAGTAAATTTTAAACTCTCAAACCCGACCGTAAACGGCAACATATTCTCGCTTGACGTTATAGCTACAATCCCTGCGGGCCAGCAATGGAGAGTGGGCCCAACCTGCGTTAGGGTCGGCTTCTCATCTGTTCCGCCAGGCGCCGTAACGGTGCATGAAGATACGCCGGCTACTAACTCGAACCTGAACATATCCAATAACGCGAATTACGGGAACATGACGACAACCGGAATTATGGCTGATTCGTCTATCAGCATCAACGTGCTGCAGTTATTTGGCCAGCCCTGCTACACATTTGCCGCAGGTAATTCCTACACAATTGGAAGCATCAGGTTTGATATAGCGAACCAGAACGCCTGTATAAACGCGTCGGTTCTTCCTATCTCGGCAGTATTCGACAGTTTGACCCCGCTTGTTTATAATACGCAGTGGACGAAAACCGATTCAGGCTGCTCGCCGATAGGGATAAATATCAGGCAGGTCGGCCACGTTCCTACCACCTATGCGCTGCATCAAAATTATCCTAATCCGTTTAACCCGGTTACAAAGATAAAATACGAGATACCTAAAGCCGGAGACGTGAAGATAGAAATTTTTGATGAGCTTGGCAGAAGCGTCGAAACTATTGTCGACAGGAACCAGCAGCCCGGCGTATATGAAGTTACGTGGAACGCATCGGATTATGCAAGCGGCCTGTACCTGTTCAGGATGACCGCAGGCAGCTACGTGCAGACAAATAAAATGGTCTTAATAAAATAATTACTAAAGACTAATTACTAACAACTAGAATTGATTTCGTGGCGCGACTCACTGTCGTGCCTACGAATAAAAGAACAATAAACTTTTTGGTTCCCAATCCGTCCACAAGGGCTGGTTGGGAACTTTTTTTTCACCAATCCCAATTAATATCATTCCAAAGCATCTGATAATATCGTCCCAAGCAGGAGCTTGGGACGCAGATAAACAACAAGAATTGATTTCGTGGCACGACTTCCCGTCGTGCTACGAATAAAATACATAACTATTCTTTCTCGTTGCCGGGCTACAGCTTAGGAACCTTTTTTATTTGCAGTACTACCAAGCCAATCATTAGATTGGTTTTTTTATACCTGAACAGAGCTACCGTAGCTACGGCAATGATACTTATCATGATTCATTATGTCTGAGTCATAGGAATTGACCGCGAATGTATATTATTTTTGAAGTATAAGGAAAGTTGTATCCTGAAAAGGGAAAATTTAAACAAAATCTGCCTTATGTTACAGTTTTTGTTAAATAAGCTATCAACAGTTCAACCCGTGAATATCTGTACCCGATACCATTACGATTTTAATAATTTATCAAATAACTAATATAAAAATAGATTACTTGCTCTTTCTTGTTTGTTGGGTTAAGTTTTTGCCAACATAACACAAAAACGATATGAAAAAGACTTTTAAAATATAGCCAAAATTACACAATTTTTTCATATTCTACGTATTATTTATTGTTAATTGTTATAGCCAGTCTATTACATGGCAGAGAACTTACAACGACCCGGCACATAGTGAGGATGGCTTATACTATTTGTCCTGCTGATGGAAATAACTTCTACATTGCTGGATTCGCCGGCACTATTCCTACATATGGCTATGTAATAAAAATTAATGGTTTTGGAGATACTTTATGGCAGAAGAAAACTAACCAAGTCCCGATGATTTTGGCTTCAGTTTCACTACCAGATGGCAGTTGCGTATTTACCGGCTATGCCGGAACAATATATGCAGCAAGAATATCCCCAAGTGGTCAGATAATGTGGCTATACTATTACGGAGGTCACAGTTCTGAAAGTATAATAAGAACATTAGACAAAGGTTTTATAGGTTGTGGCGATGGAGGTAATTTAGATTCATATATTTATAAATTGGATTCAAACGGGACATTAACGTGGGAGAAATATTACAATTTTACATATAGACCTTATTTTAGCTCAATCTCATTGTCTTCTTTAAACGGATATATTATTTGCGGTAGTGTTCGTGATTTCCCAAATGATTCAGCCAAGGCATATATTGCCAATATAGATAGCGCAGGAAATATAGTTTGGGCAAAAGAATATTATGGTAAATCCCGTACATTTGAGAAAATAAAACCATTGGAGAATGGTTATTTAATGGCTGGAACGAAATTTGACACAGCCGGGTCAGGATTTATTAGATCTTTTATTATGAAAACTGACTTAAATGGAAATCAGACCTTATTCAAAGAATTTCATACTTCGGCAGATGAATATACTTCTGATTTAATGTTCATTAACGATAATAAATATGTATTGGTATTGAAAAGAGACAGCACTATATGGTATAACACAAGAATTCTAAACCTAGATTCGGCTTTTAACATAACCAATCAAAAAATTATAATTGATAATAGGGGAGCAACAAGTCTTTGTTGCATTGCACCTGCTCTAAATTCAGTTTCCGGCGATTATGTTCTTGCAGGTTATACGACTATAACCAGCGCACAAGATGACTTTTATGCAATCAGGATTGATAGTTCTTTATTAAATCTTCCCCCTTTTGGAATTCAGAGAATTGATAATACTGTCCCATTGGTATCGTCTCTGGCGCAGAACTACCCTAATCCGTTTAATCCATCCACTCGAATTTCCTTCCAGATATTTAAACAAAGCAACATCCGCATTTCTTTATTCGATGTTTCAGGTAGATTAATAAGAAGTATCCAAAACGAAAATCTGATTACTGGAACATATGCTTTGGACATTGATTGTACTGAATTTGCAAGTGGTATTTATTTTTGTTCATTATATGCCGATGGCGCTTTTATTAATTCTATGAAAATGATATTTCTGAAATAAAAGCAATGGGAGAAAAATAATGGTCATCGTCCGCTCTGAGTCTCCCCGTTAGGGGGACTCAGAGAAAGATACATTAGCTAAATTTCACTCAGAACATCTGAGTCCTCTGCGAGAGACTCAGATGGGACGGTAAACTTCAATAAATTTTAGTCTTCGTCTCCGCTCAGACTGGCAAGTATCCGCTCAGACCGACAAGTTATGTTAATTGTTAATTCGTACTAGTTTATTTATATTTGGAAGCCCAATAACTAAATATTGATTATGAATCCAATTATTCACTTATTTTTAGCGGGATTTTTCTCCGTTGTTCCAATGGTATTTTACCTGCTCATAATCTGGTTCATGGACCGGTATGAGCGCGAGCCTTTCTGGCTGGTAGGATTGCATTTCTTCTGGGGAGCTACAGGAGCCATCATTTTCGGCATTATCGGAAGTATTATTATGGGTCTCGGCGTGGGCGAGTTTATATACCAGTTCGCTAATAAATCAGATGCGGTTTCATTGAACAATATTGCCGGGGCGGTTGTAGTAGCGCCGCTTGTTGAAGAATCAACTAAAGGCATATTTGTACTGTTAATGTCGCTAAGCAGGAATTTTGACGGACCGGTAGACGGCGCCGTTTACGGAGGAGCCGTTGGATTAGGGTTTGGAATGACCGAGAATTTTCTCTATTTCATGAATTACGGCAACAACGTGCAGAGCCTCCTTTATTTAATTATAATAAGAACATTGTTTTCAGCTGTCCTGCATTGCTGCACGCAGGCTACGTTTGGAGCGGCTATAGGTTTTGCCAAGTTCCGCAGCCCTATAGTAAAATTGACCGTGATACCCCTTGGCCTTGCAACGGCTATGTTCATGCATTTTACGTGGAACCTGACCGTGAGCTTCAGCTCGACGGCGCTCATCGGGTTCCTGTTTATGATAATGGCGGTAATAATCATTTTCGTTGTTTTTCAGTACGGAGTTTACCATGAAGGAAAGATAATTTTAAAAGAGCTTACGGACGAATCGAATACGACAGGTTACATACCAAAAGAACATCTTTCGTACCTCCCGTTTACGTCGAAGCGATTTAAAAAAGGCTGGCTGCCGCCGGGCGTAAACCAGAGGGATTATGTGAAAACGGCAGTGAGGCTGGCTCTCAGAAAAAACCAGGTGAAACACCTGAAAGGCAGGTCGCTGGCAAGCTACCAGAGAGATATAGATAGCCTGAGAGGCAAAATATACCAGATCAATTTTGCTAACAGGACTGCGTAAGAATTAGGATAAATCATATTTATTTTAAGCCAGTCCGTCAAAAGCGGGTTGGCTTTTTAATTTGCGGAGTAAGTTATTTGTGGATCCAAAGCTTTCGGTAATAATTGTAAACTGGAACGGCGATAAGCTGATAAGAGATTGCGTCGATTCGATATTAAACACTGACGGCGGGAGCGTTATATCCGGGGAATATGAACTGATTGTTATTGATAACGGTTCAACCGATAAGAGCGCAGAATACTTAACTTCGCTCAAAGAGAAGATCAGGCTAATAAAAAACAGCTTTAACAAAGGCTATGCGGCTGCGTGCAACCAGGGAATGAGGAGCGCGCATGGCGAATATATACTTCTGCTCGGAAGCGATACAATTATGCAGAAAAACACTCTGAAGAAATGCGTTGAATTCCTGGATTCAAACCCTGATGCAGGCGCTGTAGGGTGCAGGCTTATAAATCCTGACGGTTCAGTTCAAAACAGCTGCAAGAAATTCCCCACGCTTAAGAACGCTTTCTTTACGTACCTTTCCCTGGACGCACTTAATGCCGGCTATGATATGAAAAGCTTTGGGTATGACAAAACTATTGAAGTCAACCAGATAGCAACCTCTTTCCTTATGATAAGAAAAAGCGTTCTGGAACGTGTTGGTTACTTTGATGAGAGCTACCGTATTTTGTATAACGATGTGGACCTTTGCCGGAGAATAATCAGATCAGGCGCAAAAATATTTTTTTATCACATAGCTTCAGTCATACATCACGGAAGCGGCTCTACAAAAAAAGCGGAGTATAAGCTGCGGAAAGTTATGTACGGCGATATATACCGCTATTATAAGAATAATTTTGGATTTAAAGCGGTTTTCTTATATCCTATATTAGCGCTAAGGCTCCTGGTTGTTTCCACAATTAAGGCTTAGAATGTCCCTAGCAGAGAAGGTAATAAAAAATACGATATATCATTTTGTTTCGCAGGCAATAGGGTTCCTTGCGCCGTTCATTTTAACCCCGGTAATTATATCGCACATCGGGCAGGTGCAGTTCGGCATTTACGCTATTGTGCTTGGATTTGTAGGCACATTTGGCCTTCTTGATTTCAGCATTTCGACTTCGTTCATCAAATTTATTTCGGAACATTATAATAAGAAAGAATTCACCGAGCTGAACAACGTTATCAATACGGGGCTTTTCTTCTACCTGGCTTTCACTACCCTTATTTGTATTATTGGATTGCTTCTCGCCAACAGCATACTCGGGTTCGTACATGTGCCTCCCGACCTTATGGGTATCGGTCATTTTGCTTTGAGAATAAGCCTTATCATCTTTATTATAGCCACGTCCTCATCGATATTCGTTTCAGTCCTGGTCAGTATCCAGAAGATGTATATAAACAGCGTCATCGGCCTGTTTATAAATTTATTAAATTTTGTCAGCGTTTTAATACTGCTAAAACTCGGTTACGGACTTGAGGGGATTTTGTACAGCCAGCTTGGTTCAGTTATTGTAAGCGTTTCGTTTAACGTATATCTTGCAAAAAGGGAAATGCCCGAGATATCTATCAGCTTCAAATATCTTCAAAAATCTGCATTCAAAAAGATGTCGTCGTTCGGGATGCAGATGCAGGTATCGCGCATTGCCGGGTTCCTTTCGGAAAAGTACGACGAGATGCTTCTTGGATATTTTTCAACATTAAACAATGTGACATTTTTCAACCTTGCAGGCAGAGTTTCACGTCTGGGCAGATTTTTTCCTTTCCAGCTTTTTCAGCAGATCGCGCCTGTTGCGGCTGAGTTTAACGCCAAAGAAGAGGAGTCAAAGCTGAGCCTGCTGTTTCTTGAAGCTTCAAAATATTTGACGATATTTTCATTGCCGATATTTGTTTTTATTTTTGTGTTTGCTAACCTGATAATAACCACATGGGTGGGAGATGGATACGCAATATCGGCGCATCTTTTAAGGATTCTTGCTTTAGGGCAGATAGTAAATCTGCTTATCTCCGCGCCCGGCAACGCTATAATTCCAAATCTAGGCTATCCAAAATACCTGATGTATGAAGGCATAATTAATCTTGCCATAAACCTCGCGCTTAGCTTTCTGCTTATAAAGTATTACGGCATTGTGGGAGCCGCGATAGGGGCATCGATTGCAATAACTATTTCATCTGTTTATCTATATTTCACATCGGCCCGATACTTTAAAGAACAGCCGTTTTCGTTCATGATAAAAACTTATTCAAAACCGGTCATAATTGCATTGGTTAGCGCAGTGATAGCTTATGTTTTTTACAGGTTCGGACTGCTGAACCTTCATTTTGCAATCAGCAGGCCGGTAGGAATTATTTTTCTTTCTATATGCGGCGCCTTATTTGTACTGGTTTATTCAGCTATATTATTCAAAGCGAACTATCTTGATGAACACGATTACAGCAACCTGAGGAAGTTCAAATATATTTTGAACCCGTTTGGCAAACAACCGGATCAAAAAAGTGGAGGGGCCGCCTGATTTGGTCTCGATCATAATAGTTAATTATAATACGGCGGGCGTTTTAGCCGATTGCATTGAGTCAGTTTTTAAGTTTGAGGATGCAACGCAGTTTGAAATAATAATTGTAGATAATTCCCCGGCTGATGGATCAAAACAGATCATTGAGGGCATAGTTTCAAAACGCGGTAATGTTAGGGCCATATTCCCCGGTGAACCGGAAAGCTTTTCATCCGCAAATAACAGGGGCATAGAAGCGGCGTCAGGTGAATTTATCATCATAATGAACCCTGATATCATTTTCACTGAACCCGTCTTAAAGAAATTGCTGGCAGATTTTGAAAGCGACCCCGAGTTAGGAGCGCTTACGCCATCCCTTATAGGAACCGACGGAAAATTTCAGAGAATTTATTTCCAGAGATACCCTACGGTTATGCAGTTTCTTTTGTTCTATACTGTTTATGCGAAATTATTCTTTCGGTTCCGTGGCCTGAAGAACAGGTGGCTTGAAAATCATGATATAGACATCAGGCAGAATAAATTATGGACGGTTGAACAAATCCCCTGCGCATTTTTTATGTCAAGGTCGAAAACTATAAGAGAGATTGGGATGATGGATGACCGTTTTGACCTGTTTTTTGAAGATACAGACCTGAGCTTTAGGATACACAAGACGTCAAAACTTGCCGTTGATTCATCGCTTCGGGTTACGCACCTTGGCGGCGCAAGCTTCAGGAATGACGAAAACTGGCAGGTATACGGAAAGTTCATAAAAAGCATGCGCTATTATGTGAAAAAACATAACGGTTCATTCAAAAGCGGGTTAATAAAGTTTTTTGCATTATCTAATTCATTAACTGTACTTACATTTGAATATGTTCTAAAAATCGTCGGCAAATCAAGCGAGTACCGGATGAAGAAACATAAGTATCTTTTGAAATTATTAGTTTAATAACGCTATTGATAAACATAGTCATACCAAATTTTAACGGGATTGAACATCTGAAAACCTGCTATGAGTCGCTGAACAAGCAGACTTACGCTGATTTCCGTTTGGTATTGGTTGATAATGGTTCAAAAGATAACTCAGTGCAGTACAGCCATGATACATTTCCGGACGCGGCAATCATCCTTCTGGATCGCAATTTCGGCTTTGCCAAAGCCGTTAACTACGGCATAAAATATACTTTGGACAAAATAGTCGCAGAATATATCCTGCTTCTTAACAATGATATTGAATTAAGCCCCGACTTTCTTGAAAAGGGCGTTAGGGCGTTTGAAACAAATCCTGATGCATCTATAGTCGCCGTAAAGATGCTGAATTATTACGACAGGACGCTGATCGACAATTGCGGAGATTTCCTCAAAGGAAAAGGCGGTTCGCCCTACGCCAGGGGTTTCGGCGAGAAAGATACCGGACAATACGATAAGACCGAATACATTTTTGGCGCATGCGCGGGCGCTGCTTTTTACAGAACTTCGCTGTTCAGGGCGGTTGGATTGTTTGATGAAAAATTTTTCGCGTACATCGAAGACGTAGATCTCTCGTTCCGCAGCCAGCTTCTGAACCATAAGTGTTATTACGAGCCGCGAATAATTTGTTATCACAAACGCGGCGGCACAAGCTCGGTTGCGACGCACGGATTCCAGACCGAGATGGCTGAAAGGAACCTGGTCCTGATGCGATTCCGGAATTACCCGCTTTGGTTATATATTATTTACCAGCCTTTGTTCTTTGGGGCGAGAGTCCGGCGTTATTACAGGTTTATCCGTGATTTTTCATTCGCGCTTTTCCTCAGGGCGCTTAAAGGCTATATTCGCGGACTTGCCGTGGCGTGGAGCGAAATACCCGCGCGTTTCGAAATTCAGAGAAGCAGGAAAGTTTCAGTTAAATATCTAAAAAGTCTTTTTATAAAATGAGCCCGAAGACAGGATTATATATCTGCCTGCTTTATTTCATGATATTTTCGTCGCTGTTTACATTTATTGTCCCCGCATTCGAAGCGCCCGATGAAGTTGGGCACATTTCGTACATAAATTTTCTGCAAAAGCATAAAACGCTGCCGGACCAGGCAGTTGATTCACTTAAGGAGCCGCTGCAGGGCCACCAGCCCCCTTTGTATTACCTGGCGCTTTATTCAATAAATTATGCTTTCAACTCAGATAAGCCAATTGAATATAAGTTAGCCCTGAACCCGCTGCATGTATGGAATGGCGGGAAAAATCAGCATGTTCCCTATTACATGCACATTGATAATGCGGGCAGTCCCGGTAATTTTTTCCATGTGTTCAGGCTTATATCGGTTCTGCTGGGCATGCTGAACATTGTTTTTATTTATAAAATTGCTTTGATAGTATTGAAAGACAAACAGGCGGCGTTATTGCCTGTTATATTTGCGGCCACTCTCCCCCAGTTCGCATTTATATCAGGAGTTATAAATAATGATAATCCGGTTAACCTCTTTTCAACTATGAGCATTTATTATTTGCTGAAGATGTTAAACGAACCGGGTAACGTCAGGAATTACATTCTCACCGGGCTCTCGATCGGGCTGGGAATCATAACTAAGAAGACGATTTATTTTATTTTCCCGGTAACCGCGTTTGTTATTGTTCTTAATCTTCTCGCAAATTCCCCGGCAGAAAGAAAAAGAGCCGCACGGGGTACATTTTTTGCCGCGGCATCGGCGCTTCTTATATCATCGCTGTATTTATATCACAACATAGCGTCTTACGGCGAGGTCGTCGGTTTAAAGGAAGAGTTCTCAACTTTCGGTAAATTCGACAGCCACAGCTTATTTTCATATTATTTTATTTACCCGTTTTCGCAGGAGTTTTTCAAATCATTTGTGGGATACCCGGGACTGATGAATGTGCTGCTGCCGAAGATATTCTACTTGTTCTATGCAGTATTATTCGGAGCAGGTTTTTTATCTGTAGTTATCCGGTTTAAGAAGATCCTGAAAGAACGGCAGGGCTCGATAGTTCTGTTTCTTGCTATAGCCGCGTGTATGGCGGGTATTATTTATTTCAACACGTTGTTAAGCCAGTTCCAGGGCAGATTTTTGTTTCCCGTCATTTCTGCGGTATTTGTATCTGTTTCAATTGGGTTAATTGAATTTGCAGGTATTTTCAGGCGGCCGGGTTTTAAGAAGTATCTCGCCCCTGCGCTTATTGCCGCGCTGATCATTTTTGATATAATGTCGGTTATTGTAACATACAAATTTTATTTCACACCGTCTCAGTACGGTATGTAAATCTTATGGTATCAGTAATAATCCTGAATTTTAACGGTAAGAGATTTCTTGAGGGATGTTTAAGATCCGTCCTTGCCCAATCTTTTGCAGATTTTGAGTTAATATTATTCGATAATAATTCGATGGACGGCAGCGTAAAATTTGTAAAGGACAATTTCAGCGACAGCAGGCTAAAGATAGCAGAGTTTAAAGAGAATTTAGGGTTTGCGGGCGGCAATAACGAAGCGCTGAAGCAAGCATCAAATGACATGATAGTTCTGCTCAATAACGACACAATTGTTGAAAAGGACTGGCTGGCACACCTGGTAGACGCCGTCAAAGAGGGGAATACAGTCGCATCTTCATTTGTTATAACAAAGGGAATTGATGAGAAATATTACAAAACCAACGGCTCGGTTTCATACCTTATGTACAACATCATGAATATTTTTGAAAACACAGAAGACGAATTTTACCCGAACGGCTGCTCTGTCATTTTCCGCAAAAGCGAAATTGGCGAGCCTTTTGACCCCGATTATTTTTATTACAGCGAAGACCTTTATCTTGGCCTTAAGGCGCGTTTTATGGGAATGAAAATCAAATTTGTTAAAGAATCGGTAGTTCAGCATTTCGGCGGAGGCTCCGAAGGGGCATCGTCGTCAAAATCGTTCTACCGGCTGCGGAATCAAATGCTTAACCTGTACACTTTTTTTTCGCCCCTGTTCATACTGAAAATAGTCCCGGTAATTGCAGTAGTAAGAACGGTAAGACTGATAACTGCTGTGTTTTCCGCGGATCGGTCATTTTGGGGAACTTTCAGGGTTCCGTTCTGGATGGCTGCCAATCTCAAATTAATAAGGGAGAAGAGGGTTAAAAACCGCTCATTTATGAAAGTTCCGGAAGAAGAAGTGATAAAGAACATGACTTCTAAACTGGTTAATGACAGAGGAGCTATTAACAATGCTATAAACATGCTTTCATATTTTTATTCGAGGATGATTGGAATACGCCCGATCGAGTACTACCGGAGAAAAAAGTCTTAAGGGAACTGTAAACTACCTTACTAGAAACCAATAAATTATTTATTTTTGCGGTGATGGCTGCTGGACGCCGCCGGATTAAACAACTTATCTAATGGGAAAAATAAAAGTTCTGCATGTAATTGACGGCGGTTTTCTTGGAGGCGGCCAGGCCAATATTCTTTCTATCTGCAATTGCATAGATAAGTCAGAGTTCGATGTTGCGATCGCCGCAAAGGGCGGTCTTGCATTCGAGAAGGAGGTTAGAAACGCCGGTATAGAATTCTTCCCTGTTGAATTGCCTAAAATGCTCCGCATCAAACACTTGAAGTCATTGATCGAAATTCAGAAAAGAGAAAAGTTTGACATTGTGCATTCGCATGGAGGCGTAGGCGGGTATTACGGGCGTTCGCTGAAAAAACGCGGCCCCGGATTAAAGACCGTGCACACTATACACGGCATTCATTATATAAACAGAGAGAACTTTTTTGTACGGAACATTTCGAAAACCATAGAGCAGTATCTTGTGCAGTACACCGACATGACAATTTGTGAAACGCAGAATGACCTGCTGACAGCGCTGAAATACAAGATCGCAGATTCGGCAAAATCGGTTGTGATAGGAAACGGGATAAACCTCACAAAGTATTCTAACCTTAAGAAGAATATTTCACTGCTCAAAAGTTTTGGGCTTGACGAAACTAATTTTGTTGTGGGAAATATTTCGAGATTCGACGTTCAAAAGAACCAGAGGATCATTATACAGGCGGCTTATTACCTGGTTAAAAAATTCCCGGAGATGCGGTTCGTGCTTGTTGGGGACGGAAAAACGATGAACAGCATGAGAGAATATGCCCGGGAGGCAAATTTAGGAGAGTATGTTATTTTTGCCGGCGAAAAAAACAATTTGCCTGATTATTATTCAATTTTTGACGTTTTTGTTCTTCCTTCTTTCTGGGAGGGAATGCCCTATGCGCTGCTTGAAGCTATGGCCTCAAGGAAAGCTATTGTTTGCAGCAAAATACTGAACCTGCTGGAAGTAATTAAGAATAATTATTCGGCGCTTACTTTTGACCCGAACGATATGGACAACCTTTTCAGGGAAATATCCGCGCTGCGAGAAAATACCGAACTACGAGAAAAACTCGCGCAGAACGCGATGCTCGAATCAACGTCATTCGATGAAACTGAAATAATTAAGCAGATCGAAGAAGTATACATGGATGTATACAGAGGAGCGATGAAGAATTGAGGCGTATCGGGGTATTCGGCGGCGCGTTCAACCCTATTCATACTGCGCACCTGATTATGGCGGAAGAAGTAAGAGAGCAGATGCATTTGGATAAAGTTTTGTTTATTCCTTCAGCGCACCCACCCCACAAGGACGAAGGAAATATGCCGGGCGCTTTGATCAGGCTGAAGATGATCGAACTTGCCGTAAAAGGAAACAGTTATTTTGAATCTTCGGACGCGGAGATAAATAATTCGCAGAACTCAAAAAGTTATACGGCAGAAACCCTTATGAAGCTGAGGGAACTATACAGCGATGAGCAAACAAAGTTATACCTGATAATCGGAATGGATAATCTGGCAGAGATACACACATGGAAAGACCCGGGAAAGCTGTTTGCGCTTTCGGAGGTGGTGGTAATAAACCGCCCGGGATTTCTGATACAGGATGTAAAGAATGATTTCGGGAGGCAGGTTACTTTTGTGCCTGCGCCAAACATAGACATTTCTTCGACCGAGATTCGAAACCGCGTTAAGGAGAACCGTTCCATCAAATACCTGGTTCCGCTTGAAGTTGAAGAATTTATAAAAGATAACAAACTATATATATAGTTAATGGCATTAAAAGCTGGTAAGATAATCGTGATGAAGTTCGGCGGGACTTCTGTTATGGATAGCGGCTCTATCCGCAATGTAATCAGGATAGTGAAGAAAAATCGCGCCCGCAAGGTAGTGGTAGTTTCAGCTATAGCAAGAGCCACAAATGCGCTTGAGCAAATGGCGCGTTACGCGTCAGAGAACAGGGTTATTGAAGCCGAGCTGCTGCTGAAGGAAATTATAAACCGGCATCATGCGATCATAAACGACCTGGTGACGGAAAAGAAGCTTAAAACTGAGGCGGTGGAAAGAATCATAAATTTCCACGGTAAGATATCAGAGCTGATTTCAGGGCTTTCGATCATTGGCGAGTTATCGCTCAGGACGCTTGATGCGTTCCGGGTTTTTGGGGAGCTTATGTCGTCAACGGTAATATATTATGCAATGAGGAATCACGGAGTCGATGCAGCATTAACAGACTCGCGCGAAATCATCAGGACCGACAACGAATTTTCACGGGCTTACCCTGATTTTGCGGTTACCCAAAAAAACATTGACAAGCGGATAAAACCGCTTCTTAGAAAAGGAAAAACAGTGATCGCGCAGGGCTTCATAGCTTCTACTGAAGACGGCGTTTCGACCACGATGGGCAGGGAAAGCTCTGACTTCTCGGCGGCTATTTACGGTTCATTGCTCGATGCAAATGAGATCCAGATATGGACGGACGTTGACGGCGTGCTTTCTGCCGACCCGAACATAATCAAGAACGCCGTCAAACTTAATGAGATATCGTTCCAGGAAATGGAGGAGCTTTCAAATTTCGGGGCAAAAGTGCTTCACAAGAATTCGGTTAAGCCCGCATTCAGAAAGAACATTCCGCTCAGGATCCTTAATTCAAAGAATATTTCTTCCCGGGGGACGCTTGTTAATTCGGAGCTGAACCATCACAAACTTGTAAAATCGATTACATATAAAAAGAACGTTATAGTGCTCAGGATCAAGCCAAAGGAACAAATGAACCAATACATCTTTTGGGACGCTATGATAAATATACTAAGCAGGCATAAACCGCAGATTGATGTTCTGGCTTCATCAAACAACGCAATAGTAATAGTTATTGCTGAAAACGCTTATACGAAGATCCACTATGACGACCTGAAAAACGAATTCTCGGAAATATCGGAATGCGATATAATTTCCGGTAAAGCCCTTATTACGCTTGTAGGCGCAGACCTTAACTCGATAGAAAACCTGGAACAGCGGGTGTTTATGTGCAACTCAGGCGTGAAAGCCGATACCATTGTATTTGGTTTCAATAAACACAGCTTCGTATTGCTTCTGAACGTCGAGCATTGCGAAAGAGTAATGAAGAATCTTCACCGCGAGTTCTTTGAAAACAATAAATTCAAATCAAATCTTTTTTAACTCAGCAGGATGATAAAGCTCGCGTTAGTCGGTTACGGTAAAATGGGAAAGGAAATCGAAGCGATAACTGACGCTAAGGAATTCTCTCTCACAGGAAAATACGATATTAACCCTCCATTGAGCGAAAGCATGAAAGAGATTCCGGATGTTGCTATAGAGTTTTCAACTCCGGCGGCGGTTATCACAAATATTGAATTCCTTGCTTCGAAGAAGATAAATATAGTATGCGGAACAACCGGCTGGTATGATAGCTCTGAAAGTGTGAAAAAAATTGTGTCAGAGAGCGGAATTGGTTTTGTTTATGCAAGTAATTTTTCGGTCGGCGTAAATATCTTCTTCCAGATTGTAAAATACAGCGCCGGGCTTATGGATAAATTCGGCCAATATGATACAGGCATTGAAGAAACGCATCATACCCAGAAAATTGATAAGCCAAGCGGCACAGCGCTCAGAATTGCTGAATATATTACAGCAGCTGTAAAAAGAAAGAACAAAATAACAAACGACAAAACCGGCTTAACGCCGGAAGAGCTGAACATAATTTCGAAGAGAATTGAAAACGTAGTCGGCAACCACAAAGTTATTTTCAATAGCGCCGCCGACACAATTTCGCTTGAGCATAACGCTAAATCAAGAAGGGGCTTTGCGGAAGGCGCCTTATTGGCGGCCAGGTATATTTACGGGAAAAAGGGTTTTTTTAAATTTGAAGACATATTTAATCAACTTATTTAATTAACGTCATGGAAGAGAATAAAACGGAACAGCCCTCCGAAAATTCCACTATAGAAGATACATCTGCGGAAAACGCTCCATTAGAAGATATTTCGCTTTCGGACGCAATGACGGGCGTAATTACCGAGCCCGGTCCCGCGTTTGAAGCGGTTAGAGTTTCATCCAGAAAGAACTACTGGCTCATTCCTGCTTTCGTTTTTATTGTTTTGTACATTGCATCCACTTTCCTTGTGATGAACGACGAAGAGCTGTACAGCGATATTAAGGCGAAGCAGACGGCAGCAGTAAAAGAAAGGCTTGATGATGCCGTTAAAGACGGCAAGATGTCGCAAGAACAGGCCAATGAACAAATGGATAAAGTGGATAAGCAAATGAGCAAGTCAAATCCGCTGTTCTACGTATTCACAACCCTGGGGCCCATATTTACGACTTTTATCATTCTGTTTCTGAAGGGAGCGATATTTTTAATTGTTCTTAAGCTGTTCAAAGGAACCGCTAGTTACATGAATATACTTTCGGTTCTCGGCCTTGTTTTTATACCTGAGAGCATACAAGTGATAATTGATACTGTGATGGCTATATTTACAGGAAAACTGAATTCAAACATCGGTCCCACATTACTGCTATCCGCAGATTCTATGGGCAAAGAGATGTTCAAATTCCTCGGTCATTTTGATATACTTACAATATGGATACTTATTATAACAGGCATAGGGCTGGCAAAGGTATCAAAGCTGAAGCCGGCGCAGACAATGGCTGCGGTATTTGTTTTATGGCTGATATGGATCTCCGCCACGTCATTCCTGAAGATCCCGTTCTTCCCGGCATAAGTAGTTTTATAGTATAATCAAAAAGCGCCACGCTTATAGCGCGGCGCTTTTTTGTTTTCTGCCGCCTGCCTGTCCGCTTTTTGGCGGAGTTCTCCGCCAAGGGCGGACAAAATTAATCCTGATGCAAAAATGCACCCAAATTAACCGCCCTCTTTCAGCAGGCGATACAGTTTACTCATTTTATCAAAACCATCTTCCTGGTCCCGCTGAATCCGTTTGATTCAAGTTTATAAAAATAAAAGCCGCTTGGCAAATCAGAAGCGTTGAGATCATATTTATACGTCCCTGCCTGCTGGATGGAATTCACCAGTATGCCAACCTGCCTGCCGGTAATATCGTATAATCTTAGGCTAACAAATCCGCCTTTTGGTAACTGATATATTATTAAAGTTGACGGATTGAACGGATTTGGATAATTCTGATTTAGTGAAAAACCATTCGGAATATTTGAATTGACCCGGCGTATTCCTATTATCTGGTTTGATAAGACCATCCTCATCGGACCCCCGTAAGCGCCCATATCGTTCCTTCTGGTTCCTTTTGAAGGATATAACGCCATTGTAGTATCAGCCGGGTTTGGAGGGTCGTTATATATATAGCTTGAGTCCCCCGCATCGATACATGGAGAGCCGGTCGCAAGATAAAAATTTGAATCCGCAAACATCGGATCAAGATTCAGATTGCCTGCTCCGGCATGGCCTGACTGCACATCGCAATAAACCGCAGTAACAGTAGCGCCGCCAAACTGGGTTGCTCCAGTGTTCCCCCATAAGATGTTATTCCGGAAAGTTGAATTGGATGCGCCGCTTAAATATACGCCGCCGAATGCGCCGTTTCCGCTCCCGGAGTTATTTACGATTGTGTTGTTTTCAAAAACTTTTGGAAATGTAAATGATTGATCAATCCAGATACCTGCTCCGCCGCCATAAATTCCAGTCGCTCCTGAATTATAGCATATCATGTTATTCTTCATTATACATGAAGCATAATTTAGAACAACGCCTGAGCCATATATCCCTGTGTTTCCATAGATAACATTATTGTATATCCTGGGATAGCAATCGCCTATACGCATCCCGCCGCCGCCACGGCTTGTGATACCTGAACCTGCAGTATCAACTGTCAGAATATTATTGCAAATTATATTGTCCTGAATTACAGGATTTGAATGAGCGATCAAAATTCCTCCTCCTTCGCGATAGCGCCCGGCGCCATGCTCATCCTGCCATTTTGTCCCTTTTCCGCCGGTAATGTAAAATCCCTGCAGTACAGTAGTTGAATCTTCCATATATGTAATTCTTACACAGCTGGCTGAATCAGGATTAGCCGGCGAGCTGCCGTTAATAATAGTTGCATAAATTGTCGCCGGGTCGTTTGTCTGATAGTATCTGCCCGTAACAACAATCTGCCGTCCGCGGAAGTTGATGTTTTCAAAGTATGTACCGGGCTCGACAAGCACAGTGTCGGTATTAACGCTCGCGTTAATAGCGGCCTGGATTGTGGAGTACTGACCAGGGACCCCCCTGATGGTAGAAAACGCGCTGCCTGTAATAATGAACAGGACCAGCAGAAGAAAAAGTTTTTTCATGAGTTTATTAGTTTGTGAAATTAAAAATGTCTTTAAACTCCTCATTATCCAGAATTTTTCTGATTGCTGCCGTGAAATCAGGCGGTTCCTGGAACGGGTTTTCTCTGAACAGCTTTACGCACTTCTCATCGAACAATTCATCAAACCGCCTGTCTTTATCCGCCGCCGCCTTTTCAACGCTCAGAAGATAATTGGTATTGAACAGAAGCTTTTTGGGATTTACATACCCTACCTGGATCAGCCGCTTTGTTTTTTTGTCGCAGCTGCATGGATTATTCTTATCAATCAAACCGCACTTGTTATGCATGAAATTTGCAATGTCTCTTCTCGCTCTTGAAAGCTTCTGCCTGAAATTATCCCTGTTTATTCCCAGTATCTCGGAGCCTACCCTATCGGTCACTGCAAATATAACGCCGAGTATATATACAAGCCTCTGCTCCCTATCCAGGCATAAAAGCATTCCTGACATGCAGCTTAATTTTACTTCTTCAACTATCAGCTTCATTTCAACCTTAAGGCAGCTCTGCTCGTCAAGTTCCAAATCAGGGACATTTTTCTATCGCGCGCCAGTAATCAGGAAAATTATTCTCATGATTTTTTTCCCCCTGGCTCTTTTTCATGTTCAAAACATGGTTTACAACTATCCTGTACAGCCATGTCCTGAAGGCGCTTTCCCTTCTGAATGTAGAAAGCTTTGTCAGCATCTTTATCAATATTTCCTGCGTGGCATCCTCCGCGTCCTGCGGATAGAATACCATCCTTAAAGCTACATTATATATCCATGCCTGATGGCGCAGAACCAGTTCTTCGAGCGCTTTCCTGCTTCCGGCGAGCGCCGAATCAATCAGATTCTCATCCGTGGTATCAGTAATATATTTTTCTGTGAATGGATTAACCAAAATTTTGATCCAGTTGAATGTTTTCTAATTAATGAAATAATTCCATCACGGGCCGCGGATTGGAACAAACAAGAAAACTAAAATTGTAAACTTTTAAGACCAATATTTTCTTAAAATACATGTTAGTTTCCCGGCAAAAATCGAAATATTTTGAAAAAACTGGTGCGGGGGCTAGTCCGACTATATTAAGTTAGACATCTCTAAAAGCCGACTGTGACAGTTAGGCGCCAAAGAAATGCGACGCTTGGATGTAAAATCCCATAAAATGTATACTTATAGCATCTCTAGGGCTTGTTTAAAATCCTCAATCAGGTCGCCGGTATCCTCAATTCCAATGGATATTCTGATAAGCCCGTCGGCAATGCCCATCATTCTTCTTTCCTCAGGATCGAGGCCCGCATGTGAAGTTGTCGAAGGCAGCGTTATCAGCGTTTCCACTCCGCCGAGACTCGGGGCGCAAATCGGTATAGTGAGTTCCTTTAAAAACTTTTCCGCCGCTTGCAGGCCGCCCTGCAACTCAACGCTTATCATTCCGCTGTACCCGCTGAATAGTTCCTTTGCACGTTTGTGCGAAGGGCTTGATTCAAGGCCGGGATAATAAACCTTAATTACGGCAGGCTGTTTTTCAAGAAAGCCCGCAATCTTCAGAGCGCTTTGGTTCTGATATTTCATTCTTACCGAAAGAGTCTTCATTCCCCTGTGCAGTAAAAAACAGGCATGCGGGTCGAGGGTTCCGCCGAGATGATTCAATTTTTTTCTTATTTTCTCAACCAGCTCGGTTTTTCCTATGGCGGCGCCCGCAACTATATCGGTATGGCCGTTCAGGTATTTTGTACAGCTGTGCAGCGATATATCATAACCATGTTCTATCGGCCTGAAATTCACGGGACTTGGAAAGGTATTATCAATCAGCGAAATTAAATTGTGTTCTTTAGCAAATTTTGCCGCCGCTGCTAAATCACCGACTTCCATAAGCGGGTTGCTGATGGATTCAACATAAATAACTTTTGTATTGGCTTTGATCTTCCGCGCCCATTGCTGCGGATTTGCGGGGTCGATGAAATCATGAGTAATTCCCAAAGCCGGCATGTCTTTGGTGATAAAATCGTGCGTACCTCCATATAAGGTATTCTGCGCAAGGAGGTGGTCGCCCTTTTCAAGAAATGTTAACAGCGCCGTGGATATTGCGGCCATTCCGCTTGCAGCAACAACAGCCGCTTCAGCGTTTTCTATGGCTGCAAGCTTCGCGTGCAGTACGGCGTGGTTAGGCGTGTTGTTAAGCCTGATATACCTCACATCATGATAGCTTTCTTCCCCGCCGTAAACAAAAGTGGATGACTGAAAAACCGGCATGCTCACTGCGCCTAAAACCTTTGGCTCTATCTCGCCGGCTTTTATTAACTTCGTTTCTATGCGGTTATATTTGTAAGCCATCTATTTTATCTCCCTCAATATTTTTATAGTACCTGCGGGTTTTCACTTTATTCAATTGCCTGTCAATTATAGCGTCCGCTAAAAGCATCGGAATCTCTTCCCTGCTCTGGCTGGCGAATATATCATCCAGTTTCTTCTGCGTCACATCAATTATATATAAGATCGAGAGAAGCTTTTCAACATTGCTCACAAGTAGTTCATCAAGCCTGATCGCAAGTATTCTCCTCAGCTCATCTATCGTATCTACCGTAGATATATCAAAATCTTTCGCGATGATCCCGGATGTTTCTAACACTAGCTCATCAGGCTCCGCAAATGAATCAGCAACATCCCTTGATATAATATAATCCTTCACAGGTTCACCCTTGATCAAATGCTCCTGAATTATCATCTCAAGAACTTCGGGAGTGCATGAATGGTACCAGACGCCTTCGGGATACACAACCGCTATGGGGCCGTCGGTGCAGATCCTCAGGCAGTTAGCTTTGCTTCTGTAGATGCCGCCATCCTGCGAAAGGTTCAGCTCGTTAAGCCTGTGTTTAAGGTAATCCCATGACTTAAGGCCCGTTTCTTTTTCACAGCACTTGGGCTTTGTCTGGTCGCAGCATAAAAAAATATGCCGGCGGATGTTTTTCAACCCGACTTTCTGGACTTTTTCTCTTAATTTTTGGCTCATTGGGTTTTGATTGCTTCAAATGATATTATCTCTCCGTTTTGGATTTCAAACCTGACGCTTATCGGATTGCAGCATACTTCACAGTCTTCGACATACGATTGTATCTTTTCGGAGGGCTCAATTATAATTGAAATTTCCTGCCAGCAATACGGGCAGGTAAAAAAATATTCCATTAATGTTCATTTAATGGGTTTGTAACAAGTTCTACGGCTCTAATATCCCAAAAATATTCGTTTTCTTCAAGCATCAATTCTATTTTCTTCAGGTGTTCCAATAACGCCGCCCTGTCGCGTTTTTCAACCAGGACGCCGATTAACCCAAATAATGAATTATCATTGGCGCATGAAAATCCGTTTTGCCTGGAACCGATAGTGCATTTTGCGCATTCCCAGTCAACGAGCTTGCACAAAGGCACGCATAAAACAAGCTCGTCAAAACCGGAGGGCCAATCCGCGGCAAGCCACGGGTCATTCAGCCTGCCCCTTGATGCTATCTCAAGCAGCCCGGCCCATCTTTGATCTGAGCTTACAATTTTTTCAAATCCCTTCAGCTGTTGTTTTGTAAGGATAAGCGCGTTATCCAGACCTCCGCCCATTTCAAGCCACTTAGCGTAGATCAGGTCGTGGCTTAAAATTAAATCAAGCATAGTTAATGTTTAAAAAATAACTTGAATTTTTTTAAAATGATCCGTTTGAGAAAGCTTTACTGATAAGGGATATCGCAACAAAACTGTTTTTCTTTTCAACAACAACTCGGATTTCAATAAAAAACGTCCCTATATCAAGATCCCCGCTTTCGCGGGGATTCATCATCATTCTAATTTACGCTTTTATCGTTAAAGTTTTCAAGCCACTCGCCAACGGCGTTAACAAACGATTTCATTCCGCCCTCTTCAAACGGCGAGATAAGGTTGGCAAGCTTCACCAGTTCAAGAAACGATTTGCTTCCGCCCGCCTTGCACAGCCTCATGTAATCATCCATCGCTTTTTCCCTGTCTTCGTTCGATTTTTTCCAGAACTGGAACGCACAAATCTGGGCCAGGCAGTAATCTATATAATAGAACGGCGACATGTATATATGCCTTTGCTGCTGCCAGCGTCCGCCCTCAAGAAGGAAGGCATTCTCATCATAATCTATGTAAGGCAGGTATTTCTTTTCAATTTCAAGCCAGGCTTTTTTTCTTTCAGTTGACGTCGCATTCGGATTCGAATAAACCCAGTGCTGAAACTCGTCGACAGTAACTCCATACGGGACAAATATAACCGAACCTTTCAAATGCGAATATTTGAACTTATCGCATTGGTCCTTAAAGAAGCAATCCATCCACGGCCATGTTAAGAACTCCATGCTCATCGAGTGTATCTCGCAGGCTTCGGAAGTCGGGAAGAAATATTCCGGGATCTCGAAGTTGCGGCTTGAATATGCCTGGAAAGCGTGGCCCGCCTCATGAGTCAGCACTTCTATGTCGCCGGAGGTTCCGTTAAAATTCGAAAATATGAACGGGCTCTTATATTTTTCTATAAACGTACAGTAACCGCCTGTATCCTTGCCTTTCTTGGTTACAAGGTCCATCAGTTCGTTGTTTATCATGAAATCAAAAAATTCTTTCGTTTCCGAAGAAAGCTCCGCATACATATTTTTTGCGCACCCAACTATCCAGTCGGCCGTGCCGTGGGGTTTTGCATTGCCTGATTTATAATCAATAGGCTGGTCGTAATATTTAAACTCATCTATGCCCAGTCTTTCCTGCTGTCTTTGTTTCAGCCTAACGGTTATGGGAACGATATAATCCAAAACCTGTTTACGGAATTTTGCAACCATCTCCGCATTATAATCGGTTCTACCCATTCTGTCATATCCCATCTGGATAAAATTATCATACCCAAGCTTTTTTGCCATCCTGTCCCGCACTTTTACAACGTCGTCATAGATCCGGTCGAATTGTCCGGCGTTCTCTGCGAAAAAATTCCATTTCGCATCGTTAGCCGCTTTCCTGACATCGCGGTCGGTTGATTGCATATATGAGCCGAGCCCCGCAAGATTTCTTTCTTCGCCGTCAAAAAAAATCTTTGCCGAAGCAAGCAGCTTTGTATATTCAGTTCTTAGTTCATTTTCGCGTATCAGGTCCCCGACTATTTCAGGGCTATAGGTCTTTACCGAAACTTCAGCGACTTCAAATAACTGCTTCCCCCACTTCAGTTCAAGCTGCGGCCTGAATTTAGACCTGATGAGGCATTCATAATACCTGTGGACTAATCCTTCATATAGCGGCAGGTTGTCGTCAAAAAACTTCTGCTCCGCTTCATTCTTATCATTATCGGTATCAATCGAATAATGAATGCTTGAAAGCGTGTTCATCGATTCAAATTCCATTCTCAGCGAGTTTATATCCTTCATGATGGCGTTCTGAATTTCAAAATCATCCGCTGTTTCGTAAATATCTAGAAGCTGGTTAAATTTTTCACGAAGGGTTTTTATATCGGGGCGTTTGTAAATAATTTCGCTGAATTTCATAAGATCCTGGTGAATTTAATGTTTATTATTTAATAAGAATATAATTTAACAAAATTAATATTCAAATTGAACATAATTCCGAACGTGCGCTAATTGATCCGGTTAACGGAAAAAGGCAGCATGAAAATGAAGAGCTATGAAGTAATTCTATTGCTGAGCCAATGTTTTGCCCATATTAATATATCTCTTCTGAGCTGAGAGGATCTTTTTCCTTAGCCTTATACTCTTTGGGGTAACTTCAACTACTTCGTCGTCATTTATGAATTCTATCGCCTTTTCAAGAGTAAGAGGAGTGACAGGTGTTAAAATAATCCCCTCGTCTTTGCTTGAGGCGCGCATATTTGAGAGTTTCTTTGGCTTTGTTGCGTTTACGTTCAGATCGTTATCACGGTTATTTTCGCCTACTACCATTCCCTCATACACCGCCTCGCCCGGAGTGACAAACAGCGTTCCCCTTGGTTCAAGATTGTACAGGGCATAGCCTGTTGTAGAACCCTGCCTATCGGACACCATAGAACCTGTGAGCCTGACCGGGAAATCTCCCCTGTACTCTTCGTAGCCCTGCAAGTACGAGTTCATTATTCCGGTGCCTTTTGTGTCGGTAAGAAATTCGTTCCTGTAGCCGATAAGTCCGCGTGAGGGAATAGTAAATTCTATCCTGGCCCTTCCCATTCCGTGATTTACCAAATTTGTCATTCTGCCTTTTCGCTGAGATATTTTATCGGTAACAATACCCACAAATGTATCTTCGCAATCTACAAACAAATGCTCTATCGGTTCAAGTTTTTTGCCGTCCTTATATTTATATATTACCTGCGGCCTGCCAACGCTCAGCTCATATCCTTCCCTGCGCATGGTTTCAATCAGTATAGCCATCTGGAATTCGCCCCTGCCTTTCACAACGAAGCTTTCGGCTGTATCGGACTCTTCGACCCTGAGAGCGACATTTCTGAGCGTTTCTTTGAACAGTCTTTCTTTAAGCTTAGCGGATTGAACGTAACGGCCCTCTCTTCCTGCGAACGGGGATGTATTGATGGCAAACATCATAGAAATTGTGGGTTCATCAACTGAAATTCTCTCGAGCGCTTTCGGATTTTCTTTTGTGCAAATAGTATCGCCGATATGCACGTCTTCGATTCCGGCGAGTATAATAATATCGCCCGGCTCGGCGGTTTTTACTTCCTTTAGTTTTATTCCCTCGTAAACCTGCAGCTTTGTTATTTTAAGCGGGTTCTGCCCGCCATCTTCGTTCATGCAAACAAGTTCTTCGTTAAAATATGCCTGCCCGTTTGCTATTTTACCTATTGCGAGTCTGCCGATATAATCTGAATAATCAAGATCGGCCACCAGCAACTGGAAAGGCTCGGATGTGTCATAAGCCGGTCCCGGAATTTCTTTTAAAATAGTTTCGAACAGAGGCTCAAGGTTTGTTCCCCTGCCTTCAGCGGTATATTGCGCGATACCTTCTTTGCCCACCGCGTAGAGTATCGGGAACTGGATTTGCGCTTCGCTCGCATCCAGGTCAAGGAACAGGTGATATATTTCATCGAGCACTTCCTTGGGGCGCGCGTCTTTCCTGTCGATCTTATTTATCACTACAATTATCTTCTTGTGACCCTCAAGCGCCTTTTTCAGCACAAACCTTGTTTGCGGCAGCGGGCCCTCGGAAGCATCGACAAGCAATATGGCGCCATCAACCATCATCAAAGCGCGTTCAACCTCGCCGCCAAAATCAGCGTGCCCGGGTGTATCAAGAATATTGATCTTCACCTCTTTCCAGAGAACGGAACAGTTCTTAGCCGCGATCGTAATTCCGCGTTCGCGCTCGAGGTCCATGCTGTCCATAACTCGGTCTTCGACCTCCTGATTTTCCCTGAATACCCCGCTTTGACGGAACATGAAATCTACCAAAGTGGTTTTTCCATGGTCAACATGCGCAATAATTGCAATATTACGTATAGTTTCGTTATTTATGATTTTATGCGTCATTTTATGATTTTAATTCAAAATAGCCTGAAAAATACCTATTATTTAGTTAAGAGTAAGTAGCAAAATAAGAGCCCTGTCATTGCCCGACCAGTTGAATTCGATTGTTTCGTCACGCCAATTCCCGGCTCCTCCTGCTAAGGGGAGACAGAATATGAGATTAGGCTAACTACTTAAGAACACAAACATTCTGCCTACATTCCCCTGTTAGCGGGGAATACAGGGGTGGAAGTAACGCCTTAATCAACTTTGTTATTCACCCCCTCCTACCTCCCCCTGATAGGGGGGAGACGAATGGATTGGTTCTATAGGGGTGACGTGAAAATTATTTTAAAAAAATCACTTTACCTCTTGACAACAAAATAAAAACGCATTATACTTGCAGAAACAGTTATATAAGTGGTTATATAAATTATTATAAAATCAGCCCCTCTGAGAAAATGAAATTGATAAGACAACTTGAAAATCTCGCGTTCGGCACAAGACTAAGGCTGCTTACCGAAAGAGTGTTACAGGACAGCTCTATGGTCTACAAGAGCCTTGATATGGATTTTGAACCGCGCTGGTTCGCGTTATTCTATCTTCTGAATGAAAGTTCGCCGATAGCTGTAACCGAGGCTGCCGCCATGCTGGGATACACCCAGCCGGCAATTACGCAAACTGCGAACCTTATGATAAAGAAGGGTCTCATAAGAACTTTACGAGAGAAAAATGACACCCGGAAAAAACTTCTTGCGCTGGCGCCGCGCGGCAAGGAAATGGTGGCTAACCTTAAGCCTGTGTGGAAAGCGTTTGAGGAAGCGACCAACGAGCTTTTCAAAGATACCGGCATAGACGTCATAATGGTATTTGACAAAATAGAAAAAGAGCTTGACAAAAAAGACCTGTTCACAAGAATTTCAGAAAAGGTGAAAACAGCTCAAAGAGATATGGTGCAGATTGTTGAATACAAGCCTGAATACAAAACATTCTTTAAAGATCTTAATTACGAATGGCTGAATAAATATTTCCATGTAGAACAGCTGGATAAAAAGATACTTTCGGACCCGGAAAGCAATATTCTTAAGAAAGGCGGGCATATTTTTTTCGGAATGCTTGATGAAGAAATTGTCGGCACTGCGGCGCTGCTTAACCACGGCAACAGGGTATTCGAAATAGCAAAAATGGCGGTAACCGAAAGAGCGCAGGGCAGGCAGATCGGCAGAAAGCTTGCCGTGACGGCAATAGAAAAGGCGCGCTCGAAAAAAGGAAGTAAGATATTCCTTGAAACAAACCGGAAGCTGACCAGCGCGCTTAACTTATACAGGGGATTAGGATTTGAACAGGTCGAAGCGACCGATCCGTCAAAATATGAACGGCCGACCATAAAACTCGAACTGAAACTGAATTGATGCAACTATTGTGAGCCGCCGATCGTCTATATGACATTCTGAACTATTGAGGGGAGTCCAAAAATAATGAAAACATCTAAAGACATGAAAAGAGTTATTACCAAAATAGCGGTCTTCAGCTTATTGACATTTTCAACGGCTCTTCAAGCCCAGAACACAAACGGCCCAGGGAGTTTAGCGTTCGATAACGCGGTCAAGACGCAGGCTGTAAACAATATATCATCTTTGCTTGAAGAAAATTATGTTTTCCCGGACGTCGCAAAAAAGATGGGCGCGCTCGTCAGGAACCGGCTTACGGGCAATGCTTATGATACCATCAACGACCCCCAGGTATTTGCGATGACGCTTACCGCAGATCTCCAATCAATAAGCCATGATAAACACCTGAGAGTTATGTTTAGCCCGGAAAACGCCAGGATGATAAAAGACGCAGAAAAAAGCGGGGAGGATCCCGACGACAAATGGTTCTTTGAAAAAATGAAACGCGAAAATTACGGTTTCAGAAAAACAGAAATTTTAAACGGGAACATCGGGTATATCGACATAAGAAACTTTGCCCCTGCCGATCTTGCTAAAGAGACTATTGCTTCGGCAATGCAGTTTGTTTCAGGAACTGACGCTATCATATTCGATCTGCGTCAAAACGGCGGCGGAGATCCGGACGGCGTGAGGCTTCTGTGCAGTTATTTATTCGGAAAAGAACCCGTGCACATGAACGACATTTATTCAAGACAAAAAGATGAAACAAAGGAATTCTGGACGCTGAAAAGCGTCGACGGCGAAAAAAGACCGGATGTTCCGGTTTATGTTCTGACCAGTCATTTTACTTTTTCAGGGGCGGAAGAATTTGCATACGACCTCAAAAACCAAAAGCGCGCAACCATTGTAGGAGAAGTGACAGGCGGCGGAGCCAACCCCGGCGGAATGATGTATGTGAACAACAGTTTTGTAGTTTTTGTGCCAAGAGGACGAGCTATTAATCCGATTACAAAAACAAATTGGGAAGGAGTTGGAGTACAGCCTGATGTTAATGTTCCATCGGAAAAGGCGTTGGAGCAGGCGGAAATTCTCGCTCTTCAGAAAATTTCATCAGGCAAAAAAGACGGGAAAGATAAGAACCATTATCAGTGGATGATAGACGGCTTGCAGGGACTCATGGACGCTCCCGTGGTCAGCGAAAATACTTTAAAAAGTTACGAAGGCTCCTATGAGGACAGAATAATATCTTTTGATGACGGTTGCTTATTTTACCAGAGAAAAGGAAGGCCTAAATACAAAATGACTCCGATATCCCAGGATACCTTCGCGTTTAAAGACATTGACTATTTCAGAGTCAAATTTAATACAGACTCCGGCGGAAAGGTAACGAGCCTTACGGGTATGTATGACGACGGGCACACAGATGAATCGGCAAGAACAAATTAGAATCCAAATAGAAAATGTCTTCATAAGTTTTAAAAGGCGTCCGCTATAGAGGGCGGTCAGAAGGGATATATTTTTATATGCTTTCTGATTTGCGGGCGCCTTTTTTCATAAGTATTTGCGCCGCCCGATGGAAGTGATATAATTTTAAAAGGCGCCTGCTATAGAGGGCGGTTAGACGGGGTATAATTCTATATTCTGTCTAATTTGCGGGCGCCTTTTTTATTACAGCAATTTTAAATATCTTCATTCATGAAAAGCGCATCAGAATTAAGAATAATCAAGCGCTTCCCTGAATGGAAGAGCAAAGAATTCAACGTGAACAGATGGAACAGTCAGTTCGTTGAATCGAACGTCATAATTAATACCGCAAGTTCCGACGTGTATTTTCCCGCTCACTGGACCCCGCTTTCAATAAAATGCGCATTTAACGGCCCGGAATATTATATTACAGACAGCATAAAATACAGGGTCGACGATAAGTTCTTCCTTGTAATGAACGAAGGACAGATGTACGAGAGTTTCATTAATGCTGACGCCCCGGTAGAATCATTTACGATTTGCTTTAATCCGCGCTTTGTAAAGAACGCTTTAATAAGCCGCGCCATCAGCTCCAATGAAGTCATCGAAATGTCCGGAAACTGTGAAGGAGAATCTGCGCCTGAATTTAAGTTTACGGAAACCCTGTTCCGACACAATAACGATATTTCGAAGTTGATAATGAAACTAAGGTCTTCAATCCGGGAAGCGGGCTATGATTTAATGGCAAGGGCTGAAATCCTGCACATAATTTTAGACAAGCTGATATCGCTGAACAATGAATTTCTCGCATGTTCTGCCCGAGTAGAAAAAACCAGGCCGCAAACACGCGCCGAACTGTTCAAAAAGCTAAATATTGCGAAAGATTATATCGAGTCCTGCTTTAATTCTCACATAGACCTTTCTGAAATTTCAAAGGCCGCAGGACTCAGCGAACACTACATGCTCAGGGAATTCAAAAAATTCTTCGGCATTACACCCTATCAATACTTAACTGGCAGAAGGCTTGAGGAAGCAAGGAGCCTGCTGTTGGGGACAAATAACTCGGTATCGCAAATTTCCCTTATGGTTGGATTCGAATACCTCAGTTCATTTACTAAATTATTTTCTCGCCGTTTTAACATGTCGCCTATTAAATTCCGGAATAACATCCGCTAAAAAAGTCAACTTTGGACAAATTCCAGCCCTGAAGAAATTCTAATTTAGAGCCATATTCGTTTCAAACTATTTTCATTCAACTAAACTTCTCAAAAATGAAAAGATTAGCTTTCTCATTGAAAATAGCCCTCTTTCTGTTCCTTTTTACCGGCGGAGACACATACCCGCAGGTTTTTACAAAAATTACAGACGCGAACAATCCGATTGTTTCTTCGCCCGATGCCGGAGGATACTACAAAGGCGCAAGCTGGGTAGATGTGGATAACGACGGGTTACTCGACCTTTATGTGTGCGGCGGACAGGTTTTCAAAAACCTCGGAAACGGTTCATTCGCGATCATTCCGAATTCATTCCCGTCCAACTTAGGTTCAATTATCGGAAACTCATGGGCGGATTATGACAATGACGGGAACATAGATTGTTTTCTTGTGGCCAACGTACAGTCTCAGCCCCGCTCCGGACTTTACAGGAATGACGGGCAGGGACATTTTACAAAAATTACTTCGGGATCTATAGCTGATTCGGTCGCTAATACAGGTTGGGGATGTACATGGGGCGATGTAAATAATGACGGTTACCCTGATCTGGTAATTGCGGCTGCGATAAATTTCCAGGGGGTCAATCATACAAACAGGTTTTTTATTAATAACCAGGACGGAACATTCACAAGAATAGATACGACCGGCATAACCGCAGTTACCGCGCCATATACAATACCTGTATTTTCAGATTATGACCAGGACGGAGATATTGACCTGTTCATCGGAAGCGGTCCCGCCAACGGCACGCCGGCCCGCGATTACCTCTTCAAAAATTACAGGCAGGAGCAAACAACTTCATTTTATTTTCAGAGAATCGACTCGGGAATCCTTGGAACGGACCTGCTTGATGGGCAGAACTGGAACTGGATAGACTACGATAACGACGGAGACTTGGACGCATTTGTAACAAACTACTCGGCAAATATACCGAACGTAATGTACCGCTGCGACGGCCCGGGTCAGTATACAAAGTTAACTCAGGCGGATGTGGGCGATATTGTTTCGTACCATCCCGGGTCATCGCTTTCAAACACATGGGGAGATTTCGATAACGACGGCAACATCGACTGTATAATTACAAATGACGCAAGCGCCAAGTGTTTTTATTACAGAAATAACGGCAACGGGACTTTCACAAGGCTCGACAGCATCGATAATCTTATTGGCTTCGGGCCGCACATTGGCGCCACGGCCGCCGACTATGATTATAACGGGACGCTGGATCTTTATATATCCGGCCCGGTAAATGCAAGAGGGCTGTTCCGCAATGATACACAGAACGGAAACAAATGGGTAAACATCAAATTCAACGGAGCGGGTCCGCCAGCAGGATCAAACAAATCAGCGCTGGGTACAATTGTAAAGGCAAAGGCAACTATAAACGGCTCGCCTAAATGGCAAATGAGAGAAATAAACGCTCAAAACGGATTCAACTCGATGAATATGCTTAACGTGCATTTCGGGTTTGGAAACGCCGTGATCATCGATTCGCTCATTGTTAAATGGCCGCGCGGTTTAACGCAGGTATTTACAAACGTTGAGCCAAACCGGTTTTATTCATGCACCGAAGGCGGGATGTTAACCCAGGTTGTAATTGGAGTAAATCAAATAAGCGGCGTAATCCCCTCACGTTTCAAACTTTATCAGAATTATCCAAACCCATTTAACCCTTCTACAAAGATCAAGTTTGCACTCCCAAAACAAGCTTTTGTACAAATTACTATTTATGATATAAACGGCAGAGTAGTTTCCAAACTGCTTGACAGAAATTTAAAGGCAGGCGTATATGAGACCGACTGGAACGCCTCATCAGTTTCCAGCGGAATTTATTTTTGCAGGCTCAGCGCCGGCGCTTTTACCGATACAAAAAAACTGGCGCTGATCAAATAATCTCTTTAATATATGGTTCTCATCTTAAGCTGAGCCGCTTTGAAACGAGGGCAGCCGGGTTCCCGTGAACCGGGAAAGCGGCATTCAAAGAGCTCAGCTTTTTCTTAAATTATAATTAGGTAAATGAAACAGGCAAGATTCATATTGATCATTCTCATATTTAACGCAGTTTCTACACATTCGCAGGATAACTCCGTATTGACCGCCAAAGCGGATACGGCATATTTGAAAGCCGATTGGCAGTCGGCGTTTGTTATTTACACTGAGCTCATCAAAAGCTCCCCTGAAAGCGGCAGACTTCTTTTTCGTGCGGGAGTTTGCAGCCAGAAGCTTGGAAATTACGACGATGCAATTAAACTGTATGCCAAAGCGGTCCAAATAGGCGCTAACCCGGTCGTGATGTATAATCTTGCAACCGCTTACTGCCTTGACGGCCAGAAAGACTATGCATTTATGTGGCTGGATAAGAGCATTGAAAACGGTTTTTCCGACTACAAAGGCATGGGATCGGACGATGACCTGAAATCAATCCGCGAAGAACCGAAGTTCAATGAGCTTGTGAAAAGAGCAAAGGCAAACGCAGAGCCATGTACTTCAAATGATGAGTACAGGCAATTCGATTTTTGGATTGGCGAATGGACTGTAACTTCCGGCGGGTATAAGGTTGGCGAAAGCAGCATACAGCTTATATTGGACGGCTGCGTAATACTTGAAAACTGGACAGGCATGTCCGGCCGGCAGGGAAAGAGTTTCAATTCGTATGACGCAGTAACAAAGAAATGGAAACAGAACTGGGTAGATGATAACGGAAAAGCCGCTGATTTCATTGATGGCATTTATAATGACGGCAAAATGCAGTTTCACACTGAGAATGTCATATCGAAAGACGGCTCGCAGAACATGAGAAGGCTGACCTTTTTCAACCTCGGCGATAACCAGGTGAGGCAATTCTCCGAGCTTTCGTCCGATGGCGGCGCCACATGGAAAACAGAATACGATTTCCTGTACACCAGGAAAAATGAGAACAAGTAATCAATCCTAAGAAATATTTATTCTTCATCCGAAGCTCCGCTCATAACCTGCTCCGCGAATTGTTGGATTGTCTTTTCAATCAACTATCGTTAACTTACTGTGCGCGTATGAGAAATTGGCGGAGGTTCACCTCTGATATGCTTCCCTTCTTTGATACGTATGAATTATTTAACGTATCCCTTTTGAAAAATAGTTTAGATTAAAATACCCGCTTCATTTATGATGTTTTCATAAAATAAAACGAGGTTTTAAATAAATGAAATGTAATGGCTTAACAAAATTAAAATTGTTAAATACAACCATTATCCTTATCTTCGTTTTTCTATCCGCAGGCTCATTCTCACAGACATCAAAAAACGGTTCGCTCACTTCCGACGTCAAAACTAAGATTGTAACAGAGATCTCGAATATAATGAAAGACAGCTATGTGCTTCCAACCGAAGGTAAGCTGATGAGCGATTATTTAAAAGCCTGCCTCAGGAACAATTATTTTGGACGTATAAATGACCCGTCCCAATTTGCAGACTCGCTGACCGGCGCCCTCAGAAGCGTTTGCAGAGATAAGCATCTTGCCGTAAGTTATGACCCTGAAAATGTGAATAACGTCAATGAAGAGAGCGACAAAAGCGGCAATAACAGGGAAAAATCCGATGAAATGAAAAAAGACAACTACGGTTTTAAGAGAGTTGAGCGGCTGGGAGGCAACATCGGGTATATAGATATCAGGAGCTTTGCGGCGCCTGAAGAATCAAATGAAACGGTTGAATCGGTAATGGAATTTTTGTCTAATTCAGACGCGATAATTATAGACCTCCGCAAGAACGGAGGCGGCTCGCCTTACGGCGTAAGGCTTATCTGCAGTTATCTGTTCGGCGCTGAGCCCGTGCATCTGAATGACATAGTATCGCGCGATAACATCATAGAGGAATATTGGACGCTGCCCGATATTTCCGGCAGGAGAATGCCGGATAAGCCTGTATACGTGTTGACAAGTCCGTACACTTTTTCAGCCGCTGAAGAATTCGCATACGACTTAAAAGAGCTGAACCGCGCAACAATAGTCGGGGAGCCAACGCGGGGCGGCGCCAATTCAGGCGGAGTGCAATCTCTTGGCTCGGGATTTGTAATGTTCGTTCCAAAAGGAAGAGCGGTAAACCCCATAACCAAAACAAACTGGGAAGGAGCGGGGGTTCAGCCCGATCTGCAGATAAATTCGGATAAAGCGCTGGAACAGGCAGAGATATTGGCGCTTCGTCAAATTTCAGATAATTGCACCGATGAAAAAGAAATAACGCATTTGAAATGGATGGCCGAATCGCTGGAGGGCGCTCTGAATCCGCCTGAGATTAACGAGGCGGGCCTCAGGAATTATGCCGGCGTTTATGAAGACAGGACGATTACTTATGAAAATGGCGCTCTTTATTACCAGCGAAAAGGAAACGCGAAGTTCCGCATGACCCCAATGGCCGAAGATACGTTTATGTTCGATGAACTCGACTCATTCAGAATTATTTTTCTTAAGGATTCAAAAGGCAAAACTACGGGTCTGCTAGGGATTTACGACGACGGACACGCGGACAGGTCCAAAAGAACAAACTAAAAACCAAACGCGGGACGATCCTGGAATTAATTATCCAGCATCTTCTTCATCAGCTCCCAGTAATGCTCATACCATCCCTTTTTAATTGATTCGTACGCTGTATCAGGAATTCCGGTATGAAAGAACAAAAGCTTTGTACCGCCTTCAAACGGTTTGAAATTAAAAGTTACTTTTGAAAAGTGTCCTTCCGGCCAGCTTGCCGCATGCCACGTTTGCACAATTTTCTTATCTTTTACAAGTTCAAGATTTTCTCCGTTAATATAGCCGTCATAGGCGGTGAATTTTCCGCCCACCTTAGGGCTTATCTTTGCCGGCGCGCCGCTGAACTTTGCATGTTTTTTTGACTCCATCAAAGCGCTGTAAACCTCCAAAGGTTTTGCCTTAAAACTTACAGATTGTTTAAGATTCTTTGTTTTCATATTTTTAATTGATATAATATTATGCAAATATAATAAATTTGTTTAGACTGTTTCCCAGTCACATTCTTTATCAGTAACTCGAAGCATGTCTGGGGCAGACGTCGAATTCGAGCAGCCCTTCATAGGCGGGCAAGCGCCCGGACTTACGTTTCACTTAACAAAAAACAAAATTTCACAATCAGGACTAAAGTCCTTTTTCTTCAATCCTCTTATTCCCCGCTCTAAAGAGCGGGGTTAGAATATTTTTTTCAATAGCTCCGACTATTTGCTTAGGTCGAGTTAGTTAAAATACTTCCGACTTTTTGTCCGTAAGTTATTGGCTTAAGCCGTTTTGTTATCCATATTATTATCCACGAGCTAAAGCTCGTGGCAATTATTCCAGTTCTAAAAGCAAGGTTAGAATATTTTTTTTCAATAGCCCCGACCTTCAGGTCGGGGTTAAAGAATTTATAGAATTTCGGGCTTTAGCCCTGACAAGCTAAATGTTCCGGTAATTAGTCATTAGTAATTACTAGTAAATTAGTAATTGCTTATTTGTACGTCATTCCGTCATAACCGTGGTAACGGCGGACAAGTCCGAGCTGGCCGATATGATACGCTTCATGATGCGCGAAGAATGAAAGAGCGCCTCTCATTGTTCCGTCATTAACAGGTAATTTAAGAGGTGATTCTTTTTTCAAATCATCTTCAGTTAAAATATTTAGCTTAGCCATAAATTTTTCTGAGAGTTCATTCCAGTTTTTTGCTGCATCCGAAACGTCGGGATATTTACTGCCGGTTTCAAGCGGTTTGAAATTAGCGTAAAGCTCATCGTATGGATTTGGAATATTCATTCCTATTAAATTGGCAATGTTAATCCTTGCGAATATGATATGTCCTGCTAGCCACGCTGCGTGGTTGGTTGTTTGGTTAGGCTGTTTGTTGTAATCTTTTGAAAATCCTTCAAGGCAGTTGTTAAAAAGCCTTGTTTGAAGCTCAAATTGTGTATTAATCGGTGAAATTGACGGATTTGCGCTCATGGTTGTGTTTGAAATAGTTATAGAATCTTTTACATTATAACGAACAAATCAACTTGGATAGGACAGAATGAATTTTTATTAAATTTGTTTAACCATTTCGAATATGGTCACTCCATGATAATCTCTTTTCATCCCTGTTCTCTTAAATCCAAACTTTTCATATAATCTTATTGCGTTTTTTAAGGGCTCTGATGTTTCAAGCGATATTGTCAAACAGTCTCTGTGCAGAGCTATTTTTTGAACTTCTTTAAGAATTGCATTGCCCAATCCTTTTCCATGAAACTTCGGCGCCACTGCCATGCTCATCAAATAAAGGTTATGCGCCCCATCCAGTTTTAATGAAGCGGTTCCCGCAGCTTCATTATTAAAATGAGCAATTAAAACGTCATATTCATGATTTTTTATTCTTCGCTCAAGATCTGATATACTAACAACTGTAGCTTCAAATGCTTCTTTTGTATATAAAGGTTCAATGTATTTAAATGCGTCGTATAGAATGGAATGAATTACAGAAGCATCTTTAATATCAAATGTTCTTTTTATATTAATCTCTTCCATATTTCAGTTCATTCTTTTTCTTGCCCTCGCTTGTAATCTTTTTCCACTTCTTCTTTTCATCGAGCTGCGCTTTTTTGTTTTGTTTGCCCTCAAAGAATTTTATTTCATTCAGTAATTTTTTATAACTTTTTAAACGGAGTTCATCAATAACACCTGTACGCAGAGCTTCTTTAACGGCGCAGCCGGGCTCGGATTCATGCTTGCAATCGGTGAACTTGCATTGCAGCACAAGCGCTTCAATATCTTCAAATGTTTCGTCAAGCCCGTCGCTGCCTTCCCATAATTGAATTTCGCGCATACCTGGTGTATCAATAATTAACCCGCCATCAGGCACAATAGTTAATTCGCGGTGGGATGTTGTATGCCTGCCTTTATCTTTATACAGACTTATATCGCTAACCTTCATTTTTGTCACATCGCACAATCTGTTTATTAAGGTTGACTTCCCTACTCCTGAGGAACCAATCACAGCAACGGTTTTATTGCCTTCAAAGTATTGTTTAAGCTCGTTGAGTCCAATATTGTTCAGCGCGCTTATTGTGTGCACCGGCGTTCCAAAAGATATTTCTTCCGCTTCTGATTTGGTTTCATCAGTGAATTTACAAAGGTCAGCTTTGTTGAGTACAATCACTGGTTTTACGTTATTATCCCATGCTAGAGTAAGATATCTTTCAATGCGGCGCGGATTCAGGTCCTGGTTAAGCGAACTCATTATAAACGCCACATCGATATTAGCGGCAATAACCTGCTCTTCAGTCTTAGCCCCTGCCTGCTTACGTGAAAATTTTGTCTTTCTCTCAAGCACCGCTTCAATAACCGCTTTCTTTTCATTTGGGATGGGGCGAATTACAACCCAATCGCCAACAGCAGGTAAATTATAATCATTTTCCGTATTATAAAACAGTTTCCCGGATTTATCAGCGGTAATATCACCAAGTTCCGAATACAGTTCATAATAATTGCGGTGTTCGACCGCTACCCGCGCGGCTCTAAGTCCGCCCGGCGCATATTCAGCAAACAGCGCTTCAAAAAAATCATTCCAGCCGTACTTATTTAGTTTATTCAATAATAGATCCCATTCCTGCGGACGCCCCTGCCTGCTTGCAGGCGGGGGAATCCATTTTATATGTCGCTCCTAAAGGAGCTAAAAAATTTATTATAGGTTTCTACAAATATATCGCTCCTAACGGAGCTAACAATATTTTACAGTGTGTATTTTATCATGCAACAGGTTCATGTACATTTAAATAGTTTTCCAGGAATTCTTTTGTTAACCTAAACTCAAATCCTTCTTTGTATGGCTTAAATCCGAGCTCTTCATTTATCCTATACATATATTTATTCCACGGCATAGTATCGGTTTGAATGAAGTCGAAATCAAAATTTTTTTCAAGCGCTTTTGCATATAAACTTGCTTTCAGGAATTTCCCGAATCCCCTGCCGCGGTATTTTTCGGAAACGGCGGTTAATCCCTGCCGCAGTCTTTTGCCGCCAAAATTATCCACATTTATTTCACAGATTCCGGCTATTTCATCATGTTTATCGAACATAATAAGTTCATGTAGATTATCATCATTAATATTCATATACCTTCTGATCTCTTCTTCAGTCTGATCTTTGAGCGGAATTTTGTAATGATTCAACGCATTGATAGCGCGGTGCGATTCGTTTATAAATTTTACAATCCATGAAATTAATTCCATTGGATGTTTCTGAAAATATTTCAGTTTGAATTCCGTGTCAGGTTTATATTTATTTACAATACCCCTGTAAAAATTAACATCCATGTCCTTACGGTAAATTCTTGACATAAGGTGTTTATCAATTATTTCGGCTCCGATCATATTCAGCGCGTTTATTCTTCTTTCGTTAAAATACCAGCAATGCGCTGCCACATCTTCATCAATGCTTATCAAAGCCTGATATATACCCTGCATTATAAAATGCATGAATTTATCGCTGATTACATCCGCATCCACGTCAAAACTACAGCCAAGAATTTCTTTATAATTAGTATGGCTGCAAAAGGCAACGGCTTTAGTGAATTCGTCGTCAAATAATATATTCTCCACATGATCGAACGGATGATGCTTATCATGCATCTTTAATTTTTCTTTTTTAAATTCCTGCCATGAGTCCTCCGGACGGTAAAAATCCGGCGCGTATTTTCTGTTCAATTTCTGCATAAGCTCAAAATATTTGTGCCATTGTGAGTCTGTTATTTCTGTTATTGATATTTTTTTCATGATTTTAATGAATTAAATACTGCATTTAACAACAAAATTCGCGCTTTCCGGCGCTCTCCAAATATTTTTCCAAATCTTCCTTTTTCAGCTTAAACTCAAATCCTTCCTTGTGGGGTTTAAAGCCAAGTTCTTCATTTATTCTGAACATGTAAATATTCCAGGGCATCGTATCGGTCGAGGCATATTCAAATGAAACGTTATCTTTTATCAGCTTATCATACAAATATGATTTCATAAACTTTCCAAAACCTCTTCCTCTATATTTTGCGGCGACTCCGGTAAAACCGCCAGTATGTCTTAAGCGGCGTACTTTGTTCTTATCTTCAAACAATGAACAAACTCCGGCAAGCTCGCCGGTATTGTGAACCAGCGCTAAAATATGATTGACCGAATGCACTCCCGTATTAAGATTGATATAGCGCCTGATGTCTTCTTCGGTCTGGTCTATATATTCTATAGGGTCAGGCCGCCTGGTATTTATGTCTTTGTTACATTCGTTAAAAAAAGCCGGAAGCTTTTGTATAATTTCTCCGGGGAACTTATTAAGATATAATATCTTGTAATCCATGCCTAGCGCGAGTTTATCTGAAATACCGCTGTACAATTCTATATTCATATCTTTTCTGTACAAACGCGAGATTAGTAATCTCTCGCTGATTAACGCTCCGGTCTTTTTCACCGCCGTTATTTTTCGCTTATCATATACCCAGTTATATACGTGATGATTTGAATTTGCCTCATTGTAAGCGACATAAACTTTTTTCATTATCATTTGAAAAATGTCATCATTGATCTCATCTGAACAAACATCAAAATCCCATGCAATCAACCGTGGATAATCCGTAGTTTTGAACCAACCAACAGGCGAATCATTGTTCATTATTAAATATTGCTGATGATTAAATTTATTCAACAGAAGATAATCGTTCATTAACTCATTTTTAAATGAATGAACATCTCTTGAAATATCATAAAACTCCGGGTAATATCTGCGGGATAATTCCTGGGTTAAACCGAAATAATCTCTCCAGCCTGAATCATCAAGTTCAGTTATGGAAATTGTCTTCATGATTTTAATTGAATTGAATACCGCATTTAACGACAAAATTCGCGCTTTTTGCGCTGAATTCACTACCTTCGAAATCCCCATCAATACACTTCATCTTCAAGCCCGAGCGCGCAATCAAATGCTCAAGCTCATACCTGAAATAGTATCGCATTGGAGTGTAAAACTCAGCGTGTTTAGTTTCATTATCTTCATCCCATTCAAATCGAAAATTGATCAGCATCTGCTGGTTCAAAACATCCGGCTCAGCTTTATGAAATCTCTTAATTATTTTACCCGGCGCATATTCTGCCTCACACTGTAGATTTTCTTCGTAGCCAACTGCAATTGTTTTCAAATCAGGATTAAACACATCAAAAATAAACTCGCCTCCTTCGGCCAGATTGTTTTTGATATTCTTCAGAAAACTTATCTGGTCCTTAACTTCATAAATATGCTGGAACACTCTGAACGGAGCTATTATCAAATTATATTTTCTTTCTGATAAAAAAAATTCCTTCGCATCAACAAGTTTAACGCGGTGATGGTCTTTTTCATCGATTTTATTTTTCAGCACATTGAGCATCAGCTCGCTATGGTCAATACCGTATACATCAGCGCCTTGTTTTAATGCTTCGCAAAACAATCTACCGGTTCCGCATCCAATTTCCAGAACGGGGCCCCTGGCATTAACCATTTTATCGATATAAAAATGTTTATTAAGCGGGCCCGCCATTTTATCGTATATGGCGTCGTAAAACCGGACCATCGGCTCGTTGTATTTGTATTTGTCTTCCATATGATTCTTGTTTTCAGGACTAAAGTCCTGAATTTTTAGTTCTTCCCAATCCCCGCTCTAAAGAGCGGGGTTAAGAATCTTTTTAACTAACCCCGACCTTTAGCAGGGTTAAGAATCTTTTTAACTAACCCCGACCTTTAGGTCGGGGATTAATAAACACCGGAACGCCGGGCTTTAGCCCTGAACTTTTTTTCTGTCAGGACTAAAGTCCTGAATAAGTTGTACATCAAATCCCCACCCTGAAGTGTGGGGTTACTGTCACTCGAAACCCGACAGTGGCGGACTTCGAGTCCGAGCAGCCCTTCAAATGCAGGCAAGGGCCCGGACTTATTCTGCACCTCTCTGTATCTCCCCATTTTGGAGGAGACGAGAGTTAGGATTCATTATTAATTTATTATTCTGCATTGAGAACTTCTTTTTCTCTTTGCTCTCTTAGCTGCCGCGTATACAGGCTGTAATAGTATCCGCGTTTCCTCATCAGGTCGTGATGGCTTCCGTCTTCCAAAATCATTCCTTTGTTTATAACCAGTATCCTGTCGCAATGTCTTATGGTCGATAGCCTGTGCGCGATAATTATTGAAGTCCTGCCCTGCATCATGCTGTAAATACCGTTCTGGATCTTTTCCTCGGTTAGAGTATCAACAGATGATGTAGCTTCATCCATTATGAATATCCTGGGGTCAGCCAGCACAGCGCGCGCGAACGAAATCAGCTGTTTCTCGCCCATAGAAAGATTTTCGCCGCCTTCACCTACCTGCTCATCAAGCCTGAAGGCAAAGTCTTCCGCGCCAACCTGTTTCAGTGTTTCAATAACTTCTTCGTCACTTGCCCGGTCCCTGCCGTATTTTATGTTTTCACGGACTGTGCCTGAAAACAGGTGAGGAGTCTGAAGCACAACTCCGAACTGGCTTCTTAAGCTCTCAATTTTCATGTCTTTATAATCAACTCCGTCAATCATGAGCCTGCCTCTTGTCGGCTCATAAAACCTGCATATGAGGCTGACTATAGTAGATTTACCGCCGCCGGTTTCTCCGACAAGCGCAACCGATTCGCCTGCTTCTATTTTCAGGTTCAGATTTCCCAGAACCGATTTTCCTTCTTCGTACCAGAAGGAAACATTTTCGAATTCAATATCCCCGTTTATCTTGCTGAACCCGCCCGCGCCTTCTTTATCTGTTATCGCAGGATTCGTATCCAGCAGCGAAAATATTCTTTCGCCCGCAGAGATGCTTCCCTGCGCCTGCATGTAGAAGCGGGAGATATCAAATATCGGCTCCCATATAACGGCAGCGTAACCGAAGAACGCTGCAAGCGTGCCGACAGAAATTTCGGGAGGCAGAAATACCGCCATGTTTCCACCGTAGTAGATCACAACGCCCGCGGCAAAAGAGCCGCCGAAAATTACAACCGGCGTGAACACCGCCTGGTAGAATGCAGCTTTGTACGACGAGCCGCGCATCTTCTCGCTAAGGCTTTCGAATTCCTCGCTAACCCTGTCTTCCTGCACAAGGCTTTTGTTAACCTCGACGCCGTTAATGTGCTCGTTGTATCTTGCCGTCATTTCGCTGTTATACTTCCTTGCTTCGCGCGAGTACTTAAGTATCAGCATCCTGATCTTGATAGAAACAACAATCAGAACGGGAAGTATAGAGGATACTATCAGGGCCAGCTTCCAGTTGATAAACAGCATACCGACTATGCAGAACAATATCATACCGCTCCCCCAGATAGCTTCTATCATGTTCCATGAAATCAGCTCGGTGACTTTGTTGGTATCGGACGAAATCCTGGAAAGCAGCCAGCCTACCGCAGATTTATCATAAAATGAAAACGATAATCCCTGCAATTTGATGAACAGGCCTTCCCTGATATCATACATTGCAAATTCCTGTATCCTGCCGGCAAAGTTTATGAAGCCAAAAACCGAAGCCGCTATCACAGCGCCCATTCCTGAAAACAGGAGAGAGTATTTCCAAACGCCGCCAAGGTCAAACTGTATTATTCCTGTTTGCTTATATTTATCCACCGCCGGAATAACCGCTGAATCAAGCAATGCGCGCCACACAAGCGGCATTAGCGCTTCCATCAATGCAACCATAAGCACGCACACGGCAAATCCCGCGACCCACTTAGGATAACGGAAGCTGTAGCCGAGCAGCCGTTTCAGAAACGGCCATAATGCTCCTTTTGTACGAAATTGTTTATCTTTTAATCTGCTCATTTTACCTCACCCCCCATCCCCCTCTCCATTTGGAGAGGGGGAGGAAAGAATTAACCAATTACATTTGTTTTATTTGTTGTTCTTTGTCTCTTTGGATTCGCTGCTCCGTCAATATCCCTGCTGATCTCATCTTCTATAGATACCTGGATATCGAATATTCTCTTATAGAATCCGTTATTCTTAATTAGCTCATTGTGCGAGCCCATTTCGATGACTTTTCCTTTTTCGAGAACTATTATTCTGTCCGAATCCTGCACCGAGGTTATCCTGTGCGCTATCACAAAAGTTGTTTTATGTTTCGTGACAGGGCGCAAAGCTTTCTGTATCTCAAATTCGGTTTCGGTATCTACCGATGAAGTTGAGTCGTCAAGCACAAGCACGTCAGGTTCTTTAAGCAGAGTTCTTGCAATAGTGACCCTCTGTTTTTGTCCGCCTGATAGCGTTACGCCTTTTTCCCCGATAATAGTATCATATGACTTCGGGAACACGTCTTCGATTATCCTGTGGATGCTGGCTATCTTAGCCGATTCAACAATATCCTCAAGCTCAGTTTCCGGTTCGGCGTACGCAATGTTCTCTTTGATGGTAGTGGAGAACAAAAACGGCCTCTGCAGCACCACGCCTATCTTTTTCCTGAGGTATGCCGGAGAATATTCCCGGATATCCCTGCCATCGATCCTTATGGTTCCTTTATCAGGCTCATAGAACCGCATAAGCAGCGAGATTATAGTCGATTTACCCGCGCCGGTCGGCCCAAGAAGCGCAATTTTTTCGCCCGGCAGAACTTTGAAGCTGACTCCATCCAGCACCCTGTGCTTTTCGCCCTCATTATAATTGAAGCTCACGTTCTCAAATTCTATTTCGCCGTTAAGCTCCACCGAATCATCGTCAAAACCTGAGTTATCCTCAACAGGCGAGTTGAGAATCTCATATATTCGTTTTATTGCGACCGATGTCATACCCATTTCGCTAACAAGCTGTGCAAGCCTGCGCATCGGCCATGTAACCGTGACTGCATACGAATAAAACGCAACGTACTCGCCTATAGATATCCTGTTTTTAAGCGCAAAGTACCCGCCTGCAAAAAGCGAAACGGCGATCTGCAGGTGCGAGAAGAAATCAGACGACGGCCAGTACATGGAGTGCAGCCTCATCAATTTGATTCCCCATCTCCTTTTTTCGAGATTCTGTTTCGTGAATTTTTCTATCTCATATCTTTCCTTTGCAAACGCTTTGACCACGCGGATACCGGAAAGATTTTCCTGAACCATCGCGGTAAGCTTATCCTGTTCCTTCTCATGCTGGGCCCAGACTTCGCCTTCTTTCCGGAAGAAGAAGAATGAACCGACCAGTATAACAGGAATTATGGATATCGCAATTAACGCATACGAAATATCTATCATAGCCATCATCCCGAAAGCGAAACAAAATATCGCCGACATTCTGAGAGCTTCAACCACCTGCATGTTTGCAAACTTTGCCACAGTTTCAACATCGCCGGTGCACCGCTGGATGAGCTCGCCTGTTGTGTTCCTGCTGTGGTACGCCATTGGCAGCCGCTGCAGGTGTTTGAACAGCTTATCGCGCAGGCGCTTTATGGCTTTTTCAGTTGAAGAAGCTGAAATAACTCCTGATAAGAAGCTGAAACCGCCCCTGGCAAGCGCAAGCGTCATGTACATAAGCCCGAGTCCCAGCAGGATCATGTGCAGGTTTCCCATCTTAAGTTCCGGCAGGAACGAATACAGGAACGCCGTTACGCCATCGCCCGGCTCAACTATTTTAGCGCCTGAGCTTGCAAAATACACAACCACTTTATCCACGGCAATTTGCAGCACTTTAGGCTCAAGCGAGCGAAAAGCGATTGTAATAACCAGCAGCAAGCCCGCCAGCAGGTAGCGGTACTTCCACTTATCTAATATTTCGAATAGTTTTCTTAGATTTTTCATTTTGACCCCCCTCGATCCCCCCGAAGGGGGGAGGGTTAAACTTTTATGGTTAATTGCGAGTCCGCCGAAGGCGGCGCGGCAATCTCTATTTTAAATTTACTTGTTCGCTGACTTAACCCCTTGATCCCCCTTAAGGAGGGAAGGATAGGTTTTTGATTCATTTTGATAAACCCAAAGCCTAGCTTTTCTTTTACCCTCCCCTTCGGGGAGGTAAGCGCACCTATGGTGCGCGGGAGGGGTTCTTTTTACTCCAAAAAAAAACCGCAGACTTTTTAACTTGTCCGCGGTTTGCTTAAACTTTTATGAGATTGTGACCCTATTCTGTATTCTCCTGTTTTCGGCTAAACCACGGCGCTCCCCCCATGAGAGGTGTATCAAATACGACTGATGCATCGTACTTAATGCATGCGATATTTATGATTCTGATTTTCATTATACTTTAGAGAGCTTCATCTCCTCCGATTAAATTATAAATTGTCTGTAATTTAGCTTATACAAAATTAAGTATAAATTCCGAGAGTGTCAAGAAAATATTCAGGAAAAAATCATTGTCCGGTTTTATTTCATCTTCCAGTTCTCATTTTGCGGGATTATCGCAAATATATTGCCTGATTTATCCAGTTCACTTTCGTTTCTAATGATGCGTTCAAAGAAATTTCTCTGCCATTTAAAATCTTTATAGCCATTTCACCTGCACCAAAGTGTAAATGAAGATTTAAATGATCTTATTACAGTTCCCAGAACTCCTTTACCGGGAGAGATTTTAGAATAATATTCTCTTTTCGAAAATCCTGTAGGGGCGTTCTTTCGAACGCCCCTACAGAAACATTATCAATAGTATTATAATTAATCAAACTTCTATCGTTCCATTTAGTACCGTAACGGCTTTGCCTGTGAGAAAAACTCTGTCGCCTACGACTTTCACTCCAACCGTGCCGCCGCGCTCTGACGCCTGGTATGCGGTGAATTCATTTTTACCGAGTTTCTCCATCCAGTACGGTCCTAGCGCGCAATGCGCCGAGCCTGTAACGGGATCTTCCATCACTCCTTTTTCCGGTGCGAAGAATCGCGAGACAAAATCATATCCCGGCATAGAGCTTGCACGCGTAGTTACAATTGTTCCCCAGCCGGGAAGCTCCATTAACGCTTTAAAATCAGGTTTGATAGCCCGCAATACATCTTCGTTTTCAACCTCAACAAGGTAGTTCCATTTGGTCATGCCTACATAAGCGGGTTTTACGCCCAGCGCCGTTTCAAGCTCTTTGGGATAATCTATTTTCTTTTGCGGTATCGCGGGGAAGTCCATTTCTATAGAGCCGTTAACGCGTTTGGTTCTAAGCTCGCCGCTGCGAGTGTTGAAACGTATTGTTTCATCCGGCCCGCAAATGCCATGTTCAAATAGAATATGCGTACTGGCTAAGGTTGCGTGTCCGCACAGGTCAACCTCGGCTTCGGGAGTAAACCATCTTAAATGATAGCTGCCGTCATCTTCCCTGTAAAGAAACGCCGTTTCGGCAAGATTCATTTCGAACGCTATTGACTGCTGCAGGCTGTCATGAATTCTCTCTTCGAGTATGCATACTGCGGCGGGGTTCCCTTTGAAAGCTACATCTGTGAAAGCGTCGACTATATTTATAGGTAATTTCATAAATGAGTAATTTGGTTAGTGTAAAATAATTTTTGGAGCGTTAAGAAAAAAGGAAATGAACGGAACCCCACCCTAACCCTCCCCGAAGGGGAGGGAAAGCGCACTTTAGTGCGCAGGGAGGGGTAACATAAAAACAAAAGCCCCGCATCTTCATCAGATGCGGGGCCCTTAGAAAAACTTAATTAAATATTACTTCGCCAATACCATTTTCTTTACTTCGGTTCTGTCGGCGGTTTTTACCCTGTAGAAGTAAACTCCGCTTGGGAGGTTCGAAGCGTTGAAAACAACCGTATGGTCGCCTTCTGACTGCGAGCCGTCAACCAGCACCGCGACTTCCCTGCCTAATTTATCATAGACGGTGATCTTCACGCTGCTTGCGGTTTTCAGAGTATATGTAATGTTTGTCTCAGGATTGAACGGGTTCGGATAATTCTTCAGTCCGAAATATGATTCGCCCTGAACCGGGTCATTGTTGCCAGCGGTTTCCTGCTTAACTTCTTTGTTCGGCCTTTCAGATATTAAAGCTATGCCTGTTTCAAATGCAGCCGGTTTGTAATCCTTGCCGGTCTGGTATGATATCTGGATCCCCATTGCGTCATCTTCGAGAACAGAGAAATCTTCGCTCTTGTTCTTCGAGATAACCTTCATTTCGTTTTCGTTGATGTTAATATGGAACTCTTTCCATCCTGAAAAATTGAGAGATATCGGTTTGGCTTCAAGCCTTGTATCTTTATCTTCGTCATACTTCCCGTCGTTATTCCTGTCGAATAATATCGAAACGGTAGCTGAGAGGTCGTTGCCGACGCCCTGAAGCATCACTGAAAGAATGTTATCTTCCGTAACCTGGATCTTTGCTTCTTTCCTGATCAAGCCGACATAAGAAAGCGGCGTTTGCTGCCCTGCCGATGAGATTATGCCGTAACCGTTTTCTGCATTATCTTCGGAATGTGAATATTTCATAGCAATGCTTCCGCCCCAGTACCAGCCCGGGAGCTTATGATCGCCGAAACTATCTATAACGTTGGTGGATTGTGAAAGAGCGGTTGAAAACGAAAATATGACGGCAAAAAATGTAAACACAAATCGCGTAATGACTTTCATCATTTAGTTGTTACCCCTTATTGATTTAAATAAAAAGAAAGAACTACTTAACCAGAGTCATCCTCTTTACCGAGGAATAATCTCCGACCTGTAGTTTATAGAGGTAAACCCCTGCAGGCAGATCATTGGCATCGAAGACTATTTCATAGTCTCCGGCTGATTGATAACTGTCAACTAAAACCTGCACGGACTGCCCGACGAGATTGTAAATTGTTAATTTTACCGAAGCGTCGGACTTGAGTGTATAGGAAAGTACAGTACTGGGATTGAATGGATTTGGGTAATTCTGATTAAGCGTAAACTTATCAGGATTGCCTCTGAAATCCACCGGCTGTTTTTTATTAAAGGCGCTGGCATGTAAGGCCGTACCTAAGATAAAAAATAGACAAATCGCTATGACTAATACTTTATACATTTACCTTTCTATAAAGTTTCACAAAATTATCAAATTTTGCAACTAATGTCAAGCTTAAATTTCTCACCGGAAAGCGTTATATGAGAAAAAAGCCGTATAAAATGCAGGAAAACGGCTAAATTAGCCGTTTTCCTTTAAAGCATGTCAACTTTATTGCAGTTCAACCGCCATAATACGCTCCTGGCCGGTTTGGTCAACTACCTTAAGAAGCACTGAATCGCCCTTGTTTTTGCCCTTCACTGATTCTGCAAGGTCTTCAACATTGCTTACTGACTTCTTATTGGCCTCAACAATAACCATGCCTTTTCTGAGCCCTCTCATAAAAGCATCGGAATAGTTATCTACGGCTGTTACCATTACTCCGCCGCTGATCTTCAGCTTATCCTTCATTGAACCTGTGATCGAAGCTACAGAAACGCCCATAGGCTTTATTTCTTTACCGGACGAAGATTCGCCGTTTGTACCTTCCTGATCGTTATGAGGATTGTTTAAAGCTGTCTGCTGATTGTCATCAGCTTTGGGTTTCAGCGTTACATCTTTATCCAGCGTCTTTCCGTCTCTGAAAAGAGCAAGCTTAACCGACTCGCCAGGATGGTGGCTGCCAATTATAACCTGGAGCTCGTTCGGCGCATTGACTTCTTTTCCGTCAACGGATAAAATTACATCGCCTTCTTTTATCCCGGCATCTTCGCCCGCGCCGCCCTTTTGAACCGACTGAACAAGAACGCCTTTTGCTTTATCAAGGCCCAGAGCCTTTGCCATGGTCTCGTCTATCTGCTGTATCTGCACGCCAATGTATCCGCGGGATACTTTTCCGTTTTTAATAAGCTCTGATACAACTCCCTTAACGAGGTTAACCGGAATTGCAAATCCATACCCTTCGTAATAACCGTTATTTGATTTTATCGCAGAGTTTATCCCGACAAGCTGGCCGTTAATATCAACTAGCGCGCCGCCGCTGTTCCCCGGGTTTATAGCCGCATCGGTTTGTATAAAACTCTCTATTCCGTAGCCGCCGCCGTTAATACCAATATTTCTTCCCATTGCGCTTACAATACCGGCAGTAACAGTGTAATTTAAGCCCAGCGGGTTGCCTATCGCAAGAACCCACTCGCCAACCTGGCAATTATCTGAATTACCGAATGACATTGTCGGCAGGTCATTTGCTTCTATTTTAATTACCGCAAGATCTGTGTTGGCATCCGTGCCGATCACTTTAGCTTTGAACTCTCTTTTATCAAGAAGCGTTACAGTGATACCGTCTTCGCCAGCTTCTTTAACAACGTGGTTATTGGTTACTATGTAACCGTCTTTGGAAATAATAACTCCTGAACCGCTGCCTATTTCAGGTCCCTGTTCAGGCATCTGGAAATCCGGCCCGAAGAAGAACTTGAACTGGTCGTTATCCTGCGGATTTTTTTCAGTCTTGCGGTCTGTTTTTACTGTGATACTGACTACGGTAGGCGTGACTGCTTTGCAGATATCTACAAAAGCATCGTTCATGCTCTTGACTTCCGGGCTCACTTTCAGGGGAGGCGTTGTATTAAACTCGATCTGTGAATCGGAATAAACAACCCTAACTCCGCTGAAGTTGGCTATCAACAAAGCCCCGAAAACAAGCGCGAACAAAACTACAAATCCCGCAGCAATAATTGATTTTTTGGACATTTTAATGATTCTCCTTATGATTTATTTTACTTTTGTTAAATCAATCCGTAGTTTTTCAGGCTCTAATAGAAAACTCCTTCGAATTTATCACTTTTTGTGTTTTAGAAATACTCAAATTTTCAATGTGGATCCTGAAGTACATATCAAAGAACCTGTCCAGATTTTTCCCGGAAGCTTCTGAAATATTAAGAGCCATCAGGCTATTAAAGTTCCCTTCAGCTATTGTATTTATTGTTTTTAAGTCGCCTTTCGATAAAGAAAGGTTCCGGTAAAATCCGTCACCAACAGAGCCGCCTCCTGTAAATAAGACGCCGGCGGGAGCCTCAGGGTTTAGCTCGAAGCCCAGTATCTTTGCCAGGCAAATCTCAAAATTAAATAACAAATTTACATAATTTTTAGTTGCTTCGTCAAGCCTTTCAAGTGACGAGACTGCCAGTGAAAACAATTCTTCGTTATCCTGGTGTTCCTCGGTAGTTTTGTTCAGCAGCTCAATAATTCTGAAGCCGATCTGCATTTTTTCAAAATCGCCGTAAATTCCGCTGAACGATCCGGCATAATCGGCGCCCGTAATAAGATGAAGCGTGCGGTTCTCGTTATAATAAAAAATAATATTCAGATGCGCCATAGACTGCAGTACTCCGCCCCACCGGCTCTTTACGTCCCTCACCCCTTTGGCTATCATGCTCATCTTCCCGTGAGAGCGTGTGTATAGAGTAAGGATCTTGCTCCTCTCCCTGTAATTGTTTCCTTTCAGCAGTATGGCTTCGGTTTTTACCTGGGGCATTTACACTTCATCTTCTTTATGAGATATCGTTTGAACATACGAACGGAACATATGCTTTAATCCTTTAAAATTATACGGCGCATAATGCACCTTATACTCGGTTATTATCGCCGTTATCAGCTCATTCGGGACGAGGTCAAACGCAGGGTTCATCACGTTCACGTGAGAGCCCGTGACATATTCACCGTTGATTGTCCTTATCTCGTCTGCGTCGCGTTCCTCGATCTTTATCTTATCCCCTGATTCGATATCAAAATCAATTGTGGAGCTTGGGGCGGCAACGTAAAACGGAATTTTGTGAAACGCGGCGTTAACTGCAAGCGAATAACTTCCCACTTTATTCACGGCGTCGCCGTTGGAAGCTATCCTGTCGGCGCCTATTATCACGCAATCTACCTGTTCTTCCTTCATCAGGTTTGCCGCCATCGAGTCTATAATAAGGTCGTAATCAATATCATTTTTATCAAGCTCATAAGTTGTGAGTCTTGCGCCCTGAAGAAGCGGCCTTGTTTCGTCAACGTAAACAAAAACATCCTTGCCCTGGGTTTTGGCGGTAGTTATTATACCAAGCGCCGTTCCAATTCCTCCGGTTGCAAGCTCGCCTGTATTACAGTGGGTAATTATGTTAGATTTTTCACCGATAAGGTCCGAGCCGTTAACACCAATCCTTTTGCACATCTCGGTATCTTCGTCCAGTATGCTATCGGCCTCTCTAAGCAGCGCGTCTTCAATATCCAAAAAATCTTTGCCGGAGTTCTCATTATAAACTTTTGTCATTCTGTCCAAAGCGTAAAACAGGTTTTTAGCTGTTGGGCGCGAATTTCTGAAAGCATCTATAACTTTGAAAAAATGAATTTCAAAGTTCTTCCTGTTATCTGTTTTGATGCTGTGCACGCCTATAACAACTCCGTAAGCGGCGGCTATGCCTATCAGCGGCGCCCCCCGGATCTTGAGCTTAACAATCGCGTCTATAACATCTTTGTAAGTTTTTGCCTTGACGTATTTTTCCTTTAGCGGCAGCAAAGTCTGGTCAAGGTAAACCAGCTCGTGGTTGTTGGTATATTCAAGTTTATCAATCATACATCAGAGAAATTTTCTCTTATACCTCACCCCCTGCTCTCCCTTCGGGTTCGCTTCCCCCTCTCCATGTGGAGAGGGGGTTAGGGGGAGAGGTAGCAACTCATTGCCTTTAAAGTTCTTTTGCGTCGAAGCTCGAGAATCTTTTGAATTCGTTGAAGCGGTCTTTGATCTCAAAATATGAAAGGTCCTTTATCCCCTCGAGCGAAAACTTTTCTACTGCGAAAGATGCGATTGTGCTGCCGTAAACTACGGCGCGTTTCATATTCTCGTACGAGATATCATCTGTCTTTGCAAGGTAACCTATAAAACCGCCTGCGAAGCTATCGCCGGCGCCGGTCGGGTCAAAAATAGATTCGAGCGGGTAAGCGGGCGCGCTGAACATTTCGTTCTCATGAAACAAAAGGGCGCCGTGTTCGCCTTTTTTTATTATCAATGTTTTCGGTCCCATCTCTTCGATGCGCCTTGCCGCTTTTATCAGGTTTGCTTCGCCCGAAAGCTCTCTTGCTTCAGAATCGTTTATTATCAAAACATTAATATGTTTAATAACGTCAAGCAGCGCATCGTGTTTCCCCTCAATCCAGAAATTCATAGTATCTGCAACAATAAGTTTTGGTCCTGACATTTGCAGCAATACTTTTTTCTGAAGCTCGGGGTTTATATTCCCCAGACATAGATATGAGCTTCTTTGGAACGCCTCAGGGATTATCGGGTCGAAATCCGCGAACACGTTTAATTCAGTTGTTATGGTATCGCGCGAATTTAAGTCATAGTGATATTTGCCGTGCCAGTGGAAAGTTTTCCCGTCTTCGATGATCTGGAGCCCTTCCAGGTCGACGCCCCTGTCTTTGAGGAATTCAATATCCTCTTTCGGGAAATCGCCGCCAACGACTCCAACAAGCCTGACCGGCTGAAGAAAGTAAGATGCGGCAACCGACACGAAGGTCGCGGAGCCCCCAAGAGTTCTTTCCGCTTTGCCAAAGGGTGTTTCGATTGTATCAAGAGCCAACGAGCCTACAACTAATAATGACATAAAAATTGAGTAGTGTGATTAAGTGAAAATTGTGAAAATCAGTATCAATCACACAAATTAATCAAGCAAAGATTGAAATAAAAGGTAACTTTTTCCGCAAGAAGCGGCGTAAACGGAACCTACTGATTAGAAGCTAAGGCATTTGGTTACTAAAATACTAATTTGTTTATTGATTTTAGGGTTTTGAAGTGATATTATTACATTATTTTCAAATTTAATGTTATTTCACAAATGAAGAACTTCACTACAGCAATTGCAAAGGGATTATTTGCAGTTATCGCCCTATCGTTAATGGTTAGCGTTTCTTTTGCACAGCCGCGCTTTCATGTTGAGAAACCAATGTATTTGCCGCCCGAACCATATGGTATTGATGCCATATCAAACGGGCCATTCGATAATTATTATGTTACCTCATCCCCGGGCGGCTTTGAAACTGACATAATTGTAAATCCCTCAAACCCGCTGAATTTTGTCGCAACTGATAACAGGATAACAGGGTTCTTCGGCGGAGGCATATCAATCTTTTATACAAGCGACGCGGGTTTGAACTGGACTGCTTCAACTATTTCAGCCAACCAGGGAGACCCTGCATTTGCTGCGGACGGTCAGAATAATTTTTATCTTGCAACGCTGAATAATGCCGTTAACGGATTTGTTGTTTATAAATCCTCTAACCAGGGAGTCAACTGGACGGCAATACCTTTCCTGCCGGGCGGTGGAATCGCTTCTATCGATAAGGAATGGATAGCCGCCGACCAAACACAGGGAACTTATAAAAATTATGTTTACTTAGCATTTGATAATTTTTCAGTCAACCCTGCCGGTGTAGCCCTTATGCGCAGCACAAATAACGGTTCTACATGGACCCTTGTCAGCGCTAATCTCGGAACAAGCAGCAACAACCCGGGCCCCGATATAGCGGTTGATGCAAACGGAAAAGTGTACCTTGCATGGAACAGCACAGGCGGCACCAACGTGAGAACATCTACGGATGGTGGCACAACATGGTCTACAGAAGTAGTGGCAGATAGCCATAGCCAGCCGGGACATGCTTACGGCGGGAGGCAATGCGTACAGAATAATATCCGCGTAAACGGAATGCCGCACATAGCTATTGATAATACAACAGGCTCGCATGCAGGTTATGTTTATGACGTTTACCCGACAAACCCGCCGGGACCAGATGAAGCCGATGTTTATTGCGCGCACTCAACTGACGGTGGCGCAACATGGAGCACAGCTGTTAGAGTAAACGATGACGCGACCACAACCCAGCAGTGGATGCCCGATGTTTCAGTTGATAACCTGGGACGTGTTTGGGTGATCTGGTGGGACACAAGAAACGACGCATCAAATACGCTAAATGAATTGTGGTGCGGCGAATCAACAGACGGCGGAAATACTTTCGTTAACTTTAAAGTCAGCAACCAGACGTTTAACACATACAGCTGCTTTTTCAATCAGGGAAGCACAAATTATGCCGGAGATTACCAGAGTATTTCAGGTAAGGCGCCGACTTTCCCATGTTACGTTGGACAGAATAACAGTAAAGCTGATTTCACAGCCTATCTGCCGGATTATGGTATTTCATTCAGCAGAGCAGTTGACAGTATTTCACAAAATGGCGCTGTGCCTAACATAGTTTACATTCCTATGATGGGCAATTATTCCGGCACGGTCACTTATACTCAATCAGTTACTCCGTCGCCGTCGCCCGGAACAATTACGTTCCAGTGGTCGCCCAGCAACGTTAAGGTTTTAACGGGAACTCCTGACCAGTTAGTGGTGACCCCTGTTGTATCAGCTACAGTTCCTTTGGGAACGTATACTGTTACTGTAACCGGAACAGAGACCGGCGGACCGAGGGTGCACTCGCGCAATTTCAATATTCTTGTTGGCAACTTTACAGGTATCTCGGGAAACGGAACAGACGTTCCTCAGGCGTACCAGCTTTTACAAAACTATCCGAATCCGTTCAACCCGTCCACTGTAATATATTACAAGGTTCCTAAATCGACCTTTGTAACTTTAAAAGTGTACGATGTTCTCGGCAGGGTAGTTGCCACGCCTGTTAACCAGGTTGTCCAGGCCGGCGATCATGACCTGAACTTTGACGGTTCCAATTTGCCAAGCGGGATTTATTATTACAGAATAAATGCCGACGGATTTACAGACGTAAGAAAAATGATATTGTTGAAATAATCCGGTAGGATTATTTCAATCCCGCTGAAAGCGGGATCATAAACTAATATTTTCAAAGGGGCTGTCTTAAAAGGGCAGCCTTTTTTTACGCCTCACCCCGCAGCCCCCCTCTATTTCATTCGTAGGCACGACGGGAAGTCGTGCCACGAAATATGTTTCTCGTGCCTACGACTCCAAGTCGCCTGCCAGCAGCTCTACGAGTCAACGACTCGATGGAGTCGTGGACAGGCAGGCGCCACGAAAATATGTTTCTCGTGCCTACGACTCCAAGTCGCCTGCCAGCAACTCTACGAGTCAACGACTCGATGGAGTCGTGGACAGGCAGGCGCCACGAAAATATGTTTCTCGTGCCTACGACTCCAAGTCGTGGCACGAATTCTTTAAATCGCCTTCCCATTTCTCTTCATGCAGGGGACGCATCTTAGAAAACACTATAGAAATATGTTATCGTGCCTACGACTCCAAGTCGTGGCACGAATTCTTTAAATCGCCTTCCTATTTCTCTTCATGCAGGGGACGCATCTTAGAAAATGTTTTTGAAAACAATATTACGCAAACCGTCGTTAAAACTTTTACGGGCTAGATCATCCCGGAGATGCGTCCCCTACTGCTGCATAAAATTCCATAAAAAAGGGCGGACAATTCTATCCGCCCCTACGGGATTCTTCTTGTTTTCTCATTCTCCCAAAACTGAAATACTATAAATCATAATTCACCTCTCCCCGTCGCTTCGCGCCACCCCTCTCCACATGGAGAGGGGCCGGGGGTGAGGTATTAACCATTCTATATTTTTCCCAATTCTTCTATTATCTCTTTGTAGTGCTCATTCACATCCACATTCGGATAGATCTTCTTTATCGTCCCGTCTTTACCGATTATGAACGTCACGCGGTTTGCCATGCCGTATTGGTTCAGTCCGCCATACTCTTTACACACTTCTTTAGTTGTATCTGCAAGTAACGTAAAATTCAGGTGGTCATCATCCTTAAAAGATTTGTGCGAAACCACGTCATCCACGCTAACGCCAAGGACCACCGCGTTTTGATCAGTTATCTTCGAAATATTATCCCTGAAGCTGCATGCCTCCTTAGTGCAGCCCGTGGTTTTATCTTTGGGATAAAAATAAAGCACCACATTGGAATTTCCCTTATAATCGGATAACTTTATCCAGCTGCCGTCATCGGACTGGAGCTTAAAATCGGGCGCCAAGTCGCCTTCTTTGAGGGTTATGTCCTGCGCTTTCGCGTTAATGAACGAGATCAACACAAATAGCGCAACGCCGAAAACCCTTAGTAAATTGGAAATTTGCTGGTACATAATTTTAAATTTATTTATATATTGAGTAATTAAATCTAATATTTCGCAAGCCTGTTAATCTAAACCGCAATAAGATGAAAAAAAATCCATTACTGCCCGTTTTAATATTCATAATTGGATTTTCAGTAAATTCATTTGCCCAGGATTTCAATCTGCTCAATCCATCCAATGAGCTGTACTTATTTTCCGCATATGACGAAGGCGCAAACGCTTTCAGGTACAATCCGGCCGTTCTGGGCTTAAATCATAAGTTTAACGCAACAATAAACGCTTTTTTAAAGACTCTGAACGGAAATTCCGGAGTTGATGAATTCGATTACCTGCTGAATTTCGGCAGAGTTGGACTTGCATACAGAAACGTCCGTGAAAACATATTTTCAGCGGTCTATGAATCCGCATATTACGGATTAAGAATACCTGCGTTTACTGATACTGCCGGTTACACAATGCACACATTTTCGTTAGGATTTGGGGTCGGCAACAAGACTGTGTCAGCGGGTCTTTTGATGGAGTACCTCATGACTGAGTACGATGGCAGTTTAGCGGATTTTTATCTGCCCAATTCGCGTTATAAGTTCGGATTTGGTTTATTATACCGTCCAACAGATTTTGTATCGGCTTCATTTGTATATAAGAACCGCGAAGCTCTGTCAATTCATAATAATATTGGGAATTTGTTTATGGCGGGTTTCGCTATCAGGCCGCTCAGAAATGACAGGCTGACGCTATTGGGAGATTTCAAAATTACACCAAGATCCAACCAGGAAACGTTTGACCATTACTCGGTAAAATTGGGAGCCGATGTTAAGTTGGTTCCGGGTATTTCACTGAGCGCAAATTTTACAAGGATCAATGATGATATTAAAAACGATATGTTCAGCGTTGGCTTCAGGATTGAGAGCCCCCATGCATCGGTAAGATACAACCAGTCGCTCAGCAACACAGTTACAAGAGATGTTACTGTCGGGGGTTTCCCGGTCATTACGAGGGAACATATTTTCAATTATTACCCAAATAACAGGTATAAGTATGTCGGTTCTTCACTTTCATTTTCCTACTTTTCAGAAAAAAAGGAAAGCTTCATTCCCGAAAAGAAAAGAGTTATCGAAATAACTCTTTCCGGATCCCTGCAGGATTATAACACAGATGACGTATTCTTCGGGCTGCTTGGTAAAGCCAAACGCAGCGTTCACGAAGTTATTGCCGATATCGATTTTGCCGCAAACGACCCTTCGGTGAAAGGAATGCTGCTGAGGATCTACCCGCTCTCAACCGGCAGGCTTGATATCAGCGCGCCGCTGGAGGAGCTTGGCGAGGCGATGGACAGGTTCAAGGCCAGGAAGAAAACCATTACCGCTTACTTCCCGCAGGACGCCGGCCCGGCGGAATACTATATTGCCACATACGCAAACGATATTGTGCTCCCCCCAGAAGGACTGTTCTTTTATGGACTGAGCATAAACGTTTTTAACTACAAACAGTTCCTGCAGAAATACGGGATCGAACTTCAGAATGTTTACGCAGGGAAATACAAGCTCACTTTCCAGGGAATTTTGGATTCATCATCTGAAGAAGGAAAAGAGGTTATCAACAGGGTTCTGGATATTATTTACGAAAAAATGATGGGGCGGCTTGTTTCTGCACGCAATATCATTTTGGATGATTACATGAAGACAAAGATATCACAGCCTATGAGCGCCAATGACGCGCTAAGGCTGGGACTGGTCGATAAGCTTGGGTGGTATGATGACGCGAAAAAAATATCCGAGGACCACACAAAAACCGCAAATGTTGTGAAGTATCTTAACCGGAGCGAGTGGGATAATGATTGGGGCGAACCTGACGGCATTGCGATAATAGGAGTTTATGCTTCTATTACGCCGGGCGAGAGCCAGCCTCCCCCGCCAGTTACTTTGCCAATTCCCTATTTGGGCGGCGGACGCTCAACAGGTTCCGAATCCGTTGTCCGCCAGCTTGAAGACGCATTTGCAAACCCAAAAATTAAAGCCGTAATTTTACGCGTCGATTCAGGCGGCGGCTCGGCGCTTGCATCGGGCGAAATTAACGACGCCGTTATCAGGCTGAAGAAGAAATACAGAAAACCTTTCTATGTTTCGATGGGCGGCGCGGCCGCATCGGGCGGTTATTACGTTTCGGCAAGCGCCGATAAGATTTTCTCGGATGAACTTACCATAACCGGAAGCATTGGGGTGTTTACAACCCGGCCGAATGTGGATAGCCTGCTGGAACAGCAAAAAATTAAGGTCGAAAATTTCAAGCGCGGGGAAAATTCAGACATTGCCACATACTACAGGAAGCTTACTCCGCAGGAGATAGAGATAATCCAGGGGCTTATAGATTTTTACTATGACCGCTTTGTTGACGCGGTATCCCAGGGCAGAAAGCTCTCGCGTGAAGAAGTTGAACAGGTGGCGCAGGGACACGTTTGGCTGGGCGCCGATGCAATCAATAAAGGGCTTGTTGATGAAATAGGAGGGTTGTACGATGCCGTCAAATATGCTAAACGTAAGACGGGAATCGGCAAACGCTTCAAACTTGTTTATTATTCCGTGCCCGGAGGTGAAACTGTTTCAGACGTTTTAACTGCATCGGCGCTCACATATATTGAACAGAACCTGCTGAATATCGCATCCCCGGATGGGGGTGATGACAATATTGAAATTAAGTATTAATTTGCAGAACGCATTAACCGAAAAAATAAACCACCGTCAAAGATTTTCGCATATGTTAAAAGAATAGCAGGGGTTGAAAGCATTAATTTTCGCCAAACCCGGAATATCCCGACAAGGTGTTTATAGTTTCACTTCCTCATCCGAAGGCGGGCAGACCTACCCCCTCCTGTAAGGATGGGACAATATCTATTCCTTTAGCATGCCTGTTTCCGTCTCCCCCTATCAGGGGGAGATACAGAGGGGGTGGAAATTTATTCAATCAGTTAAATTTTGGAACTAAAACTTCTGTTTCGCCGTATAACATCTAATTTTGATTTCTGAATTATTTTAAATGTATTTTTATGCTCAAAAAAATTCCTGTCCTGCTGTTGCTTGTGTTTGTGTACTCGGCATTATACGCGCAGTCCGCATACAGAAATATTATGATAACAAACGAAAACAGCCCGGATGAGCCCACGGTTGTAATAAATCCGAACAATACAAACCATATAGTGGCAGCCTGCAACATAGATAGTTACTTCTTCAGCTTCGACGGGGGCTACACATGGGGGATCCGCAAGCTGGAATCAAAGTTCGGCGTTTGGGGCGATCCGTGCCTCGTATTCGATACCAAGGAAAACCTATACTATTTCCACCTGGCTCTTGCAAACGGGTTCAGCAATGACAGAATAGTTTGCCAGAAATCCGAAGACGGCGGAATCACATGGACGGCGGTTGATACAGCGATAGGGCAAAACCCTCCTCATATGCAGGATAAAGAGTGGGCATGCATAGATGTTACTAACAGCCCGTTCCGCGATAATATTTATCTTGCATGGACGCAGTGCGGGCAGGGCGACTATGCGATAAACAAAGATGAAGGAACGCACACGCCGGATGAAACCAAGCCAAAAACTGATATATTTTTTTCATCGTCGTCAGACCAGGGGGTTTCCTGGGAGCAGCCTAAAATAATCAGCACTACGCCGGGCGCGGCATGCACAGACGTGCCAAATACGCTGCTTGGAGTTACTTCGACGGTGGGCCCCGATGGTCAATTGTATGAATGCTGGTCAAGCGGGAAAGGAATAATATTTAACCGTTCAACCGATGGCGGCGCAACATGGCTTGAAAAGGAAATAACAATCGACCTGCTGCCGGCAGGTTTTAAATACGACGTTCCCGGAATTTACCGGTGCTTTGGGTTCCCGTCGATTGCCTGCGACAGGAGCGGCGGTACGGAGAACGGGAAAATTTATGTTTCGTGGACCGACCAGCGCAACGGGCCGGAAGATACAGATATCTGGTTCTCCTTTTCCTCTGATGGCGGCAGCCACTGGAGCAAAGCAAAAAGAGTTACAAACGATCCGCGTGGAACTCAGCAGTTCTGCAGCGCAATGACTATTGACCAATCGGACGGCAATCTATATTTCCTGTATTACAACAGGCCCGACAGCGCAACGGAGATGACAGAAGTGTATATTGCAAAGTCGAACAATGGAGGAGCTGCATTTACCTGTGAAAGGATCAGCGAATCGCCTTTTATTCCCGGGGAAAGCACTTTCTTTGGCGATTATATCAGCATTGCCGCTATAAACGGCGTGGTTCGGCCCGTATGGACGCGCCTTGACGGTTCGGCATCCAGCCTATGGACTGCAATAATCAATGAAAATTAGTTTATTGCCAAATATTCAGCGCTTCAAATGTTTGATGTAACCCCGTTCCCGGGCGGTCTCATCTGTTTTAATTAATTCAATTCAAAAATATTAGCTTGAATGTAAAATCATTATTGGAGATTTTGTACCTAATTTAATTCAATTAATGATGAAGATATATTTTACTATTCTCGTTTCAATATTGATTTTACCTTCCCTATTGTTCAGCCAGTTGTCATATACAAATGTTATGATCGATAATTCGACTCATAACGGGTTTGCACCGGAAGAACCGTCCATTTGCGTAAATCCAAAAAACATTAACCAGGTTGTAGGCGGGGCCAATTTAGATCATTCAGATTATTCAACTGACGGCGGAGCCAATTTAGATCATTCAGATTATTCAACTGACGGCGGAGCCACATGGGTAACCGGATTTATAGTGAACTCTTCCTGGGGCGTGTGGGGCGACCCAATAATAGCCATCGATACAGCGGGCTCATTTTATTATTTCCATCTCGCCAATGATCCCGGGCATCCGTTTCCGTATTATGTAGACAGAATTATATGTCAGAAATCAAGCAATGGCGGCGCCACATGGAACGACCCTGGTTCGTTCACCGGGCTTGACCTGCCAAAGATCCAGGATAAGCACGGCATAGGTATTGACTGGACTCACGGGCCCCGAGGCAACTGGATATATGTTACATGGACAGAGTTTGACGATTACGGCACGCCTAATCCCGCTGATAGCTCTCACATTATGTTCTCGCGCTCAACAGATGCCGGCGGCACATGGTCAACGCCTTACAAGCTTAGCAGGCGCGGAGGCGATTGCATGGACGCTGATTACACTACCGAAGGCGCTGTGCCTTGCGTAGGGCCAAATGGCGAGTTGTACGACGCATGGGTGGGGCCATCAGGCGTAAATAGTTTTTCTGTATTTTTTGACAAATCAACCGACGGAGGGAACACATGGCTCCCTAATAACATGATCGTCGCTCCTCAACCGGGGGGATGGGATTATTTAATAAACGGGCTCCAAAGATGCAACGGCCTGCCTTGCACTCTATGCGATGTAAGCAACGGTCCATACAGAGGAAACATATATATTAATTATACCGATAGCGCCGGCCCGAATGACCACGACGTAAAAATAGTTAAGTCAACAAACGGCGGAGTTAGCTGGAGCGCCCCGATAAGAGTGAATGACGACCCCGCAGGGAAGGAACAGTTCTTATCGTGGATGGCGATTGACCAGTCGACCGGAATTATTTATATTGACTTTTACGACAGAAGAAATTATACCAATGCAAACACAGACGTCTATATGGCGCACTCAACGGACGGCGGTAATACGTGGATAAATGAGAGGATAAGCTCAAGTCCGTTTTTACCTACTACAGGAAATTTCTTTGGCGATTACATCGGGATTTCGGCTGCAAGCGGACGCGTAAGGCCAATGTGGACACGGCTTTCAGGCAGCCTCAGCGTGTGGACCGCATTGATAGATTTCCCGGTAGGAATTAACACAGCAAGCAACCAGGTTCCAAAATCGTTTGGATTGAGCCAGAATTATCCGAACCCATTTAACCCGACTACGAAAATAAGATATGATATCCCGGCCGGCGTGAAAGGTGAAACAACATTAAAAGTTTACGACCAGCTGGGCAGAGAGGTTACAACTTTAGTAAGCGGCAATATAAATCCCGGCTCGTACGAAGTTAACTGGGATGCCGCAGACTATGCTTCCGGGATATATTATTATAAGCTTGTTTCAGGTTCATTTACTGAAACCAAAAAAATGGTTTTGGTGAAATAGGTATTTAGAATTCCTGTAGGGGCGGACCTGTGTGTCCGCCCTTACGTTTGATTTGCAAATGCCGAAAAACAAAAAATAACGAATGAACATTATTTCCCTTCCTAATTTAAGTTTGATTCGAATTTTCTTTTACAAAATAAGAGGGCGGACACACAGGTCCGCCCCTACATTAGACAATAAGCCGAAGTTCAAATACTAAACTGTAAAATGACAACTCAAAAATGATCTCCCGATATTTGATTTTTGGTGCAAAATCCACATTCTCAACTCTAAAATCCGCAATCGAATTATCTTGAATATAAATACATATTTCGGGATTTTTGCTTAATTTAAGGGCATTACGTAATGCTTAAACTCAATAAAAGTAACAACAAATGAAGCGGATATTTTTACTTACTGTAACTTTGCTGATCTCGGTTAACATCTTATACAGCCAGTCGTCTTACACAAACGTGATGATAAGCTCGCAAAACCAACCCGAGGAAGTTTCGATAACAATAAACCCAAAGAACATAAACCAGCTAACTGCCGGAGCTAATATTAATAATGCTTATTATTCGTCTGATGGCGGAACAACATGGAACATAAATACCATATCGTCAAGCTACAGCGTTTGGGGAGACCCTGCGCTTACTTGTGATACAGCCGGTAATTTCTATTATGTTCATCTTACTAATCCCGGGGGCGGCACATTCATAGACCGAATTGTTATCCAGAAATCAACTAATGGCGGAGCAAGTTACAACGATGGTTCCTTTACAGGCTTCCAGCTTCCCAGGCAGGAAGATAAGGCCTGGCCCTGCGTAGATTTTACTCATGGTTCGCATGGCAACTGGATCTATGTAACCTGGACAAGGTTCGATGTCTATGGCACGACAAATTCGAATGATAGTTCAAACATAATGTTCTCAAGATCTACAGACGGCGGCTTAACATGGAGTACGCCCGCAAGGCTTAACCAGGTTGCAGGCGATTGCGTGGATAGCGATAACACACAGGAGGGAGCCGTACCTTGCGTGGGTCCCAACGGCGAAGTTTATGTAGGCTGGGCCGGGCCGCTAAGCCATAATGTTCCCAGGCTGTTCTTCACAAAATCTACGGACGGGGGCAGTACATGGCTGGCAAATAACATTATTGCGGGCACACAGGTTGGCGGATGGGATTATGATATAAGCGGAATATACAGAGCCAATGGCTTGCCAATTACATGCTGCGACGTAAGCAACGGGCCGTACAGAGGCTACATCTATATTAACTACACCGATAGCGTCGCGCCCGGAGATCATGACGTGAAGATCATAAGGTCGACAAACGGCGGACTCAACTGGAGCGCCCCGATAAGGGTTAATGATGACACCACCGCAAGAGAGCAATTCTTTACATGGATGACGATTGACCAGACAACAGGTTATCTTTACACAGTTTTTTATGACAGGAGAAATTATACTAACGCAGGCACCGACGTTTATATGGCGCATTCAACCGATGGCGGCACAACTTGGATCAACGAAAGAATAAGCGCCAGCCCGTTCACGCCGACCTCGGGTACATTTTTCGGGGATTATAACAACATTACAGCCGCTAACGGCAGAATAAGGCCAATGTGGACCAGGCTAACCGGCAGCGGGCTCAGCGTATGGACCGCTTTAATTGATTTCCCGGTCGGAATAGAACCAGTAAGCGGTCAGGTACCAAATTCATTTTCTCTCAGCCAGAACTATCCAAATCCGTTTAACCCAACTACAAAGATACGGTTCGATATTCCTAAACAGGTTTCGGGACAAACGAGCCTGAAAGTTTATGACCAGCTCGGGAGAGAAGTCGCCACTTTAGCGAGCGGAAACCTGAAGCCCGGCTCGTACGAAATCAACTGGGACGCGGCCGATTACGCATCGGGGGTTTATTATTATACACTCCACACTGGGTCTTATATAGAAACAAAGAAAATGGTATTGGTAAAATAACCGGAAGCGCCGCCAATGTGATTTTTCAATTATCCTGCGCGTTAAAACGCGAACGTAATGATGCGCAGGATTTTTGTTTTGCTCTTTTGACCAACTAAAATCTATTTGATGAAAAAAATAATATTACTTTCAGCCCTCCTCTTCAGCGCCGCAAGCATGGCGCAGTACAAAAACATACAAGTTAACAGCGAAAATAACGGGCCCAACGAAGTTTCGATCGTTGTTAACCCTGCTAATCCGCAGGACATTATAGCCGCATCTAACCTCAGCAATTATTATTACTCAACCGATGCAGGAGGTACATGGGGATACGGTTACATCAAATCGGATGATTACGGAGTGTGGGGCGACCCTATTGTGGTATGCGACCTGAAAGGCAACGGTTATTATTTTCATCTCTCGATGCCCTCGCGGGAGAACTGGATAGACAGAATGGTATGCCAGAAATCGACCGACTGGGGAAAAACATGGAGTAACCCGGGTTCCTTTACGGGATTGAACCGTCCCAAACAACAGGATAAACCCGGCGTTTGCGTTGACCTATCCGACAGCAAGTGGCGGAACAGTATCTATATTGCGTGGACGCAGTTTGACGGGTACGAAAGCAAGAACCCGCTTGACAGCTCAAATATTCATTTCTCAATGTCAGCCGATGGCGGCATCACATGGAGCGAAGCAAAACGAATTAATACTTATGCAGGGGATTGTAAAGACTCGTCTCTCACAGTGGAAGGCGCCGTTCCGTGCGTTGGCCCGGGCGGCGAGATATATGTATGCTGGGCCGGACCGATGGGGATTTCTTTCAACCGTTCAACAGATGGCGGCATAAAATGGTTGCCGGCCGAATCAGTAATAACGCAGATGCCCGGCGGCTGGTGCTATGATATCGACAGCATTTACCGCTGCAACGGGATGCCAAGCACAGGATGCGATATCAGCCACTCGCCTTTCCGCGGGAATATTTACGTAAGCTGGTCTGACAGAACCAACGGCGTTAACGACGTGGATGTGTTCTTTATGAAATCATCAGACGGCGGGAACACATGGAGCCCGGTAAAGCGCGTAAACGACGACCCACTGAGAAACGGCAAGCAACAGTTCATGAGCTGGATGAGCGTTGACCCTGTTACCGGCGCAATAAATGTTTTATTTTATGACAGGAGGAATTATTCCGACGCAAACACAGATGTATATCTTGCGCGCTCAACAGACGGCGGAGATAACTTTAAGAACATAAAAATTTCAGAATCGCCGTTCATGCCGAAAAAGAAAGTATTCTTCGGCGATTACATAAACGTTTCTTCTTACAACGATTTTACCGCGAACTGCTGGATGAGATATGATAAGGGATATCTAAGCGTTCAGTATTGCGGAATTGATTTTAAAAAGTAAATCCAATAGGCGCAGCATGCTAATCCGCGGCAGCGGAGCAGGGCAGATAATGCAAGTAACCGTTTCCCAATCACGGACTTTGGGAACATGCAGGATTTTTCATTTTCGTTTTGATTTTTGATATTTAAAGTTTAAATTTAACGTTATCTTAGCATATTAATCATAAATAATTAATGCCGGAAGAATTAGAATTCAGAGTTACGGCGCGCAAGTGGCGGCCGCAGGTGTTCGACGATGTAACGTCTCAGGAATTTATCACAAGGACGCTGAAAAACGCCGTCAAAAGCGGACGAGTATCGCATGCTTACCTGTTCTGCGGACCGCGCGGAGTTGGCAAAACTACCGTTGCGAGGATCCTGGCCAAATCGCTCAACTGCCTGAACCGCAAACCTGACGGCGACCCGTGCGGCGTTTGCGAAAGCTGCAAAGAGATTCAGAACGATAACCGCAACCACCCCGACGTTTTTGAGATCGACGGCGCCTCGAACAGGAACATTGAAGATGTAAGAGAGCTGAAAGAAAAAGTAAAATACGGGCCGGTTCGCTCAAAATATAAGATATTCATTATTGATGAAGTCCATATGCTTACAGGCGCATCGTTCAACGCACTGCTGAAAACGCTGGAAGAGCCGCCTCCGTATGTTGTTTTTATATTCGCCACAACATCCCCTGAAAAGGTGCCTATGACGATACTTGGCAGGTGCCAGAAATTTGATTTCAAGCGCCTTACAATTGACGAAATAAAAGCGCGCACAATTGAAATAGCGAAAAAAGAAAATATCAGGATAGACGACGAATCGCTTTTTTTCATCGCAAAAAAAGGCGACGGCTCCATGCGCGACGCGCAGGGATTGTTCGATATGTCCGCCGCATACTCGGATAATAATATTACGTTCGATAAACTGAAAGAGTTTTTTAATATCGCGCAATCCGATGTATATTTCAACATCTCGTGGCTTGTTAAAGCGAGAGATGCAAAGGGACTGCTTGACTACTTCGATGAACTGATGAACAAAGGATACGACATGCAGACTTTTCTTGACGGGCTGGCAGAGCATTACCGCAACCTGATGATAGCCGCATCCACAAATTCAGCGGCATTAATACTTGAATCGGAATCCACGAAGGAAAAATATCTTCAGCTCGCCGGTAAGTTTACGCAGATAGAAACAATTAACTCGCTTAAATTAATTCTGCAGACTGAATATACATTCAAATATTCGGCAAACCAGAGAACGTTAATTGAAGCGCTCCTGATAGAGCTGATCAAGTTTACCGATACGAAAGATATATCGACATTACTTGATGAAATAAAGGAAATAAGCGCGGGTCAAACAGGCAGAAACTCAGGCCGTTCAGGCGTTTCAACCGAAACCAAAACCGCGGTAAAATCAGAAGCAGGCAGCCCGGTTAAAGTAAATTATGATATGAAGAACGAATCGGCGGCCGCCACGGAAACCGCAACATTAAAAGAAACGCCGACGCCGGTCCAAACGCAGTTCCAGGCTGTGGATATTTCATCAGTATTAGGCGATCTTGATTCCCACTGGACCTCAATTAAGGACGGGATTAAAGCCGAGAAGAAGATGTGGATTTACAGCATTGTAAAGGATTCATATTTTGAATCAGACGGAAAAAGGAATTGCGTCATCAGAATCGATGAGAGCAATTATGAACTTCTGAGCGGGTACAAAGATTATATCGCCGAGAAGATCTCAGCCTATTTTGGAGTCCCGCTCAATGTCACAGTTGAAAAGACTATCCCCGCCCGCACAGAAAACAACGATGAAAAATCTGCCGCCAAAGAAAACTCTGAGAGCTCCTACGATAAGATACGCTCGATTCTTGTAAACGAGTTTAACGCAAAAGAAATAAGATAATGCCGCACAAATTCCGCACTCTGCCTTTAAAAAAGAACTTCCTGGCGATTGAAAAACAGTATTCTGATTTTGATAACTCGAAAATAGTTATTCTCCCTTGTCCATACGAAAAAACGGTTACATACGGCAAGGGAACGGGCAAGGGGCCGGCCGCAATTCTTGAGGCTTCGCACTACGTTGAATTCTTCGATGAAGAAACAGGAAAAGAAATATGTTTTACCGAAGGTATTGCCGCGTTAAAAGCGCTTGATTTCAGCAAGCTAAGCGGAAAAAAGGCTCTCGACCTCATTTACAAAAATGTTAAAGCCCTGATAGACGCCGGAAAGTTTGTAATTACGCTTGGCGGCGAGCATACCATATCAACTGCGCCCATAAGGGCGCACTTTGATTCTTATGAGAATCTCTCCATCCTGCATTTTGACGCTCATTCGGATCTGCGCGAAGAATATGGAGGCACAAAATACTCGCACGCTTGTTTCGCTAAGCGGGTAGTTGAATTCACGACTAAATTAACGCAGGTGGGGATCCGCGCACAGTCAAAAGAAGAGCATGATTTTATTATAGATAAAGGAATTACAACCTTCTATGCACACCAAATGCGGCATGAAGGTTTTGACGGGCAGCTTATAGATATTATTGTAAATTCGCTTGATCAGAATGTCTATATTACATTCGATGTGGATTACTTTGACCCGTCTATTATGCCTTCAACAGGCACTCCGGAGCCTAACGGATTTTACTGGGATGAAACAATGAGGCTTTTGAGATCGGTTTGTGAGAAAAGAAACCTGGTGGGGTTTGACGTTGTTGAACTTGCCCCGCGAAAAGACTACGCTTTCCCGGATTTTCTAACAGCAAAGCTAATCTATAGAATCCTGAATTACAGGTTCTGAAAAAATTAAGGGCGAACCTTTAGTTCGCCCCTACAGTTCACAATAAATAAATTTTACTTTTACCAGCTGTAACCGTTCGACTGAAGCCACTCCTGTGAATCTGTATCTCCCAGCCTCGCGGCCTGCTGAAAGCTTTTTGCAGCATCATCTTTATCTTTCATGTTATAATAAGTAATTCCCATGTTGTAATATCCGAAAACTGATTTTGGATTTATCTCCACAGCTTTCTGATAATCGGCTATCGCCTTATCGTACTGTTTCAGTTCGTTATAAATATACCCGCGGTTAACGTGAGCTTTTTCATGCGAAGGATCAAGCTCTATGGTCCTGGTATATTCCATAATAGCGTCGTCATAATCGTTTAGCTCGGTGTAGGCTCTGCCTTTATGATAATGGGCTTCGTAAAAATCGGGGTCTATCTGCACCGCCTTGTCATATTCATCAAGCGCTTTCTGGAACTGTTTCTTTTCATAGTACCCTAGTCCTGTCATTATAAAATTCTCTATATCGGGCTTTGGCTCTACTATGGGCGCTACTTCTTCCTTTTTCTCTTCGGTATTTACATTATTTTCTGTTTGAGTATTGTTAGTAACTTCAGGAGAAGTATTATTTGTGTTTTCTGTTTGATTCGTATTTTGGTTATCGGCCTGTGTATTGTCCGGGTTTGTCGTCTGAGTATTGTCCGCAATATCCTGCTGCTGGTTGTCGCCGTCGGTATCTGAAACGCTGTTATCTTCAGTGGGTTTTTCTCTGACAAGTACATTCTTAGAATCGCCTGTTTTCTCAGGTTCATTTACCGCAACTTGTTTGCTGTCATCGGTTTTATTGTCTACGGTCACATCGGGTTTCTTCCGGCTGTTATCTTCCGTTTTGTTTTCCGTCGTTACGTCTGTTTTCTTTTCAACGCTTACATCATTCCTCTTTTCGTTTTTCTCATCCGTTGATTTCTGGTTATCTGTTGATTTCTGGTTATCTGTTGATTTCTGGTTATCCGCTGAGGTTATCTGCACGTTCTGATTAAGCTGGTTGTTAACAGACGCCAGCTTTGCGCTTGCATCGGTATTTGAAGGGTTAAGCTCAACAGCTTTTGAATAATCGCCCGCCGCTTCTTTAAGCTTTCCAAGCGAATTATAACTATTGCCCCTAAAATAATATGCATCGGCGTTGTTAGGGTTGATAGAGAGAACCGAGCTGTAATCGTTTACCGCGTCGGCGAAGCTCTTAAGTTCAGTGTCGATCAATCCAAGGTCCATATACGCCTGTTCATTCTGCGGGTTTATTTTAACCACCTGCTGGAAGTCTAGCTTGGCCTTGGGATAATTCTTCATTCTTTTGTACAACCCGCCGCGGTACACATAACTATCCACGTATGCAGGGTCGGCGTCTATGGCTGCCGAATAATAAAACAGGGCTTCGGTATAATTGCCTGTTTGCTCTGCGTCCTGGCCTGATTTAATTATCTTATTCAGATCGGATTCCTGGCTGTGCAGATCCGAAGGAGAATAAATTATGAACGATGCCAGAAAAACCCAAATGAGAAAAAGGCTCTTTTTCATAGAATGTAATTAGTAAATTTTTAGCGCATTAAATTTAACTGATAATAAAGTTTATTAAAAGGAAATTGCTAACGGATTTCGTGATTTTAGGGCCGCAAACGTGGTATTCTGACATAACTAATATAAACTCAATTAAGTCAATTTAACTTAGATGGCCGGTGAAGGCTTAGTATTTGATATTCTGCAAGAGCTTATTCAGCACAACATTCCTGCTCAGCGCGGCGGCGTCTTTCTTGTTGAAAATTCCCCTGTGCTCAAACTCAACTCTTAGCGCGGCGTTATGCGCCCTTACATAAGGAAACTTCTTATACTTCATCAATATCCTTTCCAGGTATTCGTGGAGTATTATTACCGGTATTTCATCCTGCTTCACTTTCACATCAATCCATATTTCATTTTCAGGTATCCATTCATAAACATAACCGTGCCCGCCTTCAACATAATCGGGTTTGTACAAATCGCGCACAACCTGCGCATTGATTAAGTATACGCTTACGATATCTTTCTTATCTTTTATTACAAGATATTTCTTCTTATAAACTTTCTTTGGCACATTTTTATGAAGCGGATTATCAAAAAGCGTCTTTGTCTTTATATGAAGCTTATTTATTGCCTCATTTGTGCGGCGGTCCTGCTCCTGTTTAAGGGCATTATCATATGCCTTGCCGGGTTCTACTCCGTTTTCAATATTTTTTATGTAAGATAGCGCGTTACCGATAATAAAATGTCTTTCTGACGCTTTGATGGATTTTGCTATCCATATTTCATCTTTCGGTATGAATTTGAAATTCAGCGTAGCCAGTCCTCTCTTGCCAATGTTCACGCCGTAGTCGCTGAATTCTTCTGCATATTCGGCTTTGTTGCGGACTATTTCATCATCAACCAGATAAATAGTAAATTTACCCCACTTGCCAATGAGTTTTTTATGAAAGATATTTTTCTGAGTTTTCATATACTAGTTGAGGTTTGAATTCAAGATTAGGAAAATATTTAGCTTAAGTTCGCTTTTTGCCATTTAATTCTCAATGCTGAATTTCGTAAGAAGTTCCCGGCTTAAAAGTTGCTGGTGATAACGCCAACAACGGCAGTAATATGAGTTTTTTATGAAAGATATTTTTCTAAGGATACATTATATTTAAAAGTTGTTGGCTATAACGCCACCAGCGGCAGTAATTTGTGAAAACAGCGGCTAAACTCATTACTCCCTCCCAAGCTACTGCCTGGGAGAGGCATAATAGGATTTCGGAGTAAGGAGGTTTCTATACAGGAGATTTGGATCCAGAATATGTTCATCGTAAATTGAACTCTCGGTGGTCTATTTTTTTGTCTGTGAAAATTCCTGAGAAATGATTATGTTTGGTAATAATTCAGCTAATTTATCACGGAGAGGTGGGTGAGTGGCTGAAACCACCGGTTTGCTAAACCGTTGGTAAGTGGCAAATTTGCAGGGGAAACAAAACAAATCGAAAACGTAGGTACTTCTTTAGTTACTTCAAGCCCTAAAAAATGATTAATTTCTTTTGTAGTGAGTTCCTTTTAAACACAAATCCCGTCAAGGAAAACTTCGGGGCAGCTAAACCCTTTTTGTAACCCTGACGGGAATGTGTAAATAAAATTTCTGTTTTCAATTTTAGCTGTTTGAAGTTTTAACGTCTGCAAATTAATTCAACTGCAAAATAAAATCAATAGCTGTTATGGTTAAAATTTCTAACTTTGTAAGGTAGTAATTTCTCTATGACGTTTCCGCCTATACAACATTAAGTAACAATATCTTTATTATATTAACTTTGTTTAGCTTATAACGATATGTCAGATTTCTCAAATTTCTAAGTATCGTATTATCATATTTCGGCACTATTCCGATTTTGGAATGGCTTGTGAGTACCTTAATAGCCTCTTAATATAAATTACGCTAAAAAGCGAAGTTAAAAAAAATATAATATTACCTAAAAAGTGAAAACAGCGCTTGATGGCAAACGCCGCTAACGTCATTCACTGTGCCTTTAAGAACCATATATTTCGGTCTTAATGGACGGTATCAAATTAATTTCTTTAGAAAATTCCTCCCTTATTACATCGCTAACATAGTTTTCATTCCCTTTGGTTGTCAGAATGCTATCATGAATAGTGCTAATAGGGAGTTCGGGACGCTCAATGACAATTCTCCTGACAATTTTATTAATGATAATCTTACGTTCTGCACGTTGTAACATGACGGGCAGCGCCCTATAGTCATCCTTTTTGAGGTAATCAATAATGTTAGAAACTGTAGGGAATAGCCGTTTAAACTCTTTCCGTTCCCTGAAAACATAATTAGAGCTATTTTTAGAGTAAAAAACCTTACCGAAAAACTCTTTTTTAAACATGTTCCTATCGCCGTTGTAATTCATTTGTTGCATTAAATACTCATAAAACTTGCCGTCGCTTGTTAGTTGTAAATATAAATCAATGTCATTATTAACTTTTCCATCATAGTAGCCATCATAAGGTAGAAGATGTGATTGAGAATTGGGAAGATTGTTAGAAAAAGAAACGTTGCCGCCGTCAACATATTTTTTGATTAAGATATTAAACAAAAACGGTTGGGAGTTTGCAAGGTCAATATTGACAAGAGGCTTATTATCAAATAGCAGAAACCGCCTCAACTCTCTTGAAAGATTGGTTATATTAGTATGAACCCGTCCTGCTGAACTATCGGCAACAAAAAAGATGTCCTTTTCCTTAATTTTATCTACAGAAATGGTATTACATATCCATTTGTGAGTGTCGGCGGCGTAGTTTGAATTAATGAACTGGATAGCTTTTTCATAGTCAATAGAAAATAAATTAAGCCATTCATGGAGTTTTTGATATTCTATTCCCAGCGGAATGTTGTATTCCTGCCTTTGCTTAAATACGCTTACCCTGTTAATAATATTACTATCCGTTATCTCTAACTGCTGATGTTTAACACCGCTATATTGAAAAGTTAACCTGTAACCTTTGGACTTCTTACCTACAACATACCAGTTATCAGTTTCAATAATACCTTTAGCGATTAAGGCACTTCTAACAGGTTCAAAGCTTCCTCGACCTATAATATATCTCATAATTGAAGCATTCAGGTTAACGTAAGAGTTATATTCATATTCCTTATTAAATACTCTTTCCTCATAAATTTTGTGAAGGAAATAGAAATACTTGTCCTTATGCTTTTCAGGAAACAGGGCTATTGGCAAAGTGGAGGGGATGTAAACTTTCATATTCAAGCCTAACCAAACTTAATCTTGTTTACAGCGTCTCGAAGGTCATCCGTAACAAGGTGTATATAATTCATCGTGGTTGAAATATTAGAATGCCCCGCTAACTCCTTAACGAAAGAAATATTGACCCCGTTTCGGATAAGGTTTGTTACGAATGTGTGACGCAGGCAATGAAAATGAAATTTTTCTGGCAGGTTACAAGCTCTTAAATGATTTTTGAATTGCTTGCTTATATAGTCTTTTTGGAATTTGAAGCCCTTGCGGTTGGTAAATAGGTATCTGTCAGGTTCAGATAAGCAGTAAACGTTGCTATCGTGCTTTAAAAGGCGTTGTAAGGGGTTGTACAAGCTATCTGAAATAGGGATTTGACGGTTGCGCCCTGTTTTGGTTTTGAATCCCGTTTCTGCATTGTTGCGTATAAATAAAATTCTTTCTGTGAGGTCAATGTCTTTATGCTGAATGTTTAGGATTTCGTTTATACGACAACCAGTGTATATGGCAAATAAAACAATATTTTTTAAGTTGCCGTCTGGAATTTCTGAAAGCAGTACCCTTAATTCATCATCTCGGAATGACAGTATTTCCGTTTGCTCTACTCGGAACTTCTTAACGTTTTCGGCGGGACTGACTTCAAGCATATTCCATCTAACAGCAAGGTTAAAAGCTGCTTTTATACAACATAATTGAATATTTACAGTTGATTTTGATATTTGTTCAGAGCGAAAACTCTTAAAATCGTCAATGTGCTTTGAAGTAATTAGCGTAACGGGAACATTGCCTAAGAAACCAATTAAGTTTTTGAAAGCCGTAACGTACAGTTGATGAGTGCTTAGAGCAAGATTTGACGCTGTGTATTTTAACACTTGCGCTTGTAGTTGTTCAAGATATATTACAGGAGATTTATTTATCTGGGAGCGAGGCATTGATTTTCTCTGAAAACAGAAACGGCAACAGGGGAGAAAACCAATTGAGTGCGGGAAAGGGAATGCACATCAAAAAGAAACCTTGCTGCCGTTGAATACCTAACTGATTTTTGAACTATGATTTTCTCATTCATAGAACAAAATTAAATACACTTTTTACTACAATTTGTTGGAGAAAAATAATTGCATGAATTTAGCGTTTCTGTTTTGAGTTAATGTAACGGCTTAATGCGGCTTGAACTGTTCGTTCTGATTTTTTGGTATTACCTGCTATTTTTCTGATATGTCTTGCGACCTGAGAGCGGTTTATACTGCCGTCTTTCTTTTTGTAAGTGAACCTTTCGGCAATATATTCATATAGCGGTACTAACAGGTCATTATACTTTGAGGGATTTACTCGTACAATTTTACAAGCTAAATCGTACGGGCTTTTTGAAGCCAATTCAAGGTATAAATTTTTTAGCCGTTGAGAACTTTCTTTCTCTAATTCAACATCCTGTTTTAAGTACTGTATTTCGGATTCTTTAATTTTAAGTTGCCATTGTTCATAAGTTTCGTTAGGAACATAGTTTCTAATAAGTAATTCCTTTCGCTCCTCGTCTGTCATGGAATCAATATAAGACATGGCAATTTTAAATAACCGTTGTGGTAATTCACCTGTACTGGTTTTAGCGTCTTTTTTACTCATTTTTCCCTTCCCGTTAACCAATATAAGTATTTAAGAGGGGTATAGAAATAAAAAAAGCGGGATTTAATCCGCTTTATAACTAATGTTGATTTCATGGTTTGTTGCTATTTAAAATATTGAAATTGGTTGCGGTAAACTGAAAGTATATTATCATTGCTATTGTATGTAATACTTTCCAAAAGATTTCCATTTGAATCGTATTTTGTAAATTTTGTACTGCTTTGTAAATTCCCGTTGCCGTCGTATCTGATTTGCTCGGTTTTTATATTAGAATCATTGTATTTGCAAATAATTTTATACTCAAAATCTTTATCTGTGTTAGTCGATATTTCCTGTATCAAATTACCGGAGTCATTAAACAATCTGCTATAAGTTAGATTTACTACACCATTTGAGTTTGTATGGGTTTCTTTAATAGCGTTACCATTTTTATCATATTTAAAACACGTCTTGCTAACAATTGAATCGTTATCAGTGACGTTTACGCTAAGTTCACAGTCATTTTTTGTGTCATATTTATAAATACTTCTATCTAAAAGAGTATCCCCTAATATAAAAGTGTAATGGATTGTTTCCAGCTTCTTCCCATCATTGTTGTAATTTGTCTTTATGACGTCATTAACTTGCCCCGTTTTTTCGTTATAATATTCAAACGTTTCGGCTTTTATAAAACCATTTTTACCGTACTTATAAAAATATTTTGCAAATAAATGCCCTTTATAATAATCGGAATCCTGCAATATATTTCCTTCTTTGTCATATTCAATATAATAATTTATTAAGGAATCCCCCGTAGGCTTACCATTATCGTAAAGTATTAAGAATGTTGTTGTAGACTTTATACCAGAAGCGGATTTTTTGTCGCTGCCCTGATTATTTTGAGATACGCTGGTATTAAAATTTATCAACAAACAGATAATTAGAACAGGAAATAAATATATTGTTTTCATTTTTCTCTCAAAGTTTTTATTGCCTTAATATAATTCAGATTTCTTTATTTTGAGTTTGCTTAAATTTATTAAATATTCACAGCACTCACGAAAATCTTGATGATGTTTTTCGTTTGGATTCCATATTGTCATAAAATTATACTTATCTTTTGTTTTGCCTTCTAAAATCCACCCTGCACCATCATTACCCATGTTTTCGAGGGTTTCTGGAACGAGTTGCCAAAAATTTATTTTACTTAGCATATCTTTAAAAATATTCCATTCATCATATGTTAGAATTTTATTTTCATTCACAATTAGTTTACCCGGTGAATACCCGCCTGCCCCGTCACTTATTTTCAAAAACAGTTTGTATTTATTATTATTGTTTTCAATTCTTATAGCTACGGGTTTATGAAAGGTTCTTAGCCAAGTAAAGCGATAAATTTCTAGCGTTGTATCCAAATTATATATTTTTGGTTCTTTTAATGCCCTCAGCGCTTCGGAATACCATTCATTCATTCGTTGCCAATGGTCATTATTGGGTTTCAAATAACTCTTAAAGGTAATTGTGTCAGACCTATCCGATAAATAAATTGAATCATGAGTATATAAATTTGTGGGGAAGTAAAATTCTTTGTTTATAGGATTCAGATGTAAAGTATCATAGTATAAACGTATACCTTTGACCGCATTTATATTTTTGTTCTGCTCTATTTCTGTATTAGTCGAGCAAATAAATGAAAGTAAGGAAATGAATAATATTGAGACGGGTAATAATGCTTTCATTTTTATATGTTTTGTTTTGAGTATCATAGCACTGTTAAGTAAAATGAGCATAAAAGTAGGGACATAGCGGCAACGGCTTATATAACATTTTATCTATAGCCACAACGTGACAAAATTTGTGCTCCAGCACGTGTATTATATGCAGAGCTAATAATAAAGATAAAAATATCAGCATTTTTTTCATTTTAGCGTCCAGTTTATTTAGCTATAAATATGCCAAAAATGTTTTGTTTTGCGGTATCATCATTCAGTCTTTAGCGTTAGTTTCCCCGTTCCTTTCAATTCGTCATTTAACTTTAGACTTAACTTTTCCCATATTTCAAGTTTTATGTTTTGGTCATTGTACCTTTGACTGATTGTTACAGACAGCTTTTTACCATTAGCCTCGTAATCATTATAACCCTCTTGACTTTTCAAATCCTTTATTATTATTGTTCCATCTTTCCTTTTAATTTCATATTGAATATCATAAGGGTCATCTTTAATTGAAGGGAAGACTTTTATTATGTAAGTGGAATTGAAGTCTTCTGCGGTTGAAAAGAAATAGCCTTTAGCAATGAGGACTAATACAACAATTGAAACAATCACTAAGGAAAAAATTACAATTTTTCGTTTAACAAAAGCAATCTTTTTTGTACTTTTTTGATTGACGGTTGCATCATCTTGGGTAACGGGTTTTTCTTCCACTGGTTTTATTGGGTCGTTACCCGCTTCTGCTTCTCTTACCTTCTCAGTTGACACGGGTACTAGTTGTCGTTCCTTCCATAGTTGTAGTGCTTCGGCAGTTGTTTTCCCGCTCAGTACTTGCTTTCTGAGAAAGTCATGCCGATTTGTAGATTCAAATTCGTTTTCGGACGGGACGCTCGTCTCAGGCTTTTTAACAAAGGAATGACCACAATCGCACCTAAGAGCATTGTCGGGATTAAACAGACCGCATTTAGGACATTTCAAACTCATAGAATTGCGAATTAGTGCTTATTGTTCAAAAACTGTGTTATCATTTTCAAGGTTCAATAAAGCCGTTAATAATCATTTGAGAAGGCATCTTGTTGAAACAAGTCAAAGAGATTTAGCAATTCGCCGGGCTTCACGGATTTGTATTTTTTCTTCTCTAATTGTCCAATAGAATTCAATTTAATAAACAAATAGTGTTCCTTTCGCACAAGATAGTACACTACACAGGTAATTCCGAATAGAATAATGAGGTTCGTTGTGTTAACTGATGTTCTGCAAAGCATTACAAAAAATAAGGCTTCAATTGCGGCGAGAGCGAATGCTATTAAATAATTAATCTTTTCTTTCTTTACGAGAACTGCTGACGTAGTGTTTTTCACATGTATTGTATAGCCATTGGCTCTGAGAGATTGGACTTCTGCTTCAAAGAATTCTATTTCAGTATTGTTCATCTAAGTAAATGTTTTGTGTTTAGGTCAATAAAAAAACCAGCGTGAAACAACAACCTAATGCCGTTAACTGTTAAGTAAAATGGGCATAAAAGTATGGACATAGCGGAAACGGCTTATACAACATTCTGTCTATAGCCACAACGTGACAAAATTTATGCTCCAGCATTTGTATTATATGCAACGCTAATAATAAAGATAAAAATATTAACATTTTTTTCATTTTAGCCTCCAGTTAATTTAGGCATTAAGAATAGGTTTGAGATTTAATTAATTTATGTACTGTTATTAATGTTTTGAGTGATAATCTTTTACTTGGTTATTTATTGAGCTTGACGTGAGGAAAATATTAATACAATAATATCCCAAATTACCTAATTGTTCATATATTACATTTCCCTCTTGCGCATCCCAAATGTACCTCTTTGATAAAAATTTATGTTCGTTATATTTACCCATTTGATTAATTAAATATTCAAGAGTTGACTTGAAAATATTATCGATGCGTTCTAATCGACATCTCTTTCATAGTCAGTGTTTTGTTTTGTGTTTGCTGCTAAATAAAAAAACCAGCGTGAAACTACATCTTACCGCAGCTTAGGTCTCGCAAGAAACCCTTACACGAATAAGAGAGCCCACGCTGGAATGCGTGAGCGTCTCCTTATCTTCGTGTAAAATTTTAAACTTGCGAGTTTAAGCTATGAGATAAGAAACGCTGATTATATTTTTATTATGTTTTTACGCCATTCTTTGAATTAAATTCTATAAAATATAACGTTATTTTCTAATAATTTACATTCACTTTATTAACTGCATTTCGCAAATCCTCAATTCCTATATGAATATAATTTTCCGTTGTTTTCAGGTCAGCGTGCCCCGCTATCTGTTTAATATAGTTGATATTCGCCCCTGCTTTAACAAGGTTGGTTATATATGTATGCCTAAGGCAGTGAAAATGAAACTTTTCCGGTAAACCCGCCATGCGAAGATATTCCTTGAACTTTTTTGAAATGAAATTTTTATCATACTTACAGCGCTTGCTATTAACGAACAAATATGTTTCAGGGTCGTTTAATTCAAATACATTAGTTTCCTGCCCTAATAACCCCCTTAACAGCGTTTCTAAGGCGTCCGAAACCGGTATCTGTCTTATTCTGCCCGACTTAGTTCTAAAATCGTCCTTATTCATTATGGTAAGGACTTTTTCTTTTAGGTTAATATCCTTTATCTGTACGTTTAGAATTTCGTTAATCCTGCAACCTGTGTTTAGGGCAAAAAGAACAATATTCCTGATGTTGCCTTCGGGAATAGCGTCAAACAATATTTTAAGCTCCGTATCCGAGAAACTTAATATTTCCCGTTCCTCAATTTTGAATTTCTTAACTTCTTTAGCGGGGTTACTGTTTATAAAGTCCCATTTTAAAGCAAGATTGAAAATAGCTTTGATACAGCATAGCTCAATATTGACGGTAGCTTTTCTTATCTCATTAGCCCGCTTGTTTTTATAGTTATCCAGTTCCTTTGTAGTAATTAACTTAATAGGCTTATTACCTAAGAAACTTAACAGGTTTTTAAAAGCAGTTATATAAAGGCAGTGTGTAGCGGGGGACAGGTTAGTTTGTGTGTATTTAAGCACTTCATCTTTTAGACCTTCCAAATAGATTACAGGGTTTTTCTTAGGCGTTAAACCTGCTTTGAATGAATTTAGAAAATTATATGCTTCCGGTTTCTTTTTTGTTTTGGTTGAGATTTTTTTCCTTTTGCCTGTAATTTCATCATTGTAGAACAGGTAGTAAGTCCCTTTGTGTTGTTTTGAGAGAAACATAGTTGAACCCCTTTCCAGAACTCACTTAAAAAGATTTTGGGCACTATTTTGGGTACTGTTAGGTACTATTTGGGTACTCTGGATTCTGATTTTGTCCGTTTTTTATATCCTGCCTTTTCGCTATATTTGCTCTTTACAAGTGTTTTGTTTGAGCTTTTAACCACCGGAGAGGTGGGTGAGTGGCTGAAACCACCGGTTTGCTAAACCGACATAGTCTGTTAAGGGCTATCGAGGGTTCGAATCCCTCCCTCTCCGCTCCGGAAAACACGACCTTCCTGGATCAAGCAAAAATAAAAAGACCTAATCACACCGCTAAACTTCTTATAAACTGCTGCTTAATATCTAAGCTTCTCTTTTTCATACATATACGAAAATAAAATTGTAAACTGCTGATTTTGAGCATGACCTATGGAAACCCGTTCAAATATCATTTCGTTTTTATTGGTAAAGGAGGGCGCAAACATGACTGCACAAAAAATCTTTTCAGCGCTGGTTGTAATAACCTTACTAATTTTTACGCAGGCTTTGTCCTACGGAAACGATCATGCTAATAAAGCTGTAAGGTATTACGCACATATGGCTAAATGGCTTGAAAGCGTGAACAATTCAGTCGGCCAAAATAAGTACGACATGAAAGGCAGCCAGAAAGAAGCGCACGCGGCTGAATTAAACGAAAGCGGCGGAGCCGCTTCAGCCATCGATCCGTTCGTCGCGCCTGCGGTCGCAGTAACATCGATGTATCCGCTTTATGATATGGAATACTTTTACAGGACTTCTTCTAACGGGCCAATCCGCGACTTTAGGTCCTATGACGTTAAGACAATTATTCCGGAAGCTGATTATTACGGCGTCGTAAAGCATACAAAGCCAATCCGGGATTTCAGAGATTATAGGGCCTCTGAAAACCGGTAATAAGGTTCATTGATATTCATGAAACTGAAAGGAGAACAAAAATTCATCCGATGACTCCGAAGTCATCGGATGAATATGTTCTCATTCATTAATTCTGAAAATCCACATACATGCTTTCAAAATTAATTATCATTGTCTTGAATTGTTTTATATAATCCTGCCCGAAATTTCCATACGCGTATTTGTCGCTCTCTTTAAGTAATTCTGCCGCAAGCTGAATATCTCCAAGGCCTGCGTTTGAGCTTCCGATATTTAGATGAACATTATCAATGATAAATCCTTTAACCTTCATATCCCCGCCTGCACCGCCAACAACTATATCCTGCTGCGTAAATTTACTTTCAATTTCTTTTTTGTGAAACATATAATAAGGCTGGTATAATATTGTTGTTCTTGCGCCGGTATCAAAATTAAATGCCAGCGTATCGGAGCCTTCCATTACTTTTATGACGGGCATAAATCCTTCAAGCGCAAGATTATTAAGGTCAGTTGGAGCAGGAGTTTTTGGAACAAACAATTCATTATCGGATATGTGAAGTTCTTTCATGTCTTTTATGAGCGGCAGCCCGATTATGCCGTTGATTACATACGCTCCGCCCGCAAAGCTTAACGATTCATCTGAAACTACAAGGAACAAAACATTTTTGAATGATACATTCCCTATTACCAGATTATCGGTAACCGCTATTCCCCCATCCACTTTAATGCCTGTGGCAGTGCCTATTTTTAAAGTACCCGCCATCATCTTTAGCTTTAATTTAAGAGCTTCCGATTTAGAAACTGTTGATATATTAGCCCCCGTATCAAATACGAATTCATCCTGAATGCCGTTTACGCTTAGCGGAACGTTTAAAAGCCCGGCCATATCTCTTTTGGTTTTTATATGCGAATCAGCAGAAATTGCCGCTGTTTGCGGCGCTACATCTGCGCACGCTTTCCATATTATCAAAGCGTTTTCCTCTTCTTCTTTCTCATCTTTGGTCATCAGGTAAGAGTATTTACTGAGAAGGTATACAGACGTTGCCGAAGCTTCCTTATACATACCCAGCTTAAGCTGGTTGTTCTCACGCGCCTCATATATCAATTTCGACTGTATCTCGTTAAGCTTATCCTGATACTTTAGAAGGAATTCATCTATTTTCCGGCTAGATTCTTCGCATTTATTTAATACGCTCATTGACCATGCTTCAAAATACAGTCTCTGCCAGTCATCCAGATTATCTTTTCCTGTATTGAACGTATTAAGAAATCTAAACAGGTCTTTGCTGTGAATCATGCTGAATAATTCATCCGAAACATTATTCTGCGCCTGTATTGTTGTAAGCGGCGGAATTGTAATCATAATAATAAATGTAATAATTGAGATATATTTCATAATCACTCCGTTTTGGTTTTAATTCTGAATGTAACATAGCTTAATTAGTTTGCAAGGTATTGTAAAAAAACGACAGGAGGAATGAATTACCGCCGAATGAATTTACCGGGGTTAGAAAAGATTTATGTGTTTTATCAGTTTTTGTTTCGCCTCAAATTCTGTAGGTTTGGTTCCGTATATCTCCCTGAATTCCCTGTCATAATGCGACTGGTCGTAATAACCGGCCTCGGTAAGAACGTCAAAATGGTTGTACCCGTTCTTTACCAGATTTGACGCTACGTTAGAAAGTCTAACAAGCCGAAGAAATTCCTTAGGCTTAAGGCCCGAGAGAGCTGAAAAATTTCTCTGAAACTGCCTGGCGCTTATGGAAAGCTTAGAATAAACTTCTGCAAGCTTTAAATTACCTCCTGACTCAAGCATCTGTTCCATGGCGCACCGGATGTCCTTATCTGGCTGTTTGTACTTTTCTTTTAGCAGAATGAAAAGATGTGTCAGCGATCTTATCAGTTCAGCGGCTGTATGGGAACCGCCAATTCTCATGCTTACATCTTCGAAAATATCCGGGCCGACAGCCGATTTCATCTCAAAAATTTTATTCACAGCAGAAGTATTGCTGATTTTAAAAATAGATCCGGTAACAAGCGGTTTTACAGAAGCTGCCGCGATTTCAATACTCTCGCTGGATCTAATTTTGATTTTCCTGAGTATCGGGCTTGAGAAAATAAACTTTGTGTCGCCTGAATCAAGACCCCGCAAAAAAACAACAGATGATGTATATGAAGGTAAAAAATAAAAACTGATTTGTTTCTTTTTACCTTTACCGCATTTAAAATACCAGAACTTTTCAATGAGGTTCTTTAACGGCTCTTCCGGTCTGAATTCTTCATAAATAGGATCAATAATTCCATATGAAATTCTCCTTGTCATGCATCAAAAATATCCATAAAATAAGATGTTTTGAATGAAGAAATGCGTATCAAAATAGGCTGGCTGAAACATTTCAGTTGCAGTTGAAGGAGTAGTAATAAAAAAGGGGGCGTTAACCCCCTGTTTTATTAATTGTTATGGTAAAACTTTCGAGGCATAAAACTCAAACTTAGCGGACTTCCAGGAGTTGGTTTCTTTATCGCTGTTGTATGCTGCCCGGGCGTTGTAAAATACTTCTGTATTACATTATTCTTCTTCGTATATGCATTCTTGATGGGTCTTTCTCTTTTCATCTGATCGTCGGTCAGGTATTCCATATTACTTTTTACCTTCCTTTTGGTTATTAAATAATTGTTATTATAATACTTAGAAATTCTTCCGTATGACATTTCTGCCGTTTTTTATACCAATTTCTACATACAATAAACCCTATTTCCTATTATGAAGTTTCGCCATTACAAAAATAATTATATTTTCTCTTCTTTTACACGCTGGGTATATATTAGATTGTCAAAGGTGATTACATAAGTTGTACCTTTGCCGGTCTCTAACTTTACGTCGGCATTAAGCTGCACTGCCAAATTGTACACCATTTGGAGGCCAAGAGTCTTAGCTTCCTGCAAATTAAAACCTTTGGGCAGCCCAATGCCGTTATCTGATATTGTAATGCTGTTTGAGCCGTTTGATTCAAGCTTAACAAGCAGTTCGCCTTCTTTGCGCCCACGGAACGCATGCCTAAGCGAGTTTGAGACAATCTCATTAACAATTAACCCGGCCGGAACGGCTGTTTCCAGGTTAAGATCCACGTTCTCCGCTATTATTTTGCAGTTGATATTTTTCGAATTTGCATCATAAGTTTCTTTAAGAAATTCAACTATGCCGCTCAGGTACGCGCCAAAATTAATCTGCGAAAGACGGCGCTCCTGGTAAAGACGCTGGTGAATGAGCGACATTGCCTTTATCCTGTTAATGCTTTCTTTGAATATTTTTTTAAAACCCTTATCGCTGATATTATCTTCCTGAAGCTTTAAGAGGCTTGATACTATTTGAAGATTGTTCTTCACCCTATGATGCACTTCCCTAAGCAAAAGGTTCTTTTCCTTGAGAGCCGCTTTCGTAAGTTCTTCAGCGGCCTTTCTATCAGTTACATCCCTTGAATTGACAACAATACCTTCTACGCTCGGGTCAAGAAGAAGATTATTGGCTATTGACTCAAGACAGATATAAGAGCCGTCGGGTTTCTTATACCTGAACTCTATTGTTACAGGGTCGTTTGGCGATTCAAATCCCCTTTGAAAGGCAAGCTTCACCTTTTCAATATCATCGGGATGTATAAATTCAAAAACATTTCTCCCTTTCCTGTAATTAGTGTTAACGCCGAATACCCTGGCCGCCGAATCGCTTATATATTTTAATGTCCCGTCTTTATCAAGAACGGAAATTATGTCAGAAGAATGTTTTACCAGATTTCGGAATTTTTCCTCATTTTTTGCCAGCTCAATTTCCGACTGTCTGCTTTTGGTGATATCGGCGTGCAGAACAACCGCTTTTCGGGATCCTTCGCCGTAGAATTTTGATACCTTGGCAAGAAACCAGCGTTTCTGAAGCGGGGTATTATGGGGATACATGACCGAAAATTCACTTATTTCGCCGTCAAGCACCCTCCTTATTCCATTTGCGAATTCTCTGCTTTCACGCGGATTCTTATCCGCCGGGTCTTCGCACACCTCAATGTAGTTAACGCCAACAGAAGTTTTTTTGGGGTTCTCATGGTTCTGCAGGGCAAAAGCGGTCCATGCTCTGTTCACCGCCAGAATTATTCCGTCGCTATCTATTATCGCAACGCGTTCATTCAGAGAATTAAGAGAAGCGGCGGTTATGTTCTGAGCTTCCCTAATGGAACGCTCCGCCCGCTTTTTTTCGCTGATATCTTCCATGAAAAAATAATAGCCGGTGTATTCTCCATCGTTGCCTGTATTCTTCAGTATTTGTATTCCGGCATAAAATGAAGTTCCGTTTCTTTTCACCGTCTTGATTTCGGCCTTCGCTTTGCCCCTTTTCAACATTGAATTATATGCGCCGGACCATGCCTCCACGTCGTTTAAATCAACAATATTTTCAATTTCTTCCCCGTTATAAGAACCGCCGTCTTCATCCAAAATCCGGCAAAACGTATTGTTGCATTTTATTATCGCTCCGTTTTCATCAACTTTTGCTATGCCTTCAAGCGCATCGTCTAGCCTGCCCAACAGGTCGCCGAAATCTTCAACGCTACTTCGATCTTTTATCCTCAAAGACGCCCTTTGAATAGCCGACTTGATCGCAGGTATAAAATTTGACGGCTTATCGACAAGCTTGAACTCATTCCTTCCGTCGCGCATCAAATCGATTATAACTTCTTCGCCTAGCTTTCTATCGACAAGAATGAACATCATATCGGGGTTCGAGGTCCGCGCTATGTCAAGAATATTTTTGCCGTCGAAATCAGGGAAGCAGTAATCGGCAATTATCAGATTCGGTTTAAAATCGTTCAGCGCGCCCTCAAAGCTGTCTTTTGATTTCGTTCTTTTAAGGATATGAGGCATGCCTTCACTTTTCAGCTCGTTCATAAGAGTCTCGGCCTCTGAGAGCCCGTCGTCTACAACGAGTATATTAAGATTTCCGCGTATATTCATAGTTACAATACTCTTTCTGCAATTTCCAAAGGCTAACTTTAAGAGTTACCCGGTTTGATTTATTTTCCCGATTAACGAGCCCCGGCGAAGTAAAAACCGACGGGGCCCAAATTGTTAATATTAAAACTTTGTAAGGGCTTTTTCAATTACAAGGCTCCCAAGTTAATTTACGGAATCTCTTTGCGTTGCTTCCCCAGCCGATCCCGTATTTTTTAGAAAAAAGGTTGACTTTAAAACTTTGCTTAGTCGCCGTTAAAGACTCTCAATGAGGTCAATCGACTTATGACCCATCTTCACTTTTTCAAGTATCAAGGTTACTTTTTCGAAGTCATGAGACTTGTCAAGGTAATAGTCGGCGCCGTTCTCAAATGATTTTTCCCTGTAGCTTTCAAAATCATAATTTGTAAACATGATAACTGTTGGCGGAGGATCGATCTGTTTAATATTATATATCATTTTAAGGCCTTTCACTTTTTCGACTGAAATGTCAAGTATCACTACCTCGGGTTTTAACCGCTTTATATCGTCGATCGCCTCATCCACGTTATCGGAGTACCCGGCGATTTCAACTTCATCAACAAAGGAAATTAACCTGTCAATTCTTTGCCTGATCAGTTCCGAATCTTCCACTATGTAAATTTTGACAAGTATCATACAATTAATTTCATATCTCACTGCAAAAATAACCGGTTAATAACGCAGGGGGTATAAGCGAAAGTTTGAAAGAATTGTAACACTAAATACTACATTCTAAGGGAATGTAAATCACTCTATTAGGCCGTTCTCCATAGCATAGTGCGTCATCTGAACATTCGATTTAATGTTCATTTTTTCAAGAATTCGTGAGCGGTAAGTGTTAACGGTGTGAATGCTGAGAGACAGGTCTTTGGCTATTTCGCTCACCTTTTTTCCCGAGGCAATCATTATGAATATCTGGAACTCCCTGTCGGAAAGAGACGTATGAGGCAGCTGCGTTTTATCTTCGTTAGCGCCTTCGGCCAGCTGTTCGGCAAGGCTTCCGCTGACATATTTACCTCCCGCCACTATTCGCCTGATTGCGGAAACAAGCAGGTCGGGGGCGCTTTCTTTTGTCATATACCCTGATGCTCCCGCTTTGAATGCCCTCACAGCAAATCTTTCTTCCGGGTGCATGCTGAGTACAAGTATCTTTATATCGCGGTAGTTTTTCTTAATGAACTTAATAAGCTCGATTCCGCCGCCGGGCATAGTGAGATCGAGAATTATGAACTCTGCGCCGTGGCTCTTCAGCAGCTCCTGCAGCTCGTCCCCGCTTTTAGCTTCCGCAGACACCCTCATGTCGGTTTCATCTTTGATAATTCTCTTCAGGCCGGCCCTCATTAGCGCATGGTCGTCAGCTACAATTATATTTATGATTCCTTCATTCATGATACGATTTATTTATTTTGGGAATGACAGCCTTAATAATTGCGCCTTTCCCTTCATTGCCGCAAACTTCCACCGCGCCGCCCAGCATATATGCCCTTTCTTTCATCCCTATCAGCCCAAGCGATGCAGTCCCTTCCAACCTCTCTTCAGTAATTCCCTTCCCGTTGTCTTTTACCATAAGCGTAAAGTCATCTCCGGATTCGGTCATATTTACTTCAACGCCGGAAGCGCCGGAATGCCGAAGCACATTTGTAAGCGATTCCTGCAGTATCCTGAAAAAAACAACTGAATGTTCTTTTGAAAGGTCCGAATCGTTGCCGTTTAATCTTACCTTGCACCCGATGCCTGAACGTTTTTCGAATTCTTTGCAATGCCATTCGACTGCTTCAAAAAGACCCAGCCTGTCAAGCACATCCGGCCTAAGTTCAGTTGAGAGGTTTCTTATCCACTTGATGCTCTTATCAGTAAGATCGGCCATTGAGCGCAATTCTTCAATAACTTTCTTCCCGTCAGAGGGAGCGCCGTTTCTTTCAAGCTCCTTAGAGAGCATGACCATGTCCATCTTCAGCGCGGTTAACTCCTGCCCAACCTGGTCATGAATATCTCTTGATATCAGCATTCGCTCTTCTTCCCTTATGTTTTGAAGATGAGAAGCCAGGTGGTGAAGCTTTGAATTCGAATCTTTAAGGTCGGTCTCATACCTGATCCTCTCTGTAATGTCCCGAAGGATCACAGTATAAAATTTCATGCCGCCTATCTCTGTTTTTGAAACAGAAGTCTCCACCGGGATTTCTTCTCCGTCAAGCGTGATCGCAACCGGAGAACTTCCGGAGAGCATGGAACTGAATGTTTCCGCAGTCTGTGAAAATTTTTCAACGTGCCTGTTATGAATTTTCTGAAACCTCTCCGGTATGAACTTATTAACGTCGCTGCCCAGCGCAGCTGATTCGCTGCATTTAAAAAGTTTTTCAGCGGATTTATTGAACAAAACAATTTTTCTGCTTTCATCGGTTGTTACAATCGCATCCATAGCTGTATTCAAGATGGAGCTGAGTCTTTCCCTGCTTTCCAGAACTTCCTGCTGCGCTTTCTTTTTCTCGCTTATGTCGTTAATAATGGAAATAAACCCAATCGGCCTGTCCGACTCATCATTCAGCATAGATGAATAGAACTCCGCGGGGAATTCGGAACCGTCTTTTCTCGCAAAATAAATTTCACCGCTGGCAAAGCCTTTATCCTTAACCGCCTGAAGCGAATTCCTTGAAATTACCTCGTTTTCTCCTTTCATTAGTTCGAAAACGCTCATCCCGATCATCTCAGAAATATCGTTATATCCATGCAATACCGCCGTGCGCCTGTTCCCATACAGGATCTTCCCGTTCAGGTCGATTATTCTGATTGACGAAGGAGACGTATCTAAAACTGTCCTGTACCTGTTTTCGCTTGCAGCCAGCGCATCCAGGGCCAGCTTACGCCCGTTAATATCGGTCAGCATTGCAAGCGTGCCGTCAAAATTCTCATCCTTATCGAAGATCGGGGTCGTATTCAGCAATATCCACAGCGTTTCGCCGTTTTTTTTCAGGAACTTCAGCTCGTAAATAGAAGCATTGCTGCGGTTATCCATAAGAATGCCGGTTCCGGTTTCAGATGCGCCGCTCGTATCTATAAACTCGTAAATGAGCCTTCCGAGCATTTCGCGCACTTCGTATCCCAGCATCTTTGCCAGCGCCCTGTTTACAAAAGTGGTCTTGTTCTCTTTGTCGGTGATCCATACGCCCTCGTTAGCAGTTTCAACAATGTTTCTGTATTTTTCTTCGCTTATCCTTACCTGCTCTTCAATTTTCTTTCTTTCGGTTATGTCGAGAGATTTGCTGATAGAGCCTGTGAAATTCCCTCCGCTGTCATACTCCAGCAATAAATTCACCAGGAAAAACACCTGCCTGCCGTCTTTTGCTTTCAGCGCAGATTCAAATTGAGCCTTTGACTTCCTGAGCTTTATTACCTGCGTGATTATCGCCATGTTCCTGTGCGCATAAACAGGGTCGGAAATCGAATAAATGTTCTTGCCTATAAGTTCATCGGGTTTATATCCCAGGATCTCATTTGAAGGCTGGTTAACAAATGTTATATTAAAATTCTTATCGAACGTCCATACAAGGCCGTGAGATGATTCAACCAGTTTTCTGTATTTCTCTTCGCTCGCAACAAGCGCCTCTTCATATCGCTTTTGTTCGGTAACGTCAAATATTGTCCCGTATATAGCTGTCTTTTTGCCTGCAGCGTCTTTTGCGATCACTGCGTTAACAATAACGTTTTTTACATTTCCAAGGTTATCAATTATTTTTGTTTCGTAATCAACTATATCGCGACCGCCTGAAACAGCGCCTGCAAAATATTCCATATCCCTCTGTTTGCATTCCGGAGCTACGTACTGCAAAAAGATCTTCCCGGTCATTTCTTCCGGCCCGTATCCAAAGTGCCTTCTGCAGGCGCCATTTATAAACGTTATCTTCCCTTCTTCATCGAACGTCCATACCACTTCATTGAAAGTCTCGACTATTGACCTGTACTTGCGCTCGCTCTTTACCAGCTCTGCCTGAAGCTCATCACGCGCCGATTCAGCTCTTTTCATAAGCAAAAAAAGCAAAATGCCGGTAACTAATACGAATAACCAGCCTTTATATATAGAGATCCATTTAATTGTCTCAACGTTTGAAACAAGCAAAGAGAGGATATAGTCGGAAGAGAATATCCAAAGCGCGCCTATAATAAAATATATTAAAGTAATTCTTGCAGTAGCAGACATTCCGGCAGGATTTATAGGTTTCCGGTTAAGGTCAGTCATTGAAGATCTCTCTTAGATTATTCATAATCAGGCATATGAGGACGGTTAATGCACAATTATTTAAAGCCGCTAAAAAATAACGTATTTACGTCGCTTTGTCAATACATAATAAGGATTCAGGAGCGTTCCTTATATTCGGCGCTTTTTAGAATAACTGTGAATTCCGCGCCTTTTTCGCTTATATGGCTTACGCTGCCGTTCATCTGGTTTGTAAGCATAGATACAAGCTTAAGGCCGAACGAAGATGAGTTTGCAATGTCAAAACCGGGAGACATACCTTTCCCGTTATCTTTAACAACTATCTTATATGAGTTGATTTTCTCTTCATAACTGACCTTTATTTCTATCGACCCGCCGCCGCTATCGCCCTCAAATGCGTGCTTCAGTGAATTTGTTACCAGCTCATTTATGATCAGGCCCGCCGGGATTGCATTATCAAGAGACATTACCAGGCTTTCAGTATCAATTTTTATTTTGAAATCGTACGGGTTCAGACCGAATGTTTGCATCAGGTGCGATACAAGCATACCTATATATTCGCCGAAATTTATGTTGCTGAGGTCGCGGGACTGATAAAGCTTCTGATGAATAATCGACATTGAATGGACGCGGTTCTGGCTTTCCTGGAAAAGCTCGAGCGTCTTTTTATCTTTTACGTACTGCGATTGGAGCTTTAATAGGCTTGAGACTATCTGCAGGTTATTTTTAACGCGGTGATGAATTTCTTTCAGAAGAATATCTTTCTCGTGCAAAGATTTTTTCAACAGGTCCTCCGCCATCTTTTTTTCTGTAATATCCTGCCTTGTGCCCCAAATCCTGTGCAGCATCCCGTCTTCGATTATCCCAACTGAATTGTTTAAGTAATAACCATCGCCGCCGTCTTTTCTGCGTTCATGGGATTCCTCATTCAGCTCTCTGTACCCGCCTGCCACAAAAGACTTCATGTTACTGAAGTAGTCCCAGCCCGAAGTATCCGCAATTTCGCTGATCCTTTTGCCGGCAATTTCGGCGGTATCGCGAAAACCCATCATCTCCGAAAATACCTCGTTGCATTCGGCTATATAGCTATACCTGTACATCAGGTTCAGCTGCTCTTCTACAGGCAGGTCAGTTGAAATTGGGCTAAGAAGTTCTATCCTGTAGATTCCTTCGAAACTCTGGTCGATAAATGCGCGGTACCGCTCTTCGCTTTTTTTAAGGGCTTCTTCATACTTTTTCCTGTCAGATATATCAAACGCTATACCAAGCACCGCCGGCCTGCCGATATACTTTATCATTACCGCTGAATAATAAAGCCACTTCACGGCGCCGCTCTTGGTTATGATCTTCATTTCGTATTCGCTCGGCGCATTCTCGCCCTTCTGCCTTGCCAGCCCCCTTTGCATTGCGATATCCTTATCTTCAGGATGCATCAGTCCCCAAAAATTCATCTTCAGCAGCTCTTCTGTAGAATATCCGGTAAGTTCTTCCGAATAAGGGTTCACATAGACAAATCTTTCGTCCTGGAAGATTACAATCTGCGCGCGCATCGATTCAGAGACCGCCCTGAACTTTTCCTCGCTTTGTTTTATTGCCTCATCGGCTTCTTTCCTGTCCGTAACGTCTATGCATATCTGGTTTATAGTTTCCGGCTCGCCATTCTCAGAAAACTCGCCGTAGACATAAGTGTTCAGCCAGAGAATGTCGCCGTTTTTCTTGATAACCCTGTATTCCATGAATTTTACGCCGCTGCATCCTGCATCTCTCCACTCGTTATATTCTTCGGATATCTTCCGCCTGTCCTCTTCGTAAACCATGTCGGCAAAATCAGCCATTCTCATATTATTTATCTCATCCATAGTGTATCCGCACTGTCTCACAAATTCATCATTGACAAAATCATACTTCCGGTCTTTAAGAACAAGCCTTGTGACGGCAACCGGGGCGTTGCGGGCAAGGTTTTTGTATTGCACCTCGCTTTTTGAGAGCGCTTCTTCGGCCTTTTTCCGTTCTGAGATATCTATGTATATCTGGTTAATTGCATGCAGTTTGCCTTCTGAATTAAAATCTGCGTAATGATATGAATCAAGCCAGAGGAGCTTTCCCTGTTTGTTAACTATTCTGTAAGTTAATTTCTTGATTCCCTTATATCCCTCAAGCCCCCATTTGTCATATTCTGCAAGGACCAGCACCCGGTCTTCATCATGTATCTGCGAATAGAATTCTTCATCGTCCATAGCGTTAAGCTCTTCAAGCGTAAAGCCCGCCTGTTTTACAAGCTCTTCGTTTGCAAATTCGTACATTTTCTTAACAGGGATGTACCGTGTGAGCGCGATCGGGGCGTTTTGCACGAGGTTCTTGTATTTTTCCTCGCTTTCCCTTAGCGCGCGCTCCGCTTTCAGCCTGTCGCTTACGTCTCTCACAATTCCCAGGACTTTGTCATCGCCGCTCTTTACGAACCGAACTTCAAAATCCCTGATATCCTCGTCGATAACAAGCTCGTATTCATAAACCTGGATCTCCCCGGTTTCAAACGCCTTCTTAATAAAATTAAAGAAGTTTCTGCCAACTTCTCCGGGCAGCGCATCAGTAACCGTCTTTCCCAAAAACATTTCAGGCGGGACAAAAAGATCCTTTTCATCTTTCACTTTATAGCTCACATGTCTGCCTTCCCTGTCATACTCGAAGAGAAGATCGGGTATAGTATTAACCAGGGCGGCGCTTTGTGCCTCCGCCTCCTGAAGCTGCCGTTCATATTCTTTTTCCCTGGTGATATCCTGCCCCATAACTATTATGCCGGTTATCTCTCCCTTATCATTTCTGAATGGGTACTTGTCAAACTTTAACCAAACATCTCCTTTAACAGGATTATCGTACCTTTCAATAATTCCGAGCATAGGCATACCGGAAAGAACAATTTCCCTGTCCTGTTTCAGAGAAGCTTCAGCATCGCCGGGGAAAAATTCATCAATGTACTTTCCTTCCAGCTCTTCAACCCTGCGCCCAAAGTATGAAGCGCATAATTTGTTGGCTCTTACTATCCTGTTGTTTGTATCCTTCAGAAGAACCATATCCGGAAACGCGTCGAATATGGACCTGTACTCCTCGCTCTGCCTTCTTATAAAGCTTTCCGATCTTTTCTGGGCGGTAACATCGGTCGCTATTCCTTCAACAGCCGCAGGCTCGCCATCCGGCCCGTAAACAATTACGTTTCTCTGGTTTAGCCATTTTACCTCGCCTGACTTATGAATAATCTGGAATTCATAATAACTGTCAGCTTCGCCGCCAAGCAGCTTTTCCCATTGGACTTCGAAGTAATGCTTCCAGTCCGGGTGAATTATTTCTGATATGAGCTCCCTGTTCTTATAAAAATCTTCGGGAGAGTACCCGGTTAATTCAATGGAAGCGTTATTTACATATTCGTAATTTCCCTGGGGAAGCTGCATCCTGTAGATCATATCCCTTGCGTTCTCGGTAAGGCGGAAATATCTTTCTTCGCTTTCCCTCAGTCTTTTATCAGTTTCAAAGCGGTACAGTGCAAGCGTCAGGCGTGTTTTCAGCTCTTTATCATTTACAGGTTTAAGAAGCAGCCCGAACGGGTGCGTTGCATTCATTTTCTCAATTACTTCGCTGGATTGATTTGCGGTAAGATATACGATTGGAATATCGATGAGCTCATTTATTTTTGTTGCGGTCTGCAAGCCGTCCAAATCGCCTTTTATTGTAACGTCAACAAGCGCGATATCCGGTTTCAACCTGCCAACAGAACTTATCGCCTCGCGGCCGTTATCAAAAACGCCGCATACTTCGTAGCCAAGCCTGACAAGAGCCGCCGAAATATCATCAGCGATAAACTGCTCGTCCTCAATTACTAATACTTTTGTGGCTTCCAAATGACGGACTTCCGGTACTTTGTTTAAAAATAACCTCTAATAATAATCTAATTTTATGAGAAATAGAATAGCTAATAATTGGGGTTATAATATAGGTTTAGTAAACAAAAAACCCGTTTCTATTAATGAAACGGGCAAAAACGCATGTTAATAAGAGTATAATCCATTTCGGATCCTCCCCTTCAATCAGCAACCGGTATTGGTCCCAGGGGAATCCGTCCTCAGCCGGGATCATCCATTTTTTCAGTCTTTGCTTTTTTTCGCCTTCTTAGTTTTCCAAATGCTATAAGGCTTCGGCGCTTGAAGTTGACTATTTGCTGTTGTTCCTGCGGTTCAACATCTTCTATTTCAATACCTATATCCGCGTTAAGGGAGGATGATTTCTTGAATGAAAGAATTTGCGAAGGGTAAACGCTTCTGTGGCCGGTGATAAGAAAGCTGATAACGCAAGCTACAGTAGCATACGGCGCTATTTTGGGGCCGAATAATTCAACAGCCATTATGCTCGCTGCAATCGGGGTATTAGCCGCTCCAGCAAGGACGCTAACCAGCCCAATACCGGAAAATGTGGCAAGATCAAGCCCAAGAATGACTGCAAACAGAGAACCCGATGCCGCTCCTGCAAAAAATATCGGCGTAACAATTCCGCCGCTTCCGCCGAAGCTCAATGTAATACTTGTAAAAAGGATCTTTACAAGAAAAGCGTACCACGGAATACTTCCGCCTTTTAAGTTCGATTCAATTGAATCCAGGCCCAGCCCAAGATATTGACTTGAAAAGATCAGCGTGAGCCCTATTAAAACAACTCCGCCAATAACGCCTTTAAGAGGTTTCCATATTTTAATTTTTTCCGAAAGCTTTTCGAAATATTTGAGCGTCTCAATGAATATTATGGAAACCACGCCAAAGAACAAACCTGCCAGCATGATCTTCAGGAAAAAACCCTCGCTGAATACGGGAACAAAATTTATAGTGTGGTGGAAATAAGTTAATCCTAGCGACGATGATATCTGGTATGCTGTTATCCCGGCGATAAAGGAAGGGAGAAGCACTTCATATAAGATACTTCCGATAAATAGAACTTCGACCCCGAAGATCGCCCCGGCAATTGGCGTGCCGAACACTGCCGCAAACCCGGCGCTGATTCCGCAGATTACAAGTTTCCGCCGGTCTTCATCGCCGAATCTTAAAAGGTCGGCAAACAACGATGAGAGCCCGCCGCCTATCTGCGCACACGGCCCCTCTTTACCTACAGAGCCTCCCGCGGCAAGAGTTATTATTGTAGAAACTAATTTAACGGGTACTACGGCAGCTTTTATTCTTCCCGAATTCTTGTGCACTGCTTCGATAACTTTTTCAGTGCCGTGCCCTTCGGCATCGGGGGCAAGGTATTGGATTATAAAAGTGCTTACAAAAAAAGCCGCCGGAAGCAGCAGAAAATAATATTGGTAATCTTTAGCGCGGCAATGCTGATGTTTAAGAGCTTCAAAAAGCCCGTAGTAGCCAACCCGACAATCACACCAACAATCGTGGATAAAAAAACCCACTTGAGCACGCTGACAAATAATACAGTGCTTTCTGAGAAATATCTTTTCAATTATATGCTTATAATTTGCGTTAAAACCGCCATCTTTTAAATTTACAAAATAATAATTTCACATAAAATTCTATTTGCTTTATATAAGCCATGGCCGATTGCTTTTCAGTATGGCATTCGTAAAAGCTGAGCATAGGCGTAAAAAGGAAAATCCGTTCCTGTAATTGCGATGCAATATGAGGCTATGTGCCCTCAAATAGAAATCATGAACCTATGATAAATAATTTTTCAGACATTAGGGATTTATTTCGTGTTTACCTTGCGATTCATTTAAATTTTTTTATATTGGCAATATAACCACAATTACAAAAGATATTCTGTTCGCTCTTAATTAAGCATACGCCATTCACAATTTCGTTCAAATTTTAATAATCACCTCAAAATGATCAACATCAATCAGAAAAGAACTGATTATACGAATCTGCCGCGTCAAAAGGATTTTACGGAGACGGGGATGCAGGTTTGTTCGGGCCAAAAGATAATGTCCGCAAATACTGGGAAGATATGTACATTAAGACGCTGTGCCGTCCTTTTATATCAGGTTTTTTGAAAAAAGAAACGAGAATATCGCTGCTTGACATATGCTGCTCAAGCGGCGAGGGTTTTGACACGGACTAGTGTGCGGCGCCGAAATAATTAAATAAAACGAAACTTTTTTGAATATGTACGCTTTTATTATATTATGAAGAGTTGAAGGAGACGGAGCCATATGAGCTTATTGATTGTTTCAAACAGGCTTCCTGTTACGATTATTGAGGATGAGGGAGGAATTTCTTTGAGGGAAAGCTCTGGAGGATTGGTTTCAGGAGTAAGCGCCTACCTTTCTTCAATCAAAGGCGCAAAGGATAAGAATTCCGATTACAAATGGATTGGCTGGCCCGGAAGAGCGCTTTCTGAATCGAATAAACAGGCCTTTCTGGCAGAAGCTTCGTCGCTTAACCTGAAGCCTGTGTTCGTTCCGGAAAAAGTGATGGATAAATTCTACCTCGGTTTCTGCAACAAAACTATATGGCCGCTGTTCCACTATTTTACTTCTTATGCAGTTTATGATGAGGAATCATGGGAAATCTATAAGAAAGTAAACCAGACTTTCTGCGATGAGATCCTGAAAATTGTTTCCCCGGGCGATACTATCTGGATCCACGATTATCACCTCATGCTGCTTCCCAAGCTTATCAGGGATAAAATTCCCGATGCAAAAATAGGTTTCTTCCTTCACATACCGTTCCCGTCCTTTGAAATATTCAGAATGCTGCCAAAAGACTGGAGGCGAGGGATACTTGAAGGAATTTTAGGCGCTGACCTCGTGGGATTCCATACTTATGACTACACAAAATATTTCTTCAGCTGCGTACAGAGATTGCTCGGCTACGAGATCAACTTGGGCCAGATTTTTCATCCCGAACGGCTCGTACACGCCGAAACGTTCCCTATGGGTATTGACTACGATAGTTTTGTCAGGTCGTCATCAAGCGCCGAAGCTGAAAACGAGATAAGAACCATCAACGAAAAATTTGAAAACTGTAAGATACTTCTCTCGATTGACAGGCTTGATTACACCAAAGGCATCTTAAACAGGCTGAAAGGATTCAAGCAGTTTCTTAAATCTAATCCCGGGTGGCACAACAAGGTCAACCTGCTTATGATAGTTGTGCCTTCAAGGATCGGAGTTGAAAAATACAGCCTGATGAAAAGGGAAATAAACGAGCTTGTAGGTTACATAAACGGAAAATACGGCAATATTAGCTGGACGCCTATCATATACCAGTACAGGTTCATAAACCAGAACGCCTTGTCGGGATTGTATAAAGCGAGCGACGCCGCGCTTATTACACCGCTAAGAGACGGTATGAACCTGATCTCAAAAGAGTATTTGGCCTGTAAAACAGATCTTTCGGGAGTATTAATACTGAGCGAAATGGCAGGCGCGTCAAAGGAACTCGGGGAAGCTCTGATAATAAACCCGAACAATACAAATGAAATTGCCTCTGCAATTAAGGAGGCTTTAGAAATGCCCGCCGAGGAACAGAAGAGAAGAAACATTGTGATGCGCTCAAGAATTAAGAGATACAATGTCAACAGGTGGGCCGAACTTTTCATCGCTTCGCTGGGTGATGTAAAGAAAAACCAAAAACAATGGGGCGCTAAGATACTTGATTCAGAACATAAAAAGGAAATTGTTAGCTCGTTTAGAACAGCAAAGAACAAAATATTATTTTTGGATTACGACGGCACATTAGCGCCTTTCGAAGTTCACCCGGAGCAGGCCGCGCCTGGCCATGAGCTGCAGAAATTGATCGGCGAACTATGTTCTTGTAAAAATACAAGATTAGTTATGATCAGCGGAAGGGATAGAAGCACGATGGAAGATTGGTTTGGCGGGTTTTATATTACGCTTGCCGCGGAGCATGGGGCATGGCTGAAAGACAAAGGGCATGAATGGAAACAGCAGACCGTTTTGAACGCCGATTGGAAAAGATTAATATTTCCTTTGCTTGAAAATTTTGCCGACCTGCTTCCCGGCTCTTTCGTTGAGGAAAAAGAATTTGCCCTCGTTTGGCATTACAGGAAATCGGACCCTGAGCAGAGCTCAGTGAAAGCAAAAGAAATAATGGACGACCTTGTTCAACTTACGGCTAATATGGATGTGCAGGTAATGCAGGGAAATAAAATTATCGAAATAAGAAATAACGGCGTAAACAAAGGCGCCATTATCAAAACGCTGACTGATGAAGCTAAATATGATTTTATTTTCGCCGCCGGCGATGACTGGACAGACGAAGATATGTTCAAGGCTCTGCCTGATAGCGCTTACACCGTAAAAATGGGAGCGCTCTCTTCGCATGCCCGGTTTAATCTTCTGAATATTGGAGAATTAAGAAAATTATTAAGGAGCATGATAAATGTCTAGGACGTTTCATTTTTATTCCGAATACAACCTCCCGGTTTTGATGGGAATCAAGACGCGCAACGTTGCGGGCCTTCTTGAAAATATTAAGACAGCCCCTGATAGCTGTATTTATTATCATACTCACAGGTTTCTGAAACAGCATCATTACCTGATCCCCGAACCGCCAAATGACTTTGCTTACTGGATAAGAAATGTAATAAACCAGAGAGAGCTGGGCGAACAGGTTGCAAGCGTCAACATAACTGCATTCAAAAGTATCGAGGATTTGAGGCAGGCATTTGTATCAAAGCTGGAAGATTTCCGCAGCAAAGAGGCTTATAACGTAAATTGCAACGAGGGAGACGCTTTTCAGTTTATGTCATGCAAGACATTCTGCATCCCCCTGAAATATAAAGCGTCAAATCTAAAGGAATTTGCCGAAATTATGGAGAAAGTCACAATCGACTCTTTTTATTACCATGTTTTTGAAACACAGTTGAGGCTTGGCAGAAAAAGAAATGACTTTGCCGAATGGTTTGATACCATCGGGCAGAAAGAACTTGCAGAAAAAGTATCCCGGCTGGATCCTTATACAACTACGCTTGAAGGATTGAGAAAAAATATAATTAAACTTGTAAAAGAATATGAATAATCTTGAGGATTACGCTGAAGTTGTTGGGCAGAGCCGCATCGACGACCTGTTTCTTCTTTCCCGGAAGCTTAAAGGCAAAACCATACTGAATATAAATTCGACGGCGGTTGGCGGCGGAGTAGCCGAAATACTCTCCAGGGTGATCCCGCTGCTTGAACAGCTTGGAGTAAATGCGAAATGGGATGTGATTAAGGGAGACGAAAAATATTTTGATATAACCAAAAGAATGCACAACGCGCTTCACGGTTCCGAAACAGCGTTTACAAAAGAAGATTTTGACTACTTCCTGGAAATTAACGAGCAAAACGTGAAGAACATGAACCTTAAAGCCGATGTGTTCTTTATACACGATCCTCAGCCCGTTGCGCTGGTTGAACAGAGAAATAAAGTCAGAGGACGCTGGGCATGGAGATGCCATATAGATTTCACAAGCCCGCAGGCAGATGTGATGAACTTCCTCAATAAGTACATCTGTCAATACGATTGCGCGGTTTTTTCGGCGCCCGCGTTTTCCAGGAAGCTTGATATACTGCAAATCCTGATCCCTCCCTCTATCGACCCGCTTGCGGATAAAAACAAGCCGCTCCCGCCGGAACAGGTTAAACAAATTGCGGAAAGCTTCGGGCTGGATCTGAGCAGGCCCATTGTAACCCAGATCTCAAGGTTTGATTATCTTAAGGACCCGGTCGGCGTGGTGCACGTATACAAAAAAGTCAAGAAGTACATTGATTGTCAGCTTGTTCTTGCGGGCGGCGGAGCTACCGACGATCCAGAAGGCATGAAAGTTCTTGATGAAGTCCGGGAAGCCGCCGGCGCCGACCCGGATATACATATTCTGTTCCTGCCGCCTTCAAGCAACATAGAAATAAATGCGCTGCAAAGGGCTTCCACTGTAATACTTCAGAAATCTCTGAAAGAAGGATTCGGCTTAACCGTGGCTGAAGCGCTTTGGAAAGGAAAGCCGGTTATTGCCGGCGCCGTAGGAGGCATCCCGCTGCAGATAAAGCACCAATATTCGGGGATCCTCAGCTATTCAATTGACGGAACGGCGTATTATCTGAAACAGCTTCTTAATGAACCGGTTTACGCAAGAGAGCTTGGAATAAACGGAAAAGAACATATCAAAGATAATTTTCTGATCACGAGGCATATCAGGGATTACCTGTTAATGTTCCTTTATTTGTTCAATAAAAAAGAAATAATATATCTTTAGTTATAAAAAAAATACTCGTTCAGTTCGATTTCCCGCCGTCTTTTAAGTCGGCCCTTGATCCTTGCCAACAGCCATATCAACACATAGCCGGCAAATTCTTTTGACTCAAAGCGATAGTTTCCCGCGGTTAATGTGGAAAGCCTCTATTTCATCAGGCAATCCTCAATCAATACATTTCTTTGCTTAGTCTTAATTGAACGGTTTACAGGAATAAAATGATGCGTTCTATATTTGCCAAGCCAAAGAGAAATATATTGAAATTAAGCCCGCGTGCCCGTTTTCTCGCGTATCTTCTCACCTTTTCACGCTATGATTTAATTGAACGGTAAAAGACGTATCGCTTATAAATTAACGTCAATTATAAGCTTTATGTCTTTTATTTTCCTCACCTTTTCACAGTATACAAACGTTAAATGTATTTTTTTTTGATGAACACGCGTTTACCCTTTTTGAGTGATTGTTGAATCGGAATTTTATAAATAGCTTTACGGTAAAGAGGGAGTTCTTTACACATAAAAAAAATTCAGTTTCAGAATTTTTTATTAATAATCATTCATTAATTAAAACAAACAATCCCGATGAAAACAAAACTTTCTATTCTACTCAGTTTTCTGGCATTGTGTTTCGGGGGAAACACTTATACGCAGCCAGTGTTTTTGGATCGCTTCAGCGGTTCGGGGGACGGGGAAAATGTTGGGACAGCAATTACGGTTGACTCTTCAGGAAATTCATACATAACCGGTTATACCTCAGGCCCTGTTTCAGGCCACGATATCACAACAATTAAATACGGCGCAGACGGATCGCTGCAATGGAAGGCCATTTATAACGGGCCAGGCAACTCCACTGACGAAGGCTACGCTATAGCAAAAGACGCTTCCGGATATATCTACGTTGCCGGAACAAGCACAGGCGCTTCATCTGATAAAGATATGACGCTCATTAAATACGGCCCCGACGGGGCAATGATGTGGATGCAAAGATATACAAGCTCAGGCAGCCATCCCGATGTTGCAACCTGCATCGTTTTAGATGCGGCCGGCAACCCTATTATAGGCGGATACAGTTACGGCAACGGCGGAAATCAATTAACGGTAATTAAGTACAACCCGGCCGGAACCCAGCAATGGGTAAAAACCGGGGACGGCACTTCAGGCACAAACGGCGTGAACGGAATTGCCGTGGATAACAGTTCAAATATTTATGTAACAGGATATACTCTGGCTTCAGGGAACGGCAATTATAAACAATTCGAGACCGTCAAATACAATTCTGCAGGCGCCCGCCAGTGGATTGCTACATCAAACGGCGAGTGCACAAATACCGACGGAGAATCGAATTCAATAGTTACAGACGGTTCAGGCAACAGTTACATTACTGGGTACGTTATTACCTACAGCAACGGAAAAGATTTCGTTACTATTAAATACAATACATCGGGAGCGCAGCAGTGGCTGAAAACTTACAACGGTTCGGCTAACAGCGACGACATCGCAAGGAAAATTATTTTTGCAAGCTCAGGAGACGTTGTTGTAACAGGTTCAAGCAAAAGCTCGACTGCGGCAAACACCGAAGATTATCTTACAATCAAGTACAAAGCTTCAGACGGGACTCAGCAGTTCCTTTCGAGATATGACGACCCGACGGCGCATAACGCGGATATTGCATACTCGGTTGCAAGATACGGCGACAGCACATATTATGTAATTGGCTCAAGCAAGCAATCAGCGGCTGCAGGAAGCGAAGATATTGTCGTCCTTTCTCTGAGAGGTAATGGAACTCTGAGGGCTAAGTATCACATTTCAAATAACGGAACCGACTGCGGGTACGACCTCGCGACCGACTATAACGGAAACTTGTATATCACCGGTTTCCTTGCAGGGCTTCCGACAACACATCGAGTGATCTCCAACATGGTTTGCGCTAAGTACGGCACAGGGTCATTCATGCCAGGGAATATAACCGGCGTCACAAATCTTGAGACTGCGCCGCCAAACAGCTTTGCGCTCAACCAGAATTTCCCGAATCCGTTTAACCCGTCCACGACCATCAGGTTCGACGTTGGACAGGCATCAAACGTACGGATCTCGATCTATGATGTTCTTGGGCGCGAGGTTATGACGCCTGTTAATGAATACATGAACCAGGGAAGCTATGAAATATCGCTTTCGATGAGCTCGCTTGCATCAGGTCTTTACTTTTACAGGATGACCGCCGGTAGTTATTCTGAAATAAGAAAGCTTGCATTAACAAAATGACGATTCTTATTCGCATTTTAAAACCGCGATAAATAAGTAATTCTAACATAGAAAATGGCTCGAAATTTCGAGCCATTTTTATTGCCATTACTTTGCTTGCAGTATTCCGGGGTTTTACTTGTCCACATCTTCGAACCATTGGGTTTCGGTTGTTTCAATCGGGACAGGGTCGGAAATTTTGCCGGTGTGGTCAACGGTACACTGATAGCCTGCATTAACATCAACTTCTTTGGACAGACTATTTTCACTTGTTTTCATTTCATTGTTTAATTCTGTGATCTTAGCTTTGTACTCATCAACTGTAATTCTTTTATTTATCAAATCATCATTCAATTTAGCCATTTCAGTCTGCATATCGCCTATTTTTTTGAAATGAGCGACCGAAGAATCTGTGTTTGTATGCGGATTTACCTTAACTGATCCTTCAAATACTTTTACAATATCCATTGTATCCGACCCGTCCGGAACGCTTTCTACAGAATACTTAGTCTGTTTATGCGTTATTATTGTTCTTGGTGTAATAATTTCATGGTCGCCTGAAACCAATGCGGAGCCGGTATTAAGTTTTATTTCACAATCAGAGCCTACAATAGCGCTGGTTCTTCTGCCGAGCATCACAGCTGATGGGCCTAAATCCAGCATAAGTATATTAGAATATAAGTGCCCTGACTTGCCCTTATATCCCTCTCCGCCGGTGGTTATTTCATATCCGGGTATCAACTCAACCCCTCTTTTTAGCGGCCCGGTTTTGCGGACCTTATCTGTATGCTTCTCTCCGCAGGTTTCAAATACCGTATCAACCATGAATGTTCCCGTTGCATCCCCGAAAACATCCTGAACTTTTATCTTACATTTACCGTCTGATGTATTTAATAAATTGTATTGGTTCCCATTTTCGCCGTCGAATAACAGCGAATCATACCCGAGAGAAACAGACGCTGTTTCATGTTTGCTTTGTGAATAACTATTTATTGAAATTATTGATAATGTAAGGATGAGCGTAAATAACTTTTGTTTCATAGTTGTATTATTTATTTACTTTGCTAAATATAAGCTATTATTTGGAGATGAAAACGATATATCGGCCTAAGTATCTATAATAAAACAAAAAACCGCTGTAATCACTTACAACGGTTTAATTCTGAAGCTAATCTACGACTCGAAGAAATGTAGGGTCAAAAAGCCCTCATCAGTTTAAAGACGTTGGAAATTTATCAAGTTCCTTCGTTACTGTCGCATCTGCTTGATTTGCTGTTTGTTTCTGCTTGCTTTCTCTTATAGACTGAGACATTCTGTATTCCTTAGCCTCTGCTAATTTTGTTAACTGGATATCGAGATTAAATTCTTTAATAACTTGCTCAATCTCTTCCATTGTTACGTTAAAGAATTCTCTGCGCAAATGAACCAGATTAAGTCTTTTTTCATTTAGATGAGAATGTAGTTTGTTTTCCAATTCAGGTGCATTTTCAGTATAAACTAAACCGTGAACGTCAAAATCAAACGGAACAGAAGCATTACCGAGTTCATCGATTCTATCTTGAGGATCTAATCTTCTTGTCATCCCAAATTTATAAACATTTTCACCAAATGAACCTATGTTCGAGATGATGTAAACATATCCTGATTTTGTTTGTTGAGCCCGGGAAATTGCTCTTGCTTTCTGCTCTTGCGCCTTTTGCAAGTTTTGTTCAAGTGTTTTGATTTTTTCGTTTAGAAGATCAAGTTCTGTGCCCGTTGTCTTGGAAACATCAGCCTTGGCTTTTTCCAAAGCTTTTTGATATATTGCCTCTTCATGTTCTGCATCTTGTTTAGCTTTCTCCATTTCGATTTGCACTTTCTGTTCTTCGCGCATTTGCTCTCTGATTTTCTTTTGTTCTTCCTTTTCCTGATGAATTTTTTCCTGAAGTTCAAATTCCAAATTGAGTTCCTGCACTTTCAGTTCCAAGTATTTATTTGTTATTGAAATATTATTAGTAGAACCCAAATTATTGATTGCCTCGAAAGCCTTTGAAATGCGAGTTTGTACCGTTCCTATGTTGCTCCAAGTTACTTTTGCAATGGCGCTATCACATTCCCCGTTGAATGCTCGAAGCATCAGTTTTGACTGATGTTTTGTCATTTTTTTCCCCTCAGCCCTACTACCACTGACAGTCCATTCGGTAGCACAGTATACTGCCCCCTCAGATTTAATTAAATCCTTCTCATTCTTCCATATTTCTTCAAGTTTCTGTTTGTATTCGTCTGAAGTGTCATAGTTGAAGTGCGGCTTGTAAAGTCCATAGGAAATGTCCTCTAAGTTTTCTTCAACTATTGAAATTTCTTTTAGAAGATTTTCGTATATATTCCTTTTACTAACGAAATCTTGGTTTAGTTGCTCTTTTTGTTTTTGAAAATCTATTGCTAGATTAGCGATATTTTGATTAACGTTTTTAAGGATCTCATTTTTTTCGGATATGATTCTATCTACATCAATTATGCCTTTATACTGATATTTGAACTCCTCTAATTCTTGTATTCTTTGTGCAATTTCCTTCTTATTAGTTCTTACGTCCTGACTTTTTTTAATTAAAAGAATAAACGCAATGAGAGTTAGTACGGCTAGGATTATTAATGCTGTTAACATAATCTGATTTATTTAAGTATTATTGATGAAAAGGTGAAGCATGTAAAATTCAAAGTTTCATTAAATTTGTATCTTTCTATTCACGGGCGTTATTCACATAATATAATTAATTGGTATATTAATTGAAATTCCAAATGCTTCAACAATTGTGAATGAGTAATTATGATATCCCTTTTAAAGGAATTAGATTTTCTCTGAAAAGGAAGGAAATTATATTTGTAGGAATTGAACTTGAACGTTTTAATTACATAAATTATGTCTCGAGAATTTAAGGATTATACTAGTCAGTTTTTTTGGTCATTCAAAAGAATGGATAATGTAAACTATAATTTCAGCATCGTAGAAATGTTATATAAGGCCAAAAAACATTATAATGATGACGAATACTTTAACAAGCCTATAATTGTCTTATTGCTTGCAATAATTGAATGCTGTCTTTATGACTTCTTCATGAGAATAACCGGCCATACACAAGACCCACTTCCAAATTTGAAAAAATCGATTATTTCTTTTTTTAAATTAACAAAAGAAACCGATGAATTAAAGAAATTAATCGATCGAATTAGATCGCATAATCTTTTTGGAATAGATTCAAGCAATACTCTGTACAAAGATTTAGATCATTTACGTAAAATTCGAAACAGAGTCCATATACAGAATAGAAATCATGAGTTGGATATTGATAAAGATACAGATCGATATAGAGATGAAATTTTCATTTTTACAGATGATACATTATTATTGGCTGAAAATTCTTTTGAAAAAGTAATAGAAATTTTGTGTAATAATCATCCGCGATGGCATAAGAAGCCATTGCCAATGAAAGAATTTCCGCGCCCTTGGCCATAATATTTCCCTAATTGAATAGTTATGTCTACTGAATATCGAAATAATCACTATGTTCCCGTTTGGTATCAAAGGAGATTCATGCCGAATGAATATATTGATAAAGAACTTTTTTATCTCGATTTAAAACCCAGAACATTTTATGATTCTCAAGGAAGGGCTCATAAAACAAAAGCTGTTCGGAAACTGGGCTTTAGACACTGTTTTGCAGAGAAAGACTTATATACTACAAAATTTGGTGCTGAAGAATCAACAAAAATAGAACAAGTATTTTTTGGGAAGATTGATTCAAGGGGTAAACATGGAGTCGAATATTTTGCTAACTTCGAACATCCTTCAATCAATAGTGATGCATTTCAAGATTTGATGATGTATATGAGCACCCAAAAACTCAGGACACCGAAAGGGCTTGGTTGGCTCAGCGATAGATTAAAAACAATTGATCAGCATAAGATTTTGCAATTTATGATGCAGCTTAGACAACTTTATTGTGCCATTTGGACAGAATGCATTTGGCTAATTGCGGACGCATCCCAATCAAACACTAAATTCATAATTTCTGACCATCCGGTAACTGTCTACAATCGCAGATGTGGGCCTCGTTCTCACTGGTGCCGAGGAAATAATGACCCTGATATTTGGTTACAGGGGACTCACACAATTTTTCCATTATCCCTGGAAAAGATTCTAATACTAACAAATCTTTCATGGGTTAGAAATCCATATCAATCACCCGTAGATTTACGACCGAATCCAAACCCACTACGAAATGCAATGTTTAAATTTACTGACATTCAGACTCTCCGACATCTTACTGAACAAGAAGTAAGAGAAATTAACTTTATAATAAAAAGCAGAGCGCTGCATCATATCGCTGCAACAAAGGAAGAATGGTTATACCCAGATGAGCATATATCAAAATCACAATGGAATGTTTATGGTGATGGATATCTTTGTATGCCCGATCCTAGACCCATTCATCTTGGAGGTGGTGTGTTATGGGGTTACGATGACGGTAGTGGAGGAGCAATGGACGAATACGGTCGACTTCCGTGGCAGAAAGACTACAGCAAAGAAGATAAATCGCTTCAAGAAGCTAAGACACTCTATAGTTTCAAAGGAGAATTTGCTCGTTTATATGGCCCATATAGAAGAGGTCGTTCCTTTGAATTCATGAAAATCGACCCAGAAAAAGATGACGAAAAAAAACACGAATATCATTTAAACTTAGAAAAGAAAAAATATAAAAGAAGAAATTGAGGTTTGAACTCATATAATTTTTGGTATCCTAAATGTCCTCCTAAAATAAAAAAAACTGTAATCTCACACAACGGTTTGAATTTTGGAGCTGGCCCGCCTGAGGCGGGTAGACTCCGGGACTTGCTGAGAGCAATCCTGACTGGGATTGATCGAAGTCCGACAAAGAGTCATCATTCTTCAGCACTTTGAAACGTGAACTTGTTTTCAAGGAAAGATTTAAAACCAGAGAAGAAGCAAAGCAAAAGTCATTTGAATATATCGAAGTATTTTATAACAGGCAAAGGAGACACTCGACGCTCGGGTACTTATCTCCTATGCAATTTGAAAAACTAAATAATACACCTAACTAATTTGTCCATTTCTTCGGGGTTATACCATGTTGACAACATTGACGAAATGTTATCCAGGGCCACCAAGGATGGCGCTCAGCTAGTTGGAGAAGTGGTTCAGTACGAAGACCTGTATCGGCTCTGCTACATTCACGGCCATGAAGGACTTCTCATCGGATTGGGCCGAACAACTCAGCATTAAATCAGAGACAGATATTTTAAAATTAAACTTGTAAAAACTGAAAATAATTGTTAATATACGTCATTCTAAAATAATAAATTCTATAATATTTAATATTTTATAAAGGAATAAAATGAACTCAATAAAATTAACAATTTTATCAATTATTTTTTTACTTTATTGTTTTTTAAATAGCTCAAACGCTCAATGGGTTGAGCAAACTTCAGGGATAACGACTGGACTTAATTCAGTAAATGCAGTTGATAATAATGTCGTTTGGACCTGCGGAGCATCCGGCAAAATACTTTTAACAACTAACGGCGGGACAACCTGGACTTCTGTAACTTCACCCAACGCATCATTAACTTTATATTGTATCTGGGGAATAAGCGCTGATACTGCAGTTGTCTCGGGCTCAACTACCTCTGCTTTTGTATATAAAACTGTTAACGGAGGAAGCACATGGACTCAGACATTTACTCAAACCGGAGGTTTTATAGATGCCATAGAAGGAGGATACGGCCCCACACAACATATATATATAGAGGGTGACCCCGTTGGAGGCAGATGGTCACTTTGGAGCAGCTATGACGGTGGTTCCAGTTGGGATTCCCTGGGTAGCCATGTACCATACATACCTCAATCGGGTTCAGAAGCAGGATGGAACAATTCAGCAGCCATCGGAGCAGGGGGAGTATTTATCGGTACAAGCAACACCAGAGTATATTACTCAGATTCCAATAATACTGTTTCAACCCGAACCACTACCGGTTTAGTTAATAGCTTGGCTATTTGGGTCAACCACAACGCTACTCCAAACACTGTAATGACAGGCGGAACGATACTGCTTTATTCAACTGACACCGGAATTAACTGGACAACTTTAACTGCTCCGGGAAGCGGTAATATACTCGGAATCACAGGCAGCGGAAATTACTGGTGCTATGTAAGAGGAGCATCTGTTTATTCCTCTACTAATAATGGTTCCAGCTGGTCAAACGATTATACTGCCTCATCCGGAAATTTCAATCATATTTCCATGTCGAGGAGTGGTACAAGTATGTGGGCAATCAGGGATAATGGCGGAATTGCAAGGTCATTGGGTCCAATCGGTATTATTCCCATCAGCACTGAAGTGCCAAATAGATATTCACTTCATCAAAATTATCCGAATCCATTTAATCCGGACACTAAGTTAAAGTTTGCCATTCCCAAATCGTCTTTTAGCACAATTAGGATATATGATGTTTTAGGCAGAGAAGTTAAGACATTAGTAAATCAAGCGCTTATTGCAGGTATCTATGAAACCACTTGGGATGCGACCAATTATCCCAGCGGAGTTTATTACTATAGGTTGGTTTCCGGGAATTATACCGAAACAAAGAAGATGGTTTTGCTGAAGTAGCGTTAAGGAATACCGTACACTATGAGTCTCCTCGAAGAGGGACTCATAGGAAACAAATAAAATATCCCAGGAAGTCTGAGTCCTCCTTCGGAGAGACTCAGAGCGCACTGTATAAAAAAGACCACTGCAATTACCTGCAACGGTTAATTTTTTGAGCTGGCCCGCCTGAGGCGGGTAAACTCCGGGACTTGCTGAGAGCAATCCCGTTGGGGATTGATCGAAGTCCCGCGAAGAGTCCGAAGGACTCTAGGCAGGAAACCCCCGACAAAATTAAAAAAACCGTCATGATTTCTCACAACGGTTTGATTTTGGAGCTGGCGAAGGGACTTGAACCCCCGACCTGCTGATTACAAATCAATTATGGAAAATGAACAAATTATGAAATAATTACAAATCACATAGTTAGGTATTCTCTTACTTACCTAATATTCTACGAAATTCCATACTTTCTATACAATCTGTCACCAAACTGTCACCAGCCAATAATTCGATTTTCCGTATTTATCACAAATAAATTTAATATTTTTGTTTAAACAAAATCTTACTATGTCTACAACCCCAATATATATTCCGCCAAATTTAAATATTTTTCAATCTTATGAAGATTTGAAAAATAATAAACCATCAGATAAATACAAATGGTACCTTGAAAAAGAAAGAATGTCAATTGAAGACATTTTAAAGCACCAAAGAGTAGTGATATTAGCCGACCCAGGATACGGAAAAACCGAACTATTGAATCAAATTATTAATATATCATCCCAAAAAGATTTAAAATCTATCTTGATTAACCTAAAAAACTTAGATTACACAAAGAATCTTTCTGAAAATATTATCAATAAAGCAAAACGACCTGATATTGATAAAACTTACGAATTCAGACTAGAAGATCAGAAAAACATTATTGTGTGCCTTGATGCCTTAGATGAAGTAACAACAACAAATCTTCCAAGAGTTTTAGAAATGATTAAGGATTTTCTATCAACTTTCCCTAATGTTAATACATATCTTACTTGTCGTAGATTGTATTTTAATAGCTTCTATCAAGAATTTTCAGAGTTCAAATTTCAATTTATATCTATAGAATGTTTTATCCATGACCAAATATATAAATACCTGAAAGCTAATAACTTCACGGAATCTCAAATAGACTCCGTTTTTGATAACTTTTCAAACAGAGGAAATATTTCAGTTATTCAAACGCCGCGTTATTTAAATTTACTGGTTAAATATGTTAAAGAGAATAAAGATAAAAAACTTGAAAAATTAACACGCTGTCAATTATTCGAATACTTTGTTTACAACAAACTGGACAAAGAAAAATCTGTTTTGGGAAAAGTTGATATTAACCTAATGAAACGAGTTTTGGAAACGTTAGCTCTGACTATGGAGATTTATCAAACAAACATTCTTACCAAGGATGAGTTGATGACTTTTTTCAGAGATATAAAGAATGATTTAAAGATAAATATTCTAAGTCAAATAACCTTAGATGAATTTATCGATAAGAGCATATTAAAAAATAACATTGAAACAATTGAATTTGACAACACAGAATTTCAGGAGTATTTAGCAGCCAAAGAGATACAAAGATTCAATAAAATAAGTATGTCCGTATTTGATTTAGCAGTGAACAAAGACTTACGAGAGATTTACCCTTCTTGGTTTAATGTATTAAGCTATCTCATCGAAATGAAAATTGACTTGTTGGAAGAAATTGTCGAGTTCGGTATGAGTGGAGATAAAACAATTGTAGACGGGTACTTTAAATTAGTTACGGATGTAAATGTCAATTTGCTCAGTGATTCAATACGTGATCGTATTTTTAAGGGTGCACTTGAATATCACCAGGAAAATCAATTAACGTTAGATCCTTTTTTCTGTCGCAATCTAACGCATTATTACACGCCAAACAATTGGAGGCCGCTGATAAAATACTTAGAAAAGAGATATGTAAATACAGAAAACCAACGCATACAAGTAAGAAATGTATTTTATATATTCTATGATTTGATAAAAAATCATTATTTAAACGAAGAAGAAATTAAATATGTCTCAAATAAATTCGTTTCAACGATCAGGAACAAATCCATTCCTGTAGAGCTAAAAGAGGAAATACTCTTTCTTTCAGAATATGTAAAAGACAAGAGAATTTTGAAGTTACTCGAACAGTTTAAACGTGAAGGCGATAAAGATATTTTGCATACATTAATTAATGCCGCCGGGAATATTGATATAAATAATAAGATTACTTTGGAGCTTATAATCGAAGCAATACATAACCATTCCACTGCAGGCAGTCATGAGATGTTTGATTTGACCTCTAAGAAAACCATCAAAGCTCTTTTTAAAAGGTTAAACAGCGATGTTTATCTAATAGATAATTTACACGAAGCAACCAGCGATAGTTATTCGCAAAAATCCTTAAAGGGATTTATTGAAACTCTACAGTCAATGATGGACAAAGAGCTGACAGAATTAATACTTGATTTCATTGTAAAGAGTTTCCATAAGGAAGTTCAATATAGTAGATACTCAAATATCTTAAAAGAATTGATTGTATTAGTTTCACGAAAAAGAGAAAAGTTGATATTTGAATTGATGAACGAATTTAGTAACCGTAAAGATGAGATTTACTCTTTTGAAATTGTGCAAGCATTCGTCCTTTGTCTTAAAAAGAATCAGATAAAAAAGTTTATTAAGGAAATTCAAATGAAATTCCCTGAAGATTCGTGGATTGCATTTAATACGTTGTTTAATTGCAAATACTCCAAAAGAGACGATGGTCAGGAAATGTATGAAGAAGGGCGTAAGTTTTTCGAACACGAATATGCTGAAGCCGACAAAGCTCAAAGTAAATCCAAGCAACAAGATAAAAAAGGAGAAGAAAGAAACTACCGTAATTTCATAGAAGTTTTAGACCAGTCAACACCGAAAAAATATTTTTTAAATATCTTTCAGCATTACTCGCTTTACCATCAGAATATTGATCCATATCTTAAGCAAATAGAACGTGAAAAATTACTGGAACTAACCAATATTTTTCTAAAGACGTATAACCCGGCTATCTCCGGTTTAGAAATAACAGAAGTAAAAAACGACACTACTTCATATAGAACTGATAGAAACATACAGTTTTACGGCGAAGCAATTATTTGCGCTAAATTGTTATCAATAAATGTTAATGAGTTCAGACAAAATATTATTAATTATATTCCGTTTTCATATCATCACCACTTAGAAGCTATATTTTCTATCGTTGATAATATTTCGAATCAGGAAGTTGCTCCTATTCTGGAAATCTATTCAAAAAAAACCGACGACCTATGGAGATTCATGCCTGATAATTTCTTAAGAATTGTGGAACTGCTGAATCTTTCTGAAACTCAATCTGTACTTGAAGAGTTCGTTGAGACAAAAGATTTGCGAACTGGAGACCAGTTTTACCGTTTAAAAGCCCTAAAATTAGCAGATTCATTCAAAAACAATAAGGAATATCTCAAGAACATAATACGTAAATATGAAAACGACGATACTGGAAAAGGGATTGTCAACGAAGCATACAAAATTCTAATTCAAAAATATCTTGATGAAGATGCTATTAATCTTAGATTTCAGCAAATAGTGGCTGATGCCTTTGAATTTGAAAGAATCATGGGAGCACATGGAATTAGTCCTCAGGAATCAGAGTTGACCGATAAAAGATTTGCTATGCCCATTATGGAAATTAATGAAGTTAAATATATAGATCTCTATTTACATCTTTTAGATAGCTCATATCTAGTACAAAATAGAGGAAAAAATTATTTTGATTATGCTAATTATATGAGAGAGATAGTTATAGCATATTTCAGAAATCTAAGAATTCATAGAAAATTTGAATATTTTGTCATTCTAAAAAAGGCTACTGAAAAGTTCTCAAATGAAATTGGTTATGGATGGTTTTTGAAGAATATTGGTCTTTTAAAAAACCAATACTTAGAGTACATAGGGAAACCGGCAAATATCAGTGAATGTATACAGCAATATAATGAGATCAAGAAGCGACAATATATAGAAATCAGTAATACAAGAGAATTGGCAAATGCAATAAAAAATCTAATTAAAAATGATTTAAATACATGGATGATGGGAGAAGGTGTTAAAATCTTAGAAGGATTTAAGAAAAGTGAACGAGCAAATGAAACCGAACTGCAAAAACTAATAAAGATACAATTTGAAAACATATTATTTAAGAATGGGTTTACTCCCAGTGAACAGATAAATCTATATAGGGAAGTTCAAAGCCTTGATGATAAAAAACCTGATTTCTTAATCACTTATGGTTTTGTTAAGCCAATCATATTAGAATTGAAGATGAGCAATCATTCAGAATTGAAAATGTCCGATTTAAGTAAAGGTGAGTCTTATAAAAACTTAACAAAATATATTAATAACCTTCAAGTTGAACATTGTTTTTTCCTTGTATATGAAAATCAAAAAAGGGAGCCATCGCTATTTAAAGAGCAATTAAGGAAAGTTATTACCGCATATCAGAAAATATCAAATGTAGAAGTAATCGGTATTCCAGAATAAATATAAATTCTTAAAGCAAAATTAGGATATATTTTTCTTTCAAACTTGGTCATAATTATTTTGAACCCAACTGTTCCCAAAAGCTTGTCTGTATAATAAATCCGAAGTTTGAGTCTTGGTATTTGGAATAGCGTAACTTTGAAATACATTTAATTTATTAAAGAACTCAATAATAATTCTTCTTGAGGTGTTTGCATATTGATCATTCAGTTCAGCTCCGAAAACAGCTAAATGCCTCAATATAACCGTGCTTAATTTTAAAAAATAGTTATTGTCAGATTTTTCTGTAATTGTTGTCTTGTTTCCATCTTTTTTAGTGTCAAAAATTTTCATTTTAATGCTTGAATCTATTACAGATGATTCAATGGCATTAATGCCCATGTAGTTTTCGTTATCAACGGAAGCACTGTCAGAGATGATAACACCAAATTTTTCATGAGAGGGTTTAGAAGAATCTGAAATACTTTTATCACAAACAGTTTTTCGATATATGGGTTAACACGAAAAAATTAAAGGCACTCAGATTTCTTCTAAGCGCCTTATTTCATAATCCGTAAACGAACTGTCTCAAAATTAGGGTAATAATTGAAGATAATTTTGTGTTGTCTTTAAATTCGAATGACCGAGTAGCATCATAATTTCAAAGAGCGGCTTGCCTTCTTTTGATAATTTAGATGTAAAGCGGTGGCGCAAGTTATGCCAACTCCAGTTTTGTTGACCTAATTCTTTTACCTTATCTTCTAAGAATCTAGGAATATCAGACCATCTTTTAAAAAGTTTTTCATCGGGCATTATTGTTACGGTGTTTAGGTAATCGGGCTTAGGAACTTTTCGAGGAACTAGATCAGAATTATTACTTTTTCTGGTATAGAGCACAATATTATGTTCCAAAATATCTTTACCACACATCCTCAAAGCTTCATTAATGCGTGCTCCCGTATCACGAACTGTTTTAACGAGTAGTGTCTGTTCCTCATCACATAATTCAAGAACCGCCAGTATATCATTATCAGATGGAATATATTTAAGTTTCTTTGTTACAGAAAAGAATTCTATGCTATCGCAGGGATTTCTGAGAGTTAAATTATGTTTGCCAATTATATAGCCAAATAAAGCTTTATACAACCGGAGCATGGCATTAACGACATAATTGTCTCCTTTGGTATCCTGTTGTGAGTTGGATTTATCAAGTAATAGGTCTTCAATCGCGGCTTTAGATACTTTATTTAAAGGAATATTGCCGAGTTTCTTATAAAGAATATTAAGATATCTACGATTATCCCGATAATATGATTTGCTCTTTTTCACCTTAACATAATCTAATCGTTCGTTAATCGTCTCTAAAAGCCCGAAATCAGCTTGTAGATCGGGATTCCTGAGCTTTTGGTCTAGTTTATCATATTTCTTCCGTTCGGCTTCTTTAGCCTCTTTTTTAGCTAAATAAATACATTGTGAACGATAAGTAATGCCCTGAAAGTTAAACTTATAAAACCAGCGTAAGCCGGCTTTAACTTTCCGCTGGTATTGAGCCATGTGAACCTCCTTTCTGCTGTTGAATTTTTAATTTGAAAGAACTAATTTTTAGTGTGGAAAAAACGAATAGGTCTGTTTGAAGGTGGTTAAGGTATTTAGGGACTAATAAAAAATAACAAGGGTGTAGGGTACAGGAGTCAACATGACTACTTCCCGTTATCTTTCGGTCAAAGAAGTTGCCGCTCTGCTTGGCGTATCCATCAAGACAATTTATGCTAAGAAATTGTCGATACCCGGATACTTTAATTTGGCAGGCTTGCATTTCTTTGACGAAGACGTACTTGTTACGAGTCTCAAAGACTTGGCAACACATAAAACAACAACACCTATTGAGCCAGTCAAGACAAACCGTAAGCGTCCAGCGGACCGACACGGACTTGGCGGCTAACAATCTATAAAGCCTGTCCTGAATTATCAGGGCGGGCTTTTTAATCAAAGCCATTGTTACGAGCCCATCGTTTATAGTTTTTATACCTTTCTGACGGGGTGCGATGTTTGCGTCTTTTTGACCGGCGGGGTTTTCCAAATAGTAAGAGGCTTCCTTGTCTTTTAAATTCTTTCCCAAATGCTTTCGCTTCTTTTGTGAACCAACCCATGATGTAACTCCTTTCATTTTTTAGTTTTATGGTCAGTTCAAAATTAATTGTTATGTTGTAAAAGAACTTTAAACTCCTTTGGAATGAATAAGAAAAGAATAAACTATATTCTTTAATTCTTGCGGAAAAAAGAAAGCCCGAAAGAATCGAAATCCTTTCAGGCTCTAACATTGAAAAAAAGAACTACACTATTATTATAGCATACTTTTTATATTTAAAAAATAAATATTAGCAATTGGTGTGCTAAAATAAAGTAAACCCTTAACTATGGGTTTTATATTATGTCGTCAAGCGAAGATTTTAATCGAAACATATGGGATGTATTACAAAAGATACAAGCGAACTGTAACCAAAACAACAACACTCAATTATACGACATAGACCTAATGGATTCTCAAGATGATCTGCGGGTTTTACAAAAACTTGCCGTTTGGAAAGTACTTCAGATTTACCGGCGGCAACTCAAAGAAAACTTCCATGTGTTTGTTACCCTCGCCCCCATTGAGCCAAAATTCAATAATCTTTTCAAAAGTTTTGAATTACTGCAACTGCCGTTTTCTATTGCAAGAGCTGATGGTGGGAGCGCTCAATTTCAAATAGGCTTTCTCATAGAAGAAATACACCACTTTCAGACTATTCTTAAGCAGTCCCTAGGAGCCGGAACGTTAAGCGAAAAAGATTATTTGGTGTTTAATATGTTTACAAACATGATGAACACTCTGATTGACCACAATGCTGTAAGTAATGAAATTTCTGGACCTACTTTATTTGAGAATAACAAGATACACGCAAAAAAGAATTTCTCAATTCATAGCAATCATTATCAGCCGTCACTATTTAGCCATACTCAACCAATTCCGGTACAAATCACGGAGGAAGTTATTGTTTCTGGTTTAAAAGAAAGCCTTCAAGCGCTGAAACCGAAAAGTCCAGAACATAGTAGACCTAAATTTCCATATAAAATTCCAGCCGGAACCTGTTGGGAGGAAATAGTTATAACATTTTTAGATGATGAACGGGTTGAACATCAGGTAAGAAACAAGAAATATATTACTGACTATAGAGAAATGGGAATGGTTGGCAAAGGTAAAATTCCAAAGCCCTGCGAGCAATGGAATTTTTTAAAAGTACTCTCTAAATGCCAGGGCGAACTAACCATTAAAGACCCGGATGCTAAAGACACCTATAAAAAACAAAAACAGGGCTTGTCCCAAACCCTGCGTTATTATTTTTCTTTAGATTATGATCCCTTTTATCCTTATCACTCCACACCTGAAAAAATCGGCAATTCATATAAAATAAAAATAAAACTCATCCATCCGCCTGAACGCACTACGTATAAAGATGATTTACACCATGATGATACTGACCCGCTTGGTATTCATGAGTATTTACAGACAGAGGCTCCACAAGTTGTAGAGTACTAGCGAATTTTGTTTTCGTTTCTCTTTTTAAAAAATCCTTACAATCATTAAGGATTTTTTATTTATCAGACATGAGCGTGAAATTCACCAGTATAAGTAGAAGCTTCAAATCGACCAATCGCGATTGGTATATGTAATTACTAATCTCACTATTATGATTTTAAAAAAAGTAACAGAACCAATAGAACCAAATGTTAAATTTATTACCTATGACATTGGCTTGGCCTCCGCATTAGTTACGCTTGGATATTCGTTATGGGAAGTAGACAAGAGTAACTTTAAGAAAAGCCAGTTCATCTTTAAACGTGATGAGCTTATTGATAAAATGATCAATGATTACTGGGACGACAAGTTGAACTTGCCTGCCCGGTCATTACTTGACAACCAAAAAATGCTCAAAAATAGGCTTTATTCTGTTATAGAATAAGCCGCATTATCTAAAGACATGGGGTAGCTTTCAGCTACTCTATGTCTTTTTCGGCAAGTTCTTTCCAGTTCCACTTCTGGATTATGTCAAGAGCTTTCCATAAGGCAACGCCAGAAAGTTCTTCTTCTGTTGAGTACCTTGTATGGTTCTGATAAAATTCGGTATTCCAATGGTCTTTGTCTTTTCGAGTGGTTCGGTATTCAAATTCAAAATTTAAACCAAGGAGCTGACCGCCATCATCGGGATGTGCGTAAAAAGGCACAATGCCGCCAAATATTCCATGATCATTTAAAAATTCAGTTATCTTGCCCTCTTTGAGTTCATGTTCATACTGTTTGAAAAGGGGATGTTTAACTAGTGCTGTCTTGTCAATTTTCGTTATTGGAGAATAAGTAGCCATGATTAGCCTGCTTTCTTTTTAAAATTTACGATTAAAAGAATCTATGCAAATTATTATTTTCTGTTCAATTTATCCATAAGCAAAAGTACTCAATTACATAGTGATAACTACCTATGCCGGTTGGAAATCTTTAAGAAAGAATCCTATTGTTTCTTTTATTGATTATATGCTATAATAATAAATACAATTTGAGCGACCAACAGAAATTACCATTACCATGATTATGCGCATTAGCTGTAGTCATGTTTTTTTTATTCCTAAATTAGTTCATCAATCTAATAAACATTTCATTACCATTAAAATATTGAAGGTTTCTTCACTTCATTGCGAAGCTTTATTTTTAATGATAGGATGCGATATAGCTGTCAGGGTCATACACCCCTGCTCTAGATCGCTCCTTGACAAACTAATGAAACAATGGTCAATTCCGGAAAACCTACTAGATAAACCCTTCCTGTCCCCACAAGAAATAAGCGAGCTGTTAGGCGTATCTGTCGCTAGTATTTATCGTTTAATCGACGCGAGAAAGCTCGCGGCTTTTAAAATAGGTAACTCGTTACGGGTGCTAAAAGAAGATATGATTGAGTATCTCAAATCTCAACGGATTGACCTTGTTCTATGAATCCTATGACTGTAATAAAACGAGGAAAATCATACTGGATTGACATCGGCTATAACCGAGTGCGCTTTAGAAAACGAAGCCCGCACAATTCATATAAAAGCGCACAGGCGTATGAACTGCTTCTGCGTCAGCGTTTAGCCCGGGGCGAACCAATTGACGGCCCAAAAGAAATGGTAACCTATACATTCAAAGAATTAGCCAGGCAGTGGTTTGATCTCTATGTCAGAAATAACAACAAGCCGTCAGAAATCAGTACTTGCCAGTATCTGCTCAACGCTACATTACTTCCCTTCTTCGGTAAGATGAGCATTGATAAAATTTCCATGTATGACATTGAACAGTATAAAGCTCAACAACTTCAAAGAAACTTGTCTCCAAAATCAATTAACAACCATCTTTCGCTCATAAGCTGTTGCTTAAAAACGGCTGTTGACTGGGGGTTACTAACTCATATTCCGAGAATAAAACCGCTCAAAGTCCTTCCCCAAAAATTCGATTACCTGACAGAAGCAGAAATCGAACAGTTGTTGAACAATGCCCGTGGAATCTGGCATGACATGATTCTCTTAGCGGTACGAACGGGATTGCGTTTTGGCGAACTCATTGCGTTACGCCGGGGTGATATTGATTTCAAAAAAGAGACAATCACGGTGAGAAGAAATATTGTTAACGGAATTGAGGGAAGTCCCAAAAATAACAAATCGCGGACTATACCGCTCACCAAAAGCGTTCTGTACATGCTAAAAGATAGGACTGACACTAGCGGCTACGTGTATAAAAGCAGAAACGGCAAACCCCTGGTCTATAATTCTTGCCGAAAAGCGCTACACAGAGAATGTGCTAGAGCGCAGATCAGGAATATCGGTTGGCATACTCTAAGGCATAGCTTTGCATCACATCTGGCGGCAAAACAAAATTCTATCATCCAGATAAAAGAACTGTTGGGTCATTCCGACATTAAAATGACCATGCGCTATGCACATGTTAATCTTTCTATACTAAAAGATGCTGTTGATACATTGGAACCTACTTTCCAATTGAACGACACACCAACGGCACACATTCAAACTCATGAAAAACTTTTTTCTAATATTAGCCCTAAAACTGGTCGGGGTGCTGGGAATTGAACCCCGATATGGAAAAAAGTAGAAAGTATAGAAAATCCTAAAAATTGCGAAATTAAGTGATAAAAATAAATCAATTTATATTCTCATAGACTTCAGTAAATGACAAATAAATCGCCTCTACGGCACAATAGCGACACAACTTTTTGTGATGCTTGCGATTTAGAGGGAGGCGATGAAAAGATGTTATTGAAACTGTAATCCGTAAAGAATGACTATACGGTGCTTTGAGCTATCAAAAATAATTGTCAAGATTTACATATTTTACCATATGTGAAGGGATTTTTCAAAGTTATAAGTAATACTAATATTTGGTGTCAACATAAAAGCCATATCTGCTACTGCAAGGATATCCATTTTTATCCTTATGTGCATTTAAAGTCCCGTTGTTGGTTTTCTTAGTAAACTTCTTTCCACAGAAGTTGCATTGATAAATGTATTTTGGTCCAAATGATTTTCGTGATCGTGATGAAGTTATACTTCTCTTAGGAGAACGAGCTGGTTTGTTGGGGTCAAAGAGAAATGGATTTTGTGGTTTCTCCCCTGCTTTGGATAACTCGATTAGAAAACGGGGCTCAAATTTTTCCTCAGTATTCTCAATACTTTCAACATTTCCCGCTACGAAACATCTAATACCAACCCCGCTACCACCACTGCAATTATAGCCATAGAAGTATTCTCGTGCGTTTCCATCTTTACGAATCATGTATTTAAGAGAATAGGGCTCTATAATTCTATCAGAACCTTTGTAGCGGATTTTCAATACTGTTTGTTCTCTTCCAGCTTTTATTATTGGGGCTCGGAGATCAGAACCAAAATATACAAATTGTGTGTACCCATTATCCGGATAAATTCCAAAGATTATTTCAAGATCTGATAGAAATATTGAAATAGCCTCTTCAACCCCAAAAATTATCTTTTTGGCACACACAACTGTTTTATCCCAATATTCTTTAAAAAAATCAAAGGGTGTTTTGCACAGAATTTCTTTTACAACATGAGGATTTCTTCCAAAAATGGTTTTTTGAACAAACGATTCCACAACTTCTTTCTTATTTAAACTTCCTCCCAGCAATTTTATTGAATAAACATAATCAAATAAGTCGGGGGCATGTTGTCTTTGTAGTAGGCACTTCAATTTAGTAGCTATAATTTCCTCAAGTTTCATGCAACGTATTTGACATGTAACTTCAGAATAATCAGAATATGGGTGAATCAAGTCAACCGTTTGTAATGGAAGAAGCACTCTATCAAAACGGGTAATATCCATTGAAATTTTTATAATAATATGGTCGCTGTTACCATAAAAATCTTTAAAATATATCTTCGCCTCATAGACTTTCAGATCAGAAACTGTAGTATCCCTTGCAACAAATTTCTCTTCGACTTTGTTATTGAGCTTTACAAATGATACGCCTGCTTTCTCTTGAACGAAATCACAAATGTGATTAATTTCTTGTAATAAAATCTCAGGATTTACATCGCCGGGGATTCCAAAATCTAAATCAGCTGAAAACCGTGTATTAGCAAAATAACCCTTTCGTAAAGCATTTCCTCCTTTAAGAAAAATAGTATCCCTGAGATTACTAATCGTGAACAAGCCTAAAAGCACCCAACCAAAAATGTAATCTCTTTCAACATTTGCTACATGAATTTCAAATTCTCTTGCTTTTTCTTCTATTTCTTTTCTATCGATCATAAGATTTGAAAACTAAGTTATCAAATTGTTTGTCCCTAATATCTTTCTTAGTGCATATTATTATTTCGCTCGGCACGGTAACCGGAGCGAATCTCCACGAGCCCTCCTACTCCATGATTCATTTGAACAATCAGGACAATTATTCTTAAATGTATTTAATACTGTTAACTGTTCTCTTTTTTTTACAAAATTAACTAAATGCTCGGGTTTAACCTGGCTCTCATATAACCCTGTAAATAACATCATCAAATCGTTTGCGGCTTGTCCAGCAGAAAGAACATTTATAGTAATAACACTTGGTTCATGAACTTCCTCGTCATCAACATATCTTTGCTGCTTTAGCGCTTCGGGTGAAAGGGATTCCTCTTGAAGCTTGCCGGGTGGAATAAGATCGTGGCATTCCAGACACCCACCATTAGGATAAGGTAATACAAGTCTTGTATTTGCGACAATATCTCCAATTTTTTGTGTTTTCAAATCTTTGGGTATCTTAATACCGATTTGGGCTCCAGGGATTAGATATTGATGAACCAAAGCGTTAAAAACAAGGCGGCTTTGAATGTTATCGGTTGCTAAGAAAATAAAATCAACGTCTCTCAACAATCTCGCTGTCTCTTCATCAAGAATATTTCCTACTACCGCATCATATATTATTTTTTGATTTGCTTTTCGAGCAACTTTTTTTGCTATATTGACTTTATAGGCTGAAAAATACGCTCCTATTTTTTGTAGTATTACAATTTTGCTTTTTGTAAGAAATGTTTTAGCGTCCCATCGAGTTGAACCAACAACCCGTGGAAGATTTGTGTAATCTATTTTATCATGATCAATTGAAACAATGTGACCGATTCCCAAGCGAGCCAACCACTCATTCAATAATGACCCTCCTCCACCTAATCCAACAATGCCAACCTTTAAACTATTAAGTATCTCTTGCCCAATATCTCCGAATAAACGGGTATTTCGATCATACAAGGTATCTACAGATTTTGGTCTATCTTTTACTTGCGGATAAAGCCTATAGATTCGATTGCCAATTATTTTTACATGTTCTAATTCAAATCTACCTTCTTGAGTCCAAATATCACCGGCTACTGCGTTCTCAGCAAAAACTATGCCGCCAACTGGCTGACCTTTAGTTATATCTAGCAAAGCAGGATAACCTTTTTCGTGCGAATTAATATCATCGGTAGAAAAGGCAACACTATCTCTGCCACCGTGACAGTGGATCGCTAAGTAACAAAGATTTGCTTCCGAGCAATAATCGGATATTTCAGCCACAAATTGTGCCGTAAGCGCCCGATAGCCATATTTACCGGGAACATAATCCACGCCATCTTGAGCTTTAAAGAGTTCGCGAGCTAAAAGCCGTATACCTGATTCTGTTTTAGTAATTCCAGCGGCAATCACTGCGCCATGTTCATCACCATCGCCTGGAAATAAGTGTTGGTACAAATCTTGATAAAGAGCATCATCAATTGTTAGAGTTATCTTGGTCATTTTGAATTAATCCATTCAATAACTTTAATCAATTTTGTTGCCGCAGTATCAATACTTGGATCGAGTCTATTCGATTTGCGAGAAACCTGGATACAACTTCGTTTTTGCCATTCTGTTGGCCCAGAGAACCCTTCTCCTAAAGCTGCCTGGTCAACCCGTTTTATAGATGGCTCTATAAAATGCGGGTATACGTCAACTCTTGGATATTGAAAACCAATAATAAATCCAATCCATGTCAGTTGAGGACTATAGGTAGCCGAGAGTTCGATATCATGAACTATAACGCAAGCTCCTCCATCAGAGACTTCTGCGACATCAATTTTTTTGTCGCTGAATAAATCTTTGATTTCCTGAGCTGCTTTTTCAACTTCAGGAGTCATACCGATAGGAATTATCATCGGGAGTTACAGCCCTAAATTCCTGGTGCTCGTGAAGGTGCATAATGTCCGTATCCTTAATCGGATGTAGCTTCTGCCCAGTTTTTTCAAACAAGTTAAAATCCAACTGGATACGCACCCCCTGATTAATGGCGGTTTCCTTAATTTGCCGTCCCGTTGCCTCTTTTACAGTAAAAGAAACAGGGTTTTCATTTACTGTTATTGTAATCGTTTTTGGTTCTTTTTCTTTTTCGTTTTCCATAGTATATAAAAAATAATAATTAATTACTGGCTAATGCTCGGGTAATGAAAGGAGGTTGTCATTCCAATCGCCATCAGCGTGAGTTCTTATATATGGCGCTCTATTGTCATTAGGATAGATTACGCCCACATTAGATCTTTTACCTGAATACTTATCAATAACATAAAACGTATTAGTTTTCTTTTCGATACTTGATATAATATCTTCTCGTGTCCAAAACCAAGTTGGAGGATTACCAGCGTGCGTGATATGCTCATGACTGCTAAAACGGTCACGTTTTCTGATGTGTGTTATTTGAAGATCTGCCATAATAATTTTGTTTGTTTAGTTAATTTTGAATTAACAATATAACCAGAATATCATTTCTACTGAAAAGACATTTTCATGTATTTGTTGCCAATCAACAATTAAGTAAAAGTCATATAAAGGTTGAATTTGTCACCAAAATGAAATTATTTACTTAATTTTGTCGCCAATGTGCTTAGTCTTCTATTCCTACCAAAGTTCCTAAGTTTCGAAAAGAAATTGCATGCTTAATTACTGACGTATAGCAGTGTGCTCTTCCAAATACCTATCCCTTACGTATACACCAAGTGTGGGTGCAGTATTTCCTAAATTACGTGTCGGATTATTATAGAAATGTTCTTTCAGAAAAGCCATATAATCTTTATCACTTAACGTATATATAGATTTTATTGCAGCCGATTCAACATCATATTTGAGTTTGGGGTGTTCAGCATCAATGCAGGCAAAAAAGTCTGCTTTTTGTTTATTAAAAATTCCAGTAAAGCCGATGTTATGGATAAACCGTTGGCCTTCGTCGGTGAGTTCAAGAGGGCTGTAACCTTGTAATTCGGTAGGGTTAAACTCGGAATGATTACGAGTAAGGAAATCGCCAATAACCTTAAGGTTTAATTTCATTTTCCCTATAGTTTTTTGCAGATCATCAAGAATTTGAAGTTTTCTGCCTATATAAATTAAAGCGGCAATAATTGCCGGGATTCCAATGGCAATAACGATATTGATGAATGTCATACAGTATTTTTGTCACTATTATAGCAAGTGCGAATGGATTTGTAAAGGTGCCGAGTTACAAATTTTATGAAATCAACAATGCAATTTTGTTGATTATGCTAAGGTAGGAATCCTTTTTGTCTTTGCTTAGTTTGAGTAAGTCCTTCAAAAATTTGGCAAACTCAACGGGTTTAAATTGCGATTTGTTTTTGCTATACAACCTTATTATCTCTAAGAATTCAGGGTTTTCCTTTACAAGTTTCACAAGTTCATAATTCCTGGCTATTTCCGTTTCAATCTTATCTATTAAATCGGTTCGTAATCCTTCGTTAAAAAACAGCTCAATCGGGATTTCTAATACTTTGGAGAGTTGTCCCAGCTTATCATGGGGTGGAATTACCTTATTGTACTCATATTTTTGAACCTGCTGATAAGATAGATTAAGCATCTCTGCTAACTCTTCCTGCGTTAAATCTTTTAATATCCGGTAATGCTTAATTAAGCCGCCAATTGACTTATCCTTAGTTTTTGACATATACAAAATTATCAATAATGAATGAGTCTATTAACCGCCTATTAGTTGTATTTATATAAATTACTATACATTTACACACTTCATTGTTGTATTTGTGAAAGATTATTCTTATTTTTAAAGGTTTCTTTTTTACAAAAGCCTTAGACAAATTTTTCTCAAAAAAAATATTTTTAGATTAAAAGAAAGGAGGGCAAAGTTGCAATGAAATTATGATTTCAAATGTACTATCACTCTAACTCAAACAATCAACATCAAATTCGAATCTTAAGGAGTAAAAATGAAATTTAATTGGAATATATTTATTGTTGTTTTACTCGTCTCCACTTGCACCTTCATTATATATTCGCAACAAATGGAAGACGTCGTATACTTAAAAAATGGTAGCGTCATTCATGGCATCATCATCGAACAAATCCCTAATGTATCCATTAAAATAAAAACCCATGACGGCAATGTCATGGCATACAAATATGAGGACATTGAAAAATTTACCAAGGAGGAAACAAATGGACTTATGTACGGCGATTACAGTACAAAAAAGATCGGCGAGTACGGCTTTAAAGCAAAGAAATTCTATGTGGGTGTAAAAGCCGGTTACGGCGATTGGGGAACGGTTACTTACGGGCTTAGCACAGATTATGCCATATCTAATTATTTCGGCTTGGGTTTGGATGTCGCTTATACCAATTGGAACAGTGACTCGTATTCTTTTTCAACCTATGATTCAACATATCACAGCTATAATCTAAAGTACTCATATAATTTAATCGGATTATTGCTAAACCTATCTTATCATTTCAGCCCTGGTGAAAAATTCGATCCGTATATCAAGGCAGGCTTAGGTTATTTTCTGATTAATTCTTCACAAAACTGGGACCCGAGGAAACCGAGTGATTTTTACTCTGTTCCCACAGCCGAAGCCTCCGGCATTGGCTATGGCGGTCAAGTAGGGTTTAACTATTTTTTTTCTAAATCATTCTCGCTGTCCCTGTCCGGCGGTTGGCCCTTTTATGCGAGTGGCGGAGTAACAATAAGGTTCTAACAGCGGACACTAATTAAAAAATTATTATTATAAACATTTAAATTCTATAAATCATGAAACGTATAATTGTAAATATTATAATCTGCGCCTTCACGTTAGCACTGACAAGCTCGCTCGTTGCACAGACCAAAACCATTGAAGAACGCTTGAATGACTTAGAAAAAAGAGTTCAGGCGTTGGAAGCTAAATTAGGCACATCATCACAGTCTACGCAACCAAATACAAAACCACAGAACAATCAGCCCTCAAATGATATTATTAGCAACTCAATAAAAGGCTGTCTTAAAAAAGAAGTTCCTGCCACGTGGTCCGGAAGTCTTATGGGAGGCAAAAACGCCTCGGTTGATCTACTAGAAGTTCAGCAGATTGGCAACTACAACGATCAGGGTCGTTACTGGCCTGTGAAGTGCCATGTCAAGGGAAGCTGTGATGCTGACTTTCTGCTTAAAACCGAACGCCGGAGTTTTGACAAAATTGGTGATTTTAAATTACGACAAGATGATTATGGCAATTGGTATGCTGAAATAGATACGTTCTAAGCTCAGTTGACTTTTCAATGATTATTTATTAGTTTTACACTGTTAAATCACTAGGGGGATTCAAGCAAGCAATTTAAGCTTGCTTGAATCTCTTTTTTATTTTTAGAAGGTTATTATATTCGAACTTTTGGATTTTCGGGAGGAATAATCTAAACAATAGCAACGGGAGTCGGTTTTAGTGGGTGTCTGACATACTTCAAAAGATTGCACCCCTGCATCTGTTAAAGCCCGTTGCTTTTTTAAAAATAATTTGATTGTACTTAATTCGAGAGCTTTCTACACAGCTCCCTCATTTATAGCACTAGTTTCTTTATGCAAATTCAGATATAATCAGTCGCTTCAGATTTCTAAAGTATAATTCTTCCATATAATTTACATACAAAAATCAATATTTTTGTTTATTGTTAAAGGACATTAAGAATACAATCAAGCAATCTGCTATTTATGGGTTGAGCAGAATTACATCAAAAATGACCGGCATAGTTCTGCTTCCGTTATATACGCTTCACTTCGCAGTAAAAGAATACGGGGTGTATATCCTGACCGATAGTTTGTTCCAAATACTATTGGCGATATTCCTTTTTGGCTTAGAGACCGGTGTAATAAAATATTACCTAGATATTGAAGATGTTAACAGAAGAAAAAGATTTTTGTTTTCGGTTACACTTTGTTTGTTTTGTATTGATTGCATTTTTAATTTAATTATATTTATCTTTCTTAACAATCTCTTGTCCTTAATTTATCCTGCCGCTTCCTACTCTCAACTTATAATTTATGCATCCCTTCTAGCTACAGTTGAATCCTTTAGCTTTGTTGTTTTTCTTTTGCTAAGAATGGAAGAAAAAGTAAAAATGTATACAGTTTTTTCAATTCTGGGTACATCATTAAGCTTAATTTTACAAATATATTCATTGCAAATAGTATCTGATAAATTAGGCGGTGTTTTCATTTCAAGACTTGTAGGCGCGACTGTAATCATTATTTTTTTATCTCCGTATTATATAAGCCGTTTGAAAATTGGGCTAGAGATAAATCTAATCAAAGAATTGCTGAGATATTCAATTCCGATAATGTTAGCGAGCATCGTGCTGACTTTGCTAAACCAAACCGATAAATATATTCTCGGGTATCTAACAAATATTGGTAATGCAGGTATTTATGGTTTAGCGTACAACATAAGTGGATTATTAGGTTTCTTAATTGTGTCACCTTTTTTTCTAGCATTTACAGTTATATTTTGGAAAAAAATTAAAGACAAAAATGCCAAGAGATTTTATTCTAAGAGCGTAACTTATCTTTTCTTTTCAATTTCTTACGGAGCGTTAATATTATCATTATTCACCCCACATTTGATTAAAATCTTTACTTTAAGAACAGATTACTGGATGGCTAGCAAATATGTTCCATGGGTTGCATTGTCCTTACCGTTTTATGGCATTCATGGCATAGGTGAGTTTAGTTTCTTTGTGACTAAAAAAAATTATTTCATCGTATTTAGTTACTTGATTGCTCTTAGTATAAACATTATCCTAAATATTGTTTTCATTCCAATATTCGAAATATATGGAGCCGCTTTTGTGAACTTAATAAGCTTCATGGTATTAAATATTTGCCTATATCTTTTTTCAAAGAAAAACTACTTCATTAAGTACGAATGGATCAAATTAATGAGTGTTATGGTTTGTTATTGTTTACTTGTAATTCCTTTCTTTTACTTTGAATTTGGCAATCACTTATTTGAAATTATTTTAAAATGTTTTGCTTGCCTAGTATTTCCATTTCTTCTTTATTTACTGAAATTTTACGAACCAATTGAATTAGAGAGAATAAAAGGATTTATTAATAAATACATAATCAATTTTAGTTACAAAGTTTAATGTGGATAAGGGTGGTTAAGTGACAATTTATAGTAGATTTTAAATTATAGTTTCTTGGGGTTTGAAATTACATTGTTAATTCTTATGGCAAGTTGGCTCATGCTACATTAATACCGCCGAAAGGCTTCTTTGATTCTAAAATTTGGGTGGCTTTATTAAGTAGCCATTCTTTATTCAATACATTGGAATTCTTTTCTATTTGTTTTTTTACGAAATCAATATCGTAGTTAGACTTGTCTTCCTTGCAACTAATTAAATCTTTTGCATAATTTATAAAAGTCTTATAAGCAATTTTCCTGTTTTCGGACAGAAATTTATCTTTTCTTATAAATTCACTATATGAATGAATATAGTCCAAGGCTTTTTGAGGATTCTCATACTCAAAGTAAATTTTTAGCCGTGTATTATAACTATCAAATTTGAACATAAAGTTATCGAGATTAATTCTATCTAAACATTCTAGCGCCTCTATGTTTTTCCCAATTTCATAATAAAATAATGAATAGGCATAATTCAGCAGGTTATGTTTAAAGTCTTTTGGCACCATATTTATGTAAACATCTATAAATTGTTCCACCCAAGTAAATTTTTTGCATTCAATCGCATTTATCAAAATAGCTCTGAATAGGGCCGGATTTAAATTATTTATTTTAGAATCTAAAAACAATTCATCTCTCAAAAATATTTCGTATATGGCAAAAAGTTTGAATTTATGCAAGGAAATGTTATTCTTATTTTTTATGATGTTCAAATAATTAATTAGATTTGAAAAATGAAAAGTTCTCTCCTCATGGCTTAAACTATTTTCATACTTTTCTATTTTCTCTTTGTAAATTTCATAACAATCCTCGTTATGCAAATTGTCAAAAAGTCTATAAAGCGAAGTGTATAAGTCTAGGATCCTATAGGCCTCTTCGTTATTTCTGCATTCAGATAACAGTTTATCGAGATCAATGAGCCGTATTATCTTACTACTAAGGATACCTCTGGAATCAAGGTTGTATTTTGCCGAAATGACTACTGTATTAACAAAATCACAGACAATTTCAGTAGCGAAAAATAATAATAAGTATGAATCTGATTTCGATGATTGAGTAAGTAAAGAAATTGCCTGATGTGAATTAAGTACTTTAGTTGTAACACTCTCTATATTGTATTTAAATGATTCAAGAAAATATTGATTTAGATACAAATTGTAGTCATAACTTTTGTTTTTTAACTTAACTATATCTTTATCAAGTTCTGCCTTAGCAATCTTATAGAATCGTCTCTTATTTAGTTCCCTGATCTTAAAAATATGATAAGAAAACGGGTCATATTCAATCCCTTCAACGACAAGAAACTTATAAAATAACTGAAGCAAATCATGAAATAACGCTCTGAAGGTAGAATCATTGAATTTCTCTTTTGCGGAAATCTTACGGAAAATATTTTCTTTGGTGAAAAGTTTACCGTCAAAGGTTGGATAGAATTTAATGATTTGAAAATAGAGGTCACGTACTTTTTGGCTGTGGTTAAAGTAGCTAGAATTGACCAATTTACTGAATTTGTTCAAATCGTCCTTCGACAATTCTTTAAGAAGATTTATCACCTTATGCGATTTCATGGGTTTTTAATATTATGTTATAAGCAACATTCCTTTAGGATAATTATATAAAAATAGTGTTTATTCTTCAAAAGAAAAAGCAATTGTTCAACATGCAATTTTCTTTGAGCAACAAAATGCTTTCCTGTTGCTTTACAAAGAGACAATTGTTGACTATTTATGTAGTGCAGGTAATTCTATTGAAAGGAGTATACTGTTATGTTGAAATCACTTGCCATATCTTTTGTTCTAAGTTTTTGCTTGTTTTCTTCAATTTCTTACATTTCTATATACAATTCAGAAGCTAATACCAGACAAGAATTCTGTTTAATGAATAATGACTTAAGCTCAAATGTCGTTTATGAACGGATTAATCTGGATGGTGTTTGGTGGATAGTTGTATATGAGGATGGTGTTAAAATTCAGGAATATATAGATCCTGACCAGGCATAATTTTATAATTATAGTGTGTTTGGTGCTTAATTAGAAAGTGAATTTTTGAAACCGAAAATGAAGATATATACGAGAAAAGATTCATTTTTTTTTGATTTAAAACTTAAGAAAAAAACAAAAAGTCATTTAAAGCTTATTAGTGGCTTAAAGAAAATGAAAACTAAGCCATCTCCATCTAAGCTTAATTAATTTAAAACTAATTTGAATATGAACTCTATTGCTATATCACATAACATCACTGGCTCCTCAAAACCTGTAGGTTCAATCCTTTTGTCGTTAAAGTCACTATTTAAGCATAAGGAAGCAATTCAAACTTATGACATAGTCAATGAGAAAGAGTACCCTAGCACATACAATGTCATAGTAATGGAGAATAGATGGGTAAAAGATGTTGTTCAACATATACATGCTAATGAATTGATAAGACTTTTACCTGTTGGTTATTGTGATTTATCTTATATAGATCATAAAATTGAAACAGATAAACAATGCCTAATAAAAAAAGGATAGGGTTATTCAAAAAACTGGAATTCAGTATTACCGGATTTTGGGATTATTATTAAAATTCGGGAATAAAAAGTGAAGTAAGAAATACAAGATAATCACAAAAGTTATGAACGAACTACGCGATAATACGATTTTAATTGTTACGGATAATCCTTATCCATCTGATACAAGGATTAAACATCAATCTAAAGCATTATTAAACGCTGGCGCCAATGTCATAATTTTTTCTTTAAGGCACTGTAAGGAAACGCCTGAAATAGAGATTGACGGGAATTTAATTATCTACAGATTCTATTTACAGAAATTGTTGTCCAATAAGTTAAAAGCATCCATCCTTAGATTTCCATTCTATACTAAATTATTGTTTAATCAAATTAACAAGCTAATTGAAAGATTAGACATAAAGTTAGATGCTGTTCAAATATGCGATTTGCTAAATTTGAAGTAAGGAGAACAATTTATGAAAAAGACAATCTTATTATTGGCAATTTTATTACAATGCTCATGTAATCTTTTATTTGGCCAATGGGTGCAGATTTCTTCTGTGCCGACTGCGCAGCTTAACGCTGTTAAGTTTCTTAATGTGAACACTGGTATCGTTGTTGGCTCTGGAGGTATTTGGCGTTCAACAAATAGCGGAGTAAATTGGATTCATGTGTTAACCGGTCCTAATCTTAATTCGTTATCATTCATTGATATTTATACCGGACTTGCTGTTGGAGATAGCGGAAGAATATTTAAAACTAGTGACGGTGGCTTAGTTTGGAACCAACAAGGTTCAGTCACAGCAAACAACTTGTATGCTGTGCAGTTTTTTTCCCAGTCGAGTGCTTTTGCAGTGGGGCAAAATGGAATTTACTTAAGTTCCTTCAGCGCAGGGTCGGATTGGAATGTTGATTATGCATTTAATCAGGATTTATACGCAGTATTTATGATAGCGGACGAAGAGGGTTTTGTTGCTGGAGCCTCCAACTCTGAATTTTTTGAGACTACTGGCAACGGAGGCGCTAACTGGGCACAGGTAATTGAACAAACAGGAGGTCCAAGATTGAATTCAGCTGCACCGGTAAAAGGACTCTACTCTTATGTACTCGTCGGAAATAATGGTCGAGTTAGAAGGACAACAGATTCTGGATGGCACTGGACATTACCGCCGGCAAATACAATATACAATCTGTATGACGTAACATTTGTTGATACAAATAGTGGGTGGCTCTGTGGGCAATACGGCCTGATTGAAAATTCAACAAACGGCGGTGTAAGTTGGTCGATTCAGGAAACACCTGGTTATAGTGATTTACACGGGATATCATTCATAAATAATACAACTGGATGGGCTGCCGGTTCTAACGGCGTTGTTTTACGCACAGGAATACCCGTAAGTGTTCAGCAATCGAACACAGAAATTCCCGTTCAATATAAGCTTTATCAGAATTATCCTAATCCATTTAACAATGTTACTATCATTGACTATGATGTACAAAAACTTAGTAAAATAAAAATAACTGTATATAATATATTAGGAAAAAAACTTTTGGATTTGGTCAATGAGGTAAAAGAAGCAGGGGAATACAGATTTGTTTATGATTGCAAAGGATTGTCCTCAGGAATATATTTTTATTTATTGTATGCCGATTCAAAAATTTACGACAAAAAGAAATTAATTTTTATTAAATAGGTTAATAATTAGTATTTTTCCCCAACAAACTTTATAAGATCATGTCAATTAAAAATAATATTTCATCAATTTCTATTCTTTGTTTAGTTAGTCTATGTCTTCTTTTTTTAATCGGATGTGAAGATCCCTTTAGTGTTCAATTACCTAAAGAATGTCATGTCGGAGATACTTTAGTTGAGACTAAGAGCATTTCTCTGCAGTATGAGGTTTCTAATGGCCATGATATTTTTGGCGCAGCAGGAGGTTATGCTTCAATGCATATTTTCAAAAAAGATGCAAGCACAGAAGTTTGGCCGAATGTTCAAAACCCAGTAAACCTCGGCGGGTTAGAGCTCGAAGTTCCAGATCCAGGTTATCAGCAAGATTTGAAAGATGTCATGGCAACATATTTTGACTTTCATAAACAGATAAATAATGGTTATAACGATGGTTTCATTTTTGCTCTTGACTCAATATACGGAACCTTAAATGATACTGATAAAGATTACTGTGGCGTGACAAAAAATCTGCGTCCACTTGCTGGATATAGCTATGTATTTTCGGGCAAAATAAACCGACTTTTAGGTTTTGACCATGTTCCCCGCGAATGTTGTTTAATACATGAGATAGGACATCAATTTGGGATAAATGGCCATGAAGAAGGTTGTGGAGAACCATGTAAAAAAGATTGCCTTATGGCAGAGATCCTAAATCCAGACCTTTGGAATAACGGTCAAGGTGTTCACTTTTGTCGTACTCATGCTGCTATTTTTTATGGTGGAGTTCCTGATCCAATGTCAAGGAAATTTGCTTTAAATATACCTCGAGCTGGGGGTAACATCTTTCATGATAATAACCAGTTTACTTTCTCTATTTCATTGACGAACCCTAATCCGATTGAATATGAACCATTTTATTTAACTCTGGTTGTTAAAAACGTCGGGACTAAAGATGACTCTATTTCTAATTTTACTTTCTTCGATTATCTCAACAATTTCAATTTACTAGATGAAAATGGTAAATCCATACAACTAGGGAAGACATATGCGACTTCAACTAAATCCTTTCCATTACGATTAAAGCCAAATGAGGAAAAATCATTTAGCATTGATATGTTAAGTAACTTTGGAACGAGTTACTTAGATTCTTTTTTTGTTAATAATAGATGGGTAGGAAATGATAGCTATATTCCAATTGGTAAATACGTATTGAACTATATTCAAACTTTGGGGAATATAGAAATTCACTCAAATGAATTAACGTTTCAAATTCTAAGGCCGGAAGGAAAAGATTCATTGGAATTAAATAGACTAAAATCAATTTATTCAATTGTAAAACCAAGAGAAAAAATTGATTCTGAATTTGAGTTCATAACTAAATATCCTGATAGCAAATACATCGAAATTGCAGTAAGAAAATACTTCTCATCATATAAGGATTTCTTGTCAAACGATTTTACAAATCTTCTTAATTTAGCAAAAATTTGGGTTGAGAAGTCTCCAAATTCTATAATGGCAAGTTCAATGATTTCTATTTTAAAAAACGTAAAAAATAAAGGTTTTAAAACAGTACAGTCAAACGTGGACATATTTATGAAGTATGTGATTGATAATTACCCAAATACATCGTCTAGCGATGAAGCATTAAAATTCTTTAAAAATATTAAATGATAAAAATATGAAATACAGGTATTTCGCTATAATTCTATTTACAACATTTTTGATCAATAATGTTTGTTCCCAGAATCTTAATAAGTTCCCTTATATTCTGAAAAGTGGGTTAAATTCTGAAAATTTAAGCAAACATGATAGAAAACCAGGAGTTGTTCATTCGAATAAAGTATCGCCTAATGGTTTTGAATTATATCCGATATATGTTGACAATATGATATGGGATCAAGGCATAATTGAAATTCCAGGTGAAAATCACAATCAAATAATGAACGAATCGTGGGCTTATACACATTTCCAAGATCAAAATAAAAATCCATCAACGTTGTTTGGAACATTAGAAGATGTTTTGTTTTTACCATATGACACAATGACAACAATACTAGCTTTGGATTCAAAACGGGGTACGGTTTTTTACTTCGATAAGAATAACATAGCTGCAGGTATTTTGTGTTATGGTGAGAATGGAAAAAGTACGAACGAATTTATCGACCCAAGCTCATTTATTCTCGGCCGCGAAAAAAACATAGGGTCCAGCAAATTATTTAATGTTTACATTTGTGATCAAATGAACAATAGGATAGTACATGTGGTTTACAATGCAGTTCCTGGTAACAGCAATGGATTTGAAGGTTCCCCTTTTGACATAGTAGATACTATACCATTTCCATCGGACATTAGTTATTTCAAAGCTAGCGATTCTACACAAGACAAACTATGGTTAAGTAGTGAAACAATTAATAATCCCTCAATTTGCTGCGTTGATTTGAACGGTAACAATATCCAAAATATTAATGGATATCGCCAAAATGGTAATGATTACTTGTTCTTACCAGATACTAGAATTAAGCTCACAACGCATAATGAATATTTTAATGCCATAGTCTTTATTGACACTCGAAGAAATTTCTTAATAACTTGTGCGTTGAATCCTGATGGAACCGCAAATGTTGTTCAATCAGAGGATGGACAAAATTTAATTCAAGCAATAGATTTAGGTTCTTTTCCAAGTGATATGATAATAAACTCCGTGAAGTTTCAAACAATTACCTACGGAACACAAGGATGGCCATACGTATGGGTGACTTCGGGTTACCTTCCACCATTTTATAATAACATTTCTGTTCTACATTCTTTTAAAATGGATGCCGCGGGTTATTTACAGTATCTAGGATCAACAAAGAAGCCTGGATCCACATGGTATTATTTTAAAGATTTGAAAAGTGTTGCATGCAGAGACTATTATTATGATTTGTTCACAATTGAAGAATGGCAGTCGCAATATGGAGTGCGAAGATATTTACCCTATGCAGACATTTACAATGATTCACTAAGATATTACTGTGCTGACAGCGTTGACAATATGAGGTGGGTCGCTCAACTAACGAATGAATGTTGGACAAGATTTACCGCTGAACGGAAAAAACAAGACGGTACATGGGAACAAATTAGATTTAAAAATATTCAAGTTGATGGTCCAGTCCGATATCTCAATAATGATCGCCTTGAGGCAGTGGTCTGGAATGCAGCAGGTTGGACAGAAGAGGCAGCAGGGGTTACAAATGGATATATAAGAATGAAACTTGACTTACCAGTTGAGGATTATATATTGGGCGGAAGAGTTAGATTAAATATGAAATTATATCCAGAATGGGCAGACTCTTATAATCTTGATAATTTTGATGGATATGTGCTTAACAAAAGTTATGAGACAGATGTTTTAAAGAACTGCAACCCGAAACCCGGAGGTTGCCCTTTTGTATATGTCAAGGGTTTGGATAGCAACTATCATGCTGATAACAATATTCTTCATAGGTCAGAGTTCACAACTCCCGGCACGGATATAACTGATAAGTATAAGTTAAGAATTACACCTCAAGTGAATAGTGGTAATGAAATAGAACTGTGGCTTGCTGAAAATGAAAACGATTCAAGCTATATAAATCAGGTTAGGTTTTATGCAATTGACCATCCGTACAACACAAAAATGGGTATCACTGAAAACAATGATGTTGTTTTATATGATTCAGCAAGCGTTGTTGCAAGCGACAGCGTTATGTTAAATTCAACAAACATTACTTCACATGTTAATTTCTTTTATCCTGATTCTATACCAACCAATGGATATAAAAATGACAATCTGTATGCACATTTCAGTTATTCTAGTGGAAGTAAGTTAATAGATCTTAAAAAGAATTATTTCAAAAAAGGTATACCGCTCGATAAGAAACGTGCTGATAAGAATCCGGAACTGAAGGCAAAAAGTGAGACCGAAGTAAAAAATGGTCCTGGCCCGGGGCCAGGAAATTCTCCTCTTATCTACGCTTTTATCTCAGATCTAAGAAATCTAACCTATCCGATTGCTTCTGCCAAGGATACCGGCGGTGTGTTGACGGCAACTTCAATTTATTCAAATGTTGTATCTAAAATATTTGCCCGAAGGGAATTAAACTCGGTAGTGATACTACCCCTATTCAAAGATTCTAATAAGGTATCTAATGTTACAATAAATTGGCAAAGCGATTTTCAAATGAAATATCTTGGGATTGCCACACTGCAGTACTCAGGATTTACTTCAACAGAATTGCCCCTTGAAAAAGCGTATTATGTTACCTCTACGCTTGATAGCGGTATTAGCACGGCCTTGACAACTATTGATTCAAGTTATGGTTTGGTTAACTCTAACGGCTTAATTCACGTGACATTTAGTGCTTCCAGTTTACCTCCTTTAGGCACAAAATATGTGAGAGAATATGTTGTCGAAGTAAATGGTCATTATTTTGGCGGAAGCGGAAGTATGTATTCCAATATGCATAAGCCGCAAGGACAGACGCCATATATATTTAAATTATCTCAAAACTATCCTAATCCATTTAATCCTAGTACAAAGATCAATTATGAAATACCCAATGATAGCAAGGTTAAGTTAGTTGTCTATGATATTCTCGGTCGTGAAGTGATAAAACTCGTAAATAACGAATTTAAAAAAACGGGTAGATATGTAGTTGATTTTGACGGTACAAATCTAGCTTCTGGTGTATATTTCTATAGAATCGAAGCGGGAAATTTTGTTCAAAGCAAGAAGATGGTTTTAATAAAATAGGATGAGTATATTTGTTTGATAAGGAGTCGGAAATGCAAGGGCAGTGGCATTTTTAAAAGCTATCTGCCCAACTTTCTAAAGAATCGTCTGTTTGCTAATTTTTAAAATTAAAATGGAAAAATTATATTCGGGAGGGGGGAAATTGCCTGAAACGACTCAAAATTTATATCGGGGATGTATTTTCCAGTCAACGATAGGGCAGTGAGTAGCAGTCACTTTATTCGTAGAAAATAAATTTAAAACTGTTCAAATGATAAAAGTAATACTAACATTAGCTTTTCTCCTCAAAGTAACCTGCATTTATTCTCAAGCGGGATGGTTTCAGCAAAGCAGTGGGACCACTGAATATTTAAATTATGTTCATTTTATTAATCAAAATACGGGTTGGGCTATAGGTGGGAATGACGGAGGAATAATCCTTAAAACTACGAATGGGGGTATGAATTGGTTCACACAATATACTATTAGTAATTATCATCTCCTTTCGGGCAGTTTTATAGATCAAAATACGGGTTGGGCTATAGGTAGCGATGTAGTGAGCTTAACAGGGGTGATTATTAAAACTACAAATGGGGGAAATAACTGGATAACTCAAAGAATCGTAAACTATACTCTACTGAATTCAGTCTATTTTATTACCACAAATATCGGCTGGACTGTCGGCGCTACTAATACTGTGGATACCGGAAAAATTTTTAAGACAACAACCGGCGGTACAATTTGGTTTAACGAAATATATGGCGATACTGTTCTCTTAAACTCGGTTTTTTTCATAGATCAAAATACTGGCTGGGCTACAGGCTATGAAAATGTGCCGTACAGCATAGGTATGATTATCAAGACAACGAACGGTGGGGCAAACTGGTTTGACCAGTTTCATTTCAACGCTATCCCGTATTCTTTTTATTTTATTAACAAAGATACGGGTTGGGTTGCTGGTCAGCGCGGATTAATTACTAAAACCAGTAATGGCGGAGATAACTGGTCGATTCAATTCAACACGGTTGGCTATGACCAAATTGCCACTTTTTTCATCAATCAATCTACAGGCTGGGTTGTAGGAGATTCTGTTTCAGGGCGGTCAAATATTTTTAAAACTACAAATTCGGGTATCAACTGGTACAAACAAGACATCTTAACAACGGGCATTCTATGGTCAGTTAATTTTGTTGATGAAAATACCGGATGGGCTGTTGGCGATGGCGGATTAATTTTAAAAACTACAAACGGTGGCGGACCCATTGGTATTCAACCAATTTCATCTGAAATTCCTAAGTCATTTACGTTGAATCAGAATTTTCCAAATCCGTTTAATCCAGAATCCGGAATAGCTTTCAGCCTGCCCAAAAAAACGCAAGTGAAATTAACAATTTATAATTCTCAAGGTCAGTTTATTGAGAGCTTAGTAAACACTGAACTAAATGCGGGAACTTATAAAGTTGAGTGGAATGGCATAAATCTTGCGTCGGGCGTATATTTTTACAAGATTGAAGCAGGCAGTTTTGTGCAAAGTAGGAAAATGGTTTTGATCAAATAGGAGGAAAATATTTACTAAGGCAGCAGGAGCTAACGAGCTTCATTGACTGTTCCAAATTTTCTTAAGGAACTCACTGCCTTTTTTTATATAGAAAAGTATTTGGAAACTCCAAATATTTTAGTATATTTGTAAAAATCACATAGGGGGATACCGTTCTAATTTCATTAGAGCGGTGTCCTCTTTTTTATTGGCATCAATGACTAGAGAATGGTTTTAACCACGTAGGAGGAAACAATCAAGCAACGGAAGTTGGCTTAAAAATGGGTGAGTTAATGCGCTTCATAAGAGAGATCCCCCTTTTCTTGTGAAGCCCGTTGCTTATTTTTCTTGATTTAAGATTATTGCTCTTTTAAAACATCTTTATAAATAAACATAATTAAGGAGGTATGTAATGTCAGACTTTTCTCTGAAAAGGGACTGGAAGAACATTGATTGGAAAGCAACGTTTATGTACAACGTTTTTCGTTCAATTTGTGCCACCCCCCTGTGGGTACTTTTTAGTTCGTTATTAGAAAAACATTTTGTGTGGCAAATGACACTATTTCCGGTAGTCTATTTTGCCTTTTGGCTTCCCTTTGGGCTTATTTGTGGTTGGTTAGCGCGGCTTGGTGTCCCATTCATTGGACTACTTAGTATAGTCAGCTCATTAGTAATTGTCATAGGCGATCCTATTGCCTGGACAGTTCATAAGATCAAACCTGAACTTGTCCCAATTGATAAGCCACCTTTTGTAGATTTTCACTTGATAATATTTGTTACAAAAAATCCTGACGCAATTCCACCTTGTACAAAATATGAAGGCCGGATTGTTGCTGACGAAAACGTTCGGTTTTTGGGTGAAGCATTTCCAATCAGAAAAACACTATTTATTATCAAACCAGATTGGTCAGTGGAGACATTGAAAGACCAGTACTTCGGCTTTATTGATATTAATGGAGCAATTAAAAAAGGCAGACTACAAAAGGGAATTGACCCGCGCGAAACCAATGTCGGGGAAATAGTTGCCTATATTGGTAGTGACGGCGTGTGCTATAACCCTCAGCAAGAGCGTTTAGGCCAGTATGATGCCATGCCCGAACCAGAATATGTTTCTACGAGTGAATCTGCTTTTTCGAAAGACAATCATCAGGAAATGCTTGACCGTCATGAAGAAATATCGCAGAAAAGAAAACTTGTAAAATCAGATTTCCCTGACGATTATCAAACTTGCCCGTTTGCCGGACATGTTGAAGCTCTAACCGATTTTACATTTCTAGATACAGAATGGTCACAAAAAGAAACAATCTTTGATATTGACTTACGAGGCTATGTCAAAACACCCTATGACGATTTCTACGGCTATATTGAAGAAAACGGCGATATCATGTGTGATAATGAGCAAACTGAAACAGCTTATAAAGTTGCCTCGCTCAAAGGTTCGTTCTGTTATATAGATAATAAAAAGGTAGGTCAACTTATCGGTCAGGTTAATTAGATATTTTTAACATTAACAACAATAAATTTTAGTCATAATTATTTTAATAAAAAATAAAGAAAGGACTTCAAAATGGCAGTAGCGGAAATATTTTTTATCCTAAAAGGAACAATTTCGCTTATACCCGGCATTACTAAAGTTATAGGAAATATAAGAAAATCAGGTAAAGAACCGACCTTAAATAGAATCGTAGATTCATTTGCAGAAGACACGATAGAAGCATCCGATGAACTTATTAAAAGAATTAACGAAATAAAAAGAATATTAAAAGACAACAATTTTGATTTGAAATTAAGGATTGGTGAGCGTCAAGAATCATTAAGTAGTATGACTTTGATAAAAAACTACTCCTTAAGCAGGGCAACGAAAAAATTGCGTGCAATTCAAGATAATTTAACTTCTTCTATTGAAGAAATTGGCCGAATACTTATGTGCTCTGGTTCTTTTAAAGATATGGCAGAGTTTGATGATTTTGTCAGGAATATGACAAGAGACTTAAATGGTATTGAGGAAAAGTCCATAAATGAAATTTTTGAAGCATACACAGAAATACTTTTGGATCTCAAAGAAAAATTGAAAAGAAAATAACTTATCAGATTTTAAAAGCCCTCTTTAAGAGGGCTTTATCTTATTCATAAGTTCTTCATCACTCATTTCTTTGATTGGTCTGGAAAGAACAGGCGCTTTGATAAAACTATAGGTATACAAACGATTGATAATATTCTGAGGTTCCTTATGAAAGAGCAATATGTATTTGAATTTCTTAAGCTGTTCTTCTTGATCGATTGTCATTGAATTTGCAAGTAATGACGCAACTTGCTTTAACCCCAAAGTAGCTAACCTTAAGGCATCAAATGGGTCAACGGTAACTATAACTGATTTAGTATTAGTAAGTTTGTGTGCGTTATATAACGGTCGTTTAAAGTCTTTTGGGAAAAACCAGTTTTCTTTCTGGGTTTTATAGCCAATATACCCTATGTGCTTTCCGGTATGGTCATATATTTTAAACGCAATGCGTCCTGCAACAATACTTCTCTGCATCACATAACCTACTTCATATTCAGAGGCTATATCAGGTGCGATTCCTCTTTCTTGTAGATATTGATTCCATTCAAGAGTAAGGTTTGGCATATCGCGTTTGGGCTTTGATTCTTTCTTTTTGGATAGAAATTGTTTTTTTAATTCAGCAGCGGCTTCGCGCAGTTCAATGTTTTTGTAATATGCTAAGAAATTAATCGGTGAACCTTTTAAGGTATCGTTTTTTGGCATGAAAAAAAGGTTCTTATCAATATTGACAATAAAGCCATCGCCGTGAAGCTCTCCTTTTTTCTGTGTGTAGGGGATATTAAGGACATCAAGCAAATCTTGAAATGGAACGGCTTTACTTATTTCAGCAAAATTTAAAAATTCAGTTGACAAAGAACAATTCTCCTTTCTTTATTTAATGATAAAGAAATTCTATCACAAAAAATAGAATTTGATAAACTCTCCCGTTGTAAAAACAAAAAAGACTGGCTATCGTTTGTCGATAGTCCAGTCCTTTCACTATATAAGCCGCAACTAATTGTACAAGTTTGTTTTACGACCTAACTCGAACAATCTAGCAGTGAGAATCAAGGTCGTCTGTCTGCCCGTCCCAAACGCCACACGAGCGCATGCAAACTAATAGTTAAACAGGCATACATAATAACTCTCATTCGCCAAGTGACTTTTGCCATAGATTGGACGGCGACTTATCTGTCTATTATATCAAATAAATCAAATCTTAATCCAGTCTTGGCTTAAAAAGTCATGAATAGTCTGAGTTTGAGGCAGTTCAATGTCGGGAATGGTTCTAATCTTAGGCGGGTAGGTTTCAATCAAAGAATTGTTTATACCAATTCGCACCCAGGCGTGATATTTGGCTAAATTGTAAAGGTCTTTTGTTTTAACATCAAAAATCGGGGCAAAACGGCTAGCTTCTTCGTCGCCACAACGAAAACAAATAGAGGTGCCGACATTGCCAAAAATGGCTCCTAAGATGTCCCTTGGTATTTGCTGAAAGTTTTGATGGGCTAACGTAAACCCTACTTTAGAGCTTCGACTGCGGGCCAATAATTCGCTAAATAAGCGGCTGACCACGATTTGGAATTCGTCCACGTAAACCATTAATGGTTTTTCATGGACTTTGGCAAATTCGCAGTAGGATAATACTGAGTAGACAATCAGGTTAGAGAGATATATCCGGCTGTTGCGGTTCATGCGGGAGGTATCAACCAAAATAACCTGAGCATCATTGACAATATCAGATACAACCAATTCGTTTTTACCAACAACAAAATCTTTCATTTCGCCAGTTGATATTTCTAAGAGCCGTGAAGCCAGACGCTGGGCGCTTTCTTGCTTGTAGCGATAATTGCCGTCCTTACTGTCAAATTTGGTCCAGTATTTCTTTTCATCGCCATCAGTAAGTGAGGAAGTCAATTTTTGTCGGACATCGGGATAGAGTAAAAATTTAGCCAAGTAATCAAGATTTTTATCCTCTTCTTTTGATATGGAACGCATGGCCATAGTAATAATTTCTCTCATTTGGACCGTACTTTCCGGGTTTGAAGCGGTTAAGGTTATCAAGCAATCAAGAATTTGAATAAACTCTTGAATTAAATTATCTAGTTTATAGCCCTCCTTGTTCATTGGGTTAATAACAATTGGGCTTTCAATAGAAATATATTTAATCTTAGATTTATCTTTTGCCAGGTGGTAAATTCGCTTGCAGCTCTCGCCCTTGGGGTCAATGAAAATTACGGCTAGGTTTTTTTTGATGTCATAACCAGCAATGTATTCAAGTAACGATGATTTGCCCATGCCGGTTTTGCCAACTAAATACATATGCTCGTAACGGTCTTTAAGCTTAGTTATCTCAGGCAACTCATGCTTGAGGGAATCGAGATAGCCCAAACTTAAATGATACTTAGTCTTCGTCTTGCTGTCTGCGCTGTCGTTCAAATTTATCTTTCGTATGTTTATATTCTTCTTTTGTTGATTTAGCTTCCCATTTCTTTTTGTTGGCATCATACCTCTTTTCTTTGCGTAGAATCTTTTGCAATTCTTCATCAGCGCCTAAATCAACGAAAGATTGTTCGCCCGGGTTAAAGACGCAAATAATCAAGTACGCCTGAAGCTTTTCCGACAGCTCGCCTGTCTTAAATAACTCCAAAGCCGCTTCCATAAGCGATGCTCTAACCTTTTCCTGGTCAGTTTGCGCCAGAATCATATTAACCTTAGCTTTGCGTTCAAGCTCTGAAAGCTTGGTTTCCATAACATACCTGTTGTGTTCAGCATCTTTAATTTTAATCTCAATATCTCTGAATTTACTCCGGCTTTCCAGTTCGTGCATCTCCTCTACAAAAGCTGTTATCTTTCTTTCCTTTTCAATTTTCTCATCCAGTAGCATCATTTCAAGCTCGTGCCTAACCTTTTGCGGCGCATGTCTCATGGTCGCTTCAAGTTTAGCCGCTTCCTGGATCATGGTATTGTGCAAGCCAATTTGGTCAATCGTCAACTCAATCCGTATATTTTGGTTTCTGATCTTGTTGATGAGCCGTTCCTGGCCCGTGAGCGTCAAAGGCCGTTTGCGATTAACGTCCCTTATCAACTCGGCATGCATTTGGTTTACAGCAATGACCTTAAACTCATTAGACAATGCTTCCTCCGGAATGCTTACTTCAAGCTCGCTTCGGTCTATTTTAATGTCTTCGGGGTCAATATACTGCTCCTCTGAATTATTTTTTGGTGTCATAGTAAAAGTATTATTTGGTTTTATAGTATGATGATAAAAATCTGATGCCATATCAACTCCGGCGTGTGCACCTTTAAGCAGTTTTATGACATAGGGAAATATGCCGATGGTAACGATGATACCGGCGATAATAAAGCCTATAAGTAAAATAGTTTCAAATATGTCATTCGCTTCTTTCATGTTCGAGTTTGGGCGTAAAAGTAAAGCCGGCGCCAAAATCTTTTCTGATGTTTCCTACAAAACAGACAGAAAACTTGACCATCTCTATATCAGGAACCGGAAAATGTAAAGAGCCACAGGTATTTTTCCAATAATTGTAAAAATTGATGTCTTTGGCAAGGCGTAAATAGTTATCCCGTTTTTGTTCGATATAGTCGTGCTACTTAGATTTTTGTTCTTCGATTTCTAAAAATGTGAGCTTATAGTGTCTTTCTTTCTTGCGTACTAGCAACGCATCTGGTTTAAGATATTCAAAGTTGGGATAGAGCAAAGCATAAAAATCATCCAAAGCTAGAGCTTCCAGAAATACACGGGTATTGTTCATTTCATTCAACTCGCCTTTGCCCGTTGCTTCTGACGGTAGCAGGTCTAAACCACACCCTTTAGGTGTTTTGTAACTAACATCTTTAAGTAGCGTAATTGCTTTATCCGTCGAGCAAAAAATGTTAAGTTTTACTTCTTTGAGATAACCCAATTTGCACAAATGAGATAATCCCTTTCGCGTTGCCGCTAGACTAAGGCGGCTTCTAATCTCTTTGTATTGCAGCCGGTGAACATATTTCAGTAAACGGGTGTAATACAAAATATCCCAGACCAGCTTATAGGATCTGTTCTTATTTCCCGAGTATAAAATTGGTTCTAACTCTTGTTTAATACCGTAATCCATACCGTAATTTTTAGAACAAAAATAACTAAAAAAATCTAAAAATAAATTACGGTATCACACCTTTAAGTAGATTATTTTAGAATAACTTAGAAGAAAATATACGGTATCACATATGGCGTAGCCTTCATACCTCGAACGCTTGTCAAAGGGAGCCTTCTTAGCGAAGCGTTTCATAGCGACCTTGACAAGCAGAGTGAGAGTGTATGACATGCTATCGGGTAGGCATTGGGTACTAGATAGTTCTCCCCACCTTTCCTCTTGAAAAATTCCTCAACCTATGCTGGTTAAGCAATAAAAAAAGCTACCCAGTAGTACTGAGTAGCCTAACAAGCAGTTACAAAAAAAGAGAATATTCTTATTGAGCTGCTGGAGGAGTAATTGAACAATCATTACCGAATCCGAAATACCCTGAAAACAAACTTTGAGTATTTCTATAATCTCTGTGAAATACATGAGTAAGACCAGATAAACCGTGTCTCATTATAACTTGCAACCTTAATGTACTATGTTCGTCATCTAAGGCTTTCGTAATTTTTTCGTAAGTTTTGAATTGGATAGCGTAATAACCGTTATCCCTAGAAGTAATTTTCTTCCAAAACCATGGAGTATTTTTAGCTACGTGAGTGAAGGTAGTTGGGTGTTCTAATTCTATTGTGGTTATTCTCAAATCATTCCTATTTTGAGATGTCATAGCTATAACTGCATCACATTGGATTAGCTTGACGCTCAAATCAAACGCGTGAAACCACGATTTGTTCACGACTTTAAATACAAAACAATCTTTTGTTGAGTCAAACCTGTCTTTCTGCTTGCAGATTTTCTTAGAAATCTTAATTTTGGGTCTTAGGAAAAACAAAATTACAAATATAGAAATATAAGCGGCTATAACAGCAGCAAGAACAGCAAGTAAAAAAGAATTATCATTAAAAAAATTCCATATTGGATTGAGAAGAGAATGTATAAAATTCATAGAGTTATGGTCAAATTAGTTCAAAAAAGACATTGGCAAAAACTAATCCCGTTTTATACTATACCGGAAATGCAAAGATTGAATCAACCAAATTTAAATTTTTATTCGACTAAAAACAAGATGAATCAATGTATTGATTTTCAGGATTTTACATAGTTAACATTGAAATTTGATATATTTTCATAGTTTGTAGCTATTTATTATTATCAAACTTATAGAAAATAAAAAGCCGTCATTTGGAATGACGGCTTAAAAAACAGAACAATCGATACTTGTGAAATTAACCCGCTAAAATGTCGAATGAAATTTGGTAGTTCATCATAGATATATTATTTTATTTGTTGTGTGGAATGATTTGTAATTTTATAAAGAACTTCTAAATATAATACAAAAAAGAACGAAATGCAATGACAGTAAATACCATTAAACAGCTATATTTATTGACAGTTAGTTTAACACTTCCCTAACTTAATAACAAATATATTAATTAAAAAGGTCTAGTATTAAAAAGTATTTACAAATAATTACACTTTTATTATAGACTAAAACCAAAATTCTCGCAAGTACTGTAAAAACAAGGAGTTTTTACTCAATTGTATTAAAAAGCTACCCATGTGGATAGCTTAAATTTGTTTCAATTAATCAATGAACACCACACTTTCACAATAATCACAATACCCCTTGCTCGGGGTTATTTCATAATCTATCTGATTCCTGCAATTATGACAGCTACGATTAACTGTCTTTTCCTCATCTCCATTCGAGGGCTTGGAATGTAGTAAGTCATCTATAATATCAGTAATAGACTTGCCTTGTTCCTCCGCTCGTTGGCATAAGAATATCAATACATCTGGCCGTACTTCAATTGTTGCCACTATTCCTCCTTTCTGTTTAAAAGAACGATAACTGCTCTCCTTTAATAATTAATTTTTGTAATTCTTCTTGACTCACTGGTTTTAAAGCTTTCTCTTCAAGTGTCCGTTTCACCATACCAGTATAATTTTCCTTAAAAGTACCAAACTGTTCCCCTGTTAACTCTCTAATACTGCCTCCTGAATAACTTCGCTTAGTCTCATAGACTTTATTGCACTGCATCGCTAAGGTATCTCCCCAGACTACATACCCGCTTACATTAAAGAATAATAAGTTTAACGCGCACATCTTGACACACGTAATATCAATATCCTGTCCACAAAAGCACGCTGAATTTAATTGCTCATTGGTCATGGTTTTAATTGCTTCTACCAGCATAACACCTGAACCGCAACACGGGTCTAAGATATTTCCGCCTGCAGGCGAAACTATATGAGCCATCATGGACGCAACATGCTTAGGCGTAAAGAACTGCCCTCGGTATTTATTACTCATGTTCCATTCCATATAGACCTGGCCTAAGACATCTTCATTGGTTTTCTGCATTTCAATTTGTAACAACGCAAAGGCTTGGCAGAAGTAGTCTATTTCTCGCTTGCCCTGAGGTTGGTCATTTTTATATTTACGAACTATTTCTAAATAATGAGGGTCGTCTCGCTGCAGGGCATACAGCATCAAATCAAGCCAGTCATCAAACACTGAATAGCTGCTGTAACCTAGCCGTAGGATTGCCTCTAATTGCGTTAAAATGTCCTTCATAAGCTTTCCTTACCAAGAATGATATCTAAGACCTTCTCAACGTCTGTAATGACCTTTAAGACGGCCGTGTGAGGCGTTATCTCCATTTCCTTGGCATAGGTTTCTATATAGCGGTAGGAATTACCAAAGTACTTATCGCCGTCTTTGCCAACTATCCGGCAGAGGGCCTGGGCAGATAATTCAGCGACAATTTCCTGTAAAGGGTCTTGGCCTCGTTTGAGCTTACCTAGTATCTTTTCATGAGCGACATGGCTTAATTCATGGAAAAAGGTTTTTTCTTCAGGCGTGGCTAAGGCAATGACTTTTTTATCTGGTGCATAATAGCCGTAATACCGTTCATTGCCGCCAACCGCCTTGACCGATATATCCCATTGCTTGGCTAAATCCATTAAGGGTAACTCGGGCAAAACAATTTTTTCATAATCAAGAACTTCGCCATCAGTATCTTCGTATCTAAAGACATTGCCACAGACAAATCCGGCTAAGATGGTTTGTTCTTCTTTCGTTTTCTCATCCTTAACCTTCTTAAATCTAGGGACAAGGATGTCAAAGGATTTAGCGCCTTTCTTAACATGCCGCTTAACGTCTTTCCATTGTTTAAAACCACGGGCATCATTTGTTCCTGAATAAAACATAATGATCTGGTTAAGCATGCTCCATGAAGCGCTTGGAATATTGGGAATGGGGAATGTTATGTAAGCTATAGCTTGGGGTATAGTGGAACCGTCCTTAAACTCGTTTAGTAAACGGTCTAGGACTTCTTTGACTCTGGGTAACATATGTTTGTAATCCTGTTCTCTAGCGAATTGGTTTAGAAAGCCAAAGAGTCGCTAGTCTCCTCAGTTTCTTGTTCAAAATCTTTTTCAAAGCCGTTACCCCAGGTGCCAATCTCCTGTACGTACTTGACATTATTGTTCCTTAAGACAAAGCCAGCTATTTCATCAAGAGTAGCCCAGCCCTTGGCTAAGAGCTTGCGAATGCAATAGAGACAATGACCGCAATTGTAGGTCCAGTTGCCTGCCTCATGATCTTTAATCCAACTAAGAATGTGTGCTTTGACTTCGTCTTTAGAATACTGGTATTTTGGCTTGTGCCAGCAGCGCATATCCCACAGATACTGTTCATAGAGTATTTCCTTAATGCAATACCAACGGGATTGTTCATCGGCTTGAGAGCGTACAACTGTGCCTTGTTCCACTGAGGAGACAGGCTTAAATAATTCTTGTTGCATATATATTTCCTTTCGTGACGGCATGAGTAAACAGGCTGGATCGACCGTCTGCTATCCAGCTTAGTAATCCCCATAACTGCGGAGACCTCAAAGCTGTGCAAGGTGGAGATGTGCCAAAAGCACATACTACCTTGACAGCTTTAGAGGTGCAGTTACACTGCCTCAAGCTGGATAGCTTAAAGGTTGTATGTACTTGTTAAAGATCAAGGAAAGTTCTGTTTTTCCTTCCTACCGATTGAAGCGGTCATAAAAAAACCGGATAACGCCCCCTCCAAGCGCTATCCGGTGCCCTTTCAAAAGCGTCTGGGAGCCTGCCTCTGTCAAGGTGGAGATGTGCAGTGCACATACTACCTTTACAGGGGCGGGGCTGACGCTACACTGACGGGCGTGGATAGCGATTGGAGGCTACTAAATAAAAGGAATGAAAAATAGAACTACCTTATAGAGCAACTCTCTGCCCTAGTGGCGTGAGCCAGATTGGCTCGTTCAATCGGTAAAAGTCATGGAAAGCTAGGAAACGGTAACGTTCGTTGCGTAGTTGCTTACAGTAATGATGTGTTAAATTAATAAGCAGATTATTAACGCAGGTAATGTGATTGCAAATTTCTGTTCCTTTATATTCCTGAGGTCGCATAAAAACATCAAACCAAATGTCAGTGTAGATAAAGAGTGTTGTAAACTGATTTATATTGTGGGATTTCTTCTTTACAATTGCCGCAAACATTTCTTCGTAGCGTTGTATCTTTTCATGGAAGACCCTATCTATTGTTTTCTTTCGTTCCAGCTCAACCAATACAAATCGGGTAAGTTGTTTAGGGCTGGTGCTTTCAATTCTAATGACTATATCGGGACGGACGCCGTAAAAACTTGAGTCATAACGAAAAGTAAATTTGGTGTGAGGGTATACTCGCAAAAAAGCTAAAGCAACATCAAACTTCATGCTCTCGTGCATAGCGTTAGCCGGAGATCTGGGGTATTTTCTGTATTTATATTCACTTGAGCGGCCGATATAATCGGCTCCTTTTTTGGTTAAGCAATAGAACACTTCACGGGCTTTATTAGCCGGTTTTCCAATGGGTTCTATTTTCTCTATTAAGCCGTCTTCTAAATATGACTTAAAGAGTTTGCGCGTGAATAACAATCCTCCTTTGAAAGTTTTCGCGGCAGGTGAGTAGAAATTATTGAGCGTTGCCACGCCGCCAATGTCGAGCAAATGATTGAGTAAGAGTTTTCGAGAAGTCATAGAAATAAAAAATTACATGTTAGAGACGAATGCTCATGATCATGTAATTATCATTTCTACTTAATCTTTGAATGTAGAGGAATTATAGCATACCAAAAAATTTCCCGCAAGCGGGAAGATACCCTTATTAAACTATTTTATTATGTGGCTATTCCTCCGTAAGGATGGCAACCCCTTTTGATACCGTCCGAAAATATTTATAATGAGGCGGTTTAAAAGGGGTTGCTGTCCTTCGGAAACCTGTCAGTGTTTCCGAGGACGTAATAGCCACACTATTGTTGTTAGAGCTAAATCTTAATTAAAAAATATAACAGGATGTATAAAATTGGGAATATAAATTGTCATCTTCGTAATTATACACTTTTTTATAAAATTCTCTTCAGTATTTCAATTTATATATTATCACTTATCATAGTAAAGCACTTTAGTCATTTTGAGAGAAGTGTTATAATACCATTATGAAAAATGAAACATTCTCAGCGTGGAGGGTGAGATAATAGCGTTCTTGCTTTTTACCCTGATAGCAATACATTTTATGGACAAGGTTGCTTTGACAGTTAGTGAATTCGTTCTATCCCCTGATCTTGACTCAGTAGCAGTCTGACCTTTCTTGCATTATTGATTGGGTGATGCATTTCAAAGTGCTAGCGTCACGGATTCAAAACGTGGCTGTTTCAAAAAAAGGAATATGTATCTGATAGGAATCATTACTTTTTACACAATGCCAGGTTTGTATATAGCATTTGTCAAAAGGTCAAATATTTGGCCGGCGATTATTTTTAGTATTATAGCAGCTACACCCTTAGCTTTAGTAGTAGATTACATTGGTACGGTTAGCAATATTTGGCACGTTCCCCACAGCTTGTTCCCGCTTTTTCTCGGCGTATTGCCAATTGAAGATTATATCTGGATGCTAAGCGGTACATTTACGATCATTATGATCGGAGGTTTATTCGATCAGAAACTTCTGAATAAATTATCAAAAAAATATTTGGCAACCTTAAGCGCTAATTCTGCCCTTTTAGTTGGCCTATTTTTGATCTTATATAGCATAAATGGTAAAGATTTTTTTGTATTTGAAACTCCATTGCTCTACCTTATTCTGGGAATCGTATTTTTCTGCGCACCAACTCTTCCTTTAATTATATATTTTAGAAAAGAAGTATGTACTTGCATCCCAACAGTAATCTGTTTTTTTATTCTTACCTTATTATTTGAAATTGCTGCTATTTCGAGCGGCTGGTGGAGGTTTAATAGCAGTTATTTTTTACCTCATCTTACAATTTTTGGGAAAATTATACCGTTGGAAGAACTCATTTTTGTCGGAATTGTCGGCCCGCTTATGGCAATGCTTTTATATAAGCTTGTTTCGAAACGAAGTTTGGTATAAGCAGCTCTTTTTTCCGTTGAGGTTTCTTACTCTTAGGCTTTTGTTTGGTATCTTCTAGCGTCTGCAACAATCGGAAAATTTATCCTGCATCATAGATAAATGCAACCGATCATGAAATTAGGATTTTCTTGATTAATTAGGCTTATGTAAAAAATTGAAACTGCTATTTTACAAATACAAATTTTTCCCTCTTTTTAGCAAATACATAATAGTGGACTTTATTTACATATTTTAGGGTATGAATTAAAGTTAATAAACTTTGTAATATTGAACTTAGGACTCTTAATTGAGAGTCATTTATAAATTATAAATTAAAAAAGGAGTATTCGTGTATACCTTAAAATCTGCAATAAACGATTTTATTCATTATTGTACCTTTGAAAAAAATTTAAGTGTAAAAACGATAAATTCATATAAGACAGACTTAAAACAGTTTTTGAAATTTTTAGTGTTCAAGAAGTATTCATTGGAAATAACTAATATAACGAAACTTGAATTGCGACATTATATTGAGTTCATTTCATTTCTCAAACCGAAGTCTATAAAAAGAAAGATTGCCACAATAAAAGCTATGCTTAATCATTTAGAGTTTGAAGATAAAATTACAATAAATCCTATAAGGAAAATGAGAATAAAGATTAAAGTGCCTTTCAGGCTACCCCGTTGTTTAACTATACAAGAAATGAGCGATATATTTAAAACTGCCTATAAAGAACTAATGTTAAAAGAGAAAGACACCTTTTTCTTTCAAACATCATTAAGAAATTTAGCCGTAATAGAGTTATTATTTGCTACAGGCGCTCGGGTATCTGAAATAGCTAATTTAAAGGATGAAGACGTAGATTTAATTTCAGGAAAAGTTAATATAAAAGGCAAAGGTAATAAAGAACGAATGGCTCAGATTTCCAACAATGATTCTTTAAAAATACTTATTGAATACAAACAGCTAATTAAAAGAAAAATAATAGCCACTGACAATTTTTTCTTTATTAATAGGTTAACTAAGAAACTATCGGATCAATCAATTAGGAGGATTGTTAAAAACTTGTCAAAAAAAGCATGTATTAATAAACATGTTACGCCACATGTTTTTAGGCACTCATTTGCCACTTTGTTGCTCGAAAATGAAGTTGACATAAAATATATTCAAATCCTTCTTGGTCACAGTTCCATTATAACAACCCAAATATATACCCATGTAAACAATCAAAAAATAAATCAAATACTTAAAATAAAGCACCCCAGAAAGGATTTTTGCCTATCGTGAATAACGGATAACTAATTATTATCAAATATTGAATTCTCCTAAATATGATATTATAATTATCGGAGCAGGAATTTCAGGCTTGCTAATAGGCAGTTACTTGTCATTTAATTATTCTGTATTAATTCTAGAAAAAGAGCCCCTTATTCCAAATAATAAATATTGGCTAACTAATAAGCGCTGTCTACTTAATAATTCTGAACTCGAAGAATGTATAGATTCTCAATATACGTTTATGGATTTTAAATGTTATGATGGATTGAGTTATAGATGTTATGGAGATTATATATTATGGGATACTAATTTATTAGTAAGGAAACTAGAATTAATATTTATTCAGAATTCTGGAATAATATTGAGGGATCATACATTTTATAGTTATTATTATAATAATAACTCAATTATTATAAAAGCAAATGACAAAAAATTTGATGCAAAACTAATGATTGACTGCATGGGATACAACTCGCCTATAATTTATGCAAAATCTTTAATCGAAATCTATGGCTACTATCTTCTTCATGGAAGAGTATTAGATCTAAAAAAAAGCATTGATCCAATCGGGCTAAGCAACATTATTTTGAGCCAATTTCCAAAATATCTAGAGATTTTTCCTAAACAGAATAATCAAGCTTATGTAGTCCTTATTGAACCGGAAAGGTCTATAAAGGCTTCAGGGAAGTTAAATGAAGAGTTTAAATTTATTATAGAGAAATCAGAATTTTCAGAATGTTTCTATTCCATATCATCTGGTGGGGAAAACTTACGCGGTTTAATTCCTATTGGGAAATTAAAGTCCCAAGCTCTGAATAGAATATTTTTATTTGGGGAAGCTGGTCAAATGAACCCAAGTAGTACAGCTACATGCCTCACTCAATTATTATACTCATACAAGGAAATTGGTGATGAAATCGCTAAAAGAATTCGTAATGATAAACTGGACCAAAATAATTTACAAATTAATAATCCTTATTTTGACAATAAGAATAAGCAGTTTCATTTACATCTATTTAACAATATTCTTAAGTGGAAATCAGATGATTTCAGACAATTAATACTTCAAATGAATAAAATGGATAATAATCTTGTTAATGATATTATTTTTGGTCAAATAGATTTCAAGTCTATAGCAAATCTTAAACAATTCTGGGAATTAATTAAAAATAAGAACTACATAGTATTAAATCCCTTACTAAAAACCTTATTAAGTTAAAATACTTTAAAAAATTCACTTATTGTTTTATCATACTGAATGATTAATTGAATAATCATTAATATCACAATTAATAATGATGGTGAGTCTTTAAAGCTTATCAAAGGCATTTGTTTTCTTTCGGATATTAATTTGTCCTTTATACTGGAAATTAAATTTTCAATCTCAAGCACTTCTTTAGTTGATATTTTTGTTTGCAATATGGTTGATTTCAAATTTTCTAATTCTTTTACCTGCTCCAATATTTCTAAATCATTTATTTTTTTTAAAATGTATCGTGGGTAAAAGCTATAAACTAAAGTTATAGGGAGAAATATTATTAATGGGAATATTAAAAGCTTTCTAAAAGATCCATCCAAACTAATTTCACTAAAATTAGCTGTAAGAGTTCCCCTGAAACCAAAATAAATAGCGAATATTCCCATCGTTGCTGTAATTGTAAAGAAATTATTTATTGATTCGTAATCTAAAGGTGATATTCTCTTTCTAATCTTATATGATTGTAACCCTTCTTCTATTGATTTAAACATAAATAATGTAAATATAAAAAATGTAAATATATATGCACCAACATAATATATCGAAATTGAGCATATAGCTAAATAATATTTTGCAAATCCAAATAGAGGATATCCACTATTCCATAGAAGAATACCCCCAATAATAGTCAAAGGTATTCCTACTAAATTCTTCCATTTCAATGAAGTTGCTCTTCGGGCAAAAATTAAAATCCTTGGAGAATCTACATTTGCGATGTCAATTAAATTATTTACCATAGCTAATAAATTTTTACCCTCCTTTTTTATATACCACATAAGACCATAGCCAAAACCACCTACCAAAATTCCATTGAAATAAAACAACCAGGATGTAAAAAATTGATATGCGATTTCTGGAGATTGAAAATAATATATCAATCCATAGCCAATTCCGCATAAAATCCCGCTAACTAAGCACCAAGTGAGAAAATAAAAAAAGCTACTGATAGTCATTGATAATAATTAGTTATCCGTTATTGAATATAATTATTAATATTCATAAAATATCTATTGAATTATACTAAAAACGGCAAAATTCTTAAATTTATTAAAAAACTAACGATAATTACGGATAATTATAAATTAGAAAATCTAAATACATTCTCTTTTTGAATTCTCCTAATTCCTATATCAAAAAGTAGTGTTTGATTTTGTTTAAATATTTCGTTTATTTCATTTTTATCTATCAACAATCCACCAATATCATTATCCGAATTTGTAGCATATCCCACATTATTTTCTAATTCAGCAATATCTGGATAAGCATACAGGCTTATTTTTATAGGAGAATCAAGGTTATTAATATTATCGTATAACAGTGTACAATCAAAAATGAGTTTGGAAACACCTTTATCAAAATATGTTTAGATAAAAATCCAAAATAATTTTAATACTGGAGGGAAACAATTCCAGAACATCTTCTTTTCATTTTTAAATCAAAAAATCTATGCCTTGACTCGCCCTTCTAAGGTTACTTCCGGGGACGATTTGGGGACGGACAATATTTCAATAGGGTACAAAGCTATTGAATTGCCTTACATAGATATAATCAAGTTGAAGGGTTAATTCCATTAAAATTAGAAAAGTTGAAAATTTTTACTAAAGACACTTAATCTAGCTGTTCTATAACCGGACCATTTTCGCCAATGGTTTTAAATTCATAAAATATTGCTTTACCATTCAGCTTTTTAAATTTTTGCTTCATTAAAGCATAAAAGCGTTCTTCACATGTAGATATTATAAATTGACAGTGGTTGTTCGAATTTACAATTCCGCGAATTAAATCAGTAAATGCGTAACAATTCATATCATCAAAATGAGTTACAGGATCATCTAAAAGTATTGGACTAAATGAAGACCAATTTTGTGTTAGTGCAGCACTAAAAAATAAGCTTAGGATTAGTATTTGAATTTGTGACTGACTAAAATAATCAGTTGGAGATAACTCATAGCCCCCATGATATGTTTTAACATGCACTTTTCCATTTATACTTTGTAATTTTATTTCTTCAAAATTATAAACTGAGCGAAGTCTTTGCTGAATCTTGAAGGAAAGCGGACCTAAATTCTTTATATAATCCTCTATGGATTTATTTCTAGTCTCTTTTAGTACATTTACTAATTTCTTAAAATAAGATTGCAATTTTTCCAGCTTAAAACAAAGTTCCTCAATTTTTTGCTTGTCACTATCCAGTTTTTGAACTTCAATTTTAAGCTTTGCAGCCAAAGCTGAACTTTGTTGAGCTTCTAATGTTATTTCAAGGATATTAATCTCTTTTAAAGCTTTAGCCAAACTCTCAATTTCAACTTGTAAATCATCAACTAATTTTTCAATTTGGTTTTTAGCCGTATCTTTACTGATTTCTAATTTTTTACGTAGTTCTTTATATTCATTAATAATTTGGTCGAGGTCGTTTAATGCTTTTCGAAGTAATTTTATAGTTTTACTTAAGTGTGATATTTTACCCTTTACTGAATCATATTTTACTCTTAAATCTAGCAATAACTTTTTACTGTCCTCTTTTTCTGTTTTTAATCTATTAATGTCTTGGGAAATTTTATTTTGAGTATCTTTAAGTTTTTCAAATTTGATATTAAAGGTTAAATCATAATCAGAAGCGTAATTGTCAAATTTAAGTTTTTGGTTTTGAAGTTTTCGTATTAACGAATTTCTCGAATTTATATTATTTTCAAATTCTTTAATTCTTAAAGTTGTACCCCTGATTAGCTTGTCTGACTCATTTATTGAATTAGAGTGTACTTTTCCTTCTTCTTTTGCAACTACTTTCCGAGTATTTAGAGAGTCTAAATATTTATTGATTTTAGTTAGACTATTTGATTCATCTATAATTAGTTCCAATTTTTTGGCCATTTGCTTTATAGTTTGATTCCTCGACCTGAATCCGGATATTTCTAATTCAAGAGATTCTAACTGGCTTTCTGTGTCCGTAATTTGCAGCTCATGGCCTTTCTTAATAGAAGTTAATTCTTTGCTTTGTTTCGATAAATCCACTCTCAATGCAGAAAGGTTTACAATTGAATTGTCTTTCTTATTAATTTTTAATTTAAAACGTTCCAGAAGCTGTGATTTTGAATCATATTCATGTCCACAGGCAGGGCATTCTTTGCTAATAACATATTTTTCTAAGTTTTCTAATAACGATTGGTACTCTTCTTGATTTTTTTGAATATTTTGGATTTGTTCAACAACATTACCCAAATTATTATTTGCTTGATTCAGTTTTCTATTATTAGATCCGAAACCATCTTTTAATTTGTCTAACTGTTGAATCAAGCTTTTTTTCTTGGCACTTAATTCAGTTATTTTCTCGTTACTAATTCTGTAGTCATTTAAATTTGATTTTAATTCATTGTAGCTAGATATCAATTTTTCAATTTCTTCTATATCATTTTCGCTTTTTCCTAATTCTATTTTTGCTTTTTCATTTTGATTTTCAGCTTTTTCCAATTCTTTGTAAAGTTCGCCTAATTTGACCGACAAAGTCTTGGTTTCTTTTTCTTCCTTTTCAATATTCGCGATAATGTTCACATATTCCTGATAATTAGCACGAAGCCATTGGATATTTTCGAGAGCTGACAACTTTTCTTTTTCAGATTTACTTGCTGATTCCAAATCATCTTCAATTTTAGATATCGTGCCTTCAATATTGATTTTGTTATCATTTTCAATCTTTTCCAGTTTAATAACCTTTTCAATTTCTTTTTGAGTTTGTTCAAATTTCAGGGTGTCATTTTTAAATGTATCAAATTTATTTAACGCTTTTTTAAGCTCCCGAATCCTGCTATTCTTAGTATCAATTTCAATTTGAATTTCAGTTCTAATATTGGTAATTACTTCAACCGTGATTTTTTGAGGAAACTTAGATTTTATCTTACTTCTCAGCTGATTAAACAACTCTGCTATCCTCTTACTAATATCGTCTGTAACATAAACATTATCAAACTTTTTACTATACGTTTTTATCTCATTAGTTTTATTAATAATATCGTCATTTAATTGAGACACAGTGTCCTTTTCCCTTTTCAAATCTCTTCCAATAATTACTAAAACTTCATCACCTTTATCTATCCCTTGCGTGTAATCCTGGAATGATAACATTCGTGATATAACATTTTCATCAAGAACTGAATCTTTCATAAAACTCTCAGGAGTTAAGGTACTATAGTCCTGACCGAAAATGTGAGAGGATCTGAATAAATCGACGAAATTATCAGTACTCATATTCATTAACTCATCTTTTGATTGAAGGATGTTTTGTAACATTTCTTTTCTGCTTAGGGTTTGTGAATTATAGATTGAACTGCTTCGGTCGCTTAATTTTCGTTCTATCTCTATAACATTTGAATCAGTTTTTAAATTAAGCTTAATAAAGCTATTTTGAATATTCTTGCAATCTAAAAACTTCATAGAATCATTATATCTAATTGCATTCAGAGTCGCGGAAGTATCAAATTTCTGCTCTAATCTTTGGACATTTCCTGTGCACGCAAAATCTATGGCTTCAAAAAAAGACGTTTTACCTAGACCGTTATTACCATATAGAACAATTACATCAGCATCAAGATTAAACTCACCTTTTTTATATGCCCTAAAGTTATTGATGCTGATACTTTTAAGTCTCGTTGGAATCTTCTCTTTTTCAGCTACAAAATCTAGTTTGGGTTCTAAGGACTTTATTTTGGACCAAACTGGGGATTCTTTTTCCGCTAAACATTTATTTATGATTGTTTGTGGCGCCATTCTACCGCGATCAACTATGCCACTTATTATTCCTGTTTGTACCCCATATTCTCTTAATAATTCTTTTGCAGGTAAAGGTCTATTGACCAATATAATTTCATTTGATAACAACGGGACAAACGGAAGAGATTGAAATTCATCGTTTAACTTATCAGGATTTGTAATGTTTATGACGTACTTTTTGCAGAAATACGGATCTAATTGAATCTGATTTAATAACTCTTGACTAACATTATTGGAAGTTATGCAATAAACTAAACTTAAATCAAAACTATTCCATTCTCTTTGTTTTTCAATAAAATAACTTCTAAAAAGATTAAATGATTTTTCCTTACTTATTTCGGCATCTCCATTCAACTCTGCAAAAGCTACAACATTTGGTTTATATTGCATTATCGCAAAAAGAGGTGACTTTTCATATTGATCGAAAATGAAGCCTTCTACGGGTTTTAATAAAGAAGTTAATGAATTTTTAAATTCGGTTAAATTAACACTCATATTTGATTAAATTTAAAAGGTTTTTTTTCAAATCATCAATGTTTTTCGAATTCCTAAAAACATTCAAAATCTCTATAATTGAGACGGGGATAATATTTTGGGTAGGATCGGTAATGTCAGGTAACTTTGAATAATCTATTACTTGATAAATTGTATTACAAATACCTAAATGTACATCCTCAGATTTCATTACTAATATTATGATAGAATTATTATTGTGATTGAAAGTTCGCCGTATTTCGTCGAAAGCATCCTTACTGTTTGCAATCCGGCTTACAAAAAGCAAGTTGAATACAGTGCCTTTGCAAAGAATACTACAATGATATAACTCATTCTCAATCCGTATCGTAAAACATAACTTTAATATGCTTAGTAAATGCAATATTTCTTTGAATTCATCTTCTTCTTTATTATCCCAGTGGTCTACCATATGCTCGTTATGAATGATTCTATCTTCAAAAATAGTTCCTGAGATTGTTTTACCGTTTGAATTCCATAATAATAAGTTAAAGATTGAACTCTCGACAAATCTAACAGTTCTATCATCATCAAAAAATCTAATTTGACTTATTAAATTATTGTGATTACTTGAAATTGTATTTCCAAAAACAGGATGGTTGTAAACTACATTATAACTTTTTGCAGAAAGCTTATCTAATGTATCATTTAACCATTTTGTGGATGCCGGTACTTCATCATCTGGTGTTCGTTTATCAGTAATATTAGTAATCGGGTGAACTTTTACATGCAAATGTTTTCTTCTACCATTCTGACCAAGGTTCAATGTCTGTGGTAAAATTATATGGGCCGAATGTATGCATATTCCCCCTTCTCTTAAATAGTTATCTTTGCAACGATTCAAAATTCCATTGCCCCTTAATTTTTTGGTATACGTAGCATAAGTTTGCTCGCACTTGGCAACATAAAAAGGGGAACAACTCGAATAAATGAAACTACTACTACCAAAAGTTGGAAATTTACCAAGCGTTGGCCCACCTGCACTATTAGCAAAAACTAAAATTGTTTTATCTCTTATTACGCCTTGACAGGTGCCCGCTTCTTCAAAAAAATCTCGGGCATTCTCCATAAAGGTACTATGATTAGGATTCAAATTGTGTTGTAAGACAAACAACATATCCAGCTCTTGACGACTATTATTAAATGTTTTATGAACTTCATTTAATATATACCATATAAATTTTTGCTGATTAGTTATGCCAATCCAATCATAACAAATTACAGAAAGGAACCGGAATTTTAGGCCGCTTCTTAAACATTCAAATAAATTAACATACTTTCCTTCAAACAAATTTCCACATCTTAAATGGTCTTCAAGAAGTGATTTGAAGCACTTCAATTGAATAAATTTTTTTATATTTCCATTATCATCTTTTACCCAAGTTATGCAACAATTCACCCACTCATTAGCACCTAACATACTAGGCTTATTTAAATCATCAACTTCTACTTCCGCTGAAGAACAAAGGGCAGTGTATTCAGATTTTGTCAATGCATCGATACCGCCGATGACTATTGTTCCATTATTCCAATCAGTACTCCTAATAACAGCATCTATCGTTTCAATTCCCTCTAACCCTGGTATAGAATATTCCGGGAATAATGTGAAATGTGTTTTATCTTGACCATGCGTATTGGCTTTTGCAATATCTAAAGTCTTAGATATTGCTGATATTTGGTTGGCTTTCTTACTGTTGGAAGTAATCCATTTGAAGGGAGAACTATTAACCAATTCAATGTAAGGCTGCATGAGAACAATGCCTAATTCTTCATTAGGAAGTGTTAAATTAATTAGTTTTCTTTTTACCGCTATAGGCATTATTTAGGGATTTAATCATATTGGCTAATGTTAATATAACCAAATATTTATTTTAAATAAACTTAAATCTAATAAGTGTAGTTTCAAATCCATTATCAGCGAAGAAAGCCAAAAAAAAATGCAAGATTGATTATAATAATGTAAAAAGATCCCCCCTATCACTTGTGGTTAATTCCTGTCGCATATTTATATCAAAGAAACGTTATGATTTTGATTACAAATATAAATTTGGTAAATATTGGCAGCAGCAGGGTTTCCTTTGTTTGCATTTCCCATTTCTAGCAAAACATAAGGTTTCTTTTATCCAGTTACAACATGGCTGAAATAAAATGTTCATCGTTTCAGAGTCATTTTTGGGGACGGATAATATAGAATAAAGCAACTTATGTAGAAAATTGCCTTTTAAGAAGAATGCTAAATAACAGATTTTAGTATGGATAGTTATAAATGCATTTTTATATTTTGAATGGCATTCAAGAGGTCAGGAGTTTGATCCTCCCTTGGCTTCTGTGGAGATGCAGAGATAAGCGAAAAGTAAAAGTAATTAATGCCTGAATGAAAATGTATGAAAAAGAATGCTTAGACTTGTGAAATTGAATAATAAGGATAACAATATCTATTTAAGTTAGTGGAATAATGCTAAAGGGGCTCTTTTTATTGGGGAAAGAGTTTTGATTAAAGAATGAAGCGAGCAAACAATTGAATAATTGATAAAAGAATAAAAATCAAATAACCCCGGTCCTTTTCAGCGCAATTACCTTACCTAAAACATCAAATTCCTGTCTTATTGGCTCATAATTATTATTTTCAGGCATTAAATAATATCCATCTTTATCCTTTTTTAATCTTTTAACAGTAGCTTCATTTCCTAACAATGCAATAACTATTTCGCCGTCTTCAGCTCCCTTCTGAGGTCTTGCAATTACAATGTCATTTTCAAAAATACCGGCATTAATCATACTATCGCCCTTAACGCAAAGTGCAAAGAGATTTTTAATTGTACGTCTTTTACTGTCATATGAAATATATCCCTGTATATTTTCATAAGCCAAAACAGGATGCCCAGCAGAAACGTGTCCAATAATGGGAACTAATTTAACATTGTTCTTAGCTTTAGAAAATTCACTAACACTTTTATTCTTTACAATAAAACCCCTCGCAATACCGCCAGATTTTTCAATACATCCTTTTCGTATTAAGGCTCCTATATGTTCCTGAACGGTTGTAGTGGAAATATCAAACTCTGAACTAATTTCAGAATATGTAGGTGGGTAACTATTTCCAATAGTAAACTCAGTTATGAAATTTAAAATGTTTCTTTGTTTTTGAGTAAGTTCCATATTGTAAAACAAATATAAGTAAAATTCGTCAATAAAAATAATAGTTTTAAAAGCCTGCAATATATTGATATATTGATAATTCAAATTAATCTTTTTATATTTGTATACCCTCAAATAATTGAGGGTATACGTATTTTAAAATTAAACGAAAGGAGACAGAAATGTCAAAAAAAATAATTGTTAGAACTGGCGAGAAAGCTCCAGTATCTGGACTATATAGAGCTTCTGGTAGCAATAAAGAGATTACTCTTGCAAAAGGAAAAGTCGTTCCACCAAATAATCAGGGTGGGCTAAATAAATTTATTCTTGAAGAAAAAGCCAAGCATAACAAACAAAATGGCAAATGAGATCGGGTGAGTGAAAAGATATAGACGAAATGGATGACAATTTGGAAGTGAAAACGGACGACTCTGAGGAAAAGGGTCTTGAATATTTCAAAACGGAAATAGCGGGCACTTCAAAAACAACTTATCGAAAAGCAATTGAAAAGTTCGTCATGGCTGCTTTAGGCGTGATTCCTTGGGTGGGGGGATTTATTGCTGCTGCCGCAAGTATGAAAACAGAAAAAGCAGATGCTAAGAGAGAAGATTTGCAAAATCAGTGGCTCGAAGAACATTCAAAGAAAATCATAAATCTTAAGCTGACTATTAATCAAATAACTGATGGTTTCAATAACATTGGGGATACGATTGATGACCGAATTCAAAGTGAAGAATATCTTGACATTGTCCGTAAAGCGTTCCGTGCATGGGACAATGCAGATACTGAAGAGAAAAGGAAATATGTTGCTAATCTAATTGGTAATGCTGCTGGAACAAACCTGTGTTCTGATGATTTGTTAAGACTTTTTGTAGATTGGTTGAATAGTTATCACGAAGCGCATTTTGCTGTAATAAGAGAAATTTATTCAAACCCTGGCGTCACAAGATATGATATCTGGGAATCTCTCCACGGTGAAATCGTTAGAGAAGATTCCGCAGAAGCTGACCTTTTTAAAAAACTTATTCGTGATTTAAGTACCGGTGGAGTAATAAGACAGGCTCGTGAAACCACAGAGGATGGGCGTTTCATAAAAAAACGTCAGCCTTCAACAAGAAGAAAGACAACAACAATGGAATCTGCTTTTGAGGATACAAAACAATATATGCTGACAGAATTGGGTAAACAGTTTGTTCATTATACAATGAATGAAATAGTGCCGAGAGTAGATTCAGCGACTGAATCACAACATAATCGATAGTTATTTAATGATCTGATAACCGAATGAACTAGTTTCATTTTTTTTAGCAATTTTTCCTCTGTTTATTTTTCTTATACAAAATTAATAAATATGCCATTGAAAGGCTTCCACAGGTTGCTAATTTCGGACAGACTTTGCTTAACTTTTTGACATTTAGCCTCAAATAGCCTTTTTATTCGTCGTATGGATTAGTCATTAGAGACCGTCGAAAATATCTCAAAATTTTTACAAGAATCTTCAGTTTCACTAGGCAGTTTTAATTAAGAAGTAAATGTGTTTACTTCTGGGAAAATGGTTGTATAAAAATAATTACAGAATTATCGAAAAAATATAGCGTAAGGAATATAAATTGTACTTTAATTTAGTAGCTTTTTGTTTTCAATTAGTTTGCTAAATTGTTCTCTGTGCTTAAATCATTACTTTATTAATACATGAATACTAGGGAATGGAAAAATCCATCTGTTATCAAATTAATCGAAACATCTAAAAACCCAGATCCGATTGATGAAATAATAAAAAGAGCGAGAGGATTAATATCAGATGCTTTACAGAAAGGCTGGAGTGGGCCTCCTTTTAATCCTGTTGAACTAGCAGAAGTTTTGAAAATTAATGTTGTACCCAATGATACAATTATCGAAGCTCGTATTATTCCACTAAAAGATAGAAAGTACCAAATTGAATTCAATCCTTACCAAAGACAACAAAGAATAAATTTTTCTGTATCGCACGAACTAACACATACTCTTTTTCCAGACTGTTCGGATCGTATACGAAATAGAGAAGAAAAGCAGCAAGATACATGGGAACTGGAAATGTTATGCAATATAGGAGCATCTGAAATATTGTTACCTCAATCGGTTTTTGCCGAAGAAGCCAATGCAGTAGAATTAAATATTGACAGCTTAATTAAGTTAGCAAATAAATATGGAGCATCTTTAGAAGCTGTTTTATTAAGATTTACTGAAGTTCTTGAAAAATCATGTTCAATGTGTATTGCATTTTTTGATTCTAAAACAAAAGATAAATTAGTAGTAGGTTATTCTAAATTGTCAAAGAGCTTTAATATACCAATACCTAAACAATACGTTATACCAACATTTTCCAAAGCATATGAGTGTGCTAACCCAGGTTGGACTTCAAAAGGGAGAGAAAATTGGGACCTTTTCAAAGGTAACGAATACAATCTTTTTTCAATTGGTCTGGGATCATTAAAGAAACAAAAAGCTCAAAGGGTTGGGATATTAATTGCACCTGTTGGACAAGAGAATTTTCAACCTATTGTTATTAATGATGTATTAGGTGATGCAACACAACCCCGAGGCTCAGGTATAAAGATAATAGGGCAAATAGTAAATACAAGCCTAGGATTGGGGTTTGGTTTTGGAAGATCAATGAAATCAAGGTATCCCGAAATTGTTAAGGAGCTGAAAAACTGGCAACAAGATAGGAAAAATTTTATTTTAGGAAAAACACACTTATTCCAGCTATCGGATGATACCTATGTGTGTTTCATGTTGGCTCAAGATGGAATTAGACCTAAAGGAGGGAGAATTCCCTTAAGGTACGAAAGTTTGAGATCATGTTTTGGAAAACTGGCAGAAGAAGCAAAAACTTTGAAAGGAAGCGTACACATTCCACCAATTGGCTCGGGTCAAGCTGGGGGAGAATGGGGAATAATTGAAGGAATGATATTTGAAGAATTAATTCTGAAAGATATATCGGTCACTGTCTACAAATTACCCGGGACAGAGATTAAAACCAAACAAAAAAATAGCCTGACCCTCTTTGATGAAGAATAAATTATTTGTTGTTGTCAGCGGTGAAATATGTTCCGGTAAATCGACTTTATCTAACAATTTAAATAGTTGTTTTGGATTCAAAGCATTTCATACTAGAGATCTTATTGCGAAGTTGGGAAATCTGGAAAAGCGCAAAGATTTACAGCAGCTTGGTGCACACTTAGATAAAAGGACAAAAGGTTCATGGGTCAGAGATTATTTTCTTAAAGAAACGTATTATAAACATAAAGAATTTAATTTTTTTTCAATTGACTCTGTAAGAATCAGCAACCAAATAAAATATCTCAGGGAATCTTTTGGAACTTCTGTAGTACATGTACATTTAAGCTGTTCGCCAAATGTACTCTATAAAAGATACATAGAAAGAAACAAAAAGAAAAACCCAGGAATAACATTAAATGAAATAAAGAATCAATATTTTGCTATAAAAAGTGACCCCACAGAAAAACAAGTCAATTCATTAATTGATTTAGCTGATTTGAAAGTAAATACAGAGAGACTTAGCGAAAAAGATGTATATACTAAGGTTGCTAGCTTTTTGGGGATTTTATCTAAGCTTTCAAATCCGTGTGTTGATGTAGTAATTGGGGGTCAATTTGGTTCTGAGGCGAAAGGTCAAATCTGTGCGTATCTTGCACCTGACTACGATGCATTAGTACGAGTTGGGGGTCCCAATGCGGGTCATTCAGTATATGCAGTACCAGACCCATATGTCTTTCATATATTACCTTCCGGGTCAATAAAATCATTAAACGCAAAATTAATTATAGGACCTGGGGCTGTCATTAATATAGATACACTCAAAACAGAAATAGAAAAATATAAAATATATGATACGGACAGATTGGTAATTGATTACAACGCAACAATAATAACAAAAGAGGATATTAAAAAAGAGGAAAATATTGTAAAAAGAATAGGTTCCACTGGTCAAGGAGTTGGAGCTGCCACGGCGAATAATATTCTTAATAGAAACAGTGATAATAAAAATAAAGCACACTTCTTTGAAAAGGAACTAAAGGGCTATTTAGGATCGGCTTCCGAAGCATTAGAGAAAGTATATAGAAATAATGGAAAAGTTTTACTTGAGGGTACACAAGGTACAATGTTAAGTATACATCATGGACTTTACCCATTTGTTACTTCCAGAGATACTACCGTCAATGGCTGCATTGCTGAGGCCGGTATATCACCACGCCGACTAAGGAAAATAATTCTAGTTACAAGATGTTATCCGATTAGAGTTGAAAGCCCGGAAAATGGTACTTCAGGCAGCTTCGAAAGCACTGAATTGGAATGGAAGCAAATATCAAAGAGATCAGGTGTACCTCTAGCTGAATTACTTGAAATTGAGAAGACCTCTACGACAAAACGAAGACGGCGAGTCGCCGAATTCAGTTGGTATTTATTTAGAAAATCTTGTGAACTAAACTCACCAACTGATATAGCTCTAACTTTCGTTGATTATATAAATGTACAAAATAAAAAAGCTAGACGGTTCGAGCAATTGACTTCTGAAACTATAGAGTTTATTGATGAAATAGAAAGATGTTCAGAAGCCCCAGTTAGTTTGATAAGTACCCGTTTTGATTACAGAAGCATAATAGACAGAAGGAGTTGGAAGTTTAAAGATGGATATTGATAATTTTATAAGGCATCGTCCAGATTTATACCATTTAACAAGTAAGGATAACATAACTAATATTTTACTTACTGGAGAATTGTATAGTACAAAAAGAATAGTCGAATTAACAAATCCACTCATGCCGGATAAAATTTTAAAATCCAAAAGACTGAAACATCAAAGAATAAGTCATAATGGTATTACTTTTGATCTAAGAGATCAAAAACCTATATCTGAAAAACTATTAAAAGGTTGTTTAACTAATGGTATGACCTGTGAACAGTACTATATATATTTAAATGAAAGAATATTTTTTTGGCCAAATCTAATTCGTTTAAAAAGACATTTTAAAAGGTATCGGGATGAACAGCCTCAAATTATTAGAGTCGATACTTCTGAAATTATTGCTTTGAATCCACAAGTTAAGTTTTCACGCCTAAATTCGGGTGCTTTAAGGGCAAATTTTCATTTGGGTGGTAAAGCACCTAAAAGAGGAAATGATACGTTTACAAACGCAGACGGGTTCCAATATGGCGTAGGCGATGTTGCCGAGGTTACTTTTGAAAATCAGTGTATCTTACCCAAGACAATATATATATCAAATCATCCGATGGGAAGATGGACTAAGTACGAATTATAACTTGGCTTTTCTCATGTATTTTTTTCAAACAATCTTGAGTAACATTAGTTTTGTAATATCCAATTAAATGCTATATGTATATTTTAAAAAAATTATCTGTCACCAAACTGTCCCAAAAAAATAACAAAAGGCGGTCAGATTAACTCTAACCGCCTGATTTTTTTGGAGCTGGCGAAGGGACTTGAACCCCCGACCTGCTGATTACAAATATCAGAGGGTCGTAGTTTCAAGTCCTACATCAGGAGCGATAAGTAGTAAATAAAAAAGGCAGTTGCAAAACTGCCTTTTTTATTATTGACAATTTCTAAAGTAAATGGTAGATTAATGTATAAGAATTTAATAAAAAATGTCTAAGAAAGAAAAGCATAAAAAACAAATTAAACACAAAGAGAAGCGAATAGAAAAGCCTCTCAATCGCAATATGACGTTTGAAGAGGCTATGTTGAAAATTTTGAAAGTTAAACCAAAGAAGGCATAAGAATTTTTTATAGAGAGGCTACAACATTTTCGAAATCCTGCCAAGTCATGCTCAACGTAGTTAGATTGCTTTTAATAACCATAGCGGGGATTTCTTTTGTGGCAGGCGAAAACATTACAGGTCTTAATAATCCATCTTTCATCCATTTTTCATGTTTGTTTGTCCCTATGCATTTACATCCAATGCGTTGTAAAAACTGTCTCCAAATATGTATAGGGCAAGGTTTGAAAGGCATTAAGCATACTCAGGTATAGTGACTTGTTCTCTGACTATTTTATAATCATGAAATTGATTGAAATCAATTTTCTCTTCTATTCTGGGGGGAACATATTCAGAACTTCTCAAATTCCATCCAAATTTCAAAAGTAATCTTTCTAATGTTCCCATCTTCATAGTATCTTTTAGAAATTCTTTCACGGCATCTTCAAAATATTCTTTTGCTTCTTTTTCGTTTTCGCCATGAGTAGATAATTCTAAAGCAGGGCAATAAGCTACATAATACTCGCCCTCTTTAATAAGCATAACTGCTAATTGGAGTTGGATTGCTTGTATTATTTTATGTTCCATTTTATTTTTGTCCGTTTTTTTTGTGATTCTAAAAATTGTAATTGTCTGCTTTTAATTACGACAATTATTTTCCCTTTCTTGTTCTAATCGTTTTATGTTTTCTCAAGCACTTATAGGGAGCAGTCCGATGGCTTTACTCAAACATAAATTAATATTGCTAATAATTAACAAACTAACAACCACTGAAACCAGTGGGTAATATATTCAATGCTGTTTTGTGGATAGAAGTTTCGGAAGTGTGTTTTATGATTGCTTAAAAATAGCAAAATTTTGAAGCAATCCCCCACTTCCTTTTTGCTCTTTCCCAAAGAATACAAATATACGTAAAAAAGTTTACTTGTCAACTGCCAAATCGTTTTGGTTTTAATAAACCCAATAATTCATACATAGTCAAAAATAGCGAAAATTCGCATGGTTTGCTAGGTATATCATTGCCCATAATTCGGTCAAAACATAATTTACATACCCAAAGTTTTCTTTTGAAATTCGTATGGATTAAGCATATTTTTTAATCTATCTTAGTATTTTAATTAAAATAAGGGGTAAATTTTATGCAAACAGCGTTGAGGAAACTCTTATCCAAAAACTTCAATTATTTTACTATTAGCTATGATGTACGTATAAAGAATATGGATACAGAGGTTGATGAAAGTCTAATTCATGATACTTTGGCGAAACTATTAGTTTATGGCGACTGTCCAGATATAAAATGTTTTGTAGAAACAACGGTTCATTTTACCTCAAATAACTCATTTGAGTCATGGTATAAAATATTTACTGACTATTTCGGAAAATATATTTGTTTCATTTTGGAACAAGTAAAATTGAACGAAAAGAAAGAACCTGTTTTTCAAGCGTATTACAATCCGCATTACGACAAGGCGAATTATAGAGTTATCTTAGAAGAAGACTATGATAAGTTAATTGATGATTTAAGAAAATGGAGTAAAGAGGATCTGAATGCAGACATTGCAGCTTTTTCGATTCAGGATTTATAGTAAATTGGCGTAGTGTTACTGGGGAAGATTTAGGGAAGGACAGTATAGAAATAAGTCGTGGTATACCACTACCAAGCATTTTTAATGAACTTAAGTGTATTTTAAAAATAGAAAATAATGAGTAAATTAAGAATTATTTAAAATCAGAATTTATCCTTTGAAACGAACCGCAACAAAAAAGAAAACAGTTTCTACTTCATTACTTACTGGAGAATTGCTCCCGCGCAGAGAGTTTTTAGAAAAGTATCATATTAAAAAAGAAGACTTTGCAAAAGCTAAACTTGAATGGGGAGATTTAAAAGAAATTTTTAAACACTACTCTACATTAAAAGATAAATTAGAACATTCAGCTGCTGCTATAGTAGCTATCTTTTTTACAAAAGATGCTAAAGACCAAGGTGTTCATTCGGTTAGGTATAGAGTAAAAGACCCTAACAGCCTGGTAGAAAAAATTATTAGGAAAAAAATAGAGCAGCCGGGCCGAAAAATAAATCTTGAAAACTACCAGCAAGAAATCAATGATTTAATTGGTATCCGAATTCTTCACACTTTTAAAAATGATTGGTATAGTATTAATGGGTTTATTAGAGAGAGATTTAAGCTTAAAAAAAGCGAGAAACCTATTGTGTATTATAGAGAAGGAGATGACAACCATTTTCTGGATTTATGTAAAAAGAATGGATGTAAGAAATTAAAACATAAAAAAAATTACAGATCAGTACATTACACAATATTAACTCAGTTAACAAAAGAACTCCATTTTGCTGAGATTCAGGTAAGAACAATTTTTGAAGAAGGGTGGAGTGAAATTGACCATAAAATAAGATATAGTTTTAAAGGGCACGCCGCTACGCCGTTTGATTCTGAACTTAGTTCACTGAATGGAATTGCTGGTGAGGCAGACAATATTGCTTCTACGATAAGAAAACGAGAAGAAGAAGAGCAAGGAAAAATACTTAAAATAAAATCAGAAAAAAGAGAGAAATAAAACATGTTAGATACTGCAATCGGACCTGTAACATATATTGTAGATAGCAAAACCTTTAAGATGAATGTTACTCATATAGGAAAACATAATAAGTTCCATTATAACAATTTTGAAACTGTTTTTGTGGCATCTAATACTACAGGATATAGTATGAACAGTCTGGTCGGAACACGGGTAAAATGTTTAATAAGATATCGCGATGTATATAACCGTCTATTTGCAGATGTGGAATTAGAATAGTTTTAGTTTGGTAAACCTATTAGTTTTCCTTATATATTTCATTTATCACAAACTAAACCCAATAACCCTTCAATATGTAAAGCTAAAAGAAAACATAAAAATAAATTAAGAAATGGAAAACTTAAGCACTATTTTTTTCAAAGAGATTATTAAAGGTTCCGCTTATTTATATGAAATAATTAGTAAAGACTTATAAACCGGAGTTCAAAGGAATAAGCCGGATTTAGTCTTAATTGACCTCAACATAATAGGTAAAGTCATATGGAATAGACACTGCTGGATACATTTGGAATTATTTTAATATCCCTTCTTTATTCATAACAGCTAACGCTTGTAATGAATATCCGCTTCAATTCTCTGGGGAATCACGTACATTATTAACGAACAAGTTTATCATAAAATATCTCCCCTTACTTCATTATCGATAAGTTCGTTATTTGTCTTTTTGACAACTTTTATTGTTGCTTCCTTTTCAAATATCATTCCACATGACATCTCCACAATATTATCTTCCAAAAAATTGCTCGGATTAATTACCGCAGAGACTATTGGATTATTATTAGCGGAAATCTGTATTGCTTTTTCAATTACTGATAAAAATGCTACTCTTTCGGGCTTAATAGAAGTTTCTTATCCTATATTCATCGCTATTTTTTCTCATTTACTATACCGTGAGAATCAGATTAATAGCTCAACTGCGATAGGAGGTATCCTAATTTTTCTTGGCATATTTATTATTTTCATTTTTAATAATTAGATAATTGGTAACATTAAGCAATCCTTTTTGATACTTTATATTTATTATCAAAGGGAAATAATCACCTAAATATAATACTGGAAAGGTAGTATTTCATCCTCAATTAATGGAGCTGCTGTTAGAATTTCGCCGATCAAATCGGCAAATCTTAAAGTTACAGGAATTCCATCTGAAAAAATACAGGCATTATAATTTAGTTTTGTAAGCGCTAATACGTCTTTACACACTATTCTTATATCAGCTGTCCCCCTTATAATTTCAATGCTGAGAGCATTTGGGGTTTCTGTACCTATAATCGTTTGTAACCTTGAGACAAAACCTCTTGTCCATAATAAAGCTGAATTTTTGTTAATAATATATGTCAAACCTCGTAAAACCGGGTATTCAAACTCTCTATAGAGTTTAATCAACCTATCATCCCGTATTCGAACACCGATAACTTTAGATTTTCCCTTGCTTGCCTCGGTAAAACCCTCCCATTCATTATCATCAAAGTAAGTCCGTCCATGAATAAATATTTCATCGGGATAGGTATTATTATTCTTGTCATAATAGGTATTCAAAGCTTTTTCCAATAGATTTTTAGCCGCATCTTTACTCAAATGGAATTGTTGGTTATCCGGGCTGTACCAGGGACCCACATCACCTTTAAATACCATCCCATCACCTGAATCAAGAAACACTTGAGCTGCACAGCACGCGAATTTAGGGTTGGTATATTTTTCATCTTTCTTAAAAACCAATCCTACATAACATACCTTAGGCCTAATATCGCCTAATTTCCAAGGTCTTCCACCTGTCTTGTAATACAAAGTTGTACATATATTCCAAGCTTTATTTGTATCCATTTTACGAATTCCTTCTAATCTAAACTGAGGCAAATGTCCTATTTCTTCGTATGCAATGGTACTTTCTTTTATAATTTGAGTGATAATTTTATGCTTTAAGAGCCTTGCTTTCATTTGATGATGAAAATGAGGTTCATAATTATAGGCTTCTTGCAACGCGTTATATTTTTCAAATAGGAAACTATCAAAGCGCTCGTTTCTCTTTAAACCTTCCTTGATATTTGTGATGAAATAGGAATAACCGATTTCGGTCTACCATATAAATAAATTTTATCAGGTATTACGATAAACCATACCTGAATATTTGTATGCTCCTCTTCGTTCTTAAATTTGATTAGTTCCTCAGTGAATAAGTCAACAAGATGTTTTACTCTTTGATGCCTATCGGAATATCGTAAATAATTATCTATTGCTGTTGGATCAATCTCGATTTCTTGTATAGAATGGAAGTTAATCCCTACTTCAAATGTGGATTCAAAACCGGGGAAAAAAGGCCGGGCTATATCATTATCCATACTCATCATCGGCTTTCTAATCTTTTCAAGCCATCTCTTTAATCTCCCAATGCCGATTGATTCGCCAATAATCCCAATATTGAAATTATTTGTTTGACTTTTATCATAGGGACCCCATAATATCAGCCCATCTCTTGGATCTTCAGTTTTTTGATTGTGGCCAAACATTAAAGTTGGCTCCTTGATATAAAATAAGTTTAAGTTGGAATGTTCATTAAAAGATTCTACTTTCTGGCCTTTAATATTCAGGAAAGATTTATTCTGCCTCATCATTTTCCTCCTCGCTTTCCGCTGTTGATTCAACTTCTTCTTCACGTTCATTACGCAACAAAAACATTCTTTCAAAATCAGCTGGTTCTACATAGCCAACTGATGAATTAAATATCACGGGCTGGCTTGGAATTTGTAATCGGGCAGTTTTTGACAAAGGAATTTCTATAAATCCATCGGGCTTTCCTAAAGAATGGATAAAGGCAAGAAAAATCTCTCTCCATTCAGCGTTATGCCACATTCTGCATTTATCCCGCCGCGCAGAGTGCAGCTTACTATCACTTTCCCAAATATTCTCTCCATCATCTGAAAACAGTATATGAGTTTTAAGTGAATAGCATAAAAAGGGGTCCGTCAAAACTCTTGACGTTATACCAAAATGCCAATAATATTCAATTGTTTCATATTCACCTAATGAAGGAACCAATACCCTTTTACTGTAATTTCCAATCAAGTTCTTAGTTTTTTTCTTACCTTGGTATATGTAGCTAACCTTGTTATTTTCAATAGTTCCTGTCTTATAATAATAGCAAAATCCCTTATTAGACATTTCATATTTCAACAAAAGCTTACTGTATGAAAAATCGCGATAAGCGTTTCTCAATAATGCCTTCAAACTGTTGAGTGGATTACCAATTTCAAAATCTTTAGTGATTTTGACTCCGACTAGAATATCAGAAACTTTTATCTTTAATTTTTTTTGTGGTCTTATTTTAATATTTTCTTTTTTGGTTAATACAGATGGAATATTTTCTTCAAAACAAAATAATAAGTTTCCGTTTAAACAAATCGGATAACCGCTACATTCGTTTCGTATAGCTTTGGCGGCAGTATCGCTATGAAATTTAAAAACATATAAATATTCAGGTAAATTATTAATAGGCAATAAATTCGTATAATACTTTTCCGAATTACTATTTACTGAATTGTAAATATTAACCGCACTTTCGAGCAATTGATATATTGAATTCTGCGTATCCGTTTTAAGAATGTTATCGTTATTCAGTTTTTTTATTAATTTTAAAAAACCATCCCTCCATGTATCACTAAAATCAATTACATTTATTCTATTTAAGCCAATTCTTTCATTATATGAAACATTATCTATCCTTGCAGGGATAATAAAATCTTCAATTTTAAATTCTTGAGCAATGCTTCTCGCATACTCCCATTCATCTTTTACACCGGCTTTTGAAAAGGTATTATGGGATAGAACAAGAATGTATTTTGCAGCTTTTTCTCGTATTGTTTTTTGAATGTTTTCCCAAAAATCGTGTTCCCCACCGGATAAATTTCTCAAAATAACCTTCTTTCATTAAACGAGAACTTAACCATAACGCAAAAGGATTATCTTCTGGGTTAGCATGTCCAATTAACAATGTTTCTCTCATTTTGAATATTAATAAATTAATAAGAATTTGAGACATTATTTCTAAAATAGAGATTTTTATCCACTTAATAAATGTAATTCAAGTATTCACAGGATAATCTGTAATTCTAGGTGTTTTAATTTGGATAAGAATGGGTCTAAAAAAAACGTGACCAAATCGTAAGGAGATTTTAAAGTAAAAGCTTTAAGAAAATAAAAAACCTCACTAAGTTATTTAAACTTAAAGAGATTAGAATAGTGCACCTTGTGAACTCGAACCCCGATCCAATTATTCAGGGTCCCTAAACTCCATTCTTAGTATTTATGTTTATAATATTTAATTGCATTGAAAGGAGTTGCTATTGCTAATAAGGATATCGTCAGCATATAGTACTTAATATTGAAACCATTACTGATTTAAATTTATTGTCGGTTAAGTCATAACCGATTTCAGGAGAAGCCATTTCTCTTTGATTACTCATCTCTTTCATAAGCCAATCTTTTAAGTCATTATTAAAAATAATAGCCCTATTTAATAAATTGATCAAAGAGACTTTCTCATCAATACTGGTTGCAGAAAAGAGTTTTTTAGTCATTAATTCTTCTAAACTTTCATCATTCTTTATTCTTCGAATTATTTCTTTAAGAGAGAGTTGATGTAAGTAGGCGTTATGATTTCTTATAAGCTCACATATTTTATCCATGACATTTTCAGTCGTTGATTTTAAACAGATAAGAAAAATTTCACCATCAATGCTGACTCTATTACGCTTTTCTGACACACCATAAATTTCATCTAGTTCTATTTTATCTTTCCACCCTTTACATAAGGCTATAATAAATCCGTCATTATAATGGAGCCAGTAAACTTCTCTTTTTTGATAAATTTGCTTATAAATTTCTTCATCGCCTTCAAATTGGGTACCTAAAATATAACCCGCATCAACTCTGCTTCTTCCGTTTATTGATTCTAAACAACAATCTGCCAATAATTTAGATTTTGGAAAGTGATTATTCAAAAATTGTAACAACGGGGGCTCATATTCTTTTATTCCAGTAGTTTTAACAAAATTAATTAGTTGCTCCTTGACATAAGGATACTCATCTACATAATTTGATAATACAGTCCATACACGAAGAACATCTAAGTCAAGAATTTTCCAGATTTCATCCCCAAAATTAATATTCAAATATTCCCAGTTTTTTAAAAGAAACTTAATTATGGATGGACAGTCATCAAATCCATATTTTAAATGTATTGAATAGTCTGTTTTGTATTTAGTCTCTCTAATTAATTCAGGTTTATTTAAAGCAATTGTACCACAAAAAGCCGCTTCTCTGGTTTCTTGATATTCAGGACCAAGTTTTATTAATTCCTCCGATAGTTTTTGTTCATCATAACCGAGATTATTATAAACAACATTTTCATAAAAGCCAATTGATGTTTGTATCTTAATGTTCGGGTGTATTTCTTCTTGATATTTACTCAAAATATTATGGGCGAAATATTTGTCATATAATTTTTCACCTAATTGAGTTGAAATCATATTTCTAAGATTCTTTGATAACGGAGTACAATATGAAATTATTTCATCTCTGATTTCTGGTTTATGGTTATAATAGATTGATACTGAAGGTAAAATATTAATAACCTTGGGGATATTTGTTAAAGCTAACTTTTCGACTCTCCTATTTTGGGAAAAGTTTGTCACAAGCATGGAGATAATATCTTCATATAACATCATCCAAAGATTCTCACTATTTAGTACATCGTCAATGATATAGTCAATTAAAGGGTCATCATACTTCACAATGCCTAATCTAATAATTCCGTCTAATATAAAATCCTGACGGTGCGATTCAGGATTTTTCAGTAGTTCAATAAGTTTTTTCAGACACTCTGATTTGTCAGTAATGATTTGAGGAAGAAAAAAAGCTACCTGGGAAGCAAATTTCGTGTTAGTATTAACTAAATTTATCAATGTTTTATTAACATCACTATCATCTATGCCCCAGTTTTCTAATAAAGCACGTACAGTCCAATGAGGAAAAGAATTTTTATCCTCGAGTTGAGATATTAACTTACGTTTTACACTTTCTGTTTTTGATAATGGGACAAGATAGCTTACTTCTCTATTGTGAAACGGATCTTGATTTAGTATCCAATTCTGAACTATTGGAGAAAGTAGTTTATTATTTTTGAAGTTTATACCTATCCATCTCCATGGCCCATCTAGAATAGAAAATGGATATTTATCATTTTCAAGTTGATTTTGTATTATTAGGGCTATGTCATCATCATTTGGAAATCCTATTATAAGTATAGTTATAAATGTTTCAGACCCAAAATCTTGAATATATGACAAACATTTATTCTTTAATAAAGGTGTCCCTTTCCATCCTTCAAGGATACACTCTATGACAGAATTTTTCCAAGCATAATAAATATTACTATATGTTAACATATTCAATAAATCATCCAAATCTTTCTCTAAAACTATTTGTTTTTTTACTTTTCCTTTTATACTCATAAGTTTTAGTACATTCACACATGAATCAGAATTGATTTTAATAAATTCATCAATAATGCCAGCATTCGGCCATCCTTGAAGCAATGCTTCGAAAGCCGCAGCTCTAGTATTTAAATCCAGCTCTTTCAGTGACATATCAGTTAGTTTATCTCTTATAGAAATTTTGCCATTTGAAATTTCAGCCAAACAGAGTGCGGCACTGAGTTTATTTTCAATTTCTTCATCGTACAAGTTTTTCAGTAAACAGGGTATAACTTCTTTTTTATTTTCCCAGTCTTTAAAAGTATTAAAAACCTTGTTTCTCCATAAAATTCTGTTTGGAAACCAGCTATTAATCCTTGCTTCAATCAAATTTTTTAGCGAAGAGAAGTTAAGCCCACCCATTAAAATACTCAAAACATTCTCTTTATAAGAGTTCCAGAAATGAGTTTCTACATCATTAAATGCTTCTTCGGCAATTGTTTTCCTTAACTCGTAAGGGCAATCAAAATTCCCAAAGATTATTTCATAAATAATTAAATTAACATTATATTTTTCTTTCTCATTAAATGTAATATCTCTTAATTGTTCTATTAATTTTTTGATTTCATTCGGTCTCTTAATTAAATGTATAAAACAAAGAATTACTTCTTTCCATAATGGGTTATTAATGTTTCCGCATATAATTCTAATTTGTTCGTCAATATCAAGTTTTGATAATCTATAGGCAGTTAAATATTCCTGAAATGATCGGTGAAAAAAACCTATCTCCAATTGAGATTTTTCCACTAAAATGCCTAGTGAAGTTTGACCAATATTTATTATTTCAGTACTTTTTCTTATTGCTTCTTGAATATTATTGCCATATTCAGTTATTAGAAAATCTTTAATTATTGATTTAGCTGTTTCTCTTTCGACTAATCCTTCTGCAGAATTATTTTGAATGTAGTTAGCTATGAGAGAAAAAGCGAATTTACTATCGTCAAAATAAGAAATTAGTGGGTTTTCCGTTAAATCGGAATCTTGAATTCTCCTTTGTGGATGTCTAGTAATAAAATACTCCAAAATTTCTTCATAGGCTTGAAATCGGCTTTGTGGTAAAATTGCATTTTGCATTTTAAGAGCAATTAATATACAAAGTAACATGGGTACTTTTGCCAAATCATTTACACTAGCCACCTTTCTTAGTTCTTCGATAAAAGACTTACTCATCTTTTCCGCGTTTAGGGTTAATGCTTGTTCGTCAACATCAATTTGGATATATTTCAGTCGGGTTTTAAACCAGATTAATGATAACTGAACTTGTTGTTTGTTTGAGAAATGCGCCAAAGTTGCAACCTCAGCATTTAGCACCCTATTTTCTAGTTTTATATATCCGTAAGGTCTGCTCGTCGCAATCAGTGCTATTTTTTTATCCTCAATAAATATATTGATTCTATCTAAAGTTGTTTTTGCTGATAATTCATCCTTCGATTCATCAAGTCCGTCAATTAATAGTAAAAGCCTTTCATCTTCTAGGGCTTGTTCGACTAAAACAAATAAATCCTCTCTTCCATTTTTTTTAAACCATGTGTATAGAATTTCTTTAATAGAAATATCTGAATTGTGCGATATCTTTTGGGAACATAATGCAAACGGAATCCAGACAGGTAAATAGAATCCCCATTTTTCGCTAAACTTGCTTAATCTAGGTGAATCTTGAAGTAAATCTATTATTAGATATCTTATTAGAGTGCTTTTACCGGACCCAGGTTCTCCCAAAATAACACTTTGTTTGTTTTGAACTAACCAGTCTTCAATTGAAACTCTTTTTTCAATTTTTTGAGAAGAATAATTCGTAACAGAAGCTAGTTGTTTAGAGTTGTTTTCATTTAAAGTATTTTGTTGCTGTCGTTCTTCCGATTGATAAGGTGTCTCCGTTTTTGTTGTTTGGGTATATTCAACATAGATTTCTTTTTTTTCCATTACATCAGGCAAGATAAACCTTTCTTCTATAGGTATTTTTTCATCAAGAATAATACTAGGTATACCTGGGTCATAAGTATTAAATACAATCTTATAGAATTCACCGAGCTTTTTCCTATATTCTATAACTTGTATGGAGTCAAGACGTTTCCGTAAATTCAGTTGAGCTGCCGCTTCCTCACTGCAAAATAATTTTACCCATTCTCTACCAAAAAAATCATCTACTATTTCAGGTTGATTTCTTAATATTTGATTTAGTTCATCTGAGTCGTATTTAACAAACTTTATTCCCAGCTCTCCTAGTTTTTTGACGTTTTCTTCGAATGCAGTAGTTATGGAGGTAGATCTCAGACTTGAGCTCGCACATAATGTAAAACGAGAAGTTTTAGGTTTCCAATTGCCATCAAGAAATTTTTGTACTAATCCATTTAGTATACTCGCATTGAATATTGAAATTCTCTTGCTTTGGTATACTTCATATTTATCCTCATCCTGTTTCCTTGCAAAAACATCAATTCCTTGTTGATTTTGACCTCTTATACCTAATAGTTGACAATGTTCAACTTTAGAATCGAGTCTTACGATCCTAAGGCACAACCTTTCAAAATCATCCCAACAAAGCTCATGATAGGGTAATTCCTGTACCTTAGTACTGACAGGTGGCAAGATTATTATAGATGTTGAAGGTGTAGTTAAGTATGAAGGAATATTTGAGTCCATGTTTGATTCCCTATCACTGTTCAAAAATCAAAGTTTACTTATCTTCAGATAAAAGTTTTATTAATGCAATTACCGCAACTCCTCCAAGTACCCATGCTAGTGCGTTTTCATTATTTTCCTTTTGGGCAACTAAAGGAGGGCTAAACCGCTTTATTCTTTCTTGAGCTACTTGGATAGCATTTTGAGGATCAAATCTATTAAAGTAAATAATATTGGGATGGGTGAGTCTTGTGCTGACTTGAATATTGTCTTCAATCAATAAAATAGAAGGCACTTTATTTGCAATAGAAAAATCCCACTCTTGAATTACTTTTTCATTTGAATCTCCATTACTTGTCAATATACCAATAAAAAGATTGGATCTTTTTAATTCGTATTCGACGGAATATACACTATGAGTCGTATTAACGTAAAAACCATATTCATTTAATTTTCGAGCCAAAATTGTTAAAATGTACTGTTGTGTATCATTCAATGAATAGGATAAAAACGCTCTCATCATAATTTCTTCTCCCTTTCTTCAGTATATTCGTGATATTTAGGAAAGTAACTTTGAAGCAATTTATTCATAGTGACTATCTTATCTAAAAAATGAGATCCATGCCAAAATTCATAATGATATTTAAATTTACAATTTTCACCTAAATTTTCAAACATCTTGGAAACTCCACTAGTAACACGTTCCTTGCAAATTAACAAATAACCGACTGCTCCATATTCATGGATCAAGGTTGGGATGTTAATATCGGATAAATCTGACTTTCTTAAATTTCTATTATAAAATTTACATTGGACAATCCATTTTCTTTTAAAGGAAACTAAAGAATCAGCTATTCTAAAAGTTACTAGAATATCTCTTCCGCCATCTGTTCCTGTACCCGAAGGCTTAACCTTTATATCAATGATATTATTTTCGATTTTGATTTCCCTAAAATATGAAGCTACTAAATCTTCAAATTTTTCCCAGGATTCTATCTCATTATAGGAGAGTTCCATGGTAACAATATGTTATATTCATTTTCCTTGTTTTGATAACTGAAATTAATTCATGTTTTGACAATATTAAACCACTAAATTCATCTTGAAAATTAGACTGTTTCATTCCAATGGCTTTGAATAACGATGATTGATGGTTTAAAATAATACCAGATATTTTTCAAAACTAATAAATTTGGCCCAATAATGGAACATTATAATTTATGTTCGTAACTCTATAATTCGATGCTGTTAGTGTTTATTTTGACGGAGGATTTAGCAGTAACTCATAAACGGTCATTTTTAACGAATTGAATTAATATAGATTGACGCCATGTTTCATTTATAGTTCGTTCCTAATACCGTATATTTATGTATAACTTTAATTTATCATCGATAAAATGAAAGCATTTATTGGATTTGAATATAATAAATATTTTGAACTTTTGTTCGAAGGCGATATAACACCTTGGCTTTCCAACAAATCTGTTGAATCTATTTACCCAATTAATAAAATACCTGGAGGAATACTGATAGACAGGATTTTAAGTATGATCGAGAGTTGTAATTTGACAATTTGGGAATGTACTACAATAAATCCAAACGTCATTTTTGAACTAGGTTACTCACTTGGTATTAGAAAACCTTTTTTTATATTATATAATAAACAATTTAATGAAGCTTCTGACTTACCTCTGCTTTTAAAGACCCAATGGGGTTTATGGTACAATAATTCATCAGAATTGAAGACAAAATTAGAGAATGTTATTTCTATTAATTACGCTATAGGGAAATACGATCATAGAAATAATGAGTTATTTGATGATACTCAACAAATAATTTCTAAGATAAATTCAATTGGGATAATAACAGATTCTACTCATAACTACGATTATGAATTTAAAATTTTATATAAACATTACAAAGGGACTAAAATTGATCTTATTGACATAGAACTTTATGGAAATATATCTCATTTCTTTAATGACATAGAAACAAAATCTATGCTTATTTGCATTTTGTCAAAGATTGATGAAGAGTTAAGTCCGACTCAAAAAGTCAATAAAACCATAAATGCTCTAAAATTATTAGCTCTTGGGATTGCACATGGTTTAGGGAAGAAGGTTTTGATTCTCCAGAGAGGTTCTAACACCTATTCAGATATTGATAGTCTTGTTAAATTTTATAATAATGAGAAAGAATTTGAAACTAACTTGCGCATTTGGAACACAGAAATAGTAGAGTTAGACTTTAGGGAAAAATTTACTTCTACAAGGATAAGAGTTCCTAATTTGGGTAAATTAATTCAAAGAAATCATATAACTGAATTCATTAAGGGGCATTTATTTTCAAAATATATTTTTCTGAGGGCACCTTCCGGATATGGAAAAACAGCGATTATTTTAAATTTAATACAATCAAGAGAATACAAAACAATTTGGTTCGCTTGTGACAATAGGATAAAAGATATTGTCGAAGTTATTAAAGACATATTGGCAGAGATAAATAAATTTCAGAATAATGTTGGCAAATCAATTTCTGCTTTTATTTTTTCCTTTTACAAAGGTGATATGTCAAATATAGATTTAATAAATTATTTTATTTTAGAACTGAAATCAATAAAAGAAAAAGTAGTTATAATTATTGATGATATTCATAATCTAAACAATAAACAATTTTCCGATTTTTTCGATTTAATATTTGAAACGTATATTGAAAACATAGGTTTTATTTTTATCGGTCGTGAAGAAATAGAAATTGACCATCCCGAAAATCTAATAAACAATTGCATTACTTTAAATAAACAAGATGTTGAGTTTAAAGAAAATGAAATAAAGAAATATTTTGAGGAAATATTATCAATCAACTTATCAAATGAAGAATTGCATCTGCTGACGTCAAAATCCGAGGGGTGGATTGCAAGTATTTCATTATTTCAAACTATCGTTATTCAAAAAGGAAGTGATGTAGTCAAGAATATTATTGAAAATTTAAAGGGGAATAAAAAAAGAATATATGATTATTTCGCTGATATAGTATATGACTATTTCGACAAAAATACTCAAAATTATTTAAAATTAATTTCTATTCCCTTCAAATTAACCGCAAATGACGTTTCTTTCATTTTAGAATTATCAAGAATTGATTCCTTAAGTTTGCTCAATGAATTAGAGGTACAAAATAGTTTTCTGTTTAGTTATGAAAATGATCCTTTGATCTTTAAATTTCATTCTCTTTTTAGAGAATTCCTACTTAAGAAATTCGAAGAAGAAGATGGAGTGGATAAATTGGTACAATGTAAGAATGACTTAGCTAATTATTATTTTGAAAACAAAGACTATTTTGAATCAGTAATTTTTGGGATTGAGGGCAAGAATTTTGAAATTGCTGTTAGAACAATAGATTACATTGGAAATGATCTAATAAATGAAGGAATGGGAGAATTTATCTACGAGCTTACTCAAAAGATTCCAGAACAATCCTACAATGACGATTATTCATTCTTAATCATTAAAGGAAGAACAGAAGAATTTTTTTCAACAAGAAGCCTTTCTATGCAAACATATATTAAGGCCAGAAATATTCTAAAATCTAGACGGGAAAAGAAAAGAGAATTCAATTTAGTAGATTTCTTCATACTCCAATTAGAAATTTATCAGAATACGGATAAGACGTATATGCCCGATAAATTGAAACAAATTATTGAGGAGTCCAATAGAGAAAATGATATGGAAATTTATTCTTTTGCATTTGGGCTATACTCTCAAATCAAAAGAATATCTTTAATGATTAAACCAAATATGAATCGAGAGATTAATCAAAAAGTGAATGAGGAGTTTATAACTGAAATTGATAGAGCAATATATAAAATAGAAAATTCGAATCTCAATGGTAAAAACCTGTATATTTCACAATTATTAATTGATAAGGCGATGATCTCACATTCCTTATCTTGGTATAATGCTTTACAATCTGTGACGATGAATAGATTAAGCTCTATTTTCCATGTTGAAATCTCAGAATCTAAAAAAAATGAAATAGAAAATGATTGTTCCGTATTCTTTGCTCAAGAAGTTGAATGTTTTGAAAGAGCAATGAAGATAGCTAACGATGAGCATAATTTAAGATTAAAAGCAAATATATTGGTTAATAGGTCTGAGACATTTGATAGCAGAAATAACTTTTTTGCCTTCGCATATCATTTTGTAAGTGAGGAATTGGCAAATAAATCACTAACTGATTTGAATAATGCTTTAATAATATATCAATCAAACAAAAACATTCATGGCATAGCAACTGTTTACAATAATGCGGCACAAACATATTTACTTAAAGATGATAAACAAAACCGTGATAAATATGCTGATCTTGCCATCAATTTAGCAACTGAATTTGGTTATAATGAAATAATAAAATCCGCAAAAGACATAATGAACAGCCCATCTATTAGCGAAACAATCAGAAATAATATAAAACTAATGAATAGAGAAATGGAGGACGGTTTAACGGAAGAAAACGAGAATAAGGTGATTGAGAACTGGATTGGAATGTTAGATAATATATCAGATGAAGAAAGGGCAAATAGAATTCAAATATTTAAACTTCAAATGCGTAACGTTAAAATGCAAAAAACATTGATTGGTAATTGGTGCAAACATATAAATGTATTCCATACGAATTTACCTTTACGCAAACATGATGATACCAGTATCTCAATGGTAAGAAGTTATATGGATTATGATGAAAAAGCTCAAGAAGCTCACAAACTTTCAAAACAAATGCAAATCGATTTTTCTGAATCACTTGCAATATTTATATATTGCAAACACTTTAATTATCATTCCGATAAATTATATGACGAGGTAGAATTGTCATCCAATGAATTCATTGCGAAATATTGTAGTCAATGCAAGTTTAGAGAATTATAGTTTGTATTAAATTTAGCTATACATAATCTGTCACCAAACTGTCCCCAGAAAATAATAAAGGCGGTCAGATTCACTCTAACCGCCTTATTTATTTGGAGCTGGCGAAGGGACTTGAACCCCCGACCTGCTGATTACAAATCAGCTGCTCTACCAGCTGAGCTACGCCAGCAATTTGAAACAGCCACAAATATAGAATTTTCAGACGTAATCTTCAATGCAGATAATCTTTGACCTGCTTAAGCGCTTTACCCCGGTGGGAAATTTGATTTTTTATCCCTAAGTCAAGCTCAGCGTATGTTTGCGTAAAGCCGTCCGGCACAAACAGAGGGTCGTATCCAAATCCGTCATTGCCTCTCATTTCAGTGATAATTTTTCCTTCGCATACTCCTTCAAAAACATGTTTGTCGGTTCCGTCATATAAGACCATAACGCATTTAAATCTTGCCGTTCGTTCTTCAGGTCCGGCGCCGTCCATTTCTTCAAGCAGCTTTTTGCAGTTATCCAGATCAGTTGCGTTTTCACCTGCAAACCGTGCGGAATAAACCCCGGGCTCTCCAACCAAATAATCCACCTCCAGTCCGGAATCATCAGCCAGAGTCGGCGTTTTATAATGTTCAAACGCCTGCTCAGCTTTTATGGATGCATTCTCTTCAAATGTCGCCCCGGTTTCTTCTATACCGGGAAAATTATCGTCAAGCCCGGTTATTTCATAATCCGGGTCTTTAAGATACTCAACTATCTCCCGTACTTTGCCTTTGTTCTTTGTGGCAAGGATTAATTTTTTCATTCTGCGGTTCTTGCAAAAGATTCTTTATACTGAAGCTGGTAAAGCTTGGAATATATTCCGCCCATCTCCAAAAGTTCCTGGTGATTTCCAACTTCCCTGATCTCGCCTTTGTGCATTACGATTATCTTATCGCACTTCTGTATGGTTGAAAGCCTGTGTGCGATTATGATAGAAGTTCTTCCTTCCATCAATTTGTCGATTGCTTTCTGAATAAGTATTTCCGAATTGGTATCCACGCTCGAAGTTGCCTCGTCAAGTATCAAAATTCTCGGGTCATAAGCCATTGCCCTTGCAAACGTGATAAGCTGCCGCTCGCCCTGCGAAAGCGTAACGCCGCGTTCTTTAACGTTCTGCCCGAAACCTTCAGGCAATTTTTCTATAAAACCATCTATCCCTATTATCTTGGCTGCTTCAATAATTTTTTCGCCGCCTATTGATTCATTGCCGAGACTGATATTATTTTTTATCGAATCAGAGAACAGGAATATATCCTGCACAACAAGCCCTATGGCGCTTCTCAGGTTTTCTTTTGAAATATCTTTTATGTTCACGCCATCAAGAAGAATTTCGCCTTTTTGAACGTCGTAAAACCTGCAAATCAGGTTCATTATTGAAGTCTTGCCGGCCCCTGTAGCGCCTACAAATGCCACTTTCTCGCCCTGTCTGATATTCAGAGAAAGATTTTTCAGAACATAGTTTTCATTAATATAGGCAAACCAGACATTGCGGAATTCGATATTCCCTTTAATTAATTTCAGTTCTATCGGATTCTGCGGCTCGGGAATAATATCTTTCCTGTCAAGGAGCCGGAAGATCCTTTCTGAAGATGCCATCGCTGTCTGCATAATATTGTATTTTTCCGAGAGGTCCCTTATCGGCCTGAAGAACATTTCAGAATACTGGAAGAATGAGATCAAAATACCGATCGTCATGCCGCCAACCAAACCCTGGACAACCTTGCCGCCGCCGTACCAGACAATAAGCGCTATTGAAACCGCCCCGATGAACTCGACAATAGGAAAGAACACAGCGTAATAAAAAACTGATTTCTTATTTGCAATAGTATGGTCAAGATTTATTTTCTTAAACTCGTCGATCGTTCTCTTTTCTTTGTTGAATATCTTGACCACCATAATGCCGCTGATATGCTCCTGAAGATATGAATTCATTTGAGCAAGGTAGAACCTAACATCCCTGTATGCCGCGCGGACTTTCCGCCTGAATATCATGGTGGCGTATATCAGAGGAATAACAACCGAAAGGCATATCAAAGTCATCTGCCAGCTTAGAGTAAACATAAAGAAAAGAATTCCCGCAATAGTAAACACATCGGCAAATATCATCACGATCCCGGAAGAGAACATTTCGTTGAGCACTTCAATGTCGTTAGTGAGCCTTGTTACAAGCTGCCCAACCGGATGCCTGTCAAAGAAACTCATTGAGAGGCGCTGCACATGCTTAAAAAGTTCCATGCGCAGGTCGAAAATAGTCTTCTGCCCCACCCATTGTGTCAGATAAGTCATGGCATATTGCAGGAAACCGGAAACAACAAGCATCACAAACAGAAGTATAATTATCCTTAACAACCCGGCCGAGTCGCCGTTTGTAATGTATGTATCAATAGCGACTTTGGTAAGATAAGGGCGTATTGTGCTTGTAAAAGCCATGCCAAGCGTAAGAACAATGGCGAGTACTACCCATTTGAAATACGGCCTCAGGTATTTCATCAGCCGTTTCATCAGATGGGCGTCATACGCCTTACCGGTTATCTCGTCGGTTTCGCGGTTATCTGTTTTATTTTTTTCTTTCTCTTCCGCCATTTGTGAGTTAAATCCGTCAGAGCCCTACATGCAATTCTGCCGGTTTGAAAATTACATTTTTTTTCTCTCATTACTCATTAGTCATTAGTCATTACTCATTAGTCATTACTCAAAGTTCTTTCAGTTCTTCCTCTAACAACTGTTTGAAATAAATATCGGCGTAAATGCCTTCCTGCTGAATAAGCGATTCATGCGTACCAAGTTCGGCAATTGAGCCGTCTTTTAACACGACTATCCTGTCTGAATCTTTCAGCGTGGAAACCCTGTGGCTTATGAGTATAGTCGTGCGGTTTTTCATAACATCTTTTAAACCCGTGAGTATTTCTTCTTCTGTGTAAGTATCAACAGCCGAAAACGCATCGTCAAGTATCAATATCTTCGGGTCTGCAAATAGCGCGCGCGCTATTGATGCGCGTTGTTTCTGTCCGCCGGAAAGATTTATTCCGCGCTCGCCCAAAACCGTATCAAACCTGTTTGGGAAGGAAACTATGTCTTTATAAATCTGCGATATCTTTGCCGCCCAGATAATCCGGTCTTTATCAATATCTTTTTTGCCGTAAGATATATTATGTTCGATAGAATCCGAAAACAGAAAAGTTTCCTGAGGCACATACCCGATGGACGTTCTTAAAACTCTAAGGGGAATTTCTTTTATGTCGCGTCCGTCAAACAGAATTTTTCCCTCTTCCGCCTCAAACAAACGGGGAATGAGATTAACCAAAGTGGATTTCCCCGAACCTGTGTGCCCGATTATCCCTATCGTTTCGCCCGATTCGATCTTCAGGTTAACGTTTCTCAAAACATACGGGAAATTCTTATGGTAACGGAAACTAAGTTCCTTAAACTCAATGCTGCCGCTTATCTCACTCACTGTATTTTTAACGCCGTTTCCGTTATCCGCTGCGTGCGTTCCGACAGTGCTATCGGTAATAACAGGCTTGTTATCGAACACTTCACACAGCCTCTTCATTGAGGCGTTAGCGCGCTGGGTAAGATTTACAACCCACCCAAGCGAAATAATGGGCCACGCAAGCAGTCCAAGATATATCATAAACGCGGTTAGCTCTCCTAAAGTAAGGCGGCCGCCGATTATTTTGTTTCCGCCAACATAAAGAACCGTCACCAGCGAAACTCCTATCATCGAGAACATGATAGGGAATGAAAACGCCTGCACTTTGGCAAGGTCCAGATTCTTCTTCATATAATCAAGCGATATGGCGCGGAAGTTTTCAGTCTCGCCCTTTTCCCTTGTGTAAGCTTTCACTACCTTGATGCCGGAAAGATTTTCCTGCGTCCTTGTAGTGAGGTCCGAAAACTGTTTCTGCACTCTCTCGAACTTATAGTTTACCGCCTTGCCTATCCTGTAAACTACATACGATATCAGCGGGATAGGTATAACCGCAATAAAGGTAAGGTCAACGTTCATCGAAGCCATCAGGCTTATAGCCATTATGAAATTAACTATAGTTTCGGTTGTATACATTATGCCAGGCCCGAAAAAGTTACGCACCGCAGATATATCGTTGGTAGCAAGCGCCATCACTTCGCCTGTAGGATGAAAATGGAAATACTGCTGGTCCTGGTCAAGTATATGGTCGAAGAAATCGTTGCGGAGGTCGTTTTCTATTTCACGGGATACAATTATAACGGTCTGGCGCGTCAGGTAAAGAAAGAGCCCGCTGAGCGCGGCAAAACCAAGCGTGGTCAGCGCATAATTGAGAAGAGAAGACTGGCTTGCATTATTCTTGATAGAATCGATCGCTTTTGAAATTACAAAAGGAATCAGATTTGTAAATACGGCGCTTAAGCAAATAACCAATAAGCCGGTAAGCAGCTTAAGCCTGTATCGCTTTAAGTATGGAATTAGCCGTTTTAAATAAGTCATGAGCGTGAATTTACGGCTAATAAATTTTCTAATCTACATTAAAGAAACTGCACATAAAAAGCCCCGCCAAAATTGGCGGGGCTAAGTCAAAAAACATTTGGGAAATATTATTTTACCAGGACCATTTTCTTAGTTTGCACATAATCGCCGGCCTGCAGTTTATAGAAGTAAACCCCGCTGGGATAATTTCCGGCCGACCATGTAACTTCATATTCGCCCGACTGCAGATATCTGTCTACTAAAGTCTCTACAACTCTTCCCTGAATATCGTAAACAACAAGCTTTACTCCCGAATTTTCAGAAATGCCAAAAGAAATTCTGGTTTCAGGATTAAAAGGATTCGGATAAGCGCTGTGCAGTTCTGAATTACCCGGAGTATTCCGGCTCGTTTTGATTATGCCCTGAGATTCTTTTGTATATGCTTCCCCGCATGAAGACGTCCTCAAAATAATGCCTCCTGAACCTACTACCGTGCCCGTGTACTGACTGACAAATGAAAACATATAAAAGTTATTTGAATAACCCTCAAGATTGCTGTGCCATTCATCGCCGCCGTTTACCGTCTTGAGAATTGTTCCGTTATACCCGCAGATGAAACCTGTATTCAGATTTGTAAAATGAACGCCGAAATACCATGTATTAATTCCGGGCAGGTTCTGATGAACCCAGCTTGCGCCGCCGTCGGTGGTTTTAATGATTGTTCCGTTGTAACCAACAATCGTTCCCGTGTTTGCATTAAGAAAACATAATCCCTCCAGCGATTGCCCGGTGGACTGGCAATTCCATGTTGCGCCGCCGTCGGTTGATTTATCCACTCCGCCGATCCAGGTGCTTATATAAGTTATGTTTGCATCCACGTTAAAGACGCCTTTTAATCCGTATGTCGCGCAGCAATACTGCCTGTTCCAGGTACCGCCGCCATCTGTTGTGCGGATTATGACAGTGTTATAACTATCGCCTCCAACAATTGTCCCCGTATTAGCGTCAATAAAGCTGACGTACCTCATTTCCAATGTTGTTCCGCTGGGATGTGAGGACCATGTGGCGCCGCCGTCAGACGTCATATAAAAATTTCCATTGTAGCCGGCAACAAATGCCTTTAACGAACTTACCATTTGAATATTCAGCAGCCATTCTGACGTGCCGCTGTTCAGAGGGAACCACGTCTGGCCCCTGTTGGTAGTTTTGACAATTGTGCCGTGGTCGCCAACAGCAATACCGGTATTCTGATCGATAAATGACACCCCCCACAAATCATTTGTTGTGCCGCTGTTCTGAAGATGCCACCCGGAAAATGAAAAAGAATTAACTGCAGAAAAGAAAAGAAATAACAGAATGAAATATGCTGTTTTCATGTATACCTCCCTGCATCAATTTACCTGAAATCTTTGAAATTCACAACCTTATTAAACAGTATTCCTTAGATATTTAATGAAATTCCCAAATAATATAGCTTTAATTTGAGAATTATTATTTTATCAGGACCATTATTTTTGATTGTGAAAATTCCCCGGCCTCAAGTTTATAAAAATACACCCCGCTCGGGGAGTTTGTCCCATCCCACTCAGCTTCATAAGTTCCGGGCCTGAGCTGTTGATTTACAAGCGTTGCAACCTCCCTCCCAAGCTCATCATAAATAACCAGCAGTACGGAACGGCCGCTACTGTTCCCTGCATCTGGAACATCAAACTTAATCTTTGTTACAGGATTAAACGGGTTCGGATAATTTTGTTTAAGTGAAAATGATTTCGGGGCGCCTGAATTTGACGCGATCCCAGTGAGCGTATCTCCCCACGGATACCTGAATGCGCGGTATGTAAACACATTGGTATCAAGCGACATTTCGAAGACTTTGACGCCTCCAGGGGTAACCTCCGTTACGGTCGGATTTGTAGCTCCCCATGAAATAAGCGTGTTCCCGTCAGGCAGCCTCTGGACATAGCCCATAGCAGAACCATAGTAATCGGGGGTATTTCTGAACTGCCAAACCAGTGTGGCGGTTTTGCCTGTTTCGTTCACGTTATACTCGCAGGCGCGGGAGTACTGAGGCGTATGATAATTCCCGTTATCGAACAGTGTGAGGTTAGTCGGGCTTATTCTTCTTATAGCGTGCTGGTGCGAAAATTTTGCAGTGTCATTAATGAATGTAAACTGGTTGTTTTTACCGCCCAGCCGCCATATGATATCTCCGTTAGACCTGTTTATTTTTGTGATCTCATCCATGTGCCTCGATGAGAGAATAATATTGCCGTCATTTTCAACTTCAAGCGCATTTCCGTGAACGTAGTCTATTATGCTTGCTAAAAAGTTTTCATGAGTTGCGTCAAGTATGCTGAAATGGTCCCAGCTTCTCCATTGAAATATTACGTTCTTATACATGTCTATCTGCTGAATGATAAGTCCTACGACCGTCGCATTCGGATCGCCGCCCTGAATATACTGGCTCATATCTACAGTTTCCTGGTCATAACTGAGGAGATAAGCGGAACCGTCGGCCAGAACCCGAAGCTCATGCAGGTCTGTATGATACCCGTTGCCGGTTGAAAATGTATCTGTAATGTTATATGAGCTGTTCATTCCGTAATACCTGTAGTCGTTTTGGTCGTAATAAGTGAGCAGTCCCGAGGGCTGCTTATCGAAGTTCCACGCTTCACCTGATAGCTGCCTCTCAAAAAAAGCGGTCCCGCGATTTTCATAAATTATCAGGTACGGCTGGTTGGGAATCTGAAGGTTAAAAACTATGTTGCTTAGAAACAAATCGCCATTTGAGGGGTTGTTATCATTGGTTATAACGATCTCCGGCGGGCCCCCCTGAACGTTTTGGCGGCGCGGTCTGTTGAGGAGCCTATTCAAATTCTCCTCGCCAAGCTCGAACATCAGTCCCGGCAGTTTGTCCGATCCGGGTTCTGCATTTTTTATTCTGAATGAATATTCGAATGGGGAAATTTTCTTCCCTTCCGAAGTCTTAATTAATTTAGTGTACTTAACAGTGACGGTTTCACCGGCTGCAAACGGAGAAGAAGGCTTCAGAACAAGAAGTGTTTTATCTTTAGTATTTGCAAATGAATATGTTTTAACTCCGCTTACGGAACCTTTGATTACCACAGCGCCCCTTACTCTGAGACTTCCGATATCGATCTCATTTCCCGGTTTAATAATAATGCCGGTTTCTTTATTTATCATTTCTGAATTTGGCAAAGGGTCGGTGTAGATCATATAATGATTTATACCTGCAAACGAACCCGAAGTTAAGAGCGCAAGAAAAACAGCCCGCACAAGTTTGTTTATCATCTAAATATCCTTTCTCGGTTACTCAAAAAGAGCAACACTGTTGGAAAATCTAAGCGGGAATATTTGTATTTACAATATTTAAATTGAACGCTTTGGTAGAAGGTTTTACTAAATGAAAACGCTTCTTAGCTGTTTCGGTGTGGCTCTTTCTTATTAACCTAAATCACAAAAAGATTTACACTTAAGGGTATTGACTATTAACCGAAAACACATTCCGGTTATGATCCGGTAAGAGCGCTTTGAGACCTAACCCCAAACAAAAACCCCGCTTTGTTGGGCGGGGTCAGGAAGTAAAACAAATAATAAATATTATTTTACCAATACCATTTTCTTTGTCTGGACAAAATCGCCCGCCGTCAGCTTATAAAAATAAACTCCGCTCGGATAATTTGTCCCGTCCCACTCCGCTTCATACGTTCCCGGCTGCAATTGTTCATTCACAAGCGTTGCAACTTCTCTGCCAAGCGCATCATAAATAATGAGCCTCACCCCCACCGAGCCTGCCACAGCAGGCACGTCTCCCCCTGACGGGGGGAGTGGCGCACCATTGGTGCGCAGAGGGGGTGCAATTTGAAATTTAATCTTTGTGCTCGGATTAAACGGATTGGGATAATTTTGATATAATGCAAATGAACAAGGTACAGCGCTTCCGACCCTGGTAATTGAAGTTAAATTAGTAGTGAAGCTATATATTGCAGACCATGGCCCTGCTCCATAAACCGATGAGATTGCACGCACTTCCCAGAAATACCTCGTAGAGTTTTGTAATTTACCGGAGGGAACCTGATAGAAATTATTGCTCACCGTCGCTGAGTCCCGTATTTGGCCAAACAGGGAGTCGGCCGCTAACATGACTTTATAGCTAAACGTAACGGGACACGCAAACATCTGCATCCATTGAAGAAGAGGAGTTAATGAAACCCCAGTCGCGCCGTCACGGGGGTCAAGAAGCGATGCGGGCGGCGGAACCGTAATCTGTCCTCCGGTTGTCGTTTTCAAAATGACGCCTGAATCACCTACGGCCCATCCAGTCAAGGTACTTAACATATCAATAAAATTTATCTGAGAGTTGACGCCTGTGTATTGCGGCAGCCAACTTGAACCGCAATCAGATGTGTATTGTATCTCTCCGGATGACGCAGCAAAACCTGTATCGTGATCTGTGAAGCAAAAACTGCGGATAGGCGCGCCTGCGCTTAAAGCTGTCCAGTTATTCCCAGTATTAGTCGTTTTATATATGACCGAGCTATTGTAGCCCCCGTATAAAAACCCCGCTGTTCCATCAATTAAATAAACGCTGTAAAACGGAAGCTGCATATTGCCAAAAGGCGCCCACCAGTAAATACATGAATCGGGTAGCACGAATCCGTGCACGCAAAACCAGCCCATTTGATCTGTTGTCTTGTAAATATACACTTCATAGCGGGCCCTCAGGGAATTTATCCAAAGTGATGTATAAATCCCAAAGTTGAAACTTCCGAAATTGAGTTCGCCGAAATCAAATCCCAGCGGATCGCCCATCCCATAAACATAACGGCTGACCCAGTTGGCGCCGCCATCAGATGTCAGGAAATAGTTGCTTCCGTATCTAGCAAAACCATGTATTGAATCGACAAAACTCAAATCATTGCAGCCTGAAACAGGCGGGCATGAGGCCCAGCTTGATCCCCCGTTAGTTGTCCTGAGCAGAATGCTTTGATTTATGACATAACCGGTTAAAGAATTTAAAAATATTAATTTAGAGCAGGCTCCCTGTAATAAAGACGTATCTGTAAAAATCCAGCTTGAGCCGCTATTAGTGGTCCTTAGGACTTTTTTGTATCCGCCAACGTATCCTGTATTGGCATTAACAAAACTTACTGCAGTCAAATTTTCGTTAGCAGGGGAAACCTGTCTAAGCCAGCCGGTTTGCGGATATGCCGATTGATAATCAAGAATAACTATCAAAAGCAGAGAGAGAAATAACTGTTTCATTTCATTCACCTCATTTTTTTTTGGAATGAATACAGAATATTATGATAAGGATCCTCCGCTTCCTGTTAGGTTAGAATTCAAACTCCGCCGGGCGGCGGTGCGTTACAACAGTTGCGCTAAGAATATCTCTGTTCGTTATTTTATAAGCGCCATCTTTTTTGTCTGAACCGAATTAACCGTTTCCAATTTATAAAAATACACCCCGCTGGGCGAGTTTGTCCCATCCCATTCAACCTCATAGGTCCCCGGCTTGAGTTGTTGGTTCACAAGCGTTTCAACTTCTCTGCCAAGCGCGTCGTAGATTACAAGCTTCGTGTCTGACGTCTGCCGTTTGCCGTCTGCAGGAATTAAAAATTTTATTTTCGTACTGGGATTAAACGGGTTGGGATAATTTTGGAATAGAGAATAATTATTCGGGATAGTTCCTTCTAAATTCTTTACCGCTCCCCAAATCTGACAATTGCAGAAAGTAATTCCGCCGTTATCACGTACCGCGGCGATATAGATCGAAATGTAATCGCCCTGAGACATATATGTGTAATTTCCCGAAGGCGCCGTATAGTGGACCCCCCAATTACTGTAAAAAGAATGATATATCTTGTTATCGTTTCTTACGTACCATTCATCTATATAAGTATTATCAAATACGCCTCCCGGGTGTCCTTCAAGCGCTTCTATCCTTCCCGTTCCAAGCAAGGAATACGGATTATTTGACCAGTTCAGACCGCCGTCTGTTGTAGTCTGAATAGTTGAAAGTCCGCCTACATCACCCATGGGAAAGGCCGGCCCTAAATAAGATGGAGCCATGTCAAATGCCGACGGATCCTGCTCGCCCGCTACAGTTCGGGCCGACCATGAGTTACCATCATCTGCTGAACGGTAAATTCTGCCGTTATTTGTTCCAAACAAAATGACCGTATCAATATAGGCCAGCGACCCGGGGAATCCGGTCTCGCTTCCCGCCTGGGGAACGTATTTGCCTGTTGAATCCCACGTGAGGCCGGAATTAGTTGTGCGCCACAATGACCATCTTCCCCCAACAGGATTCCCCGTCATAAACCCTATTAGTTTCTGAAACGAGAGATTAATTTTCAAATTAATTGCGTTAATATATCCGCCGGGCTGCGAAAGGATCATTTGCCAGTTCAAACCGCTGTTGGTTGTTCGATATACAAACGCCGTGTCACTTCGGACCCCGGCTGTTACCACCGTTCCGGTATCGAAAACAGCAATTGTGATCAGATTAACGTTGGCAGGTATTCCGTTCCCCGTCCGGTTGATATACGTTGAACCGTTATTAGTAGTCTTGAAAACCACTCCATTATCGCCGCAGAACCAAAACTGATTTGGATTCTGTGAACCATATACAGCGATGCCATTTAGTCTTGTGGTGACCGGCGAATTTGTTTCATACCAGGTGAATTGCTGTGAATATAAATTTGAACTGATGAGAAAGCACATGACAACGCTGAGAATGTAATATTTTGTGTGTTCCATTTAAGTATTTTGTATTTAAAGTATCGTTAGTAATTATAGAATATGAATGAATTTTATTTTATTAGAACCATTTTTTTTGTTTCTATATATTTTGTTACCTGTTCGCTGCTAACTGTTAACTGATAAAAATAAACCCCGCTTGGATAAATTGACCCATCCCACTCAGCTTCATACGTCCCCGGCTGAAGGCGCTCGTTCACCAGCGTTGCAACTTCCCTGCCGAGCGCATCATAAATAATAAGTTTAGCACTTCCCAATTTTGTAATTTGAAATTTTATTTTTGTATTTGGATTAAACGGATTAGGATAATTTTGATAAAGTGAAAATGATTTTGGAATTTCAGAGCTGATTTTATTTATACCGACAACGCTTGTTGTATCTCCCATCAGAATGCCGTTTATAATACATCCACGCAACATCATATTATATCCAATAGAAACTTCGCCAAAAATCCACGAAGCAATTCCAATATCCCTTGAATAAACAGTTTCAGAACTTTGATTGTTGCTGAATTTTTTGGAAGGTACATTCAAATTAAAAATATTAAAAGTCATTGTGTCCAAACAAATTTCATAGATATTAGGATAGCACTTATAAGCCCTATCGTTCGGCTTAGAAGCCAGACTATCCTGAATCGTTTCTGAATTGCCGCAACTATTACCTGGAACATAAAGGTTCGATGTTATGGAATCATATCTTACTCTTTGAAAACCCATAAGGAGGGAAACATTATTTTGTCCGTAAATTTGAAATTTAGTCTCCTGTATAGTCCAATATCGTTTGCCTAATGTATCAACTGTTCCAGTAACGACATATTTAGAATACCAGGCAAAAGTAACAGAAATAACATGCCCGCTCCCATAATAAACCCATGTATTGCCTGTAGAAAGCGGCAAATACCTGGAAGACGAAGTGTCAAAGGAATACAAATCACTAAAACATAATAAATAAAAAGTAAAAATTATGAAAGCAATTTTCTTCATTTTATTAAAACCATTTTCTTAGTTTCTTCAAAAGAACTTGTTTCAAGTTTATAAAAATACACTCCACTTGGATAGTTGCTCGCATCCCAATCAGCTTCATACGTCCCCGGCTGAAGCCGTTCGTTTACAAGCGTTGCAACTGCCCTGCCAAGCGCATCATAAATAATCAATTTCACTTCTGCCTCCCCGCGAAGGCGGGGATCCCGTTTGCCGTCTGCCGGAATCGAAAACTTTATTTTTGTATTTGGATTAAACGGGTTTGGATAATTTTGATAAAGAGAAAATGATTCGGGGACTTCTGAGCTTATGTTTTGAATTCCTAAAAGAACAGATGTATCGCCATAGAGAACGCCATTTATCAAACAACCACGCAAATACCAGGTTGTCCATGCCTGGTGAGCCCCTGCTACTTCGTATACTCTTCCGAAATTTAAAGCATACGTTATCGTTCCGCCTCCTTCAAAATAACCCCATCCCATATCCTTGGCTTGCAAATCTCTGCTGAATATGTGATAAGAACTGGTGTCGCAAATATGCCAGAAACCTGAACAAGTGCAATGTGCAGAATCTATTTTTTTTGCATTCAGACTATCCAATAAACATTCATACTGATTCGAAGTATTGTAGTAATACAAATTCCCGGTCAAAGAATCTATTCTGTAAAGATCGTAACCTGAATTATGACCACCGTAAATGTAATAATAATCAATTGATGCATGAAAATATAAATGATTACTAATTACCTGGGAGCTCTGTATTTTCATTACTTCATATCCCGGACCCGGATTCCAGTATTGGTCAACATACCACGTCCACCTGTCGCCAACGCTCAGTGGAAAATATTTAAACACATTTGTATCAAGCATCTGCGACTGAATGCCGGAGCTCAGTAAAATAAATGCAAAAATTATTTTCTTCATGATAGAAAGCTCATTTTATTAAAACCAGTTTTTTTGTTTCCGAATATTTTGTTAACTGTTCACTGCTAACTGTTAACTTATAAAAATACACTCCGCTCGGAAAGTTCGAAGCATCCCACTCTGCTTCATACGTCCCCGGCTGAAGAGGCTGATTTATTAATGTTGCAACTTCTCTTCCAATCGCATCGTAAATTTTCAATTGTACGTCAAAGGCATGCCTTTGACCTACAGACGCCACAGCAAATTTTATTTTCGTGTCCGGATTAAACGGGTTGGGATAATTCTGTGAAAGAGAGAAAGATTTTGGGGCTTCTGAAGAAATGTTTTGAAGACCAACAAGCATACTTGTATCCCCGTACGAAATGTTGTTTATTCTGCATCCAACCAGATTCTCATAACAACTGCAACCATGACAAGAATAAGATTCATAAATAATGCCAATTGATTTGGCATATTTTCTCGAATCGCCGCCTTCAAATTGAGAATGTGAGAAATATTTTATTGGAAAAATATTGCCAAATAAATTAATATTTGAAGTATCAGTACATACATCTTTATTGTAAGCGTAAATGCAAACTAAAGCAGTATCGTTTTTTTTAGATCTTAAACTATCAACTAATTGTTCGCCTGGGCTGCAGCCTATAACAAAATCCTTAATGTTCATTGTTGTGGAATCAATTCGAATTAAACGCGGCAAAACTGAACAAGACACACCCCCGCTAATTATTACAATTGAATCGTGAATAAGATAATATCTTTTCCCAAGAGTATCTAATGTTCCTGTTATTCTGTATTTGGCAAACCAATAACTTTGATATGGCGGGGCCTGCTGCCCGTCCACCCCATAATACACCCACATGTTCCCGATCTGCAAAGGTATATATTTGGCAAGCGTAGTATCATAGGCTTTAAGGCTACTAAAAGCGCTCAATGAAAAAAGAATAACAATAATCCAAAGCACTTTTTTCATGAGGCCTCCGACATGAAAATGCTGCGATGATTATCAAATGCCAATTGATAATTGTCGAGATTCGATTCCGATCGAATCGAAACTTGGCCCCGCGCAAGCGGGGATCTGTTTGCGCGACCAATTGATAATTGATAATATAATTTTGGCGAGAATAAATTCTTGAAATTGCGGAGATGTGATGAGAAATAATAACAACATCTAAGGAATAACATATTACCTCCGGGTTCAGCTATAATATAATCATGTAAATCCAAAAATTGTATTCATTTAAGCTAAGTACTGATATAGAGCATATACCCGTACATTACATTGACTTCAAAATTTAGTTGAGCTATATTAGCAGTCTAGCAGGTAAACTGCTAATCTAACAAATTCAAAGTTCGATAAAACAATAATTTAAACTAAAAGGAGAGTAATTTATGAACTTAAAACCACTTGGCGACAGGGTAATAGTAAAGCCAAAAGCGCCCGAGGAAAAAACCAAAGGCGGAATAATTCTTCCTGATACAGCCCAGGAAAAACCTATGGAAGGCGAGATAATAGCTGTCGGTAACGGCAGAATTGCTGACGATGGAAAAAAGATATCAATGGAGCTTAAGGTCGGAGACAAAGTTCTCTACGGCAAATACAGCGGCACCGAAGTTAAAGTGAATGATGAAGAGCTTTTAATAATGCGCGAGAGCGACGTTTACGCAGTTATAGCTTAAACTTTAGAGCGCAAACTAGACTCACAGTTTTTTATAATAAGATTTTTAAAATAAAACAGATCTCCGCATTCGCGGGGACGGGTAAAACCGGGAGAAAATAAAATAATATGGCATCAAAAATAATTCAATTCGACACAGAAGCAAGAAGCGCTTTAAAGCGCGGTGTCGATAAACTTGCAAACGCCGTGAAGGTCACACTTGGACCCAAAGGCAGAAACGTAGTAATAGATAAAAAGTTCGGCACGCCTACCGTAACCAAAGACGGCGTTACTGTAGCTAAAGAAGTTGAGCTTGAGGACCCGATTGAAAATATGGGCGCACAGATGGTTAGGGAAGTCGCTTCAAAAACTTCCGACGTAGCGGGCGACGGAACAACAACAGCAACTGTTCTTGCACAGGCTATTTACGGTGAAGGATTAAAGAACGTTACAGCCGGAGCAAACCCGATGGACCTCAAAAGAGGAATAGACCTTGCCGTTTCTAGCATAGTCGAGGGTTTGAGAGAGCTAAGCAAGAGCGTCGATAAGACCAGCAAGAAAGAAATCGCGCAGGTTGGTTCGATTTCGGCTAATAATGATGCAATAATCGGCGAACTTATTGCAGACGCTATGATGAAAGTCGGAACCGACGGCGTTATCACAGTTGAAGAAGCCAAGGGAACCGAGACCACAGTTGATATAGTAGAAGGCATGCAGTTCGACAGAGGGTACCTCTCGCCGTACTTCGTAACCGATGCAGATACAATGGAATCGATACTTGAAGACCCGATGATATTAATTTACGACAAGAAGATCTCGACAATGAAAGACCTACTTCCTATATTGGAAAAAGTCGCGCAGGGCGGACGCTCGATGCTCATAATTTCAGAAGAGGTTGAAGGCGAAGCGCTTGCAACATTAGTTGTAAATAAACTGAGAGGCACATTGAAGATAGCCGCGGTTAAAGCTCCGGGATTCGGCGACAGAAGAAAAGCGATGCTCGAAGATATCGCTATCTTAACAGGCGGAACGGTTATAAGCGAAGAAAAAGGATACAAGCTCGAGAACGCAACGCTTTCATATCTTGGAACCGCTAAGAAAGTTATTATCGATAAGGACAACTCGACTATCATAGAAGGCGCCGGAAAGAAAGACGACATCAAGAAACGCGTGAACGAAATAAAAGGACAGATCGAAAAAACAACTTCTGACTACGATAAAGAAAAACTGCAGGAACGCCTTGCTAAGCTCTCAGGCGGAGTTGCAGTATTGAAGATAGGCGCAGCTACAGAAGTTGAAATGAAAGAAAAGAAAGCAAGAGTCGAAGATGCACTGCATGCGACTAGAGCGGCTGTTGAAGAAGGTATCGTTCCGGGCGGCGGAGTTGCTTTGATAAGAGTGGCTCATAAGCTTGACGGACTGAAACCTGAAAATCATGACCAGAAGATCGGTATAGATATTATCCGCAAAGCAATCGAATCTCCGATGAGGCAGATAGTTGATAATGCAGGTATAGAAGGATCGGTTGTTATCAATAAAGTAAAAGAAGGAAAAGATGATTACGGTTTCAACGCGCTCACGGATGAATACCAGAACCTGATAAAAGCAGGCGTTATTGACCCGACCAAAGTTACCAGAATAGCTTTAGAGAACGCGGCGTCAGTTGCTTCAATGCTTATCACCACCGAGGCGGTTATTTGCGAGAAGCCGGAAAAAGAAAAACCGGCTCCGATGATGCCTCCGGGCGGCGGTTACGGCGACATGTATTAAAATCAATTGAGAATCAGGAATTACGAATTCAGCCCCGGCAGCAATGTCGGGGTTTTTTATTTTTGTTGCGAATTTTGGATTGATGATTGCGGATTAGACGTTTTTGTAATTAGTCTTTAGTAAGTTGCCGTTGTTGGAGTTATCGCCAACAACGAAAATTCAAATAGATTTTAGTAATTAGTCTTTGGTCATTAGTAATTATTCGCCGTGTTCTCTTGGCGTGTATGTTTCTCCTGATATTATTTGATGAGTGTACGGCCCGTTCCAGTCTTTATAAAATATTTCCATCACCCTCTCCTGGAACTGTTTGTTGATTATTTCAAGCCCCACATTTCTTGTATTGTAAAAATAACTTTTCTCAGCGTTGGCAGAGCCTATCCAGCAAGCCTCATCGGCAACTACATATTTCAGATGTTCAACACGGGCGTAAGAAATATATCCGCCCGACCATTCAGGGATCGCGCTATACTTGACCTCAATATTGGGAACATCCGAGAGCATTTGCAAAGATTCTATCGTCCCCTTGCCAATGCTCCAGTCGGACACAATCAATTTTACTTTAACTCCCCTGCCCGCCGCTTGTTTAAGAGCGTCATCCAGTTCGCTCCAGTATCCTTCCCTTGTTTGGGGTTTGTATGTTAAGAACTGCATGTCAACCTCTTCTTTCGCATTATTAATAATGTCAAGAATTATTCTGAGGTCCCATCTCGCGCATAGTTTTAGCGGCGACTCGCAAGCCAGAACGGTGATTCCGCCAATATCAATTGCAGGGACAAAAGTTTCATCGCCGCGCCAATCAGCGCCGTCATTTTGTTCGGAGTAATCCCAATCGCATTCAAACAAACTTTTGTAGTGAACTGCGATTTCGGTATTCTTGACTCTTACTCCAAGCTCGTGAATATGTTTCAGCGACCGCCAGTCAAAATTCTGGCTGCCGATAAATACTTCAGTCGTATCCACTACAAAATATTTTGAATGCTGAATGCCGCCGGCAAGTCTGCCAAAATCGATAACGTGCTTTACAATGTTGGGGCTCTGCGCTTCAAGCCATGATACATCATCGGGGTAAGTTTTAAACATTTTTGAATCGACAAGTATCCTTACTTTCACTCCCCTTTTAGCGGCAGCAATAATTGCGCCAAAAATATCGTCAAGCGGCTCGCCTTTTTTATTCGTCACATAAAACTCTTCAATATCCAGGCTTGATTTAGCCGAGTTGATCATCTCGAGCCAAACTTCCCGGGTGTTGCGTATATCCGGATTATCAAGAGCTGTCTCAACTGGAATACTCTCGACAAGTTCTACATCATCCGTTTGTGAATAGGATTTCGAAGCAAGAAAAATGCCGCTGAGATACAAAAGCGCTAAGAAAGAGATATTAATCTTTTTATTAAAAGTAGTTATCATTATCCATTATTCCAAAAACTATCGACTCTAAAAAAAAAGATTATCTAAAAATTCAAGTTCACCAGTTCACTATTTCGCTATTTCACTTCTGCGGATTAGTGGGCCGAAGCTCAATTTCATGCACCGTCACATTTTCCGGCAGCGAGGCCGCTATCAAACACGCTTCGGCAATGCTTGGCGCGTCGAGCGCGGTTTGCTTTTTAAAACCAATGCTGCCGCCGCGTTTGGGGTTAAAGAAAGCGGTATCGACCGAACCCGGGCAAATTGCGGCAACTCTTATATTATATTTCCTGACCTCGAAAAATAATGAACGGCTTAGCCCCATTACAGCATGCTTAGACGCACTGTATACTGAGCCTGTCGCAACGCCGTTCTTTCCGGCGATGGATGCAATGTTAATAATTGTTCCGCTTTTCTGTTTTATCATATAGGGCAGGAACGCTTTTGTAATCATGTATACAGCGCGGACATTTGTATCGAACATCGCGTCAAAATCGCTGAGCTTAGAGTCAACAAGATTAGCAAAAATCCCGAAGCCGGCATTGTTGATAAGAATATCGATCGTGCCGAATTTCTTCACAGTTTCAGAAACGATTTTCTTAATAGATGACGCTTTTGAAACGTCGCAGCAGACAGTTATAAAACTCCCCTTAAATTTTTTCAATTCAGATCTGATCTTATCAAGGTCGCTTTTTGTCCGGGATACTACAACAACTCTTGCGCCTTCTTTCAGAAAGAGCGCCGCCGCGGCCTTGCCAATACCTTTTCCTGCTCCGGTTATGACTGTAACTTTATTCTCAAGCTTCATATAGTTTTTTGAAATTGGTAAATCAGCGGGGGAAAAATTTATTTGTTTTTCTGTTCAATCCGAAATCTAATATCTCAATTCTTACAGGTCCCCTTTTATCGGGCGGATGGTTACTTCTTCTATCACCACCTTTTTAGGCTGGCTTGCAACCGCGACAACTATATCAGCAACCTCTTTAGTTGTCATCATCCGCTTCTGGTATTTCAACCTTGATGCCTGGCTCCACATAGCCGTATCAACTGCGCCAGGCAGAATATTGGAAACCTTTATATTGAACTTCCTAACTTCTGCTCTCAGCACGTTGAACAAAGCTGAAAGTCCCGCCTTTGAAGCCGAGTAAGCCGCGCTATCTGTGAACACGGCGCTTGCAGTGATAGAAAGTATATTAATGATGTGGCCCCGCTTCTTTTTCATCATGACAGGAAGAACTGTCCGCGCTGTCAGGAAGCTCCCGCGCAAGTTTGTCTTTATGATATTATCAAATTCAGGCGACTTGGTTTCAACAAAGGATTTGAATGAAGTAACGCCTGCATTATTTACCAGAATATCAATTGTGCCGCAGCGTTCGAGAATTTTATTTTTGGTTGAGATTATACTGCGCTCCGAATGAACATCGCAAACGAATGCATACGCTTCGTGGCCGGCGAATTTGATCTCATTTACAAGAGAGACAAGCCGTGATTTCCTGCGCCCGGTTGCAACTACAACGTGCCCGGTCTTGGCAAAGGCTTTCGCGATATCAAAACCGATACCTGTCGATGCGCCAGTCACCCAAACAACACGATTCATAAGATTATCAGATTCAAGATTATCAGATTCAAGATATAAAAAAACTTAATTTTTAATCAGGTACTTTATGAAACCGGATAAAGATATTGAGATCAATTCGGATTTCGCACATAAATTTTCAAAATCAGTTTTATCCAAATATCCCAAATCGTATGCTAAATATAGCTGAGATCTTACCTCACCTGAAGACACTTTCGCAACATAAAGAAATTGAATGAATTCTTTGCTAGTCTGTCTTTCAAATCCTTCAGCTATATTTGACATCACCGAAATGCCAGCCCTCACAATTTGGTTCTTCAAAGAAAAAATCTCTGCTGAACTTTTCTGCGGCCGATGCAGAATATTTCATTTACTAGTTCTCTCGCTATTTGCCAGACCTCCAACTCTTCAAACTTTTTATATTTCATTTCAGGATATCCATTTTATGAAATATTAAAGGTGTTTATCTGCTTACTCAATCTGATAATCTCGAATCTTGAATCCGACAATCAATAAGTTCCCCAAACTTCTCTTAACGTATTGGAAATCTCGCCAATAGAAGCATAACATTCAACGCATTTCAGAATGTATGGTAAAATATTTTCGTCCGTCAAAGCCGCCCTGCGGAGCCCGGCAAGATTTGTTTTCACCAGCCCATTATTCCGTTCGCTCTTAACACGGTTCAGCTTCTCTACCTGCGATCTCTGGATCGAATCATTTATCTTAAGAAGCTTGATGCGCTCATCATGATCAGGTTCAGTGAACTGGTTCACACCGACAATAATTTTCTCGCCCGTCTCGATCTGCTTTTCGAACTCATATGCGCTCTTGGCAATTTCCTCGGCCTGGTAACCCAGCTCGATGCATTTCACAGCGCCGCCCATGCTTTCAATCTTATCAAGGTATCCCCAAACCCCTTTTTCAATTTTGTCCGTCAGGTATTCTATTATGTACGAGCCGCCGAGCGCGTCAACAGTATCGGCAATACCGCTTTCGTAAGCAATTACCTGCTGGGTGCGCAGCGCTGTCTTTGCGGAATCTTCCGACGGCAAAGCCAGGGCTTCGTCCTTGGAATTAGTATGCAGCGATTGAGCGCCTCCAAGAGCCGCAGCCATAGCTTCGATAGTCGTCCTTATAACGTTGTTCTCAACCTGCTGGGCTGTAAGCGACGAGCCCGCTGTCTGGCAATGAAAGCGCAGCGCCATGCTCTTTTCGCTTTTGGCTTTGAAACGCTCCTTCATGATCTTAGCGTAAACTCTTCTTGCAGCGCGGAACTTTGCGACCTCTTCAAGAAAATTTATCTGCCCGTTGAAAAAGAACGAGAGCCTTGATGCGAACTTATCTACGTCAAGCCCTTTGCTTATTGCGGCTTCGATATACGCTATTGCATCGGCCATGGTAAACGCAACTTCCTGTACAGCGTTTGAGCCGGCTTCGCGGATATGGTAACCGCTTATTGAAATTGTGTTCCACTCAGGCACATGCTCATTGCACCACGCGAATATATCGGTGATGAGCCGCATTGATTGTTTTGGAGGATAAATGTATGTGCCGCGCGCAATGTATTCTTTCAGAACGTCATTCTGTATAGTGCCGGAAATTTTTTTCAGGTCGGCATTTTGTTTTTTGGCTACCGCCGCATACATGCATAGCAATATAGCGGCTGTCGCGTTAATTGTCATTGAAGTTGACACTTTATCAAGCGAAATCCCGTCGAACAAAATTTCCATATCTTTTAAAGTATCAATTGCCACTCCCACTTTTCCGACTTCGCCTTCGGCGATCGGGTCGTCGCTGTCGTAACCGATCTGCGTGGGCAGGTCAAACGCAACAGATAAACCGGTTGTGCCCTGCGAGAGAAGAAATTTATATCTTTTGTTGGAGTCCTCGGCATCGCCGAAGCCCGCATACTGGCGCATGGTCCAGAAACGGCTTCTGTACATCGATTCGTGAACTCCTCTTGTGAACGGATATTTGCCCGGGTCGTTTAACTGGCGCTCATAGGTTTGTGAGTCCCCTTTTAAGTAAGGGGGGATTTCAATTGCTGAGTCGGTAAGAAATGTTTTCTTTCTTTCTTTAAACTGTTTCATAGTTTCCTTAATTTATTTTCATAGCGGCGCTATTTCATAACTAAACGTATCAAAAATAAGGCGATAAGTATTGATTTTCAATTTGAAAACGAGCGCCAATACAAGCGAAAATAAAACATTGAATTGCTATTGGTTCTAAAAGAAATAATCCATAAATTTGAAACAGTCAAATTTTAGAGGAGAATATTTTATGAACAAAAAAATTATCGCTCTTTCATCAGTAGCGCTTCTGCTTGCGTTCGGGTTCCTGTATGTAAATTCGCAGAACGTGATAGCCAGCAACAGGACATTTAAGAAATGCTGCGTCGACCAATCGACCTCCACAACAAGGCAGGAGGTCAAAGCCGGCGGCGACGACCCCGTAAAGACCGATTATGCCAGGTACATGTTCACAACCGATAAGGCATGCTGCAACGAAACAAGAAGCTCGCTGCAGAAACAGATCATGCAGGCAGCGGGAGTGAAAGACGTTAAGTTCAGCGAAACATGCTCTGTTTCCAAAATGACGAACGTTACAATTTTATATTCGGCAAGCGAAACAAGCGAAAGCCAGCTCGCTTCGTATGTGAAAGATAAATGTCTCGGCTGCTCGGGCCAGGGCGATTGCGACCAGCAGGGATGCACTAAACAAAAAGCCGGCGGCAAAAAAGACTGCCCCAACGGGTGCCCGTACAAGAACAAAAAGACAGGCGGCAAAGAAATATAATCTATGGATTTTTAATGATGAAGGGATTCGGTTTTCGAATCCCTTTTTTTTTGGCGTTGCCTCACCCCTGCGCCTAAAGGCGCTTCCCCTCTACTTCGGGGAGAGAGGTGTCCGCCGGGACAGGGTGAGGCGGTAAAATCTCCGAAGCATTTTATTACTCTCCTGTTTTTCTAGGCTTCTTATGAATGCAAATAATATTATTTTTGTATAACAAAAATCGTACTTAAATAACATGCCGGAAAAATTTTTAGTCGGCGATAAATTTATCGGCGCCGAACATTCCAGAGAAATTATAAATCCATATACAAGAGAAGTTGTTGGCGAAGTGTATGAAGCCAACTCGTTGCACTTTGATAAATCCGCCGCTTACTTACATAAAACATTTGAACAATACAGAACAGCCCCCGCTTATACAAGAGCCGGGCTGCTCGGGAAAGCCGCTGACAAAATTGAACAGGATAGAGAACAGCTGGCTAAGCTAATAACAGATGAAACGGGCAAGCCGATAAAATTCTCGCGAATTGAAATTGACCGCGCTATGCTAACATTCCGTTTGGGCGCCGAGGAAGCGGTGCGCATACACGGCGAGGCGCTTGACCTCAGCCTGCTTAAAGGCTCTGAAAATAAATTCGGGATTGTGAGACGCTTTCCGCTTGGAATCATACTGGGCATAACGCCGTGGAACTTCCCGGTAAATCTCGTTGCGCATAAAGTCGCGCCGGCGCTTGCCTCCGGGAACGTGATATTGCTTAAGCCATCATCTAACTCGTTGATGTCGGGACTTGCCATAGGTAAAATTATTTTGGAAGCATGTAACGAAATGGAACTTGGATACTGTCCTATTAATGTACTCACACTTTCCGGCGGCGCGCTTGAGGAACACTTGACAGACCCAAGAATTAAAATGGTCAGCTTTACGGGAAGCTCGGATGTTGGCTGGGGCATACGGGCCAAGGTGGTTAAACCGCGCGTCTCGCTTGAGCTGGGCGGAAATGCAGGAGTGATAATCGCCGAAGATGCGGATATAAAATCCGCGGTCTCTAAAATTGCCGTCGGCGGATTCTCAGCCGCGGGACAAAGCTGCATATCGGTGCAGAGAATTTATGTTCACATAAGCATTTACGATGATTTCCGCGCTAAGCTGATTGAGGAAACCAAGAAAATAAAATTCGGGAACCCGTATGAAGATGATACCATCACCGGGCCAATGATAACCGAAGACGAGGCTTTCCGGGCGGATAGCTGGGTGAAGGCGGCAAAGCGCGCTGGAGCTGCGATCCTAACCGGCGGCTCGCGAAGCGGCGCTGTGCTCGAACCGACATTAATAGAGAACGCTCCGGATAACACCAACGTAAAATGCAACGAAGTATTTGCTCCTATAATTACTTTGGATAAGTACTCAGATTTCGAATCCGCGGTCGCGAACATAAACAATTCGCGGTTTGGCCTGCAGGCGGGCGTGTTTACTAGCGACATGAAGAAAATCCTTTATGCATATAGTAACATCGAGACAGGCGGAGTGATAATCAACGAAGCATCGGCGTACCGCATGGACTCAATGCCTTACGGCGGAGTGAAAGACTCCGGCAACGCGCGCGAGGGAGTCGCATATGCTATTAAGGAAATGACAGACGAGAAAATCTTAGTGATATAATTACTAAAGACTAATTACTAATATATCTTCAAAATTAACTTAAAGTGAGCGCTGAAAAAGCCAAGATTCCCCTGCCATAGGCGGGCAAGCGCCTGCGCCGGAATGACACAGAAAAAAGTTAAAAAATGTTGAGGATAAAAATTAACTTTAAACAGTTTAAACCCAAAAATTCAAAAATTGTTACAAAAATCCCTGAAAACATGATAAAAGTCATTGTTTTGGTAATTTTAAACTGGTAATTTTGTATATGTAAAACAGGGGAAAAAACGAAAATAACCCCCTTTTTGACCGCTCTAGCGGAGCCGCCTGAAGCGGCAAATAGAAAATGCTTATTAGTTACATGAAATTTCCGGAGCTGATTGATACAGAAAGTCGTGACATGGTTTTTCCCGAATTTTATTACCCTTTGCCATCAAACTTCCTTCCCGCCAATCGGCGCTACAAAAACTATAACAAACCAAACAACATCAACCAAACAAATTTATTAATCAGAAAGTAAGGAGCAGTAACAAATGTCATCCGTAATACAAGAAGTAATTGCAAAGGTAAAAGAGAAAGAGGCCGGACAGCCTGAATTTCATCAAGCTGTTGAAGAAGTGCTGAACACGTTAGAGCCGACAGTAAAAAAACATCCTGAATACGTAAAAGCAAAGATCTATGAGAGAATTGTTATTCCTGACAGGACAATTATGTTCCGCGTTCCGTGGGTAGATGATAAAGGCGAAGTCCAGGTTAACCGCGGCTTCAGGATCGAGTTCAATAACGCAATCGGACCGTACAAAGGCGGACTCAGGTTCCATCCTTCGGTAAATCTCGGAATATTAAAATTCCTCGGCTTCGAACAGATATTTAAAAACTCGTTGACAACGCTTCCAATGGGCGGCGGAAAAGGCGGCTCTGATTTCGATCCCAAAGGAAAATCGGATGACGAAGTAATGAGATTCTGCCAGGCCTTCATGCGCGAGCTTTTCAGGCATATCGGGCCGGACAGAGACGTACCGGCAGGCGATATCGGCGTAGGCGGAAGAGAAATTGGCTATATGTTCGGATATTACAAAAAGATCCGCAACGAGCACACCGGCGTATTAACAGGCAAAGCTATGGAATACGGCGGAAGCTTAATAAGACCCGAAGCTACAGGTTACGGCACAGTATATTTTGCAGCAGAAATGCTTGCTACACAGGGTAAAGATTTCAAAGGAAAAAGAGTAATTGTATCAGGTTCAGGAAACGTTGCACAGTATGCGATAGAAAAAGTTAATCATCTTGGCGGTATTGCTATCAGCGTAACAGACTCTAATGGCACGGTTATTGACGACGCGGGTATCAAGGGCGACAAATGGGATTTCTTGATGGACCTGAAGAACAACAGGCGCGGAAGAATAAAAGAATACGCCGACAAATACAAAGCTAAATATTATGAAGGCAAGAGCGTATGGGAAGTGATAAGAGACGAAAATGTGAAATGCGATGTAGCGTTACCGTGCGCAACACAGAATGAAATAGAAGGCAAGCTTGCGGCGGCTATGGTAAAAGCAGGATGTTACTGCGTATCAGAAGGCGCGAACATGCCCTCGAACTTAGACGCAATTAAGATTTACCAGGATAACGGATTCTTATACGGACCGGCAAAGGCCGCTAATGCAGGCGGCGTTGCAGTGTCAGGACTTGAGATGAGCCAGAACAGCCTGAGGCTTTCGTGGACAAGAGAAGAAGTAGACCAGAGACTGCTCGGAATTATGAAGAGCATTCACAAAGCTTCTCTTGACGCAGCCGAAATGTACGGACACAAAGGAGATTACCTGATGGGAGCGAATATTGCGGGATTTGTTAAGGTGGCTAATGCTATGATAGCGTATGGTATAGTATAATTCATTAGTTTGGTTTGAATTATCACGGAGGGTCCGGTCAGTAATGGCCGGACCTTTTTGTTTGTGCCAGTTAATAGTTTGTAGTTAATAGTTAATAAATAGTAAATAAAAAAATAACAAATGAGAAAAAACAATAAACAAATAGAATTAAACAAATAAACAAAACATTCAGACCCCTTAAAGATCAAAAAAACCTTATCACAGAGAACACGAAGGCAAACACAGAGAACACGAAGGCAAACACAGTGAACACGAAGAAAAAAATGGTGAATAATCTAGGCTCTATCTACACCATCCCCTTTGGAGAGGGACGGGGTGGGGTTACAGAAAAATATATTAGTCAAAGGCCCGTCTAAGCCGGGTAAACATGCGTTTGACCTACAGAGTGTGTTTTTAAAAAAGTGCCAGACCGTCTGAGCCGGGCAAGCATGTCTGCATCCTACAAAGGATTCAATCAATCTAGAATTGTGTATTCTTTCAAATCTCAAATCGGAAATCACAATTCGCAAATATGTACGCTCACCCTTCGACTCCGCTCAGGGTAACAATTATCCAAACATGGCTTTTATCAGCCGGTTTTCGACGCCGCAGTAGGGGCACTCGATCGGCTTTGCGGGATTATCGGGCGCCTCAACTTCCGCGCCGCATGACGAGCACTTGAACTGCGATTGCACTTTGGTTGACTTGCGGCATATCTCGCAGAACACCCTGTATGAACCCTCGGGAATATATAGTTCAGCTTTGCAATGTTCACAGTTACCGGCATGTCCCGGGGGCTGTTCAATTTCAACATACTCGCTTGTAAAACCCGCCATTTTAAGGAATTTGGCCTGGTCGTCTTCGGTAAGATACGGCAGCCACACCTGCACAAACTGCGAAAGCTTCATTTTAAGATGCACGCCGGCGGGAAGCAGTTCTTCCATAATTGAAAAATTCGGGTCATTATAGAAATTCGCAAATGATTCTTTTGTGAACGAAATAAAAATATCAGCCATCTGGAAGAATATTTTTGAATCTACTATGGTTTTGCCTCCTTCGTTATGATAAGTAAGGAAGTTCTGGATATTTTTCAGCGCCATTTGCTTGTTCGAAATTTCCTGGCTGGTAGCCGATTTGAGGGAAGAATCCGCGCACACCTTAAGATACATCGCATATTTTTCCGGCGTATCTATAGAGGGCGGAAGATACGGCGGGTAAGTCTTATAATAGTAATCCCAGTAATCATGCTGGAGCTGCCAATACGCTTTTTCATCCTGGCGGCGCATGGCATCCTGTATTTTGCGGGCAAACTCCATTTTATTGAACGCGTAACCGATGTTTGTGATGGGAGACTGGTTCCAGTAGTTCATGCCGAGAGTGAAATCGATATCGGTGAACGAGCCGCAGTAATCGCATACAATATACGGCGATTTATATGGATTTACTTTTGGAGCCCCGCAGTTGATACATTTGAATTTTTTAATTTTCATGTTATAAAAAATAATATTTACCACTAAGAACACTAAGAACACTAAGAACACCAAGAACACCAAGAACACCAAGAACACCAAGAACACCAAGAACACCAAGAACACCAAGAACACCAAGAACACTAAGGACACTTAAAAAACAAATATAATGGAAAATGTGAATTGGCGCCTAGGAAATTTATTCCGGAATGTTTCCAAAAACAGCGAGCAAATAATAAAATATTAAATAGCAAATAACAGATTCCTTCCTTTGCGCATGAGGAAAATATCGTCAAAAACATGCCTTTGACCTGCAAGGCGGCCCGTTTGGGAATTTATTATTTACAGTTTACTATTCGTATTTATTCGGGTTTATAGATTACAGAAAGTCCCCTTCTGCCGTCCATCATAACTTTTGCAGGTTTTGAAAGACGAACGTGCACGAAGAAAGAGCCATGTTCCTTTTTTTCCTGTTTGGCAAGCCAGTGCCAGTCGATGAAATCTTTTTGTGAATTGTAAGGCACGGTAAAGTAGCCGATATTCATTGACGTTACGTTATGAAAGAAATGCGAACCAAGAGACGCGTCAACGTGAAAATCTTTTAAGCCGGCTTCAACAATGATGCGGGCGTTGGAAATCTGGGCCCAGGTAACAGGAATTCCCAGCCATTTATCGCGGGTTCCCCATCTCCCGGAGCCAATCAAAACATATTTTCTCTTTTCTGCCACCATTAACCTGTTAATATCTTCAATTTCTTTCGCCATTTCCACGGTTTTTGACTTATCAAACTTTTCGGGGTCGCAGTATATTATGTCTTCAAGGTCTTCGATAATCCCGTTGCCCATGCCTTTATTTGTGAACAGAAGCAGTTTGTCTTTTTCCGTTTCGCCGATTGAGATCTCAAGATTCTGGACCTCGCGGATAAGCGGTTTGATCTGCAGAATATAAAAAATACCGGCAGAGTTTTTAGGGTCGTCGAGGTTGGCTGCAAATTCAATTTCAACGGGCGTGCCCATTGAAAATTTGAGAATCTCCAGAATGTTATCAATAATATCTGCAAGCGGAAAAGTATTGTACTTCAGCACGTATGCAAAATTAATTATCCTTGGCCCGGGTGTGTTGATGCCGGCTTTTATGGACCCGTTCTGCGCATCCCAAACCGATGCAATAAACTCAAGCCTGCCATCGTCTTCCGCCGTTCTAATGGGATTTGCCGAAAGCGTAACCTCATCCCCCATAATAAGGTCGATTTTATCTTCAAACATATTGACCGCGTAGAAATAGTCCTGCGAGCTCGATAAAAGCATCTCCGGTGAATTAATATCAAGCTTGGGATATTTCGGGCAGAAGCGAAACGCTTTTTCACCGTCGATGACATATTTACCAAGTCCGAGACCAATGATAGCGATGCCGTCTTCCGGCTTCATATATGAAATAGGATAATAATTATATGACTGCGCCACGCCGGAAATATCGGGGTAGTAACGGCTCTCATACAAATTCCCCGCTACTTCCTGGATAAGGACGGCCATTTTTTCTTCCTCAACGCGGTAATTGATAGCATCGAAATACGCGCGCGAGCCCGGTGAAAATACGGATGCGAAGACAAGTTTTATAGCTTCTTCGAGATGCGCCTGGCGGACCTTATCATCATCGTGATTGTTCGGAAGCAAAAAAGTTTCGTAAACTCCCGAGAAAGAATCAGAGATAGAATCCTCAAATAAGCTGGAAGATCTTACTGCAATCGGGCTTCTGAAATGCTTTAGAACAAGCTTCAGATTATTGCGGAGTTCTTCAGAAAGCCTTCCTTTAACAAAACGCCTTTTGATCTCCCCGTAATCCATATCGCCGCCAATCACTCCAAGCAGGTCGTTCGCTTCGAGGAAGTTTTCATATTCGCCTGTGCCAATAACGCCGGTTCGCGGTACGCTAACTTTAACGTTATCAAGGTTAGCCTCAATATCAATTTTTGAGATAATGGAATTAATAAAAGCGAGTCCGCGCCCTTTGCCGCCAAGCGAACCATCGGCAAGGCGGACAATAAAGCTATCGCGTTCAAGCACGGCTTCGTCAAAATCGATAACTTTGCCGCGGATATGCTGGTCGTCAAGGCGGTCGAAAACATCGACGAGGTAATTCCTCAGGTCCTGCTGCATACGGAAATCGCTTACCTTAACCGGCTGCAGCTTCTGGGCAATTTCAATTTCGCCCCTTGCCATAAGCCACGCCGAAAAATGGTTTCGGCGCGAGTGAAACTCAAGCGACTCATCGGAAATATTTTTGAGCGTTTCTTTCATCTCGTGCATGTTGGAGGCCCTTGCAAGCTCGTTCTGGTCGTCGTCTTTAAAAATGAAATCGCCGAACCCAAGATTATTTTTGATATACTCTTTAAGGTCAGTTTCCATGGTTTCCGAATTCTTATCAATGTAGAACGCGTTCAGTTCTTCCGCATACTGCTCATTTTCAGCTTCGGACGACTGAATTATGCACGGCAAATCGGCGTGTTCCTGCCTTACAAACTCTATTAAGTCAATCCCTGCTCTTTCATTTATCTTCCCATCCTTAGGAAAACGTACATCAGATATAACGCAAAGAAGGTTGTTTTTATACTTTTCATAAAGCTCAAGCGCTTCTTCATAGTTGACGGCAATAAGCACTTTGGGGCGCGCGTTCAGCCTGAGCACTTTTATCATGTCGTCAAGATATTCCTCTTCGATAAGATGCTGGGTCTGGGTAATTATCTCGTGATACAGTTCCGGAAGATACCGCGAATAATAGCGCACCGAATTTTCGACAAGCAAAATAATACGTACAAGACCTATCTTCGCATCGTTCTCGGCGTTCATTTTATCTTCGATGTAATTTATCATAGCAAGAAAGATGTTGGAATCCCTGTTCCACACAAAGATCTTATCTATGTTTGGGGTTTGCCTGTTATCTCCAAGGCGCACGAGGTCGTTGTTATCATGAAGCAGGAGTATAACTGGAATTCGCGGGTCGGTTTCCTTCACTTTGTCGCTGAGCCCGAACGGCGAAATATCGCTCATCCTCATAGTTAACACAACCAGGTCAAAGCGCCTTTCGCCGAGCAGCTTCAGCGCCTCTTCGCCTGTGGAGGCGTTGCTGATACGCGGGGCGTTGGTAAGATTGAGGTTATAATATTCGCCGAAGATCTCTTCCGAGAGCCTGTCTTCCTGTTCGAGTATATACGCGTCGTAGTATGTAGTGACAAGCAGAATTTCGCGCACCCGGAACTGCATGAGGTCGCCGTATATCTGGCCCTCCGAGCGGCGCTTTTTGATCAATTCAGATATTTGTTCTGTTAACATTTTGTCCTTATGTTGTGCAATTTACAGTTTTTTGTTTTCAATATCCCGTAATTGTAAGAGTATTTATTAACTTTCTCAGGTATCGAGAGCTTTTCCTCTTGTTTCCGGAAAGGTCCAGATCCATAAACCTGTCAGCAGCGCAAAAATCGACGCTATGAATATTCCGCCGCTTAAGCCGTAACTAACGGCAACCCATGCGATAATCACAGGGGTTAAAAACTGTATGCCGCGGGCAACATTAAACGCAGCGCCCATTGCTGTAGCGCGGATGTCTGTCGGGAAGAGCTCGGCAAACAGCGGCCCGTAACCGCCGAACATTCCCGTTCCGAAACCAACTAAGAACATACAAAGAAAAATGAGCCCCTGGTAAACAATAATAACTTCCCACAAAAGGGTTATCATTACTAGTCCGCCCGCCATGATTATTGAATAAATTGTATATGCGGGCCTCCGGCCGAACCTATCGGCAAAAAAACCGAATGTAAAGTAGCCTAAGAACCCTCCTCCCTGGGTTACAAGTATCCATAACGCTGATTCAGCAAGCGAGAAATGCCTTTGTTCGTGCAGATACCCGGGCATCCATGAGTAAGTAAACCAATAAGCCGACATATCAAATATTGCCAGGATGAGAGAAAGAATAAAGATCTTTCTGTAAGCGCCGCTGAACAGAATTCTGAACTTGCCTTTTTCTTTTCCTGCAGGGACAGCTGTACGCCTTTGAAGCCACATATCTGATTCAGGAAGTTTATGCCAGATAAAAAAAACAAGAAGAGCGGGGAGCACAGAAACGTAAAAACACCACCGCCAGCCGATAATGGGAGAAACATATCCCCCAATTATTGAGGCCAGAGCAATCCCGATAGGAGCGCCGGTTTGCATAAAAGCGCCGTATCGTCCGCGGACCCTGGGCGGAAAAGTTTCGCCGATATAAGTCTGCCCTGTTCCCCACTCGCCGCCGACGCCAAGGCCGGTCAGTATTCTAAAAGCAAGCAGCGCCCAAAGCCCCGAAGCAAATCCGCTGAAGAAAGCGCCAATACTGTACGTAAATATGGTCCATTGCAGGATGCGTTTTCTTCCATAGCGGTCTGAGAGAAATCCGAAAATAACCCCGCCTATCGCAGTTGCAGCAAGCGAAGCTCCAAGGACAAAAGACACTTCAACATCGGTCAACTGTAATTCCTTCTTAATAGGAATCAAAAGGAAAGTGTAGAGGATCAGATCATAGAAGTCAAACACCCACCCCGCCCAGCTCATTATTAAAATCTGGAAGTGTTTTAAAGTCGGTTTATCATACTCGCTAAGAAGCTTCGAGTCTGCTATTTTCTCCCGCATGACCTTAAGTAATTTCTACGTCAAAATTAAATTATCAGGACCGGAAAAAGTAGTGAAAAAGAAATGAAGAATATGAACAATGAATAATAAAAAAACATTGCATGCAAATAAACTTATTTAGGGTCAGCCCCGCATACAGAGCTAATTATATATTAAGTATTTGGTACGGCCGTTTTTGAAATCCGACAAGTCTTTTTCCCATAGCTGAACTATCTGAAGGTAATCGGCGCCCGCCTTAACGTTTCTTCGAAGTATGTCGGTTCCTGCCAGCTTATCAATATAATTATCTTTGTTGAATTTGAATTCAGCAAACAGTTTGTTGAGGGCAGCCAGTATAGCAACTCCGCACTTAACGGCTTCGAATTTATTTTTATCTGAAACGTTTATAAAGACCCCACCGCACTCTTTGCCGAAAAACTTTGGAGGATAGCTGGAAATTTTTTCGGATGGGGTAAATGTTAGCGGTTCGAATGAAACTCCGCTTAATCCGTACGAATTCAGTTCATCGGCAAGGCTCTGCGCGTTTACCCACGGCGCTCCGAAATATTCAAACGGTTTTTCGGTTCCGCGCCCCTCAGAGACGTTTGTGCCTTCAAGAAAACATGTGGCCGGATAACAAACCGCGGTACTTGCCGTAAATATATTCGGCGAGGGTTTTACCCATGTAAGCTTAAGCGAATTGTAATCAGCGCCCCGGTTATAACCTGTCATCTTAATAACTTCAAGCGGGGCCGCGCCGCTATAGATTTCGCCATTTATAAATGATGCAAGTTCTCCGCAAGTGAATCCGTAGCAAACAGGAGTTGGAATCATACCGACGAACGATTCAAATTTCCCGTCAAGTGAAAAGCCATCTACGTATTCAGGGTTAATGATCATTGGCCTGTCGCATACAATAATTTGCCTGTTAAACCTCTTGCACGCTTCAATGGCATAATATAAAGTTGAGGTATATGTATAAAATCTCGCACCCACATCCTGAATGTCATAAATCAATACATCCACATCCGCCAGATCTGAAGCGTCCGGTTTTGTTTTCCCGTTATATAAAGAAACTATTGGGATACCAGTTTTATCATCCCTGTCGGCATAATTTTCATCGCCTCTTATTCCATGCTCGGGAGAGAAAATCTTAACGACATCAATGCCTTTGGCAATAAGCGCGTCGATGATGTGCGTTCCATCGGGTAAGATACCGGTTTGGTTTGTTAACAGCGCAACGCGTTTTGAAGCAATTTCGTCAAGCTTATCGCTTAGCAAAACCTGGTTGCCAAGCCGGAATTGAACAGGGGCGGCGCGAGAGAATGCAGTGCGGTTGCAGTCAGTTAACTGCGCGTTGAATATAAGAATAAATAATAAAATGAAATTCTTAATAAACATTTTTAAAATTAAAACATAAAGAACATTTTGAGCAGACGCCTAAGAAATGTTTTCTGAAAAATCGTTCTTATTGTATTCCAATACCTCTATAAAAATTATTTATACGTTCTTTTTGTCTTGACACAAAAAGAACCAAAAAAGTCAAGTCTGCTTAAAATTGGCTAAAATTGACTTCATTGCGCTGCCAAAAAATGAACTCGTCCGGCATTGCCGGACTCAAACAAAATTTTTGGCAACGCTTCATTCCGTCAATTTCTTAACGCCAATTTTAAGAGGACACAAAAGAGCATATCACCAAAACCTCTAATTTTAAAAAATTACATCTGTTTGACTGACCTGCATATTTTTTCAACAACTTTTGTATCTTCAGCCGCTAAGCGGAGGCTGCATTCAGGTTCTATGCTTTTGGTAATGCAGCGATAAAAATCATTCCACTCGGCTGTAGCTCCCGGATGAAGCGGGTCGTCCGGATATTCATCATAGAACACGAGGTTCTTTTCAGCAGGCGGATACGACATCGGTATTCTCCACGGAACATCACACGAATTATCGTCTTTGAAGAGATATACAGTTGACGGGTGTTTACCCCATTCAAACCTGCCATTGTTATTTCCCTTAACAAATGTCTCAAAATGCGCAACTATTTTGGCTTTTTCAAGCTGAATAACCCAGCGCGATTCACGGGCATGCGGACTAACGTATGAAATCAGCAGATCAGCTTTAACGCCGTTCTTGTATTCTATCAGCGCCATGAGGTGGTCGTTTGAATCGCCTTTAAGAGCCACTACCTTACTGAATGTGCGCAGTTTCCTCGCTCTTGTTTTGCTCAGCATATACTGACCGCCCATAGCCATCACCCTGGCTGGAGGCGATCCGCCTAATGCATTGAAAAGGTTTATCTGGTGGATAGCTTTGTCATGAATAATGGCATCGCCGTTTTTATTCTTTGTATCATAGCGCCAGTTCATGGGGTCGAACGGACGTGTTTCCATCCAATGCATCCATAATACCCTTCCGTATTTACCGGAACCTGTAATTTGCATGATCTTATTGTACCACCTGCTGTGGCGAAGCACCATACCTACCTGAACAAACTTTTTCTTTTTGCGGGCAAGCGAATCCATCTTTTGAGTTTCTCTTACGCTTAGCGCTGCAGGCTTTTCAAGAAAAACATGTTTGCCGCTGTTTAGAGCTTTCAGAGTGTACGCAGTATGCGAATTTATTCCGGTTAAAATGACAACAGCGTCGATAGATTTATCAGCGAATATTTCTCCGGCGCTTTGGGCCCAAATATTCTTATCGAATCTATAACCTGACCTGTTCATGAGCTTCGACGCCAATTTATATGCATTGCGGTCAATATCATATATCTTTGAGATATTGAACTTTTTATCCAGTTTTTTCAAAACCGGGAAATGCATATGCCGGAAGATAGCTCCGGCGCCTATTATACCAAGATTTATTTTTGACATTTTTTCTGCAGGAAGACATTAATACACAAAATAGATACGCAAATTAATTGAATCCAAAATTACGGAATAAGTATTACTTAAGAAATAATGAAAGAGATGGAGGCACGTCAGATTAAATGCCTACCTCTCCCCTATCCTGAACGGACACCCCCTCTCCATGCGGAGAGGGGGTGCGCACCATTGGTGCGCCTGGGGTGAGGAAAAAAAAGTTCCGTCCCAAAACCGACATGGCGGATTGGGACGGAGAAGGTTCTAAAAATAAGAGTGAAGCTTTTTCTTTTACAGAACCCTGATCTCTGCTTCGCTAAGGGATGAAAGAATTATTGAAAGTAAAACAATAAGGGTGAAGAAAAAGAATCCGGCCAGATATTTCCTGTTTGATTCTTCAGAGCTGTGGTGATTTTTTGATGCGAGCTCCTGTTTGTATTCCAGTTTTTTCAGGTACATGACTTTATCTCCTTTTTTAAATACAATCAACTGTCTCAAAGTTAGCGCTTAGGGTTTGTAAATCAGTATCATATGATGATATTAATTTAAGCACCTTTAAGCGCTTTTCAAATAGTCACTTAACGCTTCTTGCCATTTTCAGCGGCTGGGGATTAGGCGCGCTTTCATCAGCCTCGTCATTATCGAATCCGGCGTATAGCCCTGAATCTTCAATGCCCATCAAGATGAAAACCCCTCTTATATTTTTCATCTCTTCGTTTGACCAGAAGTACCCGTCTTTTTTTAAAGTATCAAGGCCCGCCATTCCGTTTTCAAGAGCAGGCTTTAATTTCATAGCCCTGTACATATTCTGGAGGCACTCTTTTATCCTGTTCAGTTTGCGCGCAGTGATAGCCAGGCCGATATATGAATCAAAATCCTTATCAGTTATGCTTATAGCTTTCAGGAAATTTTCCTCAGCCTTATTGTAATCCTTCAAATTAAAATACTCATAGGCCATATTGCTGAGAGCGCTGACGTTCCGCGAATCAAACCTCAGGACGGAGAAATAATCGGCCAGCGCGTTATTATGATTACCGTTCTTCGAATACGCAATGGCGCGAGAGAAATAATATTCAGAGTTCTCGGTATTCTGCGAAATAGCCGACGTAAAATCTGAAACAGCTTCATCGTACTGCTGCAGGTCGCTGAATACCCTGCCTCTTTCATATAACATCTGCGCGGTGAAACCTTCATACCCGTAAGATTTCCGGAGGCTTGATATTGCATTAACGGTATCATGCATGTTTTGGTATATCTCGGCTATATCAAGATAAAGAAATTCATTTGCCTCGCTAATTGAGACAAGCCTGAACATATCTTTGAGAGCGGATATATTGTCATTTCTGAAATACCTGTAGAAACACGCCCTGTCAACCAGCGCGGATTGATATGCGCTGTCAATTTCGAGCGCATTATTAAAATCGACAAGCGCTTTATCGGATGAATCGACGCTAAGGTATTCTTCTCCTCTCAGCAAATAGAACTGTTTATCCGTTGGAAATCTTTCTAAAGCGCTGCAGCAAACCTTTAGCGCACTGGATTCCATTTTCTTATCATGATATATTTTTGCTTCTGTATATAAAGCGGCGCGGTTACCGGTTGAATCCGGCGAAAAACGCGATAGCCTGTTTTCAACCTCATCCGCTGAAAGAGAGGACTCAGAATTATATATTTCCACAATATCCCTGAATAAATTGACGCGCTCTGTATCGGCGGCATCGATAATTTCTGTATTCGTATAATAATTAACCGGGACGGCAAAATTCAGATTCTGTCCCCTATTATATGTTAAAGCTGTAATGCCAATGAGCTCGCCTTTTGAATTGACCAGCGCTCCCCCGCTTGAGCCCGGAGAAATACTGGCAGTGAACTGGATCTGTTTATCGTCGATATACCTGACCCCGCTTAATATTCCGTTAGAAAAGGTGTTTGTAAATCCAAGCGGATTCCCGATAGCGTATACCGGTTCTCCTACTCTGACAGAATCGCTGTTGGCGGCCTTTATTCCCGGGATAATACCGGCAGGAATTTTAAGTATCAGAATATCTCTATCGGGTTCAAATCCGACTATCTTAATATCTCTTATATTTACGCTGCCGCTAACAAGCTCCATCCATTTTGCATCTTTGAAAATGTGCATGTTGGTAAATACGATTCCGCTATCCCCAATAGCAACGGCGGAACCTGAGGCATAAAGCGTACTATCGCTGTCGTAAGTCTTAAGGATCATCATAGCAGGGCTGACTTTTTCAAACACATCCTGCGGTAAAGGAGCCTGGGCGTTAACGTAAGGAAGTATAAAAAGCGTAAAAAACGGCGCAATTAGATGTAAAAGGCTGATTCTTGTTTTCATTTTAGTCTCCTTAATTTTAAGTTCATTCAAAGCTAACAAAGGGTTTTGGCGAATTCATATCATTGAATGATACAAATCTGCAACAATGAGTAATGAGGAACAAATAATGAATAATGGAATCCCGGAACTATCCGGCATTGGATCCCCGCATTCGCGGGGATTAGGCAAACAATCTTGAATAATCGCGAATTTGGAGTTAAATTGCATTGATATGCTCGACCTGAAAAGCAAGCTCAAAAGACAAATTGAAATTCTGGGGATCATTCTCTCTCAGAACTATGACGCGCCGCTCAAGACATTTGACCTGGCCGATATGTTCGGCGTGGAAGAACTTACTATTAAAAGGGATTTGCAGGACCTCCGGGCATCGGGAATAGACATACACTCTGAAAAAAAGTACGGGCTGACGTTATTCAGCGTTCTGAACGAGAAAAGGCTGCGCGAGCTTATTCAGCAATATTCTGCTTTAACAAACGCCGACAGCATTGTTGAGAAATCCACTTCGCTGCTTGTAAAGAGACTGGGAGAAAAAGCGCTGGCAAACATAATCACTCTTCAAATGTGCATAGAAAAGAATCATGTTGCTGCGATAGATTATGAAAAGGAGTCGGAAGAGCTTGAATTCGGCAGGAAAATATGCCCGGTTCTGATATTTGAGCGCGATAATTACTGGCGGGTGCTGGCTGTAAATAACGACCGTCTGAAACAGTTCCATCTGAATAAAATAATTGAAGCGCGTGAAACGACAGCTTCGTTTATTCCGGTGAGCGAAGAAAAGATCGAGGACGTTTTTAAAAACTCATGGAGAAGCTGGATAGGCGACAAGACCTTCACTGTGAAGCTGAAATTCTCAAAAGACTGGGCGGAGCGCATCAAGCCGAAACAGCTGATGGATGACGAAATTTTCTCCCAGAACTCTGACGGTTCGGTAATCTACGAAACCACAGTAAACTCCCTTGAAGAAATTGCAGGCTGGATAACGAGCCGGGGGGAGGGCATAACAGTTCTGGGGCCGGATGAACTTAAGGCTAAAGTAATTGAGATAGCAAAGGGAGTTTTGAAGAACTATGGATAAATGCAGGGAATTAAGGCTTTGATTTTGCGGGCTTCGTCCATGGATTTCGCGAGGGCGCTTCTGGCCTACAGGGCACAATTCAGACCGACTGTTGATGTATTAAAGCCTTATTTTACATAAATTTGTCCTTTAACATTGCAATTAGAATAATAATAGACTATGTTTAAGTTCAATTGAAAGTTAAAAGCGACTTTCGGTTTATTATCGCGAAAATTTCTGATTTGAATTAGTTCCTTCAATTCGATGCCATTCTAAGAACTTAGAATATTCTTTTTCCCAATTAATTCTCCGGATAATCACAGATTAGCTTCTCTATTGTGTTAATAGAAATACTTTTTATCAAAAATGTAAAGCCATGGGGCAAATACATAAATTATCGCCCCGCAAGCGGGCAGGAGAAACAAAATGAACATATACGTAGGCAACATTCCGAGAGAAACATCAGAAGCTGAATTGAAAGAAGCGTTTGAACAATATGGCGAGGTCGCGACTGTGAACTTAATAAAAGACAAATATACAAACATTGTAAAAGGCTTTGCATTTGTAGAGATGCCCAAAACAAATGAGGCAGAAGCTGCTATAAAGAGCCTTGACGGCACAATGTTTAACGGCAGAGCGCTTACGGTTAATCCCGCAAAGCCGAAAACCGAAAGGTCTGATAAGCCAAGAAGATATAAGACAGGATACTAATAATTCGCATTATTAGGATTTTTAAAACCGGTACACCGCATGGGTGCGCCGGTTTATTTTTTAATTCAGATTCGACTTCAGGATGACTTCCGATTCAAACAACAAACATGAGCGCCGCGTATGGAAAAACCTCGTGGCAAAATATCAAAGGTCCGAAACCTCTAGGAGCGTCTGGCAGTTTCTCAATACATTCATACCGTTTATCGTATGCTGGTACCTGATGTATTTGAGCCTGGACGAAAGCTACTGGCTCACATTACTTATAGCTTTACCGGCAACAGGATTTATAATGCGCCTGTTCATTATTCAGCATGACTGCGGCCATGGATCGTTCTTTAAATCAAAAAGAGCAAACGACATGTGCGGCATGTTTTGCAGCGTATTCAATCTGACTCCATATCATTACTGGAAAAAAACGCACGCTATACATCACGCGAAAGTAGGCAACCTTGAGGACCGCGGCATAGGAGACATCTACACGATGACAGTAGACGAATATCTAAGCCGCAGCAAATGGGGAAGATTTCGTTACCGTTTTTACCGTAATCCTGTCATATTATTTTTGGTCATTCCGGTATTTTTATTCACGATAATTTACAGGTTTCCAACCTACAGGTACAAAGAACTGAAACCGTTTTATAACGGCGTATATTTGACCAGTCTGGCAATTATTTTATTGGCGGCCGGAATGATTTGGTTAGTCGGGCTTAAGGCGTTCCTGCTAATCCAGGTACCCGTCACTTTCATTTCATCCTCAACGGGTATGTGGATGTTCTACGTTCAGCACCAGTTTGAAGATACTTACTGGAAAGCCGGCGAGGGCTGGGATTATACCGAAGCTGCAATGCAGGGCAGTTCATATTATAAACTCCCGAAAATTCTGCAGTGGTTTACCGGCAATATAGGTTTTCATCATATTCATCACCTCAGTCCGAAGATACCAAACTACAAGCTTGAAAAATGCTATAGGGAAAACCCTGAGTTTCAGAATGTAGCTACTCTGACATTGCTATCAAGCGTCAGGAGCATGTTCCTGAATTTGTGGGATGAGAAACAGAATAAGCTCATCAGCTTTTACAATCTGAAGCGGGCCGTGAAAAATGTAAACTACGTAGCGTGAGGGCTCAACTTCCGGCCGTTAACTGCGCTAAGCCGGCTGATCGGATTCCGGTTCAGTTTCCGGTTCAGTTTCCAATCCGTCTGTCTTGAACCTGAAAGTATATCTGGTTCCGGGACCTTCATCCATAACATAAGAAGAGTTAAGCTGTTGCGAGAGCAGGTCAATTAATTTCAAGCCCAGTGTAGGTGATTGGCGGCTTTCCAGGCCCTTCGGTATACCAATTCCGTTATCGCCCACTTCCAGTTCGTAATTCCTTTCATCCTCTTTTTTCATTTTAACATAGACTTCGCCGCTGGTCCCGTCAGGAAATGCATATTTGAGAGAATTAGAAATAATCTCGGTTATCAAAAGTCCAAGCGGGTGAACAACGTCGGTATTAAGAACAATTCCGTTGGCGCTCACATCTATTTTTATCTTTGATGAACTGGCATTATACAGGTGGAACAGCATTGTTGTAAGCTGTGTGAAGAATTCTCCCGCCTTTATGTCGGTGATCTCGCCTTTTTCATAGAGCATCTTGTGTATTCCGGCAATGGAATTGATCCGCTTCTGAGTTTCAAGGAATACCGAACTGGCGTCTTTATCTTTTATAAGCCCTGCCTGCAGACGCAGCAGGCTTGATATTATCTGCAGGTTATTTTTCACCCGGTGATGGATCTCTTTTAAAAGAACTTCCTTTTCTTCCAGAGATTTTTTAATATTCTCTTCCGCTATTTTGCGTTCCGTGATATCTGTTGCGTATATCTGGATTACTTTAAAAGTGTGGATAATATAAATGTATTCTTCAAGCACTACCCCACCCACTTTCTTTTCTCTGTGAAGCACGTTTTTGGCAGGATCCGAAAGAGCTTCGATGACCGTATTTATATCATCAGGAAAAAAAACGCCGTAGTCCGCGTCAAAATCGAGATTATCCAGGAAGGTTTCCGCCGCCTGATTGAAATACGTTAGGTTCTTTTTTATATCAATTTCTACTATGGGGTTGGGGTTAAGCTCAGGGAACAGGGAAAGTCTTTTCACGCTTTCAAATGTCCTTCTGTGCTCTATCTTTTCAAGCGAGAGATTTACGGCTTTTGTCTGCACGTCCTGCTCTAAGTAAAGCTGGCGTTCCTTCAGCATAGACTCAAGGTAAACTATCGTCAAAAGGATTGCAAGCCTTGAAAATGCGTTCCATATATGAATAGCAAAGTTAGAATACACGATCCCGGAAAATGCATCTGCAGCGACCCATGAAAGAACTCCGACTATGGCAATTATAATTCCATCTCTTTTTCCCGCATACCATGTTACAAACGCTACCGGCACAAGGTATAGAATAGAAAATGAAATTTCGCTTCCTGTGACCGCATCAACAAATCCGACAATAATAGTCGCCGCAATTCCGACTGCAGTTATCAGAACTTTTGAACCGGACTGAAGTTTATTTAACATTTTCGAGGTCAATTAACGCGCAAATAAGAAGCTAAAATTATATAAAAAACTCTTGTTTTACAATATTGATATAATGGTTAAATTGTTAATTAGTTAAGCAGTTAATTGCGGATGGAGCGATTGGTTGAATTAACAAAACTTAAAAGGCCCCGGAAAATGGGCAGAAATATCTTCTCTTGCGGGTTTTGTGGAGCTAAGGAGAATCGAACTCCTAACCTTCTGATTGCGAACCAGATGCTCTACCAGTTGAGCTATAGCCCCGTGATTTGACATCACCCCGATTATGCCTTTTTATTCTATCCGCCAAATTATTTGACTGACCAACATAAAAAATGCCATCAATTTGACTTTCTAATATATAAACAAAAAATTTCATTCCAGACGCTCTACTCTACGAGTCTTCGACTCGTCTACGATCCTTCGGGTCGAAGACCCGTAGGGAAGAGTCGTAGACCAGTTGAGCTATGGCCCCGTGAAATCAAATAGCAATAAGCAATTAACAAATAACAAACAATAATAAGCAAAAAGAGAATATCGATTAATCGCTTACAAATTTAGGCAAGCATAAGGGCAAATTCAAACCGAAAAGCCGTACGGGATTATCTGGCAATGTGAAAGTAAATTAATGGCTTTTTTTGTTGAAAATACAGGGGTTTGACAGAAGTTTCCATACTTCCCTTAAAGCCATTTTTTGCATAAACTTTGCTTAAAATACTTACTATATTATATAGCTATGAAGTAATGTAAGTATGCAATTAGAATACTTTAAGAACGCCGGCAAAACAACTATTCTGATCTGGGGACTAGCTCTTACAATTTTCATGGGATATGTTGATTACGCGCTTGGAACTGAGATTTCCGTTGCGATCTTCTATCTGATACCTATCGCGCTCGCGACCTGGTATTTGGGAAAACCATACGGCATTTTTTTCGCTGTAATTTGCGGGCTTGTATGGCTTTGGAATGAGAATTTGGGAGTTGACAAATATTCGAATCACGCCATACCCTACTGGAACGCTCTTGTGAGGTTTGGTTTTTTCATGATTGTTGTTGTTTTGATGAGCGAGCTGAAGAAGCTGAAAGTATCTTTGGAAGACACAATTGAATTAAGAACTTCGGCTCTTAAGAACGAGATAGTTGAGAGAAAGAAAACGGAAATTGAACTGGAGCGGAAAACCGACAAGCTGAGCGAGCTTACCAAAAGACTTCATACGATCAGAGAAGAAGAGAACGAAATTATTGCAAGAGAAATACACGATGAATTGGGCCAGTCGTTAACGGCGATGAAAATAGAAATAATGCTGATATCGAAGAAGCTTAACGGCGATGGCGAAATGCTTGGAAAGCTGGGCCTTGTGACAAATATGATAGATGATACTATAAAGACAATCAGGAAGATCTCGACTCGCCTGCGCCCGAGGCTGCTTGACCAGCTTGGGTTCCTGCCCGCTGTTGAATGGGAAATGAAAGATTTCCAGGGAAGAACCGGAATTACATGCGAGCTTTTTGTAGAAGATGAAAATTTTGATTTCAGCTCTGTGGATTCAACCGCGCTCTTCAGGATATTCCAGGAATCGCTCACTAACGTAGCGAGGCATTCCAAGGCTACAAATGTGGATGTGACAATTGGCACGGGCACAGGAAGAATGATAAAAATGATCGTCAAAGATAACGGCATTGGCATTTCCGATTCCGCAATGAGAAAAAATAATTCGCTTGGCATACTTGGCATGAATGAAAGAGCGCTGGCTCTTGACGGTTCTTTGGAAGTGGTTTCGCCGCCCGAAGGCGGAACAGAAGTTATTGTAACTGCGCCGATAAACCAGCTGGAGGCGGCAGTTTGATTAAGGTATTAATAGCTGATGACCACGCCGTGGTAAGGCGCGGCATAAGACAGATCTTATCCGAAGACAGCTTTATTGAGGTCTTGGGAGAGGCATCGAATTCTGAAGAGATAATGGAACAGCTTTACGACCAGGAATGGGACGTATTGATACTTGACCTGATCATGCCCGGCAAGAACGGGCTGGATTCACTGATAGAGATAAAGCAGCGCAAGCCGGATCTAAAAGTATTGGTGCTCTCAATGCATCCGGAGGAAGAGATCGCGATTCGCGCTCTTAAGACAGGCGCTTCAGGTTACCTGAACAAAGACAGCGTGCCGAGCGAGCTGATAAGGGCGGTCAGAAAAATTCATGCCGGCGGTAGATATATAAGCGGTTCGCTGGCGGAATCTATTTTCATGTCGGTCAATAAAGATAGTTCGCCTGAACCGCATAAAGAGCTTTCAGAGCGCGAGTTCCAGGTGCTGTGCCTCATTGCTTCCGGAAATACTCTGTCTGACATTGCCGACGAGCTCTCTATCAGCGTGAAAACTGTAAGCACATACCGGACACGGATACTCGAAAAAATGGCTATGAAGACCAATGTGGAGCTTACGCATTACGCCATTAAACACAAGCTGGTCGTTTCAATGTAAACCCGCAAAAGACCCGCGCCTATATGCAACGCCCGTCATCAGCCATCCGCTCTATATATGCATGAATCTTGCAGCCTAAGGTAATTTTTTTCCTACAAACAAATAAGATAATTCCTGCAACAGAATGCGAATCATTCCTATATTCTTTTAGAACCGTCTCATGTTATATTTCTATTCGTCATTCATCATTTATTAACATTTTTTTATCTTCATGATAAGAGTCTGCCTTGTAGATGATCATTTTGTAGTGCGCAGCGGGCTGAGAAAAATTCTTTCGGAAGAAAAAGATATTGAAATTGCCGGCGAGGCTTCCAGCTCTGACGAAATAACTCAACTTATTGCATCGGGGGGGATTAATACAGATATTTTAATCCTTGACATTGCTATGCCCGGTACGAACGGGCTTGATGCACTGATAAGGCTGAAGAAAATGAAGCCGGAGATAAAGATACTGATAATGAGCATGTACAACGACCCCGAGCTTGCATTCAGGGCGCTTAAGACAGGCGCTGATGGCTATCTGAGCAAAGACTGCGCGCCGACTGAACTTGTAGACGCGATAAGGAAGATCTCAGACGGCGAGATATATGTTGATTCATCAATCAAGCTTAATTTTGAAGCACAAAAAGACAATCATTTGCTTCATAACACGCTTTCAGAGCTGGAATATAAAATACTGTGCCTGCTGGCATCAGGGAATTCTGTGCCCCAGATAGCCAAAGACCTCTCGGTAAACGTCAAAACCGTTCAGGAATACAGGAGAAAGCTCCTAAGCAAGATAAGGATGGAATCAAATATAGGCCTTGTGCACTACGCTTTAAAATACAAACTCATACTTCCAATCTAACCCCTCTGACTAATTCAATTACCGTCTGGTAAGCGATTTCCTACAACAAAATCAGAGATTTCTTCCATCAGAATCCGAACCTTCCTATATCTCGTTAGAAACATATATAATTATATTTGGCAATGCGCAGAGAGACCTTCTTTGGCTTTAATAATTAATTTCTAAATTTTAGTTAACGTTTTATGAAAAAGACAATTACTTCATCAATTATTGTTGTTCTTATGCTGTTGGTGTGCAGTATTTCTTTTGGTCAAACGCAGTTGGAAAAAGACTACGCAAAGATCAAGAGCGAATATATTAGCAAGCATAACGACTATCTTAAGAATATTTCATTCACAAACTTACCGGAACCGGAAGACCCCCTTGCTAATTTTATAGAGGGCCCGGAAGGAAATTTAATTCCGGTATCAACTAACCCGCATGGGAAAGCGCCTTTTGTAGCGCCATACCCGATAGGGCCGGGAAGGGACGCCGTGACAGGATATCAATTTGTTCAAAGCACTCAGACATATAACACTATCTCCGGCGGAACGCTGGTCGCATCGGGAGGCGGCATTGACGATAATACTTATACCGGAGAGCCAATAGGTTTTACTTTTCATTTTAACAGTACCCCGTATACAACTCTCGGCATTGACGCTAACGGATATATCTGGTTTGGCGCGGTAACTCCTGCTTCTACAGACAGGTCGGCCATTTCGATGACGGTAGCGGTTGACGGGGCGGTTTCGCCAATGAGTTATGATATGTTAAGTCTTTCACCTGCCGGTGAAATCAGGATACAGACGCAGGGTTCTGCGCCGAACCGCACATGCACCGTGCAGTTCAAAAACTGGACTTCATATTCCGTACAGACCGATACTTTGAATTTCCAGGTAATATTGTACGAAACATCCGACAGCATAAGCATGATGTACGGATACTGCAATAAAGATGTTACGTCCCGCAGCGCGCAGGTTGGCATGAGGGGCGCTACAAACGCAGATTTTCTCAGCAGGACGACAGCGACAAACTGGTCGGCAACCACTGCGGGCGTAGCAAATACAGATGCGTGCACGCTGGTAAACACGTGTTACCCGTCAAACGGTTTGACATTTACATACAGGCCGCCGGCCGCCGGAAATATGACATATATTTCAAGCACAACAGCCCAGGTGCAGCCGGGAGTACCATATGCGCCTAGTTCTGTAAATGACCAGATAATCAAGGTTTCAGTAGTAGACACAGGATCATTGAACCCAATATCAATTACAAAATTTAAGTTTGAGACACAGGGTTCAAACAATCCTGTTGGCGATATATCCAACGCCAAAGTATATTTCACAGGCAGTACCAATACATTCAGCACAGCCACACAGTTTGGTTCAACTGTAACAGGGCCAAACGGCGTTTTTTATGTAAACGGTTCGCAGGCGCTTGTTGCTAACGCTACAAATTATTTTTGGCTTACTTATGACCTGACGGCAGGAGCTGTAACAGGCGATAGTGTAGACGCGCAATGCGACTCTATAACAGGAAGCGGTTCGATGGGTACGGTGGTACCGGCAGTCACAGCTCCTGCAGGTTCAAATCCTATCGATATTTACTGCATTGGGACGTACTCGACAGCGGGATGTCCGTACGGACTCTATATAGCAAATGTTAATTTTGCAGGCATAAATAATGCGTCGGGCTGTAACGGTAATCTTCCGTATTGTTATACTAGTTATACCAATACAACGCCGGCTGTTGTAAGACAGAATAACCCCTACACGATGACAATTACGGATTTGATAAATCCGAATACGACGGCATACGGTATCTATATAGACTGGAACAATAACGGCTCTTTTGCCGATGCCGGAGAATATTACGCTCCTCCGGTGATACCGCCAAGCACAAGCACGACAACAAGCATGGCTATAAACGTGCCTGTAGGAGCGACTCTGGGCAACCACCGCATGAGAATCAGGTGCGCAATTACCTCGGGCCCGGGTCCCGCAGGTTATTGCAGCGCATTAACTTACGGCGAACAGGAAGACTATACGGTAACTGTGCTTCCGGATACAAATATGACGTATTTATCGAGTACGACTACACAGACAAATACATCCAATGTATTCATCCCTTCGGTGAACACACAAATTATTGGAATGACGATAAACGTGGTGGGTTCAATCAGCCCGATAAACGCGACAAGCTTTACGCTCAATACAACAGGAAGTACAAATCCAGCCACTGATATTTCAAAGGCAAAACTCTGGTACACGGGCGCAAGTCCGGTATTTGCCACAACTTCACAGGTAGGCTCCGATTACAATACGCCAAGCGGCACATTTATTATTGCCGGCTCACAGACCCTGCAGGCCGGAGCAAATTATTTCTGGCTGACATACGACGTGCCGGGTTCCGCGACAATAAATGATACGCTGGACGCACAGTGCACATCTATTACAATAGGAGGCACGCCAAGAACCCCAACGATAACAGCTCCTGCGGGGAACAGGGTTATTGCAGGAACTACTCTTTGCGGAACATATACTATTCCGGGAAGCTATCCAACCATAGCGGCGGCAATCAATGCCGTTAATACAGTAGCCATAACCTGCCCGGTAGTATTTAACGTTGCGGCAGGATACACTGAAACAGCCGCAAACTTAGTTATTACTGGAACAGGAACAGCTGCAAATACGGTAACATTCAGGAAGAACGGCACAGGAGCAAATCCGCTGATAACAGCCGGCGTTGGCACAGGCACGTACGACGGTATAATAAAGTTTTATGGAGCCAGCTATATTACATTTGATGGCATAGACCTGCAGGAGAATGTTGCAAATACAACGCAGACAACCCAGATGGAATGGGGCTACGCGCTGTTAAGGCCGGATGCGACTCACGGCGACCAGTTTATTACAATTAAAAACTGTAACATTACGCTGAATAAAACAAATAGCCTTACTTACGGCGTTTACAGCAATTATATGAACCTGACAGGCACATTAACAACGCCTACGAACCCAACAGGAACTAATTCAAATAACAGTTTCCTGAACGTTAATATATCAAATTCTCAGAGCGGGTTTTATTTGTACAGTAATTCCGACGGCACATTCCCGTTCTCGCTTGAGGACCATGATAATACAATTAATACATCAGGCTCAGGAAGAAGCAGCGTTACTAATTTTGGAAACTCTGCTGTATTTGGTTACGGGGTTTACGCTTATTACCAGAGCAACTTTACCTGCAACAATACATATGTAAACAGCCGCGGAGGCGTAAACAGCACATATTACCTGGAGGGAATATATAACTACCATTATTATGATAACGGCAACAGTACGATTTCGGGCGATACAATTACATTAGCAGATACGACAGGTTCTACGGGCTATTTGTATGGAATTTATAATTATGGTTATTACGGCAACAATGACGTTGTTACAAATAACGTAGTAAAAGACTGCGTTAATCCGGCTACCTCATCCACTAATTATTACATATATAATTATTGCGCTTCAGGAAGCCAGTTATACAGGACCAATATCACAATTACAGGCAATAAGGTTATTAATAATCATTTGGGTACGGCAGGCGTATCTACAGGCACAGCTTACCCATATTACCTGTACAGCTACAGTTCCAATTCAATTAATATTTCAAATAACCTTGACTCGGCGAACGTAATTTTAGGGACAACATGTTATGTCCCGTACGTTTTCTACTGCCCGGGAGCTTCCAACAACGTTACTTTCAACCGCAACAGGATTGTTAACGATACTATCGGAGGCACTACGGCTACAGGCACAACCTATGGCATTTATTACGGCCAGGGTTTGATCAATTCTACGGTGGATAGCAATGTAGTTGCAAATAACGTTATGCCTACAACCAGCACGCAGAGTCTTTATAGTATTTATAATTTCTCTTCCGCCGCTTCAACAAACGACTACAGCTACAATACAGTAAGCAACAATTACTCATCAGGCGCAGGCACAATTTATGGTATATTTTTCAGCGCAAGCCCTGCGTTCGGTTCTACTGTGAACATAACTAACAATACGGTAACCAACCTTCAGAAATATACCGCGACGGGAGCCGGTACAATTTATGGCATATACCAGGGAAGCACGCCGCAGGGTACGTTAAATATCAATAATAATACAATTACTGGATTTAACAGCGTAGCCGCGACGACCATGTATGGTATTTACCAGGCAAGCTCTCCGCCGAACTACCTGAACATTAACAACAACAGCGTAGGTAATTTCACAAACGGCGGCGTTGCTACAATGTACGGAATTTACGGCGCATCGGGCTCGACGACGACCCAGGAAAATATCTCGCAGGACTCGGTTTATAATTTGGTAAGCCCGGGAGGCACGATTTACGGAATATATTCAAGCAACGGCAACCCGGTAAATATATTCAAAAACAAGGTTCTGGGGCTGACTTCAAACACAGCGACTGCGGTTTCTGTATACGGAATGTACATTGGCGCTGGAACTGTTGTAAACGTTTATAATAATTTCATTTCAGACCTGAACGCTCCTGCGAGCACAAGCATTTCACCTTCGCTTACCGGGCTTTATATTGGAGGCGGCACTTTTATCAACGCTTACTATAATACCATTTACCTGAAAGCGGTAAGCTCTTCGGTTACTACTTTCGGCTCAACAGGCATTTATGCAAGCACAACGCCAACGGTTGACCTGAGAAACAATGCGGTCGTTAACATATCAACACCGGGACCGACAGGCGGAAACGTTATCGCTTATCAAAGGTCTGCAAACTCATTGCCAACATATAGCGTCAATTCGAATAATAACTGTTTCTATGCCGGCACACCAGCGGCAAATAAGCTGATATTTTTCGACGGGACTAATTTGGTCCAGACGCTCACAGCATATAAAACACTTGTGTCACCGAAAGACGGCGCTTCGGCGACCGAGCTACCGCCGTTTATGAACGGAGCAACTGCGCCATATGACCTGAGAATTTCGCCTTCGACCGCTACACAGCTTGAAAGCGGCGGACAGATCATTTCAACTTCTATCATTCCTCCGGCGCTGCTCAACATTACAACCGACGCTTTCGGTACGGCAAGGTATCCTAATTCAGGTTACCCGGTAGGCGGATTTACGCCAACTGCTCCTGATATTGGCGCGAATGAATTCGGCGGATTACAAGCTGACGTAGCGGGACCGCTAATCAGCTATACGGCGCTTGGCATTGGCGGAACAGGCAACAGGGCGTTCAACAATGTCATTATAACCGACCCGAGCGGGGTTAACGTAACTACAGGCACAAAGCCGAGATGTTACTATAAGAGATCGACAGACGGAAATGTAATAAATGATAACACAAGCGGCACAGACGGCTGGAAATATGTTGAATCAAACGGAGCAACTTCGCCGTTCGATTTCACTATTAACTATTCATTACTAAATGGCGGCACAGGCGTTATTGCCGGCCAGGTTGTAAATTATTTTGTAATTGCGCAGGACCTTGCATCTACGCCAAACGTTAACTGGAACCAGGCTACGTTTACAGCAAACCCGACTACAGTAGCGCTAAGCTCCGGCGCGGCGCCGATTACAAACACTTTAAGTTATACTATTGGCACGGCAACATTCTCAGGAACTTACAGCGTCGGAACGGCTCAGACTTATACTTCGTTAACTGGCGCGGGCGGAATTTTTGCCGCTATGAATGCAGCCACAATCACCGGCAACGTTACTATCAGCATAACTTCTGATATGACCGAAGACGGAACAAACGCGCTTAACCTGACCAATGAATCCGGTATAGGCGGATACAAGATCACCATAGTTCCGGCAACAGCTTCGATGAAGACAATTTCGGGAAGCGTAGCGCAGGCAATGATAAGATTCAACGGCTCAAGAAGAGTGACGGTTGACGGAAACGGAGGATTAGGCGCCAAGTACCTGACGTTCAGGAACTATTACGGCACGACCCCGACGATCCAGTTCCAGAATGAAGCAGGAATGGATACTCTCAAGAACTGCTACATAGAAAGCAATAATACAAGCACGGCAAGCGGAACGATATACATCGGTACTACCACAGGCGTAAACGGTAACGACAGCATCTGTGTAAACAGCTGCGATATCCGAGACAGAAGCGACGTGGCTGGGACGCCGGCAAACGCAATATATGGCAGCGGCACAATTACCACGCTTGCCACATATAATAACTGGTGTTCTGTTATAAACTGCAACATCTACAACTATTATTACGACGGCGGCGCATTTACTGCAGGCGTTTATTTGAATACGGGATGTTCAGACTGGACGATAAGCGGAAACAGCTTCTACCAGACAGCATCCAGGGCTCCTGTTAATGCTTCCACTTTTATAGGGGCATTCACAAATACGGCTACGGAAATGGATATTATTGTAACGAATAATTACTTTGGCGGCAGCGCGCCCAATTGCGGCGGAACTGCAATGACGTATAACGGCACGGGCGCTTACAGCGTATATGGCATATATTTGTTCGTGGGCAACCTTGTTCCGTCAAGCGTTCAGAACAACACTATCCAGAATATTAACCTCACCTATACAGGCGCAAGTACAATGAACTTCTTCAGGGCGATATGGGCAGGAACAGGATATGTGAATATAGGCAATATTGCGGGTAATACGATCGGGTCAGGAACAGGGACCGGTTCTATTACATTAACGACAAACACATCTGCAAGCGCATTCACTATTGCTATGATATATCATGCCGGCTTTGGAAGCGTGATGAACAATACAATTGGCAGCATCACATTTGCCGGAAATTCAACCGGCACTTCTGACTTATATGCCGCCATATATTGGAGCAATACTTTAGCGGGTCAAATCTATACTATCAGCAATAACCTGATCGGAAGTCAAACCACCGCTAATTCCATTCAAGTTACAAATAACCTGAATTATCATGCACTAAGAGGAGTCTACATACTTAATGGAGCAGGCACTATTAATAACGTGACTAACAATACCGTTGCAAACCTGACTTCATTAAGCACAATAACCACTCAGTTACCCAATGTTTATGGTATTCAGTATAATAGTTCAGTAAACGCGGTAAATACATTTACAGGTAATACAGTTCGAAACCTGGCGGTGTATCACAACGATGTATTGGCATCTTTTGCCGTCGGCGGTATTTTCAGCGCCGGCTATGGCTCCAATACATTTTCTCAGAACAATATTTATTCATTATACAGCCTCGGAACAACAGGGGCGCAGTTAGTCGGCGGTATTCTTGCCGGCGGTTATTATAATGGCGGCGTTGTATCGCAGAATAAGATATACGACCTCAAAATGATGGGGACCGCCGCAGGCGGACTTGTACTCGGCATTAACGTTCAGGGTTATACAAGCTATAACGTTACAAATAATATGATAAGCCTGACAAACGGCGATGCAAGCGATGCTCCGCTGAAACTTACAGCGCAGGAAAAACCATTCAAACAGGTACCTGTGAAAAATCCGCCGATCAATCTGGCTGTCATTCCAAAAGACAATAATACAATACTGAAACCTGCTGACGTTGAACGTAAAACATTTACTATGGGACTATACGATGAGCATAGCCCTGAGTATAATGTAAATAACGTTAATAATGTGAAGCAAAAAGTTGTCAAGGGGAAAAATGACAATGTGAACTCGACAAACGGATGCCAGTTAGCGGCTATTTATCATACAGCTAACACCTGGAACGGCATATGTAATTTCTATTACAACACATTCTACATTGGAGGAACTCAGCCGGGTGCATCTGCTTTCAACTCCGCAGGTTTCTTCAGGTCTGCAAACGGTAGAGTCTCGCTGGTTAATAACTTCATTATTAATGTTCGCACCGGCGGAACGCTGAACCATTATTGCGTAAGCAATGAAGGGTCGCTGATTGAAGGCTGGCCGATGAACTCTGCCAACTATAACGTTTACCTGACGGCAAATGATAATACTGTTGGCGAATGGGGCGCAGGCAATGCGCTGAATATGGCCGCATGGAGAACAATTTCAACGGGCGACAACCAATCATGGGAAACAAACAGTTCCACCATCAACCCTCTTAACCTGCTCACAAGCGTAGGCACAGGCAATCTGGGTATTGTAACAGGAAATGCTTCTGCGTGGCTCGTATCAGGCAAGGGTATTGCAATCGCGGGCCAGAACATTGATTACTTCGGAACCGCGCGTGTAACTTCTATAGCGGGCGGATGCACGGATATCGGCGCGATGGAATTTGCCGCGACTCCGCCATCGAACCCGGCCGCAACGCAGGTTGGAACCCCAGGTTCCGGAACCACAACTACCTATACACTCTATGGCAGAACGATATGTTCCGTTGATTGGGGCACAGGCGGTACATCGTATCCCACGGCGCTTACAATCAATTACCAGTCGGGATTGAATCCTGCAGGTTTCACAATTCCTGCGCATAACAGTAATTCATACTGGTCGGTTGTTCCAACTGGAACGCTGGCAGGTACGACTTACGATATTACGTTCTACTTTGGCGATAATGAAACATATTCGATTGCTTCGCCAAATACAAATACGCTGCTTGCAAGAAATAACTTCTTCTGGCAAGTTTACCCGGGCGGTACGGGCAACCAGATGAGCGACGTTAGCTGGCCGCCTCTGACAGCCAAGGTAAGAGGCCTGACTATGTTTCTTCCGACAACGGTATTTGCTTTGGCGGATGCTTCATTCCCGGAGGTAAAACTGTTAACCCCCGCAGACGGAGCTCCCAACCAGCTTGCATCTTTAAACCTGGTTTGGAATAAATCAGCTGCCGCAACTTCATACAGGGTACAGCTTGGAAGAGACTCAACATTTAACTCGCTTATAGTAGTGGATGATTCAACAGTAACCGATTCAATCAGAGCGGTAACAGGCCTTATTGACCAGACAAACTACTATTGGAGAGTAAAAGGAACAAACGCATTAGGCATGGGAGCTTATTCAATGGTATTTAAGTTCCGCACCAATTTCGGGCCGCCACCTCCGGCTCTCGTTAACATGAACGTAATTCCGGGCGGGTTCTATAATACCGGTACGGGAAAACTGAATATGAGAGATACATTAAGGGTTCTGCTTATTGACTCAGCTACATGCAACAGGCTTGATTCATGCAAAGTCGTAGTGGACTCGGTCACGTTCGGATTCCAGGCAAGCTTCTCAAACGCTCTGACCGGGAATTATTACCTGTTTGTGTTCCACAGGAATCACCTGCCTATATCAAGCAGGCTGAGACAGACGATCACAAGAGGCAACACGGTTGCGTACGACTTTACAAACGACTCAACAAAAACATACGGCAATAACGTTACAAGGGTTGCGACCGGCAAATACGGAATGATTCCGGGCGACGCTAACCGCGACCAGTTTGTAGACGGTCTTGACCAAACTATATGGTTTGCTCAAAACGGGCTTGACGGATACAATTCAGCCGACTTTAACGGAGACGGATTTGTAGACGGACTTGACCAGACGATCTGGATATTATACAACGGAAACGGATCGTTCCTGCCATGTAACATTTCTGTTCCCGACGTGCTAAGATGGGAAAAGGCGCAGGTAAACCGCAAAACTGTAGGTAATATCAACATTAACCCTCTTAACATAAACGTAACAGACAAAAAGAAATAACGGGGGGAATCACGATATGCGCTTTTCTTTTTAAGAAAAGCGCATATCTTTGATAAACTTAAAAACTATAAATCAATAAAATAAAACATAGCGGCAATGAAAAAAGCAATATTAACTATCTTAGCAATAGTTCTCTTTACAAACATCTCTTTCTCAGTGGTAAAAGTTCAGTTCGTTTTATCAACTCCTCATCTTGAAGCAGGCTTATGGTCAATAAACGTTTCGGCGGTTATCCCTGCGGGCCAATTGTGGAGAGTTGGTTCAAGCAATTTGAGATATAATCTCGCCCCCACCCCGGCAGGCGCTATCACAATACATGCGGATGCAACGGTATCAAACGCAAATCCAAACCTCTCGGGTAATTCAAATTACGCTACCATGACAACAACATCTATCCTCGGCGGAACCGCAATCAGCTTAAACATAGCCAGAACGGGTAACTGCTACTGGCTGACGCCCGGAACATATTTACTGGGCACGCTCAGGTTTAACAGGGTTGATACCACGGGCTGCGCCTCTCTTAATATGAGAACGACCGGATCGGGATTTTCAGTGGTACAGGACTCGATTACACAGTGGCTTTCGCCTGCTGACTTTGATTCACTTGCCACAATACCCGCCGGCTGTATAAGGCTGGATTACCTGACCGGATTAAACAGCAACCAGATAGACATGCCGACAGTATTTAAACTGTATGACAACTATCCGAATCCGTTCAACCCAACGACGACAATCAGGTACGATGTTCCGAAAAACAGCTTTGTAAAGATAACGATATTTGACATCCTCGGAAGACTAATTGGAACCCCGGTTAACGAACAGAAATCTGCAGGTAGGTATGAATACAACTGGAACGCGTCTAATTACGCAAGCGGCACATACTTCTACAAGATGGAAACCGATGCATACACGAACATCAAAAAGATGGTGCTGATAAAGTAGGGAATTAACAATTATGGTATCCGATGACATTGAAGACGTTGGATGAATTTAGAAAGGGCCCGGCATATGCCGGGCTTTTTTTTGGCTGCTTCTTCGCTCCCCACAATTCAGAATTGTTTAATTTTCAGCAATTTTGGGAAAAATTATAACTTTTTACGGTGATTTACAATCATACATTATTGTTCCATCTTTATCATACATATATGAGGAGAACAATAAAATGAAACATAATTTCTTAATTCTTAAAGCGGCTGTTATTTTAACGATATTGGTCTTTATTCAAAATAATACTTATTCTCAGGATTGGTTCCTGGTGGGTTCGGTGAACTCGCCCGGCGCAACTCCCAGTATTAATGTTTATGATAACAATATAGTCTGGATAGCCGGCGGCTCCGGCACTACTGCGAAAGTGTTCAGAACCACCGACGGCGGCTACAACTGGGCCACATTGCCTACGATAGGCATATCACATGAGTTATCATGCGTTTGGACGATAGGAACTTATACCGGATATGTTGGCGAAGGAGTTGTAAACGGTTCAGCAAATTTATATAAGACAACGGATGCCGGTCAGTCATGGATCTCTATATTGCAGACTGCAGCAAGCAATGGCGGGCATTTTACGGGGCTTGCCTTCACCAAACAAATCTCTTCCATATTCGGGCTAGCCATGGCAACCAGAGTATACAGGTCAACAAACAGCGGTTCTAACTGGGTGATGATAAACTCGGGAGCTAACGGCGTATCCAATGCGCAGAATTCGCTTATGATAATAGACAATCTCTTTTACGGTTTCGGTCTTGATAACGGTGCGGCAAGGATAAGGCTGACAACAGATAACGGCGTTTCGTGGGCAATACAAAATATAAACGTAAGCGGAAATTATACAAGCGCTATAGCGTTTCACACTAACAAGCTGTATGGCGTTGCGGCAACATCAACCTCCCTGCCGATGATGGGCAGAACAACCGATGGCGGTAACACATGGAACGCAATAAGCATATGCGCAGGTGTAACAGGAACATGTTACCTGAACTGGGTGCCAAATACAAGCGTGGTTTATATTATCGGCTCTAACGGCGGCGTTAGCCGGAGCCTTGATAACGGCGTGACCTGGAACCTTATGCAAACGGCGGGCGTTACGAACATCACGCATTTCGATTTTGCAAATATTAATAATATTATTTACGGGTACGCTATCTCGAGCAACGGAAGCGTAATCAAACTTGTTGACAGCGTGTTACTGACGCTTACAGGCGTTAACGAAAATAACCAGCCTATACCGCATGAATATTCTCTTAGCCAGAATTACCCGAATCCGTTCAACCCAAGCACGACTATTAAATATGACGTGCCGCACAACGGTTTTGTAAAGATCAGTATATTTGACATGCTTGGGAACGTTGTAAGTACTCCGGTAAATGAAATGAAACCGGCAGGCAGCTATGAACTTAACTGGAACGCTTCAAACTACGCAAGCGGAACATATTTTTATAAGATGGAGACAGAATCGTTTACTGAGTTTAAAAAAATGGTTTTGATAAAGTAGCGGTATTTTTAATAAAAATATTTAGTAAGGCCCGGCGTTTAGCCGGGCTTTTTATTAACTAAATTTGTTCGCTAAATTCATGTCCTGCTCGAATTCTTAATTTTTTCAAAGATAGCTTTCCTGAACTTATCTCCAATAGGAATTTCCTTACCTGAAATCTTTATACTCTGTTTATCTATTGTATCTATCCTGTCGAGCCTTACTATAAAAGATTTATGAACGCGCATGAAGCCTGAATCAGCGAGGATCTGCTCAAAATTCTTGAGGCTTTGATATGTAATAATTTTTTCATCAGGCGTCTTGATGGCCGAATATTCGCTAAGTCCTTCTATATACAAAATGTCATTAAGTAAAATCCTTTGAAGCTTGTAATTCGTTTTTACAAATATATGGTCTTTGGGGACGCTGTTATTTGCGCTTTGAACAGAATCAGGCCCGCCAATTAACAAAGATGCAACTTTATCAACCGCTTTGATAAATCTTTCAAATGAAATTGGCTTCAGAAGGAAGTCTGTTACATCCATGTCAAAAGCTTTGTGAGCATATGACTTGTGAGCCGTGGTAAATACCACTTTAGGTTTTGCGTTGAGGCTGTTTAGAAGCTGTATTCCGGAGAAATCTCCCATCTCGATATCGAGGAACATGAGATCGACGCGGTTTGTTTTCATGAAACCAACGCATTCAATTGGATCGTTGAAAGAGGCAAGCAGGTTCAGAAACGGCGTTCTTGATGCGTACTCCTTAATTTGCAATAAAGCGGGGGGCTCGTCATCAACGGCTATACAGTTTATTTTCATACGTAATTTATTTGTAATTTCACTGAATATTCATTATCAGAATGCAAAATATCAAGATTAAAATTGTTCTCAAAAAACAAACCGAGTCTTTTTCTGGCGTTTTCAATCGTATTATTTTGATTGTTCAAAAAACTTGATTCAGTACAGTTGCCTGCAACGGCGAAATTGATAAAATTAAGTTTTCCGCTTAGCTCTATCTTTATACATGCCCTGTGTTCTGAGTCTCTGCATTGCCTTATTGCATCTTCAACAATCGGGAAAAAAATAAGCGGAGGCAATGAAATCCCCGGAAGATTCCAGTTGTTATTAAAACTGACCGATACCTGTTCATCAAATAATAAATTTTGCAGCGCGGCATACTCCCCTATCATACGGATTTCTTCTTCAAGCGGCGAAGTTTTCAAGCCGGCATCATAAAGCATGTACCACATTACATTTGACAGCTTAATAACCGTATCCGACGCCCGGGTTGGATCTTTAGGGATTAACGAGCTGATTTTATCAAGGACTGCAAACAGGAATTCAGAATTTATTCTTGAATGCAGCAGGGAAAGTTCTTCGACTAAGTTTTGCATTGCAATCTCATCCTGTTTTTTTGACTTTTTATACCACTCGATCGAGACCCTGAACAAAACCCCCATAACTGCATACGCAAAATCATAAGTGATCAGGTCAAAATAATTGCTTCTGAACGGCCCCGAGAACAATTGCGGCATTGCTTCCATAGGATATCTAAAATGAATAAATAGGAAAGTAAATAGCACGTTGAACAGGAAGATAAAAAGTATATATAATGCCGAAAACAAAACAAAACGGTTTAGCCTGAATATCACGGGCAGGAAAAAATAATATGCCGTATAGAAAAAAAAGAATTTAAAAAAAACTTCAATTAAATTGTGATTGAAAATAACAGACTCGCTGAAATAGCCTATTTCAGGAACAACCAAAAGAAACTGTAACAGCAAAACTGCAGCTATGAAGATTATATGAAGCTTTAAACCGGCAAAACTTTTCATATCAGCAATTGTAATTAATTTTCATCTTTACTGTAAATGTTTCGTCATTCCGGTTTATTTCCAAATAATACTTGTCTTCAAATAACAGGTCCAGCCTGCTTTTAATATTTGCCAATCCGAATCCCCCTTTTTCCTGTAATTCGTTATTGCCGGATACATAATTGAACGAGCTGAAATTAACAGAATCCTTATTTACAAAAAAATCGAATACGATACCGGGAGCGCGGCTCTGTTTTTTTCCGTGCTTGAACGCATTTTCAACCAGTGGCATAAACAGCAATGGCGGAAGCAGAACGCCCGCGCTTGAGCCGGAAACGTTAAACTGAATGTAATCGTGACTGGCGTACCTGATCCTCTGCAGCTCAATGTAATCGCGGATGTTTTCAATGTCTTTATCGAGAAATATCATCTCCATGCTTGAAACGTTAAGCATATATTTCATTATCCGCTTGAGTTTATTTATTGCAAACGGGGCTTTGGGAGAGTTCATTTGAATGAACGAATTGATATTATTCAGCGTATTGAATAAAAAGTGCGGGTTGATCTGCGCAGCAAGAAGAGCTAATTTGTTCGACATGCTTTGGCGTTCCAGCTCAGATTGATTTCGGGTCCTGCGGTACCATTTAGCTGACAGGCTGAAGAGAATCCCTATCGCGGAAAAAACAAAATGGCTTGCCAGCAATTCAAAATACATGAATCTGTAATATAAATAACTGTAAATAGAATGATTTAAGGCTGATAGCGCGCTTAAGAAAAGATAGTTTAAAAGCAAAGTCGACAATGATATAAATATTACGCCGGCGATAACAGACAGAGCAAGCCTGGGTTTTTCAAAAATACTTTTATTAGCCGCGTAATAGAAAATGTAAAAATAGATTAACCTGAAAAATATTCTGAAGAAGTAACCCCAGAAAATATTTGTTTGAGAATCGTCTAAAGATCCGGACAAAAACGAAACGCCGATTAAGGCAACAACAAGCGCCCAAAAACCGGAATGAAGCTTTATTAATATTTTCCTGTCAAGTTTAATCATGAACTGCAAAATAAGAAGATTTTACCGCTAAAATAATCATTTTCAGCAAACCCCGGGAATTTTTAAGTCAATGCCAGATTTAAACGTCAGAGGCTTTGAAAATTGAAAGAAATTTATTTTCCGGAATAAATCAGGCTTTTTACACCTATAATAACAGCATTTGCTGAATTTGATTTTTATAATTCAGCATGCATGATTATCTTTTTGTAAAAAATAAATAACTTAAAACATTTCTATTTCACGGGGAGGCTACATGAAAAACCTGACATTCACTTTTATAATCCTGACCATGATCTGCAAATTGTGTTACCCGCAAAACTGGGCGCCGTTGGGAAACGGAGTAAACGACTGGGAATACGCGCTGACGGTATTCAATAACGAGCTCATTGCATCCGGGAAATTTACCTCGGCCGGTGGGATTTCGGCTAACCGAATAGCGAAATGGAACGGAAGCTCATGGGCCCCTCTTGATAGCGGGATGAATAATGAAGTATATACCTTGACAGTTTATGACGATCAGTTAATAGCCGGCGGAAATTTCACAACCGCGGGCCGGGTAAGCGCAAATTATATCGCAAAATGGGACGGCGCATCATGGACACAACTGGGAGGCGGCGCTGATAATGCCGTTCATATTTTGTTCGTCAACGGCGCAGATCTGTATTTAGGAGGGGATTTCACTTCGGCCGGCGGGGTTACAGTAAATCATATTGCCAAATGGGACGGCTCCGCTTTTACGTCGCTGGGTTCAGGAATGAATAATTCAGTTTATGGAATTACTGTTTTTAACAATAATATCATTGCTGAAGGATCTTTTACTTCTGCCGGAGGCTCCGGGGCGAACCGAATTGCAAAATGGGACGGAAACTTATGGACGCCGCTTGGGGCCGGACTGAATAATATTCTCGGGGCAATTGCTGTCTATAACAACCAGCTTATTGTTGGAGGATATTTTACATCCGCCGGCGGCGTAAATGCCTCTTACATTGCAAGCTGGAACGGCTCGGCCTGGTCCGCGCTCGGAACAGGCATGAACAATCCTGTAAACGCTTTAGGGGTATTCAATAATATTCTAATAGCTGGCGGAGGATTTACGACAGCCGGAGGGGTTAACGTAAATCACATAGCAATGAGAACAGACACATCATGGGCTCCCTTTGGCGCCGGCACAAATGATATAGTGGGCGCTTTAACCGATTATAATAACCAATTAATAGCTGGGGGCGTATTTACAACGGCAGGCGGGGCTAACGCTAATCATATCGCAGAGTGGAATGCAGTAATTGGGATTAAAGAAATAAGCGAGAGCTTGCCGGATAATTTTTCACTCAAACAGAATTATCCGAATCCGTTCAACCCAAGCACGACTATAAAATATGACGTGCCGCACAGCGGTTTTGTAAAGATCAGTATATTTGACATGCTTGGAAACGTTGTAAGTACTCCGGTAAATGAAATGAAACCGGCGGGAAGTTATGAACTTAACTGGAACGCTTCAAATTACGCAAGTGGAACTTATTTTTACAGAATGGAAACGGAATCATACGCAGAATTTAAAAAGATGGTCTTGATAAAGTAAATTCTTAATTTGTAAAGCGCAAAAAAAACCGTCACTGCAACCCAGGACGGTTTTTTTGTTGAACCAAATTTTCTCACCGGTTCACAATTTCGCCATTTGAATTGTGGAGCTAAGGAGGGTCGAACTCCTGACCTCTTGAATGCCATTCAAGCGCTCTACCAAACTGAGCTATAGCCCCAAAAATCAATTAACAATTAGCAATTAAAAATTGCGAATTAAAAGAACGTTTTGTAGCCCAATTGCCTGTCTGCCTGAATCTAACGCAGGATCAAGCAATGGCCCTGTGTTTTACGTTACAAAATTATCTCTTTAAGAAGCAATTCACAACATAAATTTGAATCCTGCTGTCCAAGCGCTTCCCAAAAACAGAAAAGCCAGGAAATTTATTAAATTCCTGGCTTCTTTTAACACTTTTAGTCATTTAGCACGTTTGCATGCAATTCAGGCGCTCTACTCTTATATTCAGTCATAAGTTTCAAAAAGCAACTACAATGCAAATGACAAAAATAACAATGTTTACGGTGATGGAAAGCTTTAATTTGTAGTTTATCCATCCTGCGACAATCATTGTCAAACCCAGGCATATGGCAGCAATAGTAGATAGAATAGGATATATGTTCAATAGTGTGGGTAATATCAAACCTAATGCACCTAAAATTTCCAATAAACCCGCTACTTTTATTTGATTATCGTCAAGGTTTACTAATCCTTTCATTCCTTTGTCAAGTAGCTTAGCTTTTGGAAGAAATATTTTACTAATACCCGTGAAAGTGAACAACAAAGTAATAATTACTTTGAATATCCAAATTAATGTAACCATATGCCCTTTTCTTTCAGTTTAAATAATTTTAAAGATTACTGGAACTTGAATAACGTTTCCTCATAGAAATGCCTAACAGGATTAATAAAATACCAAAAATCACTGCATAAATACCAATAAGATAAATCATCACAACAATACTGGCAAATGGCCTCAGAAAAATAAGTATGCCAAACACAACTGAAAGCAGTCCGGAAACAATCATTAGGAACTCCCCATCAATTATTTTTCTCAATTTTATGGCTGATATGATCTCAAATATCCCTGTGACAAAAGCCCACGATGATACGAGAATAACCAATCCATAAAGAGTTATTTCAGGCAGAAAGAACGTTAGTATCCCGGCGGCAATACCGGCGATCCCTTCTATTAGAAATGACCAAAAGTGTGCCCGCGCTATGCGGGATGTGAAGATAGAGACAATGGCGAAGACTCCGTCAATAAAGACGTAAGCGCCGAAGAACAATGCTAAGGCAGTAGCCGCAGCTAACGGATTATATACGACAACTATACCAAATATTATTGAGATAATGCCCCTGGCAATCATCCATTTCCAGTTTTTAGAGAATTCTGGAGCTAAAATATTTTTATTCATGATTCTTAAATTTTTAAATAGTTTTTAAATCTGATAACCGAATTACAATACTTAAGAAAATTTCATTAAATACGGTCAACTTATCTTGCAGAAAACCGCCTTCCGTCCTTAAGCTCTGACGTGGTTCAATTCATCATGAAGTTCCCTCAATTTCTCTTCATGCCGGGCTATCCTTTTTTTGATGAAATCAGCTTTGTTCTGTGCGACCCCGCTCCTGAACTGATCATTGAAGTTCTTTACGTCTTTTCTGGCGTTTGCAATTACTTTATTTCTTCTTTCCTTCAGCTCGTTGATTTTCCCCTGAATCTTCTCTTTTTCTCTTCCCGCAGAATTTTTCAGCTTTTCCCTTGCTTCCGATATGTTCTTATCAATATCGTCTATCAGGTCATCCACATAATCATCAAAATCAAAATCAATATTACTTCTTCTTATTTCCGCACCTAAAGGCATAAGAGCATTATCAATAAATACATCGCTGTCTTCATCAATTTCCGCTATTATCGAAACAGTGCCGGGCGGCATTCTGTTTTCCACTTTCTTTACAAAGCTTTCGTCAAAATTTTGACGTCCGACATCTGATACCAAACCAATGGTTGTACCTGCATATAATCCGATCACAAACCCTACGGGGCCGCCAAGCGCTCCTAACAAGCTTCCAACAGCCATACCGGTCAGAGTTCTCCACCCGTCAGGTGTGTTTGATTCCAATATTTCATATTTCCCGTCGTCTTGTGTACGCACCATTGCTTTTCCATAAATAGAAATGTCCCCGAAATTTTCCAATTCGGAGAGTTTATGCATTGCCTCAATGGCTTTTTCCTGTTTCTCAAAAGATGCTACTATTACGTTTGTCATTTTTGTTTTGGTTTAAATTTTTTAAAAAAATTGAATTATTCTATAACAAAAATAACAGAAAGCAATAGTATAGTCTATGTTTGAAAGTCAGAAAAAATTGTCCGTAATTCGTGAAAAGAGAGATTATCTCCCCAAGCGGTAGGATACCGGCGTAATGCCAGTATTTTTCTTAAAAAATTTACTGAAAGATGCCTGATCGCTGAACTGCAGCCGTTCTGAAACTGCGGCAATAGTATGGTCCCGGTCTCTTAAAAGCTGTTTTGCTTCTGCGACTATTGCTTCATCGATCAGCTTTCCCGGTGTCTTTCCCGAAGATTTTTTAATTGCATGAATTAGATATTTGGGGGTTATGAAAAGCGAATCAGCATAGAACTTAAGGTTATGCTTCTTTTTGTCATTTTGGACCAGAAGCTGCTGAAATTTCAAATTCAAATCAACATCTCTTGTGAATTTTGGCTGGGCAATATTATTTTTTTGGTAAATAGAGGCCGATTCGTAAAGAAATGTATAAAAGAGACTTCTTATTATTTCAAGATGATGCCGGGAATTATCAATATATCTTTTATTTTTGAGAATATCATAAAGCTGCAATAAAGGTTCCGCATCTGTTTTTTCCAGCTGAATATATGGCTTTGTATTTGCTGAAAAAAAGAGAAACGATTCTATTTCATATACATTAACTATATTGTTCAGAAGGAAGTCCTTTGTAAAAAAAAGATACCTTAATTTACAATCCGGACTTTGTTTGGCTTTCTGTATAGTTCTTTGAGGCCCCGCTGCGAATAGACAATTTGAGCGAATTGTTATGAGTTTATCATCAACATAAAATTCTACCCATCCTTCAACACAAAGACCAAGAATGTAGAAATTTGGCCTATAAGGTGAGTCTTCCGGATTGACATGATCTGTTTCGTCAGGGGAAATAAAATAATCAGTAGCTTGCCATTCATAGCCCATCTTAACGAGCCGTTGCTCTATACTTTCATGGGGTATTGTGATTTTATTTGCCATGGCTAATTTTATTATAGAAATTTAGTTATTCTCATTTGGAAATTCAATTTCATTTTGGGGTAATTTGCCAGTATACTCTCATCTCTGCTGCCAAAATGCAAGACATAGATTTTCTTTAGAATTTTGATTATTTTGATATGTCAAAAACAAATGAGGTCCGTATCTTTGTTATTTTGAATCAGCATTTTGATAATTTAGCGGTAAATACAGGGTTTTGAAAAGATGGTCATATAGTGAGTTATTAATTCTTAAAAAGCGTTACTCAGCAAAAGGAGCAAAGTACGTTTCTAAGCGAACGGGTCATCCTTTGCCCTCGGTAGTCGCAAAAGCTAATTCATTGGGGATTCATTCCGGCGCGGTGAAGCGGTGGACTCAATTTGAAGTGAATTTCCTTAAAGAAAATTACCCAAAAAAATCAATAGATTCCATTGCACGATCGCTTAAACGAGGTCCTATTTCTGTAGGTAACAAAGCCAGGCTGCTTAAGATACTTATTCCCAAGCCGAGCAGCTGGTCAGATGAAGAATTGAACCTTCTCAAAAAATTATGGACAGACAAAAGGTTTTCAATTGATGATGTTGCGGCGAAACTGAACAAAACCCGGGCGGCTACGCATTTTCGTGCCTGGAAAATGGGTCTGAGGAGACCGCAGGTCTGGCATTACTGGACAATAGAAGAGACCCAATACCTCCGAAGAAATTATAAGAAGAAGACTTATAAGGAAATAGCAAAAGACCTGGGTATGACCGGGATCGCGGTTTTTCATAAAGCAAGTAAGATCGGCTTAAGATTAAGAGAGGCGCCCCGGCGTTGGACCGCTGAAGACGATGAATATATCAGATGGAATTACAAAAAAATCCCTACAAGGGAAATAGCTCAGAAACTGAACCGAAACGTCGATTCAATTATTAACCGCGCGGGACCGCTTGGAATATCCCGAAAAAGGTGAGATCATCGCGGCATTAAGTGACTTTTTTGCAGATAGATATTAATAAACCTTCCTGCTATTTTAATTTTCTAAAGAACAGATTTGCGGCGTCTATGGTTTTGTCAAGGTCCTTTTGAGAATGCGCCGCTGACACAAAACATGCTTCAAACTGCGAAGGCGGCAGGTAAATTCCTTTGTTCAGCATATGGTTAAAATAAGAACCGAACATTTTCGAATCGCTTGTTTTCGCTGAAGCATAATCAGTGACTTTTTTCTCAGTGAAGAACAAAGTAAACATAGAACCCACAGAATTTAAGACAAAATTCCTCCCGTTCTTCTTCATAACTTCCCTGATTCCGTTTGACAAATAATCTGCCTTTGCGTTCAGCTTCTTATAAAATTTCTTATCTTCATAAATTATTTTCAGCGTTTCGAAACCTGCAGTCATAGCAAGAGGATTTCCGGAAAGTGTGCCCGCCTGGTATACAGGGCCCGCGGGGGCAATCATTTGCATAAGCTCTTTTTTTCCGCCGTAAGCGCCCACAGGCAGGCCGCCGCCGATAATTTTTCCCAGAGTCGTCAGGTCCGGTTTAATTCCGTATAATTCCTGCGCGCCGCCCTTTGCCAGGCGGAAACCCGTCATTACTTCATCAAAAATCAACACTATCTTCGCATCATCGCAAAGCGCTCTTAATTTGATCAGGAAATCCTTATCCGCGGGCACGCAGCCCATATTTCCCGCGACAGCTTCGATCAATATGACCGCGATATTACCTTTATTGTTTTCAACCAGCCTGTATACAGAATCAATATCGTTATACTTCGCATTTAGCGTATCCAGAGCGGTTGCTTTAGTAACGCCGGGGGAATCAGGCAGCCCCAGTGTAGCAACGCCTGAACCGGCCTTTATTAAGAAAGAATCGCCGTGACCGTGATAACATCCTTCGAACTTTATCATCTTATCCCTGCCGGTGTAAGCCCTGGCCAGCCTGACAGCGCTCATAGTCGCTTCAGTGCCTGAGTTAACCATACGGACAATTTCAATAGAAGGAAAGAACTTACGGATCATCTTAGCGAGCTTTATTTCGCCTGCCGCGCATGCCCCAAAGCTGGTTCCGTCAATGGCCGTCTTAAGCAGGTGTTTCAAAACCTTTTTATGGGCATGGCCAAGTATCATCGGTCCCCATGAGCCGATATAATCTATAAATTTGTTTCCGTCTTCATCGAAGATGTGCGCCCCTTTAGCTTTTCTTATGTAAAGCGGGTTCCCGCCAACAGATCGGAATGCGCGAACGGGAGAATTGACCCCGCCCGGCATTAACCTGAGGGCTTCGCGAAAAAGTTTCCCGCTTTTTGAAAAATTCATTATTCCGGATATTATGATTTAAGAATGAGCGATGCTTCTTTGGCAAAATATGAAATTATCATATCCGCCCCCGCCCTTTTAATTGAATAGAGCATTTCCATCATCGCCTTGTCGCCGTCGATCCACCCGGCGCTTGCCGCAGCTTTAACCATGCTGTACTCTCCGCTCACGTTATAAGCGGCAAGAGGGATATTGAAGCTATCCTTCGCGCGCCTTATTATATCAAGGTATGAAAGAGCGGGCTTAACCATCACCATATCGGCGCCTTCTTTTATATCCAGGTATATTTCGCGCAGCGCTTCATCGCCGTTCCTGTAATCCATCTGGTACGATTTCCTGTCGCCGAACTGCGGCGCGGATTCTGCCGCTTCCCTGAACGGTCCGTAAAATGCGGAAGAATACTTTGCCGAATATGCAAGAATCGGTATATCTGCAAAACCGCCTTCGTTGAGGGCGGCACGAATTGCTGAAACTCTTCCGTCCATCATATCGCTTGGCGCAATTATATCGGCGCCTGCTTCGGCATGTGACAACGATTCCTTTTGAAGAGCTTCAAGCGTTCTATCGTTATCAACTACGCCGTTATTTATTATGCCGCAATGCCCGTGGGAAGTGTATTCGCAGAGGCACACATCGGTCACAACAATCATCTCAGGCAAATGTTTTTTGAGCGCGCGGACCGCATTTTGAATTACTCCGTTTCTATCATACGCGCCGGAACCCGTTTCGTCTTTATGCCCGGGAATTCCAAACAGTATTACCGATTTTATCCCAAGCTTTAGCGCTTCTTCGCATTCTTTTACCGCGTTTTCAGCTGATAACTGAAATATCCCCGGCATAGATTTGATTTCGCTGCGAACATTTTTGCCCTCAACAACAAACAATGGATATATGAAATCAGACGGCTGAAGATTGGTTTCCGATACCAATTCTCTTATCGCATCATTTCTGCGAAGCCTTCTCAGCCTGTTTAACGGAAAACCGGGCATATCAATTTTTTTGCTCATATTTCTTATACTTTCTTTGAATAATCCTCTGCTTTTCCCGCGGTTTCAAAGGCATTTTTAATGCAATCGCCAATTGAAATACCTTTGTAATAATTACAGCATATAAATAAACCAGGGTTATCAATCTGAAACTGTCCAATCCTGTCGGTCAATACGGCATGGTTCTTAGAGTATTGCGGAATTGCCGAGGGCCATCTTATTATCTTTATAAAATCCGGCGCGCCCTTTACTCCCATTAGTTCTTTAAGTTCGCTCATTACAATTTCTTCAAGCTCTTTATCAGTTTTATGATATAATTCAGGGCGCCTTGCGCCTCCTATAAAATTTGTTAACAGGTATGAGCCTTCAGGCGCGCGGCCCGGGAAAATAACGGATGTCCATAGCGAGCCGAGTATCTTTCTGTTTTCAAGGCCCGGGATCAGGAATCCAAAACCATCCGGGATAAATCCCAGAGATTCTTTGTTGAATCCGGTTAATATAACTGCAACCGGCGGATAAAATATATCTGAAATTTCTTTTGCCATTGTTCCGGAAAACGATTCCAGCAGTTTGCCCGCGCTTTTAGCCGGCGATGCAATTACAACTGAATCAAATATTTCAGTATTTGTATTTCCTTCCATTGAATATGTAATATTATATTTATCGCCGATTTTGGCTATCGTACTTACATCAGCTCCTAAAATAATATTTCCGTTTATTTTAGAAAAGATTGCGTCAACCAGTTCTTTTAATCCGCCTTTAAGTGAAAATGTTTTTGCGGATTGTTTTGACTGCTCTTTGCGGTTCTTGCGCTCTTTCCGCGATTTCAGCTGCCCTCTTATCAGGCTTCCATATTTCTGCTCAAGCTCGTATAACTTAGGGAAGGCCGCCTTAACATTCAGGTTCTCAGGGTCGCCTGCAAAAACCCCGGCAACAAATGGATTTATCGCATAATCCAGGAACTCACGGCCAAGTCTGCGCCGCGTAAAGGATGCTATGGATTCAGATTCGTCAGATTTTGACTTAATAAACGGTTCCTTAAATAGCCTGAGCTTGGCCGATGCTGAAAACAACCCTGTAGTGATAAATGAACCCGGGCCCATTGGCAGCGGGTAAAGCTTTCCGTTCCTTAATATATATCTTTTCTTAGCGCTATCTGCGGCGTATATTTTTCTATCCGCAATGCCAAGAGATTCAAGAAGCGTATTAATAAGAGGAGTGGTTTCCAGCGCGCTGTTGGGGCCATGTTCTATAAGGTAGCCGTTGATCCTCTCTGAGCGGATACTTCCGCCCGGAAAAGAATTCTTTTCAAACAGTTTTACATCAATCCCCTTTTTTTGCAGCAAATATGCGGTTGTAAGTCCCGATATCCCGCCGCCAATAACCGCTGTATTCATTCTTACACCGGCGCTTTCGAATTTTCGTTCACACTTTGAAGCGCCAGCTCTTCAAGCGCTGAAATGAAAGTCGGCGAATCGTTAAGCCCGGCAGTCATTTCATACTGTTCAACTCCTTTTTGCTCCGCCAAATGACGATACTCAATATTCAGCTCGAATAAAGTCTCCAAATGGTCTGCTGTGAATGCTATAGGAACAATAAGCAAATTCTTAACACCATTTGCGATATTTTCTTCTATTACAGCGGGGGTTGAAGGAGTCAGCCATTTTTGCGGGCCGACCTTTGACTGAAAGCACAGGCTCCATGGCAGTTTATACCCGCCGGTTTTAACCACTTTTTCAACGGTTTCCCTGATATGTTCAGAATACGGGTCGCCCATTTTTACCAATTTGATCGGGGTTCCGTGAGCGCTGAAAAGAATCTTAACCTTGTCCCTTTTTCCGGCAGGAAATCTATCAATGGCTGAATTAATACGTTCTATTATGGCTCTTATATACAGTTCATTCAGATAATATTTTTCTACAAGAACAGTCGGAACGTTTTTCAGCGAGTCGCTTTTCTGCGCGAATTTGTTCCATTCCCTTAAGCTCGAGCCGGTAGTGGAAACAGAATACTGCGGATAAAGGGGCAGCAGAACAATTTTATCCGGCCGGAATTTCTCAACGGCTTCTACTGCATCCGCTGTGAACGGTTTCCAGTATCGCATTGCAATAAATACTTTAGACTCAATATTCCTGTTGAGCGCGGCTTCAAGCAGCGCAGCCTGTTTTTTTGTCGTATCCAGAATCGGCGACTTTCCGCCGATCTTTTTATATTGTTCCTGTATCCTCGGAGCACGTTTTGACGAGATGAGCTTTGCCAGTCTTGTTCTGAACAAAAAACTCAGCGGAAAATTAATAATATCGGGGTCGTTAAATATGTTAAATAAAAATCCCTCAACAGCATCAATGGAATCGGGCCCTCCCAGATTTAACAAAACAACGGCAATTTTCGAATTATCCCGCATGGCGCTTATACCGTCCTCGAAAATATTGGTTTTCCTTTGGTCATCTCATCCAGGTACGCGTCAAAACACATCGCGATATTCCTGATAACCAGCTTGCCAAGCTCTGCGATCGAAATCTTATCGCCGGTGATATTAACAAGCCCTTCATCTTCAAAAGGCTTTAGCTGCGAAACGGAACCCGCAAAATAATCGTCAAAGCTAATTTGGAATCTTTCGCTGAGCGCCTTCTTGTCAATTTCGAGATGGCACATAAGATTATTTATAGTTTCTTTTCTGAAGTGGTCGTCTTTAGTCATTCTATAGCCCACATGAGTCGCCAGCGAATCCGCGCTGATCCTGTCGGAATATTCTTTTACAGTCTTTACATTCTGCGCGTAGATATCGGTAAACTGGCTTATGGCAGACATGCCAAACGCGTAAACATCGCACCCGGCTTTTGTGGAATATCCCTGGAAATTCCTGTAAAGAGTTTTTTCTTTCTGGGCAATGGATAGCTCGTCAGTAGGCTTGGCAAAATGATCCATTCCTATATACCAGTAACCCGCGCCGCTCAGCTTTTCGATCGTCATTATGAGCATTCTGAGCTTATCTTCAGGTCCGGGCAGTGCATCGGCAGGCATTGCCTGCTGGTTCCTCTTCATCCAGGGAACGTGAGCGTAATTGAAAACCGCTATCCTGTCCGGTGAGACTTTTATTATCTCATCAAGCGTTTCTGAAAATGAAGCGCTTGTCTGGAACGGCAGCCCGTATATCAGATCTATATTAACGCTTTTAACGCCTACCTCCCTTGACCAGTTAACCGCATCAAGAGTTATATCCAGCGGCTGTATCCTGTTTATAGCTTCCTGAACCACTGGGTTCAGGTCCTGAACTCCCATGCTGACCCTGTTGAAACCTGAATCGGCAAACGCCCTGATATGTTCAAAGGTCAGGTCCCTGGGGTCGATCTCTACGCTTGCTTCTATATCCTCTGCGAAGTTGAATCTTTCTTTCACGTAAACGCCTACATCCCTTATTTCATCAGGCGAAAGATAAGAAGGGGTTCCCCCGCCCCAATGGAGCTGCGATACTTTTCTTTTGGGAGACACAAGCGGGAGTATCATATCCACTTCTTTCTTGATCTCGTCGTTGTACCTTTTGATCTTGTTCCTGTCTTTAGTGACAAGCATTGTGCAGCCGCAGAAATAGCACAACGTGTCGCAATAGGGAAAATGGAAGTATAAAGAAAGATCAGGGGCTCCATTTCCCGAATTTGTGTTTATAATTTCTTCCCTGTAATCATTCGCTGTGAACTTATCTGAAAACAGCGGGGCCGTAGGGTACGACGTATATCGCGGACCGGGTTTATCGTATTTTTTCAGGAAATCGAGCTCTATCTTATCAAATTGTGCCATGCCTTTGGTTATTAATATTAGTGAAACTCCTTGCTTTCGGTTTTAACAAATTCTACCAGCGCCCTTACATTTTCAACCGGCGTTTCGGGAAGAATACCGTGGCCAAGATTAAAAATGTGGCCATTCCCTTTTCCGAATCTTTCAAGCGTTTTACGCGCTTCGGACCTTATTCTTTCCGGATTTGAAAACAAAACCGCAGGGTCGAGGTTTCCCTGCAAAGCTTTGGAAGAATCTATTTCTTTTCTGGCGTCGCCTATATCAAACGTCCAGTCTATGCTTATAACATCGCAATCTATCTGCGCGATGGGCTTAATATTTCTGACACCTTTTGCAAATACAATTACCGGAACGCCCCGGTTTTTTATATTATCGACAATTTTTTTAATATATCTCAGCGAGAACTCTTCAAAATCCCACGGAGAAAGCTCTCCGCCCCATGTATCGAATATCTGGATAGCCTGGCAGCCGGCATCGACTTTTCCGTTCAGGTAATCTATCACAGCGTCTGCAAGTTTATCAAGCAGTTTATGAGCAACATTCGGTTCGTTATAAATTAGCGCTTTTATTTTTTCAAAATTCTTTGAGCCTTTGCCTTCAACCATATAAGCTGCGAGCGTCCATGGCGCCCCTGAAAATCCTATCAGCGGCGCCCGCCCGGCAAGTCTTTCTTTTGCAATCTTTACAGCGTCATAAACAAATTTGAGCTTTTCTTTGATACACGAAATATCAAGCGAATCTATTTGCGCCGCGTTTCTTACCGGTTCGTCGAAAGCAGGGCCCTTTGATTCAATCATCTGCAGCTTCATTCCCATAGCTTCGGGAATGACCAGTATATCCGAAAAAATAATAGCCGCATCAAATCCAAATATGTCAATTGGCTGCAAAGTCACTTCTGCCGCAAGCTCAGGAGTTTTACACATCGTTAAAAAATCATATTTCTCCCTGACCGCGCGGTACTGGGGAAGGTATCTTCCGGCCTGGCGCATTATCCATATAGGCGTCCGTTCAACTGCTTCGCGCCTGCATGCTTTTATGAATATACTGTCCCTATCGTGCATCGTAATATTTCATAATTTCAGCGGCAAGGCTTTCGGCAGTCGCCTTTTTCGCGATTATATTCGCTTCTAAACCCAATTCCTTTATTTTCCCCAAAGTTGTGTTGCCTATTGCGGCAATATCAGCGCACGAATTGTTAACTGAAGGACACAGCTCTGCAAAATTAGCGACTGCCGAGGGACTAAAAAATGCAATACAGGCAAACTCCTTATTCCTTAAGCGGATTTCGATTTCAGATATTGAGCGGTTTTTCACAGGTTTACGGGTTTCATAAACCACTACTTCATCAACATTGTTCAGTTCATTAGCTATTCGCTTCATACTCAGGTTTCCCGAAGGAAACAAATAGCGGGAATCATCGCCGCCGTTTTTAGTTATCAGCTTCGCCAAAGACAATGAATCATAATTATCAGGGATAAGCGTAACTACGAACCCGGAGTTTTCTACCGCCATTCCCGTTTTTTCCCCGACAGCAAAGATTTTGTTTACAGGCTTTATGCCCAGATAGTCTGCTCTGCGGAAAAAGTGCTTTACGCCGTTGGAGCTTGTGAAGATTATTCCGGAATATTCATGCAGTTTTCCGAGCTTTGAATCAAGCTCGCAGGTATTTTCAACAGGGAGGATTTCTATCATCGGAACGATTATGCATTCTCCCCCGGCATTCTCAAGAATTCTTTTGAATCCCTCAGCGTCTTCCTTGGGCCGGGTGCATAATATTTTCTTTCCGCCTATCGCCAATTTAAAATCCTTTGGTTTGAAACTCTTGTTTGGAACTCTCGCCTGGAACTCTTTAACGCAACGCTGAGAGTATCTCCCTTCCGCCGCGTTCAAGCAAATCTAATCCCGCTCTTACGCCAAGCTCTTCAGGCTCTTCAATGCCGCCTTTCATGCTGCATCTTACGATCTTTTTCCCGTCCAAAGAGCCTATCATTGCGTCGAGAGCTATTTCATTATTCTCAATCCTGGTAAATACGCCAACGGGCGCCTGGCACCCGCCTTCAACTGTTTTCAGCATGCTTCTCTCTGCCCTGATCTGATACATCGAATCTCTGTTGTTAACAGGCTCAAGCATTTTCATCAACTCATGATCCTCAGTGCGGACCTCTACAGCCATAACTCCCTGGCTTACAGCGGGCAGGATCATATCTTCAGGAATAACCTGCTTCAGGTGAGCGGTGAGCCCAAGTCTTTTCACTCCTGCAAGGGCAAGTATCATGCCATCCCAGCCTTCATCTTCAAGCTTACGGAGCCTTGTATTTATATTGCCGCGCAGATCAACTACATTAAAATCGCTTCTGTAACTCAGGAGCTGGCTTTTACGCCTAAGGCTCCCCGTCGCAACAGTTGCGCCTGCAGGCAGTTCAGCAAGCGAGTTATGCTTTAGAGAAATAAGCGCATCATGCTGGTCCTCGCGCCTGCTAACCGCTCCAATGCGTAAACCGGCGGGCAAAGTTGTCGGCAGGTCTTTAAGGCTATGGACCGCAAGATCTATGCTCTTATCCAGCAGTGCATCCTCAATAGCCTTTGTGAATAATCCTTTATCGCCGATCTTAGAAAGAGCGACGTCAAGTATCCTGTCGCCTTCGGTTTTAATTATTTTTAGGGAAATATTGGCTGAATTGTAACGGTCTTCAAGCTGCTTCTTTAACCAATTTGCCTGCCACAAAGCAAGGTCGCTGCCGCGCGACCCAATAGTTAAATTCATCGCTCATTTCCCCGGCTCTGGTCCAGGTTCGCTTGATTCATCTTCTCCAGTTTCGCCAAAAGCTCGCCGTGATACATAAGCTCATCACTGAACGTAAAATTACCTTTATTAATTTTGTTATGAAATTCCGTTACATTTGCAACCAGGAAGTCTCTTATTTCTTTGATCTTTGCGCCTGACTGCCCGTTAAAATTAGCCTGGATATACCGGATAGAAGGAAGCGCGGGGATAGTATAATACCAAATGAGGAATTGAAGAACTTCGTATAATATTAATTTTTTTGCTTCGGGAACAGCCGCCATTCTTTTCTCAAAATTTGTATCAACAATAGCGTTAAGATCGTCAATATTCTTTAAGAAGACATTCCCGATCTTATCGATTTTAGGGTCAATATCCCGCGGCACGGCAATATCTACTATCAATATAGGGGCGCCGCGTTTTTTCCTGGCAATGCCTTTAAACTCATCATATTTTAAAATGTATTCGCTGGCACCTGTTGAGCTTATCATAATATCAATTTCGCTGATCTTCTGTTTAAACCCGCTGAACTCGATCACTTCGCCGTTAACATCCCCTTTTCCCTTAAGCCTTGAAAGCAGGTCTTCCGCATGGCTTGTTGTCCTGTTGGCGATATAAACTTTTTTGATGTTCTTTTTCAGAAGGCTCTCAATTGTAAGTTCGGCTGTTTCGCCGGCGCCAGTTACAAGCGCCGTCATATCTTTTAAATCGCCGAAGATTTTCGTGGCTAACTCAACGGCCGCATAACTAATTGAAAAAGCTCCTTCAAAAAGCCCGGTTTGGGATTTTACTTTTTTAGCGGCATGCAGGCTTTTTTGGATCATCTGGTTAAGGACCTTGCCGGCAGAGCCGTTATCGCTGGCAATCTGGTAAGATCTCTTGACCTGGTGCATAACCTGCGTATCGCCAACTACCATTGAATCGATGCTTGAAGCGACGTTGAATATCTGTTCAGCGGCGCCGCCCAATACCAACTCGTAAAAATGTTCTTTCTTAACGATACCGTGCGCGCCGTTAATATCTATCATGGTCTGCTTAATGCTGTCTGAATCAAGGCCGCTGCCGTTTGTAACCCCGTAGAGCTCGGTGCGGTTGCATGTTGAAACTATCATACACTCCGCTAACTCGCCCTTAAACCTGTTAAGCGCGCCCGGAAGGGCTTCTTCGCTAAGAGCCATTTTTTCCCTTATCTCAAGCGGCGCTGTTTTGTGATTTACGCCGACTGAAAATAATACTGGATGATTTTGCGGAGAAATTTTTATCATCTTTTAATAAAACCTGTGAAAACTTTGAAATACAAAATTTACCACTAAAATTGAACAAATTGCAAATACAAACCCCAGCAAAGCCAGTTTCATCGTCGTCCTGCTTTCGGTCCTGTACAGCTTTATACTTATATAGCCCATCAAATAAGTTATCCAGACAAGAAAAGTAGCGACAAGCTTAGGATCTGTATATGAAAAATCTTTTATTGCGCTCGGCAGCCAGATAGAACCTATGACTATTGTGACAGTGAGAAATAGAAAGCCGAACTTTATAGAATTGGTTGCAAGCTTTTCAAGCAAATGCAGCGAAGGGAGTTTCCTGTAAAAAGCGCTTGGCTTGTTGCTCTTTATATGCTTATACATTTTAAGATATAAGAAACCATATATACCCGAAATTATTATAGCCGAATAGCCAACAAGAGCCGTTGAAACATGAACGCCGAGAAGCCAGCTCTTTAAAACAGGATTTATCTCCGCCGCCTCTTTAATAAATATTGTTGATACAATCTGAAAAACGGTTGCGATGATCAGAATGAAGAAACCGGTTTGGGTGACGCCTGTCTTACGCTCAATATATAAATATGTAATAATGATACCGAACGCCAAAAGAGTCATGAGTTCAAACGGAGTTGTAATAGGGGCGTGCCTGTAATCAATTCCGCGGGCTGCAAAATAGAGAAACTGAAGCGCCACCAGGAACTTCAGGCCAACGGACGTTAGTTTGCCTGTTGGATCATTCTTGTCTCTTGAAAAAAAATGAATACCGTATATAACTGTGCAAATAACGTAACTTATTGCCAACAAATAATTTAGTATTCCTATTATATATTCAGGTATCATCATTTACACACAAATATAGTCTCATTTTCCCTTTAGAAAAAATGATTTTTATCATATTTTGATATAATTTTCGTCATGTTTTGTAGGATTGTACTGACATAATGTACTTAATTTTGACAAACTCAGTCGGTTACATGAACCAGTATTCTAAAGAAGTAAACCTCAATAAAATTTGAATTTTTGATAAATTGAACTTCCGGCGACCTCATTAAAATATTAAAGCCGGAAATTGCACATTCCCGGCTTCTTATATCACTTCGGCTAAAAAAACTACCTGAAGTTTAATGCGCCGCCCTTGCCAATCTCCAGACGCATGGGAAAACAAGGTTGACTTTACGCTTATATGCGGGGTAATCGTCAGGGTATCTGTCTTTAATGTAATTTTCCTCAGTTCTTATGAATATCCTGAAAATGAAGTACATAAAAACAGGAATTGCAAAGAATAACCAGGAGCCGAACAGCAGGCCGATAGCCGGTATATTAAAAAATATCCATACCGAATACATCGGATGCCTGCACATTTTATACACTCCTTCTGTGGAAAGTTTATCCTCTTTTCGTATCCTGACAATTGTTCTGCCGCAAATGATGTGAAGCGTAAGCCCGAATGCAAGCAGCGCGATCCCGGCAATGGTCATAAAAGCTCGGTTAAGGACATTAATTTCGAAAACACCTTTATAATAAGAATTCACAAAGTAAATAAGAACTGAAAAAGCCAATGTAGTTATTGCCAGTTTGGGTCCAACCCCAAACAATGACATTTGTTTGTTATTTTCCATAACTGTAATATTTAATTATGAATTTGAATTTCATTTTGAAATATGAAATCCGCAATCCTAAATACTACTCTATTTCTATCAGCACGTCTCCTTCAAGGACAGTATCGCCGGGTTTCACCCTGATTGACTTAATTGTTCCCTCTCTATCGGACTTCAGATTGTTCTCCATTTTCATTGCTTCCCACGTCAGCAGGTTAGCTCCGATCTTAATATAATCCCCTTCGCTTACAAACACGCCGATAATTGTGCCCGGCAATGGCGCTTTTATTGTTCCCGAACCTTTTTTCCCGGACGGGCTTGACGTTTTGGCGGTGGTCTTATCAGATTCTGTAGACGGCAGTGATTTTGCTCTTACAAGCTGCGGCGTTTTGGGCTGTTCAACTTTCCTGTCTATAGTTACATCGTATTTCTTCCCGTTAACTTCCAGCTCAACTGAAGTATCCTCCGAATTGAGGATATTAACATTGTACTGTGCGCCGTTTATTTTAAGATTAAACTTTTTCATTGTGTTTTTACCTTGGGAATTTTCTTAAGCCGTATATTTTCGAGCTCCACGGCGAATAAATTTTATCGATTCGCTTTATAGTCAGAGCATACTTTTCAAAATCATGCTGCTCCTGAAAATAGAGATATATAGCCGCCGCGATCGCGGCGAAAGTATCTTTCTCTTTCTGCCCTGCCGGCAACAAAGGTTTTGCCGCGTTTTTTTTCCGCGTTGTTATTATTTTTCTTTTAAACAGAGTCATATCATAATGGAATATTTGAGTGCTTCTTTGGCGGATTAACGTCTTTTTTTGTAGCCAGCGACTGGAGAGCGCGGATTATACGGAACCTCGTATTTCTCGGTTCAATTACATCGTCTATGTAGCCGTATTTCGCAGCCACATACGGAGATGCAAATTTTTCGCGGTACTCAGCCTCTTTTTCTTTTATGAACTTTATTTTCTCCTGTTCATCCGTGATGCCTTTGATATCGTTATAGTGCAGCACTTCGATGGCGCCTTTGGGGCCCATTACCGCAATTTCGGCTGTGGGCCATGCGTAATTAATATCGCCCCTCAGGTGCTTCGAACCCATTACATCATATGCGCCGCCGTAAGCCTTTCGCAGGATAACGGTAATTTTAGGCACGGTCGCTTCGCCGTATGCATATAACAGCTTTGCGCCGTGGATGATGAGCCCGCCGTATTCCTGCGCTGTGCCGGGTAAAAATCCGGGTACGTCTACAAGAGTAAGTATCGGGATATTAAACGCATCGCAAAATCTGACAAACCGCGCCGCTTTGCGCGATGAGTTAATATCGAGCACACCTGCCAGATAATTCGGTTGGTTCGCTACAATCCCAACCGGCATGCCGTTCAGCTTGGCAAAACCCGTAACAATATTAGGCGCAAAATTCTCATGAACCTCCAAAAACTCTCCGTAATCAACAATCGGCTCAATTATATCCAGCACGTCATAGGGTTTGTTGGGTGAATCCGGAATAATTTCGTTCAGCTTGTCGTCAATTCTGTCAACCGGGTCGTTGCACGGGTAAAGCGGCGGGTCCTCAAGATTATTCTGCGGAAGGTAGCTGATCAATTTCCTGAGAATCAGAATACCTTCTTCTTCATTATCGGCCACAAAATGCACAACGCCTGATTTTGTACTGTGAACATACGCCCCGCCCAGTTCTTCTTCACTGACTATTTCCCCGGTGACCGTTTTAACAACCTTGGGACCGGTTACAAACATATAGCCCGTATCTTTTGTCATTACGGTAAAATCGGTAAGCGCAGGCGAATAGACTGCTCCGCCGGCGCATGGACCAAATACAGCCGAGATCTGCGGAATCACTCCTGATGCAAGAATATTCCTCCGGAAAATATCCGCGTAGCCTCCAAGGCTTTTAACGCCTTCTTGTATGCGCGCTCCGCCGCTATCGTTTATTCCAATAATAGGGGCTCCTACAAGCATGGCTTTATCCATTACTTTACAGATCTTCTGTGCGTACATTTCAGAAAGCGAGCCGCCGAATACGGTAAAATCCTGCGAGAACACATAAACAATTCGGCCGTCTATTGTGCCGTAACCTGTGACAACGCCGTCGGATAAGTACGTTTCTTTTTCCAGCCCGAAATCAATGCACCTGTGCGACACGAACATATCAAATTCTTCGAAACTGCCTTCATCCAGCAGCAGGTCAATGCGCTCACGCGCCGTATATTTGCCCTTTTTGTGCTGCGATTTTATTCTCTTCTCACCGCCGCCCAGCATCGCTTCATTGCGCATTTCGGTGAGCTCTAATATCTTTTCATTTATAGACATATATTTCCTGTTATAATATCCTTTTCAAACCATTTCTCTTACCAGTTATCATAAAGCCCCTCGATCAGAACCTCGACTTTCTCCTGAGGCGAGAGCTCATTAAATTTCTCCTGCTCCTCGCGCATTCTTCTCCTGTCCGCTTCTTCAATGGCCCGAAGTTCCGCTTCCTTTTTCTTATACTCAATCTCTCTTTTGCGTTTCAGAAAATTTGAAGCGACTGCGGGGAAGAGCTCAAGCAGAAGCTTTTCTTTTTCATTCTGCGCCAGCAAAACATCGTCGAATTCGGGCAGCGAGGGGTTAGGCTGCGATTTATATCCCGAAGCATCATAAGGCGTTTCCTCTGCGGAGCCTGTAATTTTTTCCCTGAACTCCGGCTCTATAGGAAAGGGCGTTTTGCCGTAAAGCCCCTTTACGAGATTCACGAACTGCGTTGACACATTGGTATACCACTCGTTTCCTTTTGATTCGTCCACCACGCAGTTAACGGCCTGAACGCCGACGATCTGGCTGGTTGGCGTAACCAGCGGCGTCAAACCCGCGTCAAGCCTGACGGACGGAATGATCTCAAGCGCCCTTTCGTACATATTTTCCAGCCCGGCCTGTTTCAGCTGTGCGACCATATTTGTATACATACCGCCGGGTATCTGCGCAGTCTTAACAGTTTCATCGCCTTCAGGGAAGTTGAAATATTTCTCTATCTCCTGCGTAGATGCAATAAGCTCTTCGTCTTTATCAGTCAGCGCAAAGTCGATTGAATCATCGAACAGCTTATTTATTTTCTTCGGAAGTTTGCTTTTTAAGAGGTCAAACTCTCTCGGGAATCTTTTCGACCCGTCATATTCGGCAAGTTCTGTTCTGATGTCGCGAAGTTCCTTATTGATTTTTGAGACAGCTGCCAGGTCAACCCCGGTATCAAGCCCCAGTTTCGCCGCAAGGAGCTGGATAATTTCGAATGCAGGCGCGGCAGGTCCGCCGGCAAAGTTCAGCAAAACAGTATCAACAATATCGCACCCGTTCACAATCGCTTTCAAAAGGGCGGCTACGCCGTAACCCGGCGTACAGTGTGTATGCAGATCTATCGGCGCTTTAATTTTCTTTTTCAGTCTTTTTATGAGCTCGCCTGCATCTGAGGGCGGAATCAGTCCCGCCATATCTTTAATAGTAATTATATCGGCGCCCATCTTCTCAAGTTTTTTGGCTTTGTCGACAAAGTAATCGATGGTAAATATTTTTTCCGGAATTTTCTTCCCTGTGAAAAAAGCCATTACTTTTTCAACATATGCAAAATGCGGGTCGACAGTATAACAGACAGCGCAATCTGCAATGCCGCCTGCCTCTTTTACATACCTGATAGTCGATTTCATATTATCAAGGTCGTTGAGGGCGTCAAATATCCGCATTATATCAACCCCTGATCTAACCGCCATTTGGTTAAAGCCGGAAATAACGCTCTCGGGATATGGGTTGTAGCCAAACAGGTTTCTGCCTCTGGATAGCGCTGTTAGTTTTGACGCTCCGCCGATAGCCGCTTTTATTTTCTCAAGCCGCTCCCACGGATCCTCGTTCAGGTACCGCATGATTGAATCCGGAATAGCTCCGCCCCAGACCTCGCATGCATAAAAATGCGCGTCTTTAAAATACGGCAGCGTCCTGTTGATTTGTTCCTGGGTCATTCGCGTAGCAAACTGCGATTGCTGGCCATCCCGAAGGGTTAGATCTCTTATTAACAATTTTCTTTTCATAAACTTCCCGCAAAAAATAACTGCAAATCGGTACAATAAATTACTGGAGGTAAATCTAAACGGATCTGCGTCCCGTTTTACGCGCGCGCAAGCTTAAGGAATGTCCTGGCAAGAGTATCCTTACCGCTTCCTATGATTGAGCTTATCATTCCCAGGTCTTCCGCCTGGGCGCCGGCCGCCACGTTTTCAAGAATGTACTTCCATATAACTTCTTCAAGAACGTTAAAAGCCGTTTGCACTTCCTGCAGATCGAAGCCGGACATAAACCGCTTTTCCGCCATCTTTTCTACATATGATACCATGGGCATTACATTATGTTCTTTCACGCCCTTTACCGCGTAATCATACAGCAAAGCCATCTTGCTGTGAAGCTGCTTCACGTCGCCGTCATAATGTTTGAGGCGATATTTTGATAATGTAGAAACTACGTTATCAAGAATTTCGCGGTCAAATCTTTCTAATAATTCAACTAAGTCCATAATGTCTATATAAATCTGTTTTAAAACAAATAAGCCATGTCGTCACTCAAGACTGTAAATAACAAGCCCGCTTCTTAATTTGGGTTCAAACCATGTAGTCTTTGGGGGCATTATCGAACCGCTATCGGCAATATTCATAAGCTGGTTCATAGAAACAGGATAAAGCGCAAACGCAGCCTTCATTTCGCCGCTGTCCACACGCCGTTTAAGCTCGCCAAGCCCTCTTACGCCGCCTACAAAATCGATTCTCTTATCGGTCCTCAGATCAACAATATTCAGGACCGGCTTTAGGACAAGGCTGTATAATATAGATACGTCCAGTACATCTATAGGGTGGTCCTCATCAAAAGTTCCGGGCCTTGCAGTAAGCGAATACCACTTGCCCCCCAGGTAAAGCCCGAAGCTGTGCATCATCTCAGGTTTATACTCTTCGGTTTTCTCGTGTATCAAAAAGCTTTCTCCGAGCTTTTGAATGAACTCTTCATCGCTAAGGCCGTTCAGGTCTTTCACAACCCGGTTATAATCGTAAATAGTAAGCTGGCTTGAAGGAAAATGCACCGCCATAAAATAATTGTAAGGTTCCTTACCCGTGTGATGCGTGTTTTTCCTTCTTCTTTCATCGCCTACCAGGGCTGCAGCAGCCGTTCTGTGATGCCCGTCCGCAACATACGTGTTCGGAACAAGCGAGAACAGGCGCGCCAGCTCGCTTATCATGTCATCATCGCTCACAACCCAGAATGAATGCCTCACGCCGTCTTCCGAAACAAAATCATATTCGCAGGGCTTTGCGGTTACTTCATCGATCAAGTCGTTAATCTCTTTCACATCCGGGTAAGCGAAGAATACCGGCTCGGCATCCATATTTGAAACCCTGATGTGATTTTTCCTGTCTTCTTCCTTATCGGCTCTTGTGAGTTCATGCTTCTTTATAACGCCGTTCATGTAGTCTTCAACGCCGGCGCATCCAACAAGTCCGACCTGCCTTTTCCCGTGCATGGTTTGTGCGTAAACATAGAGATTTTCTTTTTGATCCTTAAAGAACAGCCCCTTGTTATACATTTTGCAGAAGTTTTCCCTGCCCTTTTCATACACTTCGGGAGAGTAGTGATCAGTTTCCGGCGGAAGGTCTATTTCAGGTTTCACAACATGTAGGAACGAGTATTCGTTTCCTTTCGCTAATTCCCTCGCTTCTGCGGAAGTGAGAACGTCATAAGGTTTTGAAGCAATAAGCTTCGCTTTATCTTTTACGGGGCGAATACCCCTAAATGCCTTTAAAATTGCCATCGGATTACAGTGTTCAATTTACAATAACCAATTGTCAAAATTACAATTATCAGTTTCCGTTGAACTGGGTTATAATCTTTTCAGCCAGTTCAATTCCAATCCTGTTCTGCGCCTCGATTGTCGAGCCGCCCACATGCGGGGTCAGCGATACATTCGGCAGGTTAAGAAGCTCAGGATTAGGAGTGGGCTCGTTTATATATACGTCCATTCCGGCATAGGCGACCTTACCCGATTTAAGCGCCGGCACAAGGTCTTTTTCGTCTATAATTCCGCCGCGTGAATCATTAATAAGGAAAACTCCGTCCTTCATCATTTCAATTTCTTTGGACGTAATTAACGGTTTTTTATCCGCCTGCATCGGGACGTGAAATGTTATGAAATCGCTGTTCTTCAGAACTTTTTCAAAAGGAACCGTTTTTATCAAAACAGAAACCGTAATAGCGGTATCCTTTGAATTATAAATATCGATATCGATTTTCGCTTCGGGCATCAGTGGATCTGAAGCAAGCACTTTCATCCCGAGGCCCAGAGCCATCCTTGCCACTTTTTGCCCGATCCTGCCGAAACCTATTATACCCAGCGTCTTACCGTTTAATTCGATTCCTTTGCTGTATTTTTTCTTCAGCTGCGGGAAGTTTGTGAATCCTTCCGAAGGCATCTGCCGGTTCGATTCGTGAAGCATTCTGGTAAGCGTGAACAAATGCGCAAAAGCAAGTTCTGCAACCGACTGCGATGAAGCCGCCGGCGTATTGACGACCTTTATCCCTTTGCTGCGGGCATAGGCAACGTCAATATTATCCATCCCTACTCCGCCTCTCCCTATTAATTTCAAACCGGGGCAAGCGTCTATAAGGTCTTTCCTGACCTTTGTGGCGCTTCTTACCAGCAGCGCGTCGTATTTCTTTTCGTTTATTTCTTTTATGAGGTCATCCTGGCTTACTTTTTGAGTCACTATTTCGTAACCATGAGACTTTAATAATTCTTCGGCGGATTGTTCTATCCCGTCGTTTGCCAATATTTTAATCATGATATTATTAATTTAAAATTTATCAATTGCTTTTTTTAAGAATGCGTTGATTCAAATTCTTTCATTGTATCTACAAGCGCCTGAACGCCTTCTAATGGCATCGCGTTATATAATGACGCCCTGAAACCGCCTACGTCTCTGTGGCCCTTAATGCCGACCATTCCGCGCTCTGCCGCGAATTTTGTGAACTCCGCTTCGTTCTCAGCGGTATTCGCAAGGAAGCATACGTTCATTCTTGAGCGCGATTCCTTTTCAACTGTACCGTTAAACAGGCTGTTCCTGTCTATCTCATCATAAAGAAGCTTTGCTTTGGCCTCGTTGCATTTATCAATTGCCGCGACTCCGCCTGAGTTCTTAAGCCACTGCAGCGTAAGATATGATGCGTAAATAGCGAAAACAGGAGGCGTGTTGTAAAGTGAATTATTCTTAATGTGAATTTTATAATCAAGCATTGAAGGGATTTTTCTTTCGATCTTGCCTAATATATCCGGATTTATGATAACCAGCGTAACGCCTGCAGGCCCGAGGTTCTTCTGTGCGCCCGCGTATATGAGCGAATACTTTGAAACATCAATTGGTTTACTGAATATGTTTGATGACATATCGGCCACCAGCGGAACATTAACATTAAAATCCCGTTTAATTTCGGTTCCATATATCGTGTTGTTTGTTGTGATGTGGAAATAAGCCGAATCATCCGGAACGGCAAATTTTTCAGGAACATAGGTGAAATTCTTATCAGCCGATGATGCTACAATGTTCACGTTCCCGAAAAGTTTTGCTTCCTTAACGGCTTTCTTTGCCCACGCGCCGGTTTCAAGATAAGCCGCGGTTTGATTTTCGCCGAGCAGGTTATACGGAACCATTGCAAACTGCATGCTGGCGCCGCCTCCTAAGAACAGAACGGAATATTCCTGCGGTACATTCAGAATTTCTTTTACAAGCGAAACTGTATCGTCCACTACCTTCTGGAAATCTTTGCTCCTGTGTGAAATTTCGAGTATCGATAAGCCGGTGTTCTCAAGCTCCGTAACCGCCTTCGCGGTGTTTTCTATTGTGAATTTCGGAAGTATCGAAGGACCTGCGTTAAAATTATATTTCTTCATTTTATTTTATGATTAAAATATTTTAGTGATTCGTTTATATTTCTGAATATTGTTTAATGACCCCCGCAATGTCCGAAGGAAACGGCGGCGCCTGCGATATAAGATTCGATTCTGCCAGATGAGGGAGTATAAGGCATGCTTCAGCTATTTCTTCAATATCCACAGCAGTCTTATCGGCGATAAATCCGATGTTTTCCTGTACGGCGAAGTCCTGCATTTCTTTCAAGGTGTTCATATTCGATAAAAGTTAAATTAAACAATTCTGCTGTCTTTCATTCACCAATTTTCCTCAAAAAATTGATTTTATCAGCTTTTTAATACTCAAATATAATCATATCAATACCACGAAAAGAATGATTTATATCATATTCAAGTATGACTTTTGTCTATTTTTGCCGATTCAGCCATCAAAAAGGGGCTCTATGAGTTTTAAAGCAACTATACGGATTGTCTAATCCGAAAGACATATCCAAATGACGCCTGAAGCGCCGGGAGGCATTTTCAACAGTCATTTAGTATTTTATTTTTGAAGAAAAATTCCTATAATTGTAGTTCGTACTAAAGAAGTAAATTCGTAACAAATTAGCCTGAATGCCTCCTATTTGAGGTATTTTGGCGGTAGGCTTTTTGAAGTCTTCATACATCATTCCGGTACGGCAATAATCGGCAAAGAAATCAGAAAATCATAAAATATTATAATTCAAAAAATGTTTGCAATAATTAATATAAGAGGAAAACAGTACAGGGTATCCGAAAATGAGAAGATCTTTGTGCCGAAGCTGCAGGAAGATGCCGGCGCTAAGGTGAAGTTTGATAACTCGGTGCTGATGTTCAGCGGTGATGATAAATCATTCAAGATCGGCGCTCCCCACCCTTTCTATGAATGTTGAAGCGACGGTAATAGGCCACATTAAGGATGATAAAGTAATTGTGTTTAAGAAAAAGAGAAGAAAAGGATATAAAAGAACGCAGGGACACCGCCAGCAGTACACAGAAATTGAAATTAATAAAATAGCTTAATAATAATATACAATGGCTCACAAAAAAGGTTTAGGAAGCACAAAGAACGGGCGCGACTCCAATGCTCAGCGGCTCGGCGTTAAAAGATTCGGCGGCGAACTGGTTTCTGCGGGAAGCATACTTGTCAGGCAGAGAGGCACTAAAATCCTGCCCGGGCTCAACGTAGGCAGGGGCAAAGATGATACCATTTTTGCTTTAATTACCGGGCACGTAAAGTTCACAAATCACAATAAAGACAAGAAGAAGATCAGCGTTCTTCCTGTTGAAGCAAAGTAAAATAACCGGAGTTTTGTAATTAAAACGAGTGGCCGAATACCCACTCGTTTACTTTTTGAAACAACCGGAATCCACAATAATTAAACCAAAAGGATAGAATAGTGAAGATATCGGTTATTGGCGCCGGGAACGTAGGCGCTACCTGCGCGGAAGTTATAGCTCACCATGAGCTGGCAAATGAAGTTGTTATACTTGATATCAAAGAAAACTATGCAGAAGGCAAAGCGCTTGACATTTGGGAAACTTCTCCCATAAACATGTACGATACAAGGGTAACGGGCACAACAAACGATTACGGTAAAACGGCTAATTCAGATGTTGTTGTTATTACATCGGGACTACCGAGGAAACCGGGAATGAGCAGGGATGACCTGATACAGACCAATGCAAAGATAGTAAAATCGGTAACCGAGAACGTTGTAAAGTACTCGCCCAACACAATAATTATTGTGGTTTCAAACCCGCTTGACGTAATGACGTATTGTTCATTTCTCAATTCAAAGCTTCCGCCGAACAGGGTGTTCGGAATGGCGGGCACTTTGGATACAGGAAGATATAAAGCTTTCCTCGCGGAATCACTTAACGTATCGACCAAAGATATACAGGCAATGCTGATGGGCGGCCACGGCGATACTATGGTGCCGCTTCCGAGATATACAACAGTCGGAGGTATACCTGTTACAGAAATGATTGAAGCGGATAAGCTTAACGCTATTATAGAACGCACCAAAAAAGGCGGCGGCGAAATTGTTAACCTGCTCGGAACATCGGCATGGTACGCGCCTGGCTCGGCTGCAGCGCAGATGGTTGAAACGGTTATCAGAAGACAGAACAGGGTTGTACCCGTATGCGCGTGGCTGGAAGGACAGTATGGTTTAAGCGATGTTTATCTCGGCGTGCCGGTTGTGCTTGGCGGCAACGGAATTGAACGCATTATTGAGCTTAAGCTAAATGATGAAGAAATGAAGCTGTTGCATGATTCAGCTAAGGCAGTTAAAGAAACTATGGAAGTGCTGGATAAGCTGGAATTATGATTTTTGTCATTCCCGCGAAGGCCTGCCTGCTGCAGGCAGGCGGGAATCCATATAGCAAAAGCCCGTCGGTTAATTGGCGGGCTTTTTTATCGCCAAGGGCTGTAACTGAATGAATCAGTTTTATATTTGTTGATAAATTAATCTGAACGCTAAAATTTTATGGCAATAAATTTTGACGATAAAAGGATCTGCGTGATCGGTGAAATTAGCGGGTTTACGCCCGCAATCGGCTCGCTGGTCAGTATGATGCGGTATGCAAGAAATATAACGCTGGGCATTACAAAAGATCTATCGGTTGAACAGCTTGGCTATCTGCATGACGAACAGGGTAATTCGATTGGGATGCTTTTATTCCACATAGCCGCAGTTGATAAACTTTATCAGAATGCTATTTTCGAAGGCAGAATTGATTTTAACGCCGGAGAATCCGCGTTCTGGCAAAAGGGTTTACTGGAAAACAGGGATGAAGCGTTGAAGATAAGAGGCAATGATTATGATTATTATAAAGAGCTACTGGCGGATGTCAGAAATAAAACATTTATTCATTTGCAGAATAAAGATGACGATTGGCTGAAGAAGGAATTTTATGACGATATTTTCAAATGTACGGTGAATAACTGGTTTTACTGGTTCCATGTTTGCGAGGACGAAATTAATCACCGCGGCCAGATAAGCTGGCTGAAAAAAAGACTTCCGAAGTAACGATCGGGCAAGCGGGGCAGACAGTTTAGAACGCAGTGGTGATACGAACTTCGTGCTACGACTATAAGTCGTGGCACGAATTAAATAAAATACATATTTGTTGAGTTTAATTCGTAGGCACGACTGGGAGTCGTGCCACGAATTTTATTAACTATTTTATCAACACCAATTTCTTCGTTTGAGAATAAATTGTTGCCTGTTCACTGTTAACTGTTAACTGATAAAAGTACACTCCTGATGCAAAATTAGAAGCATTCCATTCAGTTTCATATTCACCCGGTTTTAAATTCTCATTAACAAGAGTTGCAACTTTTCTTCCAAGAATATCATATATATTTATCTGTACGGGTCGCATATATGCGACTCCTACTGCACTTGGAATTGCAAACTTTATTTTTGTTGTTGGGTTAAACGGATTTGGATAATTTTGAAATAAATCAAATTTTGTCGGCACAATTGAACTGTAATTTTCAATACCTATTACTGACGGATTTGAATATATCCCACCAGTGTTCAAAGAACTACTATTTCGCCCTCCCCAAATTATCATGGAATTTCCGGTCCAGACACATGAATGATTAACTCGTGGAGATGGCGCGTTTATTGTTGTTACTGAGGCCCAATTATTTTGTATGGGATCAAAAATTCCACCGGTATTATAGTAATTTGGATACTCATTTTCTCCGCCCCATATAATCATTTTCAAACCTGTCCATATTACAGTGTGATTTTCTCTGGAAGCTGGAGCGTTTAAAATTGAACTTCCGGTCCAACTATCTGTGTTTGGATCATATAAACCACCGGTATTCAAGGTACCGGGAGGAACGTAACCGCCCCAAACGGCCATCCTATCCCCGGTCCAAATTGCAGATGCCAAAACTCTGGACGAAGGTGCATTTGTTTCAGATGTTTGTTGCCAACTATCAGTAACGGGATCATATATACCTCCTGACTTTAAATAATTCCAACCAGGTAAGCTATCTTCATATACGCCTCCCCAAACAATCATTTTGGAACCCGTCCAAATGGCAACATGATCATGCCGCGCTAATGGTGCATTTATAGTAGAAGTTCCCTGCCAGTTACCAGTTACAGGATCGTAAATTCCACCGGTCTTTAGGCTATTATAGAAACCATTTGAAGCAACATAGTAGCCGCCCCAAACTATCATCTTGCTGCCGGTCCAAATGGCGGAATGCCCTGTCCTTACAGATGGGGCATTAACCGTTGAAATAGACTGCCATGTGTTTGAATTTGGGTCATATATTCCTCCGGTATTCAGGCAATTTGGATAACCATTATCGCCGCCCCAAATAATCATTTTCCCGCCTAATACCTGTCCTGTCCAGATACCCTCGCTTACCCTTGGAGTTGGAGCATTAATTACAGAGGTTGATAGCCAACTATCAGAAATCGGGTCATATTTTCCACCCGTGTTAAAAAAAGAAGTTGAATCGTATCCACCCCAAATAATCATATTAGTTCCTGTCCAAATTGAAATATGATTAAATCTTGCAGAAGGAGCGTTAATAGTTGTTGTTGGCGTCCATGACTCCTGGGCAATAACTTGTGAAAAGTTAAACGTGAGGAGTGAGACGGAAAGAAATGCGAGAAGTAAAAAGGACTTTTTCATATCTTTAGCCAACAATAAGATTAGGAGCAACAACTTTCAACTATACAAATATATTTTGTTTGTGCGGGGGATGCTATGATTTCAGTCATGTTGAAACATGATAAATATCAATGTTTTTGTTTTGTAAGCATAAGATAATATGATATTTGGCGTTGTAGGGCTGTTGCTCCCAAACCGGAGTTTGGGACGCAGAGGAAAATAGAGGATTTGAGAACCGTAACTCCGGACGTTGTCCGGAGTGTCCGAGCAGCGCTCGGACTTACACCACATCAACATTATCGATGCGCTCCAAAGAAATCAAAACATCAAAAAAAATGTGGCGTCGGGAGTTTCCTCCCGACGCTGATATATGATTTATGTGTCGGGTCGAAAGACCCGACACCACAAGCAAAAGAACCGAAACCACAAGCAATGAGATTGCCACGTTGTCCCGCAAAGCGGGACTCCTCGCAATAAAACTATTTATTCACAAGAACAGTAAACACGGAGCCTTTTTCATTTTTCTCGTAATGGAACCCGTCAACCAGGGATTTTGCAATAAATATTCCCCTGCCGGATTCTTTTTCTAAGTTTTCAGGAAGTGTGGGGTCCGAGAGCCTTGTCATATCAAAACCGTTACCTTCATCCGCGATCTTTATTATCATTTTGCTGTCATCATATTCAACTGCCACTGCAACCTTCTTATGACTTTGTTCATTATTGCCGTGGACTATGCAGTTAATAACAAGCTCTGTAACGGCAATCATCACTCTTTGAAATTTCTCAACGGGAAGATTGAAATCTTTATTAACGATTATCATAAACGCTTCAACCTCCGAAATGTTCCGGCGCGATGAGCCTATTTCTATGCCTAGTGTTTTCAATTAAATCGTTTTAAAAATTCAGGACCGCGTTAACATATAAATTGCTGTTTGAGCTTGGCGGAGTAACATTATCGCCGTAACGGTAATAGTCGTAGCTGCCAAGAATTTCGACTCTTGAGTTCCCCTTCCAGATCAGCTGCAGCTTAGCAAACGGCCCGAGCGTCTTAATAAATGTATCGAAAACCCTTGCGCCGTCAACATAATTAAACCTTTGCTGTTCATAATACCGGTATCCGCCTGACAAAGTTATAAATTTGCTAAAAATGTAGAATAATTCACCGTTAATAATTTTATCTTCAAAATAATTAACGGGCCTTATAGAGAAGGCGTTCCAGTTGAGCTCGCCTCTCTCATATAGCTTCACTTCGCCGTAAAGATCGGTCCCTAAAGCTTTAGTGAAGTTAGTTATGAGAGAATCTTTCAGATTCAACTGCCTGAACGAATAGCTTTTGACTGTTGATATTAAATCTTCAAAATCATACACGGTATAGTTTGCCAGAACGCTGAACACGCCTATGTTCCGGAAATAATCGCTGGGAGCAAACGAGCTGCGGCTTGTAAGCCTGATAACCCTGTTCCAGTTATTGTTTGAGCTCTTTTGCGCCAATATATAAACAGTATGGTACAGGTTCACGTCAACTGAAGTTGTTATAATGAGGTTCTTATAATTGTTATACCTGTGCCCGAGATACAGCAGGTAGTTAAGCTCATCGCGGTCGTCATAATTCTGGTCGCTGGGCGTATCATACTTAAATATAGAAGCGCTTCCCGCAAATTCCAGCCGGTTAGAGGGAGATATATTATAATAAGCTTCTCCTGTCAGCTTGAAAAGAGATGAATGGTTGTTCTTTGTTTCTTCCTGGTTCGAAATTGAATTAACAAAGGCGCTGTTAATCCTGTTTTGATCTGTCAGCAGGTGTTTCTCGTCGCGTTCAGTATATGTGGTCTTAAGCTGCATATCTAATTTTGGCAGATTAAACCTGAGCGCGGCTGAACCGCCGAGCGTAAATTCCTGTATATCGGTATCATATATGGTGGGGGCGGAGTTTGTTGTGACAGGTAAATAATAATTTTCAAGCGTTATGTTCCTGTAGTATGGATCCACGGTCATATAAAAATTAACCCTCCTCGATATAGTATAATCAAACCGGTCAAAGAACTTGAATATATTTTCCGTTCGTGTTTCAATATTATTTGCAACGCCGAACTGGTTCATAGTAAGCAGGTCTGCCGGGAAATAGAAATCTTTCCTTATCCTGGAATACGTCAGGTCAAGCTCGTTTTTGGCAAGGTTATCGGTAAAAGATTTATCTATGTACAGGTGCGAAATAACGTAGTTATTCTTCCTGGGATTTAAATTCTCATAACCAAGTTTAAGCTGCCCGTCGAACATATAGTCATTAATATCCAGGTTGTATAAATTAAACTCGCCGGATACAGAAGGCCCGCGGTTCCGCTCGCCGAACTGGTCCTCAGCCTTATAGCCGGCGTTCAGCTGCGAATACAAAGACGCGTCGCCGAGAGTTTTATCGTACAGTGCGCTTGTATAAAACATATTAGAAGTTGTGCCGTTAAGCTGGATGGTTTTATCGTCAGAATAGAACATCCCCAGGTAATTAGCCGAGAGATTTATCCCGTTCGTCAGAGTGTAACCTACGCCCGTTTTAACATTATCCAGGTCGCGGAAGAAATTCCGGCTAAGCTTGGTTACTGAAGAAGAATAGAAATTCTTAAGAAAGAAATTCATGTTCTTATAATCGGTATTCAGGTTAACTTTGGAGGTCAGGTTCGCCGAAAGAAGGTCGTTGCCGAAATCAGTGAAAAGAAAATTCCCTCTCATTGTAGAATCGATAAAAGTCTGTATGTCGTTAAAATCGGATTGCGCATATATAACGCTATAATCAAAAGCTGATAACGCAAATATTAATAGAACCGCGGTTTTCAATACATTCCGTTCAAGATTTATGATGACAGGTCGTTTGATATCCGGGTGGATCTTTCCTTAGCCGCATCGGTATCGATATACGATTTATATATGTTCTCAATCGTTCCGTTTGCCTGGAGCGGGTCAATTTTCACGTCCTGAACAAGCTTACCCGTATTTAATATGATCACCCGCGTGCAGATCTTATCCACAATGTCAAGCAAATGCGTTGAATAAAAAAATGTTTTTCCGTTTGATGAAAGGTCTTTAACGAGGTTCTTAACAAGTTCTGTGGCGGCGTAATCTATTCCGCCCAGCGGCTCATCCCAGAATATAATATCAGGATTATGTATAAGCGACGCGATAATGAGCACCTTCTGCCGCATGCCTTTAGAAAAATTCGCCATAGGCGTTTTCACCTCATTCTTAAGGTCAAATAACTCCATGAATTCATATATTCTGCGCGTATAAACATTTTTAGGAACATCATATATCTTGCTTGTGAACTCAAGGAAATCCCAAGGCGTTAATGACAAAAACAGAGCCCCTGATTCCGGCACGTACCCGACAATTTTCTTCACTTTATCGGGCGAACGGGATACATCGAATCCGCCGATAATGGCGCTTCCTGAATCGGCGCCTATCATACCCGTCAAAATTTTTATGGTCGTGCTTTTGCCCGCGCCGTTAGCGCCAAGGTAACCGCAAACCTCGCCCTTCTCAATTTTGAAAGAAACTGCGTCAAGCGCCTTAACGTCGTTGGGATACGTTTTACTTAAGTTCTCCGCTAATATCATTAGGTTAGCGCCCCCACCGGCGCAATAGCGCCGTTTCCACTGATAGGGGGAGATGAATTATATGCGTATTCATATTCATTTCTGTAATCTCATTAATATCGATTTAGCGTTAACCCTTGAAACAAACGGATTATCGGCGGCGTAAAACCGCCAAAGCTTATCTGCGTTTTTTGTAATGCCAATTCTTTTTGACCTGAGGACCTTTATTTTTTCCGCGATTCGGGGATCAACAATATAAAGTTCATTCCCTGCAAAACTAACGCCGTTCAAACGCTTATCAATTTCCAGCGCCTGTGTAAGTTTGCCCGGGCCGCTTGCAAGATTATGTACATCTTCAGTATTGCGCCGCTTTTTCATATCATCTATTCCAGCAATTGGCTCAAGCGCCCTGATGAGCGCTGCGTGGGCTACGCCCGTTTTTCCTGTCACAACGTTCATGCAATAATGGTTTCCATAAGTAAAGTAAACGTAACAAACTCCTCCGCGCCGAAACATGGCTTCGTTTCGTTTTGTCTTTCCGCGAAACGAGTGCGAAGCGGCGTCTAAAGATCCCATGTAAGCTTCCGTTTCAACTATGGCGCCTGCCAGGACTTTTCTGCCAAGCTTTCTGACAAGTATTTTTCCTATCAGCCGCCGGGCAACAACCAGAACGTCCTTTAAATAGAATTCATCGGATAATTTTTTTCCAAGAACATTCTCCGGCTTCAGATCCTCTTTCGACATAACTCTCATCTCACCCGAAGAGTCCGCCATTTTCTCCCGTTTTCGCTTTGCCTTTTTTTCTTGTGAGGCCAAGATGCTCATATGCTAGGTCGGATGCTTCCCTGCCGCGTGATGTCCTGCGGATAAAACCCTCCTGTATCAGGAACGGCTCATAAACTTCTTCGATAGTGCCGGGCTCTTCCGCCACGGCTACCGCAATAGCGTTTAATCCGACCGGCCCGCCGTTATAAGTTTCGATGATAGTATGGAGGATCTTTTTATCAAGCTCATCAAGTCCGCGATGGTCAATATCCCAGTTATCAAGGCATTCATCGGCTACCAGTTTGGTAATAACGCCCTTATTATTTACTACAGCCAAATCGCGGCTTAGCTTTAAGAGGCGGTTTGCTATTCTTGGAGTTCCCCGCGAGCGTTTTGCAATGACTTCGGCGCCTTCGCGGTCAATCTCAATTTTCAGTATTCCTGCAGAACGTGAAATGATGCTCTCAAGCTCAGCGTTGTTATAGTAATTCAGCCTGAATCTTATCCCAAACCTATCCAGCAGAGGGGCGCTCAGCAATCCCGCCCTTGTTGTGGAGCCGATGAGAGTAAACTTTTCAAGCTGAAGCGTAACGCTTCTCGCGCCGGGACCCTGGTCGATAATAATATCAAGCTTATAATCTTCCATGGCTGAATACAGATATTCTTCCACGACCTTAGGTATGCGGTGAATTTCATCTATGAATAAAAGATCTTTAGCCTGAAGCTTGGTCAGCATCCCTGCAAGGTCGCCCGGTTTTTCCATGATCGGGCCCGAAGTTGTTATAATGTGGGAATTCATTTCATGCGAAATAATATAAGCCAGCGTAGTTTTACCAAGACCGGGGGGCCCTGTAAACAGCACATGGTCAAGAGAGTCGTTCCGTTTCTTTGAGCTTTCGATGGAGACCCTGATGTTATTCTTCATCTTATCCTGCCCGACAAATTCTTCAAAGACAGGAGGCCTTAACTCATTAAGAAATTCGGAATCCTCGTATTGTTTCTGCGGCAATATTTTTTCGGATTTAGGCAAAAACTATTTTATATTTTAATTAATAGCAACGAAAATAACAGATAAAAAAACACTTAGCTATAACAAACTAGGCGCTTCTTTTGCAGTTTATTCCTAAAGTTATCTATGCAAAATACTTATAATATTAGCCTTATTCCACGAAGTAACAAATTAGCGCCCGACTTATCAAAGAACCCTGTTCCAAAACACCCTTCGCCTTTTGCATGATTAATGTCATTCTGTACCCTGATAAATTATCAGTACTTTAAGTAACTTCCTTCATAGGAAATTACTTTGTTGATTTTGTATATTGCATCTTTGAGAAACTGTTTTTCGTTCCATTCAATTAAGCCGGGAAGCTCTAATGCTTTCTAAAATTCATTCAATTGATTTCTGTCCTTTAAGCGGCAGAAGTAAGGAGATTAACTATTGAAAAAACTCATTCTCATGTTATTCATATTCTCATTTGCAATAACTTCTTATTCACAATGGACCGAACAAATATCCGGCGTTACATCAACATTATATTCCGTATCAGCGTTTGATGAGAACAATGTATGGGTTTGCGGAGCCGGCGGAAAAGTTCTGAGAACCACCAATGCCGGCGCCAACTGGATCTTGAACACGATCACGGGCGCGCCTGATCTATATGTAATAATGTCAATTGATGCTAATACAGCCCTAGTTTCAGGAAGCGCCGCAAATACCTTTGTATACAAAACTACAAATGGCGGCGCCAACTGGACGCAGGTATTTACTCAAACAGGCGGATTTATCGACGTTATTGCCCCGGTACAAAGCACATCTCAGGGCATATATCTTTTAGGCGATCCGGTAGGAGGAAGATGGTCTTTATGGGCTAGTACAAATAACGGCAGCGCTTTTGATTCGACCGGTTTGGCTTATATTCCCCAGGCTGGCTCTGAAGGTGGATTTAATAATTCTTATGCATATTACAGATATCCTTCCGGAACGGATTATTTCTGGTTTGGAACTAATAATACGAGAATATATAGAGTGAGCGGAGGTACTTCGTATAGCGTTGAAACAACAACAGGGCTGGCATCTGTTGATGTGATCAAAATGGGCGAGGGTGTTAATGGATTTGCCGGCGGCTCTTCAATGGTGGCTACAAACGACAGCGGCAATACGTGGTCTGCATACTCAGTACCGGGAACAGGAAGCATAACCGGTATATTTGGAGTAACGCCATACGTATATTACTGCAGGGGCGCATCTATCTATTCCTCTACTGACGGCGGATTAACTTATGCCCTTCTATACACAGCTCCCGCAGGTACATATAATCATATGTCGCGGGGCTCGTATTATGCATGGGCGATCAGGAGCAATGGCGGAATATCAAGGATTACAAATCCAATTGGGATTCAAAATATCAGCTCTGAGGTACCCTCTAAGTTCAGGCTGGAGCAAAATTATCCTAATCCATTTAACCCATCTACAAATATTAAATTTGACATTCCTGTAAGAGCAAATGTCAAAATTGTAGTTACTGATATTATCGGGAGAACTGTTGGAGAATTGTTCAACGGAAATGTTTCGGCGGGAACTTACGAGACTAAATGGGATGGCTCTGACTTTGCATCCGGTATATATTTTGTGAGAATGAGCGCTGATACATACAGTGATACTAAAAAGCTCGTACTTTTGAAATAAGCAATTTTTTCATTGTTTTGGTAAATGGCAGGTTTTCAAACCTGCCTTTTTTTTATGTTTTCGCCGTTTTGGCATGATATTTATCATTTTTTGAAATGATATCAATCATTGGAAAAGACAGCGACACTTTTGCATATTGTACATTAGAAAATTGTTTTTCTATTTTCCTGTTAAGCTGGAAAGCGCTAATGCTTTCTAAAATTCATCCAATTGATTTCTGCCCTTTTAAAAGGCAGAAGTAAGGAGCCACATTATGAAAAAACTCATTCTTACTATTTTTATATTCTCGTTTACAATTACGTGTTATTCACAATGGACCGAACAAACATCAGGCGTTACAACAGCTTTATATTCTGTATCAGCGTTCGATGATAATAATGTTTGGGTATGCAGCACCGCGGGGAAAGTTCTGAGAACTACCAATGGGGGCGCAAACTGGGTATTAGGCACGATTACCGGCGCGCCCGATCTTTATGTAATTATGGCAATTGATGCTAACACCGCGCTTGTTTCGGGAAGCTCTGCAAATACCTTTGTATATAAAACTACAAACGGCGGAGCCAACTGGACGCAGGTATTTACTCAAACCGGCGGATTTATTGATGTTATTGCCCCGGTACAAAGTACACCACCGATCATAGCTCTTGTAGGCGATCCGGTTGGAGGAAGATGGTCGATTTGGGCAAGTACTGATAACGGCAATACTTTTGATTCGACCGGCTTACCTTATATTCCCCAGGCCGGCGCCGAAGGTGGATTTAATAATTCTTATGCTTATTACAGGTACCCTTCCGGAAGGGATTATTTCTGGTTTGGAACTAATAATACGAGAATATACAGGATAAGCGGGGGTGACACAATAGGCGGGGGTTCCTCATATACTGTTGAAACAACAACAGGGCTTGCTTCGGTAGATTTGATCAATATGGGTTATGGCGTTAACGGGATTGCCGGCGGGGCAACCACTTTAGGAACTAATGACAGCGGAAATACATGGGGGGCATATTCTTTGCCGGGAACAGGCAACTTAACAGGGTTTGCAGGGGCTATTCCATATGTATATTATTGCAGAGGAACCGGCATCTATATGTCAACTAACAGCGGTTCTAATTATTCGCTTCAGTATACCGCTCCCGCAGGCTCATATTACCATATGGCGCAGAGCTCACATTATGCGTGGGCAATAAGAAGCAACGGCGGAATTTCAAGACTTACAAATCCTATCGGGATACAAAATTTAGGTACGCAGACTCCTGCTAAATTCGAGCTTGAACAGAATTATCCGAATCCGTTTAACCCGGCAACAAAAATAAAATTTGATATTCCTGTAAAATCGAATGTAAAAATTGTTGTGACTGATATTGTCGGAAGAACTGTTGGAGAATTGTTCAATGGAAATATTTCAGCAGGGACTTACGAGACTAAATGGGACGGGTCCAATTTTGCGTCCGGTATATATTTTGTCATGATGACCACTGATACATACAGCGACACAAAAAAGATCGTACTTTTGAAATAAGCGATTTTAACATCGTTTTGGTAAAAGGCAGGTTTCAAAACCTGCCTTTTTCTTAATTTTTAAGGCTTTTGGCATGATATTTCGCATGTTTTGATATGATGGAAATCATAGGATTTGAACCGTTTACTCCGCTATTTTACTAATGGTAAATCAGGTATTTATTAAATTTTTCGTGAACAACTTATGAGCAAGCTTACCGTTTTAATCATTTCATTATTAGCCTCGATTCTTGTCACCTCTACAATCTTTTCACAGGATAATTACTGCAATAAAAAGATGGCCGAAGAATATCTGGACAAAAAAGGAGAAGTATACTTTGAATTCTCACTATATGATAAAGAGCGGATAAATTCATTATCATTAATAATATCAATAGATAAAGCGATAGACCACGAGGTTTTCGCATATGCTAATAAAAATGAATTTGAAGCGTTTCTTAAACAGAATATTCCTTATTACGTGCTGCCGCATCCGGGAGACGTTGATTTTGATCTGAAGATGAGCGATAGCCCTCAGGGAGTTTTGGACTGGGACTCGTACCCTACCTATGAAGCATACGTAGCCATGATGAACCAGTTTGCAGCGTCATATCCAAACTTATGCCAGATAGTTAATATCGGGCAAACTGTGCAAGGGCGCTCGTTATTATTTGCCAAATTGAAAAACAATGTCGGTACGGCCGAAGGAAAGCCAAAAGTTATGTTTACATCTTCAATGCACGGGGATGAAACCACGGGCTACGTGCTGATGCTCAGATTAATAAATTACCTGCTTACTAATTTCAACACTGATCCAAAAGTAACAAGCATCATGAACAATATCGAGGTTTGGATAAACCCGCTTGCTAATCCCGACGGCACATATCACGGCGGAAATAATACGGTCAACGGGGCGGTACGGTACAATGCTAATAACTACGATCTAAACCGGAATTATCCCGGGGTCGACGGCCCGAACTCAAATCCAATTCAGCCTGAAACCCAGGAGTTCATGAATGCAGCGGTTTCGAATTATTTCTCGTTATCGGTAAATTTTCATGGCGGTTCTGAAGTTGTAAACTATCCATGGGATAGCTGGTCAAGATTTTGCACCGATGACAGCTGGTGGATAAGGGTTTCAAGGCAGTATGCTGATACTGTTCACGCGCATGCAGTTTCGGGGTATATGACCGAAGAGAACAACGGCATAACAAACGGGTATGCGTGGTATTATGTCCGCGGCTCAAGGCAGGATTATATGTGCTATTACAGGCATGGCAGAGAATGTACAATAGAGCTCTCGATGACAAAGTTATTACCCCCCGCCGAGCTCCCAGCTCACTGGGATTACAACTACAGGTCGTTCCTGAATTACATGCAGGCGGCATTTTACGGCATCAGGGGAACCGTAACCGATTCGCTCACAGGGGCTCCGCTGAAGGCAAAAGTGTTTATCTCCGGTTTTGACGCCGATAGCTCTGAAGTTTATTCGGACAGCCTTTTCGGAAAATACTACAGGATGATAATCCAGGGAAACTATGCATTAACATTTTCGGCGCCTAATTACTACAGCAAGACGGTTAGCGGCGTGCACGCTGCCAATGATTCAGCGACCAATGTTAACGTTCAGCTGCGGCCCATAACAACGGGTATAACGCAAACAGGGAACACGCCGAAGGAATTTAAGCTTGAGCAAAATTATCCAAATCCGTTTAACCCGGTAACAAAAATAAAATTTAGTATCGCACCCCCTAGCCGCACCAATGGTGCGGATCTCCCCCTGTCAGGGGAAGACGTGACTGCGTTGGCAGGCATGGAAGGGGTGAGACTCACAGTTTACGATATTCTCGGCAGAGCCGTTACAACGATTGTTAATGAACAATTGCAGCCGGGAACTTATGAAACCGAGTGGAACGCATCAAATTATTCCAGCGGAATTTACTTTTATAAAATTACATCCGGGGATTTTACAGATGTAAAGAAAATGGTTTTAATAAAATAGAATTAAATACATTTATAATTGAATTGAATTTTCTCAATTAAACAAACTCAAATTACTTTATAGTAAATACAAATATGAAAAGAATTAAAATATTATTATTAATACTGACAATAATGTTGGCAGGCATTCATGGAGCGCAGGCTCAATGGATTTCAACCAACGGACCCTCTGCAGGTAATGTTAGATGTATGGCAGCATTGGGAACAATTCTATTTGCAGGTACAATGGATTACGGAATATTCAGAACTACAAATAATGGCGGAAACTGGCTCGGATTCAATGAAGGCTTAATAAACTATGACATTCCCGCTATTATTTCGTCAGGAACCAGCGTTTTCGCCGGAACTTTTGGCAGCGGTGTGTACCGAACCTCGGATAGCGGCAAAACATGGATCTCTGTCAGCTCCAGTTATCAAATGCAGTCTGTTTATGCTTTTGCTTTGAACGGAAATTATTTATTTGCCGCAACCGACCTGAATGGAATCTATCTTACTACAAATGACGGAACATCCTGGAATGCGGTAAATAATGGTTTATCAGGTTCTATGGTGCGTGCGCTTGGATTTAGCGGTATATCATTATTTGCAGGATCAAATTCAGGCTTGTGCAGAAGCACAAACTATGGAACCACATGGCTTCCGGTAAATAATGGTTTACCCGGAGTGCAGGTAACATCAATTGCATCAACTCCCACTGCAGTCTTTGTTAGCTGCGGGGGCGTGTACCGTTCAACAGATAATGGGGGAAACTGGGTTCTGGTAAATAATGGAATATCAGGTCAAAGCATTTTCAATCTTCTTTCAATCGGCGCTACTTTGTTTGCGGGAACAAGCAACGGAGTCTACAGATCATCGGATAATGGCGCAAACTGGGTTGACGTAAGCAGTGGTTTGTCTCTTGTTTCAATCAAATCTCTTGCCTCTAATGGTTCTGCTATTTTTGCAGGCGGTGATGCCGGCGTTTTTGTTTCATCTAACAGCGGAGCTAACTGGATTGCGGCCAATAATGGATTAACAAATTTTCCAATATATTCTTTTAGTTCAATAGGAAGCGACGTCTTTTCGGGCACTGCAGGTTTAGGGGTATTTCTTACAACTAATAACGGAACTATATGGCAAAGCTCTAATTATGGAATAATGAATCAATCTATACAAGCCCTTGTTTCCTTAGACTTAGAATTGCTTGCAGGAACTGATAATGGCATTTTTCGTTCAACTGACGCCGGTTCAAGTTGGTTCGCGTCCAATAACGGAATGACAATCACTTCGGTCAGAAGTTTCCTGGTAAATGGCGCCAGTGTCTTCGCAGGAACAGGCGCCGGAGTTTTCCGTTCTACAAATAACGGATCAAACTGGACAGCTTTGAATAGCGGTTTAACAAGTCAAAATGTTAACACACTGGCGCTTGTTGGTTCTAATATGTTTGCCGGCACAACCGGGGGAGTTTTTATTTCAACTAATAATGGAGCCGGCTGGATAGCTGTTAATAACGGGTTAACAAATCTTTCTGTAAACTCCATTTCCTCAGTTGGCGCAAATATTTTTGCCGGTACTCCGACAGGCGTTTTCTTATCAACAAACAACGGAACAAGCTGGATAGCTGTAAATAATGGTTTGGGGAACCTAAATGTTCTTACTCTTATTACCAGCGGAATTAATATCATTGCAGGCACTGCAGGCGGAGTTTTTCTTGCTGATAACTTTGGAGCTAACTGGGTTAACAGAAACCAGGGCTTTAATGTTACCCCATCAGTAGCATCATTCTTAGTCGCAAATAATTATATTTTTGCCGGAACAACCAATCAATATGTATGGCGAAGGTTACTCTCCGATATAATTAGTGTAAGACAAATTTCAAAACAAGTCCCTGAGTTATTTTCATTGTATCAAAATTATCCGAACCCGTTTAATCCTGCTACGAAAATCAAATTTGCGATCGCGAAGAATTCATTCGTGAAGCTGACCGTATTTGATATATTGGGACGAGCAGTTGCTACGCTTGTTAACGAGCAATTGCAGCCGGGGACGTATGAAACGGATTTTGACGGGAGTAACTTGACGTCCGGCGTTTATTTCTATCGTTTGCAAACAAATAATTTTACAGAAACAAAGAAAATGTTGATAATTAAGTAACGATAGTTAAATGATTATGGTCCAAACCTGACTCCAGGCTGATTTTAACGGCGCTGATTAGCAGACAGGCTCAACAAAAGGACCCTGTGCATACCGTGTTACGGTGTTATGTAGTATTTGTTGTGTATTACTAGCTGATTTTTGACATACTTATTTCAGAAATCGCAGAGTAAGTTGTATTAAGAACCAAAGGATAGTTGTTCCGTAAGTCTGGCACGGCTTTATTTGCTGAATAATTACTGAAAGGAATATCCCCTGACAAAACAGGAGGAAACACTATCCAAAATTATATTCCGGAGAAACTTAAATCATTTCCCCCCAGGAAATTATACACCTTACCAGAGCTCTCTTTACAATTCATCAGTAAACAGTTCATTATCGCGCTTTATCAATCCATTTGAAGAATTTTATTTTTCAATTTATTGTATGCGAGGCCTATATTGAAATCAATAATATTACAATTTTCGTTAATTCTGATTGTTTTATTTTCCTCACAGGTTCAGATATTATCTCAATTGTGTGAGCCAGCATGGCCTTTAGGGCCATGTGCGTATCATTCCGTTGATCCCCCTACTTTTGTGGTAATACCGGCTTCCCCACCTCCCCCGACCTGCTGGTATGTAGAATTTGGAATCCAAACGCCTGATCTTTGCTCAAATTATATTCTTTATCCGCGGCATATAATAGGGCAAATTGCTCCGGGTGATTCGTGCTATTTGATCAGCAATTCACAATGGAGCTATAATTTTACGCCTGGCATTACTTATTGCTGGGGCACTCATACAAACGGCGGCGGCTCTACTTGGAACATAACATGCTATGACATTCAAAGACTCCCTGCTTCATTGCCTTCGGCGGCCTTGATAACGCCCGTTAACGGAGCGATAAACATTTCGTTAAATCCATTGTTGGGTTGGCTCAATATTGATAGCGCTTCAAATTTTAAAGTGTGTATTTATACCGATATGTGCTGCATAGGCAAAATTCTTGATTCAAATATAACAAGCGATAGCTTTTATGTACCAAACAGCAGGCTTAACTGGAATACCCATTATTGGTGGCGCGTTAAGCCTTACGGGGCCGCCGGGGAGGGCCCGTTTTCAGACCCATTTTCCTTTACAACTGCCATGCCTGCGCCACCCCCCGCGCCAAATCTAACATTGCCGCCAAACAACTCAGTAGGTTTGCCATTGGCGGATTCATTGAGATGGGATATCTCAACCGGCGCTTCATCATATTGGATACAGGTTGCAACTGATGGTGGATTTAACTCACTGATAGTAAATGACTCAACTATAACAAGCAATTCAAGATATGTAACGGGATTAAGTCCATTAACATATTACTGGTGGAGAGTTAACGCTAAGAATGCAGCAGGAACGAGCGCCTTTTCATCGGCGTTCAGCTTTAAGACTATGGGTGCGCCGGGCGTTCCAACCGCGCTCGCACCGCCTAACAATGCGATTGATCAGCCTGTATCTTTATCATTTCAGTGGTCAAGGACATTCGACCAGACTCTTGCATCTGCTGCAAAATACTGGTTCGAACTGTATGCCGATACAACATTAGCGGCATTAGTTATGGATTCTACCTTGACGGATACGACCAGGGCCGTCTCGGGGCTGTTAAACAATCATAACTACTGGTGGAGAGTCAAGGCTATGAACGTGGTAGGGTGGGGTTTGTTCTCTTCATATTCAAAGTTCACAACCATTGTTGCTGTTCCGCCTCCGCCGTCGCTGGTTTCACCTGTAAATAATTCTGTTGATATTCCGGTATCTTTGTCGCTGGTCTGGAATAAAGCGGTTAACGCAGCAACTTACAGAATTCAGCTATCGACCGATAGTCTCTTTAGTTCTCTGATTGTAAACGATTCTACTCTAACAGATTCCACACGAATCGTTTCCGGCTTATCTAATCTCACTAACTATTGGTGGAGAGTTAGCGCAAAAAATGCCGGAGGCATAAGCGCGTATTCATCAGCGTTTAAATTTACAACTATCATCGCAGCGCCATTTGCGCCGGCGCTGGTTTCACCAGCAAATAATTCAACCGGTATGCCGGTTTCTTTATCGTTAGTATGGAATAAAGCTCTAAGCGCAATATCTTACGGACTTCAGCTTTCAACTGACAGTTTATTTAATACGCTCATTGTTAATGATTCTACCCTAACTGATACAACTCGCAGCGTATCCGGTTTATCTAATCTCACTAACTATTGGTGGAGAGTTAACGCAAAAAATGCCGGAGGCATAAGCGCATATTCATCTGCGTTTAAATTTACTACAATCATTGCCGCGTCTTTGGCGCCGACGCTCGTTTCGCCTGCTAATAACTCAGTTGGCAATCTCACAGCGCTAACTCTGGTGTGGAACAAATCTGCAAGCGCGGTAAATTACAGGGTCCAGCTTTCTACTGATAGTTTATTCAGTTCGCTTATTGTAAACGATTCAACATTAACTGATTCAACAAAGGCAGTCTCAGGGCTTAACCCGCTAACAAATTACTGGTGGCGCGTTAACGCCAAAAACGCAGGCGGCACTAGCGCGTATTCAACAGTTTATAAGTTCAGGACATTAGGCGTTCCCGCACAGATCACAGGCATATTTATTCCGGCTAACGGATCTGTTAACCAGCCGGTTACAATTAATTTCATGTGGTCCAGAGCGTTTGACCAAACGATGAGAAAAAGTAATAATATGCCGACTAAATTCAATTCGCTAAGCATATCCAATTACTGGTATGAAATTACGTCCGATTCCGTTTCACTTGCCGGTATTATCCGCGATTCAACCTTAACAGACACGAATAAAACTCAGGGAGGCTTTAATTATTCAGCAAGTTACTATTGGAGAGTGAAAGCCAAAAACCAGATCGGGTGGGGATCGTTTAGCTTCTGGCAGAAATTTACCACGGCCGAGCCATTACCTGCCACTGTGACGCTGAAGGTTATACCGGGAGGTTTCTACAATCCGCTGACAGGGGCGCTTAGGATGAGGGACACACTTTGGGTTTACCTAGTCGATTCGGCAACATGTTTAAGAGTCGATTCGAATAAAGTTGTTTTGGATTCGATAACATTTTCAACATCGCTGAGTTTTTCAAACGCCGCAACTGGTAATTATTATCTGTATGTGTATCACAGAAATCATTTACCTGTAGCCAGCCGCATAATGCAGAGTATAATACGCGGCTCCAATGTGAGCTATGACCTGACAACAGATTCGGCAAAGGCATATGGATTCAACATGGTAAAAGTATCAGCTTCACCGGCATTATGGGGCATGATACCGGGAGATGCAAACAGGGATGAATTTGTCGACGGGCTTGACCAGCCGATCTGGATGAATCAAAACGGGCTCACAGGTTATCTCTCGGCTGATTTCAACGGCGACGGGTTTGTTGACGGTCTCGACCAGACAATGTGGATCGAGTACAACGGCCTGAGTTCATACCTGCCGTGTATTACCCCGTTTATCGAACTGAGCTCTGAAAAACTAAGGATAATATTTGAAAAGTCGAATTACATGAACAGAAAAACAAATCAAATAAATAATATTCAAAAATAAATTAACATAAAAATATATATACAAAGAAAATAGTATTAATAAAATAATCTGTTTGTTCAAAAAAGAATAATGATCTCCAAATAAAGTTTTTTGAATCCGGGCATGAAATGTACCCGGTAAATATTGTACAAAAATAACTGAAAAAATCAAACGCTGAAGATTTCACATTAGCAAAAAAATATTTCAAGTCGTAATGGACTAATATTTCTGATGTGCTATAATGTCTAAAATTAAAATAATAATTCTTCCAATATTAGTTCTGACAACTCAGGCAATTGCTCAAAATTCGGATAATGACCGGGAGGATCCGAATGACATTCCTGTATACTTATCGGTTGATAAAAATATTTATTTAGAAAACGAAGACATTCCTATATTTATCAGAATAAGAAACAATGAAAACCGAACTGATTCGATTAAAAATCTCTCAGGTATACGTTTGGATCTAACATGAATTTAAGAAATGATGCCGGCGTTCTGCATTATAGCTTTGTAATTGCTGATATAGCTTATGATACTTATACGCCAATCATTGCTGGGCAGGAAATAAATTATCATGATGATTTGCGCATCTCATACGGCTCCAAAAAACAGGAAGCCTTTTTTGAAAGTGAAAAAACCTACTTGCCGCCGGGAAATTATTATGTGACATTACTGACCGATAAAAAAATATTTGGCGCTAATCTAAGTTCAGACACTTTATCCTTTCATATCATTTATCCATCGGGTAATGAATTGAACGCGTTAAATGAACTTAGAGATATTTATAAAATAGCTTCCCAAAACGAGCGTTCCCTCAGGTATAGGGAATATCTTTATAAATACCCCGAAAGCGCATATTTAGACCAGGCATTTGCAGGCTATCTTTTCGCAATTAAATTAGACACAAACGAAACCGCGCTCTCAAATACGATCATCGCTGACTGCAAGTGGTTTATTGATAGAAGACCGGATTCGCCCAATATGCCCTCTGTAATAAGAAACTGTTATATAATGATTGAAAAATATTACAGCAAATCAGATGAGATCGAATATCTGAAAAAAGTAGCGCAGCTTTACCCGGATAACAGGGCAGGATATGATGCCAGGGTTATATTAAGCGAAATTAACAAATAATGTACTCTGTCCCAAACTGAAGTTTGGGACGGAGACGAAGCAATACCTAAGCGACTTATTCCTTCAACTAACTTGGTTCACTCTTTTCACTCTACACGTTCTATTCACTCTGTACTCTCAACATACTCTACTCACACTATACACTCTGACAATTCGCTGTTCATTTTTCGGTGGCATCACACCGGGCTTAAGCATATCTTTGTAGTCATTAGTCTTTACATTTGTAAATTTTGATTTGCCATTTTGCTAATTGATTTTTGATATTTAATTTAATAAAATAATATGTCTGACTCTAATAACAAAGATTACATTCTGGGCGTTAATGAATTTGAGCTTGAGAGGCTGCGTTTCCAGCATGAAGTCTGGAAAAATGTTTCTGACGGGCTTTTCGAAAGGATCAAAGTTCAAAAAGGATGGAAAGCGCTTGATGCAGGCTCAGGTCCGGGATTTGTTTCTATCGATCTGCTGGAGCGCGTTGGCGCTGGCGGCGAAGTCACGGCGCTAGAACCATCCGAATTGTATTTGAATTTTTTCAAAGCTGAGTCAGATAAACACGGCCGGAAGAATGTGAAGTTCATAAACGGAACGGCGGAGACTGCTAAGCTTCCTGAAAAATATTATGATCTTATCTATTCAAGATGGGTGATCGGTTTTGTAGCCGATCCTGACCTGTTCATTGCCAACATGGCCAAGTCGCTTAAGTCTGGCGGCGTTATTGCAATAGAAGATTATGCTTTTGACAGGTTATTTCTTTATCCGAAAACTGAGCGCTACGCAAAAGCCTCCCCAGCCGCAATGAAATTCTGGGAATCTGAAGGCGGCGATTTGTGCATAGCTCCAAGGATTCCGGCTATCTACAAAAAACATGGAATAGAGCCGGTTGAATTTCATCCGAACTGTATTGCGGGCAGCCCTGGTTCAGGAATATTTGAATGGCATAACAGGTTTTTAACCCATCATATTCCTATCATGGTGGAAAAAGAACTGTTATCAAAATCTGATGGCGACGCTGCGCTTAATGACTGGCAGGAACATCTGAACAATCCTGAGTCAGTTTTCTTTTCACCGTTGGTGGTAGATGTGGTTGGAAAGAAAATTTAGAGTTTGATACCTTTAATAATTGTAAGATAGAAAATAGTTACTCCCGACACAAATATTACATAAACTATATAAGAAAGGAAAGTAAGCGCAAAAGCCCGGATAATTCCCTTAAATAATTTATATCCGGAAAATTGAATGTACGCTACAATTATATATACTCCGTTCACAGCAAATCTTATTTCCCATATTTGAGACGAAAAGTTTGAAAGCAGCATGAGTATTATGCCGAAAAAGAGCGTCGTGCCTATCAGGTAGAGACCCGATACAAGGCTCTCGGCATAGTTAATTCCGGTTTTCTTCTTCAGGAACAAAAGCCAAAATATGGCTAATATCAGCGGAAACGCATAATTAAAATATGTAATGTTTGAGGTTATTGTATGCTTTATTGCTTCAAGTTTTGCAGCCTGTGATTCAGATATCTCGCCGTTTACAGTAACGGTAGCGCTCACAAATGCAAAATATTTGTCGCTTAACCAATGGAAAGTAAGCGCGTAAACGGTCTGGATAAAAATAAAATACGAAAATGGTTTTACAAAAGATTTACGTTTACCGTCAATATAAATACGGATAAACTTACCCGGATGTATTATGAGCTCTTTAAACGTTTTAAGAATTGACGATTCCCAGTGAAGTATCCCGTGTGTCGCATCTTTGAAGATCTGACCAACGCTGAGCCTCCCGGTTAGATTCTCCTGCCCGCAGTTCGAACAGTACTTTCCGCTTAATTCTGCCCCGCAATTTTTACATGTTTCCATATAAGCGAATATAATTATGTCTTATGAGAAGTAAAACAGATATTACATTGCAAAAACATTTCATATAAGTGATATTTGTTACATTTATACGAATAAGAGAAATAACTCATCATCCGATGACTCCAGCGTCATCGGATGAGCAAAAAAAATGATTTTTCAACGCGAAAATATATATTACATATATAACCGTGGCAATAATAGAGAACAAATTTTCTTCCGGCGATTCCTGGACCAAGAAGCGACAAACTAAAATGAATGAAACACATCGGATGAATAAATCAAAAGAATGAATACAAAAATTCCGTTACACAGAAGAGGCTTAATTTATTTATCATTCACGGCGTTCCTTTGGAGCACCAGCGGTTTTTTCATTAAGTATCTTACAATATCCGCGTTTCAGATCTCGTTCTTTCGTTCGTTTGTTGCCGCCATAACAGTATTTGTAATCTCACGCTTCAGAAAACCAAAAGTAAAGCTTACATTTGATTTCGTAACAAACATCAGCGCGATATTTTATGCGGGGATACTTATCCTTTTTGTCGTTGCCACCAAAATGACAACTGCTGCAAACGCTATATTTCTTCAGTTCACCGCCCCCATATACCTTGTCATACTTGAACCCATTGTAATGAAAACAAAGTTTGACAAGAAGAACGTCATAACTATCGCGATTTGTATCGGCGGTATGGTTTTATTCTTTTTCGGCAGACTGGAACTGGGTAACATTTACGGCAACCTTATAGCAATTGGTTCAGGAATTTGCTTTGCAATGTTCAGCCTGCTGACAAAATACAAAAAAGAAAAGCAAAGATCGGAGAACACTCTTATAAGCGTTATAACCGGAAATGCGTTAGTGGCGCTGATAACATTTTTTTTTATCTTTCCCGATTTCAGCCTCACTTTTCCGCAGGCAGCAATACTCATTTATATGGGCGCCATCCAGATAGGCACAAGCTATGTGATCTTTAACGAAGGTATCAAATATGTTTCAGCAACGGAATCGATGATAATTGCCACGCTGGAAGCGATTTTTAATCCCATCTGGGTATTCATTGGAATCGGTGAAAGGCCATCAATATTTTCAATTATAGGGGGAGCAGTAATATTTGGAGCAATAATATGGAGGAACTTTAGTAAGAAAGAAAAAACACTTATTATTGAATAGCTGTAAATTGATGAGATTACCGCGTCGCTTTGCTCCTCGCAATAGGAATTAATTATCTTGTAAGTAATACACCTTTTCCGTAAATTTGTCCTTAATTTCAATAAAAATAAGATAGTTAGATGAGCGAAGTTCCCTCCTATAAGAACATATTAGTCACAGAATTAGATAATCCCAAAGGTTTAAAGGTCGGTCAGATTCAGTTTAACCGTCCCGATGTTCTAAATGCGCTGAATATCGAAATGATGGGCGAGATCCTGACGGCCCTTCGGAACTTTGATAATGATAATGATGTAGGTTGTATTATTATCACCGGAAGCGCAAAGGCGTTCGCTGCAGGCGCAGATATTAAAGAAATGGCTACGCAAAGCGCTATTGATATGTATATCCGCGACCAGTTTGCCACGTGGGATTATATAAGAAAAATTAAGAAACCGATAATTGCGGCAACATCAGGATTTACGCTCGGTGGCGGATGCGAACTGTGCATGACGTGCGATATAATTGTGGCGGCTGAATCTACAAAATTCGGCCAGCCTGAAATAAAGATTGGCATAATTCCCGGCGCCGGCGGCACCCAGCGCCTGACAAGGGCCATCGGCAAAGCCCGCGCCATGGAAATGATATTAACGGGAAGAATGTATTCCGCAAGAGAAATGTTTGAAGCCGGCCTTGTTTCACGAGTTGCTGATGATGTGGTGTTCCTGGAAGAAGCGCAGGCGCTTGCAAAAGAAATAGCTTCAATGCCGCCCATTGCTCTGCAGATAGCAAAAGGATCTATACTCAAAGCGTTCGACAGCACAATTGAGGGCGGACTTGAATATGAAAGAAAAGCCTTTTATCTGCTTTTTTCGTCCGAGGATATGAAAGAAGGGATGAATGCATTTATTGAAAAACGTAAACCCGTGTGGAAAGGAAAATAGTAATTGCAGTTTAATAAGGTCAGGTTAAGAGTCTGCGTTCATTTTGTTTGCGGCGTATTCATTTTTGTCGCTTTAACAATATCGGGCGGACTTTCCGCTTCGTTCGCGCAGGAAACCGAAGATACCAATAAATCTGAACCGGTTTCTACGACCGCAGTAAATGATACAAGCGGGGCCGATTTTAACGCCGAACAGATAATTGAAAATAACAAAGCGGCTTTGGTTTCTATATGGTATCACACCGATAACTATTATTCATATTATTCTTATTCAATGAAAGATACCACGCTGCTCAACGGCAGTGGGTTCATTTTCGACGAGCACGGGCTTGTTGGCACAAATTTCCACGTTATAGACGGGCTTGACAGCATACTTGTGAAGACAAGCGACGGAACCTTCTATGATGCGCAGCTGCTTGTGCTGGATGAGAAAAATGATATGGCTATACTTAAGCTGAAAAATCCCGACAATGTAAAGTTCCAGACAGTGAAGTTCGGGAATTCGGATCTGCCAAAAGTTTGGGCAGGATGTGTTCGCTATAGGAAGCCCGCTGGGCTATGAATACACTATATCCCAGGGAATAATAGCCGGTATCAGGGAAAATGAAAAGGTGACTTTTAACGACCCTGTAACATATATGCCGGTTGAAAAGAACTTCGAGAAAGTTATACAGATCACAGCGGCAATTTCCCCCGGAAACAGCGGAGGGGCTTTGTTTAACAGGAAAGGCGAAGTCATAGGAATTACAACTTACACTTATACCGGCTACGGCAACCTGAATTTTGCAATAGCGATAAACGGGTTCATAAAATTCATGAACTCGATAGATATAGCAAATTATGAGCACAGCGAAGACGCGAAGAAGAAGATAGCGGAAAGCATGTATTCTTCAAACCTGAAACTTGCTGAAAATTATAAATCTGATGCGACCACAAACTGGGTTTACGTCAAAGAAAAAGATACAATGAAGGTTTATGACACTGTAATAGTAAAGCAGGACTCGCTTGCAAAGCTGAGCTTTCAGAAAGCCGAGAATTTCTTTAACAAGTGCCTGGCGCTCCAGCCGGATTCTTTTTCAGTCTACCAGTCAATGATGGACCTGTATGTATTCACCGAGAACTTCAACAGGGCGGAAAACCTGTACGGAACCATAAAAGATAAATTCCAGTCTGATAGCCTCCTGGGGCTCCTTTCATCAAGCCTGGCAAGCGCTTACTCAACTTCCAAGGAATATCAAAAGGCGCTTGTGTTTTATGAAAAGATAGCTTCAAAGGATACTACCGATATGACGGTAAGATTCCAGATAGCTAACCTGCATGAGAAGATGAAGAAGTACAATAAGGCTATTAAAGAATATAAGAGCATTATTAAAAAAGATTCAACTTATACGCAGGCGTATATCCAGCTTGGAATATTGTACTATAATAAATATAAAGATTATAAAAAAGCTAAAGATTATCTTAACAAGGCGTACGAGAACGAAATAACTGCATACAGTTCGACATATTACGTCGACCTTCCGTATTATTTAGGGCTAATAGCGCTTAAGGAGGGGAAAAAATACGAAGCCATGCTGTTTTACTTCGAGCTGAAAAACATTTATACTTATACGCCTGAAGATAATGAAAAGAAACTGGATCTCCTGAGAGAATTAAGAAAATAACGCTGTTAACAGCAAAATAATTTATACCGATGATACACACATTTGATGTCGTAATAGTGGGCGCAGGCGGTGCGGGTCTGCGTGCGGCGGTTGAAATACCAAAAGAATACTCCTGCGCGGTAATATCCAAAGTTTTCCCGACACGTTCGCATACGGGCACAGCGCAGGGCGGCGTGTGCGCGGCGCTCTCCAACGAAGAAGATGATAACTGGATGAACCACGCGTTCGATACAGTTAAGGGTTCGGATTACCTTGGCGACCAGGATTCGATCGAAATAATGTGCCAGGACGCCCCAAGGGCGGTAATAGAACTTGAACACATGGGCATGCCGTTTTCAAGAACGCCGGAAGGAAAGATCGCTCAAAGGAAATTCGGCGGCCATACGAAGCCTGAAAACCCGGACGACCCGAATTCAAAACGGGTTGCCGTTAAGCGCGCGTGCTATTCTGCCGACAGGACCGGACACGTGATGCTTCATACGCTGTATGAGAACTGCATAAAGAACCACGTACAATTTTTCTCGGAATATTTTCTGACCGACCTCATAGTGGAAGACGGCGTTTGCAAAGGCGTTGTAGCTCTTGATATATCATCGTCGGAGGTTCATATTTTCCACTGCAAAGCTGTTATGTTCGCAACAGGCGGGTACGGCAGGGTTTACCGGATCACTTCAAACGCGCATGTTGGTACGGGAGACGGAATTGCGTTGGTTTACCAGTCAGGTTTGCCGCTTGAAGATATGGAGTTTTTCCAGTTCCACCCTACGGGCCTGTGGAAACTGGGAATTTTGGTATCAGAGGCGGCTAGAGGCGAAGGCGGGATTTTGCGAAACGCGAACGGCGAGCGGTTTATGGAAGTCTACGCGCCTACCGTTAAGGACCTTGCTCCGCGCGATATGGTTTCGCGGGCGATAATATCTGAGATCCGAGCCGGCCGCGGCGTTAAGGGTTCAGACGGGACATTCTATATCAATCTTGACCTGACCCATCTGGGCAAAAAAATAATTGATGAAAAGCTTCCTGAGATAACAGGATTTGCAAGAACATATTTGGGAGTGGAGCCTACAAAAGAAAGCGTTCCGATACAGCCGACTGCTCATTATGCAATGGGCGGCATCCCTACAAACTCAGATACTGAAGTATACGCTGACGCAAAAGGTACGATCGTAAAAGGTTTTTACGCGGCGGGAGAATGCGCCTGCGTTTCGGTGCACGGGGCCAACAGGCTTGGAACTAATTCGCTGCTGGATATAATTGTATTCGGCAGAAGAGGCGGCAAGAAGATCGCAGAATTCCTGAAAACCGCAGAGAGATCTGCGTTCACAGGCGACCCTTCAGAAAAGACAAAAGAGAAGATAAATAAGATATTTAACCAGCCGGGATCGGAGCGTACTTCTGTAATTAGGCGTGAATTGCAGGAAAACATGATGGAGAAATGCGGAATATTCAGGAACGGGAAAGACCTTGCAGAAATGAAGGAGCTGATAAAGCAGCTTAAGGAAAGATATAGAAATATTTCGCTTCAGGATAAAGGGACGGTATTTAATACCGACCTTATGGAAACTATTGAGCTGGCCAATATGCTAGACATTTCCGAAACCATCTGCGACGCCGCATTGAACAGGACTGAATCGCGCGGCGCTCATACAAGAGAAGACTTCGAAAAACGCGACGACGTAAACTGGATGAAACATACAATGATTTGGAAAGGCGAGGATACTGCGGGAACAAAAATTGATTATAAACCCGTGGCAAAGACCAGGTTTGAACCTATGGAAAGAAAGTATTAAACAGACCGGGGAAAAGAACGATTATAATTAAATCTTTTACATAATATGCAGGTAATATTTAAAATACTAAGATTCAATCCGGAAAAAGACAGCGAACCGCACTTCGAGGAATACACGATAGAAGCCGCGCCGACTATGACTGTTCTGGATTGCCTTCATAAGATTAAGTGGGAACAGGACGGAACGCTTACATTCAGGCGTTCATGCGCCCACGGCGTTTGCGGGTCGGACGGAATGAAGATCAACGGCCGGAACAGGCTTGCATGCAGCACGCTGCTAAAAGACCTGAACACAGGCAAGGTTATTACTATTGAACCAATGCCTTCGATGCCTATTATCAAAGACCTGGCATTGGATATGACTGATTTTTACGAAAAGAATAAGTCTGTTATCCCTTACCTCATTAACAACAATCCGCCGCCTGCTGATGGCGAGAGGCGGCAGTCAAATGAAGATGCGGAGATGCTTTTCGAATCGGCCAAATGCATATTATGCGCATGCTGCACAACAAGCTGCCCTTCAACGTGGTCGAATGAAAATTACATGGGCCCCGCATCTCTTCTAAAGGCTTACAGATTTGTGTTTGATACAAGGGATGAAGCGGCCGACCAGAGGCTTGATATAATTGACACTCCGGACGGGATATGGAGATGCCATACGATTTTCAACTGCATCGAGGCATGCCCGAAAGAGATCAACATTACCTGGCATATTTCGCAGCTTAAGAAGAAACTTTCAGATAGAGAACTATAATAAAGGCTCCTGCCATTCATGGGCCCTGCTATATAAATGATGTTACAGGATTTCGTTAAGAAGAAATTCTCGGATTTCAATAAGCTGGTCGTTTTTACGGGCGGCAGAGCCGATTACCGCTCAATCCGGGAATCAGGGCTTCCGGCATATATTCTGAATTTTGTCGATTGCACTATCTCGGGTACGAAAACTTCTCTTGATAAAGACGAATTCGAAACGCTTTTGAATAAAGCCATTGTTTTCAACGTCAATTACATAATCAAGCCGAAGAACACGATCCTGAAGTTTCTTTTTGGCGACGTTGAAACAAGACCCGTCGAATTCGTCTCCGAACGCCTGCGCTATTTCCAGTTCTACGGATATTATGTGAATCATATTACAGAGTTCATTAATATGAACTCGATCGACGTCCTTTCGGTAAACCAGATAGAACATATTATAAACGAGATCAATAAGAAGCTTCTGGAAGAGATAAGCGACCCGGCAAACGGGGATTCGCAGAGGCTTAATCTTGTTAAGCTTCTTTATTATTTCTTTGTCGACCTGACAGATAACAATCCCATCAACATCAAGCTTCCGAAGAAGATATTGTCGGTGTTCCTGAATGATAAGGGTTTTACGGGAATAAAAGCCAAAGTCGATGACTTTTTCAGCGATGAGATATTCATACAGGAAGCAATGGAGCTTATGAACCCGGTTGCAAAGAAACGCGGAAGGCCGAAGAAGACTGAAGACGGCATGAGCGCAAACCAGGTGAAAGAGATTGTAAACAGAGCAAAGACAAACCTCATCAGCAATGAAGCGGCGAATAAAGATGTGGCCGGGATACTGGAACCAAGCGAAACGCTGCCTAATGAAGAGAAGCTGCCTGATGTAAAGAAGATCCGCCAAAGCGAAACCAAAATGCCCGGGCTGGAAGATAAGACCCTGGCCATCGAAGAAGAGATTTATTCAAACGACCTGCTTTTTGCTTCGCAGTTCAGTTCAATTACCCCCGAAAAGCCGAAATCAGAAACTCAATTAAAAGAGAAGTTACTGGACGATCTGTTCTGCGAGGAGTCGTACAGGAAAAAGATTATAAAAAGAATATTCCACAGGAATGAAGCTTCATTTAGAACGTCTGTCATAGAGATTCTCGCATCTTCAGGCTGGAGTGAAGCCATACCTTTAATCGAGAGTGTATTTAATAAGAACAGAACTGATATTTATTCGGAAGAAGCGGTAAAATTTGTCGATATATTGCAAAGCCATTTCACAAAGACCTCTGAAGAACCAAGCTCCGTTTACTCAACCCGCAAACAACAGGGCGCATAGGTTTCCATATGTTTATTGACAGCGCGAAGATCTCCATAAAAAGCGGGGACGGCGGCAACGGATGCGTTAGCTTCAGGCGCGAGAAATACGTTCCTAAAGGCGGACCCAACGGCGGCGACGGCGGCAAAGGCGGCAGCATTATTTTTCTTGCCGATAACTCGCTTGCCACGCTGATCGATTTCCGGTACAGAAGAATTTATAAGGCGCAGAACGGAATGCACGGTATGGGCGGCGATAAGACGGGAAAAAACGGAGCAGATACTGTTATTAAAGTGCCATGCGGAAGCATAATTAAAGATTCTGTAACGGGTGAAACCCTTGCAGACCTTGTAAATAGCGGGGACACATTTGTGGCTGCAAAGGGCGGAAAGGGCGGAAGAGGCAACACCTGGTTTGCCACTTCGACTAACCAGACCCCGCGCGAAGCGGAACCGGGACAGCCGGGCAAAGAACTGGATATACAGATCGAGTTAAAGCTGCTTGCCGATGTGGGTCTCGTTGGGCTGCCCAACGCGGGTAAATCGACTCTCATTTCAAAAATATCGGCGGCAAAACCAAAGATCGCCGATTACCCGTTCACTACATTGCAGCCAAATCTGGGAATCGTAAAATACAAAGACTTCCAGAGCTTTGTTGTAGCAGATATACCGGGGCTCATAGAAGGCGCGCATCTTGGCAAAGGGCTCGGCATAAGGTTTTTAAAGCACATCGAACGGACTAAGCTTCTTGTGTTTCTTATTGATGCGACGGTACTGGAATCAAGAAAGAAAAAGACTGAAGACTATGATATTTTGAGCAACGAACTGAAAAGCTATGATGCTCAACTTGCGAAAAAACCCCGCATAATATGTTTCACAAAAATTGACGCGCTTTCTGAGGAACAGAAGAAAGCTCTTACTAAGATCAAGTTTTCAAAAGGAAAACAAAAATACCCAGTTCTCAAAATATCCGCCGTGAGCGGAGAGAATATTCAAAAACTTATCGATGAAATCTGGCTGCAGCTGCAGCAAAGTTATGAGTAAACCCAACATATTAATTTCGAACGACGACGGGATAGACGCCGATGGGCTTGTTAAGCTGGCGGCTGAGCTAAAAAAATTCGCAAATGTTTACGTTTCGGCCCCTCATATTCAGCAAAGCGCGGTTGGCCATTCGATAACGATTTTCTACCCGCTCAGGGCGGCAAAGCATCATATTGACGGGCAGTTCTTCGGCATTGCAATAGAAGGCACGCCTGCTGACGCGGTGAAGGCCGGCGTACTTCATTTTTTTAAAGACGTGAAGTTTGACCTTGTTGTATCAGGTATAAACCACGGGGCGAACACGGCGATAAGCATAATTTATTCGGGCACAGTTTCGGCGGCAACTGAGGGCTCGCTGCTGGGGATACCTGCTATGGCAGTTTCACTTACTACTTTTGAAAAAGCTGACTTCTCCGAGTCGGCTAAGATAGCCGGGAAATTGATAGAACGTATTATTCTGGACGAGAAAATAAAACTTAATCCCAAAACACTTCTCAATATTAATATCCCTCATGTTAAGGAAGAAGAGATAAAGGGGATTAAAATTACAAAACAGGGGAAGTCATATTGGGAAGACGCCCTGGAGGTAAGAGCCGACCCTTACGGACGAGAATATTACTGGCTCACGGGGCACATGGTTAATACAGACGAATCGACGGAATTCGACGTGAAAGCAACCGAGGAAAATTATATTTCTATCACTCCCCTGCATTACGACTTAACAGATTTTGACCAAATTGACGATATAAAAAAATGGAACTTAAAAATATAATAATATGAACGGACAGACAATAGTTCTTAAACATAACAGCAGAATTCTAAAGAACAATCCTTTGCATGACCCTTATGTGAGAGATGTGGTTGTTTATCTTCCGCCCTCTTACATGAAGTCAAATAAGAAATACCCTGTCGTTTATTTAATTGCCGGGTTCACCGGGTTCGGAATAATGAACCTGAACATATCGGCATACTCAGAAAATATACAGCAGCGGCTTGACCGGCTTATAAACACAAAGAAGATAAAGGAAATGATCGTTGTAATGCCGGATTGCTTTACAAAGTACGGTGGGTCGCAATATGTTAACTCGGCCGCTACCGGCAGGTACGAAGATTATATGATAAAAGAGATCGTACCTTTTATAGATTCACGATTCAGGACTATACGCAAGGCATCGGCCAGGTGCATTATAGGAAAATCATCCGGCGGGTACGGTTCTATGTGGCTTGCTATGCGCCATCCCGATGTGTTTGGGCTTATAGCAACGCACTCCGGGGATTCGGCTTTTGAATATTGCTACGCTCCCGACTTTCCAAAGTTTGTAGTTAGCCTTCAAAAATTCGGCAAAGGGCATGCCGCGGTGAAGAATTTCATTAATACTCAGCTTAATTATAACCAGCCCAAGCCGAAAGAATTCTTTGTGCTCATAAATACAATTGGAATGGCATCATGTTATACGCCAAATCCAAAACGAAAGGAATACAATTTCGATCTGCCGTTCGATATTTATTCGGGCGAGATTATTCCGGGAATCTGGAACAAATGGCTTAAGTACGACCCGGTCAGGCAAATTGCACATTATAAAAATAACCTGAAAAAACTTAAGCTTATCTTTGTTGATTGCGGTACCCGCGATGAGTTCAACCTGCAGGCAGGGGCGCGCATCTATTGTGAGAATCTAAAAAAACACGGCATAAAATATGTGCACCAGGAATTTAACGACGGCCATATGAATATCCAGTATAGGTACGATGTAAGCTTTAAGCTCATATCAGATAAGATTTCTTACAAATAAAAATACAGGCTGCCGCAAAGCGAAAATGCCGCTATTCATTCGTCCCAAACCGGAACCTGGGCGCAGAAATCGTAATCCTTGGGTTGTGAATTCGCGCGGAGGATAACCCGCAGTGTGAAGCCCGCGGTTACAAAGAATAAAATATCACCATGGGATTTAACGATCATTTTTCAAAGCAAGCAAAGGAATATGCGCAGTACAGGCCAAAGTACCCGCCTGAGCTTTTTGAATATTTATCCGGACTTGTCAAAGAACGTAATATTGCATGGGACTCGGCCACCGGCAACGGGCAAGCAGCCCTTGGCCTTGCAGAATATTTCGAAAAGGTTATCGCCACCGATGCAAGCGAGGCGCAGATCAGCCGGGCTTTCCCCCATCCAAAAATAGAGTACCGCATTGCCCATGCAGAATCCAGCGGGATGGAAAGCTCCTCTGTAGACCTTATAACTGTGGCAAGCGCTATTCACTGGTTAGACATGGAAAAATTTTATGCCGAATCTAAGCGCGTATTAAAACCCGGAGGAGTAATTGCCGTTTGGGTTTACAGCGGAAGCGATATAAGCCCGGACATTGAAGACATCACTCATCGCTTCGTATCTGAAACACTGAATAAACACTGGCCAAAAGAAAGCGCCATAGCATGGGATTTCGAAAAAGAAGTCCACCTGCCTTTTGAAAAAATTGCTGTTCCAAAATTCCGGATTGATTTGCATTGGAGCCTGGAAGAATATATAGGCTGTCTTTACACATGGAGCTCAACCCAGAATTATATCAAAGCGCTCGGCGTGAATCCGCTTGATAAGCTGCGCGAACAGCTTCTTGAAGTTTGGGGCAGCGAAAATGAAAAAAGAACAATCATAATGCCTCTGCAGATAAAAGCGGGGAGAGCTTGAAATTGGAACCTAATCAAATGACGTCAATTATCGCCAAAGAGGAAGTAAAGCATAGTAGCAAGCCCCAGCTGAAGAACGCCTACTGAAATACCTCCGATCAAATCGTATTTGCTCTTCTTAGTAAGGTCATCCGAGTTTCCTGTTAAGTAATAGTCATCGTTTCTTTCTATCGATAATGTTTTATAATAATAAGCCGCAATGCCTGATACCGCGGTCACCAGTCCCCCCAGAGCTACAAAGCCCCATTTCCTCGGCTTATTAAAATATTTGATCCCGTTTTCATTTACCAAAGCAATATTTTTGTCTGCCCCGGGTCTTGATACAAGAGTAACATCTTTTGATTGAGGTAAATTCGAACCGCTAAGCCTGAAAGAATAATCAAGATATCCCTTAAGCTTAAGCGTCACATCTGCCTCCGCGCTGTCTTTCTTGATGAACCTGAAAGGAGTTTCGCCCTTAAGATCCCCGTTAATAAAAATATCCGCATTCTGGGGAACAGAATTTATCAGCGTGTAAGGCACACGAAGCGAGTCATTTTGCTGGGCAAAAGAACTTACCGCCGCAAACATTGCAGAAACAACCAGCGCTATATTAAAATAAAACTTCATCAATTTATTGTTGAGGTTTTCTTGCGAAACAATAAACAACTCTATCGGCGGCAACAACCAGGTAATCTCTCCATATCACAGGCGAAGTTCTTGATTTCCCCTCCATCTCATAGTTCCATAATTGTTTGCCGGTTGAGCCGTCAATACAATATATATTAAAATCATACGAAGTAAAATAAATATAGGGGCCGGAGCAAAGAGGGCTTGAGCCAATCACACCTTTTGTGGGCGCTACCCATGACTGCGAGCCATCGGAAATTTTCAGCGAATACAGGCTGCCGTCAACTCCCCCAAATATTACATTTTCATCGTTAAACAAGGATGAGCCGCCAAGAATTTTAGTGTGCATGTTCTTTTTCCATATCACGGCGCCGGAGCTCAAATCGAGACAGTAGTAACATGAATCATATGAACCTGCAAACACTTTGCCGTCATAGATCAGCGGCGGGGCAACTACGGGCCCATCGGCTGCTGTCTTCCATTTCAGGGAACCGTCGCTCAGGTTGACGCAATAAACTCCGCCTTTATCGGCGCCAAATACCGCGCACCCGCTATCGATAGCGCATGTTGAGTGTATCTGCGATTTGGCGTCATATTTCCACATTATGCTGTCTGATTTGGCATCGACTTTATAAAAATTCCCGTTCAGAGAGCCGACATAAACAAACCCGTCATGGAGTATTGGCGATGTCTGAAGAAATCCCAAATCGATCCTCCAGTTGTTTTTTCCGTTATCAAGGTCATAAGAAATAAGCGAATAATCAACATCTCCGGCGAACGAAAAAATTATGTTATTGCCCTCTATCAGCGGGGCCGAACTTGCATCCTTGCCAAGATAAGAGAGTTTTCCAAGCTTGCCGCCGCCCGATATGTCAAATGCAAAGAGGTCGCCCGCGAGACTATTAACAAATACTACAGCGTCAGAGGCTGTGATGGCCGAAAAACCCACACCCGCGTCGATATCGAAACTCCATTTCAGGTCAAGGGGCGGCTGGAGATTAAAGTACGAAACATTCTGCTGCTTAGCGTTTCCGCCCGTTTCAAGCCAGTCGCCATCCGCTATATTTATTTTCTGGCTTAAGCTGATGCCGGAACAATTGAATTGCATAAGGCAAAACGCAAGAAGTGAAACGTAAAACGTGAAACGTGAAACGGAAGAGCGCAAGACGGCGGACGGCCCTCCAAAGAGATGGCGGGCACGAAGACGGCAGATTGAGTTATACAAAAGCATTATTGAAATTTTCTTTTTCATGAAGTATTTCTGCCTCACCCCCTCCGGGCGCCATAAGTGCGCTTCCCCCTCTCCACATGGAGAGGGGGAGCTGATAGGCGGGGGTGAGGTATCATTTTATCAAGATCATTTTTTTAGTATCGCTAAATCCGGATGTTTCAAGCCTGTAAAAATAAACTCCGCTCGGATAATTTGATGCGTTAAAATCCAATGTGTACGAACCGGGTTCCATTTGCTGATTTACAAGGACCGCAATTTGCTTTCCTAATATATCATAAATAATAAGCTTCACCCCCACCGCGCCTGCTGTCGCAGTAACGCCTGCCTCCCGAAGCCTTGGCGCAGGGAGGTCGAACTTTATTTTCGTCGCCGGATTAAACGGATTCGGATAATTCTGCGATAGCGAATATTTCTTCGGTACGCCTGTGTTATTGTTTGTAATTCCTACCGGCGGCAATGACATCTGGAAAGCGCTTCTGCCATGGGTCCAAACCACAAGTTTTCTTGTCGGGTTATGCAAAGTCAGATCATGGCATGGAACGCTTGTCGGGATGCCCGGCGAGAGAACTGACCATGAACCGCCGAAATTTGAAGTAACCATAACGCCAACATCTGTAGCAATATACAGGGTCCCGTTAATTGACGGGTCAATTACAACGTCGTTAATCGGCGCATTGGGAAGATTGCCGGAAATTGACGTCCAGCTTGCGCCGTAATTTGTGGTTCTGAATATATTTGCGCCAAGTGAATCGACCTTATAACCTGATAGCGTAACGTAACAAACATTTGCCGAGTCATCGCGCACTGCAACTCTTGTAACCCAGCGGTACGGCAGCCCGTTGATAATTTTGGTCCATGCGCCGCCGCCGTTTGTTGTAACCCATACGTTTGCATCATCCGTTCCGCAGTAAATAACGTTTGGATTTGATTTAGAAACATCTACGGTAGTAATTGTCCCAAGATTCTGTATGTGGCCGTTTGTGAGGTCGGGGCTTATAGCGGTCCATGACTGCATCCCGTTAATAGTTTTAAAAATCTTATATGTGCCGCAGTAGAGCGTGAGGGGCGTGTTCTTATCCATAACATACGGGGTCATCCAGTTGGTGTAAGCGAGGTCAAGGCCGCTGGTTCCGCTCAGGAACGAGTTTCCCCCGTTAGTCGATCTTTCAAGCGCGCCGTTTTGCGTAGAACCATAAACCCGCTGCGGGTTTGAGTAATCAACCAGACAATAAAATCCATCGCCTCCCGTGATATCGGTCCAATCGTTCTGATTACCAGTTAAAGTTCTTAGTGTACCGTTATCCTGTGCGCCTCCAAGTATTACGTTTGGATTATTATAATCGATATCGCCGGCGTAAAACTGAGTAATGGGAAGCGCTTGGCTGGCAGCCCAGCTTGTGCCGCCGTTTGATGAATAATCTATCCCGCCATCGTTTCCAACAACTACGAATTGGCTACTGGACGCGCAAAAACCAACAGCATGTTCATCTACATGCGAATCGGAAATTGTTCCAAATGTGCTGCCCCCATTTACAGAGCGCCCCATTTGCAAGCCTCCGCAATAAACATTATTTGGGTCAGTAGGGTTCACCTTACATATCCTGTTATAATATGCGTAATTAGATGAAGAGGCTACAGTTGAGTTGAAAAGCGTCCAGCTTGAACCGCCATCGGTACTCTTGTATAAGCCTCTTGAATTCCCGTTTGCATAGGCAGTGAGCGCGTAAATGATCTGCGTATTGGATGCCGCAAGGTCCATTGAAATTCTTCCAAGGTCGGATGCGTTGGAAGGAAATCCGCCGTTAACAACAGACCAGCTTGTACCTGAATTAGTACTTAAATAAATTGCGCTCCCGGGGCCGCCGTATTTTATGTAATCTTCCCTTCTTTGGCGTTCCCACATTGCGGTAAATATTTTAGCGGGATTGGTCGGGTCAAGAACCACGTCAACTGCGCCGACTGAATCTGAATGGAAGAAAGATAAGCTCCACGACGAGCCTCCGTTAGTGGATTTATACAGTCCCCGCTGAAGATTCTTTCTTCTTGTCGAACCAAGCGCGGCCGTGTAAATAATCTGAGAGTTAGCTGGATTTATGGCAATGTTTCCTATGCAGTATGTACTATCCAGTCCGATATGCGTCCATGAAGCGCCGCCGTCTGTTGATTTATACATACCCGTGCCGGGGTAATAACTGCGCGATGAATTAGCTTCGCCTGTGCCGCAGTAAATTATATTTGGATTTGCGGGGTCAATTGCGAGCGCGCCGATGGATGAAGTATTCTGGTTATCAAAAACGCTGGTCCAGCTTTGGCAGAAGTTTGTAGATTTCCACACGCCGCCATCTGCCGCGCCTACATAAACTATTTGCGGATCTGAAGGATGCACAGCAATGGTTGAAATTCTTCCTTCAATGTTGGTAGGCCCTGCAAGCGTCCATGCCGAAGTAACGCTCATTTTAGATACAGGCATTTGCTTTGCGTACTCAATAGATCTTAATCTTTCGCCATTTGGGATCTCATCAAACGGGAACGCGCGCTGCCTGATGAACCAGTTGTCATCTGAAGGTTCCTGAGCCTCAGACTTAACTTTATCATTTAAGAAATCTGTTCTGGAAGCTATCATTGCGAGGGCGGCAAGAAGCATGAACACAAATAATAATCTTTCTTTCATAGTGGTAGAATTAGCGAATATTCAGCATTATTAAAAGGAATGTATTACCTCACCCCCGCCTGAGGCGGGCAGGCCCGCCTATCGGCTCCCCGTTTTCTGGATCCCGCCAAGGCGGGATTTCGTTCCGCAAAAGCGGAACTCAAGAGGGGCCGGGGGGAGAGGTAGAAAACGTTGCTTCAAAAACAGTACAACAAAATTATGTGGATTTATCAGATTCAAGATTTATCGGATTCAAGATTATCAGATTCAAGATTATCAGATTCAAGATGAACCCCCGACTGTAATTGTATTAATATCCGATTTATCATTTCAATCTTAGAAAAATCAAAAAATTGAAACTCTAATCCCCCCTGCCTGCTGCAGGCAGGCCTTTGTACAAGGGTCTACGACTCATCGAGTCAAAGACTCGTGGAGGGGGAGTGTGTTTTGACAAGCTATTGCATCCGGATGAAAAATATTTTTTTGCATTTCTGAAAATTCTGGACGGAGGTTTATAAAAAAAATAGTCAAATTCATTCAGATTGCATTTATTAACCGCCTGCCTGCCATTAACTGGCTTCAACCTGTCAGACGGATATAATTTGCAAGATTATAAAAAAGAACAGATATAAAAATGACAAATAAATTAATTTTTTGTTCATCATTTGCGCGGTTTTGCAACGCTTTAGCCAGCGATTAGCCACGTTTTGAACAGCTTAACTCTGTATAATACAGCAAATTGAATATAAAAACGAACTTAATTTCTTGATTCACAGTCAGCAAGTTCGTGGAAAGAGAATATTTTTGCCGATTTTCTTTCATAAACCTAAAATTCCCTGTTGCATTTTTCACCTGCCCGAATGAGAAATTTCACTTTTCGCATGTACTACATTAGAGCGAACCTGCTAACTGTCAATATAATACATATGTTTCATTATGCAAGGCATAAACGTGCGGATAGTTTATCTAAATACTCCTTGAAATGCTAGCGGCTTAACATTTTGGATAATAAATTAACCGAAATCATAGGGCTGCCCGTTTGGCAGAGGGTTTTGAAAGAACCAGCCTGAACACTTTTTGACCGACAGGTTCAGCCGGGGACTTATGAAGTTGAATGGGATGCGGGTAATTATGCCAGCGGCATTTATTTTTACAGCCTGATAAGCGGGGATTACAGGGAATCTAAGAAGATGGTTCTTTTAAAGTAGATTATCAGATTATCAGATTTAAGATTAACAATATATTTTCTGTAGGGGCGGACCCATGTGTCCGCCCTAATTATTTTAAAAAAACAAACCAAGATTCCCGATCAAGTCGGGAATGACAAATTATTAAAAAATGTTGCTTTTAGTAACTCCGAACGCTGTTCGGAGTCCGAGCGGCGCTCGGACTTACATAAAAACAACCAGGATTCCTGATCCCGCCCAATAAAATGGCGAGCAGGCAAGTCGGGAATGTAGTGGGCTCAAAAGCTTCGTGCTACGACTTCCCGTCGTGGCACGAATATCATTATACGGTATTATTCGTAGCACGACGGAAAGTCGTGCCACGAAAGATAAAACCAAGATTCCTGATCTGCAATCCGGCAGGCGACAAGTTTTTTATCAACAAATATTCGCAGCACGATCGGAAGTCGTGCCACGAAGAAGGATGCCCGAAAATGACAAATGATAATAAAAAGGCTGCTCAAAAATGAGCAGCCTTTTGAATTTTGAGATTGCTTCGTCCGCCTGAGGCGTCCCCGCAATTAATTTATTTTATCAACCCCGCCCTTGCGGGATTTCAATAATAATCCTGCCGGATTATTTTATCAACATCATTTTCTTCGTGTCGGTAAAATCGCCGGCTTCTATCTTGTAGATATATAATCCTGATGCGAGGTTCGAGGCGTCAAAATTAACGTTATAGAAACCCGCTTCTTTATTCTCATTCACCAGAGTTGCAACCAGCCTTCCGAGTATGTCGTAAACCTTAATTGTAACATACGCCTGTTTAGGCAGCTGGAACTTGATAGTTGTGCTTGGGTTAAACGGGTTTGGATAATTCTGGTTCAGCGCAAAAGTAACAGGAGTTCCCGAGTGTGTTTGATTGACGCCCGTCAAAGTTCCGCAATAATCTGTAAGCGTTATATCATCAACCCACCATCCCTGGTTCTGCACGCCGGCGTCGCTTGTCAAATGGAAACGAATTTTAACCTGGCTTGAGCCTGCGCTATAATTTGTAATGTTAAACGATTGCTGGGTCCATGTAAGGTTAGTGCCTGTGTAAGAAGCGACCGTCTGCCATGTTGTTCCGTTATCGGATGACACCTCAACGGCGCCGAAATCATACGAGTTTTCAAGATCGTATCTTTGCCAGAACGTGAGGAAAAGCACCGGCGTTGAGGTTGAATTAAACGGAGTCGCAAGCGTCAGCGAGCCGTCGGCATTAGCTGAATACGGCGCGTAAGCGAACGAATGCGAAGCCGAGTGATATGAATCTGTATGAACAGACCACGCGCCTGTAACCGTCCAGTTTCCTATTCCGCTTTCTGCGTTATCGCTTAGAGCAATTGTACCGTTGCCTACCAATACATAGAAATCCTGCGAAAATATTGTTGTTGTATCCAGCTTTATTTTCAGAGTCGTTGTAATAGCGCAGTTATTCTGAGCGTTAGCAGAGATGCCGAAACTGTATGTGTTACTGTCAGATGCAAATGAAGCAAGCGAAGAGACATTATACTGCGGAGCCGGAATGCTCAGGTTCGGGTTTGTTGTTGTCCAAAGCACGTGCACATTGTTTGCGGCCATAACGCCTTTGTTCCTGAAAACAACTTTAAACGTTCCGTTCTGTCCCGGAGTGTAAGTAACCTGGTTAAACGTTTCAGACAGCGGGTTAACATACGGTCCGCCTATCAATGTTATATACTTATTGTTAAATAGCATACCCTGGGCAAGCGGAATGATCTGGTTCTGAGCCGGCCAGAAGCTTGTACCCGTTTCGCATGTTACAACAAATGCATGGTGATTAGATGCTGAGTGAATTGAGTCGGTATAATACCAGTCGTCCGCATCGCCTCTTACGTAATACCCGACGGTCTGCGAAGGCGTTCCGGTAGTGTAAACCGGGTTTGAAGCTTTCATATCAGCAAGGAACTGGGTGAACTTATTATCATCGGGCGTTACCTGAGGATCGCTCCATGCCCACGGTTTGATAATATAGTTCCCGTAGGTATGTGCTCCAATACCCGAGTTGATGTTTCTTGAATTTACGAAATCTCTCATTTCCTGCGTTTCCAATTCAGAAAAAGGAGACGGTCCCCTGTAGGTTCCCGCTCCACCTTCGCAGGCATTTGTGCCTGAGCCGCCGTTAGAAGAATTCCAGTATGCATAAAGTCCATAGTTTCTGTTCAAGTCGGTATAACCGCAGTTGCTTCCTGTGTTGTGCCTGTTGGCTCTCCATTGGCCGCCGCCGTTTGGATTTGTGGTATGGTTGTATTCGTACCCGTCTGCGTTATACACAGGGATCCAATAAATCTCGCGGTTATTTAAGATATAGGTTGCTTCCGGATCAATTCCATAGTTTTCAAAGAGCCAGTAGAAATAATACATTTCCGTTTCCATGCTTTCAGGTTCGCGTGCATGAATCAGAGCATGGTACAAAACTTCCGGCCTGCCTGTTGGCGCATTTGGACCGTTAGTTATTCTTACCGCCCAGATGGTCCTGCTTTCATAAGTTGTGCCGATGGAAAACTTGGCTGATATGAACTGGGGATACTGAAGCCTCATCGAATCGAGCTTGGCTACAACTTCAGCGTAAGTAAGATAGCCTCCCATAGAACCATAGATCGAATGGGATACATTGTAATCTCTCTGCGACTCATGAATGGCGGCATCAACATCAGCCTGGCTCATCTTCGGCTGGCTGTTATAATAGGTCATCCAGTCATCGACTAAAATTTGATACGGAACCCCTGAATGCTGTAATAAACTAATCTCGTATTCAGAAAGCCATGCATCCGAGTAAACGCCTATTTTAGTATTAGCATGGTCGATTTCAAGTCCCGCAGCCTGTATACGCTGAAAATCAGCCGGTGTAGTCGCAAAAATTCTCACCTCAGAATATTTTGGCTGCTGGCTTGACTGGCCGGATTGAATAGACTGATTTGAATCGTTCTTAAACTCAAAACCGTTTGTGAAATACGCAAACGTCGCCAGCGCAAAAATAAAAGCAAACGTAGAAGATGTCTTCCAGATTTTAGATTTTTTCATGTTGTTTATGTTAGAAATAGTTTGAATTGCCGTCCCATCTGCAACCGGCAGACAGCTTAAGGCAGGTTTGCACAAATTAATTTAAAAAGCCACGTAAGTTAAGAATTAATGAGTACTAAATCAATTATCATCATTATGAATAAGTTAGTAGTAATGGTTAGGTTCAGAGGTGAATAGCTTTGTAGGAATAATCTTACAGAAGTGGATCGATCAATTTGTATTTAGCTAATAACTGGACATTTTGAGGAGGATTATTTGAGAGCCACCATTTTTTTAGTATCTGTAAACACGCCCGCCTCGATCCTGTAAATATACAAACCTGAAGCAAAATTTGAGGCATCAAATTTCACTTCGTAATAGCCCGCATTTTTATATTCGTTTATGAGTGTCGCAACCAGCTTGCCAAGTAAGTCATAGACTTTCAAAGAAACAAACTCCTGTTTCGGAAGCTGGAATTTAATGGATGTCGCCGGGTTGAATGGGTTCGGGTAGTTCTGGCTCAGAGAGAATTTTTCCGGGACCGGATTATTCGGCGGGATTCCTATGATGGCAGAATTATACTTAAGTATAATACCTGTGCAATTCCTACCCCGGCAGCCGACCGCCCATCCTGATGAAGGGTTCGGGAAGACTGCATCGAAGACGGCTTCGGTATCCGGATTTGCAACACATTGCCAGGAGTAAGCGTTTCCGGAATCAACGCTGACTGCCCACCTATCAATCCCGCCCAGCGGCGCCCACACTTCGGATGGAATTCTGTACGCCAATGTGTAAACAATGCCTGAGCATTCAAGATTCTCGTAACTCCAGTTCAGTCCGCTATTGACTGTATAGACAGCGGCCGAGCCATATTCAAGGTCGCCGCCGGCGGCAAAAATATCAGACGGGGTCCGTATCCTGAGGTCAAATTCAGGTTCGGGGCTCACGGGCGCAGATACCCAGTTCAAACCGGCATCGGTGGTTTTCCAGACAACTCCGCCGACATCAAACTGTCCGCCGCAGGCAAAACCGAGCGTACCGGAATAAAACCTTATCCGTCTCATCGTTAGATGCGAATAAGCAGTTGAATCGGTTCGGCATAGGATCCACGAAGCGCCGCCATCTGTAGTTTTGTAGGGACGGGCGTTATCGCCTGAAACAAAACCGGTAAGCGAATCAAGAAAACACATTGTGATAAAAGTAACGGTTGAATCGGGATTCGGAACCTGCTGCCAGTTTGAGCCGCCGTTTGACGTCTTCAGAAAAGTTGTTCCTTCCGTACCGTAAGTATTATACAGAACCCAGCCCGTATTTCTGTCCACAAAGGTTATCCAGTTTACCGCCCAGCTTGATAGCTCAGCCTGAACAAACCACGTTGCTCCGCCGTTCGTAGTATGGATCACCGTTCCGGAATCGCCTGCCGCCCATCCGTAGAGGCTATCGGTGAATGCGACCCTGTTCAGGAATTTCGTTGTGGGGCACGGCTGGGAGATCCAGTATTGCTGTGAATACGATAAGACCTGGGAGGAGGCTAAAATGATCAATAAGTATAAAGTTCGGCGTATCACAGAAAATATGACATAACCTTTATTTGTGAGCCTTTCAGCAAATAAAAAAAATTTGCGAGGTCAGAATACAAACCAGCCTGCAGAGACTAAGCGTCTGCAGGCTGGCAAAATAAAATCCAAAAAGACTACTTTATCAGGATCATTCTTTTGGTATCGGTAAAGCCATCGGAGGTTAATTTGTAAAAATAAACGCCGCTTGAGTAATTTGAAGCATTCCAGGTAATTGAATGCGCGCCTTCGTTCATCTGGCCGCTGTACAATTTTTCTATTTCCTGTCCGTTTATATTGTATATGGTCAGGTCAATATTAGCGGTCTTTGGCAGCGCAAAGCTTATGTTTGTAGACGGATTGAACGGATTCGGATAATTCTGGTTCAAATGAAAATCATGCGGTATATTATTAACAACCGGGCTTATTCCTACCAGCGTATCAACAATAGTAGCTGTATAAATTTCCATATCGAAGCCTCCGGCTCTTTCATCGGTCCATACAGGCGTTATCCTTGTGTTCCAGTAATCGACGCCGATATAATCTCCGAACCTCACGTCTGAATTCGGCTGGGAAGTCGGCGATTGCTGGGTGCTCATAACCTGGTCGGTGAAAGTAAGGCCGCCGTCGTTAGAACGGCCAACCCACGCTTCAATCGTGTTGTTGTTTGGGGTATTCTGGCAGCTGTAATAAACCACCGCGACCCTTCCCGCTTCATCCACCGCTATCCACGGCCATGCCTGGCACTTGCCGTTTCCTATAGCATCATCATTAACTCTTACCGCAGATGACCATGTTGCGCCGTGATCTGTAGAGCGCGCCACAAATACATCGGCGTCGCCGTTCCGGTTATCGCACCAGGCAATGTAAATATACCCGAACCTTGAGCCTGATGAAATATCGGTAGCGATTGAAGGGAACGCAGTAAACCCGCTCTGAGAAAACGGAACATTTGGGCTGGGACCCGTGGCGACCGCAAACGGTGAACTGAATGAAAGCCCGCCGTTTGTTGACTTAACAAATTCCTGCACGTCAACGCCTGAACCGCCGTTCCAGGTGACGTAAACTTCGCCGTTATATCCCGCGCAAACATCTGAACCCTGCCCGTCTGTGGAACCGCCGGAACTGCAGTTAACAGGTGTGGACCAGGTAGTTCCTCCATCAGTTGATCTGATCAATCTTATATCAGGAGATAATGACAGCCTTGACCATGACATGTAGAGATTATTTTTGTACGGACTTCCGGGCGTAAGGTCGCAAGTCAGCATTTCTTTATCCTCGCTTGAACCCTGAGCAAGTATGTGGCCGGTCGTAAAATTCTGGCCGCCGTCCGTTGATTTAAAAATCGCAAGCGTAGTGTTGCTGTTAGAATTGTTCAGCGCAATTGTTGCAATATAGAAATTGCCCGCAGTATCAACCGCAACGGAAGCATCGCTGTTTCTGAGGAGTCCGCCGCCCAGCAGAGTTGAGTCGATAAGCTTCGAAACCGCCCACGTTGTACCGCCGTCAGTAGAACGGCTGTAACCTACGCGCCTTACAGCGGGGTTTGTTCCAAGCCTGAAATCTCTCCATGCAGCCACAACTATGTTGGGGTTGGCATGGCTAATCCTTACCGATGGCTCGTTCTGAGGAGCTGTGTTCTGGCTGATATCAACGTTGCTATACACCAGCGGATTATCGGCTGACGGCGGATAATACATGTAAGGCGGGATAACAAGATTTTCTTTCACATCATTGTAAACTTCGTGCGGACGAACCTTAGGATTAGGATTCACAGACTGGCTGCTGGGACCATCGCTATCCGGGACCCATTTGAAGTTTGAAAATAAAAATAAAACAAGAGCTCCGCAGAGCAAAACTGCAGTGTAAAATGTCTTCTTCATTTGATTGATTACGTTTTTAAATTAGACTGAACAAATTCATCAGATCAATAGATTCAATTTCAGCGAAACACGAAAATATTAAAATGAACACAATTTGTTTATCATTAAAACAACATAGTTAAATTTGATTTTGAAATCAATAATCAATATTTTTCAAGCCGTTAGGACTTATCGTTAGTTCTACAAGGCATGGGCATAAGGGAATGAGTCAGCGGCGCATTATTTAATCAAAATCAGCTTTTTTGACTCACTGTAGAATCCCTTTACTCCCTTTGCTTCAAGCCTGCAAAAATATACGCCGGAAGGATACGAGCCTGCATTCCAAATAACTGAGTACCGGCCCGGCTCAAACCTGCCATTGATGAGACTTGCGACTTCGCTTCCGAGCGTGTTGTAAATAACCAATTTAAGCGGATAAGTGTTTGCACTGCCCCCGGGAACAGTGAATGTGATTCTGGTTTGGGGGTTAAACGGGTTTGGAAATGCGTCGTAAAGCCTGAATTCTATAGGCTGATGGTCGCTTATTGGCATGATTCCCGTGAGATTCAAAATCGGCTGGTAGATTACCCAACCCAGCGCCGGGTTATCGGGGTGATGAACTATGTGCGCTTCGATGGTATCAAGGTTTGTAGTACCCCAATAATTGTTTTCTGCAAAGATAGTATCCGGCGTATTATTATACAGATCTATTATTGAATCGCTGTGCCCATTCCCGTAGATGAGATTTCTTCCGTTGTCCGTCGTGTCTGAATTACTAATATTACCCAGATCGGGAAGAGCGGTACCCTGTATAGTAATTCCCCAGAGATTTCCCCTTATTTTGTTGCGCGATATTATTGATACGTTTTGGGAATTCCCGTTAATGTTGATGCCGCTTCCTGCGGAAAGCGGGTTTGGATTTATGTTATTGCTGTCGATAATATTATTGATTATAAGAACGTTCAGAGGCGTATTATACAATACAATTCCGTAACTGTTCTTTCTAATATTGTTTCCTTCAATTATGCAATACGGGACCGAACCTCCGGCGGGAAATATAGCTATTCCACCTGCCTGATTAAAAAAGCCCCTTATAATATTATTCCGGATTATGAGCGGACTTGCCGATGCGCCGCCCAGATTGATTTGCGGATACAAACCGTTCGTAACGTCGTTTTCATAAATGACGTTATTTATTATTACGGGCGAAGATTGGAGGTTAGCGGCGGAACTTATAGCTGAGCGGCCGTTCCTGTAAATTGTATTATTAGAAATAACTGGATTTGAATTAGTCAGGTTAATTGCGGAGCTTGAAAAATTGCTTATTAAATTGTTGAAGCGGATAATACAGCTATCTATCAGCATATCAGAATTAACAAGCTTAATGGCGGCTCCGTACTGGAACACGGTTTTTTTCATCACAGATGCGCCGCTGTAATCGCTGAACCGCAGTCCATAGAACATCTGCGTTGTGTCCTGCGCGGTGATCATCATCTGGTTTGGCGGATTTGTTATCAGCGTTCCGTCTATATTTATTAAAACAAGCGGGGCAAGTTCCAGCGTCGAGTTTGTAAGAATTTTCAGCGTATCGCTGACGGAAACCGTGATAGTATCGTTAACTAAATATACGCCGCCTGATATTGTGACGTTGCCTGATGAATGCGCCACAAGGCTATCCATGTTCCAGCTTACGCCGGAGGCGGGTGTTGAGTAATTTGAAAAGGATTTCAGGGTTATCAGCAAAAAAACTAAAAATATCTTCTTCATTTTTTAAAATTCAATTATAACCAGCAAAATACCGGAAAATTAAAATGCCAAATAGAACAAGCCGTCACAAAGGCATCATATTTCTTCGACATAGTTAAGGTCCGTGCCGTATGTTTCATCCATCCTGGCAAGAGCAATATAAGCGACAATTACGACAAGCGCTCCGATAATCAGCGCGCTGTATACCATTCCAGTATAACCTTTCACAAATTCGAAGGCAATTGTCATAGGCACAACGCTTCCCCTGATAAAATTCGGAACGGTGGTTGTAACGGTCGCCCTGAGGTTTGTGCCGAACTGTTCCGAAGCGTTTGTGACAAAAATGGCCCAGTAGCCGCCGCCGAGTCCAAGCAGAACGCACAGAGTATAAAAATAATACGTACTGAAATGATTCAGGAACAGGTAAGCCGCAATAATAATGGCGGTAAATGTCAAAAAGATAAATATCGATTTTTTTCTTGATTTCATAAGCTGGCTTATCAGTCCGCTTAGTATATCGCCTGCGGCAAGGCCGATATAGCAAGCCATTACAGAATGCCCGGCATTAATGGAGCCTGAAACGCCCATGGATTTGGCAAACTCAGGGGAAAATGTGACTAATATTCCGACGATGTACCAAAGCGGCCCGCCGATAAGTATACACTTAGCGTACTTCTTAAATCTCTTCCAGTCGGTAAACAAATGGAGAAAAGCGCCTTTTTTAACCGAAGCTTGTTTCATGAAATTATACATACCCGATTCATATATCCCGAATCTCAAAACAAGTAAAACGAGTCCCATGGCTCCGCCAACGTAAAACGCAATTCTCCAGTCGAACATATCGCCCACCAGCGCGCCGGCTACAGCGCCGAGAATTCCGATCGAAGCGACGATCATTGTCCCGTACCCGCGGGATTCTTTAGACATAACTTCGCTTACCAGCGTAATGCCGGCGCCAAGCTCGCCTGCAAGGCCCACGCCCGCAATAAATCTCATTACGGCATACATGGGAATAGTTTGCACCATTCCGTTTGCAATGTTGGCAACTGAATACAATATAATAGAACCGAAAAGAACTGATATCCTGCCATTCTTATCGCCTATTATACCCCATATTATACCTCCGATCAGCATGCCTGACATTTGCATATTAAGCAGCAGAACTCCCTGCGTAAGAATGGAATCGCCTGAAACGCCAAGAGATCTAAGAGACGGGATCCTTACAATGCTGAAAAGAATCAAATCGTAAATATCAACAAAATACCCGAGCGCTGCAACTATAATAATTGCGGCAATATTTCTCTTTTCTCCCGAATGACCTGTATTTTCAGTTGAATTCAAATTATTGGATTTCAACAGAGATTATTTAATAATATTTTTCAGATTACGTATAATTCAAACATAATATATTTATAAAACTTTAAAAAGTAATTAACTGATATGAAACTTGTTTCTGACCTAGACGGCGTATGGACAGACCAGGATAAGGAAGCCCGGTTCGTAGGGCAGTATATCGTGAAAAAACTTTCCGAAATGACCAATTTTACGGCAGACGAGCTTAAGGAATTAATAGAAGGCTGCCGCAAAGAGATGGATAAAACCCCGTATGAATACGGATGGTTTTACAACGGCCATATTTCAGCGTATTATCATGAGGACCCGTTTGGCGATAACAACGCGATCTTTAATTACATTCACCGCGCGGGAAACCGGAATTCATTTTCTGTATTCAGACAAAATTTAAACGATATTAAGAAAGCCGTTATAGAAAAGGGATTTGAGTCGGTTGAAAAGTTTTCAAACTCCTGCTTCGCAGAAGCGACAAAGATATTTAAGGAATCAGGAAAGCTGGCCCCTCACCCGAACGGCAAACTGGCATTGGACAAAGTCCTGAAAAAGGGCGTCCAGGTGGTGGTAGTTTCGAACTCTTCCACCCAAAAAATCGAACACCTTTTTCATAAAATGGGGAAGCAGCCCACGAACGAGCGGTCATTTAAACCCGGTCCCGTGCATGCAAGGGGCAACGCTATGAAGTTTGTAATAAATCCGGATTTCAATTTGACGCCTGACATATTGAAAACTGAAAAGCATTATGATGTGAATTTGAGGCGTCAATCTTATTTTGAAGTTCTGTTAGACGAGGCGCCCGATTATGTGTTGGGCGATGTATTCTCGCTTGATATCTCTTTGCCGCTTTACCTAAGGCTAAATGACGAGAGGTTCAGCAAGCTGAAGCTGATACAGATCGTTCATAAATATACGCCGGACTGGGTTAAAGATTTCTTAAGCAAGAAGAAATTTAAAGAAATTGTATTCATGATTGACGACATTAGCAAGCTTCCGGATGTTATTAAGTGGTAACGGGCAGAAAAAAGGGAAAAGGCAAAAGGGAAAAGAATAGCAAAAATAATAATTGACGTTACAACATAATCTTTATTAACCCCGGCCTTCAGGCCGCGGATCACAAATCACCAAAAAAAATCGGACGTTAGTCCTGATAAAAAGAGATTGCCGCGTCGCAACGCAAAGGAGTGACCCCCGCAATTTTTGTCAAAATCCTTTTCTTGCAAACATCTTATCGAGCTCAGCCATTGTGACCTTCACGATTGTGGGCCTGCCATGCGGACAAACATAAGGCATCTTTACAGAAAACAACTTATCAATCAGATTCAGCATTTCGTGCTCGTTAAGCGCGTCGCCGGCTTTGATCGCGTGTTTGCAGGAATATGACTTTGCAAGATTATCCCGCTTTTCAAGATTCAGCTTAACGTCGTTTTCTTTGTATTCATCTATCAGGTCCTGCAATATCCCGGCTTCATCCCCTATCCTCACATCGGATGGGATTCCCTTTACTTTCACTCTTCGCTTTGCCTGCATTTCAATATCAAATCCCAAAGCTCTAAGTTCGTTTTCGATTGATTTAGCTACTTCGTAATCAACCTGGTTAAGCTCGATGTATATTGGAATCAGCAGCTGCTGCGAGAGGTTCGCATTTGAATTTAGCCGGTCGATTGCCTGCTCATAAAGTATTCTCTCATGCGCCGCATGCTGATCAATTATCATTAAGCTGCTTTCAAGCTGGTACATAATATATTTTCTCTGGAACTGCCAAATTTCATTTTTGCTAATGAGATTATCTACCCTGCGCTCATTTTTACCTGATTCGATCTTTGCTTCAGCATCGAGTATAGTATCCAGAATATCATCGCTTTCAGCGCCGGTATTTTCAGCCTCCTTCTTTTCGCCGCCGAAGAGTTCATGAATTCTAACCGGGGAATCGACGTGCGAATCATGCTTGGTAAAAGGAAACGCATGCTCGCTGCCGCTGCGTTTCAGGAATGATGAAGCGCTCAGAATATTTGATTCTTTTTTAAATGACGTTTGACGCGTCTCGTCAGTTGAATTCATACTTACCCTAACAATCAGATCATTTTTCTCAAGCGTACTCCAGACACCCTTGCGGATAAATCCGAACACAGCGCGCTCATCCTCAAACTTAACTTCAAGCTTTGACGGGTGGACATTCACGTCAAAAACATGCGGGTCGAGCGTCAGGAAAAGAAAAAAATTCGGGTAGTCGCCTTTATCAATCAAATCTTCGTAAGCCATATGGACGGCAAAAGAAAGCGCTTTGCTCGTTACATAACGGCTGTTGAGAAAAAGGTTCTGGTCCAGTTTGCTCTTTTTGGTAAAGCTGGGTTTCGATATAAACCCTTTGAGCGAAATCAACCCGGTAGAATGATCGACTTCGATAAGGAGATCGGCATAACCGGCGCCGTAAATTTGAGCTAGGCGGTTCAGCAGGTCAGATGGCTTTAAATCAAATACAACTTCATCATTGTTTACAAAAATAAATCCTATCCCATGATTGGCGATAGCAAGCCTGAGAAATGTTTCGTAAATATGTTTAAATTCGGTCTGGTCGCTTTTGAGGAAATTCCTCCGGGCGGGAGTGTTATAAAAAAGATTTTTTACGGTGATCGTCGTTCCCGTTTCGCTTTGCTCTTTAGTATGTTCGACAATTTCGCTGCCGTAGTTTTTAAGCGATGTGCCTAATTCATACTCCGCCGGTCTTGTAACCATTTCGACCTGCGCCACAGCCGCGATGGAAGCCAGCGCTTCGCCGCGAAATCCAAGCGTTTTAATATTCTCCAGATCGTCGGCTGTTCTTATTTTACTGGTTGCGTGCCGCTGAAAGCTTAAAATCGCATCATCTTCGTTCATTCCGGGGCCGTCATCGATGACCTTTATCATGGTTTTACCGGCATCTTTTACAATGAGCTGAATATTTTTCGCGCCTGAGTCGATAGAATTCTCGATCAGCTCTTTCGCAACTGCTTCGGGCCGGCCAACAACCTCCCCTGCCGCTATACGGTTGGCAATAAACTGCGGTAATATTTTGATTGATGAATTCAAATTATACAGTCTCTAGAATAGTAGATATTCTAAAATGTTTTTATTAACCCCCCTCTGTATCTCCCCCCGATGGGGGGAGACGAAAGAAAAATTCCTTTACATTTCGTGGTAAGCCGCGGGCTTTAGCCTGCACAGATTTAATATTTTCGCCATTCCTTTTCCATACTGGGGTCTGGGACAGAAAATTTAGAATATCCGGACTGGCTTTTCCTTGTCTGCCGTCTCACGTCTGCCGTCTCACGCGCTAATCCTCCAGCAGCGCCTGAATAAAATTTTCTTTGTTGAATACCTGTAAATCGTCTATTTGTTCTCCTACGCCGATATATTTTACAGGAATACCAAGCTCCTTGCTTATTTTCAATACAATGCCGCCTTTAGCGGTGCCGTCAAGCTTAGTGAGTATCAACCCGTTCAAACCAAACGCTTTATGAAATTCTTTCGCCTGGTTGAGGCCGTTTTGTCCTGTGGTTGCGTCAATAACCAGCAGCACTTCATTAGGCCCGGCTGGCAGCTGTTTTTGTATAACGCGTTTAATTTTGCTGAGCTCCTCCATCAAATTTGTTTTGGTGTGGAGCCTTCCCGCGGTATCAATAATTACTATATCATAATCCTTTGCAACAGCCGATTGAATTGTATTATACACAACCGCGCTTGGATCGCTGCCCTGCGCAAGCTGAATAATTTCCGTCCCCGAGCGTTTTGCCCAGGTTTCAAGCTGCTCATTTGCCGCCGCGCGGAAAGTATCGGCCGCGCCAATTAAAACTTTGTATCCCGCATTCTTATAATTGAAGGCAAGTTTGCCAATTGAAGTTGTTTTGCCTACTCCGTTTACGCCAACAACTACTATCACATATGGTTTGGAGTCAATTTTAAAAGGCTGGTCCGCTTGCCCGTTTTCGGATGAAAAAACTTTCTTTATTTCATCCTTCAGTAATTTATTCAGTTCGCCGGAATCTTTAAATTTTTCTTCCTCTACGCGCAGCTTAAGATTCTCAATAATATTTTCCGTTGTCTGAACTCCGACATCTGAGCTTAGCAAAATTTCTTCGAGCTTTTCAAGAAAGTCGTTGTCAATTTTGCTCTTGGCATTGACAAGGCGGTCGACTTTAGTGAAAATATTTTCGTGGGTTTTCTTTAAACCCTGCTTTAATTTGTCAAAAAATCCCATAATTTTCTAATTGGATAACAAAGTTAGCGAAAGGGCGTTTGATTAACAATGAACAAGAAAAGCCTGAAACTATTCATATTTTAGAATAAAGAACCATTAAGAAACGTCTTAATTTACATAGAAGGAAATTCAGTATGAATAAATATATTGTCAGCCAATTTGAAAAACCGCACGGTATTTTAGGAATACTTGCCGGCGCAGTGATGTCATTAAATAATAAAGAACGCATTAACTGGGTTGTTGAACAACTTTACGTACAGCCCGGTGATAAACTGCTCGAAATAGGTTTTGGTCCGGGAGAAGCTCTTAGGCTGATAGCTGGGAAACTGAAAACAGGGAGCATCGTGGGGATAGAACATTCTGAAGTAATGCTCAGGCATGCCATAAATAAAAGCACTGGATATATCAAAGAAAATAAAATCAGGTTGCTTTTCAGCTCAGTTGAAGACATAAAGTTTGCGCCTGCAAGTTTTGATAAGATATTCGCGTCCAACGTCCATTTTTTCTGGGGAAAACCAGTAATTGAATTTGAAAGACTAAAGAAATTTCTGGTAAACGAAGGAAAACTTTTCATGATCTTCCAGCCACGGTGGGCTCGCACGGAAGAAGATATTAAGGCAATAGCTCAAAAGACTGCTAATCAATTCAAAGCGGCCGGATTGAAAAACATTAATATCAAATTTAAACCTATGAAACCTGTCACATGTATCAGTGTGTCAGCTCAGAAACTCTAATACATCAACACCTAGCTCTTATTCTGCACCACTTTTATTACATTTAAGTTCAACCCAATTTTGGCTATCTTGCGTTACAAATCAAAGGATTCCAAATAAAAATGATTAAAACACTATGTTTTTCAATAGTTTTGCTTACTATCGGGTTGATGTTTGCCTCATGCGGCAAGACGCCGAATAAGCAATCGGCGGGCAACCTGTCAGGTTCAATGGACGAAGCTTACAAGTACGCGCAGTCACAATTCGGGGATAATGTCACGCTTGCGCTCAAAGGGGATATTAATGCAAACAAAAAAGACGACGCGCTTGCAATAGTTATTAATAAACAATTTGATACCAACAGGTACTGGATCCAAAGAGGAAGCGTTATTGAAAAAGACGGCGACGGATGGAAAACTATTCTGTGGCTGGATAGTAAGCTCAGGTCGACTAAAGGCGACCTCCTGCCGCAGGTCGACGCGAAAAACGGATACATAGTCAAGTTCGATACAGCCTCCAGCCCCGTGAATCTGTACATAAGCATGGCTGATGAGAACGGAAGGCCGGCATCGGATGAAGCGGTAATAAAATGGAACTCATCAGAGTCTGTTTATGAAATCTCAACCAACCAATAAATTTATCATGACCCCGTCCCGGCGGGCGCCCGTCTCCTTCGAGGAGAGTGGAAGGGGTGAGTTGAACAAAATTTTGCCGTTTTAGAATTTAATGACAGTAAAAAAAGCGCTGTATTGGGTAATATTCTGGGTGAGCGTAGCGCTTGCGGTTAATATTGTAATCTATTACTGGCTTGGCGAACGTAAAGCAATAGAGTTTCTTACCGGATACATCATCGAAGAATCGCTAAGCGTAGATAACCTGTTCGTATTTCTTATACTGTTTAGATACTTCAGGATTGCCCGCAAGAACCAGCGCAGAGTGCTTAGCTGGGGCATAATAGGCGTAATAATTTTGAGAGGGATATTTATATTATCGGGCTCGGCTCTGGTTTCGAATTACGGTTTCATATTATATATATTTGGGGCCGCTCTTATATATTCAGGATACAAGATGGCGTTCACCGAGGAAAAGGAAATTCATCCCGAACAAAACCGCGCGCTGAAAATTTTCAAGAAATTCATGAAGACCACGCATGAATATGACGGCGAACACTTCGTTGTAAAAAAAGAGGGCAGCCGTTACGCTACGCCGCTTTTAGTATGCCTGATAGTGATTGAATCAACAGACCTTGTTTTTGCTATCGATTCAATCCCCGCAATATTCGCTATAACAACCGACCCGTTCATAGTATTCTCATCAAATATACTTGCCGTACTGGGGCTTCGCTCGATGTATTTTCTGCTCTCGGCAATCGCCGATAAATTTGAATATGTTAAAAAAGGCGTAGGCGTTATTCTATGCTATGTTGGGGTTAAGATGCTCCTGCCGATAATAAATCCTGAATGGAAAGAGCTTATACCCGTTTACGTTTCTCTGGTAATAATAATTTCAGTTCTGGGTTTTTCAATGGTTATCTCCGTTCTTTTAAGCAAAAGCAGAATGAAGAAACAAAAACGCTGACGTTCCGGTTAATTGAATCCGCTAATCCCTTCAAAAACCCAACAGAAAAGTAACATTCGCCGAACGTGCATACCGTGAAATGATTATGTATATTGCCTTTTTAAATAGCTAATTTGTAACTAAATTTGTTTATTATTAAACAATTTCAATCATTATATCATAATTTATTGGAAGGATAAGACTTGCGATGAATGTTCCTTTTGTTGACTTAAAGTCCCAGTATTCAGGCATTAAAAATGAAATACTTACCGAAATAAACGAAGTTCTTGATAATACGGCATACATATGCGGCAAAAAAGTAAAAAAGTTTGAAGAGGATTTTGCTAAAATTCATAACGTTAAATATGCGGTCGCTTTAAGCAGCGGAACTGACGCGCTCCATGTGGCGCTTCACGCGCTGGGAATTAAAGCGGGCGACGAAGTACTGGTTCCGGTGAACACTTTCATCGCTACGTCAGAATCAGTAACCCTTGCGGGCGCAAAGCCTGTATTTACTGACCACGACGAAAAAACTTATAACATCGATGTAAAGAAAATAGAAGCGGCAATAGGCAGAAATACAAAAGCCATAATTCCCGTGCATTTATACGGACAGCCCGCTGAAATGGACGCCATACTTGAAATTGCAAAAAAACATGATCTGTTTGTAATTGAAGATTGCTCGCAGGCGCATTTAGCCGAGTATAAAAGAAAGAAGATAGGAAGTTTTGGAAACATAGGCACGTTTAGCTTTTACCCCGGCAAAAATCTGGGCGCGTACGGCGAAGGCGGCGCAGTAGTCACCAACGATGAGAGTCTCTACAATAAGATGCTGCGCTTCAGGCAGCACGGGTCGGTTGAAAAATATGTTCATGAAATTGAGGGGCACAACTACAGAATGGAAGAGATACAGGCCGGCGTACTGAACGTGAAAATGAAGTACATTGAGAAATGGACAAACGCCAGAAGAGCGGTTGCCGCCCGTTATACGGCGCGCTTCAAAGAAATGAATTTGAACGAGGTTGTTTTTCCGTTTAACCCTGACTATATTAACCCGGTTTACCACCTGTACGTTATAATGGCGGATAAAAGGGACGAACTAATGAGCCATTTGAACAGCAACGGGATCCAAACCGGCCTGCACTATCCGCTTCCGCTTCATAAGCAGGAAGCTTATGCATATTTGAAACATAAAGACGGAGATTTCCCGGTAGCTGAAAAATGCTGCGGAAGGATACTTTCAATTCCGATGTATCCTGAAATGCCTGAGGACCATGTAGATTTCGTATGTAAAACAATAGAACAATTTTACAGGAAGTAGCCCGCGGAATTTGTTAACAGAATTTATTAAAAAATGGGGAGCTAAGAAGCTAGCGCTGTCGGTATCCGACCTGACATGCATGCTGATAGCTTCTTTTTTTTCTATTTATTATACATCAGCCGATAAGATTCACGGGATTGCCGATGACTCGACAACCTTTGAGAAAAGCGCGATATTTATAATCGGGTCGCTTCTTATTATCCCTGTCTTCAGATATTACCAGCTTTACAAACACAAATATTTCCTACGTGCGGGCGAGCAGATACTCCTGATTCTAAAGGGGCTGCTCATCAACAGCATATTGGTAATTATTTTGATATTTATCGTGAAGACACAGGCGGCGCTTCAGGACTCACGTTTGCAGGTTATAATTTATTTGGTAATATCGTTCGCGCTTATTTCAGTCACGAGGGTTTTCTTTTCCCGTTTTATTCTTCGTTCTAATTACATTGGCGAAAATATCCGCGGATTTCTGACCCGGAGGGCTCTTGCCGTTGGGGCAGGCAACCTGGGGCAATTCTTCGCAGAAATTCTCACGGTCAAGCCCTATTATCATATCGAGCTTGTAGGGTTCATTGACGATGACCCCGCAAAAAAGGGAAAGTTATTTAACAGAGTGCCTGTTCTCGGAAACAGGGAAGACCTTAACAAGCTGGTTGAAGACCAGGAAATTGATGAGATATTTATTACTATCCAGAGCATTGATAATAAACACCTGCTGGACCTGATGGAAATATGCAAGCTTACCAACTGCCAGGTAAATCTGGTTTCAAATCATTTTGAAGTAATTAACACCAGGCTGGATGAAAACGAATACCATGATATGAAGGTTATTTCGGTTTCAACTAAATCCTCGCCGCTGTATTCAGAAAAGTTCAAGAGAATATTCGACATAATCGGCTCATCGCTGCTTCTGGCCGCACTATCCCCGATTTGTTTATTTATTGCCATGGCTATAAAGCTCTCATCTCCCGGGAGTATTTTTTATTCAACAAGCGTAATAGGCAAGAACGGGCGCTCTTTCAGGTGGCATAAGTTCAGAACAATGTATTCAAATAATGATGAAAAAGCGCACATTGAGCATCTTAAGAAAATTATTACCCAGGATGAAGGCAATAAAAAGCTGGTTGACGATCCAAGAATAACGCCGGTCGGGAGGCTCTTAAGAAAATTCAGTCTTGATGAACTGCCACAGCTGTTGAGCGTTATTAAGGGAGATATGAGCCTTGTAGGGCCACGGCCATGCCTGCCGTACGAGTTTGAGAATTTCAAAGAGTGGCATAAGCTGAAATACAAAGTTATACCCGGCATGACGGGCCTTGCCCAGATAACCGCAAGGAACCGGCAGGATGTTACATTCAGCGATTCTGTTTTGCTTGACCTGTATTATGCCGATAACCAGTCGCTTTGGCTGGATCTTAAAATTCTGTTCAGAACTATTCCTATTATGGTGCTTGGTAAAGGAGGGGTATAAATTATCAAAACGACAAATAAAGTATTGAACATCGGGATCATCGGGAGCGGATATTGGGGCCCGAAGCTTGTTAGAAATTTTTCAGGACTTCTTAACTGCAAAGTAAAAAGAGTAAGCGACCTGAAATCAGGCAGGCTTGAGTATATTAAGAAAGAATTTCCTTTTGTTGATATCACCAAGAACTATAAGGACGTAATTCACGATAAGAGCATTAACGCTGTAGTGATAGCGACGCCGGTGCCGACACATAAAGAGATTGCCGAAGAGGCGCTGTTTTTCGGAAAGCACGTGTTTGTTGAAAAACCGCTTGCCTTCAGCTCTGAAGACGCTGCATCGCTGGTTGATACGGCAAAAAAACTCGGAAGGAAACTTGCCGTAGGGCATGTTTTCCAGTTCTCGCCGGCGGTGAGGAAAATAAAATCGATGCTTAAATCAAAGGCGATCGGTAAAATACTTCATATCACTTCGACAAGAATAAATCTTGGCCCGCCTGATTCTGACGTTGACGTTATCTGGGACCTGGGCCCCCATGATTTTTCCATCATTTTGCACCTGCTGAATGAATCGCCATGGAAAGTAAGCTGCAAAAAGAATTCGTACCCGTTCAACGCGGCGCAGTCAAAGAAGATTTCGGCGATAACAAATAACGCCCATATTGATCTTAGTTTCAAGAGCGGCGTTTCCGCGCATATCCATTTAAGCTGGCTCTCCTCAAACAAGACGCGCCTCATGCAGATATTCGGCACTGAAGGAACCATTGTGTACGATGAAATGCTCGCGTTAGACGGAAAAGTGAAACTCTACGGAACAGGAGTCGATAACCGCATAAAAAGCAAAGATACCGATTCCGGGGCCCTGGCATACCAGTCAGGCGATATTCACGTTATTCCTTTGGAGCAGCATGAGCCGTTAAGAATGGAGTGCGAGCACTTTGTGAACAGTGTGCTTAACAATACGCCTTTGATCAACGATGGCAATATCGGGCTCGAAGTTGTGAAGCTGCTTGAAACATCAAGTGAATCTTTCAAAACTAATATTTAATTCTTCTCTTAAAATTAATGCCTGATAAAGAATATTTTGTTCACCATAACGCTATTGTTGAAACCGAAGACATCGGCAAAGATACAAGGATATGGGCGTTCACACATGTGATGAAAAATGTTTCGATCGGCGAAGACTGCAACATCTGCGACCACTCATTTGTTGAGAGCGGCGTTACGATCGGCAGCAGGGTTGTTATAAAGAACGGGATCGCTATATGGGAAGGCGTAACAATCGAAGATGATGTATTCCTCGGGCCGTATTGCGTATTTACAAACGACATGTATCCGCGAAGCAAGGCTCACCAGGGAGTTATATCAACCCTTGTTAAGAAGGGAGCCAGTATTGGAGCCAACTCAACCATAATTTGCGGTATTACCCTGGGAAAATACTGCATGATAGGCGCGGGTTCGGTCGTGACAAGATCAGTCCCTGACTTCGCCTTAGTAATGGGGAATCCCGCGCGGGTAAAATACTGGATTTCAAAGGCGGGTGAAAAGCTTATATTTAACGGACAAAACCTGGCTACGGACAAGGCCGGCAACAGCTATAAATTGAATTCGTTTGAAGATAAATCTAAAAATTTTGTTGAGTTTATATGATTATTTCTGAAACACCGCTGAGGATCAGTCTTGCCGGCGGCGGCACCGATCTGGCCGATTATTATTTAGGGCACGAGGGTTACGTTGTCAGCGCTTCGATAGATAAATACCTGTACGTTATAATCAAAGAACGATTTGACGACCTGATCTATGTAGATTATTCGAGCAAAGAAATTGTGAAGCATGCGGATGAAATTCAGCATGACCTTGTTCGCGAAGCCGCGAAGCTTACGGGGCTGGATAAAGGCTTCGAAGTAATGATGCTGGCCGATATCCCCTCCGAGGGCTCCGGGCTTGGCTCTTCAAGCAGCCTGACAGTTGGACTGCTGAACGCTTTCTACCAGTACCGCGGAATACAGGTTACATCTGAACAGCTGGCTAAAGAAGCGTGTAAGATCGAAATAGAAATACTCAAAAGGCCGATAGGGAAACAGGACCAATACATTGCCGCGTTCGGCGGGTTAAGAAGCTTCAGGTTCTGCAAAGATGATTCTGTGGAAGTGGGCAGTATTAACCTTGATAACGAAGGCAAGAGGAAACTTGGCTCAAACCTCCTTTTGTTTTTCACAAACACAACCAGGATCGCCGGTTCGATTCTGGATGAACAGAAAAAAAATATTAACGACACACTGGAATTTCATCATAAAATAAAAGAGCTCGCAATTAATTCACATTCGGCTCTTGAAAAACACGACCTGAACCGCATCGGAACAAATCTCAAAATAAACTGGGATATGAAAAAGAGGCTCGCCAAAAGTATAACAAATCCTAATATTGAAAAGATGTATGAGCAGGCTATGACAGGCGGAGCCGTTGGCGGCAAGATAGCCGGAGCCGGAGGAGGAGGTTTTCTGCTGGTTTATTGCGAGAGGGATAAACAGGACCGGCTAAGGGAATCTCTTAAAGAATACCGCGAGCTTCCTTTCCTGCTGGAAAAATTCGGAAGCAAAATAATTTTCAACCAGAGCAGATACGATATAAAGTAGTTAATAAGATTTGTAAAGATTCGTAATATGCAGGGGACGCATCTTTGGATAATATAATGTTAAAATTTTCTCTTACTATTTCAATTAATTTGCTTTCGAATATCACTTTAGAGATGCGTCCCGTACGAAAAACGATATAAATAAGCAGAAAATACATTAAATAAATGGCATTAGCATTAGTTACGGGCGGGGCAGGATTTATAGGCTCGCATACAGTCGACAGGCTTCTAAGTCTGGGATATGACGTGAGGATCCTCGATAATCTTCAAAAACCGGTTCATCTGAAAGGGAAGCCCAGCTACATTCCAAAGGAAGCTGAGTTTATATTAGGCGACGTTCGCGATAAAGAAACAGTTCGCAGCGCTCTTAAAGACGCGAGCTACGTTTTCCATCTTGCCGCATACCAGGATTACCTGCCGGACTTCTCTACATTCTTCCACGTAAACTCGGTTAGCACTGCGCTTATTTATGAAATTGCCGTTGCGGAAAAACTTGACATAAAGAAGATCATTGTCGCTTCGTCGCAGTTTGTTAACGGCGAGGGAATATATAAATCGGTTGATGGTAAATTCTATTATCCCAAGCGCAGGTCAAACCTACAGCTTGAAAAGGGAATATGGAATTTTTTGGATGAAAAGGGAGAACCTCTTGAATGGCAATGGACTCCCGAAACGTATGCGGCGCCTCCAAATCAATATGCAATATCCAAATACTCGCAGGAGCTTATGGCGCTTAACTTTGGCGAAAGATATAATATCCCCAGCGTTGCAATGAGATACTCGATTGTTCAGGGTTCAAGGCAGTCGTTTTACAACATGTACAGCGGCGCCTGCAGGATATTTTCGCTCAGCTATTATTTCGATAAACCGCCCGTTGTTTATGAAGACGGCATGATGATGCGCGACTTTGTAAACGTGCATGACGTGGTTGACGCAAATATTCTTGCGATGACCGATGACCGCACAAATTACCAGGCATTTTGCGTGGGCGGCGGGAAAGGTTATTCAGTTAAAGAGTTTGCGGAAATTGTTGCGGCAGAATTCGGCAAGGAAAATATTAAACCATTAATTACGGGCGAATACCGCTTCGGCGATACAAGGAACGCGTGTTCGGATATATCGAAACTCAAAACGCTGGGCTGGAGCCCAAAGAGAACGGCCCAGGACAGCGTTAAGGAATATGTAAATTACCTCAAAGCCCAAACAGATATTGACGACATACTTGATTATGCAAACAAGACGATGAAAAACCTTAATGTTGTCAGGAAATCGTCGAAATCTGAATAATTAACCATCCTAAACCACAGACCATTTTTACATTGAGATATACAATAATTATTATGATTATTGTGTTCATTTTAAATTAAACTATATTTTGATAATAATGGATTTTAACAATTATAAGGGCTTAATAAACAGAACGCTGGATTCGGCAGATACTGAAGAAATCGATAAATTTCTTGATATCCTTGTAGATGCGTACAAAAACGACAAATTTGTATTCGTAATAGGTAATGGCGGGAGCGCAGCTAACGCATCACACCTTGCGCAGGACCTCGCCAAGGGCACAAGGTCAAGCAAGGACCAGTCGCGCAGGCTAAAAGCTCTCAGCCTTACCGATAACCTGCCTTTTATTACTGCCCAGGGCAATGACGAGGGTTACGATAGTATTTTTGAACAGCAGCTTCGCACGTTCGCCAAGCCGGGCGACTACCTGATCGCTATAAGCGGATCAGGGAACAGTCCGAACATAATCTCAGCAATCGAATGGGCAAACAAAAACGGGATCACGACTATCGGCATCACAGGTTATGACGGCGGCAAGCTCAAAAAGATGGCGCATCATTCTGTGAACGTTGTATTAAACGATATGTGCACCGCCGAGAGCATCCATTCGATAATTTTCCATTACGTGATACTGGAGCTCAGAGAAAGATTCAAAAAACTAAATTGAATTTCTTCATTAACCGCCAAAAAATAATTTTATGAGAAAAAATTACGCCGTCTCTTTATTTATTTTATTTTTCATTGTTTTGTTCAGCGGCTCAGAGGCGCTCGCGCAGGTTGAAATGGTGGCGCCCTCCAACAAGGTATATGATTTCCTTGACAGGATGCTGACAAATAAAGTTATTTTTGGCTATTCGTCATCAATGGCGCCTATTTCAAGAAGGGAAATAGCGAAGTACCTTGTTGAAATTAAGGCAAACAGCCTGAAACTCTCACGTACGGACAAAAAGTTTCTAGATGATTATTTCATAGAATATTCATACGACATAAACCACGTAATTGAGCCGAAAACTAATTCATCATTCTTTTCAGATTTGAAATTTTCCGATATCTTCCGCGATAAGAAACAGAAGTACCTTTACGCAAAGGCAGATTCAAATACATCTTTCTTCTGGGATGCGATGGGCGAATTAAGATATATGGGCGCAAACGGCGATTCGTATGGCAAGCCGCACGTTGGGCTCCTGCAAATTGGCTCAAGGATCAGGGGAACGCTTTTTAATTCAGTTGGATATTATCTGAGGCTTTCTAACGGCGCAAGGATAAGCGGTACTGAGCAGGATGTGCCCTTCGCCGCCAGCTTCGACCCGATACTGGCGTCTACCCGTAAATTTGTAAGCGAAGGCGGCAAGTCATTTGATTCGTTCGAGGGATATTTAAGATACTCAACTTCATCGGACTGGCTTTCGCTGACCGCAGGAAGAGAAGCTCTGAAAATGGGAACAGGCTACCTGGATAATCTTCTGCTCTCTAATACCAATTCAGCGCCATTCGACTTTATTAAGCTTGATATCAATTACAAGAAAATAAGATACAGTTTTTTCCATTCCAGCATAGTGGGCGCCGATTCAACGGGAAAGCAGCTTGATGCTAAGTATCTTGTTATGCACAGGTTTGAAGTCGGGCCGTTGTTTAATAACGTTTTCAAATTCGCATTTACAGAAATGCTTCTTTACAGCAATATCCCCGTTAATTTTGCATTTTTGAACCCGCTTAGTTTTCTCACTTCTGCCGACCTGAATACAGAACTGCCGGGTAAGAATTCAAATAACACTTTGATAGGGATTGATTTCCAGTTGTTCCCTGTAAAGAAATTATCGCTGCAGGGCACATGGCTTATAGATGACCTGAACTTTGGAACGCTGGGTAAATCGGGCGTGCAAAGCAATGATAATAAGTTCGGCTTCCAGGGCGGCTTTAACTGGCAGGACGCTTTTGTTGTTAAGAACCTGAGCTTTGTTTATGAATATACGCGCATTGGCCCGTTTGTATACTCTCACAGGGAGATCAACAACTCATATTCAAACTGGAACCAGCCTTTGGGCGCGGCTCTGATGCCAAACTCGGATGAACACGCTTTTAAGTTATCATATGATTTTAACAGCCGGCTTAACCTTGCAGTTACGCTGAAGCTGCAGCGTTCAGGCGAGAATATTCTGGACAGTCTTGGGAGAGTTGTATTTAATGCGGGCTCAAACCTGCTTTACGGCGCAGGCGATACGGAACATGAAAATATTTTCCTTGAAGGAAACCGCGTAAACAGAAGTATAATTATAGCCGAATTTACATGGCAGCCGATAAGACAATATTACATATCAGTGAAGGTACAGCGCCAGAATATTGACAATGTGTTTAATTCAACAAAACAGGCTGATAACATTTTCATCGGAAGCTTCAGGGTAGATTATTAATATCACGGGGATACCCGCTCTATATGAATATTAAAAGCAAAATAAATACATTATCAAAAAAATATACAGCAGGAATAATAGACCTGAGGAGGAAGATTCACGCGAATCCTGAACTTTCATTTCAGGAATTTGAAACATCTAATCTTGTTTACAGCAAGCTGAAACCTTTGAAGCTAAATTCCTTAAACAGGATAGCAAAAACAGGAGTGGTTGGCGTAATTAAAGGAACAGGTAAAAACGGTAAATGCGTCGGGTTAAGAGCGGATATGGACGCGCTTCCAATACTGGAAAATACCGGACTGGCTTTTGCTTCAAAGAACGAAGGGGTTATGCATGCGTGCGGGCATGACGCGCATACTTCAATGTTATACGGCGCCGCGCTGATATTAAACGACCTGAAGGAGGAGCTGAATGGTTCGGTTAAGCTGATATTCCAGCCTGCCGAAGAAAAGAACCCCGGAGGCGCTTCAATAATGATAAAGGAAGGCGCGCTTGAAAATCCGAAAGTGAACGCTATATTCGGTCAGCACGTGATAGTTGGTAAACCAGCCGGAAGCCTCGGATTCTGCCCTGGCGTAACTTTTGCATCGCAGGATGAGCTGTATATAACTATATACGGCAAACAGGCGCACGGAGCCAAGCCGCATGCGTCTGTTGACCCAATTGTAATAGCTTCACAGGTAATAATGGCGCTGCAAACCATAGTATCAAGAAATACAAACCCGTACGACCCAATAGTAATTACTATAGGCAAGATAGAAGGCGGAACGGCGACGAATATTATCCCGTCGGAAGTAAAATTATCCGGCACTATAAGGACCCTGAATGAAAAGCTGCGGAAGAAATCTCTTAAGCTGATAGAAAGAACTTTGAAAGGAATTACTATTTCTTCAGGCGCGAAATTCAGATTTGATATAGCGCCCGGATACCCGGAGCTTGTTAACGATGATAAGCTTACGGAATTTGCTGAAAGATCGGCAAAGGAATTTTCTGGGGCGAAAAACGTATTTAAGGCTGAAAGGATAATGGGAGCCGAGGATTTTGCATATTATCTCAAAAAAGCCCCCGGCACGTTTTACAGGATTGGAGTAGGGAACACTTCTGATATACATACCCCTGCGATTAATATCGACGAATCGGCTCTCCCCGCAGGGGCAGCGTTCCTGGCTTACCTTGCCTGGGATTACCTGAAAAACAGGTAGAGATAATCCAGCAGGTTTAACTTCCTTATTTTACCAGGACCATCTTCTTGATCCCCCTGAAATCTCCGCTTAGAAGAGTATAAAAGTAGATCCCGCTGGCATAATTTCCGGCATTCCAGTTAACCGAGTATGTTCCGGCGCTTAGCCGCTCATTTATCAAAACCGCAACCTCTCTTCCTAATATATCATAAACTGAAAGCTTCACAAATTGGCTGCCGGTAATTTGAAATTTGATGACCGTGGAGGGGTTAAAAGGATTTGGATAATTTTGATAGAGCATAAAGCGCTTCGGAACCAAATGTGAAACCGGAGTAATTCCTATTGGAATTGGCTGCCCAACAACGGTAAACTCCTTAACGGCGCTTGTGAACTTCAGGTTCTTTGTCCCCCCAAAAAAATAAAAGTGGGTAGTATCCTGGCCCGGATCGACGGCAATCTGCGGTATGTTTGCATTTGAATCGATAATATCGGGCAGGAACTGAAGCCAGTGAAACAAGTTCGTGGTGTCGTCAAAATACCTTAGGCCGTATATCTGTCCCATTGTTGTGGTATCATGAATTCCCGGGCCGAAGAGCATCATATCGTTCCATTTGCCGCCGCTTACGCGGTACACGCCGCCGGGGAAAGGAGAAAAATCGGGATTGCGCCAGGTAACAAAGATTGTTCCATAATTTACCGAGTCGAAAAGGAAATCAAATCTTCCCTTATACACTACATCATTAATAACCGCGCCGTAGCCGCCGAGGACCACAATAGTAGAATCTGCCGAATTACACTCTGCATGAGCTGTTGTTGTAGTTATGGGGTAATCAGCAGGAGAAATACCCCAGGCGTCATTTTTCGGGTCATAGGTGCGTATAATTGCAGTCGCTTGCTGGAATCCGCTGGAAGAGCCGCCTACGCATATTATCAGGCTGTCCTGAAAAACGCACGAAGCGCTTTCAATCAGATAGGGAGTCGGCATCAGGCTTTTTTGTACCCATGAATCAGTGTTAATCGAATACCTGAAAATTTTTCCGTCAGGCACGTTGAAATTCGCGCCGACTGACCCGACAAGATAAAGCGAATCTCTCACCCTCAGAAGGTTCCCCGACCATCTTCCTTCCGGAAGAGAGTCCTTCAGTTCGTATGTATTATTTGAAATGTTATAATAATAGCATGCCGTTTGCCCGATTAGTCCCGAATCAAGGCCGCCGCAAATGAAGATTTTGTTCACATCTGCCCGGTAATAAGAGGTTACGCCCATCAGCGATTTTTGCATAGGCTGAACGTACGTCCAGCTGCCCGTCATATTGGTTAGCGTATCATATTCATCCTTTGAAAAAAGCCAGTGTTTATTTTCAAACCGTGGGCATCGTATGTAAAGCGGGTTATTCTGTGAATAAGCCAAAATATTAAGAGCAAAAACTAAAAAAACAAGAATTTTTTTAATATTCATATTCGGTAATTAAACTGGAAATAATCTTCAGCTATATTCAAATATAAATAATTTTTGCTTGAATATCATGATTGCATGAATTATTGCAGGGTTTTGGGCGCCCCATTTTCAGACGGGAATTAACGCATCTTAATTGTTTGTAATTTGGCGAAGATAACATTAATTTTGAGAGAATTCAGTAAATTATCTTATTTATGGAAAAGATAAATCTTCAAATTAAAAACGAAGCCGGAATGGAGATTGATATAGACTGCCGGTTCCATAGGAGCGATAGCGCCCTGCCAATAATAATTTTTTGCCACGGGTTTAAAGGATTCAAAGACTGGGGCGGGTTCCCGTATATGATGGAAAAGCTGGCGGAGGCCGGATTCTGTTCGGTAAGCTTCAACTTTTCGTTGAACGGCGTTTCCAAAGAAAATCCGGCAGAGTTTACAAAACCTGAAAATTTCGCCGCCAATACATTTACGCAGGAACTAAACGATCTGAAGGCGGTTGTTGATTTCTTTCGCAAAAGAGCCGCTAATTATAATGCCGATGAGAACAGGATTGGGTTGATGGGCCACTCAAGAGGCGGCGGAACCGCTTTGCTGTATGCGGCATCTGACCCGCGGATAAAAGCCGCTGCAACTCTTGCTTCGGTTTCGAGCTTTGACAGGTATGGGAGAGAATCAAAGAAGAAATGGAGAAAAAATGGTTTCCTTGAAATTGAAAACTCGAGGACAGGGCAGATAATGCGCCTGAATATTACATTGCTTGATGACATTGAAAAAAATTCCGAATCGCTTGATATAAAAGAGGCTGTTTCGAAAATCAATGTCCCTCTGCTGATTATTCACGGGAAGGAGGACCTTTCGGTCAAATACAGAGAGGCGGAGGAATTGTATGAAAATTCCGACAAGACCAAAACCGAACTTCTGCTCATCGAAAACGCCGGCCATACTTTTGGCGTGGTTCATCCGTTTGGCGGGACCGCAAAACCATTTGAAATTGCAATTGAAAGAGTCATTAAGTTCTTCGGGACAAATCTCTGAAAACTCTGCCGGGACAGGCTAACAACGTACATTAAGTTAAATAAAAAAGGGCGCCAATAAGCGCCCTTTTTAAATCTTAAATAAAGCAGTTTATTTCACAAGAAGCATTTTCTTCGTTTCCACAAAGTCATTTGCTGTAATCCTGTAGAAATATACTCCGCTTGCAAGATTCGCAGCGTTGAAATTAATTGTATAGTTTCCGGCCTGTTTAAATTCATTAACAGGGGTTGAAACCAACCTGCCCAGAATATCATAAACAACCAATTTAACTACGCCGGCTTTCGGTAAAGCGAACCTTATGTCGGTCGACGGGTTAAACGGATTAGGATAGTTCTGCGACAGTGAGTAAATTTTCGGCACGCCCGTATTGTTGTTAGCAATTCCAACTATATGGAATTTTATACAGGTGCTGTCAATATACAGCTGGTTTCCGAAAGCTGAGATACCGTTAAACCTGATCTTGTTTGTGCCTGCAGGCAGAGCCATGCGCTGCCATTTCCATTGCGTGCAAGTCGGAACAAAAATAGCGGTCTGAGGCGGAGCTGTAACTAATTCTCCGTTTGTACCTCCATTCAACAGAACGAGCTGAGTATAAGTGGAACCGCCATCTGATGAGGTCATAATCTGAAGCTGATCATTTTCACCTGAAAATGATGCGTAAGCATCCTGGAACAGGAGCGAATCGCCGGGCGCTGTTGCGCCAAACGTGAGCGTGTTCAGATCAAAAGTACCTGAAGAGACACCGTAGAAGTTCGCCTGGGCTGACCATGCGCCTTCGCAGTAACCGCTGACGTTATAACGCGACCATAAACCTGCGGTCATCGTCCATCCTGCCGGCGGGAATGTAGCGCCTTCAAACTGTTCGCAAACTCCTGATGGAGCCGGCGCGCCAAAAGCGTATTTCGAAAATTCGTTGGTGCCTGAAGCCGCAGCAGTGTAACCGCCGATTGTATATAAACGAACACTGTCCGCAGGAGAGGTTTGAACTCCAATTCCATGCATATTTCCTGCAGCAGGATTCATGTCAGGTAAGAACCTTCTGTATGTGCTATCAACTATATTGAAACCCAATAACATACCTTCGACGCCGCCAGCGATTGACTGGGCGGGACCAACAAGCATGTAGTTGCCCCAAATTCCGGTGCATTCCCTGTAGGGAGCGCCGCCTGTGGGATTCGGAGGAATAACTCCTTCAAGCCTCCACTGAACGTCCATTGTGGCTCCCGGAATAACTGTGCCTCTGTATACGCTGCTTACGCCGGCGCCGTTGTAACCTGCAAACATTACTACCTGGTTGCCGATACATTCGCCCTGTGTTAGGTCGACCTGAATCGGATAAGTAGAGGGACACGTTGTCCAGGTATTGTTGGACGGGTTAAAATATCTAACTGTGTTAAGATAGCCGCTGAATCCGGAAGTAGCTCCGCCAACGCAGAACAATAAGCTATCGTTGTAAACAAATATACCGCTCTCATGACAGAGAGGCGCGTTCATAGTTGCTTTTGTAACCCAACCGGTACCCGGCGTATATTCATATGTAGCTCCGCTGGGCGCTGAAAAATTGTTTACCGTAGATGTTACGTAAAGTTTCTGTTTTATTTTAACCATTTTGTTCAGGCAGCATGTTGCCGGTAAAGGCTGCCTTGGTGAATACGTGTTGGAGGCAATGTTGTAGAAATAAAAATTAGCGGTTAACACGCCGCTGGCATCGCTTCCGCCGCCAACATATATTCCGTTGCTATCCGGCCAGTTGTAAATGAACACGCCATAATCGAGGAAGGCGTAGGGAGCGAGCGAGCTCCAATGACCCTGAACAGTATCCGCCGGAGGAACAGGCGAGTACGGAATCGGGAAACCTACCTTAAAGGGGGCGTTTGGAACAAACGCGGGGTTCTCGTTCTGCGCAAATGTACTGCCGGCAAACAGAACTATAATGAACAACGCGAGTGATGAAACAAAAAGTTTAGATCTCTGCATTATATTCTCCAGAATAATTTAAAAAAAATGTTGATTTGAATTTTAACATTATATAACCTTTTTATTAATAAGTCAAGGACTCTTTTGAGTAAGAAAAATAAATAAGGCTAAAAGCTTAAATGTGGCGTTCTCAGCGGGAGTTTTGTTACAAAATACGTGAACTCAATATTAAGAATCAGTAGTACAAATAAAAGCCAAAAAAAAATCAAAAAACAGAGCCCCCATTTATAAGCCGGAAAAGCTCAATATTCATCAGAAAATGCTGTTTCTGACCCATTAACAACATTATTTACACCTTACATGCAAATGCGTTTCTATTCAAATTATTAAACATTTTACTAAAACTGACCCGGTTAACAGGAGCATATCGCATCATGATTAAGAATTTAAATTTGTAAATAAATGTAACGGGATAAAAAATTCTTTGCCGAAGCGCAACATTTAATTTATTTTAATAATAGGTTCAGGATATTTTTTTGATATATTCAGCTACTTCAGGCGGGACAAAAGAAGATACGTCGCCTCCCAGTGAAACAATCTCTCTGACAAGCGAAGAGCTGATGTACGAATATTTTTCATGCGGCATAAGAAACACGGTTTCTATGCCCGGAGCAATTTTACGGTTTGTAAGCGCCATCTGGAACTCATATTCAAAATCAGATATCGCCCTGAGTCCCCTGATTATCACGTTTGCTTTTTTTGATTTTGCGTAGTTAACAAGCAGCCCTTCAAAACTATCTGAGCTCACGTTCTTAAAGTCCCTGATAACCTGCTTTATCAGATCCAGCCGCCGGTTTACGCTTAACAACGTTTTCTTCGATGAACTTTCAGAGACAGATATTATTACTTCGTCAAACAGGCGAGAGGCGCGCTCAAGCACGTCAAGATGCCCGTATGTAACAGGATCGAACGTTCCCGGGTAAATCGCTATTCTTTTGTTTTTGTCCGTCAAAGCTTAGTCATCCGAAATATAAATTCTAAAATTAGTGATGCCTGTTTTCCGGTCCATTACTGTAAATCCGGTTAAGCCAACCGGCGGCACATTTATTCCGCCGTGCTCAAAAACAAATACATTGAATTTCAGCGAAGCTAATGCATTCAGCCATAGTTCATTATCTGCCGCATGGTACGGCGGGTCCGCAAAAACCAGGTCAAAAAATTCTCCTTTATGCCCGGCCAGATATCCTGCCGCGTTTTGCACTTTTATTTCCGCCTGAGCCGCGCAACCAAGTTCCATAGCGGTTTTTTCTATCAGGGCAGCCTGCGCCGGCGAAGATTCCACAAAACTAACCGTCGCCGCCCCCCTGCTAAGAAGCTCAAATCCAACAGCGCCTGTGCCGGCAAACAGCTCAAGGCATTTCAGCCCGTCAAAATCGATTATGTTGTTCAGAATATTGAACAGCGATTCACGCGCCCTGTCGGTTGTGGGCCTTAGATCGACATTTTCCTCTTTCCTTTGCAGTGAAGGCGCTTTCTTTGCAGCGGGCGCTTTCGCTGTAAGCCCTGAATTAATTTTTCTGCTTTTGTATTTTCCGGCGATTATCCTCAAACCTGCGCCCTAATTAAAGCAATCTTAACGCGCCCCCCAGGCTTGGAGTGAACATATACGGCGATTTTCTCAGAACTTCATTTTTCAGAAAATGCTCGGACGCGGAAATATTCTCGAACGGGTTGACTATAACTGTTTCGGGCCCCTCTATCTTACTAACTGCCTCGATGGTATCGTTTTTAATTTCATCGCCATAGAGATAAATAGTTTCGACGCCGGGCATCCGGCCGGAATCAAGCAGCGAAGTTATTTTTCTGACGAGGCTTAAATTGAATTCCGGTTCAGTATTATAACGTGAATACGCATATGATCTATATTTCCTGTCCGAAAGGTAACCGTAATCAACCCTGCCTTTTCTAAGGCCAACCATAAGCACATTTTTGCCTGCGGTGTTCTCAGGGTAACTTCTTCTTAGAGTATGTTCCGCCGCAAAATGGTCAATATCTATCAGCGCGAGGTTGAGGCTGCATATCTTGAATATCCTCTTCACAAACTCAAGCGTGTTCTTTTGCACGGCTATTATCAGGAATTCATCGCTATCATTGCACGGCAGAATTGAATTCAGGCGGTACGTGTTTATAACAAAATCGGAATAAGTATCGGGGAAGTAGTTGGAAAGCTCCCAGTATATCTTGGAATTCAGCGACTGCTTTCCTTCGGAATAATCCAGGGGAAGCGTAATAAGGAACGCCTGCGATGAGCCGATAGTAAGAGCTATATCAACGGCCTGCAGATTTCTTCGTGTGCAGTAGTTCTGAATCTCGCCCGAAACAGAGCTTAAGTCTTTCTGGCTGCTCTTATGTTTATGAAACGGGTCCTCGAAATTGAAATCGACTGAAACGCATTCCGCATTATCGAGCCTGACATTTCCGCCTTCGCCGGATAGCTCGGTAAAACATATATGGTTTGAGGAAAAACTAATGCCCAGAGATTTTTTCAATTCAATTCCAGTTTTCTTTTTTTGAGGTCCGAATAAGCCGCCGGATTCAACTGACTTCAGCGTCTCCGAAAGTTATCAATTCATTTGGAGCTTATCAATTCAATTTCATTCACTCAAGTTCGATATAATCTTTCAGCTTCTGATATTTCTTTTCGCCAATTCCTTTTATGTTCATCAACTCTGTTAAAGACTTAAATCCTCCGCGCGAATTCCGGTAATCAACTATCCGCTCAGCCATGGCGCCTCCGATCCCCGGCAGGAGGGCAAGCTCAATAGCTGAAGCAGAATTGATCTTTATCTTATTGTGAATAGCCGATTCCTTGCCGCCTTTTATCTGCGGGGATTTTATTGCAACCAGGCTGTCGTTCATAAGGTTCAGCTCATTTATACGCCTGAGCTGTTCGGGAGTAAGGCTCTTAGAGTCGGCGCCGTTAAAAGCCTGTTTAAGGCTCTGTTCGAATTCCCTATCCTGAACTGAATAATTAAACTCCTGCGCGGGTTCCCGGCCTGAAAACTTTATCACCAGACCGACGATGAAAGATATCATCAGGAATAATATTATCGTTATATCCCCGGCGGTGAAACCAAAATTCTTCAGGCGAGCAAACACAGAAATCCTCAGAAATTAGTTTATGATAGGCTGTCCTTAACCTTAGAGAAAAAACTTTTTGATTTTGGATCGGAATCTTTTCCTTTATGTTTCGGCTTGAGATTTTCCGATTTCGAAAGTTCTTTGATAAGCTCTTTTTCTTTCGACGAGAGCTTTGTCGGGATGTAAATATTAACATGCACAAGCTGGTCGCCCCGGCCGGAATGATTAAGATGCCTTATGCCCTTATCCCGCATTCTGAGTATTTTGCCGGGCTGGATGCCTGCTTCTATCCGGAGCTTGGCGGAACCGCCAAGAATAGGTATCTCGACATCCGCGCCAAGCGCGGCATCCGCAATGCTAATGGTAAGATCGAAAATTATGTCATCTTCCTCGCGCACAAAATGTTTGTGGGGCAGTTCTTCAATTGCGACGATCAGGTCGCCTGCATGCCCGCCCCTGATACCGGCATTGCCTTCGCCCCTCATGGGAATATAATTCCCGTTTGAAACGCCTGCCGGGATATTAATTTTCATTGTGGCTTCAGAGCGGACTCTTCCTTCGCCTGAGCAATGCGGGCATTTGTCTTTTATAACTTTACCTTCGCCGTTGCAGGTTGTGCAAACCGAAACATTTATAAACTGGCCGAACATAGAGCGCGATACGTGGCGAATCTCGCCTGAGCCTCCGCATGCGGGGCAATCAGCCGAGCCGCTTCCGGTTTTAGCGCCTGAACCCGAGCACTCAGAACATTTTTCAAATCTCTTCACTTTTATGGTTTTCTCAACGCCCTCTGCAATTTCCTCTAATGTCATTCCAAGGGTTACCCTGAGGTCGCTTCCCTGTATGCCGGGCTGTTTATGCCTTCCGCTGTGGCGCCTTGAGCCGCCTGAACCAAAGAGCTCGTCAAATATGCTGCTGCCTCCGAATATATCGCTGAAATGCGAGAAAATATCGTTAACGTTAGAAAATCCCTGGTAATCGCCGGCGCCGCCCCTCAATCCCTGGTGGCCAAACTGGTCGTATCGCGCGCGCTTATTCGAATCCGAAAGCGCATCATAAGCCTCAGCGGCTTCTTTGAAGTTTTCTTCCGCCTGTTTATCGCCCGGGTTTCTGTCGGGGTGATACTTCATAGCAAGCTTGCGGTAAGCGGCTTTTATCTCGTCAACCGATGCCGATTTTGAAACTCCGAGTATTTCGTAATAATCTCTTTTTGTCATTCCGGTTTCTTTGAAACTACAACTTTTGAATGCCTGATAACTTTATCTTTGAGCTTGTATCCTTTTTCAACCACATCTAAAATAGTATCCGGGTCCGCCTCGCTTTTTTCCATCTGCATTATGGCATCATGCAGGTTCACATCGAACGGCTTGCCCATTGAATCAATTTCTTTCAGGCCCTGCTTCTCCAGCGTTTTTCTGAACTTTTCATAAACAAGCTCAACGCCTTTATGAAACGCTTCTGCGTCGTGTTTTTCATCCCACAGCTTCATCACCCTGCTGAAATCTTCCAGCGCGGGAAGCAGATCTGTTATCAGGCTTTCGTTTGCGAATTTGTATAGATTCGATATATCGTTTTCAGTTCTTCTTTTATAATTCTCAAACTCGGCGGCTTTCCGAAGCAGCTGGTCCTTCAAAGCTTCACTGCGGGCCTCAAGCTCCTTAATTCCTTTATTATTTTTCTTTTTCCCGTCTGCTTCTGTATTCACCGGCTGTGTATCCTGCTCTTCTTCGGCGCTTTCCGGAGAGCCTGTTTCATCAGGTTCTGTGTTTTCCAGCTCGTTCTCCAGTATTTCTTTTTCCAGCTTCTCTTTTTTTGTTTTAAACATTTTGTAATTCTTTTTCCCTTTGGTTATGGCAATAATATTTTTTACAGTTACTTTTTCTCAGTAATAACTTTAGAAGTGAAATTCAGCATTGAGACCATTTTTGAGTAATCCATACGCTTTGGCCCGATGAGGGCTATTCTGCCGGTAACTCCTCCCGCATCATAAGAAGTGGATATGATGCTGTAATCCCTGAGTTTTTCATCGTTGTTCTCAATGCCGATAGATATCGATATTCCGGTCTGGTCAATGGGCAGGTTATTCAGCACATGAAATACAACATGCTTATCGTCGGTAAGCTCAATTATACTCTTATAATTGTCGGTGTTTCCGAATTCAGGCTGAGATAATATTTCTGTTGTTCCGCCTATATACAGCGTAACTCCTTCTTTTTCCTCCTGGAATATCTTATCTATAGACTCTACAAATACATTTACAATCTCGCTCGCCTCTTCTCTAAGCCCGCCAATCCTTTCGGAATATGTGTTCCTGATCTCTTTCAAAGTGAGGCCGCTGAGCTTCCCGTTAAGCGCGCGGCAGATATTATCAAGCTTATCTCTAGCTATCAGAGAATCGATATCAAACAGCAGCGTGCGGACAAGTCCTGATTTAATAGAAACAACAACCAGCAGCTTGCTGGACGAAAGATCAATGAGCTCAAGTTTTTCAAAAACGCCTTCCGAAAAATACGGCTGGCTCACAACGCTTATTTCCTGCGAAAGCTTGCCGAGAATTTTTGAAACTTCCTTATAAACCTCGTCTCCGGTAGATTCGATATCATCAATATGCTTCCTGATCCTGTTTTTGTCGTTTGATTTAAGCGACCCTGAGCTCATAAGTTCGTTTACAAAATACCGGTATCCTTTATCAGTCGGTATCCGCCCGCCCGAAGTATGCGGCTGTGTGATAAAGCTCAGTTCTTCAAGATCGCTCATCACATTCCTGATAGTAGCCGATGAAAGATTTATATCCTTTTTCTGAGATATGGACTGCGAGCCGATAGGATTAGCAGTATATATAAAGTCTTCTATTATATACCTTAATATGACCTTTTCTCTCTCAGTTAATTCGCCCAACATGTTCTGCGCCAATTTTAATGAATTTAAAGCAGGATTAGTTCCAGCAACTTACAAAAATACCTCATTTTCGAATTCTATTCAAGATATTGATAATTCCGATTCTGATGTTAGTTATTAAATTCAGCTATCGGAGAGCGCTGAATTATACCGTTAAAACGGTATAGACTTACTAACATTGATGAACAATATTTGACCATGCTAGTACGGTAAGAAAATTGATTAGCATTATTTCTCCGAATCGTCAGAGTTTCTCTGACACCCCCAATAAAGGCAGGGCTAATAACCGCTGCCTTTTCTATTTTAAAGCCTTTCACCCCCAAGTGCAAGCCGCAAAATCGTGCCTTTTAAGTTTTACATATTTGGGTTAGAATAGTTTAAATCAATTCCCCGAATACAACAATGGAACTATTTGAAGCGATCGTAAACCGGAAGACGGCAAACTCGGCTTTTGCCGACAAAAAAGTTTCGGCCGAACACATTGAACTCCTCATAAACATGGCTTCTCATTCTCCCAGTCATTTCAACTCTCAGCCGTGGAGATTCATAGCAGTTACAGATGAAACAATAATTGGCAAGATAGCTAAAATAGCGGGCGATTCAATGGTACAGCTGATGGAAGACGGGCGTTTTTGGAGACAATACCGGAAATACTTCCGGTTCAGCGAAGAGGAAATGGAAAAAGCAAAAGATGGCATACATATTGACCACCTGCCGGCAGTTTTGAAGCCATTTGTAAGGACAATATTTTCTGAGACCGGCGGTAAGGTTTTGGCAAAGTTCAAGGTGCCGAGAATACTCGGGAACGACGAGGAAAAGCTTGTTGCCAGGTCGCCGCTGCTGTTTATCATTTCGCTGAACAAAGATGAATATAAGCCGAATGAACTATCGGGATTTTATTCAGTTATCTCAATGGGCGCTGTGATACAGACCCTATGGCTGGCTACAACGGCAACGGGTATGGGAATGCAGTTCATATCCACGCCGGGCGAAATACCGGAGAAATGGAAAGAGATCTCCACAATTCTCAAGGTGCCGGAGAATTATGAAATGTGCGCGATCTTCAGGATGGGCTATATTGACCCAAAGATGAAACGCCCGGCAATTGACTGGAAATCATCACACCGAAAAGGCGTAAACGAACTTGCTTACAAAGATTCATGGGGCAACCCTCTGTGAGAAACTCTTATTGCAGAATAAAGAATGAGGTGAATTTCTCTGTTGCTTAGAGCGCTCATGATATCCGGGGTTCTCGTTTACCTTATCAACTACCTTATTGGCTGGGCGCTTCACTACAGAAAGATCTCAATGAAGAAAATAACTCACCAGGCGATCTTCATAGCGATAATTCTGAACCTCACCATGATCCTGTTTTATCTTCCTCTGTTATCGGCGCAATTTATATTGTGTTTAACTTCATTATTAACAATGCTTGCACTGCCATTCGGCAAAAAAGGCGGGATTTATCACAGAATTACAGCAAGTTTGGGGATAGCGTTATACGTTATCATGTTTTTTTCGTTCAGGTAAATATTGCTAAATTGAATAAGAGAAATTAATATGATAACTTTGCATGAACTTCCCAAAACATCTATTTTGAAATGGCAAGAATAACATATCACGGGCACTCCGCCTTTGAAATAAAAACCGGCGCTCACAATATCATAATCGACCCGTTCATTAACGGAAACAAGCATGCAAAAGTTAAATCTGCTGATATTAAGGCTGATTATATTGTGCTTACGCACGCTCACGGAGACCACTTTGGCGATACCGAAGAGATTGCCAGGAACAATGACTCCACAATAATATCCGTATTTGAGATGGCTGAATACATGCAGGGCAAAGGTTTTAAGGCCCATGGCGTTCACATAGGCGGCGGATTCAATTTTCCGTTTGGGAGAATAAAATTTACAATAGCGCATCATGGTTCCTCCACCGATGAAGGAGTATACATGGGCGAGCCTGCCGGCGTAGTGTTAACCTTGGAAGGGAAAAATATTTATCATGCCGGCGATACGGGATTGTTCATGGATATGAAGCTTATTGGCGAGATGACTCCGCTTGACGCCGCAATTGTACCGATCGGCGATAATTTTACTATGGGAATTGACGATGCGGTTAAGGCAATAGAGTTTTTGAATCCAAAGCTGGCTATCCCTATGCATTATAATACGTTTGACGTAATTAATGCCGACCCGAATGAATTTAAACGCAAAGTCGAATCAATTGGAAAGAAATGTACGGTCATTCCGTTCGGCGAATCGATCGAGATTTAACAAATTATAAGATTTTTTGTCAAAGATAATTTCAATAGCAAATCAAAAAGGCGGAGTCGGGAAAACAACGACGGCGGTGAACCTATGCGCTTCGCTTGCGCTGGCCGGATGCAGGACCCTGCTGGTAGATATTGACCCGCAGTCAAATGCAACGTCGGGGCTTGGACTGAAAAATTCATCAATGGAAAATTCGGTCTATGAGCTTTTAATTGGCAGCAAAGAACCGCAAAGCTGCATTTCGGAAACCGAGGTTAACAATCTCTACATCATTAAATCCAATATAAATCTGGTTGGCGTGGAAATTGAGCTGGTCGGCATGGAAAGCAGGGAGTACATTCTTAAAAACCGTCTGGCGGGAATAAAGGAGCAATTCGATTTTGTATTTATAGATTGCCCGCCGTCGCTAAGCTTAATAACTCTGAATTCGCTTGTGGCTTCCGATTCAGTTTTGATACCCGTGCAATGCGAGTATTACGCATTGGAGGGCCTGACGCTGCTGCTCAACACTATTAAGATGGTCAAGACGAGACTTAACCAGCGCCTTGAAATTGAGGGCTACCTGTTAACGATGTTCGATACGCGCCTGAAGCTTTCGCACCAGGTTGCGCAGGAAATGGAAAAGTATTTTACCGACAAGGTTTACGCTGTAAAAGTAATGCGCAATATAAAGATAAGCGAATCGCCTTCATTCGGGAAACCTGTTGTTGTTTATGATCCGTTTTCGATAGGCTCAAGGAATTACACCGAGCTAGCAAATGAATTCCTGAAGCGCAACGGAATGGAAAGCATGCAGAAGTTCGATAATATATTAACATACGACGCTCCGACATTTGAAGTGATAAATAAGAACGAAAGCTCCGCGGGCGGTATTACCGAAAACAACATTAAGTGAACATGACTAAGGAAAAATCAAAAGGCGGCCTTGGAAAGGGCCTTGACGTTTTATTCGGGGGTTCACCGGCAAGCATTGAACCGGAGACGGCGGCAAATGTAACCGAGCTTAATCCGAAAATCGAAGAGTCCATACTTTATTTACCGGTAGATAATATAAAGACAAATCCGTTTCAGCCGCGCCACCTTTTTGATGAAGCTGAAATGAAAGAGCTTTCGGAATCGATAAGGCAAAAAGGAGTTATACAGGCAATTACCGTACGTAAGACTGACGACGGAAGTTATGAACTTATTACCGGCGAGCGCAGGCTAAGAGCATCAAAGCTCGCGGGATTGGATAAGATACCCGCTTATGTAATGGACGTTAATTCCAAAGAGGACCTGCTAGAGATAGCGCTTGTTGAAAATATCCAGAGAAAAGACCTGAATGCAATTGAGGTCGCGGAGGGTTACCAGAGATTAATTGAAGAGTGCCGCTTAACGCAGGAACAGGTATCGGAAAAAGTCGGTAAGTCGCGCAGCGCAGTTACAAATTATCTGAGGATGTTAAAGCTGCCCGATGAAATAAAAGAGAGCCTTCGCAAAGGAGAAATTACCGAAGGGCATGCAAGAGCCATATTAACAGCTGAAAGCGAAGTTGACCAGCATTTGCTTTGGAAGAGAATACTAGGCGAGAACTTATCGGTAAGAAAATCAGAAGAGTTAACCAAAAAGCTAAAAAAACAGCCAAGACACAAGAAAATTTATGAGATCACCGACCAGAATAAGGCCGCAATAAATTTCCTCGAAGAAAAATTCCGCGAACACTTCGGCACAAAAGTAAGATTGAATCCGACCTCGCCAACCAAAGGGCAAATTATAATAGAGTATTTTACCGCCGAAGATTTAGAGAGAATTATTGATTTGTGCAAAAAGTAATTATGTGAGAGGTGAGACGGCAGACGTGAGACAGTCCTGTTGCTGATAATTATCATTTTTTGAACTGACGCATATCATAGGAACCCTCCTTTATTGAAGGTTTATATTTGAATAAATAATAATCCTGTTTCATTTGAGTTAAGAACAACAATTATGCCTCAAGGGAGCAAAAATCCTAAAACCTCATATTCCATCTGGCTAAAAACCTTAGCTTTAGCTAATCTTATAATTTTAACTTTTCTATTTTCTTCCTGCAGCGATGATAATCCGGTAAAAACAGCGCCTGTAAGTGAATTTGATTCCGCTCGTTTCAACTGGCGGGCCGAAAACGTTTATTATCGTGGTTTTGCCGGTATTTGGGCCCAGGACACTGGAAATATTTTTCTTCTTAATAACTATAACCGTTCGCTTTATAAGGTTTCCGGCGGCAATACTTCCATTTTTTATGCAGGTGATTATTACCTCAATGATATAAAGGGTTTATCAAATAGCGAAGTTTATCTTTTCGGGTCAGGACTTTATGACAACAAGCTAACCATAATAAAATGGAATGGTGCCGGATTTGAAACACATGTTTCAAATGTAATAGTTAACCCGTCCAATACCCGTTTTATATGGGGTTGCGCAGTCAGCTCAAATGAGATTTGGACATGTTCCCAATTTGGGATTTGCAAATTTGATGGGCAAAAAATCACAAATTATGCTTATGGTGATTCAGCATTCAACCCGGATTATTTGTTTTTATCAGATGATAACAAGATGCGATATATTGGGGCAAAACAAATAGATACATTTGCTGTTGAAGTGTCTCTTTATGAATTCCAAAACACTGGTTTCATAAGAACATATGACTACGTTTATGGTTTGGATCAGAAGTTTCTGCTTGAACTTGGAGGTCATACTCTGGGAATGGAGCTTTTTTATCCCGCTTCTGAGACTTCCTTTCCTATATGCATGAAATATTTTACCGGTTCAGGTTTTACAGATTATTTCTGTTTCAATGATAAGATTAGATATTTATATAAGTCAGTAACAATTGCTGGTTTGGCGGGAATGGATCTACAGAATTTTATCTTAATTGCTCAAACTGACCATAGTATTTTTCAAACAGGAGTGGGGATAATTAACTGGAATGGAAATAAACCAAGCAAAGAGCTGATGTTAACGCCTTATCATAGTCCCTATGACTATGATGCATTTATTTTGTTTGCAATTAATAACGATAACTATCTGGTGATACAACCGGATAATTACGTCTATGAAAATACTTATCTGTTTATAGGGACAAAAAAATAGAAGGAAGATAGAACTATTATATTCATCAAAAATTATGGATTAAAAGAATAAAAAAGGGCAGCGTCAGGAATATTTTAGCCGGCAAGCTAATTTCCTTTCAGAGTCGATTCTAGGTTAACTAATAGGCCCAGGTTTTTTCAATCCGCAATCAACAATCCGAATTCCGCAATCCCATCATCACATTCTCTCCGGCGCTGAAATCCCAATGATATCAAATCCATTCTTAAGAACAATTTTAGCGGCTTCGCAAAGTTTTAATCTCTGGTATGATAGCTCTTTGTTATCAGCGTCAATTACCCTGTTATTATGATAAAACTTGTGATAAGCTTCAGAAACCTGATTTAAATATGTTATAATTTTGTGCGGTTCGAGCGTTGCTGCGGCGTTTTCAACGTTATCCGGGAATGCCGCCAGAACTCTGCGTAAATTTATCTCATCCGGTTCATTTAATAAATTGAATCCCTTTGCGCCGGCTTTTTCATACTCCGGCAAAATCTCTTTGGCATTTCTAAGTATGCCTGATATTCTTGCAAAAGCATACTGCAAATAGAATACGGGATTTTTATCAGATTGTTCTTTGGCCAGCTTAACGTCAAATTCTAAATGCGTGTTAGCGCTGCGCATCACAAAAAAGAACTGGGCAACATCAACGCCAACATCATCCAGCAGGTCGTCAAGGTAATAAACATTATCGGAGCGCTTGCTCATTTTAACAGGCTTGCCATCCTGTACGAAAGTAACCATCTGGTGGATAATGACTTTGATCTTTGAAATATCACAACCAAGCGCTCCCACTCCCGCCAGCACTTCTTTATATGTATCGCCATGGTCGGCGCCGAAAATATCAACTATTTTATCAAATCCCCTTTTTACTTTATCGGCATGATAAGCCATATCCGGCATGCGGTAAGTTGGTTCGCCGGAAGATTTTACAATTACTTTATCTTCCGCGTCTTTCTTATCTTTTAGTAATTCGGAAGTCTTTAGCCAAACCGCGCCGTCTTTTTCGTACGAAAGGCCTTTGCTTTTAAACTCAGCCAGCGCTTCATTTATCTTCCCGCTTTCGTATAGCGAAGATTCGTTATAAAACACATCATGCTTTATTCCCAGCCTTGCAAGAGTGTTCTTAATCGATTTAAAGCACCAGTTCTCACCCGCTTTTTTAAAAACAAAATCATCCGGTGTATTGATCAGCTTATCGCCGTATTCCTGTTTAATAACCTCAGCAATGGTAAATATGTACTCGCCAACGTAACCATCTTCCGGGAAAGGATATTCAGGTTCAAAGAGTCCGCGGTATCTTGCATAAACAGATTTTGCAAGATTATCCATTTGTTTGCCCGCGTTGTTATAATAGTATTCACGCATGAGCTTGTAGCCCGACCATTCAAGCAGATTTGCGACCGCTTTGCCAAGCGCAATGTGGCGCCCGTGTCCGGCATGGAGCGGCCCTGTTGGATTTGCGCTAACCCATTCGATATTTGCCGTTTTGCCTTTAAAAGCATCCATCCTGCCGTAAGCGCCGCCTGATTCAAGCATTCTGCCAAGCTCAGTTTTATAATAATTGTCATCAACAAAAAAATTTATGAAGCCGGGCCCTGCAACATCTGCCCGTGAAATAAAATTATCAGGTACGCCAAGATTTTCAATTATCTTCCCGGCAAGCTCTCTTGGATTTTTCTTTTCCTGTTTAGCAATTATCATAGCTACATTGGAAGAAAAATCGCCATGCGATTCATCTTTGGGGCGCTCGATTGCAAAATCAACGTCCGAAAAATTTAATTTCTCCAGCGCTGAATTTATTTTAGCGGTTATATGGTTTTTTATTGCGCTCAATATTGTTTCTAAATTCAAAAACCCACCCGCCAAAGGCGGGCAGGTTTTCTAAATATTCATTTAAAATAAATGGCGGAAAACGAAGTTGCCCGATAGAATTTATTCAACGGCTACAGGCTGTCCCGCCAAAACGCCCTTAGAACCGATGGCCTGGTAATCCAATCCCGAAAGATCAGGAACTTTAGCGGCAATGTCGTCAAAAACGTCTTCTGTTGTGTCGTAACCAAAATCACTTCCCATAGCTTTGGCTATCTGAGTAAGAGCTTTCCAAACCGGACGGCCGTTGAACTTCGGGCCCTTTGTCCATTTATCGTTTGGCGCGCCGAACTTATCAAGCCGGCTCACCGCAAATTCGCCCGGAAGCCGTTCCTGTTCCAAAGTGGCCACTGCAGGCCTAACCCTTTGCACCCTGCCCTGAAAATTCACAAAAGTTCCGTTTATTTCGGCATAAGATGATGCCGGGAGGATCACAGTCGCTTTTCTGCTGAGAGGGTTTGTATTACTCAAGTGCAAAATTCCTACTTCAATGCTTCTCGAAAGCTCTTCGCCGCCGGCTAACCTGCCAATGCTGTCGTTAATAATATAAACAAGTTTGAAATTCTTATTATTAATCTTATTAACAAATGCATCGTCAACAGGATCTATGCCGAGCAATTTCAATCCGGCTGAATTCGGAGTCTTATCGGCGCGAAGCAAAATATCATCTTCAGAGCCTTCGGTTGCCGCCGGGATATACGCTATATTTTTTGAGCCAATTACTTCTTCAGCGAACTTTTTCAAAGCGTAATTATCTTCTAGAGTAGAAAACGGGGAAGCGATAAATGCAATTTCATCAGGACCGTAATTTTTTAATTCGGAAATTACTCTTGCAATGGCGTCGTCCCATTCGCATCTCTGGAGCGCTTCTTCGCCGTCGTTTAAAATACCCGCTTCGAGCGGCCTCATCATCGGCTGGTTCACCCTGGTTTTGGCATCGTTAACAAACTTGAACGTATCAAGCCTGCCGTGGTCGCACATCCAGTATTGGTTCACATCCATATTCTCTCTTGGCGTGAGCCTGAGGATTTGGTTATCTCTCACCCAGATGTTAATGTTGCAGCCCCTGGCGCATCCTGTGCAGATGCTATCGGTATGCGACATGTCCCATACCCTGGCTTTAAAACGGAAATCGCGGGATGTGAGCGCTCCAACCGGGCATATGTCTATAACATTCATCGAATACGGATTATCAAGCTTCTCGCCGGGGAAAGTTTCGATAGTTACTTTCTCGCCCCTGTTAACAAATGTAAGCTGCGGCTCTTTGGCAACTTCCTCGCAGAAGCGGATGCAGCGCGAACAGCTGATACATCTTTCCTGGTCGAACATAACGTTTGGGCCAAGCTCTACTCTCTTATCCTTATGATTTTTTTCTTCATCAAAGCGCGAGGCGCCTATGCTGTATTTATAAGCATAATCCTGAAGCTTGCACTCGCCCGCTTCATCGCATATGGGGCAATCGAGCGGATGGTTTATCAAAAGAAATTCCATAACAGCGTTGCGCATATGAACCGCTTTGGGGCTGTTCGTTAATACAACCATGCCGTCTGTAACCTGCGTGGAGCAGGCTATCATTCCTTTTGGAGCTTTCTCAACTTCAACAAGGCATATACGGCAGTTGCCCGCCACGGTAAGCGCGGGGTGCCAGCAGAAATGCGGTATCTCAATACCTGCGTCGCGGGCCGCTTCAATTATAGTCTGTCCCTGTTTATATTCTAATATTGTTCCGTCTAATGTGAATGTTGACATTATATATAAAAATAAATTTTAATTTTAAACTTCTTCTGCAGGCTTATGCTTCGAAAACTTATGCTTTAGATATTTAATTATAGCCGGCAGAAGAGAAATAAAAACAACTACAACAATTACTTTCTCGATATGCTTATCAATATTCGGAATCGTTCTTCCAAGGAAAAACCCTATCAGCGTCATACTTATTATCCATCCTATGGCGCCAATTACATTGTAATAAGTGAATTTCTTATAACCCATCTGTCCGATTCCGCCAACTATCGGGGCGAAGGTACGAAGTATAGGCATAAAGCGCGTGATGATCATAGTGGATGCGCCGTGTTTTTCGTAAAAGAGCTTAGTCTTGATCAGGTAATCCTTTCGGAATAATAAAGACTGTTCCCTTTTAAAAAGCCTTGGGCCCGATTTATAGCCGATCCAGTAACCTGCCGAATTTCCTAAAACGGCCGCGGGTATCAACAACAAATTCAGATAAAGAATGTTAAGTTCCCCCGTTGCAGCAAACAGACCGGCTGTTACCAAAAGAGAATCTCCCGGTAAAAAAAACCCGACGAGCAAGCCGGTTTCTGCAAAAATAATGGCAAAGAGCCCAACATAACCTGCCCACATGACCAGAGATTTAACATCGTATATCGAATTAAATATTTCCTTAAGAAAGTCCAAAAATATGCATAATTTCCAGTCAATATACCCAGATATTAATATACTATCAACGAACAAAAATTGGGTTATATCAGGAAGTAAATTCCGGATTTACAGGAAGGCTCTGCGTGTAAGTAATCCCGCTTACATTTTGTTACATTCAGATGAATCATTTTTACATATCGATGCATAATTTAGAATAAACTCAAAGGTCTGTTCTTTCATCTTTCAGCTATGGATTTTGTTACACATAGGCAGGTCCGCACCAGGCGGACAAGCGCTCCCCCTTCGGAACCCCTTCTGAAGGGGGAATTCGCTTTCTTATACGCAATCTGCCGTAAAAAAGAACCTCTAATAGGCTTTTTTTTATAAGCTTTATTGGTTAATTTTATTTGTTTTATATAAAATTTATGGCAAATAGCGAGGACAGAAACGAGCAAAATATGAAGGATCCAGGCAGCGGCATTCCCGCCGCGGTTCAAAAGACGCCGCAAACGAATGTGCCGGAAAAAAAGAACCAAAACAGGAATTTTTACAGAAGAAACAGAAACTTCAAGAGATACAACCAAAAGCAGAACCAAAATCCAGCTCCCGGTCTTAACCTGAATAATAAAATAATCTCGGTGGTTATCCCTCTTTATAATGAGGAGGAATCGATCGTTGAGCTCTCTATAGCTCTGAAAAAAGTACTTGAAAGCCTGAGAGCGAATTATGAAGTGATTTTTGTGGACGATGGAAGCACTGATAATTCGTTCAACAAGATAAAAGAAGTAAACAGGGTCAACAGCAGGTTTAAGTGTATTAAGTTCAGGCGGAATTACGGAAAATCGGCGGCGCTGCAGCAGGGATTCAAAGCCGCCAAAGGCGACTACATTATCACAATGGATTCGGATCTGCAGGACGACCCTGAAGAAATACCGGCGCTCATCGAGAAGCTGAACGAGGGATATGACCTTGTTTCAGGGTGGAAAAAGATAAGACATGACCCGTTCATTAAGAATCAAACTTCCAAAATTTTTAATATGGCGACCAGCATGATGGTGGGCCTGAAGCTTCACGACTATAACTGCGGCCTGAAAGCTTACGTTAAAGACGTGGTGAAAAATATTAAAGTTTACGGTGAAATGCACAGGTATATACCGGCGCTGGCATATCTATCGGGGTTCAGGGTTGCCGAAATTCCGGTCACTCATCATGAACGAAAATACGGGAAGACCAAATTCGGTATTTCGAGATTTTTTAACGGTTTTTTTGACCTGTCCACGGTCTTATTCACAAACAAGTACATAAAACGCCCTCTTCACTTTTTTGGGAGCGTAGGACTTCTAAGCTTCGTCGCAGGCTTTGCGATATTATCGTACCTGACGATTATGAAATTCGCCGAACAAATACCAATCGAAGGCAGGCCGTTGTTTTTTATCGCAATACTTTTCACAATCGTGGGAGCGCAGTTTTTCTCATTAGGGCTTATCGCCGAAATGATAACCAAAAGCTCTTCTGAAATTGACAACATAATAATTGATAAAACTCTCATCTAAAGGCTTTCTATAAATGAACAGAATAAACGACAGGGCTGTAGTTTCACCGAATGTGAAACTTGGTGATAATATAGATATCGGGCCGTTTACGGTAATTGATGACGATGTGGTAATTGGCGATAACGTAAAGATTGACAGCTCCGTCAGGATAAACAACGGAACGCGGATAAGCAAAGGCTGCAGGATATTCCATTCAGCAGTACTCGGCGCAGAGCCGCAGGATCTTAAATTCGGGGGCGAAAAAACAACGCTTGAGATAGGCGAAAATACTGTGATTCGCGAATTTGCCACAATCAGCAGGGGCACCGCTCACAGCGGAAAAACGGTTATTGGAAGTTCGAGTTACCTGATGTCATACGTGCATATTCCACATGATTCGGAAATCGGGAGCAACGTCATAATTTCAAACGCGGTTAACATGGGCGGCCATGTTAAAATACAGGATTGGGTAATTATCGGCGGACTTGTAGGCATCCACCAGTTTGTCAGGATAGGGGCTCATAGCTTTATCGCATTCAGCGCGCGGGTTACCCAGGATGTGCCGCCCTATATTCTCGCCGGCGGCATGCCGCTGAATTACAAAGGCTTAAACCTTGTCGGGCTGAAACGCAGAGGATTCGGAGAGGAACAAATAAAGCACATAAAACAGACGTACAATTACGTATACGGTTCGACTTACAATATCAGCGACGCGCTGAAAGCGGTTAAGGATTCCGTGCCCATGACAGATGAGGTGAAGAATATCATAACATTTATAGAGTCAAGCGAACGTGGAATCATCAGAAAGTAATTCCTTAAAGAAAACGAAATTGCCCGGCGTATCAAAATGGCATTTTATTGATTCAGGAAGCCAGACCGGGAAATTCAATATGGAATACGACCTTGGGCTAGTTGAAAAATGCCGCGCGACAGGCGATAGCTATCTCAGGTTTTACAGATGGAAACCGTATGCAATATCACTGGGTTACAACCAGTCGCGCACGCCGTCAGCTTTGAAGATAGACGATGAAGCTTGCAGGATAAATAATATCGATATTGTTGAGAGGCCTACAGGCGGGAGAGCAGTGCTTCATTCCGAAGAGCTGACTTATTCTGTTGTGATGAAGTCTGATAAACCCATACGGGACACATACCGCGAAATTTCTTTGGCAATACTTAACGGGCTGAAAATGATAGAAGCGCGGAACCCGAACCTGGCAAAGATATCTTTTACAAAAGATATGCCTGATCTGCACGACCTGATAAAGACCGGGATGTATAACCTCTGTTTTAACTCGCAGGTAAAGAATGAAATAAATCACCTTGGCAAAAAGCTGGTAGGCAGCGCGCAGAGGAAGTTTAACTCGCCTGAAACAGGCGATATTATATTGCAGCACGGTTCGGTATTAATAGGCGGCCATCACAAAACCATTGTGAATTATCTTATGGCTTCCGGACCTGAAAAAGAAAGGATGAGGAATGATATCGAGGAAAAAACAACCTGCCTTAACGATATTCTGGGCCGTAGCATTTCGTGCAAAGAAACCGGCGACGCCATTTTTAGGGGTTTTGAAACTACATATAACATCAGGTTTTCCACGATAGACCGCCTCGCAGAGCTTATAGCGATGAGGGCCATTGACCGCGAAAGCATATTAAACTAGAACGAACCAATGAAAAAGGAAAATGCCGGAACGTAAAAAAATAACTACAAAGCGCCTCATTACAATGAAACAGACCGGGGTAAAAATATCCGCTCTCACTGCATATGATTTTTTGATGGCGCGTTATCTTGAAGAATGCGGAATTGACGTGGTTCTGGTAGGCGATTCGCTGGGCAATGTTGTGCAGGGTAATAATACCACGCTTACCGTAACGCTTGATGAAATTATATACCATGCTAAGATAGTGAAGAAGGCCATTCATACGGCGCTTTTGGTTGTCGATCTTCCGTTTATGAGCTATCATGTCGACCTGAAAGAATCAGTTAGAAACTGCGGGCGGGTAATGAAAGAAACCGGGGCCGATGCTGTAAAGCTTGAAGGCGGCGAGAGAATTGCCGAAGTCGTAAAGCACCTTGTAGGCGTTGGCATTCCCGTAATGGGGCACCTTGGACTGACGCCGCAGTCGATCAATATATTCGGCACTTACGTAACACGCGGGACGGATCCCAAAGAAGCGAGACAGATACAAAAGGACGCAAAGATCCTGCAGGAAGCGGGCTGTTTTGGAATAGTGCTTGAAAAGATACCGGCGGCGCTTGCCGCAAAGGTAACAAAGTCGCTTAAGATACCCACAATAGGCATTGGCGCGGGAGTTCACTGCGACGGGCAGATACTTGTAACATATGACATGCTCGGAATGACTGAAATGTTCCGCCCCAGGTTTGTGAGAAGGTACGCGGATGTAGCAGAGCTTTCAAAAAATGCGTTTAAGAACTATATTAAAGACGTTAAAGCGAAGAAGTTCCCGGCGAAGAAAGAAAGCTATTAACTATTAACTATTCACTACTAACTGATTCTTGTCTCAAACACTTAACATACTATTCATAGGCGATATAATCGGCGAACCCGGGCTGAAGTATATTGAAGAACATCTGAAGAAGATCGTTCACTCAAATAAAATTCATTTCGTAATAGCCAACGGCGAGAACATTTCGCAGGGCAAAGGCATTCTTGAAAAAGACGGGAAGCGCGCTTTTGACGCCGGCATAAACTGCCTGACCGGCGGCAACCATACGTTCAGCAAGCTTCAATCGTTAAAATATATCGCGGAGGAAGTAAGGCTGCTCCGGCCGGCAAATCATCATGATGACGTTTACGGGAAGGGATTTATGGTTTATCCCGTGACTGTTGACGGAGGATTGTTCAAGCTTGGAGTAATAAATGTTCTGGGAAGAGTTTATATTTCAACCCTCAACTGCCCATTCAGGACGGCGCATAAAATTGCCGAGAGAATGAAACGTGAAACCAATATGATACTTGTCGATTTCCACGGCGAGGCATCGGCTGAAAAAATTGCGTTTGGCTGGTATATGGACGGCAAAGTATCCGCAGTAATTGGAACACATACACACGTGCAGACTGCCGATGAACACATTTTGCCAAACGGCACAGCATACATTACTGATGCAGGCATGACAGGCGGCTTTGACGGAGTTATAGGCAGCAAGAAGGAAGGTTCAATAAATCGTTTCTATTACCAGACTCCCCAGAAGCAGGAAATTGCCGAAGGCGACGTAAAGCTAAGCGGCGTTATTGTTAATATTGATACAACTACAGGCAAGGCCCTTAAAATATCAAGAGTGTTCGAACCGGCGTGGAAATAGATAAACAACTTGTCCCCGCGAAAGCAGAGATCTAAATGACCCTATTTTATTAACACCATCTTCATAGTTTTCGCATAATCGCCAACAACTAACTGATAAAAATAAATCCCGCTGGCATAATTACTGCCATCCCAATCGAATGAATACGTTCCGGGTTTTAAATCTTCATTAACAAGCGTTGCAACTTCTCTGCCGAGAATATCATAAATAATCAGCTTAGCAAATGACTGTTTAGATATATCAAACTTAATCTTCGTTTGCGGATTAAATGGATTGGGGTAGTTTTGGGATAAAGAAAACTTTTCTGGAATTCTGAAATTTATTGGATTGATACTAATTGGAGATGTGGTAGAAATTATAGCTCCGCTACCACCGCCTACCCAAGTATAATTTTCGCCCAAAGAAAAAATGCAGTTCAAGCCACTATCGCCATAATAGTCCGGTCCCAAAGGACCAAATGATTGAATCCAACTCAACCCTCCATTAGTAGTTTTTTTAATATACCCTAAACCGTTATCTGAAGAAACAACCCAACCAATTTGATCATTCAGGAACAAAACATCACTGAAATAGTAGTAGCCCCCATCGCCATCGTTTATTGAAATTGTCCAGTTTAAACCTGCATTTATTGTTTTAACAACAACAGTGTTAGAAATTGGATAAGGGTTGTATGTGTGGCTGTCACCAACTACAAATCCTGTATTAGGATTGATAAAACAAACAGCTCTATAAGATTTGTTATTATATGGAAATGTTAAATTCCAGTTTTCACCTCCATCTACTGTTTTCAATATATATCCGCTGTCTGCTGCAATAAAACCATTTTGCTGATCAACAAATTGAATATAATTCAAATTTGCTCTTATGTTGCTTTGTTGATTAACCCAGTTGATGCCTCCGTTTGTAGTTTTGATAATTGAACCGATTGAGCCGCAAATATACCCCGTATTTGTATTTAAGAATTTAACCGAATTTTGATTGATATTCCCATAATTGATATTCGACCAATTATTACCTCCGTCCGTTGTTTTCAGAACTGTTCCAGAATCTCCGCAAACATATCCTGTAATGCTATTAACAAATGTCAGCGAATTGAGAATAACATTAGTTATTGAATATACATTAATCCAATTATACCCGCGATTTGTCGTTTTAAAGATATATGAAAAGTTATCCAAATTATAGAAATTGCATAATGCCCAACCTGTGTTTTCATCAACAAAGTCTAGTGACCTCACTTCACTTAACGGAGGGTCATTTATGTCCGACCAGTTATTTCCACCATTTGTAGTCCGTAACATAATTCCATTACCGCATCCAACCCATCCGGTATTTTCATCTTTAAAATATACATCTAAAGCATAAGACTGATAACCGTTAGAACCTCCAATACCCGACCTTTGGACAAACCAATTAATTCCGCCATTCGTACTTTTCCAAATGCCTCCGCCCGGATCAGTTATCCAACCTGTGTTTAAATTTAAGAAATAAATATATTGAGTATTACCAATTTGATTAGGAATTACGATCCAATTTAATCCACCGTCAGTAGTTTTAGAAATATAATGATAATTTCCCAAAGCCCACGCGTTAAGAGTATCTTTGAAAAATAACATATTAACCGGCTGTCCATTGCCTACTTTAATATTGGTCCAATTATTTCCACCATTATATGTGATTCCTATAGTATCAGTAAAAGGAGAACAATAAAAACCTTTAAAGCTATTAATAAAAAAAATATTCGTTACTTCATGATTCATGTTTTGTGATAGAGGAAACCAATTGTTTCCACCATTTGTTGTTTTAATCATGACCCCTAAAGGATAGCTCTGTATGCCTCCTGCCCATCCTGTATTATTATTAATAAAAAAAATTGATTGCAAAGTAACATTAAATCCTGTATTTACTGAATTCCAACTACTCGATCCATTTGTTGTTTTCAAAAGTACACCCGAATATTGACAAGCCCAACCTCTCAGGCTATCAATAAAAAAAATTGTTTCAGGTGATCTGATACCAAAAACAGGAATTGATCCAACAGGTAAAGAAAATTGTATTGGTAAACTCCATGTCATACCACCATCAATAGTTTTATAAGAAAAATCGCCCCCAAATATCCATCCTTTAGTAGGGGAAATAAAATTTATTGATGTAAGTGGTCTGGCAATATTTAATACTTGCCAAGATTCAGATTGTCCGAAACAATTCGATGTGAAAAATAGAAGTGATGCTAATAAAACTATATATTTCCTGCTCATAGCATTAAAGGAATAAGTTAATGTAAATATAAGGTGTTGTTAATGGGTTTTCAATGCAAATTAGACGAGAATTTTTGCACTAAGCCGCCTACAGCGGTATATTTCCGTGTTTTTTCTTCGGATTTGAATCTTCTTTTGTTTGTAAGATTTGCAGCGCTCTGATAAGTTTTTGCCGCGTTTCGGTAGGTTCTATTACATCATCAATATATCCGCGTGAAGCGGCTTCGTATGGATTAGCAAATTTTTCCTTGTACTCAGCAACTCTATCTGTCAGCATTTTCGCGGGATCCCCCGATGCATCAATTTCTTTCTTGAAAATTATTTCAGCCGCGCCGTGCGAGCCCATCACAGCTATCTCGGCAAACGGCCACGCATAGTTAAAATCACCGCGTATATGTTTTGAGTTCATAACGTCATAAGCGCCGCCGTATGCTTTACGGAGTATAACCGTAATTTTGGGGACTGTCGCCTCGGCAAACGCATAAAGCAGCTTAGCTCCCTGTTTGATAATTCCATGCCACTCCTGGTAAGTGCCGGGCATAAATCCCGGAACGTCCTCGAACACAACAAGCGGAATGTTAAACGCATCGCAGAACCTTACGAAGCGTGCTCCTTTAACGGACGAATCTACGTCCAGCACGCCAGCCATCTTGCTGGGCTGGTTTGCGACTATACCGACCGGCATTCCGCCAAGCCGTGCAAACCCAACGACAATATTAGGGGCAAAGTGTTCATGTATCTCCATAAACGAATTTGAGCCGCCTTCCTTATCTACAACCAGCTGAATTACTTTTCTGGCGTCATATGCTTTTGTAGTGTCTTCGGGCACGATATTATTAAGTTCCTTTTCATAACGGTCAACAGCGTCTTTAGTCGATTTAAATGGCGGCTTCTCTTTCCAGCTAGAAGGCATGTAAGAGAACATCTTTCTTATAGCCATAAGGCAATCAAGCTCGTTATCAAATGCAAAATGCGCCACGCCTGATTTTACGGCGTGCGTCATGGCTCCGCCCAAATCTTCGAACGTAACATCTTCATGTGTGACGGTCTTAACAACGTTAGGGCCGGTAACAAACATGAAGCTAGATTTCTTTGTCATCAATGTAAAGTCAGTTATGGCAGGCGAATAAACCGCGCCCCCGGCGCACGGGCCGAGTATGGCCGATATCTGCGGAACAACGCCCGACATCAAAGTGTTGCGCAGGAAAATATCAGCGTATCCGCCAAGACTAACAACACCTTCCTGTATTCTCGCTCCGCCCGAATCATTCAAGCCTATAACCGGAGCCCCCAGCCTTTTGGCGTGGTCCATTATCTTGCAAATTTTTTCAGCATGCGCTTCCGAAAGTGTGCCGCCGAAGACGGTAAAATCCTGGCTGAAAACGAAAACAAGGCGGCCGTCAATTGTGCCGTGGCCGGTGATAACTCCGTCACCCAGGTATTTTTCTTTCTCCATTCCGTAATTGTGCGAACGATGTTCGACAAATGCATCCATTTCCTCGAATGAATCTCTGTCAAGCAGGACGTATATTCTTTCACGCGCCAGCAGCTTATTTTTTGAGTGCTGCGATTTTATTCTTTTCTCGCCGCCTCCGAGCTTTGATTTTTCTCTTAATTCTCTTAATTTTCTTACGCTTTCGCTAACTTTCTCTTTTGCCATGATACAATAGATTAAATTTTAACAGACGCCTTAAGTAAGCGCCATCATTACACTTTACAAAAATAACAATATGACCAGCCGGGAACTATGACTTAAGTCATGTATAAACATAGTAATTATCAGAATTCCGGGATATGCAAGGGTTTGAATTCTGCATTTATTTATTCTTTGCCCTTTTTTTGCGCTTCCTGCCTAAGCTGCCCGCAGCCCGCGTTTATATCTATCCCCCTGCGGATACGAAGCGTATTGGGAATGCCCTTTCGCGTCAGAATGTCGCGGAATTCTTTAATTCGTTCCCTGTTTGATTCGCGCCCCTTAAAACCCTTTGTTGGATTTAAGGGTATAAGATTTACATGGCAAAGCATGCCGCCTATTAAATTTGCAAGTTGTTTGGCCTGTTCGGGCGTATCGTTCACTTCGTCAATCAGCGCCCATTCAAAACTTATGCGGCGTTTTGTTCTTTGCGTGTAATTTATGCAGGCAGGAATTAAAACATCAAGCGGATACTTTTTGTTTACCGGAAGCATCGACTCCCTAAGCTTATCATTTGCTGCATGTAAAGAGACCGCCAAATTAATCTGACGGTTCTCTCCCGCAAATTCTTCGATCATTGGAACAAGTCCGACTGTGCTTATTGTAATTCGCCTGGCTCCGAAGTTCAATCCTTCAGAATCCGTCAAATAATCAACAGCTTTCATAACCTGTTTATAGTTTGCAAACGGCTCCCCCATTCCCATAAAAACAAGATTGGTCAGTTTGTCTTTTCTCTTTCGGAGAATTCTTTCAAAAAATAAAACCTGTTCCATAATCTCACCTGATGTAATATTCCTCTGTAACCCTGCCTGACCTGTAGCGCAGAATGTACAGCCTAGTCCGCACCCAGCCTGGGTTGATATACATGCGGTCCGCCGCGTATTGTAACCCATGAGCACAGTTTCAATCTGGCTGTTATCGGGCAACGCAAACAGAATTTTTCTTGTCCAGCCGTCCGATGAGAGCTTGTCGATCAGAGGCGCAAGATGTGTGAACGAAATTTCTTCTTTCAGCTTATCGCGGAGTTTCTTGGGGAGGTCGGTCATTTCATCATACGATGATGCAAGTTTCTTATACATCCATTCATGGACTTGTTTTGCGCGGAAAGCGGGTGCGCCCCAGTCTGCGACTACTTTTTTAAGTTCATCAAGAGAGAGATTGAACAGGAATGGTTTGGTTTCATTTATCATTAACAAATCCGGGATATGCCGCTCCTACGGAGCTTTAAATTTATTTCGACAATACTATTAATATGTCGCTCCTGACGGAGCTGGAAAAAATATTCGTGCCACGACTGAAAGTCGCAGCACGATAAAACTCTTGGTTAGATAACATAGAGATCGCTTCGTCCGTCTCTGGCGGACTCGCGATTCATATTTTAATCATACAAAGTTGACTTACCCAGAGCCGATTCAATAAAATCAACAGCAAGCATGGCGGTTTCATTTTTGTGGTCAAGAATAGGGTTCACTTCCACCATTTCGAGCGAGCCCATGCAACCGGAATCGGCCGCCATTTCCATAATTAACTGAGATTCGCGGTATGTTAATCCGCCTTCAACCGGTGTACCGACTCCGCTTGCATATTCGGGGTCAACGCCGTCAAGATCGAAGCTCATATGAATATGATTTATCCTTCCTTTGAAATCTTCAAGTATCCTTGCCATAATTTCGGGTATGCCAAGCTTATCAACTTCGCTCATTGTATAAACCTGCATTCCCTTTTCGCGGTATACTTTTACTGTTTTGGCTTCTGCTGGGTCAACGTCTCTTATCCCGACCATCGCAACATTTTCAGGTATCAGCTTAGGGGAGAATCCGCCAATCCTAACCAACCTCTTCTCGCCGATTCCCAGCGAAACCGCAAGCGGCATCCCGTGAATGTTCCCTGATGGCGTTGTTTCGGGAGTGTTCATATCGGTATGAGCGTCTATCCATATCATGCCGAGCTTCTTTTTTTGTTTACGGCAGAAGCTTGCTATTCCTGCTACGCTCCCGATTGCAGCCGAGTGGTCGCCGCCCAGGATCAGCGGGAAATAACCCATGTTCAGCAGGCTTTCAACTTTCTTTGCAAGAATTGTTGAAGAGCGCAGAATTTCCGAGAGGTATTTCAGCTTCAGGTTCCGTACCAGCTGGGTTTCAGCGCCTTCTATATACAGGTCCCCGAAATCCTTCACTTTGTAGCCAAGCCTCTCAAGCTTCTCTTCAAGCTGGGCATAGCGCAGCGCGGAGGGCCCCATATCGACTCCGCGCCTATCGGCGCCCAGATCGATCGGAAATCCTATAATTCCTATCTTCTTAGCCCTTTTCTTAACCTGTCTTTTCAGCTGCATTACTCATAGATTTTGCCAAATATAGAGAACGGCGCCTTCAGAAATAAGATACTTTTAAACGAACAAATTATTAGCCTGAGCATTTTTTGCTATTTCCTTGTTGGTAAAAATCGGTTATTTTTACATCATACGAAAAATTTATTTGCAATCAAATATTATGTTCAGAAGAATTTCTATTTTAGTTGTAATAATATCCGCTGTAACTCTGGCGCAGTTGAGAGCCGGCGTTTCAGGAATACTTGACCTCGATAAATTCTGCCGGGCGATTTATGACCTGTATCAGACTGATGAAGTGCAGGCGAAGAAAGAGATATTTGTTTATAAGAAACTGAATGAGCTGATCGGGACCACGCAGACAATTAAAATAGTGGCATCGGATTCTATTACCTACGACAGGAAAACCGATTACTCATCTGTAAAATCGAACGAAATATATTACTCGGATAACTCGCAGGGATATTTCGGCGTATTTGTTATTGCAACTAAGAAAGGCGACGACCTCTTAATGGACTGCACGCCTCAAAAGGAAACGACAGTAACAGGGAAGATCGCCGATGTACTTGTTGTGGAATACATAAAGAACAATCTTAACCAGAAATGTTACACGCCGCTAAAGGATTTTGACGACAAAGGAACTGTAATCCAGAAGATAATCCTTAAAGTCGAGATCTGACCGCGTCATTTAAAAATTTATTAAAAGGCTGCATAGCTTTAAATATCTTTGCAGTCTTTTTTATAATCCTTTCGGAGAAAACTTCCGCCTCCTTCAGCTGATGTTCCGCCAGAAAATTTTTCATTTTCAGGTATTCCATTGCAGGATGTTCCTTCGGGAAACCTTTTGGCGCGGTTTTTAAACTCTCACCGCCCCAAACTTCTTTAAAATTCTTTACGAACTCTTTGTTCTTAACAATCGCAAAAAACTGTTTATGTTTAGCGGCAATCGCCATTCTCATTTTGAGAAGCTTCTCAGCGTCCGGCATGTACTGTCCGCCTGCAAGGAAGAACTCGGTCGGACTGACATGAAAATAGTAACACGCCAGGCCTGACTTCTTTCCGCCCTCCTGAATAACTGCCCCAAAATTGGTTTTGTAAGGGGTCTTATCTTTCGAGAACCTCACATCTTTATAGATCCTGAATATGCAATCCTTAGGTTGAAGCCCCGCAATCGATTCATCAAATTCCGAGATGGCATGAATAAGCTCATATACAAATACTTCAAAATCCATCTTCGCATCTTCGTACAAGCGCTTGTTTGCGTTAAACCACTCGCGGTTGTTGTTTTTTTTCAGCTTTTTCAGAAAATCTAATGTAGATCTTTTCAGCATAGCGATATATTATTTATTTTTGTTTAAGAATTTTGCAATACCGGCCCTGCAGTCATCGGTCATTCTTGTAATAGCGTTCATATCGCAGGCATAATCAAGCGCATTCTCAAAAGACATGCCTGAAACTGCGCGGAACATTTCTTTGGTCAGTTTAATCGAATTCAGAGAGTTCTTAAACAGCGAAGCCACAAGCTCATTAACGCTGTTATCCAGAGTATACGATGGCACAACCATATTGATAAGCCCCAGCTTAAGAGCTTCATCAGAGCTTAGAATGCGCGCTGTCAGCAGCAGGTCTTTTGCCGCCGTCTCGGTCACCCTCTTGAGAAGAAACATCATAACAATTGCAGGAATAAAACCTATTCTCACTTCCGTATAGCCGAACTTAGCCGTATCATCGGCGATGATAAAATCGGCGCAGGTGGCTATCCCGCAGCCGCCGGCAAGGGCATACCCTGAAACTTTTGCAATTACAGGTTTTGAGCAATTGTAAATGCTTAGCAGCATATTTTTGAATTTCGCAGAGTCATCTTTGTTCTGCATAATATCGAACTCAGAAATCTTCTGAAGATAATCAAGATACAAGCCTGAACAGAAATTCCCGCCCGCTCCGCTGATGACAATACACTTAACTTCATCCCTTGTGTTAAAATCGGTGAAGATGTCCGTTATTTCAAATATCAGGTTTTCATCAAGAGAATTCATTTTCTCGGGGCGGTTCAGCATGATATCCGCGATCCCGCCCTCAACTTTGTAAACAATATTTTTTAATCCCATAATTGAAATTGGTTAATAGTTTTTGGAAAGGAGCCTATCTTTTTCTGTTTTTCCACCATTCCAGCAAACGCAGCCGGATCTTAGCCTCGGCGCCGTTATCAGACGGTTTGTAATATACTTTATCTTTTAATTCTTTTGGAAGAAATTCCTGTTCGGCAAAATTCCCTTCGTAATCGTGCGAGTATTTATAATCTTTGCCGTAATCAAGCTCTTTCATAAGTTTCGTCGGCGCATTTCTCAAATGCAGCGGCACATCATAAGCTGGCAGATTCTCCACATCTGAGTTTGCTTTTCCGATAGCAACAGTCGATGAATTGCTTTTTGGACAGCTCGCCAAATAAGTCGCTGCCTGCGACAATACGAGCTGCGCTTCCGGCATACCGGTATAATCAATAGCGGTAAATGTTGAAGTCGCCATTGTAATGGCATACGGATCCGCATTGCCGATATCTTCAGACGCCAGGATTATCATTCTGCGCGCGATAAACTTTGGATCCTCGCCGCCTTTTAACATTCTTGCCAGCCAGTAAACAGCCGCATCAGGGTCGCTGCCCCTTACGCTCTTAATGAATGCTGAAATGATGTTATAATGTTCTTCCGCGTTCTTATCGTATTTGATATAGTTCGCCTGGTAGGCTTCTTTGATGACATCATTTGTAAGCGTAATAACGCCTTTCTTATCGGGCCTGGCAAGCTTAACCGCCAGATCCAATCCGTTAAGCAGTCTTCTTGCATCGCCGCCTGAAAATTGGATCAGAATATCTTTATCTTCAATTTCGATCTTCTTACCCTTGAATTCAACATCATTATTCAACGCGCTTGCGATGATATAAAGAAAATCGTCTTTTGATAATTCTTCAAGAATATAAACGCGGCAGCGTGAGAGAAGCGGAGAGATTACCTCGAACGACGGATTTTCGGTCGTGGCGCCAATTAATGTTATTGTCCCGCTTTCAACGGAGTGTAACAATGAATCCTGCTGCCCTTTGTTGAAACGGTGAATTTCATCAATAAAAAGAATTGTCTTTTTACCAAGATGTTTCTGGTTGTACGCCGCCTGCTCAATCGCCTGGCGAACATCTTTCACTCCGGATGAAACAGCCGAAAGCTGGATGAATTCTGTCTTAACCAAATTAGAAATAATGAGAGCCAGCGTTGTTTTACCAACGCCGGGAGGTCCCCATAGGATCATCGAAACAATATCATTGTTTTCTATCATTGAGCGGATTGGCTTGCCGGGGCCCACAAGATGTTTTTGCCCTACAAAATCATCCAGCGTTCCGGGACGCATACGCTCAGCAAGCGGAGCAAATTTAGAATCCTGCTGTTTAGCCTTCTTATTTTTTGTATCGAATAGTTCCAAATTCCTGTAGTTTGATTGTCAATTCTAACTATATTTTGAAAAACAAAAAAGGTAATCTAATTAACTAGATTACCTTTAAATAACGTTTAATATAACAATTATTTACTTGATCAAAGCCATCTTTTTTGACTGAATATTATTGCCGGCGGTCAATCTATAGAAATAAACGCCCGATGCTAAGTTCGAACCGTCGAATGTCAACTCGAATTTGCCTCCCTTTTTTACTATGTCATTCTGTGTATAAACTATCTTACCTGAAATATCAAATACTTCAAACAATACAGATGAAGGTTTCGGAAGCTCAAATATTATCCGGGTTTCCGGGTTAAACGGATTCGGATAATTTTGGTGAAGCGTAAAATGCTCAGGAACTGATTGGGATATCTGCTTAATTCCAATATATGAGAAATCATATTTGAACATTAACCCATTGTTTGAAGGAACCCAAAAACTGTTGGTGTCAACCGCGTGCGAGAACCCAACTGATAAGTCCGTAAAAAACAACGGGTCAAAGAACGAAATACCGGAATTATAAGTGAGAGCCATATAGTGAGTTCCTGATAATAAATACCACTGAGTATTAGGAACAGCAGTAACGCTTAATGTAAAAGTTCCCGAGGGCAAAACGCTTGCAGTTTGCCAATTGACTCCACCATTGGTTGTTCTGTAAACGGTATCGCCAAAACCCGCAGATAAACCGTTTAACGCATCAGTGAAAGAAACAGCGTATGGCCCGGCGGCAAAGGGCAATGCCTGAAAAGAATTATTAAGTCCGTTTTTCAGAACATACAATGTATGATAGTGAAAGAAATAAACAAAATTTGAATCGTACACATTCATACAGTTATCATGGAACCCTCAAACTATGGGCAGATGTGGCGGATGGTACCAGTTTGCCCCTCCGTTTCTTGTAATGTAAAATCCTGCGGTATCGTTTGTCGGAGGATATCCATGATCTTTCAGCATTATTCCGGTATTTGCGTTAAAGAAATGGATTTTATTAATATAGTTCAGATCGTTTATAGACTGTTCAAACCACAATTGCCCGCCATTAGTTGTTTTAAAGATTCGCCCCATATTTCCGTCGGCGCTGCCTGAAACCCAGGCAGTTGTGCTATCCAAAGCTGAGATATGATTCATTCTAAAATTTGCAGGAAGACCGGTTGATAGAGCCACCCACGAAAGCCCGCCGTCTGTTGTACGGACCACGACTCTATCAAGAGCCGCCGCCCAAATTATGTTAGAATTAACTACGCATACTTCGTTGTAAGTCGTATTAATATGGGTATCGTATGCTTTCCATTGAGTATAAATTGGCCGGCCAAATATAAGTAAGAATGTAACAAATAAGAACATTAGAGCTTTCATTTTGAACCTCCCGGAAAACTGTAAGAATTTTTAATTTGAAAAGAACGATGAAGCTATTTGCAATTCAATTATAATGCATTATCTGAAAAATTGTAATCCATATTTTTATGGTTCGAAATTGATATGAATGGAACGGAAGTTGTTGCAGGGATTGATCAATTGTGGGGTTTTCTTGCAAAAAAACAGCTTTCTCCAAACCTAAAAATTCTCTATATATAATTTTGTCAGTTTATAAGTTTCATCAAGCGCATTTTCATGAGTTCTTTCAACTCCGTGGGATGCAGATACGCCGGGACCAATGAGTCCAACCCTCACATCGTAACCCGCCGCAAGAGCTGCGCTGCCGTCTGACCCGTAATATGGATAAATATCGGTAACATAGTTTATGTTATTTGCCGTCGCGAGTTCGCGAAGCTTATTTGTTACAGTAAAGTCATAAGGCCCTGAGGAATCCTTAACGCAGATTGAAACTGCATCTTCCCTGCCCGCGCAGCCATCGCCAATAACCGCCATGTCGAGCACAAGAAGCTCAGCCGCAGAATCAGGTATCCCTACGCACGCTCCGTGCCCAACTTCTTCATAGTTGGAAAAATAGAAACCAACTTTCTTCTTTGAGCCGCTCAATGAAAGTTCCTTTATCATTTCAATCATTATCGCCGCGCAGGCTTTATCATCAAGAAAACGGCTCTTCACAAAACCGCTTGATGTATATTCAAAGCGCGTATCATAGAAAACATAGTCGCCCACATTAATTCCAAGCGAAACAATGTCCGCTTTGTTCCGCACAAGTTCATCAAGCCGTATTGACATGTTATCGAGTTCCCGCTTAGTCGATTCAAGATTTTTATTTACATGCGAAGCGGGGTTATTCAACAGGAAAGTTCCGCGGAATAATTTGCCGGCATTATTCCTGATAGTTACATACTCGCCTTCAAACGAATTCAGAACGAGCCCGCCGATCTTTGTTATTGCAAGAGTTCCGTCATCTTTGACTTCCTTAACCATTGCTCCAAGCGTATCAATATGTCCGGATATTACAAGTTCGGGGCTCTCAACCAGGGAAACCAGTAGCGAACCTTTGTTTGTTTTCTTAATGTGCAGTTTGGAATCTTTGAACAGATTTTCAACATAATCAATTGCCTCTATTGTATACCCGGTCGGTGAATTTATTTTGAGGATCTGCTCAAGCGTAGAAATAATATTATTCATATTCGATTGCGGGAAATTTCATAAATATTGGGGATAGTATTATTCAATCGAGAAGCTCATTGTTACAACAGCCGTTATTGTTTTATCAAGCGAAGTAACGTCATTCACTCCGTAATCGGATACCTCTGTATTATTTTTAGCGTTTATCTGGATGACCCCCATTTTAGACGAACGCACCTCGCCGATCTTATTGCCGGTAGAGCTCGCAATCTGCTCGGCGCGGGATTTCGCGTCTTTAGACGCTAAACCGATCATTTCGATTTTCAAATCGCTCAGCTTTGTATAGTAGAAAGTCGGCGGGAATGAATTTATTTCAACCCCCTGCATGATCAGTTCCGTTGCCTCACGCGATAGCAGGTCTATTTTATCGATATCATTAGACTCTATCGAAACATCCTGTGATAATTTGTAGCCTGATATTTGATTTGTGGCGGAGCCTTTATCGTTAACCGCATATAAGGTCTGCGTATTGACAGAAGAAAATTTTATTATTTCGGCGGGGAATCCCTTTGAAATCAAATATGATTTCACTTTAGCGGCGCTTGCCTGCAGTTTTTGATAGGCGTCTGCAAGCGCAGGCGATATGGCGGTAAACGTGGCGTGCCACTCTGCAAGGTCTGATTTTATATCTTTCTGCGCTGAGCCTGTTACGGTTATCGTAACGCTGTTTCTTGACACGTTCTTCCATGTATTCCCGATTATCAGGGCGCCGATAATAAAGCCAAGGGCCAAAATAATGCCCAGGTAAATAAAGCCGGATCTAGAATTATCATTCATATTATTAATGCAAAATTAATAAATAAATCAATTAGATTTGATATACAGTTCATTTTGCGGAATCAACCTGTATCTTATATATTTCTTCGCCTTCTTTCGTCATTCCGTATTTTTCGCGGGCGACTTTTTCAATCTCCTTATCCGAAGTTTTAAGCTCATCTATTTCCCTTTGCAGTATCAGGGTTTTATCCTGTTCTTCTTTCAGCTTTTTCTGAAGCTCGCGGTTCTCGATCTCCAGGTCGACTCTCTGAAGCAAACCTTTTTTGCCGAACACAGCATATGAGAGAATTAACAGCATTAGGAGCAGAAATAAAAAAAATCTCCGCCTGGCGTAAATATATCTTATGATATTCCTGAAAAAACCGTCGTCTTTATAATCTGACATACTGCAAGTTACGGTTTAGCTAAACTTAGTTCAATTATCTTATTCAGTAACTGTTCAAAAGACATGCCCACAGCCGAAGCGGCTTTTGGTACAAGACTGAGCGCCGTCATGCCGGGCAAAGTGTTAACCTCAAGGCAATAGTATTCGCCTGCCGGATTTAACCTGAAATCAACTCTCGAATACACCTCGCAGCCGAGAGAGTTATGGGCTATAATTGATTTTTCTTTCAGTTCTTTGGCAAGAATTTCAGGCAAATCTGCCGGACAAAAATATTCCGTCATTCCCTTTGTATACTTATGCTCATAATCGTAGAAGCCGTCTTTTGGCTTAATTTCCACAACAGGCAAAGCTTCGGTTCCGAGAATGGCGACCGTTAATTCCCTGCCTTCAATAAATTCCTCAACCATTATTTTACCGGAATAACTGAATGCGTTCTCAAAAGCGTTTTTAAGCTGAACATCTTCAACGTCCGGCTGAACTATTGATAACCCAACGGTGCTTCCTTCATCATTTGGTTTAATAACAGCAGGATAACCGAAATTTGTTTCTATCTTCCTGTCAATTTCCTTCAGATCATAACCGGATTTATCGGCCATGAACCATTTTGGCGTTGGCACATTGAAATGATTGAAAAGGATCTTGGAAATATCTTTATCCATCGCCATGGCGCTTGATGTAACGCCGGAGCCTGTGTATTTGACTCCCCGCATTTCCAGCAGAGACTGTATTTTTCCGTCCTCGCCAAATTTACCATGAAGTCCGAGGAAAACTATATCAATGTTATCAAATAATTTCGAGTCAATACACTCAATGACTTTTTTAGCGCTGTATTTTGCCAGTTCTTCGGCTGTCGGGAATTCCTGTCCAACCGCGAGCCTGCCTTCAAAAATCTGCTCTTCGCCCGGCTGTTTAGCGCCAAATATTGGGTCAACCACTTTCACGTTATGCCCTGAATTCCCAAGCGCGCCGGCAATCGCCTTGCCCGAGGCCAGAGCTACATTTCTTTCGGCGGACGAGCCGCCTGTAAGTACGATAATATTCAATATAATTTCAATTTATTGAGTTTTGCAATTTGCGTTTTGTTCAATTCTTTTTCTCCGCCAAGCGCCCTTGCATAAAAACTTATCTCGGCGAACTGTTCGACTTTCTCGTTAAGCATATACGCTTCTTCAAGCGTCCGGGCAAAAGTTACCAGTCCGTGGTTAGCAAGCAGTATTGCGTTAAAATCCTTAACATATTTCGAAATTGACTTCGGGACTTCATCGGTTGAAGGAGTTGCATATTTTGCAAGAGGCACAAATTTGAGCTTCAGATATACTTCCGGCAATACAATTTTATCGAGCGCAATGCCTGCAACGGCAAATGCAGTTGCAAACCTGGGGTGAGTATGTACAATTGCGTTAATATCTTTTCTTGAACGGTAAATAAAACTGTGCAGCTTGAACTCTGATGATGGCTTTCTTTTTCCTTTCAGGAGCCTGCCGTTAATATCGACTTCGGCAATATCAGATTCACGGATCCGCCCCTTGCAGAGCCATGAAGGCGTTGCCAGGAAAGTATTTTGTTTTGTCCTGACGCTCAGATTGCCGTCAGTAGCCGCGACAAACCGGTTGGAATAGCAAAGTTCGGAGAAGAATATTAACTCTGATTCAAGACTCATATGGCGTTATGAATTTAAGTCCGTTCTCACCTCACCCCCGGCCCCTCTCCTCAAAGAAGAGGGGTGACGCGAAGCGACGGGGTGAGGTAAATCACATTTTCAAAAACTCAAACATTTTCTTTATCGGCTTTGCGCTTTGCATAATGTAAAAATGCAGACTGGGAACATCCCTGTTCAACAGTTCTTCGGCTTGTTTTGCCGCCCACCTGGCGCCAATTTCAACAACATGGTCCGTTTTTGCCTCAAGCACTTCAGCCGAGAGTTCCTCGGGAATATTAATATAAAAATTCTTGGGAATTGAGCTAAGGTGGCTTTTTGCCGTCAGGACTTTCAGACCCGGTATAATAGGCGCTTTAATTCCGGCTTCGTGGCATTTATCAACAAAATCAAAATAAACTTTATTGTCATAAAACATCTGGGTTACAACATAATCGGCGCCTGCATCCACTTTCTGCTTCACGCGGTCTATTTCATAAGCCATGTTGGGAGCTTCAAAATGTTTTTCGGGGTACCCGCCGACTCCAACGCAAAAATTTGTCGGTGAAGCATCCAGCAAATCGTCTTCAAGATACTTGCCTTTATTCATGTTGGATATCTGCTTCACCAGTTCGTGGGCGTATTGGTTCTGAGATTTGTACAGCGGTATCGGCTTATGATAGCCTAAATCATCGCCTCTTATTGCAAGCACGTTTTCAATGCCCAGATAGTTGAGCTCAATAAGCGCATCTTCAGTTTCTTCCCTCGTAAATCCATAGCATAGCATGTGCGGCACGGTATCAATATTGAAGTGGTTCTTTATCGCAACGCTGATGCCGATAGTTCCCGGCCGTTTCCTGATAATCTTTTTCTGGATGCCTTCTGGCGTTTCCCTGTATTCAACTTCTGCTGCGCGGGATGTTACGTCAATAAATGGCGGGTTGTAATCCATAACATCTTTCAAAACAGAAAACAGCTGGCCGATATCGCCCCCCCTTTTTGGAGGGATAACTTCAAAACTTATGATAGGTCTTGGCGCTTCGTGTAAATGCTCTATAACTTTCATTATTTCTGGAATGAAGGATTAATGTTATTGGCTTTATCCCCGGTAAGGTTTTCCTTTTTCCCTGAGTCTATGTCAATTACTGAAATGCTCGATACGTCGTCGTTTATAGCCTCATATACGATCTTTTTGCCATCGGCCGACCAGTCAAATTCCATGGTGTTGCCTTTTTTGCTTGTTAACTGTTTAACGCCTGAGCCGTCCGAATTGCAAATGTACACTTCATAATTTCCGGGTTTATCCCAAACAAAAGCGAGGTGGCTGCCATCAGGAGAAAATTTCGGATTATACGCGCTGCCGCCGGAAGTCACGGTTTTGTTATTCTTTCCGTCAGAATTGCAAACATGGACCGTTCCCTTATAATTTATATCGAATGCGGAATAAGCGATCCGCTTATCATCAGGAGAAAACGTTCCATAAAGCTCGGCGTCTTTTGTAGCGGCAATAGTTTTCTGGGCGTTATCAGTAGTATCGTTCAGGTTCAAAACTACGAGATCGAAGTTATCGTTGGCTGAAGAAGAATAAATTACTTTATTACCGTCGCTTGAAAACTTCGCATGAGTTGAAAGGCTTCCGTCGCTTATGGCAACCGATGAATCGGTTGAAAGGTCCATCATAAAAATTGCGTTGTCGTCATTTTTTTCCGACCTGTAAAGAAGATATTCCCCGTCAGAAGAGAACGACGGGTTGGTGCCGCCGTCAATAAATTTCGGAAAGCTGAACGTGCTTGTATTGTCAAGGTCGACCATATAAATATAATCTGACTTAATATCTGTCGCGTTAAAAACAATCTTTCTGCCATCGGGCGAGAACTTTGGGGCGTAGCAGTCAAGTCCCTTTACGTGGGCAACCTGTTTAACGCCGTCCCCATTTGAATCCATAATGAATATTTGCTGCTTATTTTCTTTTGTAGCGTCGGAACTGAAAGCTATAAGGTTGTTTTTTGCTTCCTGCGCATATGAGCCGGAAATAAAGAGTACAAATACTAACGTTATGAATAGTTTAATTCTCATTTATTGTGGTTACCTTTATAAAATTTTAGATTATTCTACAATTTTACCAATATTTTGATATTGATTCAAGGAAAATAGATAATTTTAACCAAATATTATTACAATCAGCCGTAAATGAGCTTTCTTCCTTGAATCAACTCCCTAATTTTGCTACTTTTGTTAGATTTTTTCACCTGCGCAGGCAGCGCCTTGTGGCAGCAAGGCTTTGATTTAGCTAAGTTTTAAAACATTACTTCAAAAATCTAAATTACCTAATAACCAATGGGAGAAAGTAGTTACATCGAACCGGCCCCGGTGCATCACGGCGAGCCAAACCCGTTTGAATCGATGATGGCAAGATTCGATAAGGCGGCTGAAATTCTGAATCTTGAAAAAGGCGTTTATGAATACCTGCAAAAGCCCGTAAAGCAGGTTATTGTATCCATACCGATCCAGATGGATAACGGCGAAATAAAAGTTTTTGAAGGATACCGCGTTATTCACGATAATATCCTCGGGCCATCGAAGGGCGGAATAAGATATGCGCCGGACGTAACGCTTGATGAAGTAAAAGCTCTGGCATCGTGGATGACATGGAAATGCGCAGTGGCTAATATCCCGTTTGGAGGCGCGAAAGGCGCCGTTAAGTGCGACCCATCGAAGCTATCGAGAGTTGAGCTTGAAAAGATAACAAGGCGCTATACTGCGAATATGTTCAGCGTGTTTGGTCCTGATACAGATATACCTGCGCCGGATATGAATACCAACGAACAGACGATGGCATGGATAATGGATACGTTCAGCATGCATTCGCAGAAGACTGAAACTGCGGTAGTAACAGGCAAACCGCTGATTATCGGCGGTTCGCTCGGCAGAGTTGAAGCAACCGGGCGCGGCGTAATGATAACAACCATGGAAGCGCTCAAGAAACTTAACATGAAGCCCGAAGATACTTCAGTTGTTGTGCAGGGATTCGGAAACGTAGGTTCAATAAGCGCAATGCTGCTCAGGCAGCAGGGCTGCAGGATAACTGCAATAAGCGATGTAACCGGCGGTTATTATAACAAAAACGGGATTGATATAGAAGCGGCTATGGCATATACTAAAAAGAACCGCACGCTTGAAGGCGGCGGATTTGGAGATAAAGTATCAAATGCCGAACTTCTTGAGTTAGAATGCGATGCGCTTGTGCCGGCGGCAAAAGAAGACCAGATTTCCGATCAGAACGCTCCGAGAATAAAGGCAAAGCTGATTGTAGAAGGCGCCAACGGGCCCACTTCTGCCGATGCGGATGATATACTGAGAGAAAAAGGGATTATGGTAATACCCGATATACTTGCGAATGCCGGCGGCGTAACAGTATCATACTTTGAATGGGTGCAGAACCGGCTTGGTTACTACTGGGATATAGACGACGTTAACAAACGCCACGACAGGATGATGCGCGAAGCTTTTGATAACGTGTATGAAACCGCTGTGAAATATAAAACAACAATGAGACTTGGCGCTTATATTCTTGCAATTGATAAAGTTGCAAAGACGCTGGTACTCAGAGGTATTTACGGTTAATCCATAAATTAATACTATCTTGATACGGATATTTTTTACAGCCATATTGGCAACTGCGTTTGCTGTAAGCATATCTGCACAGAGTAAACAGGCGAAAAGCAACCTTGAAATATTTGACATGAGTATTTCCGGGGAGCTGGAAAAGTTCTTTTTCTTTCCGGATATCAACAGGAATTACCGGTTTGTCTTTTATGTGACCGCCGGCTCAGATTCGGGGAAAGGGCTGAAAAGCGAAATCGAGTTTGTTACGGGCCTTGTAAAAAAAACGGCCGGGCGTAATAACCTTAATTTCAGCATCGCTAAGGATTCCGGAACAATCAAACCAGACAGCGCGTACAGATTCAACGTGGATATTTACGGCATGCGGACATCGTATCCGGGTTTTGTTAAGAATAGATTCCTTGGCGAAAAAACTATCCGGAGAAAGATAAACGCAGATATAAAAATAAAGATCTATTCAGGCGGCGGCAAAGCGAACATTGACGATTCAATTCGCGTAGATTACAAAGATGAAATAAATTACGACGATGCCGAAGGACTTGAAACAGAAGAATATTCATTTACAAAAGCCTCGCCGCCCGAGGTTAACGATTTTGAGGCGGTAATATTTCCGGCTGCTATCGTTCTAATTTCGGCGGCGGCTACAATTTTATTTTTCACAATCAGGACTAAGTAATAATTTGAAAAAATTCCGAATCTTCACGCTCCTCACAGGTTTTCTTGCTGTATTATTGTTCCAGGGCTGCGGCTCATCACATTCAGCGCTCGATACAGACGACCCTGAAATGGCATTTTCACTGGCAAAATCTGAATTTGATCAGGGCAAATATCTTGACGCCATAGACGATTTCTCGCTCATTAAAGTAAAATTCCCGGGGAGCTCAATTTCCGATAAGGTTCAATTTTACCTTGCTGAAAGTTATTTCTATAAGGGCGAGTACCTGCTTGCCGCTTATGAATACGCTAATCTTCAAAAAAACTTTGGACTTAGCCAGTATATCCCCGAATCGAGATATAAACTCGGGGTTTGCTATTTCAAAGAATCTCCAAAGCCATCTTTGGACCAGGAATACACAAGGTATGCTATAAGCGAACTTACTTCGTTTGTGGACCAGTACCCGAACAATAAGAACGTTCCGGATGCAAATGCAAAACTCCAGGAGCTGCACGACAAACTTGCGTACAAGGATTACAGCACCGGTATTATCTATATGAAAATGGATCACTATAAGGCCGCCGCGCTTTATTTTCAGAGTGTGTATGAAAATTATATCGATTCCCAGTGGGCTGATGACGCAATGCTTGGACAGGCAGAAGCGCTGATAAACATAAAAAAATATGATGATGCCAGAAAAGTTCTCGACAAATTCGATAAACTGTTTCCGAAAAGCCCTTTGAAATCGCGCGAGAATTCGCTCAGAAGCAGCCTGGCTGATAAATAATGGCGGAAATCCAGCCGAAATACGTAAAGGATTCGCAGATAACAATGATAGAGCTTGTTCTGCCCAATGACACGAACATGCTGAACAACCTGCTGGGCGGCAGGTTAATGCACTGGATGGATATTGCCGCCGCTATGTCGGCTTCCAAGCATGCCAACAGGGTCGCAGTGACGGCATCGGTGGATGACCTGGCATTTCACCATCCTGTTAAGCTCGGAAATATTGTTACGCTTAAAGCATCGGTCAACCGCGCTTTTAACACTTCTATGGAAGTTGGCGTAAGAGTTGATATTGAGGATTTTGAAACGGGTAAGAAACTTCATTCAAACAGCGCATACTTCACATTTGTAAGCATGGATAGGGAAACAGGCAAAAAAATGCCTGTACCGCCCGTTACCCCTGAAAGCGGCGAAGAGCTCAGAAGGTATGAGCAGGCGCTCATGCGCCGCAACCAGCGTTTAAAATCAAAACACGGCATAATAAACCATGATAAGTTATAATCGCCGTCATTAATGCAGGTGAACATGTCCAATATTTCTCTCCTCGCTAAAAATCTTTCCAAAACGTTCAACCGCAAACCGATATTCAGGGACATTTCTTTTGAGTTTTCCCCCGGCGATTCTATAGCCATCACAGGCAAGAACGGCTCCGGCAAATCTACTTTGATAAAGATCATTGCAAACGTATTAAATCCTTCTTCCGGCGAAATTAGTATTTCGGACGCTGATAAGAAAATTGAGAAAGACGATTTTTATAAATACATTGGCTTTGTCTCGCCATACCTTAACCTGTATGACGAATTTTCAGGCTATGAAAATTTACAGATTACCTCCCGGATCAGGGGCGCCTCTGCAGATAATATAAACGAAGTTTTAAAAAGAGTCGGGCTGTACGATAGAAGAAACGATCTTCTGAGAATTTATTCTTCGGGAATGAAACAGCGGCTTAAGCTGGCATTTGCCGTTTTGCATTCGCCGGTCATATTGCTGCTTGATGAGCCCACCAGCAACCTCGATAAGGAGGGCATAAAGATAGTAACAGAATTTGCCGATGAGCAAAAAGAAAAGGGAATCCTGGTAATTGCTACAAACGACGAATATGAAAAATCGCTTTGCAAACAGGAAATTAATATTAACTCAGTTATGAATACTTAATTTACCGATGTTTAAGCAGGCGTTTGAAATATGTAAGAAAGACCTATACTCCGAGATAAGGACAAGATATGCCATAAACGCCCTTATCATGTTCGTTCTAGTGGTTATTTCAGTTATAAAATTTTCTTTAGGCGAAGAAAAGCTATCCAATGAACTCCAGGCCGGCCTGTTATGGATAATAATTTTCTTTTCAAATTCCAACGGGCTTTCGAGGGTGTTTGTTTCCGAAGAGGAACGCGGAACGGCTTTAACGCTTAAGCTTTCCTCTGCGCCCAGGAGTGTTTTTGCGGGCAAGCTCGTGTTCAACACGCTGCTTTCTTTTACCATTAATCTTTTTATAGTTATTTTGTTTGTGCTAATCACCGGACTTGAGATCAAAAGCATCGGATTATTTATGCTTGTTACGGTGATTGGCAACCTTGGTTTATCTTCTGTGCTTACCATCATCGCCGCCCTCATTTCAAAAGCTAATTCGAAGGGTACTTTATATCCTGTATTATCTTTCCCTCTTTTGCTTCCTCTAATGCTGAGTTCCATCAATTCCACATGGCTTTCTATTGAAGGCGCCGGATTCGACCAGCTTACCGGAGATTTCCAGATAATGATATCGTACACTATTGTGGTTATTACAGCCTCGTTTCTGCTTTTTGATTTTATTTGGAATGATTAAATACCATTTGAGGGTAAAAATTTTTTCCTAAGGTTTTCCGCCAATATCTCTTGACATAACAATAAAATTATTTTAGATTGATACTAAACTTTGGGAGGAGTTTAGATATGGGGTACTTCGACGATATTGATTTCGAAGATAATTCTCATGATAAAAAACGCGATAAGGAAGAGCTGATTGAGGCTTTGTTGAATAAGGGTGAAAGCTATATTGCCGACCTGGACCTGGAATCAATAGACGAGCTGATAAACTACCTTCTTGAAAAGAACCAGCACATAAAAGCGATTAGCTGCATCGATTCGCTTTTGCAGTACTTCCCTTACTCAAATGAAATTTGGCAGCGCAAAGCTATAATTTATGATAACAAAGGCGACTTTGAAAACGCTATTATCTGTTTCGATAAGGCTATAAGCTTAAACCCGACTGATGAGGAAGCAATATTAAATAAGGGCATAACTCATGATAATGCCGGCAATTTTGATGAAGCTTTGTACTGTTTTAACAGGGTTTTAGAAATTGACCCCTGCAACATTGACGCTCTGTTCAACAAGGGCTTAATACTTGAAAAAACTGATAATTTTGCAGATGCGATCGGGTGCTTCGAAAAGATCATAACTTTAGAACCGCGCCACAAAGACGCTTACTACGAACTTGGATATTCGTTCGATTTTCTCGACCAGCTTGATAAAGCGCTTGAGGCTTATGATAAACATATCGAGTTTGCGCCGTTCAATTACAACGCCTGGTACAACAGGGGCGTGGTTCAAAGCAGGATGGGCCGTTGTTACTCGGCTATAGAAAGCTACGATATGGCGCTTTCTATCAATAGCCGCTTTGCTTCTGCCTGGTATAACAGGGGAAACGCGCACGCAAGCATTGGCATTTATACCCGCGCTATGGATGATTACCTGCAGTCGCTTACTTACAACAACAAAGACGTTTACGCTTTGTACAATCTTGCCAACGCATACGAGCAGCTTGGAAAGTATGATGAAGCAATATCTACATTTTCAAGAGCCATCCGCACGGACGCAAGTCATTTTGAATCATATTTCGGCAGGGGAAACTGCTACTATCATCTGGGGGAGTATAAAAAATCGCTGGAAGACTATAATTTCGCGATAACGTTATATTCCGATAACTCCGAACTATGGTACGCTAAAGCGGACGCTGAATACAACCTTGGCATGATTCACGAGTCCATAGAGAGCTACTGGAGGGTGCTGGCGCTTGACTCGAAGAATTATGATGCAACACTTGACCTTTGTGATACGCTTATCGAAACCGAAGAATACGAGCTTGCGGCTCCTGCGCTTGACGACCTTATCAAGCATCAGCCCGATTGGAGCGAACCCCACTATTCAAAAGCTAAGCTGCATTTTCTTACAGGGGATACCGAAGAAGGAATAAAGGAGCTTGAAACGGGGTTTGTGCTTTCGCCGTCAGACAGGTTTGAATATGATTTTGAAAGAGATTGGGAAAAAGTGCTGCAATTTTTGATCTCAAGGGACGAATAAGCGGGAAATTCACTCTTTAATTACTACATCAAATACTTTTTTATCTTTTATCTGCATTAATCTCTTACTTTTCAGTTTTTTAACGATTTCGTAATTATGCGTTGCCATGAACACCGCTGTGCCTTTATAATTAATATTGAGCAGAAGCTTAATTATTTCAAAACTGACAAACGGGTCAAGATTCCCGGTCGGCTCATCTGCTATCAGTATATAAGGCTCATTTACCATAGCGCGGGCTATCGATACGCGCTGCTGTTCGCCGCCCGATAGCTCAAACGCCATTTTCTTATATGACTCAAACACCCCAACTTCATTAAGAATGTTAAAAACCTTTTTCTTAATTATATCGGGCTTCTCCCCGCCCAGATATAAAGGCAGCGCAACATTATCAAAAACATTCCTGTCATTCAGCAGTTTATAATCCTGGAACACGAAACCGATCTTCCTCCTTACCACAGGTATCTCGGGTTTCTTTATTGTAGCCGAATTAAAATTAAACACGCTCACCTCGCCTGCCTGCGGCGGAAGCTCCATGTTTATCATACGAAGTATAGTTGTCTTCCCGGAACCGCTTTCACCGATCAAAAAAGAAAACTCACCTTTTTCGATGGAAAAAGATACTTCCTTAAAAAGCTCCTTTTTCGGATAGGAAAACGTTACGTTATTAAATGATATCAAATTATAAGTTTTGGTTTCCGGTTCTGTTCTTATAAATCCTATCTGCCGCTTTTATGGCTTCCATGAGGCTGGCGGGGTTTGCAATTCCTTTGCCGGCAATATCAAACGCCGTTCCGTGGTCGGGCGAAGTCCTGATAAAAGAAAGCCCAGCCGTGAAGTTCACGCCGCTCAGGCCGGCAATCATTTTAAACGGAATAAATCCCTGGTCATGATACATTGCAAAAGTCATATCAAATTTTTTATATGTCCTGTTTGCAAAATATCCGTCTGCAGGATAAGCGCCGCTAAGCTGCAGATCCTTATATTTTAATCTGAGTTTTTTCAGAGCCGGGTTTATTATTTTTATTTCTTCGTCGCCTATAAGTCCCCCGTCTCCTGCATGCGGGTTTAAGGCAAGAACGCCCATTCTGGGTTTCTTTACGACAATATCATGCTTTAGAGAATTATAGCATATTGATATTTTGCTTCGCAATAATTTATCCGTTATCAACCCTGCCGCTTTTTTCAGCGGCGGATGCGTTGATGCAAATCCCATATTTATATCTTTCCCCAGCATTACCATGCAAGTATCTTTTGCGCCGCTCATTGCCGTCAGCATTTCTGTGTGCCCGTCAAACCTGAATCCTCCCAGGTTCAGCGCTTCTTTTGATATTGGGGCCGTAACCATTGCGTCATAATCGCCGTTCATACAATAGTTAATAGCCTCCGCTATTGCAGCTCCGGCAACAAAACCTGATTCACCGGTAACGTGTCCGGTTCTGATCTTTACATTTCCTGCAGAAATCGGAATTATGTTAAAATTATCAGCCCAAAGCCTGATCTTAAGCGCTTTCGCATAATACTCCAAAACGTTTAACGGCGATATAACTGTAACGTCAAACTTCTTTATGAACCGCTCATTCTTAAGCGTCTTTATAACAATTTCGGGCCCTATGCCGTTTATATCGCCTATAGTTATCAGAATGCGCGCTTTCATTAAACAAATATATGCTGTCTTCAAGGCATATACAATGAAATGAGTTAAGCGCTAATGGTGACTTAAAAATTGACTTATACGTCCAAAAACCGACAGTTAAATTTGCTGTAAATTAATCCCTGATAATCATGAAAGCATTATCTGTTTTTATAGCGCTTGCTTTAATATTAACACCGCACTTTTTATTCTCACAAGACGATATAAAGAATTACCAACCTCCAGCTTTATCGAAAGGAAGTAATTTAGACTTGTCGCTTCATACAGGTTTTTCTTCTGATAAAGAAAGTGCAACTCAGAACAAATTCAATAACATTGATCTGGATTTTACCTGCAACTACGTTAATTGGAAATTGGCGGACAAAATTAATTATGTACTTGATGCCTCTGCAGATGTCAGCTTTCATCAAAGCAATATTACAGAAACAACCGAGTCAGACATAAGAACCACGGATTATTCTCAATTACATCTAAACTGGGGGATATCGTATTATTTTCTTAGGAACAAAATCTATGCCGGCGCATTTTTAAAAACACAGGGTTCGTTTCAAAATTATGATTCGCCCTTCTTTTCTGCGGATGTATTTCCATCAATAGGTTACGGCAAGTTGATTAATGCGGCTGAACTTACTGACGAATCGAACTTTGAAAAAGCCCTAATTCAGCAAAAACTAATCACAAAACCTCTTGATCCCTTAGTAAGAAAAAAATTAACAGAGCTTCTGGACAGAAGAAATAACTCTGAATTTACCGGCAAATACCACGATGACGCGGACATTGAGTTCTATTCCCAGGTGGAAAAATTACTTTTAGATGAAGGTATTATTAACGGGCCTCTCTCTTCCAGAGCCGTATTGAAGCTGTTTCAAACGTTGTCAAATTCAAAATTTGTCTTTTATCCAAGATTTAAAGGATACCAACTCCAGGCAGAATTGGATTATTTTGAAAATAACAGCCGCCAGTTTGATTCAATTCCGGTCAGTTATCTTAAATCTGCTACCTTCAGCGCGATTTATGGATTGCCTTTAAGTATGAAACTGTCGTTGTTAGGTTCCGCTTTTTTAACAATACCAATTCATTATAATTACCTGGATTTCTATAACCAGTATACTTTTAAATTCCCCCATTACAATGTACGAATATTTCCAGATTCCAAACTACAGATATAACCTCACGCCTTCTTATTTCGGTTTTGCGGCAGAGGAAAGATATTCATTTCAGGCAAGCGGAGTATTAGACGCGTTCTACAATATAAGCTCTTTAGCCGGTGTGAATTTTCACAGCCAGGTAAATACGGCAAAGATAATAAACGGGGCAAACGATCTTGCCGCAAGTTTCGAATTTGGCGCAACTTTCAATTATAACATATTGTCAAGAATGTACCTTTCATTCACTACAAATTTTGAACGTTCATTTTACTCCGGCTATGAATTAAATGGATTATTAAAAATATATTATAATATCTTTTAGTTTCAATGCAGGCTGACCGTGTATTCCTTCGCCGCTTCAATCCTTCTCTTGATTGAAGGATGCGAATACGACCAGAATTCCACAAACTTATTGGGTTCAGGGTTAGCAAGGTTCTGAAAAGAAAGTTTCTCCATAGTGGATTCAAATGCCGGAAAATTCCCCGTAGTTTCTACGGAGTACCTGTCGGCTTCAAATTCGAATTTTCGCGAGATAGATGAACCAAGAGGCATTGCAAGAACTGTCCAAATAGTGACAATCACAGAAAGCAGCGGAAGCGCCCCAATTTCTGCGGCATAGCCAAATCCAAGTTTAGGATACAGAAAATTGTATAAGGCCGAAATTACAAACAATCCCGCAAGGTCGCCAAATGCAGAAAACAAGATGCCTTTCCTGATGTGACCTTTTTTATAATGCCCCAGTTCATGCGCAAATACCGTTTCGATTTCTTCTTCGGAAAAACCGGAGATCAGCGTATCCGAAATAATGATTCTCCTGCTTTTTCCCATGCCTGTAAAAGCGGCGTTAGCTTTCTTAGTGTTCTTGCTCATATCAAATGTAAAAACCCCTTTCACTTTAAAGCCCGCCTTTTCACACAGGTTCATTATTGTATTCTTAAGGGATTCATTTTCTATCGGTTTGAATTTGTAGAATATCGGGAAAATGACTATAGGCGCAATCCGGGCGAGCGCCGCCGAGTATATCCACACAATAACCGCCAGGTACAGCCACCACAATTGATAGTTCCTAATCAAATAAAAAAACAGGAATGCAATTGGCAGCAGCAGCGCTGAACCAACAGCCGCCGATTTCAGTTTTTCGCCAATCCATCTTGCAAGCGTCTGATTTGAGAGCCTGAATTTATGCTCAAGCCTGTATCCAAACGTATAATCAACCGGCAATGAAAGAATCGAGGCTGCGACGCCTATGCATAGTCCAAATATCAGCAAAGCAGCATAAGGATTCTGAGTAAAGCTATATGCGTATGTCTCCAGCTTTTTGCTGTAACCAAGCCAAACAAAAAGCGCCAGAAGAACAAATGAAATTACGGCTTCAGTTATTCCAACCGTAAGCTTAATTTTCTCGTACTTTTTGGCCAGTTTTTTTCTGTTCTCGTCCATAGCCGAAACTGAATTTGTCAAAAAAAATAACTATATTTAGAGACTTTTTAGTTAAACAATTCAACCAAAATATGAAAAAACTAATCAAGATTCTTGGGATTCTTTTGCTCATTTTGATTGTAGCGGGAACGGGGTTTTATATCTACATTATGAAAACATTCCCAAAAATAGCCCCGGCGCCGACTATGAAAATAGAAATTACCCCTGCAAGGCTTGTAAGAGGCAAATACCTTGCAGAGCACGTGGTTGGCTGCATCGGGTGCCACAGCGAACGGAATTTTCGGTATTTCGCCGGTCCCGTTACGCCCGGCACTGAAGGCAAAGGCGGTGAATTGTTTGATGAGTCGAAGGGCTTCCCCGGAAGCTTTTATGCAAAAAATATTACGCCCGCAGGTATCGGAAACTGGACGGACGGCGAACTGTTCAGGGCAGTAACCAGCGGAGTTGATAAAGACGGCGAACCGCTGTTCCCAATGATGCCTTACCTGCATTTCGGGCAAATGGACGAGGAAGATGTTCTAAGCGTGCTTGCTTATATCAGGACTTTGAAGCCGATTCCAAACGATGTTCCGGCTTCCAAGCCGAGATTCCCAATGAACCTGATAGAAAGAACGATTCCCGCGCCGCCGAATTTCCAAAAACGGCCGGATTCATCAAACACAATTGAATACGGAAAGTACCTTGTAAACTCGGCCAGCTGCACCGATTGCCACACACAGCAGGTTAAAGGAAAACCGAAAGAAGGCATGGAATTTGCCGGCGGATTTGAGTTCCCGTTCGGTGACGGCTTTGAAGTACGTTCAGCCAACATAACCCCCGATGAAGAAACCGGTATCGGAAAGTGGTCTAAGGATCAGTTCATAGCTAAGTTCAAAGTGTTCGATAAACCCGCCGATCAGAACAATGTTCCCGTATCGCAGGGCACGTTTAATACATGGATGCCCTGGACATATTACGCCGGCATGACAATAGGCGACCTCGGCGCAATATACGACTACCTCAGAACGCTGAAGCCTGTTAAAAACAAAGTTGAGAAATTTTCCGCTATGGGTGTAACCAATTAAAGATGGTTTCTGAGCGGGACTATGTAATCATAAGTTATAACAAAGAGAGGGATACCAGCGCGGAATATTTTGCAGTGCAAAAAATTCTGTACAGGCGCCCCTCTCTTCACATAAAAGATATTTCAGAACCTGAGATCGAAAGGATCAAAATGGAGTTCCTCAGTGAATTCGCATTCATGGAATACCTGCTTTCGCTGCTGGATGAAAATTTCCGCGGAATGAAATGGGACATTTCAAAAATTGAGTTTACAGGAAGAGACGTACTTTTGGCGGGAATTTACGACGAGTCTCTTCAGCGCACTGTCGTTGAAAAAACTATTGAATTAAAAACGCTGACTGAAAATAAAGTTGACGCAGCTGAGATTGCCGGGCTCAGGTTCACCGCAAACAGGCTTGAGTACCCCAAACCTAATTTATACGTGCAAAGCTTCGTAATGAAAAACAGCGATATCGCGCTGGCGGGTTTTGTAAAAAACATTCCTTCAATGCAGGGCCTGGAAAACAGGACCGATTACTCAATTCCTGTTGGCGAATTGCTGAAGATGGGTGAGTTTATTCTTGAGTTTAGAAAATAACGCGCTCTTCATTTGAAATTCTAAATTAAGATCAAAGTATTTTAGCCAACTCCGGAGAGCCCATCAATACGTTAATTTAATTCAGTGTCCATATCTTCTAAATTGAATCTGCCTCAATATTTCTCTATATTTGCTAAATTTAATTGATTTTCAAGCCAAACCACGTCTTCAATGAAATCTATAAAAGTCGTAATAGTATTGATTTTTTGCCTCTTTTTAGCTTCATGCAGCAAGAAACCTGATGTGTTATATGTCAACGGGAAGATTTACACGCTCAACAAGAATAATGACATTGCGGAAGCTGTCGCAGTCGGCCAGGGAAGAATTATCGCTCTGGGCAAGTCGAGCGAGCTGAAAGATAAATACAGCTCCGTTAAGGTTATTGACCTGCAGGGAAGGACTGTAGTTCCCGGATTTATAGACGCCGAAGGCAACCTGATGGAATTTTCGAAGCAGCTAAGCCTGGTAGACCTGAGAGAGGCGACGTCTCTGGATCAGATACTTAAGCTTGTAAGGGACCGCGTTAAGACTGCAAAGCCTGATGAATGGATAGGCGGATTCGGCTGGGATGAACTGAACTTAAGCGACACGGACCTTGAAAAGCTGAATTACTCTTTGCTCGACCAGATCTCTACCAGCCAGTATATATACCTTGTAAACGCGCTGGGCAACACAACATGGGTCAACAAGAAATTACTTGACCTGACAAAAGTAACAAAAGACACTCCAGACCCCGAACACGGCGAGATCGGAATTGATGAAAAAAATAACCTGACCGGGATGTTTTACGACGACGCTCAGGAATTTGTTATAAAGGTTCTGCCGCAGCCAACAGAGCAGGAAGTAATGAACAATATTCAGCGGGGCGCAATGGAGCTGCTTAAATACGGCATTACCGAAGTTAACGACGCTAATGTTACAGAAGAGGGGCTCAATGTCTACAAGAAGATGGTGGATGATAACCGCTTCCCTATTAACCTGGATATTATGATAAACGGCAAAGGTCCGATGTTTGAAAAATATCTTTCCGCGGGACCGGAAAACTACAAAGACAGGCTTAACATAAAATGCTTTCACCTTGATTATGACGGGTACTTTGAAACCCAGGATGCGGCAATGGTGAACGATTACAACGAAGAACCAAAACGCAAAACGCCGTACAACGACGAGTTCGATCTGAAGGACATGTGCAGAAAGGCTTTTGAAAAAGGCTTCCAGGTTTCAATTAAGGCCGTAGGCGACAGGGCGGTAAACGCGGCGCTGAACGCAATTGAATCGGTCAGCAAAGAAGTGAAATCAAAGACCGGAAGAACGAGAATTGAATATTTAGAGTTTATCGATCCAAATGATATTCCGCGTCTTAAACAGCTTGATATCATTCCAAGCCTGAGACCGGAAGTATCGCTTACCGATAAATCGATTGTCCCTGACCTGATAAATCCCGATAACGGGAAAAATGCCGGGTTGTGGAGTACTTTGCTTAAACAAAACGGCGTCATTATTTCAGGGACAGATTTCCCTTACCACACAATAAACCCGCTTATCCAGATGTATTATTTATCCACCGGCCTTTCCCTGGATACGGCCGATAACAGATTATCAAACAACATTTCGCAAAAGCTCTCGGTAATGGACGCGCTTAAATCGTTTACATCGTGGGCGGCGTACGGAGCAATGGTCGAAAACGACAGGGGTACTTTGGAACCCGGAAAGATAGCGGACATGGTGGTCCTTTCAAATGACATACTATCTTCCGACCCGTCGGTTATTTTAAAGACTTCCGTATTAATGACCATTACAAGGGGTGAAGTATTATACGAAAACAAAACCCCGGCTGCATACCTGATAAAATGACCGCTGAGCCGAAAATCTGGAGCATCCTCGAAATACTGAAAGTCTCCGAAAAAGCGCTCAGAGAAAAGGGAATTGATAATGCAAGGCTGAATGCCGAAATCCTGCTGGCCGACACTCTGGATACAGGGAGAATAAACCTCTACCTTGATTTCGAAAAGCCGCTGAAAGAATCTGAAATTTCAGCTTACAGGGAGAAAATAAGAAGAAGGCTGAAACGCGAACCGCTGCAGTATATCAGGGGGTTTACCGAGTTTTACGGCATGCGCATAAAAGTTAATCCTTCGGTCCTGATACCGAGGCAGGAAACTGAGCTTTTGGTTGAAAAGAGTATTGAAGTCATTTCCGGCATGAGTAATCCGAGGACGCTTGAAATAGGAACAGGCTCCGGGTGCATCGCGGCGGCTGTCGCATCAAAAACCGGGTTTCAAATTGACGCGATCGATATTAACGACGACGCCCTGGCGGTGGCAAGAGAGAATGCTGAAAACGCGGGTGCGGCAAATATGGTTAGTTTCATTAATAAGGATATCTTTAAAGATTTTGAGGACTTCAAAGGATATGATGTGATAATCAGTAATCCACCGTATATATCTGCCGCCGGGATAGGTTTGCTGCAGGAAGAGCTGAAAGATTTTGAACCGTTAGCGACGCTCACCGATAATGCAGACGGGCTCACTTTCTATAGAAAAATATTTGAACTGGCGAAAAATACTTCTAACCCGCTGACGATATTAATGGAAATAGGCGACGGAAAAAAAGACAGCGTCGAAGCCCTGGTTAAAGGAGCAGGATTCGGGGATTATTTATTCCATAAGGACCTGATGAATTTTTACAGAGCGCTCCGGGTAAATAAATCTTAAAAATACTAATTATGATAGCGCTTATTCAGAGAGTTTTAGAATCTTCTGTAACGGTCAATTCTCAGTTAGTAGACAGGATCGACGGCGGATTGCTTGTCCTGCTTGGCGTAAGAGAAGATGATAACGATAATGACGCAAAATATCTTGCGGCAAAAACAGTGAACCTGAGGATTTTCAGCGACGCTGAAGACAAAATGAATCTTTCGCTTCTGGATACCGGGGGCGAAATACTGGTGGTATCGCAGTTCACTTTGCACGCCGATACCCGTCACGGAAACAGGCCGAGCTTCACTGACGCTGCGGCGCCGGAGACAGCTGAAGGTCTATATGAAAGTTATATAAACGAGTGCAGGAACCTGTTAGGGCATGATAAGGTGAGAAAGGGGAAATTTGGCGCAATGATGAAAATAAAATTGACAAACGACGGGCCGGTGACTATCATTTTAAGAAGTAAAAACGATTACCAGTAAATGCTGAACGTATCAATAATCGGGTTTGGAAAAGTCGGTTCCAATCTTTATTTCGCTCTGAAGAAATCCGGCAAGGTGAAGATGGGCTCTGTTATCAGAAACTCCCGCTACGCCCTTAACGCCGTGAAGCTATCCGAGTCAGACCTGTTGTTTATATGTACCGGCGATAAAAGTATCCAAGCCGCGGTTTCAAAACTTATTCAAAGCGGCGTTAGCTTAAAGAACAAAATAATTTTTCATACTTCGGGCGCAAAGAATTCCGGAGCGTTGGCTTTGCTAAAGAAGAAGGGCGCTAATACCGGCTCTTTCCACCCTGTGCAGACATTTGTTAAAATTGCAAAGACTTATTCCGGCTCATTCGAAAACATTTTTATAGCGCTGGAAGGCGACGAGAAAAGTATATGGGCGGGAATTCGGATAGCGCGATATATAAAATCCAGGCCGTTTAAATTGTCAAAAGAACAAAAGGCGCTTCATCATATTTGCTGCGTTATGTCATCAAACTATCTTGTCGCATTAATGCGAAATGCAGAAAGGGCGTTTGAAAAGATCAGCGGCGGAAAGATACTTAAAAATGGATTTAAACACACTAATTTTTTCGACATATATAAGCCTCTGATAATGCAAACCCTGGAAAATATCTTCAAAATCGGCCCAATTTCGTCATTATCCGGGCCGATTGAAAGGAATGAACCTGATACCCTGGCATTGCATCTTAAGACGATTCAGAGAAAAGCGCCGTCGCTTCTGCCGGTATATGTTTTTATGGGAATCGAAACGGTTATAACGGCGTTAGAGAAGAAGAGCCTCAGCAAATCAGAAGCTCTTAATTTAATAAAACTGCTGAATAAATACTAAAATATTGAATTACTCTAAATTTGTATTTGCAATAATTATTTATCTGTGCGCGGCAGCGCCGCCGTTACACTCCCAGGTATCGGAACAAAAATCAACGGTGAATTATTTTAAGATTGAGAAGCTGCATTATAACTCGCTGCTTGATTCAACAAAAAAACAAACCGGGACAAAAAAATTCAGAGCGGCCGGAATATTTTTGAGCGTCGGAGGCGGCCTGAATGTGCCGCTAAAATCATTCGGAGATAACTCAATTCCAACGTTCGGAATTCTCGGAAGGCTTGAATATACGTCAACAACAATTTTCCCGTTCGTTATTGGCGGGGAGATAACTTACTTCAGCTATCTCGGGAAGGACCAGTTTACCACGTTATACACTCTCAACACGTTCAGAACTCATATAGTATCCTACGGGTTAAGCATAGAATACTCGCTTGCGAGGCTGTTCAATTCGCCCTACAGCATCCCATTTTTAACTCTTGACGTTAAGACAAATAAGATAAGAAGAGACATAGATCCCAATGTATCTCTTCAAGGGCTCCCTCTTACTGATTCCAGGACCAGCGTAAGCGCAGGTTTCGGGGTCACGCTGTTCGTGCTGGATTTCTACGTCAAATATAATTATATGAAAGACCTTTCCAATTTCGGCGCATATGTGAAGATCAAGTTTCCGGTAATCAGATTTTGATGCGAAGTGAATCTTAGCTCATATTTAGAGAACATATATATAATCCCGATACTTATTTTCTCGGTTGTGCTCCATGAAATGGCCCATGCATGGGTTGCGCTCCGATGCGGCGATACCACGGCCAAAGACCTCGGGCGTATCACGCTTAACCCGGTTCCACACATCGATCTGATGGGATCTATCCTTATTCCTTTGTTTTCTATTTTTGCAACGGGCAGAGTTTTGATAGCGTGGGCAAAACCCGTGCCTATAGACCCCAGGAATTTCAGAAACCTCAAACGCGATGATACGCTGGTTACGGTTGCGGGCCCGCTTTCTAATTTGCTTATCGCCCTTGCCTGCGTTTTGGCGGTTGCATTGTTCTTCTATATTAATAAGGCGCTTAGCCCAGGCGATGGAACAATGGGCCAGGAATTTATTTCATACATGGTAAAAATGTTCTATGCCGGCATTTTGCTTAATGTAACGCTCGCTATCTTTAATATGATCCCTATTCCGCCGCTTGACGGCTCTCACGTGCTCGCAAATGTTCTCCCGGATGAAACTGCTATGAGATTCCGTTCTATCGGGTTTGCCGGAATATTTCTTATTCTGCTGGTCTTCAACTTCGTGCCGGGATTTTCAAAGTTCTTTTTTTCAATTATCCTGGCGGTTGCAGGTCCATATTATAAACTTTTAGATCTATTTATAAGATGAGCAAATCAAAACAACACGAATACAATGCCGATTTCTTAGAGGACTATTACCGCGAGGGCGAGCTTTCCGAGCTTGAAACGCACGTCCTGTCTCAAAAGGTACAGCGAAAAGCGGAGCGCAATAAGAACAGCGTAAAGGGATTCATTAAGCACATTATAGCGCTTAAGAAATATATGATGGATAGAAATGTAAAATGGTACAGAAAATCCGTGGTAGTGGCCGCATTGCTTTATTTTCTTTCGCCTGCCGACGCTATACCGGACGCGCTGCCAGTCATTGGGTTTCTTGACGATATGGGAGTAATATTATGGACGGTTAAATTTATGGGGAAAGAACTTAGGGCTTATTACGACTGAGTGATTCACACCTTCTGCTGTTTCCAGATCACGTTCCTGTCAACAATCAAAATAAAGGGCATTAGGAAAACATAAAGCGCCATATAGATCTCAAAAAAGGGAAGATACAAATACACTTTCCACATCCTGAACTCTTTTACCGCTGGATAAACAAAGAATGCATCAACAATACACTTTCCGGCTGCGAAAATCAAATACGGTTTTAATGCGAATATCCATCCCATAAATAAAACCAGTCCGCTGAGCCATGCCATCGCCCCAACGAACATTCCGGCGGTCCGAGAACCCAGCCCGCCTTTCGCCCATCTTTTCTTCTGCCTGTAGAGCTCGCCAATATCAGCGCACGGATAAGTTTCGTTCATTATGTCAATGTTCACCGGGAATTTTGATTTCCAATTGGTTTGCTTTGTTATAGTCTGAAGCAGCATAAAATCTTCGGTAATTGAATACTTAATTTTACTGTATCCGCCTACTTTCTCATACGTTTCTTTCAGATAAGACATGTTATTGCCAACGCAGCTTATCGGCATTCCAATACCATCTCCGCCCGAAGCGATTCCCAGCAGGTAGAGCCAGTCAAACGACTGCAGCCCCCAGTAAAGATTTTTGGGAGCGATGGTTGAATAGCTGCTCACCACGCCGGTATCCGAATCGTAATACTTGATCATGCCGCTGATCCACGTAGGCTTCACTTTGATATCCGCATCGGTTGTAAATATAATCTCTCCTTTAGCTGATTCTATCGCCTGAGCTAAAGCGTTAACTTTGCCCTTTAATGCTCCTGTTACGGAATTGATCTCAAGGTATGTTAAAACTCCGTTCGCTTCTGTGTAGCGGAGCATAATTTCTTTTGTTCTGTCGGTTGAGCGGTCATTTACAAGAACTATTTCAAGCTTATCATCCGGATAGTCAAGCTCAAGCAGCGATTCGATACATGCCGCTATATTGTTCTCTTCATCTTTTGCGGCAACAATTACAGAAACAAACGGGAGAGAGCCCCCGGCCTCACCTGGGCGCCTCAAATTTACAAGCAGCCCGAAATATAAAACCAGGTGTTCTAAGAAATAAATTCCTAATAATATTAATATAGCGTTATCCATAAAAAAGGCCCCGCCGGAACTATCCGGTAGGACCTGGTCTAAAATAATTATTACGTAAATTTTTATTTAACGACTGCAATCTTGATCGACGCTGTTTCATTGCAGCTTCCTCCCTGAAGCTGTACCACAGCTATATATATACCGCTTTGAACCTTCGATATATCCCACTGGACCTCATTATCAAGCCCTTTGAAGTTCGTGCCTGGCAATGTTGTCACAAGCTCGCCTGCCAAATCCATTATCTTTATACTCACAGAACCCGCGTCATTCCCCAGGAAATACCTGATATTTGTTGAGTTACCGTATGCCGGATTGGGCCAATTATAAACTTTGTCAGATGGCAAACACGGACCCGTTGCGCTCGAACCGGTTACATTAAAATTATTATTCTCAAGATATTTATTCCCTAAATAATTTCTCCATTGTATCCTTGTCGAGTCGTAATTCCAGGGGGTCTTCCAGCCGTATAAATATCCATCGGTCGAGTAAACTATTATCCCGAACTTTCCGTTTGTATTTATAATTGCCGGCGTTGATTTCACTTCTGATCCTGTAAGCAGCGGGAACCCGTCCAGAACTTTGCCATTAGTGTTATATGCGTACACTCTTCCGTCGATTGTGCCGAAAATAATATCCATCAAACCATCGCCATCCAGATCGGCTACGGAAATTCCGCTTGAAATTCTGCTTATACCTACAACGCTGAAGGGGAAATTATCAACAACTACGCCTTTTTGATTCACCGCGAAAACTTTGTCATCGGCAGTAAATAATATTTCCTGCTTTCCGTTATTGAACATGTTGGAAATTACGGGAGATGTGAATACAGTTCCGATTCCAAGATTGCCGGAAATGATCCCTGTTGACTGTTCCAGCCTTATCTTATTTGAAAGGTCCACGGTAACCGAACGGCTGACCGCTTCAATAGGCTGAACGTCATATGGAATTGAGCTTTCTGCAAAAAACTTATTTGTATTATCAATTGCAGCAGGCTGCAGCGGCAAAACGCCTCCTGAACCGGCGGCTAATTCAACTACGGGGTTTGTTGAAAATGCCGTTACTTTCTCGAAGAGCGAGTCAAGCCTGAACGACACAATTTTACCGTCAGACGAGCCGGCATAAACAGACTTGGTTTGGGCCGTAGAGCTTGCTATATTGAGAACCGGCGTAGTCAAATTTCCGCCGCTGTGATAAATATTAATAATACCCGGGCTTGAAGTCAGGCTGTCTATTGTAAAGCCCAGCAAACTGAACTTGTTGCCATGAACTCCGGCTATATATTTATTTGACGAACCCCCGCCAAACTTTGAACCAATTGCATACTCCACATAGCTAACAGGATAATCCGCAACGCTGTCTTTTAAAAATCCGTTGGGCATATCGACCCTGATAGGATTCCCGTTATCTCTGAATCCGTACAGCGTATCGTTAACGTTCACAAAAACTTCATCCAGTCCGTTGCCGTTATAGTCTATTCCTATCGGCTGCGCATTACCTGTTAGATCCTTCCCCACTTTGTGCGGGTAGTTGCTTATATTGGTTATCGGGCTGCACTGCTGGAATGTGAACGTCATTGAGGAATCTATTGAACTGAAATTTGACAGGCAAACCCGCGAATGAATTCCGGTATAGCTGTTAGAATTCGGGATTGTAGACTGGTTGAACGCATTCTGATAAATATTTGCAGGCCTGTAATGCTCGCCGTTATACCAGAAATCCACGAAGAATCCGTCGCTTACATAATCGCCCAAAGGCGTGCTTATAACAACCCCTATATCCTGCGAGCCCTTTGCTTCAATAACGTCTACACCGCGGTGATGAATATCTGTATTAATTGTGTTTGAGGCAAACTTTGCATCAATCACGTTTTCATCTATGTGCCAGACAAGTATTCCGCCCTGGTAATTAGCCGTGTCATTCTTCAAACCCGGAAGGCTCCAGTCAAGTTCGTCCACGTCAACTATATTTCCCTTCAACAACCCAACGCCGTCATTTGAAAACCCGTCTACATCCTGGTTAAATGTCACCGAGTCTCTGACTCCGCGGCTTACGAAAACGACTTTTTCTCCGTTCTTATAAGCGTCTCTGTTGCGGTTTTCTATCAGGAAATATTCCTTTTCGCTGATAAGGACCTTGTACACAGAACTGTTTCCGTTCCAATCCAGGCTTGCGGCCCTGGTAGTGTACGTGCCGTCTGAATTGACCACAATAGGGTTAATCCATCCAAGGTACTGCTTTTCCCACGCTGATGGCTCCGGTGGAAATACTCCTAAATAACTGAACAGCGATTGCCCGTCCATTAATCCAAACCTGCCTATTGCTGTCCTGCCGGTTTGAGTATCAAACAGGTCAGGTAATCCAAGGTAGCTGCCTATGGTTGCAACGGTGATGCCATTCAACCCCAATTCCAGGAACTGATCGCCGAAACTTGTGTTAATTATTCTCCACTCCTGCTCCGGCAGAACGCACGAACTGGGTATAACAAAATTCTCACGGGTATAAAAACCCTGCGTGGTATCCCCGTATATCTGTTTCAACGATTTATTGCTGAAGTAAATAGATGGTATATCAAGCTGCCCGGAAAATATACCTGATGAGATCAGGTCGACGTCTCTGCCGACGCCGGCGTGAAATATCATGAAAGCGGATTTATCAGGGTTGACGCCTGATAAAAATCCTGACACGCTGTCTGCCGAAGCCCATGCTTCGTAGAACAGCCTGCCAATCTTATTTAGACCTTCGTTCTTCCCCGGCGAATACTGGTCAAGCGTTTGGGAAAGGGTCCTCACCGAACCAAGGACCTTAAAATTAACAATAAGCTTGCCTTTGGATGCCTTGAAGTAATAGTTTTTCAAAAACTCCAGATGGTTGGCGAAATACAGGCTGTCATGAGGCGGCGCATCGACCGAATCAGGGTAATCTGACGATAAGTCAAACCTGCCGTTTCCCGTAACGTTGGGATTATTTGTCTGCCTGAACTGCACCATAATAGCGTAAATGTTCAGCGTGTCTGGCACAGCGAAAGAAAACAAAAAATTGTTATAGCTATTGTTCGGTTTTATCTCAGGATTATAATTGATGTGGTGATCCAGGACTAACTGCGAACTTTTGATATGCTGAGAGTACAGTTGCGCCGCCGATGACATTAAAAGCAATAAGACAATTAATATCGCGGCGCAGAAGCCAAGCTTGTTATTTTTCATTCAGACTATTTTCCAGGCGTCTTTTCAGGCTCCTTGTTTTCAGGTTTTTTCTGCGGCTCATTCTTCCCTCCTATGTTCACCATAAGAGTAAACCTCAGAGTATTTGCAAGAGGATGGTTCTGTTCTATTGTATTTATATAGCTGAAATCAAATCCGTAAATATCGTACCTCAACCCTGCGCCAAGAGTTATGTATTTCCTCGCGCCGTGATCGGGGTCTTCATAGAAATACCCGGCTGTCAGCCCAATAAGTTTCGGGTCGCCATACCAGTATTCCGCTCCAACTGAGCTTTGAATTGATTTTAACACGTTATTAGCGCCGCCGCCCCATGATGTGAATATGGCTTTGTACAATGGGTCAGACTCTCCGTTATCGCCTCTTTTTACCACTAATTTGTTGAAATCGGCTGTGAGAGTCAGGTTGTTGAACTGGCTTTGATATACATCGTAAGCAAATCCCAGCCTCAGGTTTGAAGGCAGCGGGTCAGCCTGTGCTGCGTCAACATAAGTAACCTTTGGGCCAAGATTTGAGAAGTTCAGGCCAATTCCAAGTTTGTTGTTAATAAACTTCAGTTTCGTTTTTGAGGGCCTCCAAAGCACAGAAAGATCAAAATCCAAATCGTAGGCAACGCCTGTTCCTTTCTCGATACCCACATTACCAACGGCCAGCTTGCTGTAAATGAATCTTGTGACAACGCCGACTCCCAAGTCGCGCGTAACTTTTGTGCCGTAACCTACGGCAATAGCTCCGTCAAAAGCCTGGTACGAACCGATCTCATTTCCAAACTCGTCGGTCCTTATAATTGTTCCTATATTCAAATAGGTTATGCTCATTCCAAGCGTTCCGCCCAGCTTCTTCAAATGATATTTAGCGCTTAGATAATCATAGAACAGATCGCCAAGTCCAAGCCCCGGAAGCCACGGCGAGTGAGTTATACTCACTTCAATACCTTTCTGAAAACCAAGTCCCGCGGGATTCCAATACATAGCCGAAGCATCGTTAACCAATCCTGCGCCTGTTTCAGCCATACCGGCATTACCGGAATTAGGACCTATTAACAAAAAGGGCACGGCCGACTCGCCCTGTGAAAATGCCCTGCCCGAAACCACAAACAGGAACGCAATAATACAACCTATTTTTACTTTTGACATCTGGATTTAACCTCCTAAATATTATTAAAACTCTTTTCTAATTCAAAAAACTATTTTAGAACAGCCAGCTTTCCGACGTTCGTTATCGCCGTTCCTGCGTCTGTAGTGACCACAACTTTATAAATATAGATACCATTGCTCAAAGTCTGGCCATCCGCATCTTTGCCGTTCCATGGTATATATACAAATTTGTCGTTCGTAGCCGGCTGGTCAATTTCTTTTATTAATCTGCCTGCGACAGTATAAATTTTTATTTTCGTGCTAACAAGTCCGGGATAATTATGCTGGTATGTAAACGCAGTGCCGTCTCTGAACGGATTCGGGAAATTATAAACGTTCACGACCTGTACAACACCGCTTGAAACAACTTCAAATTTAATAGTGACCTGGGAAGAATTATTATACGTATCCCAGGCCCTTATATTAAGGGTATGATTTCCGTCGCCTATCCCGGTAAAATCGTAACTGAGGCTTCCGGATTTATATGACGTATCGCTGTTATAATAAGTAGTAAGGTCATATTTATTGCTTTCATTTCCGTCCAGCGTAGCTTCAATTTTGTGGCCTATTGTGCCTGTAGTATTTATGCCCGATTCATCAAACATATCCGCAATCAGCTTGAAATTCTCATTAACAACATCCCCTGAACGGAAATTCCGGTTGTTGAGATATGCGTTTATGCGCGGACCCGTTGTGTCCACAGGCGCATCAGGATTGATTCCGCCGACAATGAAATTCGTATACAAGCTTGCCCCGTCTGCCTGGTTATTATAAAAGTAGTTTACCAGTTTGCCGTTTTGGTTCAGGTATGAAAGATCTTTTGGCACAACATATTCTGTACTCCACTTTCCGTTAGTTACATTAGTATATCCGGAATAAATTATACCTCCTGCAAGTTTGAACCTGAAAGCGTACACAAGGCCCTGGTATACTTCGTCTATTTCAATCTGTCTAGGAACGTCATAAACTTTTACATAAATATTGCCGTTAAAGCCCGACCAAAACGAAGAATCCGGGTTAATAATTGAACCGTATATTTTCACTTTGCTCAGCGCGCGCATTGTGTCTGCGTTTAGCCCGCTGATGCTGTCTATTCTTGTCTGAAAGCGAGGGATTGCCATACGAAGCGAAGGATCGCCCAGGAATATGAACTTCTTATCGTTATCAGAGTAAGACTGGCTAAACTGTTTGGTCTGGAATATGGCTTTGCCAAACCTCACCGGGTAAAGAAGCGTATCCCTTTGTCCATAAAGTCTGTCAAAGAAGTACTGCATTAGTATGGCGTTGGAGGTCCCATAAACAGGCCTGGAAGCTGCAAGAGTCCCAATTGCGCCTTTATTGGCAGTTATGACAAATTTTGCTGCCGCGCAAACATTATTTGGATCGTCAAATTTCGACATATCGCAGCTGGCAATGCTTACAAACGGATACTGGCACTGATTATGTATCTGGCTCATTACTACGTCTTTTTCAAGTACATATTCGTGCGCCCAAACATCGGGACTTCCGTGTCCTATATAATGGATATTAAGACATCCCGCATTCCACGATTTGATAATATCCGCGTTCACCCCGGGTTTCCTTTTGCCCTGAGCTGTAATAACGGTCGGATATGCAATAAGATAAAGTTTAACCCTGTCGAATACCTGTGGCGTATGATTTTCAGATAGGTCTTCACTCTGATCTGTAAACTGAGTTCCGTCATAAAGATCGCCCGAATAGCCGTCGTCTGCCACAAAAACCATCCTGTTTTTCCAGTAACCGTTATTTACGGGGTCTTCATAACAATCAATCTTATCAAGGTAATTGTTAGCATCATTCACTCCATTCAGATTCTTAGCCGGAATTCTGCCTATGCCGACATCGGGCCTGCCGGCAGGGTCATCCACAACATTGGCAAAAAAATCATCCGTCACATACCCGGCTACCTGGTCAATTTGCGGATCAGTTACTTCATAAGGCGGCACCCAATTTTTTATGTCGGCGATGGCAAAAATATTCTTGTAATCAAAAGAGCCCGATCCAAGCAGCAAAACATATACCGGCCTTTCCTGCCAATTCTCATATGCTTCTTTCAAAAAATCTCTGAGAGCTACCGCATCCAGCACTCCGCCGGAAAACTCGTTATATATCTGGTCGCAGGTAAATATTGAGGTATGAAGATAATTTGCGGAGCCTGGCCCGCCTGCTTCCCTTTTTGCTTTTATCCTGTTAGCAGCCGCCATAAAATCCGGATGTGTGATTATCACAAAGCTCGCGCCGTCGGAAATACCATGAAGATTCTGATTTGCAACCCGTTGCGAAATTGACGTAGGCGTCTTATACCCGTTTGGACCGGCTACCACAAACCGGCTCAAGCTGCCACGGACCTGCGTCTTTTGAAACCTGACATCGCTTGTAGAACTTGAAATCGGCTGGATCATTTTAACGCCGTTATGGTTCGTAACGTCAAACACCCTGATGTCTGTCCCGCTGAATGAAGACACGTTGTACTCAACAACACCGTTAATATTGGGAGAGTCAAACCTGAGCAAATCATTGGCGGCGCTGTTTAGTCTGCGTGGGTATTGAATCTCCATCCAGTCCATATATCCTTCGCCGTCAGGTGTGCCGCATTGAAATGTGGCTCTAAGGCTTGTAGCCTCTGAGTTCGGCGGGGTCTTCAATGATGCATTTACAGAAAAACTGGTTACGGAAGTCGTAATCCAGGCACCAAAGCCGGGATTGATACACTGCATGGGGTAGTTTAACTCAGCCACAGATGTATTATCGTCCTTTATCTTAAAAACGACATTATAAGGACAAGGGCCCGGCGCATTTGAATTTACAACACGGCTTGCAGGCTTAACAATATATAATATGTTGCTGTCAGCGGCAAGTCCGGTCATGTTTGTATTCCAAACAAACGACTCCCCGTCGTTTTTTCTCTCGCTTAGCCATAGATTTCCCTCACTTATCAGGTTCGATTGCTCCTGCTCCAAAAAAATTCTTTCCTTGAATGTTGTCTGGAGAATCTGGTTGTTCCCGTTCTCTGACGGGACGCTTATCATCCTGAATTCAGGGTCAATGGGTCCCGGCGTGTTAAGACATATCCAATAATAATTTGAAGAGCTGTAATAATCAAGAACGTGGCTGTAAATACCTGTGGCTGTATCATAGTTCCACTTATTAACGCTGCTTGCATAAAAGAGTATGAAGTCCTGCGTGTCAAAATGCCCGTCATCTTCGCCATAAATAAAGATCGGTATGGGCTGAATATCGCTGGGCCTGACGACGTTCATGTCTTCAGGCAGAAGCCCGCCTCCGTTGCCGTACATCTTTATCGTTCTTGGATCCACGCCTGATAAATTGATCCCTGCGCTTTCAAGAAAGCTCTTTGTCATTTTGTAAACGCCTTCGCTTTGACCGTCGCTGTTATCTTTGATCTCTATCTTATACCAGTCGCCAGTCGCAAACGGGCTGTTTGTAACCTGCGGACTTACACGTTTTATATTTCTTGTTCCCGGGTTTACCCAATTCATTGCTAAATCCGAATTCAACGCAACGCCTTTTAACAGGCTAATCTCTTCTTTTGACCTTGGCTTGTTCAGATAAACGGGCGACTGCCCGAAAGTAATCCTGACCCTTATGCGCGTATATTGCTTCATTTGCCTGGTAACCGGGTTGTACTGGTAAGGGAATATCACGAGATTTCCTATCGTGCCGTCTCTCAGGCGGCCCACCGCCTCAAGCGACGCAATGTTTTCAGGGTAAAACTTGTTTTGAGAAAAAGTTTTCGAATCTCTTAAATACAAAAACTTGTAGTCTTCCGGATTTTTGGGATTCGCTTTTATCGGGATAACCGTCGGTACCGGGGCAAGGTTAATATTTGGAGCGTCATTCACCTGGTAATCTGTAACTGTTACTTTGTTGTTCACTTCCGAAGGGAACATAACGCTGAAAACTCTTTTTCTAAGGTCAGGCTGGCCGGCATCTTTTTCGGTTTTGCCAACAGCCCCGTCAAAATCAAGCGTTAGGTATTGCTGTCCCTGGAAATCTATTACGTTCGGTTTATTATATTTCGGATAGAATTCAATTTCAATATACGAGGAGTTAGAACTAATAATCTTATAGTCTGCGGTATTTTTTTCTTCAGTTGCCGCAACAATTTTCTGGCCCTTTAGCAATTCGCTTTTATCCAGCTCAAGGACCGGTGTGTTGTCTTTTTGGACCCTTTGTGCGAACAAATAAAAAGGACTAATCAATAACGAAACCAGAAACAAAATTGATATAGTTCTCATAGTATTACTTTAAATAGTTCTATAATAAAAAAACCGAATTTTGAATGTTTACCTTCAACATTCGGTTCTAATTATAAATGAATAAAATTGTTAAAGGCAATCCGGAAACAGCGAAATTTAATAAACAGTAATTAAAACCTTTAACAATTTAATCTATAACTATTTGCCCTTTTTATTTTAAGCAATATAAATTGAGATAAAAATATTGTCAAGACTAAAAGAATTTTGAAAAAATTGCAAAAACTAAGCCATTTTTGATGAATACTTCTTTTTTAGGAGAAACGAGCACTGCTCGAAAACGCTTTGGGCTTCAATAGCGCTTATTTTGGAATTAGCTGACTGAACCGAAACCTTAAATTCACCTACCGGGCCCCATTCATTTGCCTTGGTTTCCCCAAAAAGCGCTATAATTGGAACCTCTAAACCGGAAGCCAGATGCATGATTCCGGTATCGTTAGTAACCAGCAAACTGCATAGATTAATTAACGCCAAATCCCTCATTAAAAGTCCTTTATAAGAAGCAGGATTTTCAATTCCATGCTTTTCTTTCAGGGCCGCAACCATTTCCGAAACATACTTCCTGTCATCGGGCCCTTCGGAAATGAAGATCCGGGCGTCAAACCGGGCGCTTACCATTTGCGCGAGGTCTGCGAATTTTTCAGCCGGCCACACGTTTGATTCCTTTCCCGCTCCAGGATGAAATCCTATAACCGGCTTCAATCGGTCGATATTATGCTCCATGAAATAACCTTCTGCAAACTGCTTCAGCTCATCGCCGATTTCTATCCGAATTCTCTTTTCAGTTGCTGGAATATTCAGCTGCCTGATTATTTCAAGATTTCGTTCGATCTGGTGAGTTTTTTTTACCGCCCACTCAAAATCATTTTTTACGTTCAGCAGGTAACTTACTTTGTTTGGTTCATAGTCCATCGATTTTACGCCGGCCCGTATTTTTGCATCAGAATAATAAGCCAACAGGTGGTTTGTCGAAGAAAATACAACGGTTGACGGAACTACCGCCAGATCGAATTTTTTTTCCTTTAATTCACGGACAAGATTTAAGAAGTTCTCAAATCCGTTCTCGAACGTGTATACTTCATCGGCAATTGAATTAACGCCTGTGAATATTTCTTCATATCTTGTGGATTTTTTGGTAACCAGAGTCAGTTTAGCGCCGGCGTAAAATGATTTAAGGGTTCTGAGCGCCGGGGTAGCGCAAAGCATATCTCCCATTTGATGGCGCAAGACCGCCAATATATTCTTTACCGAGCTATGGTCAATTTTCGCGGGATCTACATTGCTTTCTAATACAAATCCTTTGAGAAGCTTAATTCCAATACCGCCAAATAACTTATCGGACTTTCCCACGTTATTAATTTGTTACTTGTCTTTCTTTATCTCTTCAAAATCTGCATCTTCTATATTATCAGGGTCGATAGTCCGGCGGGGTTTCTCATCCCGCGGCTCATTGTATTTTGGAGGCTGACCTGCGAGCGACCGGAATATATACCTAAGAAGGAGGTATACTCCATAAATGAGCATTGCAAATATTACTATCTTCATTTCTTTACTGCGCCGTCTTTCTGAGAGCCGGGTTATAATATTCAATAGCGCCTCTTTCCGCTTTAAAAATTTCATTTACCAGGTCTTCAAAATCCGCGGGGTTGTTTACAAAATCCGCTTCCCCGCAGTTCACAATCATCACTCTTGAGTTTTTATATCTCGAAAAAAAATAGTTATACGCATCGTTCAGGTTTTCTATATACTGTTCAGTTATCTCCTTTTCTATTCTGCGGTTCCTTTGCCTTATATTCCGCATCAGCCTTTCTACAGATGACTGCAGGTATACAACAAGGTCAGGGTTAACAACGTTCCTGTCAAGGGCCTGCACAACCTGTTCGTAGATCTTCAGCTCGTCGTCGTTGAGGTTCATATAAGCGAATATCTTATCCTTTTCAAAAATATAATCGCTTACCACGTAGTTTCTGAAAAGCTCTTTCTGGTGGAGCTCCTGCAGCTGCGAAAATCTTTCCAGCAGGAAAAACATCTGAGCCCTGAAAGCATAGGCGCGCGGGTCAGAATAGAATTTTTCCAGAAACGGGTTATCTTCGAAATTCTCAAGCACTAGCCTCGCGTTAAGCCTATCCGCCAGCCTGGAGGCAACTGAAGTTTTACCCGCTCCAATAACCCCTTCTATGGCTATGTAGCTGATCTGGGAATTATTATTTAAAATGTTTTCGGCCAATATCGCTGTAAATTTATTGAAAAGTCCGAATATTATCTGTTTCTCAAAACCTCTCGGAATATAAATATACTCTATTTTTATCCTTTGTATGATTAAAAAGATATTCCACGTTCCTGATCAATACAGGATGAACAAAAGCGGGCGCAAGTTCTGAAAGCGGCTTCAGAACAAAATTCCGGTTGACCAACATCGGATGAGGGATTACCAAACCACCCCTATTTATGACCCGGTTTCCGTAAAACAAAATGTCTATATCGATTTCCCGCTCGTGCCATTTTTCGCGCTGTTTCCTGCCGGCTTCAATTTCGACTTTTTTGAGCGCCCGCAGAGCTTCTTCGGGCTTAAGCCTGCATATACAAGCCAGCACGCAATTCAGAAACTTGTTTTGATCCCTAAATCCCCATGGCTCGGCTTCGTAAATGGACGAATGCGCCAAAAAATCAAAACCCGGAAGCAGGCAGACTTCACGCACCGCTTTTCGCAGATAGCTCAAGCGCGCTCCTATGTTTGAGCCCAAACCGAGGAATATTCTGACCATCAATTTTAAACTCCAACCCGAAGCGATCCGGCGGATTCAACCGGCAGGAGCGCAGGGCAAGTGAATTGGAAATTATTTTCGGTATTCTGTGTGTTCTATTTCAACGTGCTCTACAACTCCCCCAAGCGGCGGCGAAGGCTTGCGAACCTTTATGGTGATCTTCTGTATCATTGGGAAATTCTCCATCAGCCTGAGCGATATCCTGTAAGCCAGGGCCTCGATAAGGTAAAACTTCGAACCCGAAACAACTTCCTTTATGAACCTGTATGCCTGTTCATAATCAAGCGTCTTCTTCAGGTTGTCTTCGGTCTGAGCCGAAGTAATGTCGCACGTCAGCTCCGCGTCGATTTCAAATAGTCCTCCGTTTGTGCGCTCCTGGTCCAATACTCCATGATGAGCGTAGAATTGCGCGTTCTTGATCCTAATGATAGTGTAGTTCATACTTATCTATAAACCTGACGTTTACTTCTTTCGTGAGGATCTTTTTCGCGCAGATTTCTTCCTGACCTTCTTTGCTGTCTTTTTAATTTTCTTAACAACTTTCTTTTTTATAACTTTCTTCTTCGCGGTTTTCTTTGTTGATATCTTCGCCGTCTTTTTAGCCGGTTTTGCTTTTAACTTATCAAGCGCCATCTTAACTGTGATCCCTATATCGGCTGGAGACATCGACACGCGGATTCCGGCGGATTTCATTGCGGCAATTTTATCTTCCGCTGTTCCTTTGCCGCCTGCAATTATTGCGCCGGCGTGCCCCATTCTTCTTCCCGGAGGCGCTGTCCTTCCGGCTATAAATCCTATTACAGGTTTAGTCATATATTTTTTAACATAAGCCGCGCAGGTTTCTTCGGCGTTTCCGCCAATCTCGCCTATCATAACTACCGCATCCGTGTTTTTATCTTCATTAAAAAGCTTCATTACGTCAATGAAATTAGAGCCGATTATCGGGTCGCCGCCTATGCCCATACAAGTTGATTGGCCCAATCCGAGCTCAGTTAACTGCGCAACCGCTTCGTATGTTAAAGTTCCGCTGCGGGAAATCACTCCGATCTTTCCTTTTTTGTGGATTGAGGCGGGCATGATCCCAATCTTACACTCTCCAGGAGTGATTACACCGGGACAATTTGGTCCCACCATTCTGACATTTCTTCCGGCTTTGTTCAGGTCTTCAAGGTAGTTCTTGGCAGTTATCATATCGCGGGTTGGTATCCCTTCGGTGATGCATACTATAACATTCACTCCGCTATCTGCAGCTTCCATAATTGCATCAAGCGCAAAAGCGGGCGGGACAAATATTGCCGAAGCATTTGCGCCTGTGGCTTTAACAGCGTCCGAACATGAATTGAATATCGGGACTTTCTCATCAAATTTAGAACCGCCTTTACCGGGAGTTACTCCGGCAACCACATTCGTGCCATATTCTAACATCTGGCGGGTATGAAATGAACCTTCTCCGCCTGTTATGCCCTGAACCATAACCTTTGTTTTCTTATTGATTAATATACTCATTGGTAGTCGCTTTCTCCAAAATATTAAATATTTGTTATTGATTATGTTTTATATTACGGGAAAAACAAATTTAATGATTATTAATGATTGAAAAAATAATAAAATATTGGCATATCAAAGGAGTTTCAATCCGGAACGTAATCCATTGATACAGAAAAAGCCTGTTCCGGATAAAAGGAACAGGCTTTGTAGGTTTGGTCAGCTATTGGGATAGCCAATCGTTCTTTTTTGTGGTTATGATTTCGCGGTTATTGGTCTTCCTTAACTGAATTACCTGTAATTACCCACTCGCCGTTCTTATTTGCGGCAAGATTGTAAGTTACAGTTAATGTTTTTGTGACGTCAGTATCTTTACCGTCTTTTTTGATTGTCTGCGTCTGCTGGACCTTTGAGACCACCTGCGCAGTATTATCCTTTTTGGCTAATACTTTTGGCTCTTCCAGCACGGTAAAAGCCTTTGTGTTCCTGTAACCCCCTTTTAGCTTTTCCGCCGAGCGCGACGGGAAGTATTTCTGCGCCTTTTTCATGTTCGAATCGAAATTTCCCTTCTCGTTTATCGCGCGCTGGATGTATTCATAGTAGTCTTTTACGGTTCCCTGCGGATTTTCAAACTTCTTTGAAATTTCCTGCTGTATCTCTTTTTTCTTTTCCTGTTTCTCTTTTTCTTTCTCTTGTTTTTTCTCTTTATCAGTCAGTTTTGAAGTATCCTTTTGAACTGTTGTTTTGGTGCTATCGCCGGTCGGTTTATTTTCAAGCCCGTTAAGCTTCTTTTCACGCTCATCCAACTCAACTTCTTTCAGCTTGATCTTTGCCTCACGGTCATTAAGCTCTTTTTCTTTATCTGCCAGATACTGAATGTTTGACTTACTGTTTGTATTTGGATCGTCTTTTTTTCCGCAGCCAATAAGAAATATTATGGCTGTTATCGCAATTATATATTTAATGTAGTTACTCATGACACTTAAAATGTTTCTTTAGATAAATCTCTTATCTAAATATAATTATAATTGTTACGATTTACAACAATTATATGCAGAAAATGCATATATTCAGAGCAATACTTAAACTTATAACATTCTTGAATTTAAATCGCGGAAGATGAATTGGGAGCCAGGTGTTTTCGGTTAATTCGACTCGTAAACGTATTTGAAACTTACAAAAGCATTAAACAAAGCGGTCGCAATGGCTGTCTGACCCGCAGATGAAGTCAGGTATTTTTCCTCAACAGGGTCTGAAACATATCCGGTTTCAACCAGAATTGAAGGCATAGACGCCCCAATGATTACAACAAAACCTGCCTGCATTATGCCCCTTGAATGTATCTGGGTCGAATTCAGCATGCTTAATTCGACATTGGAAGCCAGGTATTCATTGAATTTGTAATACCCGTTTTGAGCCAAACTTGAGAAAATAAAATTATCGGTTGTATCAGAACCTGACCTTTGAAATTTCAAAAGGGAATTTTCGCGCTCAGTAATGCCTATGGCTTCCTGCGCGTGATCTTTTGTCATTATATATATTTCAAATCCGCTTTTTTCAGTTTCATCCATTTTCTTGTGATTGGCATGAATGCTTATGAACAGCTTCGCCCTGTTCTCATTAGCCAGTTTGGATCTTTCTCGGAGGGCAGGGAAATCGTCGTTTGAACGTGTATAGATAATTTTTATATCAGGGAATCTGTTGTGGATCATGTCGCCAAGCTTGAGGGCAATAGCCAGCACAATATTTTTTTCAAGAGCTCCGGTTACTCCTATTGTCCCCGGGTCTTTGCCTCCATGTCCTGGGTCTATTGCAATGACATCGAGCTTATTCTGAGCAGTTAACAGTGAACAGTTAACAGCTAACATGAAAGCAAAAATAAATAATATATATAATATGGTTTTCCGCATTCAATTGTTTAAATTTTAAGACGAAAATTGACTCACCAGATTGTAAACTGTTAACTGCTAATTGTTAACTGAGTTCTATCTGTAATTCACAAACTGGACGGCGAAATCCAGTTCCGCTCCTTTTACAAGAGCTATGGCCGATTGCAACTCGTCCTTATCCCTGCCGGAAACCCGGACCTGTTCATCCTGAATTGCAGCCTGTACTTTAAGCTTGGCGTCTTTAATTATCTTAACTATAAGCCTTGCATTGTCTTTATTAATACCCTGCAGCACATCAATTGCCTGTCTTATCATTCCACCTGACGCCTGCTCAGGAGCCTTGAATTTTAACGCTTTAAGCGGTATACCTCTTTTTACAAACTTATTTTGAAGTATATCGATTACCGCTTTGGCCTTATAATCATCGTCGCCCATCACGGTAATTGTCTTTTCTTTCTGGCTGTATTCGATGGAGCTCTTTGAGCCTTTGAAGTCATATCGCTGCAGGATCTCTTTCCTTGCCTGGTTAATTGCGTTATCTACTTCCTGCCAGTTTATTTCAGAAACTATATCAAATGAAAAATTATCTGCCATTTTATTTTCCCCGGGTTATATTATTTTGACATTTCTATAATTGCTTCCCATAAATTCTCAGGCATTGGCTGAACCGACAGCCTGCCTTCATTTACAAGCCTTGAATCCCTGAACCGCTTATCGGCTTTCACCTGAGCCAGTGTGACAGGATTTTTGATCTTACTCTTTGCCTTAATATCGAATACCATTATTCTTGGATTATCCGCTTTCGGGTCCGGATACGGGTCCGAAATTATCTCGGCAATGCCAACAACCTGCTTTTCATCGCCGGTATGATAGATAAAAGCAAGGTCGCCCTTCTTAACCTGCCTGATCTTGGATAATCCGCCCGGACTTGTAACGCCATCCCAGCGGGTCTTCTTATCTTTTTCCAGATTTGTATACGAATAAACCGTGGGTTCTGTTTTTAATAACCATTTATTCATAGGCTGTAACCTGTTCCCTTGAAAGCGGGAATCCATTATTTAATTTATGATTTAGTTCATTTACTATTTGCTACGCTAATCTCAGATTCGCGTACTTCAAAATAACATTTTTTACTCCCACTTTGTCGAACAAAATTTGCGCTTTCTTTGTATCGCCGCGCCCGGTAAGCTCCAGCACCTTCCCCTTGCCGAAATTGTTGTGAAATACAACGCTTCCTTTTTTAATTCCGGCGCCCTCGCGTATTATTTCGTCGATGAAACTGTCTTTCGATGCGCCATCATCATAATACTCGTATTTAATAGAGCTGCCTTCCGGCTGGTAAACCCTGCCTCTTGAAGTTCTTACAACCGAGCTTTTGTTATAGTTCAGTTTACCGGTATCTATCTCATTCAGGAACCGCGATTTCATCTGGTACATAGCCGAGCCAAACCTGTAACGCTGCAGTGCATACGTCATGTATAACTTTTTCATGGCCCTGGTTATTGCAACATAGAACAGCCTTCTTTCTTCTTCCATTTCTTCGGGCGACTGAGTTGAGCTTAAAAGCGGGAATATCCCGTCTTCAAGACCCGTGATAAACACAACAGGGTATTCCAGGCCCTTTGCTGAATGCGCCGTCATAAGCGTAACTGCATTTTTCTGGTCGTCATAAGTATCCAAATCAGTTACAAGGCTAACCTCCTGAAGAAAGCTTTCCAGAGTCGCATTCTCTGTCGTATCAGTGTATTCAGAAATACCCGAGAGCAGTTCCTGCACATTATCCATCCTGTCCATAGCTTCATCTGTGCCTTCATTCCGAAATTCGCGGATAATGCCTATCTCATCAACTATGCTCCTAGCAAGCTCTCCGGGCGAAAGCCCTTCTTTCACTTCAGCATATTTCCTGATCAGCGCGCCTATTTTGAAAAGCTCTGATTCTATGCGGGTTTGTTTCTTCGGCTGTCCATCGCTCTCATCAAAATTCTTAATTATCGCCTGGCAAATGGATATGTTGTTCTCCCTCGCTTCGCGTTTCAGCCTGTCAACAGTCTGGTCGCCGATGCCCTCACGTAATTTCAAGATTCTTGTCATCGCTTCATCATCTTTTGGATTTACAAGAACTTTCAGATACGCCAAAACGTCTTTAATTTCTTTGCGGGCGTAGAACTTAACCCCGCCTACTATTATATACGGGATAGAATTGGTTCTGAAGGCATCCTCAATAACGCGGCTTTGCGCGTTAGTACGGTAAAGTACGACGAAATCTTTGAAGTTAAGCTTCATATTATGGATCTCGCTCATTATCCATTTAACTATCATCTGCCCTTCATCACGGTCTGAAAGGACCTCCGTTAAACTCACCTGCTCGCCTTTATCGTTTTCTGTAAACAGGGTTTTCGGGATCTGGCGTTTATTCTTTTTTATAACCTCGTCTGCCAGCGAAAGTATGTTTTGAGTCGAGCGGTAATTCTGTTCAAGCTTGAAAACTTTCGTGCCTTCAAAATCAGATTCGAACTTCAGAATATTTTCAATCTCCGCCCCGCGCCAGCGGTAAATGCTTTGCGCATCGTCGCCTACTACCGATATATTGCTGTGTCCCTTGCCTAGCATTTTGACTATCTCATACTGCGCGCGGTTTGTATCCTGGTATTCATCAACCAATACAAATTTGAACCTGCTGCGGTACTTTTCCAGTATCTCCTCATGCTGCTTGAATAATATGATTGGATTTATCAGCAGGTCGTCAAAATCCATTGAGTTATTTTTGATCAGTTGGTTCTGATATTCCGTATATATAGTCGATAAAACTTTTTCATAAGTATTTGATGCGACTCCGGCAAAATCATCCGGCAATGTCAGTTTATTTTTAAGCGATTTTATCATCGACATCACCGCTTCAGGCTTGGGATTTTCTGTCGAGATCCTGAGCGATTTCATCGCCTCTTCCACCTGCTTTTTGCTGTCCTGATCGTCATAAATGGTGAAATTCCGGTCAAAACCGATATATTTTGCTTCAACCCTGAGTATCCTTGCAAATATTGAATGAAACGTTCCCATCCAGATATTATCCGCCCCTGAACCAACGAGCTTATAAATACGCTGCTTCATTTCGTTGGCGGCTTTGTTGGTAAATGTAAGCGCAAGTATTTCAAACGGACTTACGCCCGACTCGATCAGGTAAGCTATTTTATAAGTAAGCACCCGCGTCTTTCCGCTGCCCGCCCCTGCAACTATCATGCATGGCCCTTCTATCTGCTCGACAGCTTCGCGCTGCGAAATATTTAAGTCATTAAGTAAATCCAAGAATATCCCTGTCCGTTAATATGTGAATGAATGATATATCATTAAATGACATTCCCTTGAAAAAGAGAACCGGTAAATGTAATGTTCAAAATAACCTTATTAGAAAATTAAATCAATTGAGAAGAATTGGTGTTGACAATCATATTTCTGCCGCACGCTTTAAGAGACTTGGCGCTAAGAAATATCAAATGAAATGCACTTGGTCTTTATTTTTGAAATGATTATGAAACTAATTATCAATAAGTTTGGAAAAAATTGCGACTTATAACTTAACGGTACAAATAATAACATGAAACAGGATGAACTTCGCACGTTACAGGCTCCATTAAAGAACAAATACAAAGAACAGGCCCAATCGGCGTTGGTGACTCTTAAAGCCGTGGGTTCGCTTGGAGAAGGCGTGACATGCAATATTGAAACGGGCAAAGCGCTTGCCGCAGCGGCGGGTCTGCATCCTGCGACGGGCGGCAGCGGACTTGAGCTGTGCTCGGGCGATATGCTGCTTGAAGCGCTTGTTGCGTGCGCCGGCGTAACGCTTAGGGCGGTGGCAACTTCTTTAGGAATTGAAGTTAGATCCGGAAAAGTGAGCGCTGAGGGCGACATTGATTTTCGCGGCACACTGGCTGTAGATAAAAATGCGCCGGTCGGTTTCAAAGATATCCGCCTAAGCTTCAGGCTAGATACTTCCGCCTCTGAGGAAGAACTGAAAAGCCTTATTAAGTTAACCGAGCGATATTGCGTGGTTTATCAAACTCTAAAACGCCCGCCGGAGCTGAAAATGGAAATGAACTAAGTAACTCAAAGCGCTACGGACTCTTATATGTATTTATTCCTGAGAGCTCGACACTGTCTTTATCCTGCTTCTTAAAGAAAGCCAGTATGTCGTTGTTATTGTCGGCTTCAGGCCCCTTAAACTGTTTTACCGCAGGTTTCATATCTTTATCAAATATTATCATGATTGCCGAGCCGTCTTTCCTGCTCAGCTTCGTGTCGTAAATATTAACAAAATCCTTTTCCCTGTCCCAGGTGATTTTCAAAACGAAAGAGGTCTCTTTTTTATTTTTATCTCTTTCGAACCAGGTGTATTCAAATAACGATTCATAAGATTTGTTATCGTTTTTAGAACCAAGTCCGGTGAACCTTCCTTCCGGAACCACCACAAGAAAATACAGGACAATCGACCCGCCTTCCATATTCCCGTCTTTATCAAGCTTCGAGCCTTCCACTATTCCTATCATACCTCTGTCATTAGCCAGCGATGATGCGCTGGCATTGTTCACTATGTACTGCCCCTTTTGAAAATTACCGCCGCATCTTAACAGCGCCAAAACAAGAAATGTTATTAATAATTTCGCGCGGTTATCGTTCATAAATTTTCTGACCGATGTCAGTGATTTCATTCGCCAGGTTCTTTTTCAGAATTTATGATTATTTTTACAATTTATAAAGAGATAAATCATTTACACCAAATGGATTCAGGTTTAATAATAATGGTTTCCGGCCTTGGGGTTCCTGTTTTAGCTATAATAATTATTTTTCTTTGGTTAAGACGCGACCAAAATAAACTTAAGAAAATCGGCGATCAACTTAAGTTAAAAAAGGAAAGAGCAATACCCATGAACGCAGAAATATTAGAAGCTAATCCCGGCTTTCAGAGCGGGGATATAAGAAGAATAGTTTTCTTTAAGTTTAAAATCCTCGACCGCACAAATCCCTACACAGCCGAAGCGGGATGGTTTATGGATACTTTCTCATTCAATAAAGCGCAGCCTGGAGAAATTATTTCCGTAAAAGTTGACGCAGATAATCCGCAGATAATTTATCCCAATGTCGATTGGGCGGTTTACACCGAAGGATATGATAAGAGCCTTACTCCAAAAAACCTGGAAAGAAAGTAAACTCTACAACTTCTTGTCTTTCTTGAAAAAGGCGTAAACAAAAACTACAATAGCATACAACACAATAAGCGAAAAAACTGTGACTAGAATGTAAATTATTGTCTCAAACATTTATTTATAGTTTTTATTTTGCCGGTAAAATTTTCCCCGTAACCTTGCCAAAACCTACTCTGTATCCTGCACCCTGGCAGTAACCGGAAATTGTTAAAATATCTCCGTCTTGTAGGAACTTTCGTTCTTCGCCGCTTGGGAGCTTAATTGGGTTTTCGCCGCGCCACGTGAGCTCAAGCATTGAGCCATATGAATCCTTGGTTGGCCCGCTGATAGTGCCTGACGCCATCATGTCGCCTGTTTTAGTATTGCAGCCGTTCACCGTGTGATGGGCAAGCTGCTGGCATATATTCCAGTACATATATTTAAAATTCGTTCGTGATAATATAAACGGCTCCGGCAAACCGGGGGTTTCAATCGATACATCTAAAGCTATGTTATAAGCCCAATTCCCTTTGGATTGAAGGTATTCCATTGGCGCAGGTTCCTGTGCGGGTCCCTCGACTTTAAACGGCTCCAGCGCTTCCATAGTAACTACCCAGGGAGAAATTGATGTCGCAAAATTCTTTGCTAGAAACGGCCCGAGCGGCTGGTATTCCCATGTCTGAATATCTCTTGCGCTCCAGTCATTTACCAACACCATTCCGAAAATATGGTCGTATGTTTGGTCAACAGGTATTGGCTCGCCGAGCGGATTCCCCTGACCGATGAAAAATCCCATTTCTAGCTCAAAGTCCAGAAGTTTCGTCGGCCCAAATACAGGTTCGTCCGAACCCGCCGGTTTAGTTTGCCCTTTCGGGCGGATAACATCGGTCCCGCTAACAACAATCGAGCTCGAGCGTCCATGATAGGCTATCGGTATATGCAGCCAGTTCGGCATAAGCGCGTTATCCTTGCCGCGGAACATTATCCCCACGTTTGTTGCATGCTCCTTTGAGGAATAAAAATCAGTGTAATCGCCAATCTCAACCGGAAGGCACATTACGACATCCTCCATAGGAATAATCGCAAGCTTACGGAGGTTTACATCATCCCTGAGAAGCGGGTTATCTTCGCCGAGTATTGTCTGCAGAATTGTTCTCACCTGTTTCCATGCTGTTTTTCCCAGCGACATAAACGCATTCAGGCTTTTGCGTTCGAATACTTTCCTTTTGCCGATATCGGTTTTTTCGAAGAGCCCTTTTTCTTCAAGAATGGATAAGTCAAGAACATAATCTCCGATCGCGACGCCAACGCTTGGGTCGCCGCCCATTTTAAGTTTAAAAACGCCGTATGGCAAATTCTGAATTGGAAAATCTGAATCCGCCGGAATTTCAATAAATGACTTAATCATGTTGTTAATTCTTTCTTGAGATGATAATCCTGATGAAAAAATTAGAGTATATTGATAATTATTTCTGCTGCATTACCTAATTGATATTTACTATTTGATCCTTAAAATTGCCTTCGTCTCCGCTCAGGCTGACAAGGGTTTGTTATTGCTATTCTTGAATTCGTAATTGATAATTGCTAATTGTTAATTGATTACAAGAGCTCCATGGTCTTCAGGTCATTTATCGGGTCATCAAAACTGCAGCTGCCGTAAGATAACATAAACTTCTTTCTGGAAAGCTCTAAATCTTTTTTTGAAACTACAAAGTCATTGATTTCAATTCCTTCTTCTGTAAAATGAAATGCATACGGGTCCTCTTCAGTTAATATCTGCAAAGTTTCATCTTCATCAAGGTTGCATACCTGGGCGAAAATACCTGCGCCAAACACATTTAAGAATCCGTGCATATTTGTTTGTAGTGATTCGTCATAATGCCTGATTGGATGGTGCAGCCCCGCTGTGCATTTCATCGGGACGTCATATTCAATACACGTTATCAAAGCAAATGAAATTTCCCCGGGCGCGGGGAAAGCGGCAGCCTCAACGCCTCCTGTTCTAAGCTTAAATCCTGCATTACGCGATGAACCGTTCTGAAAGCTGATTGCCTCGGCTGCTTTTATTACCCTGTTTTCAAAATCCCCTTTCAGCGCCGCTTCGTAGAACGCGGTCACATTCATGTTAAGCTTGTCTTTGAAACTATCCGTTACAGTTTTCATCAGACCGCTCAGATCTTTTGAGCTTCCTTCCACTGCATCGGCCGGCAGCCGCAATTCCAAAACATCGGTTTTAACCCGTGACCCAAATTTCCCGGCAAATTCTCCGATAAGTTCTATATCACGTTCAAGATGCTTTTCAAAATCATTAACGCCTTCCGGGTTTGTAGCCAGAACTGAGAACGGCAAGATCAGGTCTTTGGGATATTTAATTTGCCCCATAAGCTCTTCAAGTTCCGGGAGCTTCTTTGCGGGAATAACAAATCGTGATAACGCCCAGCTGTAATCTCCCTGAAGGTACATAATGTAATTATTGAACGCCTGAGCAAGATTAAGGCTCGCAGGCGGAAAAAGGCCGGCATAATCAACCAGTGAGTTCAAAAATGACTTCAGGGCGCTATTTATTTCTCCGTTGGTATTCAATAAATGCTGTGAAAAATTATGTATGGTTTACAGCTAAAAATCAGGCTGCGGAAAACAAAAATAACCATTATTAAACATAAATGAAATTGAGGGCGGTTTTAAAGCCGAAAATCAGTTAATATTTCGGGCTTTTGCCTGATGCAAAGGCTCAAAAAGGCATAAATTATCAAAAAAATAGCGGTTTATAAGACCTTAGACTAACCTGCTTAAAATCATTTGATTTCATGACCTGCGTCATATTTCAGCCGGGCATTTCTTCTTAATTTTGTATGTAAGAAAAAAACGTTAATACTAAGGAGATTACTCAAATGACGCTGATAGAACTTTTGCACAACAAGCCTGATATGATACTGCTGGATTCCACGGATAATCTTGTCAGGTCCAATTTAAAGCATTATAAGAAACTTAACCCTGAAAATATCAGAATAAGACTTATGAAACTTTTCCACACTTTGATAGAGTGCGTTGAGGCAGGCTCATGCGACCAAATGGTTAAGTTTATGGAAAGGGTTTCGGAAGAAAGATATGAATCAGGATTCGAGATCAATGAAGTGCAGACCGCGATAAACATCCTTGAAGAAAGTCTTTGGAGACAAATCGGAAAATTTGTGGACAGCGATAAACAGGTAAGCGCAATGAAAGAGGTTACATGCATTTTAACAAAAGCGAAAGAAGAACTGGCTAATGAATATGCATTGTTGAGCAAAGAATTGTTTTAGATGGTGAATCAAAATATACACGACAAATATTTGTAAGGGGAAGCTAAAGTCCGGCGTTAAAGCCGGACTTTTTTCTTTACCCTTGTATTCAATGCCGCGCCACGCCGTTCACTTTACTAAAATCATTTTCTTTGTTTCGATAAATCCGTCGGTTTCAAGTCGGTAAAAATACACCCCGCTTGAATAATTTGAGGCGTTCCAATCAACCAGGTATGCCCCAGGCTTTAAGTTTTCATTTACAAGAGTCGCAACTTCCCTTCCAAGAATATCATAAACGACAATCTTAACAAGTTCCGGTTTAGGTAAAGCGAAATTTATTTTGGTAGATGGATTAAACGGATTGGGGTAGTTTTGAGTCAATTTGAAAGCTGAAGGAACCTGGTTAGATATTTGCCGGATTCCAAACGGCTGCGAATACATGATAGTCGTACAATCATCGCCGGTATTAGCCCCCTGGCTGTAACCCGCCACAATTACGTTTCCCCCCGGGGCTACGGCAACACTGTGACCCTGGTCAATGCCATTTGCCACCACTCCGTTAAAATTTACCAACCAAATCTGAGAGCCGCTGCTGTCATATTTAATTGTCACTATATCCTGACTTGTGGCGGCAAAAAGAGCGGATCCTGTTATGTAAGCCGCTCCCGAATTATCCAGAGCCAGCGAATATGGAACGTCATCGCCATTCCCTGTGCCATTGTATCTGGACAGCCAAACCTGGTTTCCCGTTGAATTGTACTTTATTGTGACATAGTCCGCATTATTTGACTGATTAAAACTTTTGCCCGTAACATATACGTTACCAAGATTATCCGGCTTTATATCAGTCACTTCATCGTCGCTGACCACAAGTCCGTGATAGTATTTGCTCCACTGAATTATCCCCGATGAACTATATTTCAATGTCAAATAATTAACTCCGTTTTGGCTGTCTCCTGAATTACCGCCTATAAAAACATCGCCATTTGGATTGACAACAACCTGGGTTCCATAACAATCTCCATAAGAATTAGGCTGTCCATTGGAAAAAATTCTTGTCCATAAACTATCGCCGTTAGGACTGTATTTAATAGTTACTACATTGAAGTGGGTTCCCAAATCAGTATAACCTGTTACAAATACATTTCCTGAATTGTTCAATACCAACGAGGTTCCAACGCTGCCTTGAGCAGCCAGGTCAAATGTTCTTGTCCAAATAATATTTCCCGAGGGGTCGTATTTTCTCGTAAAGAGATCGGAAATTGTCGGACCAGAGGAGAGGACTCCCGTAATATAACTATTTCCTGATATATCGGCGGCTACAGATGTAGCATAATCAACGGCCCCTCCGTCTGTTATCTTTACCCACTGCTCAGCGCCTGAAGAACTATATTTGATTAAAATGATATCCGGAGCGTTGCTGGCAATTGTTGTTTTGCCGCAAACGAACACATTCCCTGAGCTATCAAGCGCGATTGCAACAGCCTCGGCGCCTGTAACGCCTCCGCCGGGATTGTGGTACCGCATGAGCCACTGTTGTACGCCTGAAGAGTTGTACTTAATTGTGATTATATCATTATCATATCCGGAATTTCCGCAAAGTCCTGTTACATAAACATTACCGTTTCCGTCCAGGACCATGGCGTTTAACATGTCCTGGGGCTGTTGGGTTGCTCCTCCGTCGTATGTTCTTTCCCATTGCAACGTGGGCTGCGAATGGGAACTTAAAGCCAAAGCCAGGAATAAAGCCGGCGCTAAAAAATAAATCATTGTAATTGATTTCATATTTTATTTTCCTTTCAATTGATTTAGTCTAAATAACTCATTTTACTTGTTCACATCTGCCTTCAGGCAGGCATAAAATGCAAGGTGATACATTTAGGAAGGGATAGTTAATTCCCCGCCCGCCTTCCGGCAGAATATTGAGAAACAGAAATCCTGATTTGATAAAAGTGTTCACCTCGCATTTGATTAACTGCTGCAAATCTAATTTGCCGCAGCCACCCATGCAAAGAGAAATTTATTTATTTGTTGTAAGCAGTTTAGTGCGGAATTTGCTAATAATGTAGATTTTTGATAGTAATTAAGGTATCTTCGTTGAATTTGTCCCAAGCATTTACGAGAATTATTTATGGAAAATTCTAAATTAATTCAGCTTATAAAAACATTTTCAAAAACAGAACTAAACGGGTTTGGAAAATTTGTTCGCTCTCCGTTCTTTAATGAGAGTCTTAAGCTCATATCGCTGTATGACATCCTTCAGGAAAATTATCCGGATTTTTCACCGGTGACACTTAATAAGCAGGCAGTATTTAAACGCCTTTATCCGGGTGAAAAAAAGTATGACGATAAAAAAATCAGGAGCAGATTCAATCTCATGTATGAACTTGGAGAAGCTTATCTTATGCAGATTGAAATGGAGAAAAACCCTATGCAATCCGGAAGGCTGGTTTTAGATCAACTGGCTTCAAGGAAATTAAAAAAACATTTTGATAAAAAATTCACTTCTCTTAACGAAGAACTTAACAGGTCTGAAACAGTCAACAACAGATACTTCCTTGAAAGGCACTTAATGGTGAAGGCAAAGAGAAATTTCTATGAATTCACAACTCCATATGGCAAGAGAGAAAAATTCTATTCCGACTTTTCTGAAGAAACGGAACTGTTTACAAGGTATTCGGTATTAAAGCTAATAAAACACTACGCCATAATGAAAGGAGTAAGAACACATGTAAGATACGCCTTCGATTATACATTTCTTCAGAAGCTTTTGGAATTTATTGATGAGAGAAAATATACTGAGTATCCTATTTTTGAAATTTTAAGAAATCTTCTGGATCTTGATGAGATGCCGCTTGATGAAAAACTTTTTGCAAAAACAAAACTTCTGTTCTACGAAAATCTTCCCAGCATAGATAAAGAAGACGCAACACTTATCATAACCGATCTTTACGGACTTGCATCAAGGCATTTTTACGGCGGCAATAATAAATTTGTAAATGTACCTTTTGAAATAGTAAGCCAAATGATAAAACATGAATTGTACCCGCTCGAAAACGGATTTATGGCTGAAAGACAATACCTTGATACTGTTTACACTGCCCTGACTGCCAGGGAAAACATCTGGGCTGAAAAATTCATCAATGATTACCGGTCAAAGCTGAGCCCTGAAGTAAGGAACAACGCTTTTAATTTTTCAATCAGCTTAATTGAATTGATAAAAGAAAATTACCGTAAAGCACTGGAGGGTTTTGCCAAGGTCAGGGTAGATGATTTCTATTATCACATGCGTATCAAGTACAACAGGCTGAGAATATTTTTTGAACTTGGCGAATATGAATCGATATTCTCTGAAATAGATGCGTTTAAGCATTATCTTTCCGTTAATAAGTCGATACCAGAAGACGCAAGCTCGAGAGCTTTGAAATTTCTGTCATTCTATAACCGGCTTATAAAGGCAAGGGTTAACAACGATTACACTGAAATAGAATTATTAAGAAATGAACTTCAATCAACGGATATGGAACTCAAGAGAACGCTTGAACTGATAATAGGCAAGATGCTGAAACCCAAATCCCCATGATTGAAAAAACTTGTCATGCTTATTGACTTAATGTTAAATTATCTTATATTTACAACTCATTATGAAATTTAATTTATTTTATGAATCATTTTTATATTAAAGATAACAGACTGTACGCTGAGAACTCGCTTGTAGAAGACTTAGCGGCGGAGTTTGGCACGCCTCTCTATATATACAGCAAGAACCAAATACTGGCTAATTACAGGGAGATTAACCAGCCGCTGGTTAATTCAAAACTTGACTTTCTGAATTGCTATGCTATCAAAGCAAATTCAAATCCCGAGATCCTCAGGCTTCTCGCAGAAGAAGGCGCCGGGGCGGAAATTGCCTCGGGCGGGGAACTTTATCTAGCATTAAAATTCGGTTACCTGAGAAATAAAATTACTTTCACAGGCGTTGGGAAAACCGATGAGGAAATTGAATATGCGCTGAAAGAAAATATATTCAATTTCACGGTTGAATCACTACAGGAAATAAAAGTAATTTCAGAAATTGCGCACAGGCTGGGAGTTATCGCTAGAATTTCAATCAGGGTAAATCCTGATATAGATGCTAAAACGCATCCTTACATTACAACCGGAATGAAAGAAAATAAATTCGGAATAGATAGCCGTAATATTCTTGATGTGTTTAAAAAGGCAAGCGTACTTCCTGCTATTGATATTATAGGAATCCATTCGCATATCGGTTCTCAGATAACAGAAGTAGAACCTTACATTGAAGCTGTAGAATACCTTGGCACACTGATTACAAAAATTGAATCTATGGGAATCAATATCCGCTACCTGAATTTTGGCGGCGGCTTCGGGGTCAGGTACAAAAATGTTCTTACGCACAGGTATATACCAACCGAAGAGGATGAAATTTCAGAATATGCATCGCTTGGCGAGCATATACAGTCCGTTATAAAATTACTCTCGCAATTTAATAAGAAGCTCGTGATAGAACCCGGCCGCTCGCTGGTTGCAAACGCCGGAGTACTTACAGGAAAAGTCCTTTATATAAAAGAGGGAGAACTCAAAAAATTTGTGATTACAGATACAGGAATGAACGATCTAATGCGTCCCTGTCTATACCAGGCTTATCACCAGGTTGTCCCATTGACTTTAAAAGATACAGGATTTGAAACAGTAGATGTGGTTGGGCCTGTCTGCGAAACATCCGATTTCCTTGCTGTCAAACGCAGCATTCAAAAGCTTGAAAGAGGCGACAGATTTGCCGTAATGACAACGGGCGCTTACGGATATACGTTATCATCAAATTATAATGCAAGATTGCGCCCAGCAGAAATTCTTGTTGATGGCGATAAGTACCGGCTGATAAGAGAGCGTGAAAAACTGGAAGAACTGCACTACTAGCAATGACTGTTTACTTATGACTAATGAAGCGAAACGGTTAATAGAATTTCTATTGAATTATATGTAGGGGCGGACCTATGTGTCCGCCCGAAATTCAAAAATATTAATATTGCCAGCCACGTAGGGGCGACATATTTGTAATAATTGCAACTGAAGGCAAAGCCACGTAGGGGCGACATATAAATAGAAAGTTTTTTGATATGCTTTATCTGCGGTTAATAATATTTGTTCTGTTCAATCTGTTATTAACTCAATCTATTGCCGCGCAGGATCTTACGCTAGATTACATCTTTCAGGATACCAACATCATTAATCCCCGCCCCTCTCTGGAACAAATAAACGTTAGATCGGATAAAATTTACTATTACGGAAACGATGACTACACCGATAACCTTTATTTGTTCGACTTCAATTATATAACGGGCGAAACTTGTAAATATCCGGATACCGCTTCGGCGCCTTCTGAATTTTCCATACTTCCAAACGGCGACGCCCTTTCCGTTATTGACGGCGACATTTTTATTTCAAAGGATTTTGCTTCAACAAGGCTGTTTACAAAAGACATCCGGCTTACCGAAAGCGAAAAGTATGAATACTCCCCTCATGTGTTCGGCAATTTGGTTATTTACAGAAAATCCGGGAATTATTTTATGCTTTCGTTTGATTCATCGAAAGCAACATCAACAGAGTTGCAGCTAACTATTGATGAATCTGATTCTATATCATACCAGATTATTGCGTTTGCAAATAATCGCGGCGGCGGCGCACGCATATTGTTTGCGAGATACAACAATACCTCCAAAGAAACGTATATGATCCCTGATTATACCAAAGAACGTGTGACCGCCGAATATAAAAAACGCGGGATCTCGATAGTAAAGCTTCTTGAATATGAAATTAAAGCGGCTCCGAAAGTAAAATCCGGGAAACCCGACTCACTATACTGCTTGATTAACGAAATACGCCTGCCGGATAACCCTCAGTATTTCACTCAGGAAGCAAAGTACTCTCCCGACGGAGCAAATATTATTATAAACGCAGATGCGGCTGACCGCCACACAAGAAAGTTGCTGAATTACAGCGTTCGGGAAAAAAGAATAAAGGAAATATATTCTGAATCGGATACTGCCTGGTTTGAAAGGCATTCTGTTTCAATGGAGTTCTTAAACGGCGATGCTTTTATTTTTGAATCTGAAATATCAGGCTACAACAATATTTATCGGATAAACAAAGACGGAACAGGCTTTAAAAACATAACGCCCGGCAATTTCACCGTTTTGGAATCGGCCGTAAATGTTGAAAAAGGCAAACTGTATTTTACCGCGAACCGTGAAACACCTGTGAATTATTTTATATATGAAACATCCCTGGATGGTGGAGATCCAAAACAAGTCTCCTTCGATCCGGGAGGCGTTGAAAGCCTGAGTATTTCACCCGATGGCAAATATTTATTCTATAAACATTCTTACATAAATATGCCCGCCGAGCTTTACATGCTTAATACTGAAACATATGCTCAGACGCAAATCACAAATTCAATATCGCCGAAGTTCTCGCAGGTAAAATGGATT
>CAWFKW010000005.1:0-145770 GCA_963816535.1 uncultured Ignavibacteria bacterium | reverse complement strand
CCATGTAAGACCGCCGAACAAAATTGTCGTGTTAGCGCGCTGGTCTTTAGTAAAAATGTTCTCTAAAGGCTTTTTAAAGTGATCTATCTTTTTAGCCTGAACGCCGTATTCGGCTTCAAGGCGCATTCTTTCCTGCAAAAGAAGTTTTTGTATCTCAGCTTCTTTGGTGTCGGGAGCTTTAAGGCTGATTCCTACCGGTTTAGTATCTGCTGCCACAGAACCGTTTTGCCCGTTTTGGTTTTGATTGGTGTGTCCCATTTTTTGTGACCCTTCCTTTGGTTTGTTCGGTTTAATAATTATTTATTACACTTTTACATTCCTTATGATCCAGCAAGTACAACGCTCAGGTTGTAATTTAAATTTGTTTTCGCAGCCCTGAAGACTGCAGCTACAGTTCTATTTACTTAGAATTTCATTTACACATTTCTTAGCGCTTCTCACCGCTCCTTCAATAGTTGAAGGCAATCCTGTGTTTGTCCAATCGCCTGAAACAAAAAAATTGCTGAATTTTGTTTTGTTTCCGGGCCGAGAATCAAGCGATTGATTATCAGGAACAAATGTGGCCCGCATTTCTTTTACAACCCTGATGCCTGTTATGTCATTTTTTTTCAACTCAGGCAGGCATTTAAACAGTTCATTTTTACAAATCCCAATAATTTCATCTTTATCTTTTTCTGCGAGTTCCTTTGAGGCGCTTATAACTAAACACAATTGGTCATTTTTCACCTTGAATATCCACTGAACTGTTCCGCTTAAAACTCCGAACGAATCTGCTCCTGAGAATACCGTCAATTGAACCTTTAAACTTCACATGAACATTTAAAATAGGGGAGTACTTCAACCTTCCCACATTTGAATATTCATTATCGAAAATTTCCGATCCGATAAGATTCCTAAAATCATAAAACGGAACCGCGCTAATAAAGTAATCGGCTTTTACAGATTCACCCGTGACTAATTCAAGCGAGTCAATTTTGTAATCAGAAATATTCAATTTCCTTACGCCGCTTGATTTAGATAAACACGAACCATTTTCTTTCAGATACTTTTCAGCCGGATCGACAATAACATCCGTTAAATAATCATCCGGCAAAACCAATTCTGAATTACCTTTTTCCAAAAAGCCCATCTTTTACCATTTCGAGCAAACATAAATGCTGAAGTATCTTCGGGCACAGCGTTGAATACTGCAATAATAAATGGTTTCCAGAATGCTTCTATAAGCCTGCGGGACTGACCTGCATCTTCAAATAACTGAGCTGTATTTATTCTCTTCAATTTCTCTTCTGAATATGCGCCTGCTTTTATTTTCCTTACGAATCCTATAATTCCGAGCTTATCTTTCAGAACCAGCGCGTCATAAGTCATGATCCCGTAAAGCAGATGAAACGGCGGTTTCATATCCGCACACTTGAGCTTAAAATGTTTTCCGCCCAAGTCGATAAAATCTATCTCAAGGCTCTTTTGAAACGTCAGTTTATCAAAGCTTCCGATAATTTTGAGATACTCAAATGTATCCCTGTACCATGAAGCGAAAATATGCTGACCGTTATCGATATAGCTGTTTAATGTCTTGTCAAAGAACGAATAAGCCCTGCCTCCGAGTTTCGGAGACAATTCAATCAATCTTACTTTAAAGCCCGCATTTACCAGGAAGACTGCCGATGACAGGCCGGCAATTCCGCCGCCGATCACACAGGCAGTAGGTTTAGGATTCATCTGTAAGCCAGTTTATATTTTACAAACACCCCCAATGTGTAGTACATTTTTCTGGCTTTTGACACTCTTGCTTTCTTTAGAAAAACGTTATAGTTCATTTTTTCTATTTTCTGAAGAATATTGAAATATATTTTCTGCATTATCCGTGCAGGGAACAGCAAGCGTCTGTCATCCTTGTGGAAACTGTCGTTTGCCTTTTCAAAATAATCTCTCGCCCTTTTGCACTCGAATTTCATAAGCTCAATAAAAGAATCGTTATACTTGAAATTCATTAAGTCTTCTTCAGTATATCCGAATCTTTTTAAGTCTTCCGCCGGCAGATATATTCTGCCGTTGAGCGCGTCAAATTTTATGTCCCTAAGGATATTTGTCAGCTGCATCGCTATTCCCAGGTTTACAGCATAATCTCGCGCGCTCTCGGTTTTATAGCCGAAAACCTCTATGCACATCAGTCCAACCGTAGCTGCCGCGCGGAAACAATACTGATACAAAGTAGCAAAATCTTTGTAACGGGAAGTTTGCAGATCGGCTTCCATCCCTTTTATCAGTTCAAAAAACGGCTCAACCGGAATATTGAATTTCTTTATCACTTTGTTGAGTTGATTCAGAAGGGGATAAGCTGAATTACCTTTGAGCGATTTATCAAGCTCATTCCGCCAGTCGCGAATCTTCTTATACTTCACTTCATCTGTTTCAGTATCGTTATCAACTATATCGTCTGTATACCTGCAGAAAGCGTATACAGTATTTATGGCATCATTCTTTTCTTTTGGAAGCAATGAAAAAGAATAAAGAAAATTTGTCTTACTGTTATGCGTAATTTCCTTTGCCGAATCGATATTTTCGTTGTTTTCCGTATTCAAACTTTTTTAATTCTCGACCTTAAAAGAATTTTTATCTTATCGTTTAATGAAATTTTGGGGCGTTTATTAAGCACATCGAAATTAATCTGTCTTATCTTGCTCAGTATCTCCATTCCGCCCATCCACGTTAATAGTAATTCTTTTCTTAATATTTTAGCTGTTTCATGCTTACCTACCAGATTTATCAGTTTTCTTCCTTCCTGATAAATTGATTCAGTTCTTATCACTTCAAACTCAATCAATTTTCTGAACTTATCGTTGAACTGCAGCGAGAACAGCTCTTCATATTTATATCCAAATCTATCCATGTCTTCTTTCGGCAGATAAACCCTGTCTTTCTTTACGTCAATAGCCACATCCTGCCAGAAGTTCGTGAGCTGCAAGGCGGTGCAAATTTTATCAGAATAACCGAACAACTCATTATCGTTAGCGCCAAAAACCATTAGTACAAGCCTGCCTACAGGATTCGCAGAATTAGCGCAATACCCTAAAATTTCATCAAAGCTTTTATACCTGTTTTTTATTACATCCTGTTTAAATGCCCTCAGCAGGTTTTCAAGGGGCTCTATCGGGATCCTGCATTCTTCCGCCGTTTGCCCCAGGGCTATAAAAATCGGGTCATATGCTTTTCCGTCAAAACAATCCTTTAGTTTTCCGTTCCATTCATCTAATAAAGATATCCTTTTCTCATTTCCGCCTTCTATACCCGGTTCATCGGCAAAATCATCGGCGGCCCTTGCAAAAGCGTATATTGCATAAACATATTTTCTTTTTGCCTTAGGAAGCAGAAGAGAGGCGACGGGAAAATTTTCATAATGATTCTTCGCAATCTCTTCGCAGTATTTAAAAGAACTCTCGGTTAAGCTTTCTTTCATTACATTGTATCAATTATATATCCAGCAAATTCACAATCGGAGCACATATGTGAAAAATGCGCGCCGGAAATATTCAGGCGCTGGAAGTTTTCCGGAATTTGATTATTTAGATTAAAATAGAAGAGGTCCTGAAATAAGTTTCCTGCGATCGCCAAAGAAATATATTTCCTGAATCAAGAACCCTGTTGAACATCAGGTTCTCGATTTGATTGAGATTTTTTGCAAGATTGCGGAACAGGGAGTGGAAAGAAAAATTAAGTTTTCTGAACGATTTGGCGACGAGCGTCATCAAAAGTGAAAACGAGATGGAGCTTGTCGGATCGGTCGGGTCGAAAAAAAATGCAAGCCAAACCGCCGAAAGAACGCTTATAATTATTATCCAGAGCCTTGTTTTATAGGGAACAGTTCCAGGCGTGAGTTTTTTCCAGTAAAGCTTGTTGCAAAGCTTCCGGTAACACTCCATAGTGAGAAAATTATTCAGAACCCAGAGAATCTTATTTACGATTTTTCTGCGTACAAAATACCTCAATGTTATGTAATAACTGTTCAAATTCCTTTGATTTTATCAAGCAAATTAAAGATATATGTTTCAATAGTCAAGAAGAATTGTGAATGAATCTGGATATAAATGTATAGATTAGGCGAAAAGTACGGATTTCGAACGTACCACTATTCGTATCTCAAAGCATCAATGGGGTTCAGTTTTGCAGCTTTGTAAGCAGGGTAGGTGCCAAACAAAATCCCAATCAGCGAACATACAACGATTCCTATTGCAACCCAATCGTACGGGATAGAAATAGGCGTATGAAGAAAAGCGCCCATGAGATTACCGGCCCCAACGCCGATTATTATTCCGATGATTCCTCCAAGTTCGCAAAGTACTATGGCTTCAAAAAGGAATTGAACGAGAATATTATTTCGTTTGGCTCCAATTGCCATCCTGATGCCGATTTCTTTTGTTCTCTCGGTGACGGTAACCAGCATGATATTCATAATTCCGACCCCTGCGGCGATAAGAGAAATAAATGAAATCACCCCGGCTCCGTATTTAAAATATTGCGTAAAGCTTGCAGCCTGCCCAATAAGCGATTCGTTTGACCAGATCTCAAAATCGTTATCCTCTCCGGGTGGAACGCGCCTTATTTGTCTCATTACCCCTATAATGTTTTCTTCTGTTGCTGCATAAGTTTCTTTGCTCGTAGCCGTAACAGTGATGTTTATAGAGTGGTGCGGCCTGCCGCCATAAACCTGGTCCATGGTTCTAATGGGAATACATATTATATTATCCTGGCTTTGTCCCAGAGATTGTCCCTTGGCGGCAAGAATTCCAATCACATTGTATTTATTGCCGTCAATTTCTATATCCTGACCTATAGGGTTAACGTTAATAAATAATTTGTCAACAATATCCATTCCGAGAACGCAAATATGTTTTTCAGATTGTATATCCGCCTCTGTAAACCAACGGCCTTCGCTAAGGGTGTAATTATTTGCGGGAAGAAACTCGGTTGTTACTCCGCCAACCTGTGAGTTTGGATTAGTCTGCTGGCCTTCAAATTTGGCGACTTTTCCGCCAATCCAGTCTTCAAGCCCGATGTATTTATATTCAGCGGCTTCCTCTTTCAGCCTGAAACCTTCTTCGAGCGTAATGTCTTTTCTTTTTTCAAACTTCCGCCTGGCGCCGGGTCCGCCAAACTGCAAAGCGGGGAATTTCTGAACCTGGAAAGTATTAGTTCCCAGCTGGCTTAATCCGCCATCCAAACCCTTTTGAAGCGCGTCAAGAAGCGTCATTACGCCTATTATCGAAAATACGCCGATAACAATTCCAAGCAGGGTGAGGGATGCCCTGAGCTTATTGCCCCTGATAGACGAAATTGCCGATATTAAACTTTCTTTAAGGTTCATTTAACTACGATGAATTTATAATATTGTTTGAATCCGCTCTTACTTAATTTAATATAGTAGTATCCGCCGTTAAGAGCTGACATGTCTACGGATACTCTGTATTTCCCGTTTGCAAATTTCCTTTCAACTGAAAGACCATCAATGCTTGTTCGATCCGGGTTACATATTTCCAATTTATATATATCGGTGTCATTAATAGAGATACTACAAATGCGGCCATCGGGACAAAACTGGTTAGGATCCGGATTATAAATCCCTGAACTTTCATTCACGTTATCTGAAAGTTTCAAAAACGTTATTTTATCCTGAGCATAAAAACTGCCGGTCAAGAACAACAAAAACAGAATTAATAATATTGATTTCATAATATTATTTCAGAAAAAAATCTTTTTGATAAATAAACTGGTCCGTTTCAAAAACACATAAGTATCTTCCAGCTAAATAACCGTCGCAACCTCTCATTTCTTTGCACAAAGGCATTTCCCATCTTACGCGGTAAGTACCCTTCGGTACCACAATGTCGTTTATCAAATACATCAGAACATCTTCCGCCGTATCCTTAACCGCTAATGAAAGCTTTGTGCTTAGCGGCACGTCAAGATCGACTCTTATTACATACAGATTAACATTCTTATCCTTTTTCAGATAAATATCCGAAATATTATATCCCTCCGGATCCGATTTTGCAACTCTTTTTATAATAACTTTCGATGTATCATCTGTTAGCTGGGCCTCCGCGCTCTGAAAGGCAACAACAACAATTACACAAACCGACAACAGGCAGAACTTATTCATATCTCAATGCATCAACGGGGTCCAGCTTTGAAGCTGTCCAGGCCGGGAAAAAACCTGATGCAACCCCGGCCAAAGCAGAAATGACCAGGGCTAATCCAATAACCCACGCAGGCATTGCCGTTGGAAGAAGATAAGCGTTTATTACAAGGCTTATTGGGACTGCAATCAAGAGTCCGACAAGACCCCCCATAAGGCAAATAGCTACCGCTTCTGTGATAAACTGGAACATAATTGTGCTTCGCTTGGCGCCAATAGCTTTTCTTATACCGATTTCTTTAGTTCTTTCTTTAACCGATACAAACATAATATTTGCTATGCCGATCGAACCAACTATAAGCGATAGCAGGGTAATGGCGGTTCCAATCGTCTTTATCATTCCTGTAAGCGAATCGTAGGTTTGCCTGAAAGCTTCCTGCTGGTTCACTCCAAAATTGTCCTTACCGCCAATCGGCACCTTCCTTGCGCGTTTCATCACGGCTGTAACTTCCGCCTTAGTGTCATCCAGCGCTTCGATGCTTGGAGCCTTAATATTGATAGTCAAACTTCTTTTTGTCCCAAATATCTTAAAGAAACTGTTAATGGGTATTACAATCCTGTTATCAAGGCTGAAAAGTCCCAGCATACTTCCCATTTTCTCGTTTACGCCAATTACTTTAAAGTTGTGCCCGAAAACTTCGATCGTTTTTCCTATCGGCGTTATGTTATGAAAGAACGCATCCTTAACATCCATACCTATTACGCATACGGCCCAACCTCCTTCAGATTCTCTTTGAGTAAAGAACCTGCCTTCATCAAGGTTCACTCCAAGCGTTTTTTGGTATTCATCGGTAGTGCCAATTACCATTACATTCTGAACGGAGAAATCCTCATAAGTCAAATCTGCAGCGGTTCCAACTGATGGGCAAATGGAAGTCGCGCCCTGCATGTTTTCCTTGAAGTAGTCATACTGTCTCATATTGATATCGCGCCTGTTGCGGTAAGTGTCCCAGTCTTCTTTTCCGAACCACTCAAATTTCTGAACGTACAAAACATCGGCGCCAACCGCGGCAATGCTTTTTTCGAAAGCATTGTTTATGCCCTCGATTGCCGTCTGCAGGATCGTGACGGTTGTAATGCCAATAACAATACCCAATGTAGCCAGAAATGAACGCATTTTATTGGCTCTGATCGAATTGATCGAAATAATTATGCCTTCCTTTATTTCAAGAAAGAAGTTCAATTCTTATATTTTGTAAGTTCATTCTTAACTTTACCGTCCATGGAGTCTTTGAAATCGTAATCATAATCTATCGACAGCGCCTTGTCAAAATAATCTTCCGCTTCGGATTTTTTTCCGAGAGCCAGTAAACATCGACCTATCTGGAAATAAGAATCCGGGACCAGCCATTTTTCTGCAGGCGGATTCAGATTCAGGTTCTGCTTGTAATATTCAATTGCTTTGTTATAATCTTTCTTTTTGAAATACACCTGTCCGCAGCCGTGATTCACCTGGGCGGTTATGTTGTCGTTGGAACCGCTGGCCGAAGAAATGGTCTTGATGTTTTCATAATCTGCAAGCGAATGTGAGTAGTCGCCGGCCGACCTGTTATTATCGGCGGCAATTAAAAGTGAATCCACCTGGGTCAGAGGATTTGCTATCCGTTCGTTAAGCTTTCGCAGCCAGTATTTTTCCCATTCGTTATCTTCCTTGAAATCTGTTCTTGCCTGCTTATAGTAATCCATTGCCTCGTTTCTTTTACCCAGAAGCTCCAACGACACGCCAATACTGTAAAGACGGTTATTTACGTTGTCGTCTTTCGTGGCATATGCCATATATCTTTTTCCATATTCAGATGCCTTTTCAAACTGGTTAGTTTTGAAGTACGCATTTCCGAGCGCACCATAAACTGTTTTGAAAACCATATCTGACTGCTTATCTTTATTGAGCGTCAGCGCCTTTTCGTACGCAACTATCGCTTCGGGCATTTTATCCTCCTGGGTCAGGAGAAGTCCCCAAAGCATCCATATTGCGGGACTATTTGGGTGCGCTTCTTTCAATTCCGTAGCGTAGTTTTCGGCATCAGTATAATTTTCTTCTCTCCACGAGAGCAGCGTCAGATAGAATTTAGCTTCTGTGTTGGTGTATGTTCCTTTTTCTGAAGCCATAACCAGCTGTTTCCTTCCGGTATCCCTGTCGCCGGAAAATCCCAAGATGCTTGTCAGCCATTGAAGTTTTCGCGGGATCATACTTGACATGTAGTTAAACACTCCAAGCCCAAGGTAAGCATCATAGTAGTCGGGATTTTTTTCAATTACAAACAGTAGGGCTTTATTGCCGTCTTTTGCATCTGTGGCCGCCTGAAGCATTTTCCTGTCGATCGTATAAACAATAACGGCCCGCAAAGTGTAAGACCAGCCTTTATAGAACTGGGCGTCAAGGTCGTTTTCGTTCTTATCGTTAATATCTTCGCACCTTTTGATGAGGTTATCCGACAAATTAAGAAACTGTTCGTAGTCGCCTTTGTTCTTTGTGAACATGGTGCGCCAAAAATATACCGTTGATTCAAAGAATGGACCTCTCAAATCGTTCGGCGCCACGCTCTTCGCTTCCTGGAACTTGGCAAGCGCGGCAGGGAAGTCAATCTCAAATACATAGTTCAGTCCTTCAGTTATCAGGCGGTGCACTTTGACAAAATCCTGCGCGCCGGCCTGAGCTGTAATCAAAATAAACAGAATAAAGATTACCGGTAACTTTTTCAAATTAATACTGTCCCGTAAATTTACAGAATTATTGAGGAACCGCTTCTGAAACTTTCGCGCCGGCAAGCTTCAATCCCTTTGCCGTAAGTTTATCGCTTTCAATCATGCCGTCGCGCAGCCTTATCTCCCTGTGCGCATGCTCCGCTATAAAATCTTCATGAGTGACAAGTATTATTGTATTGCCCTTTGTATGAAGGTCGTCGAACAGCGCCATAATTTCATCGCCGGTTTTTGAATCGAGGTTTCCGGTCGGTTCATCGGCAAGAATGATAGACGGCTTATTAACAAGCGCCCTTGCAATTGCAACGCGCTGCCTTTGCCCGCCAGAGAGCTCGTTAGGCTTATGGAACATTCTTTCCTGAAGCCCCACCTGCACCAGAGCCTCTTCGGCTAAATCAAGCCTTTCATGCCGGGGTTTGCCCGAATAAATCAGAGGCAGCTCCACGTTGTGAAGAGCGTTTGAACGCGGAAGAAGGTTAAACGTCTGAAACACAAAGCCAATTTCTTTGTTGCGTACCTGTGCGAGCTCGTTGTCGTCCATTTCGCTTACATTTTGGCCGTTCAGTTCGTAAGTTCCGGAAGTTGGCGTATCAAGGCATCCGATGATATTCATGAACGTCGATTTTCCGGAGCCCGAAGGCCCCATGATGGCCACATATTCGTTCCTTTGGATAGTCATCGAAACGCCTTTAAGAGCATAAAGCTCTTCCGTTCCCATGACGTATAGCTTTACAATATCTGATGTGTTTATAACTTCAGCCAAATTTTTATCCTTATTAATTAGACGGCAGCTTCTTCATTTCATTATCAACCTTGATAATAGTTCCTTCATCTAAATCCTTGCTGATGGCCTTGTATGGGCCCTTCACAACAACCATGTCTGGCGTAAGTCCGTCGGTTATTTCGACATACTTATCATCGCTTATCCCTGACTTAACCGGTACGATCTTCACTTTTGAAGGATTGCCATCCTGAACAACAAAAACAACTTCTTTCGGTTTCTCTTTCTTATTCGCCTTTTCGTCAGAGAGCCGCTGTACGTTTTGGTCGGCCTGCTGTTCCTTCTGCTGCTGCTTTAATGTATCTTCTCTTGCTGTTATGCATTGTATAGGTATAGACAAAACGTCAAATTTAGACGCTACCTTAATATCTGCATTGCATGACATACCCGGTTTCAGGTCAACGTCCTTATCCAATATTCTTACCTTCACTACAAAATTGATAATCTGTTCCTGCGTTCCGGCGCCTGTTGTGGTGGCCGAATTGGATATCTCGTAAACATATGCTTTAATTATCCTGTCGGGGAAGGCATCGACCGAAACATCGGTTGTATCACCTAGCTTTACCTGAGATATGTCGGTTTCGCTGACGTTTATTTCAGCGTTCATTACATTCAGGTCTGAGATCGTCATTATTACAGTTCCGCTGAACGATTGAGTTCCCACTACTTTCTCACCGAGCTGTGAATTAAGCTTCGTCAGGGTTCCGTCCATAGGGGAGCGGATAGTAGTCTTCGAAAGGTCCTGCCCGGTCTGCTGCAATATCGCAACGTTCTGTTTCACGTTAGCGTTAGAACTTTTCACTGTCGCTTTAGCAACGTCGTACACGGTTTTTGCGTTATCCAGGTCGGACTGCGATACAAGTCCTTTATCAAACAGCTGCTGGGTTCTCTGGAGATCAAGCTCCGCCTTTTTGAGATTACTTTGCTGCAGCTCAACCTGCGATTTCGCGTAGTTTATCGAAGCCTGCTGCTGGCTAACCCGTTCATTGTAAATGTCCGGCTTAATCTTGACAAGCAAATCTCCTTTTTTGATCTGAGCGCCCTCTTTAAATGGAAGCGCAATTAGTTCACCGCTCACTTCAGCGCTGATATCGACCTTTGTTTCAGGCTGAATAGCGCCAGTTCCTGAAACAACCTGAGTTATATTTCTCTTACTGACCTTTTCTGTCTGGACCACGACGGCTTTTTCTTTTTTCCCTGAGATTACAACCGCCATAACGATCATCAGAACGAGAACGCCCGCAAGAATAAAGAACAAAGTCTTTTTGCTTTTCTTCTTTCGCTTTATTGTTGGTTTTATATCTGCCATACCTATAATTGTAGAGTGTTTTATTTAATAATTCAATTTTTAATACTGGATCAAGCCCTGCAAATACTCTAACTGTTTTTGCGCGAGTATGAAATCATACACGAGATTTGATTTCGTTATCAGCGCATTGTTGTAATTAATTTCCGCTGTGTTTACGTCAAGCAAAGTCGTCAACCCGACTTTATATTGTTCCTCAGCCGCAATCTTGTCCTGTTCAGTGCTCCTTAAACTTCTGTCTGAGATCTCAACTTGTTTTAACAACGATTTTAAATCCAGCACAGCTTTCTTAATATCCACTCCAATCTGGCTTTTTACCTGGTTAAGACTTTCATCCGCTATTCTCAGGTTAATTATAGCCTGCTGTCTCTGGTTATCTAAACTGAATCCTTCGAAAATAGGATAGGTCAAATTTAGTCCAACAGAAAAAACCCTTGAATGTGAAATATCATTCAACTGGTTCCCCGAAATACCGTAGGAAGTAAATCCTGTTAATGTCGGAAACAAAACAGTATTGTCGGCAATGTCGTAACTAACTCTTAATACGTCTATGTTCTGGGCTGCAGCCTTGTAATCATACCTGTTTCTTAATGCGGTTGCAACAAGAAACTCAGTATTAGACGCCCTTTCTACATAAGCATTCATCGACTCGATAGTTATATCCGGCGAAAATTCAGTTCCCGCAACCGTATATATTCTGCTCTGAGACATGTTAGCGTCAAATACGAGGTCGGCTATTGCCTTGTCATAAGCGTTCTTCGCCTGTTCCACAGCCAATTCATTTTGAGCCACAATAGCATCCTGTTTGTAAGTATCCGCAACCGTCTTGGTTCCGATCTCAACAAACGCCTTTACTCTATCAAGCTGTGCCCTTGAATCATCCAAAGTGGCTGAATCTATCAAAACCACCCTCTGGTCTTTAAGTATTGTAACGTAATCGGTTAAAAGTTTAAATACTATATCCTGTTTTGTTTTCTGAAGCAATGTTACCAACCGCGACTTTACTAATTTCGATTCGTCTACTTTCTGGTAATTAGAAAGGCCGTCAAATAATGTTATATCCGACCTGAGCGACAAATTAAAACTATTTGTAGTAGTATTTGAATAGTCTTGTGGAATTGGTACGCCGTTAAAATAAGAAGTGCCGGCCTGTATTATTGAATTTGACCTTGTCCAGCCGCTGTTAAATGATAATGAAGGGAGAATATCGCTGTAACTTGCTTTAATATTAAAGTCCTGCGCATTTATTTGCTCCTGTGACTGAATAATCGTATTGTTGTTCTTAAATGCTTCATCAACAGCCTTTTTAAAAGTAAGCTCCATTTGCTGTGAAATACACGTTGCTGTTGAAAAGAGATAAAGAATTGAAAAAAATGCACAAATTTTCGAAATTCTCATAAAATACATTTGAATGTTATCAATATTATTTAAGACGAATAGAAGTTATTTATAGTTTCAAAATACAACGCTTTTATTTTATATTAAATGCCAAAAAGTCCTGAAAAAGGTAAAATTTTGTATCAGACTCCATTCATAGCGCCTAATTTGGCCGGCGCTTATTCCAGGGTACGGTCATAATATACCCTGCTAATTATAGATTCAAAGTACGTATTTAAGATGTCGAACCGCTAAAGAAGGATTAATGTCAGATTTCATTAAGCGCTGGAAAAGCGGTAAAACAGATAATGGCCTGCTTGATTAACAAAATTCAAATGATAACGGGAGTCAAAATATGATTATGTGCGTAAGAGCAAGTAAGAGAGATTTTTTATTTAAGTTGTCAACCTGAATTTTCGTCACGTTGCAGCGAGCGCACTTTTCCACCGAAAAGTTACGCACCGGATGAAATTAACAACATTTCGGCATTCGCAGCTTTTGAACCGTCCAGATTGTATATATTCGCAGGCAGCTCAATTGCCTCCGTCGCTGCTTCATCCAAGCCGGCCGGAGAGGCCGAAGCTGTGTCATGTTTCATTTCCTTAGTGATATCGTTTACTGCGCAAATTATCCCGATATACTTCTTGTTTTCATTATAAAGAGAAACGAAGCTCCATTGGCATGTTGCCCATTTTCCGCTCTTAATATCAAACATGTCGCACACTAAAGACGCCTGATTTCCGCCTCGAATTACATCAATAAATCTTTCAAGATGAGTCTTAACATCATGTGGAATGATCTTCTTAAAGGATATTTTACCCGCCACTTCATTCCTTGCAAACCCAAATATTCTTTCCGCTTCCGGGTTCCATTCTTTTATGATGTAGTTTGTATCCATTGCGACGATGCCTGTTGGAGCCGCCTCGAAATACAACCTTAAGTTCTTCAAAGCTGATTCATTTTCATTATTCAACTTTTTGAATTTCAAAAGGTTATTTTTCAATGTAAATGAAATGATCGGCGCTGATATAACTACTAAAACTGCCGCGTAGAGCGAGCATATCAGGAAGTTTTTTGACGGGTCAGCGGTTAGTGCAGAAACTGAATAGTTAACAGCGAGCGCGTAAATCAAACCTATCGATATGAATGTAAAAACGATCTTAAATGCCGGGTTATTGTAGATTCTTGAAATTGAGTTTTTTAGGTAAAACATCCTGATAAAAATAGTTTCAGCATTAAAGCTGACTCAAAATTAATGAATGCTGCCAAATATTCATATAATTGAAAGCGCCATTTTGTTGTAACAGTTTATGTGACATATCAAAGCTCTTTCATCGTGCAAATGATGATAATTTAAATAGCGTTTATCACTTTGAATTTAACTTTTCCTTGCCTAAATTTGTGCAGTATATAAACAAAACTGGCTGACATATAGCATACAAATACCTTCTATAGTTTCATTTCTTTTCAAAATTCGCATATTTTTTTATATTGATATAACGTAAAATAACAATTTACTTTGCGTTTTGTCTTTTCACGCTCCGGCGAAAAGCCATTTTCTTTTTATTTGATAAAAACAGAAGATTATATGTCATTAAGAGTTAAAATCATAGTCCTTTCCATATTGTCGTTTTCATTAGCCCATACTTCATTTGCTCAGTTCGATCCGAACCCTCAGCTTGAATGGCGCACAATTGAAACCGCTCATTTTTATGTGCACTATCACTTAGGCACGGAACGCACAGCCAACACTGTCGCAAAAATTGCGGAGGAGATTTACGGGCCGATAACTTCTCTTTACCAATGGACGCCAAAGGACAAAACATCATGGATAATAAATGATGAATCAGATTATTCAAACGGCGCAACAGATTATTACGGCAACAGGATAGAAATTGCTTCGTCAAACCTGGATTTTGACCTTCGCGGCACACACGACTGGCTGAGAAATGTTATAACGCATGAGTTCACACACGTTATACAGGTTCCTTCAGCTATGAAATTCTCCCAGAAAGTACCGTCAATTTATTTCCAGTTCTTAAATTACGAGAAAGAAAGAAGACCCGACGTTCTTTACGGATATCCGAATACAATTATTTCTTACCCGTTTGCAGGTTCTGTCGTTCCCGCCTGGTACGCTGAGGGAACCGCGCAATACCAGCGTCAGCAAACCGGCTATGATTTCTGGGATTCCCACAGGGATATGATTCTCCGTATGCGCGCGCTCGATAACAAATTGCTTACGTGGGAAGAAATGGGACAATTTGCATCTTCCACGACTTATAAAGCCGAGTCAATATACAATTCGGGCTTTAATTTGATAAGATATATAGCGGCAACGTACGGCGAAGACAAACTCAGAGAGATCTCAGGGTACATGGGAAGGGTTACGGATTTGAACATTGATGCCGCTTTCAAAAGCGCTATAGGGAAGTCAGGAAAAGACCTGTACAACGAATGGAAGGAATTTCTTCAGAAGGATTACGCGAGCAGAGTAGTGGACCTTAAACAGCATTTGGTTGAAGGCGAACAAATTGCGAAAGTGGGCTTTGCAAATTATTACCCCGAGTACTCGCCGGACGGCAAAAAGATCGCTTATCTTTCAAATAAAGAATACGATTATGGCTCTGCCTCGCTTTGGGTCCACTACCTTGACGGTAAAAAAGAAGATAAACAGTTGATAATAGGAGTCGCATCAAGCTTTTCATGGTCGCCCGACGGGAAAAAGATCCTTTTTGCGAGGCGAAATAAACCCACCATACATGATAAAAGCGTTTTTGACCTATATGAATACGATATTGCAGACGATAAAGAAACGCAGGTTACATTTGGATTAAGGGCGCACGCGCCGTGTTATTCATCAGATGGAAAGAACATTTGTTTTGCAGATAATCATGACGGAACCCAAAACCTGTATGTAGCTGCAAACCCAATGGGCAAGCCGGTAAAAGAAATAAAGCAGATAACGAACTTTAAGAGCGGGGAACAGGTGTATGCTCCAAAGTGGTCGCCTGACGGTTCGACCATAGTATTTGATTATTCCATAAACGATTCAAGGCGCTTAGCGAAAGTTGATGTAAATACCGGCGCCTTAGAATTCATATTCAAAAGCGACAGCGCTGATTTCCGCTGCCCGGAATTCTCTAAAGACGGAAGCCGGCTTTTCTTTGCTTCAGATATGACAGGGATATACAACATTTACAGTTATGACTGGCAAAACGAAGCCCGCATGCCTTCTGTAATGGACAGGCAAAACGATCTTAAACAATTAACAAATTGCCTTGGCGGAGCATTTATGCCTGACTTTGATACATCCGGTAATCTTACATTTGCATCCTGGCAATCTGATGGTTACAAGATCAACCAGATCAAAAATTATTCTGACCTTACCGCATCCATAAAATCAAATAATGCGCGATATATAAGACCGGATAGGGTCGTCAAAAAAATTGCCGAGCAGGACGCATCAAACTCCACGGCGCCAAGAAATAACTTTGACTGGCCCAATCTTCGCAATTTTGATGATACTGCCGTAACTTACCTGAAGAGTACTCCCTATAACAATGTTGCCACGCCTTTGTTCATCATTCCGGTTATCAGGTTTGATAATTATTCCAAAACGGGAAAAGTGATGGATGCATTCAAACCGGGGCTTTATTTTTACTCGCAGGATGTGCTTGGCAAGATGGGGATTTTCGGCGGCGCTTCAATAAACAGAAATTTTGAACGCGATTTGTTCCTTCAGTTCGATTATGATAACGGCGTGCCGTTCGCTAAGAAATTCTTTATAAAGCAGCTTGGCTTTGTTCCTCATTTCACGCTGGCCGGGTACAATATTTCGAGAGTTACCAATGCCGATCTTGTTGCCGGGCTGGATACTATCCCGGTAGATGTAACATACGACCTTCTGCAATTTGATTTTAATATGGCATTCAAGATAATAAATGCCAACCATCTCATGAACGCCGAATTCACTTTTTCAAAGTATTCATCTAAGCTCAGCACGTTTCTTATTCCGTCTGCAAACATTCAGGTTCCCGCATCATCAACAAACTACTTTACCGGCAGGGACCTCTCATTGTCTTATACTTATACCAACTTCATGCCGAACAGGAACGACGATATTAACCCGATCGGCAGACGGGTCAAGCTGAAATATGATTATAATTTTAGCAGCCTGAATCCCACGCTGAGTTTTGATAATCAGGGAAACCAGGTGGAAACTTTCCAGGAAGCGAAATTCCATACTCTGGAAGCAAACTGGCTAGAAGCAGTTGGATTATTTAATAACCGGCACTCGTTGAGCCTCAACCTTAAAGCCGGCTCTATACTCGGAAAAACCCAGGACAGCTTCTTCGATTATTACGCAAGCGGCTACCCGGGAATGAAAGGTTACCCCTTCTATGCAATTGGCGGCAACCACTATGCAACCGCTAATTTATCTTATCGGTTTCCAGTAGCTGAAAACATTGACATTCAGTTCCTCCAGTTCTATTTTGATAAGCTGTTCTTTTCAGTTTACGGCGACTGGGGGAATGCATGGGACGGAAAGGCGACCCAGCTAAAAGACTTCAAGAAAGACGTAGGGTTTGAGCTTAGGCTGCAATCGTTCTCATATTACGTTTATCCGACATCGTTCGCGTTCAACGCTTCATACGGCATGGACCAGTTCAGCAGGCTGTTCCCGACCACGGTTAGTTCTAACGAGCTGGTTACCTACGGAAAGGAATGGAGATTTTATTTTACTATATTGTTCAGCTTCGATGCGATTGAAGACCTCGCCAGCAAGATGAAATTCTAAACGATTTTTCATTTCCCGGTCAATGCTTAAAATTACTTTCAAATACGGCGCATATGCAGGTATTACAATGATCCTGTGTTTTCTGACCCCGTATTTTATCTGGGGCAGGAACATGGATCTTGGGAATGGAGAATTGATTGGATACGCTTGTATGGTCTTGTGTCTGTCTGCCGTATATCTTGGAATAAGGAATTACAGGAATAAAAACCTCCACGGCTCGATAAGTTTCGGAAATGCATTTGGACAGGGACTTGAGATATCCGGAGTTGCGGCTTTAATTTTCGGGGCTTACAACTTTGTCCTTTATAAATACTTGGCGCCCGATCTCTTACAAAGATTATTGGCTTACAGTAAGAATAAGATCATAAACAGCGGCCAGACGCAGGAAATAATCACAAAACGCCTTGCTGAATTGCAGTCGCAGTCCGGGTTCTACGGCAACCCTATCGTAATGGGGTTCGTAATGGTCTTAACTGTTTTTGTGATCGGAATTTTTGTGAGTCTTCTTTCGGCGCTGGTTTTGAAGAAAATGGGGAGCGAGGCGCCCAAGGTCTGATTGCAATTCAAAGCTGTCTACATGATCAGCTTCTTCAGTGTTGCAGCCGCCTCAAATGCAGTTTTAGCTGCATGAATGTTTCTTTCTATCAACCCGTACAGCTTATCAGAATCTTGTTTGAGTATTTCGATTACGCCGCTCCAAAAATCGCCATATAATATTATTGGCTTCTCAGGGATAGAATTCTTGTTCATCAATTCAAGCGTGATTGAAAGCTCAACCAGCGTGCCTGTTCCGCCTTTAAAAATCACGTACCCGTCTGCAATGGCAATGAGTTCCATGATTCGTTCCATCAGATTCGGCATTTTTACCACCTCATCTAAGTAATCGTTGGGTTTTGAGCTCCATGTTGAAACTGTAACGCCTATAGTTTTTCCTCCGGCTGATTTTGCGCCTTTGGAAATCGCTTCCATTGTTCCTGCATATCCTCCTGAGCAAACTGTATATCTGTTCTCAGCAAGCGCTTTTCCAATCTCAGTTACTTCTTTATAGTAAACATCTTCAGGGTTTACAAATGCGGAACCAAATGATGTGATGATCTTATTTTTCATTACTCATTTTAACCGTTCATTGCTAATTCCTGATTGTTCTTCTGTAGTAATTTGTCATTAGTAATTAGTCATTGTCTTCAGGCGGTTCAAAGCATGTTCTGCAGCGCGCTTCATAAGACTCTGTTGCCCCAACAAGAACCCGGTCTTTGTTTTTGGTAATGCGCTGCGTTCTGTTAGCCGGGGCTCCGCACTTCATGCAAACAGCCAGCGTTTTTGTAATATACTCAGCAATAGCAAGCAATTGGGGAATTGGTTCGAACGGAATTCCACGGTAGTCGGTATCCAGACCCGCCACTATGACCCGTTTTCCCTGGTCAGCGAGCGTTTGGCACACTTCTACAAGGTTTATATCAAAGAACTGAGCCTCGTCGATGCCAATAACGTCGGCATCTACTGAAAACAGGAGTATTTGCTGGGCCGTTTCGACAACTGTTGATGGAATCCTTTGCTCGCTGTGCGATACAATCTCTTCTGCGCTGTACCTTGTATCAATATGAGGCTTAAAAATGGCAACCCGCTGTTTTGCGATCTGGGCTCGTCTCAACCTGCGGATAAGCTCTTCAGTCTTTCCGCTGAACATAGAGCCGCACACAACCTCGATCTGGCCTTTTGGTTTATACCTGTAATGTTCTGTTTCCTGCATTATATATTCAGACTAATAATATTTAAAATAGAAGGATAGCTATTGTAACTTAAAATGATTTGGAAGTATATCTTTAAGTTTGAATTTCTTACTTTTCCCTGACTTTGTTATTAATATGACCTGCATCTGCGGGTTAAATTCCATTAATGCCTGCCTGCAAAGTCCGCATGGGAATTTAAAGGCATTCGAGCTTGTTGCAATTGCTATGGAAGTCACTTCTTTCTCGCCGTTTGAAACTGCATTGAACAAAGCGGCGCGTTCTGCGCAAACAGTCAATGAAAAAGCGTCAAATTCAACGTTAGTCCCGGGAAAAATGTATCCATTCCGTGTAAGTATGGCGGCTCCGACCTTAAATCCTGAATGTGGCGAGTGTGAATTTGACTTTGCGTTGATTGCAGCCTTAATTAATTGTTTTTCTTCGTCTTTTTTGGTCATATTCCAAAAATACAAATAGCTGAATTGATATAATATACATAATTGAGTATTTTTTCTTTTTTGTTCCTGAAAATTAATAATATTGCTCCGATTTAATGCGCCGTAAGAAAATATTCAGATTCTTTGACCGATATTTTGGAATACCCATAGTGATCCTCTTGGCTCTCGTCACCCGAAAAAAGAGGCGGCTTCCGCTTGAGAATATTCAGAATATTCTTTTCATTAAGCTGGCTGCCATTGGCGATGCAATTCTATTGATCCCAACTCTCCGCAAACTGAAGTCTTCATTTCCCGGCGCCAGGATAACCTTTATGTGCTCAGATATTAACCGCGCAATCATCGAAAAGATACCGTACGTAGACGAAATTATTAACTGCAGGGTGTATGATTTCCTTAAGAATCCATTGAATTTTTACAGATTCATAAAGAACCTGCGTAAGGTTAAGTATGAAGTTATAATTGATGGGGGGCAATGGGAGAGAATAAACTCGATGATAACATGTTTTGCCAGAAAGGATTATTCCATTGGGTTCAAAACCAAAGGACAGTGGAAACACATTATTAACGATTCGGTGATAGAGCACAGCCGCACAAAGCATGAACTGGAGAATTTTATGGACCTGCTTATCCCGCTTGGTATTGTTCCGGTGAGCGGCATATATGATTTTGACGAATTACAACTTGAGTTTTTTCTGACAAAAGAAGACAGGAAATTCAGAGACGATTTCTGGATTAATAACAATCTGACCGATAAGACAGTGATATGTTTCCATCCGGGCTGCGGTGAAAACGGAAAACCAAGGGAGTGGGCAATTGAAAACTACATACAGGTCGCAAAAAGACTGTACCGTTCGGATGACTCTATAAGGATACTCATCACAGGCACTAAACTTGAATACGATTTGTGCAGCAGCCTGTACGAAGGTATTTCCCAGTTTGCTATATTAACCGCCGGCAAATATACTCTTGAGCAAACTGCAGCCCTGGTAGAACGGTCAAAACTTATGCTCTGCAGCAATACCGGGATACTTCATGTCTCGGCGTGCGTTGGAACACGGACAATCGGATTACACGGGCCCACTAACCCCGTCAAATGGGGCGCGTACAGCAGGGAAGCCGTAGCCGTCCAAAGCGATAAGTTCTGCAGCCCTTGCCTGTACCTCGGGCATGATTATGGATGCAACAAACCCACGTGCATGCAGCACATTACAGCGGATGAAGTTTACCTCTCAGTAAGGAAAGTAATGCGCCCCGAATTATTTTTGAACGTAATTATGAATTAAACAAAATTATACAACTTTATGAAAGTAGGAATATTAACCGGCGGCGGAGATTGCCCCGGATTGAACGCTGTAATCAGGGCAATAGTAAGAAAATCCATTCAGTTTGAATGGGAATGTATTGGGATAGAAAACGGCTGGAAGGGACTAATAGATCTTGATGTTTTCAATCTGGATTTGAATTCGGTTTCGGGCATACTTCAAAAAGGCGGAACAATTTTAGGCACGTCAAGAACAAACCCGTATAAATTTGAAAACGGCGAACAGACTGTTATTGATAACGCTGCGAAGATCGGCCTTGACGCGCTGGTCGCAATCGGCGGCGAAGATACGCTGGGCGTTGCAAATAAGTTAAGTAAAAAAGGGTTTAATGTAGTCGGCGTTCCAAAGACCATAGATAACGACCTGAGCGGCACTGATTACACTTTCGGGTTTGATACGGCTGTTAATATTGCTATGGACGCAATTGACAGGATTCACACAACCGCAGAATCACATCACAGGGTAATGATCGTTGAAGTGATGGGCAGGCATGCGGGCTGGATCGCAATGCACTCGGGGATAGCCGCTGGCGCCGATTTGATACTCATCCCCGAAAAGGAAATTCAAATTTCTGAAATATTGAAGGTTGTTGATAGAAGAAGTGAAAGAGGGCGGAAGTTTTCTATCATCGTAGTAGCGGAGGGCGCGACAATAAGCGAAAGCGACCAGCATGAAGCGAAAATAGTGGTCCAGGATGAAAAGCTTGATGCATTCGGACACGTAAGACTTGGCGGAATCTCGAATATTTTATGCGACATAATCGAGCGAAAGACGGGAATTGAAACAAGGTCCGTCGTTCTTGGATATGTTCAGAGGGGAGGTTCTCCAACGGCATTTGACAGGGTGCTGGGCTCGAGATTCGGAGTTCATTCCGTGGAAATGATAAAGGCGGGGAAGTTCGGCAGAATGGCGGCGCTCAGGGGAACTGAAATTATTGACATACCGTTCGATGAAGCCGTTGAGACTCTGAAAACGGTGGGAGATAAGTTCTATGATGTTGCAAAAGTTTTCTTTTCCTGATCAAAGAGCGTCATCTGAACGGTTAAATTATACCTTTGAATTTTTGACCAAAATTAGATATATTTAGGGTTTACAAAACGAAAACTAAGGCAATATTTAGATGTTAAAAGCGCGCAAGAAAATTACGCATAAGGAACTTAAGCAGGATAAGCTGGTTACAGCATATTTTGAATCAAAAGACTGGTTTGGAAATCCTGAAAATAAGAGGAAATTATCAATAGGGGCCGGAATTATTGTCCTTCTGGCGGTTGCAATGTTCTTTTACATAAGCAACCGGAAAGCCAAAAGCGATGAGGCCGAGACGAAGCTTTCCGCAGTTATAAGCCTGTATGATGAAGGCAAATACGCTGAATCAATAAACGGCGATTCTACGGGCAATATTATGGGCCTCATAAAGATTGTAGATCAGTATGGTGGAACCGAAAGCGGACAGACTGCAAAATTGTACCTGGGCAACTGCTATTTTAACATGAAAGACTATGATAACGCTTTGAAGCAGTTTGAGGATTATTCAGGAAAGAACGATATAGTTAAAGCATCATGCCTCTCAGGTATCGGAGCGGTTTATGACGCGAAGAGCGATAACAAAAAGGCCGCTGAATATTTTGAGAAAGCCGCAAATGTAAACAAGAACATTGTTTTGAACCAGGAAAATATTTTTTATGCCTTAAGGGCATATGCCGAGGCAGGGGACAAGGATAATGCAAAAAGAATGTTCGATTTGCTTAGAGACCAATATCCCAAGTCAAAATACATTGCTGAATCAAAAAGATTCGAATCGCTTTTTAAAGACTGATTTTCCTATTTTAGAATTTTTGAAAACACAAAGAGCGCCCGGCGGTGTCTTTGTGTTTTTTTATTTGTTTCTTTTATGAATTGGTTCGACATACTGATAATTTGTATTGTAGCGCTGCCCGCTTTTTTCGGATACAGGAAAGGGTTCCTTAGAAAATTGCTCGGCATCGCAGGCATACTTGCCGGGTTTTTCCTTGCGGTCAGGTTCTATTCAAATGTATTTGAACTGGTTTCAAAGGTAATAAAATCCGACCCGCTGCTTGCAAAAGCGCTGAGCTTCCTGCTTATTCTGGCTGCGGTTTATTCGGTTTCAGTCTGGGTAGCAACCTTTATGTCCAACGTAAATTCAGGAACCAGGAGTATTGATAAAGTCGCGGGAGCAGTTACAGGTTTTATCCAGGGACTTATTATTGCAAGCATCCTGATTGTAAACATGTCATATAAAGATTATCCCGACGCCGGAGTTCGGAATTCGTCATTGCTTTACCCAACGGTCTACAAAATTGCGCCGGCTATTTTTGACAAAATAATTGATATAACGCCCGGAATAAAACAGACATATGAAGAATATAAACAGCAATTCCTGAAGAAATGAACAGTATCCTCATAATAGAAGATGATAAGGCAATAGTTGACGTCCTGAGAATGATACTGGAACAGGACGGCTATGATATCGAGCACGCCTTCAACGGGCCGTTGGGTCTTGAGAAATTTAAGAACATGAACCCCGACGTTGTGCTTCTTGATATCCGTATGCCAAGGATGGACGGCATTGAAGTTCTGCAGGAGATCAGAAAGATCGATTCGCGTTCTATTGTGATAATGATATCAGGGCACGGCAATATAGAAACGGCTGTTCAGACAACAAAGCTTGGCGCGTATGATTTTATTTCCAAGCCGTTCGACGTGGAGAGACTGAAGCTGACGATCCAGAACGGTCTCAACTTCCAGAAGCTGCTTGAAGAGAACGAGATAATGAGGAACAGGATCACTTCGTCTGAAATGCTTATTGGCGAGAGCGAAGAGGCGCTGAAGCTTAAGGACATGATACACAAAGTGGCGGGGACGACCAGCCGGGTACTGATAACCGGCGAGAACGGAACGGGTAAGGAACTTGTCGCTAAGGAAATTCACAAGGAAAGCGAGAGAAGAACGCAGCAATTTGTGCATGTTAACTGCGCAACTATTCCTTCCAATCTAATAGAAGTTGAGCTGTTTGGCAGCGTTGAGGGTTATCTTTCTTACTCCCCGTCCAAAAAGATCGGTAAGCTGCAGATGGCAAGCGGAGGAACTCTTTTCCTTGACGAAGTTGCCGACCTCAGCCTTGATGCGCAGGCAAAACTGCACAACGCGCTTAATGAAAGCAAGATCGAACCGCTGGGAAGCGATAACGTAATTCCAATTGATGTTAGAATAATTTCTTCCACAAACCGGAACCTGATAGAACTTATAAATGAAGGGAAGTTCCGGGAGGATCTGTTCCACAGGCTTAATGTTATTAATATAAAAGTGCCTCCCTTAAGGGACAGGAGGGAAGATATCCCTGCGCTTATAAAAACTTTTGCAGAAGAAATTTGCAGTTCCAATAATATTTCACCTAAGAAATTCAATGAGCAAACGATCAACTATCTTAAGTCGCTTAACTGGCACGGAAACGTCAGAGAGCTTAAGAACGTTGTTGAAAGGCTGATAATACTTTCAGACAGCGATGAAGTGGATATGTCGCTGATCGAAGGCAACGAACAGATATTCAATTCGGAGCTTGATAAGATAATCAACGCCGATATCAGCCTGCATGAATTTCAGAACCAGTCTGAGAAGATATTTATAGAAAAGAAACTTGCGGAAAACAGCTGGAACATTTCCAAAACGGCTGAGAACTTAAATATACAGCGAAGCCACCTTTATACCAAGATAAAGCAGTATAACATAGAGATTCCAAACAAAGATTAATGCGGGAGCCCGCAAGGAGTCCGCTTTGCATTGCTATGCGGCTTTACTTTTTATAACTTAGAGACAGCTTTAAATTATAACATAAACAAACCAAAGATGGAAGAAGAAATTGTAGAAGGCTGGAAAAAAATATTCGAGACATACGATTATATGCTCTCGGAACTAATAGAGGCCAAGCTTACCGATTCAGGCATCGAGTACCAGTTGATGAACAAAGCCGATATAGGCAGCACTATGGCGGTTGGCAACGCTGAAATGGGCAGGGAGGCCGTTGGAATGCCCCTGAAATTCTTTGTTAAACCGGAAGATGTTGAAAAAGCGATTGGCCTGATAAATGAAGATAAGTCAAAATTGATGGACGATCCGAACGCTGAATTTGAAAGCTCGGACGACAAATAAATATTAAGAAATTATGGAGCCGGAAATTATTGATGATTGGGTGAAAGTTTTTGAATCGCCTGACATAATTGAAGCGGAACTGGTTGAAGCGATGTTCAGAGACGCCAATATCGAGTTTATGAATGCAAATAAATCGAATATCGGCTATTCAGTTTATGTGGGCCCTATACTAACGGATAATTTTGGTTCTCCTGTAAAATTATTTGTCCACACTATGGATGAAGGCAAAGCGCTTGGCCTGATAAGCGAGGATAAATCCAAAATCATGGATAACCCTGAGATTAATTTTGGAGACATTGAAGATTACGAAAAGGCCGACGATGAGGTGGATAGAGAGACTAAGTAACCTAATTTACCTCAGACTTTTGCCTTAACATCTCATATAAAATAACGCCGGCAGAAACAGATACATTCAGTGACTCGATCTTATCTGCAACCGGGATTTTCACAAGCTCATCGCATAAATTAGCAATATTTGTTCTGATTCCTTTTCCTTCGCTTCCAAAAACAACTGCAAATCGCCCCGATAGTTCCAAATCGAAATAATTTTGTTTAGCTTTCACTGATGCCCCAATTACAAAGAAATTACTTATCTGCAGGTTCTTAATTGCATTATAAATATTGTTTTTAAGACAAATCTTAATGTAATTTGTAGCTCCGGCTGATGCTTTAACGACAGTATGTGTAACCTTTGCCGAATTCTTCTCGGATATAAGTACTCCATCGGCGCCAACTGCAGCTGCTGTTCTTATTATGGCGCCCAGGTTATGCGGGTCCTGAACCTCATCCAGCGCTACAATTAAGGCATCTTTTTTATCGCGCAGCTCTTCCAGCAGCTTGTCAAAATCATAGTATTCGAATTCTGCGGCAATAGCAATTACACCCTGAGAAATTCCCTCAGACTTATCTTTCTTATCTATTATGTTTTCTAATTGACTCTTGGTTTTCCTCTCAATTTGAATAGATTTCCTGTTGGCAATTTCGATAATTCTGGTGACTTTACCGTTCGTTATCCCCTCAAGTATTAATATCTTTTCAATTCTTTCGGGAGCAAAATCAAGCGTTTCAAGCACAGGATTCAATCCTATTATTAACATAAACTAAACAACCTCTTTACAATTTCTATTTATTTTTCAATTCAATATATTTGAGCGTTAATAATAGCGCTTGTAAAACCATATCTCAACAACAAAATAAATCTTTGGAAAACGCTTCCGCAAAGCCAATCCACACATTTAGGTACAGATTCAGAAGGGGAATGAACTGGTTCCCTCTTGGGCTCACTTATGCCACCTTCTACATGGGCAGGTATAATCTGAACGTCTCCAGCAAGACGATGATAGATATGTTCCATTTCTCCAAAGCTGATTTTGGAACTATCGCTACCGCCGGATTCTGGACTTATGCGCTTAGCGTAATATTCATAGGACCTTTGGCTGATAAGATCGGGGGCAAGAAATCGATACTCATAGGCGCGGTTGGCGCCGCAGCTTTCAATCTTATTATCGGATTACTGTTTCTGGGCGAGTGGCAGACCAAAATTATTGTGGGCATGTCGCTGCTATATTCAGCCAACCAGTTTTTCCAGTCATTCGGCGCGCTTTCGGTTGTCAAAGTGAATTCTTATTGGTTTCATGTTAAAGAAAGGGGAGTGTTCGGCGGAATATTCGGAATAATGATATCAAGCGGGTACCTCCTTGCGTATACAATTGGCGGCTGGATACTTTCGCACTTTCCATGGTTTTATGTGTTCCTGATACCTTCGGCAGCTATTTTTATTATGTTTCTTATAGATATCTTCATCGTCAAAGATAAACCGTCTGAGGCGGGATTTGAAGATTTTAACACAGGCGACGCAACATCTGATGACCCTGATAAAGATAAACCGCTCGACTTCTCTTATCTAATTAAAAAAGTATTTACAAATCCTATAATTATTACGATTGCTATAGCAGAATTCTGCACAGGATTTGTCCGCCAGGGATTGCTTCTCTGGCTTGTGCCATTTCTTTCGGAAGTTCATCATATAGATTCCATTCATGAACCTTATTTGTATAATGTTGCGACGCTTGGCATTACAATTGGCGGAATACTCGGCGGATTGCTGTGCGGTTTTCTTTCGGATAAAGTTTTTCAGTCGCGAAGGCCGCCGGTCGCTTTTATATTTTACATGGGGCAGATAGTTTTCATACTCTTGCTTGGATGGACGACCAACGCAACTGTTGCGGCTTACCTTGTCGGTTTATGCTGCATGTGGATATTCGGCGTACACGGAATGCTATCAGGAACAGCTTCTATGGATTTCGGCGGCACAAAAGCCGCGGCTACTGTGGCAGGCATGCTTGACGGAATTCAATACCTTGCATCCGGTTTAACCGGATTCCTGCTAGGCGCCGGGCTTGATAAGTTTGGCTGGTCAGCATGGACATTTATGATAGTGCCGTTCTCGCTAATAGGGTCGCTAATGATGCTTAAAGTATGGAATGCCAAACCGGGGAAAGGAGCGCCAGCGCATTAGTAGATCATTTGACGCGGTTTTGTTTGACCTTGACGGCACGTTGACCGACCCGGTTGAGGGAATTACCAACTCATACCTGCACGCTTTGGAAAAATTAGGGCTGCACGAATCAGACCCGGGCAAGATAAAAACCTTCATGGGCGCATCCCTGCACTTATATTTTAAAACCGAACATGATATAGACGATGCAAAAATGGAGGAAGCGGTAGCGGCTTACAGGGAGTATTTCTCCGCGCGTGGCCTCTACGAAAATAAGTTATATGAAGGAATCTCCGAATTGCTGATCACTGCGCATGAAAAGGGGATTAACTTATTTCTTGCGACATCAAAACCAACAGTATATGCCGGGAAAATACTTGAGTATTTTGAATTGGGAATCTACTTTAAGAATATTTATGGCTCTGAACTTACCGTGCAAAACAGATCGAAAGGGTCATTAATAAGAGAAGCTATCAAAAATGAGAACCTGCACGGTCAACGTGTTTTGATGGTAGGAGACAGGGAATTTGACGTTTTAGGGGCAAGAGAAAACGGCATTAGTTCTGCCGCGGTATCTTACGGTTATGGTCCCATCAGCGAACTTATTAAGTCCGAACCTGATTACATTGTGACGTCTGTTTTAGAACTACGGGAGCTTTTGCTGAATGAAAAACATAAATAGCGATACTCCTGAAATAATGTATGAATATTTTACTGTAGCCGCAGTCTTTAGACTACGACTTCATTCTTAGTGAAAAAGCAACCTGAAGGCTGCGGCTGACTTTTCTAATATGCGAACAGAAGCATTTGGGACCAATTTCTGTACAACAAAAAAGAAGAGCAAATCACTCTTCTTTCTTTTTGTTTTACAACTCGAAAATATGGATTCCCGCATTCGCCGAAACTGCTGTGCGCAGACAGGCGGGGACGGGCTCAAAGCAATAACGCCAGTATTATAATCGCAATAATTCCTGCAATTGAAAAGATGGCGTAATCCTGAATAATACCTGTTTGCAAACGGCGCCAGTCAAGAGACAGGCTATTAAAAAACTTCCCTGTGCCGTTAACCATTCCGTCAATAATTTTCACGTCAAATATACCGTAAAAGAAATCGCAGGCCTTCCTTAACGGAGTAACAATTATTGCATCATATATTTCATCTACATAATACTTATTCTTCAGAACGGTAAATATTCCGCCTTCGCCAAGCTGCTGACGCACGCCGGATTTGAACATCTTCATCGAGATCAATATACTCATAGCAGCCACCACAACAGAGATCCCCATAAGCATTAACTCGGTCGATTCCAATGCCTGATGTACCGGCATAATTTCTTTAGCCTGCGCAAACACAGGCTCGAGGAAATTCTCCATGAAATTCGGGCCCATAATTGAAGGCATTCCAACTAGTCCGCCAACAACTGATAAAGCGGCAAGTATTATAAGCGGAATCGTCATAGTGAAAGGCGATTCATGCGCATGGGTATGTTCAGTATCATATCTTGGCTTTCCGTAAAATGTAAGCGAGATCAAACGGAAAATGTAGAATGCAGTCATAAATGCCGCGGCAAGCGCAATTCCGTAAATAACATAATTGCCGCTGAAATACAGTTGGCTCAATATCTCATCTTTACTGAAGAACCCGGAGAATGGCGGAATTCCCGAAATAGCAAATCCGGCAAGAAGAAAAGTAACGAAAGTAATCTTCATCTTGCTCTTCAGGCCGCCCATTTTGGTTACGTCCTGCTCATCATGCATTCCGTGAATAACAGAACCGGCGCCAAGGAACATAAGTCCCTTAAAATAAGCATGCGTTGTAACATGAAATATGCCCGTTGAAAAAGCGCCCGCTCCCATCGCCATGAACATAAATCCAAGCTGGCTTACGGTTGAGTATGCAAGGATTTTTTTAATATCATTCTGCGCAATTGCAATTGTAGCGGCCATCAATGCGGTAAGCGCGCCTATAACAAGCACAACGTTCATTGTAACAGGGGAGAGAGCAAATAATACCGAAGTTCTTCCTATCATATAAACGCCTGCGGTGACCATAGTAGCAGCATGTATTAGCGCCGATACAGGGGTCGGGCCCGCCATAGCGTCAGGCAGCCAGATGAAAAGCGGAATTTGCGCTGATTTTCCGGTCGCGCCTAAAAATAACAAGAGTGTGATTGTTGTGTACATCGAAACGCTGAGCGGGGTTGTGGGTATTGATGCAAACACCAGCTGGAAGTTCAGCGTTTTAAAATAATAAAATATGAAGAACATCGCGGTCATAAATCCAAAATCGCCGATCCTGTTCACCCAGAAAGCTTTGTTTGCCGCGTCGCCTGTAAACTTCTTTTCATAGAAAAATCCGATAAGCAGGTATGAACAAAGTCCAACGCCTTCCCATCCAAGGAACATGAGCAAAAAATTATCCGCCAGAACAAGATTCAGCATTGCAAAAATAAACAGGTTCAGGAACGCAAAGAATCTCGCGAAACCTCTGTCGCCGTGCATATAGCCTATTGAATAAATATGGATAAGGAATCCTACCCCGGTGACAATCAAACACATAACAACAGAAAGCGGATCTATGTAATAAGCCGCGGTAATATTGAGCGAGCCTGATGTTATCCAGTCAAACAGCGGCACAGTAATTGCACGGCTGTGCTCGTCAAGCTTCAGTAGTTCAAGATAAGCCAGGATTGTGATCACAAACGACCCCAAAATTGTAGCCGAACCGATAATCCCTGAAACTTTCTCGTTCTTTATCTTGTATCCTAATATGCCATTTATTAAAAATCCGGCGAGAGGCAGTACAGTAATTAAATAGAAGTAATTTACCATTTCAAAATGTTAATTTCATCAAGATTTATCGTATCGTTATTTCTGAACAGAGCTATAATTATTGCAAGACCAATAGCCGCTTCTGCGGCGGCAACAGTCATTATGAAAAACACAAAGATTTGCCCGTTTGCATTGCCCAAATAAGACGAAAATGCAACAAATATCAAATTGACCGAGTTAAGCATTAATTCAATGCACATAAAGACTATTATGGCATTGCGCCTGGTGAGAACCCCGACTACGCCTATTGAAAACAAAAGCAGAGCCAGTATAATAAAGTAATTTATATCCATAATATATAAAAATAACTTAATTAATTAATTATATCAATTGATTTATGCTTTTTTTCGAAGAACGCAGCATTTATCTTTGATATCCGGAAACGTCGAAGCACTTTTAAATCCTTGCAAGTTTAATTCGAGCTATCATCTGATACATCTAAAAACGGATTTCAGGAAATACATCAAAAGAGAATTATTCTGAGCTTCAAATCAAATAGGGAAGTGGAAACTAAATCTGCACACGGAACTCGATTGAATTTTAGAAATAAACAAGAAGAGATCTCTCAACACTTAACTTTACATAATATATATTATTTCTCATTCTATAATCAAAGGGTTCTTTTCTTTTAATTTTGATTAGAAATAACCCTTTTTGAATTGAAGCTCCCGATTTTACTTCGTATATTTGTATATATTATTATCGTGTTAAACTAATTACTTATCTTATGAGCAGAATAAATATAATTATCATGGGTGCGGCGGGACGTGATTTCCATAACTTCAATGTATGTTATAGAACTAATCCACTATACAACGTAGTCGCCTTTACAGCTACGCAAATACCAAATATCGACGACAGAAAATACCCGGCAGCTTTGGCCGGCGAGCATTATCCGGACGGAATTCCGATACATCCGGAGTCTGAAATGTTATCTCTAATCAAAAAGCATAGAGTTCAGGAAGTCATATTTTCATATTCGGATGTGTCATTTAACTATATAATGTCCAAAGGGGCTGAAATAAACGCCGCGGGAGCCGCGTTTACCATGCTTGGAGCGGCTCAGACTATGGTTAAGTCCTCAAAACCTGTAATTTCGGTCGTGGCCAGCCGTACCGGCGCAGGCAAGAGCCAGACATCACGGAAAGTAATGGAAATCCTTAAGAAGATGAAGAAAAAGGTGGTTGCAATAAGGCACCCGATGCCATATGGCGACCTTGTTAAACAGAAAGTCGAAAGGTTTGCAAAAATTTCTGACTTGAAGAAATATGAATGTACAATTGAGGAAATGGAAGAATACGAACCGCATGTAACCCACGGCAATGTTATCTATGCGGGGGTTGACTACGAGGCAATCCTGAGGCAGGCTGAGAAAGAGTCGCAGGTTATTCTATGGGATGGCGGGAATAATGATCTGTCTTTCTATAAGTCAGATTTGACCATTACTGTTGTTGACCCGCACAGGGCTGGGCATGAACTTAATTATTTCCCGGGAAGAACAAATGTATTGCTTGCGGACATAATAGTAATAAATAAGATAGATTCAGCTAACCAGCAGGATATAAAGCAGGTTAGAGATAACGTTATGAAGTTAAATCCAAAGGCTACAATCGTTGAGGCAGCCTCCCCTATTTCGCTTGATAAGCCAAACAGCGAAAAGCACATCAACGGGAAAAGAGTCCTGGTGATAGAAGACGGCCCGACATTAACTCACGGCGAAATGAAGTACGGCGCAGGCATCCTTGCGGCTCAAAAATACGGAGCGGCAGAGATAGTAGATCCCCGCAAATATGCCGTCAAAAGCATTGAGTATACTTATAGAAAGTATCCGAGTATCGGAACCCTGCTTCCGGCTATGGGATACGGCGATAAGCAGATAAAAGACCTAGAGACTACAATAAACAAAGTGCCGTGCGATACAGTAATAATCGCCACCCCGATCGACTTAAGAAGGCTTATTAAGATCTCAAAGCCTACAGTCCGGGTCGTTTATGACCTGCAGGAGATTGGGTCCCCAAATTTGACCGACTTGCTGCAGAATTTTTTTAAATAGGGTTTAGAAGCGATCTGATGGCTCACAACAAAGAACTCCTGGTTATAGCTCTTGGCGGAAATGCATTAATTGCCGACGGTAAAAAAGGGACCGCAGAAGAGCACTTTGAAAGCGTTAAAAAGACCGCCGGGAAGCTGCTGCCGCTTTTTAAAATGGATTACGATATTGTTCTTACCCACGGCAACGGCCCGCAGGTAGGGAACCTGCTTATACAAAATGAAGAATCATCTTCAAAAGCTCCTTCCATGCCGCTGGATGTGTGTGTAGCGATGACGCAGGGGGAAATTGGCTACTTCTTGCAGCAAACGCTGGGCAACCTGTTCCATTCACATAAAGTCAAAAAGGAAATAGTCACAATTGTTACAAGCGTCCTAGTCAGTAAAACCGACCCGGCATTTGAAAAGCCTTCAAAACCGGTGGGTCCATATTACACTTATGTACAGGCCCAGCAAATGATCAAAGATAAGAAATGGATAATGGTCGAAGACCCCGGAGGCAAAGGATTCAGAAGGGTTGTTCCCTCCCCTAAACCAATTCATGTTACTGAAACGCGGGTGATACAGCAGCTTCTGATGCTGGGAAATGTCCCGATAGCGGTTGGCGGCGGCGGAATACCGGTTGCCGCCGATAAGCATAAATCTTATTCCGGAGTTGAAGCTGTAATTGATAAGGACTTAGCGTCGGCCCAGCTTGCGACGGATCTTAAAGCGGACAAATTCATCATACTTACAAATGTGGATAGTTGCTTCTTAAATTACAAAAAGAAATCCCAGGCCGCTCTAAAAGAAATGAATTTAGACGAAGCTCATACTTATCTTGACCAGGGCCAGTTTTCAGCAGGCAGTATGGGCCCTAAAGTAATGGCTGCTGTTGAATACCTGACCAGCGGCGGCAAGGAAGCATTTATTACAAGCATTGATAAAATCCTTCCGGCAATAAATAAAGATGCCGGAACGTTTATACATCATTGAATTTCAATAACCGTCAGACCGCTTAAAGCGGGCAGACGGATAAACCAAGATCCCCGCCTTCGCGGGAATGACAAATAAAAAGCTCAGAGCCCCGTTAGGGGCGAAATATGGAATCCAAATGACTAAACTAAAATCAAAAGATCTAATATCTCTCAACTTTCTCACAATCGACGAAATAAACCTCATCATAGAAGAAACAGATAAGATGAAAAAAGGCCCGAGGAACACCGATTACCTTAAGGGCAAAACGCTCGCAATGATTTTCGAAAAATCATCAACCCGCACCCGCGTATCATTTGAAACAGGCATCTACCAGCTTGGCGGAATGGGTATGTACTTCTCCTCAAAAGACCTTCAGATGGGCCGCGGAGAAACAATTCACGATACGGCGAAAGTACTTTCAAGATATGTCGACGGAATCATGGCAAGAACGTTCGCCTATAAAACTGTAACCGACCTTGCAAAATACGCGACTGTTCCTGTTATCAACGGATTAACTGATTACGACCATCCGTGCCAGATTCTAGCGGACTTATTTACCATTTACGAAAAGAAAGGAAATCTGAAAGGACTAACATTATCTTACATTGGCGACGGCAATAATGTGCTCCACTCGCTGATTCAGGGATGCGCAAAGGTTGGTATGAATATTACTTATTCATCGCCCGGAGGATACACTCCCCTAACGGAAGTTGTAAACGAAGCGGAGTTGGTGGCGGAACAAACAGGTTCAAAGATCTCCTATATTATCGACCCTGTTTCAGCGGTTAAAGACGCAGATATTATTTACACAGATGTTTGGGTTAGCATGGGCCAGGAAAAGGAAAATGAAAGACGTATAAAGGATCTAAAGCCCTACCAGCTGAACTCAGAACTTATGAGCAGGGCCCGAAAAGACGTTCTGGTAATGCACTGTTTACCGGCGCACAGAGGCGACGAAATAACCGATGAAGTGATTGACGGGCCGAATTCCATAGTATTTGACCAGGCTGAAAACAGGCTGCACGCTCAAAAAGCTGTTATGAAATTATTGATGGCTTAACGTTTGAATAAATTTTTATTAAATCTAATAAGATATGAAAGATTACACTAACGAACTGAAGAAACTCTCGTGGGATGAGTTTAGCAAAACCTCATTAACAAAAAAACTGGGTTATTTTTCTGAAAATAATCACATGTTTGATTGCTTATTTTCGCAGCAATTCAACCGGAAAGTTCTGGACCATTTGTTTGAAGTCGCTACTAAGATTAGAACTGTGGCTAAGGAAAAGTCGGGCTTGGATTGGTTGCAATCGCTGCTCTCGAACAAGCGCGCTATGCTGTACTTTATTCAGCCTTCGACCAGAACGTTTCTTTCATTCCAGAGCGCGTGCTACATACTTGGAATGAAGGTTAGTGAAATTCGCTCCACTTCGACATCATCAGAAGCTAAGGGTGAATCTTTGGAGGACACTGTGAGAACGTTCAGCTCATATGTTGATTTAATTATTATGCGCCATTTTGAGGAAGGTTTCGCAGAAAAAACAGCCTGGCATCTTAATAAGACCAACAGGCCCGTTCCAATTATAAACGGCGGTTCGGGTAAAGACCAGCATCCAACGCAGGCGTTGCTCGACTTATACACACTAAATTGGGCATTTAACGATAAAGGCGGGATAGATAATAAAACTATAGCAATGGTTGGCGATTTGAAACGCGGCCGTACTGTCCGTTCGTTAACTTATGTTTTGAAAAATTTCAAAAACGTCAAATTTGTATATGTTTCGCCAAAATACTTGAATATTGGTGAGGATATTAAGAATTTCCTCAAAAAACATAAAATGCAGTATATCGAATCCGATGACCTGCAAAAGGCAATCCGCTCGGTTGATGCGATTTATATGACAAGAATTCAGGATGAATATGATATTAACAACGAATCGAAAGAAATAGATTACTCGAAATTCCACTTAAAAAAGGCGGATTTGAAGAATATTAAGAAAAATACAATAATCATGCACCCTCTTCCCCGCCGCTCAGAAATTGACCCGGCAATTGATGAAGATCCTCGTGCAATGTACTGGCGCCAGGAACGCAACGGCATGTGGATACGGGCAGCCTTAATTTCCCACATTTTCGGAGTTGATAGAATTATATTGACTTATTAGGGAGTAATCATTTTATTTATAAATAAAATAGCCTCATTTTACGAGGCTATTTCTATTATACTTGATTCTTATACATCCGGTGACTAAAGTGAGAATTTAGCTATATTATCGGTATTCATCTAATGAATGGATTGAAAAGGGACGCAACTTAACGTTACGTCCCTGAATTTTCCTAAATTATGCCGGGAGGAAACTCCCAACACCACGTAATCTAGAACGGTAAATCGTCGTCGTCTGCGGCCGCTGATTTAACAGCTCCTTTTGAGACAGTTTCGCCGCCGCTATCTCCCGAAGATGTCGCAGATGCTCCCTTTGAATCAAGCATAATCATATCGTCTATCAATACTTTTGTCCTATAATGCTTCTTTTTGTTCTCATCCTCCCATGAATCGGTTTCAAGCCTGCCCTCAAGATAGACCCTGCTCCCCTTTTTAAGATAGTTAGCGCAAGTTTCAGCCAGCCCGCGCCATGCTGTTATATTGTGCCATTCGGTTTTTTCCTGCCAATTGCCTTCCTGGTCCTTCCATTTCATTCCCGTAGCGCATGAAAAATTAACAACAGCCACGCCTGTCTGAGTATATTTAAGCTCGGGATCCTGTCCCAGCCTGCCTATCAGCATTACTTTATTCAGATCTTTTGCCATAAGTTTTCTCCTTAGTTATTAATATTAGTTTTTTTGGTCCTGGTTATTGGATAAGTTATACTGTAAAACGCTGTTCGAAGTCAGAATTAAAAATGTTGAGTTGTTAAGTAATGCAAAATCGTTTATTTTTCCCAAACCATCAATGGCATACGGAAAAATGTCCGAATATTTTTCACCCTTCAAATCGTATTTGATTATACTTTTCATAGTGAGCAAGTACAGATTGTCTCCAAAATAAGCTATACTTATTACATTTTCACTTTGTGACGGCTTTGAGAGCCTCCTTACATACGAGCCGGTCGTGGTAAAGTTAGAGACTTCAGAATTATCGTTATCAAGTATCCAGCAATCAAGTCCCATGCCTCTCACAACTTTTGCCGGCTGGCCTATTCTGTCATATCCGAAATTGCTACCCATAAAAACCGTTATATCGGAAAACGAATTCAATACGGCCGCTTTGTATTCGGAAGATTTTATGAGCGTGACCAGGTCGCCTGAGCTCATGAACGCCACGCCGGAGGGATATAAGATACGCTTTGAATTATCTGCCGTTTGGTTATAGACGTTAAAATCAAAGGCGGTAATATAATTTAATTTGTAATCCAGCTTCTGGATCCGGTTATTAAGGTTATCGCAAACATAAACGCTGAGCCCGTCGCCCGCATCAATTGAGACCGGGTTATTCAGTCCGTTCGAGCCGAATCCTGTTCCTCCAAAGCGTGCAAGTTCAATTCCCTTTGAAGAGTATTTGAAAACCTGGTTGGTTGAGGCGTCTGAGATGAATATGAATTCGCTTCTGCCCGTCGATATTGATACAGCATTCCCGAAATTGCCGAATGAACCGGAATATACAAGACTATCGCCGGCGAGAAGCTGAGCGCTTAACGTAAAAGCGGAAATCAAAAATACAGCGGAAAGAGATTTTCTCATAATGGAAGCTTCAAGATTCAAACCTGCTTTTGTTCCTCAAATAATCTACAAACACCTGTTCGCCCAATTCATTCAAAGATGAATAATACGCTTTCCCGTTATTCGCTTTGGTAAAGTCCTGTATAAATCTTATGAGGTACGGGTCCTGCGCTATCATGAACGTTGTTATTTTTATTTTTTCTCTTCGGCACGCCACGGCTTCATCCAGCGTTTTGTTCACTATTTTCGGATCGAGCCCAAATGAGTTTTTATAAATTCGCCTGTCGGTAACAGATTCATAAATAGCCGAAGGTTTTCCGTCGGTAATCATAAAGATCTGCTTGTTCGCATTTTTTTTACCGCGCAAAATGTGTCTTGCGAGCTCCAGCCCGGCTTTTGTATTTGTGTGGAAAGGTCCCACGCTCACAAACGGAAGCTCGGAAACCGAAACTTCCCGTGCCTCGTCGCCAAACAAAACAATATTAAGAGAATCTTTGCGGTACTTTGATAAAATAAGTTCTGAAAGCGCAAGGGCCACCTGCTTTGCGGGCGTAATCCTGTCCTCGCCGTAAAGAATCATGCTGTGGCTTATATCCACCAGAAGGACCGTGGAAACACTTGACATATGTTCGGTTTCGTTGACCTCGATGTCCTCTTCGGTCAGCGAGAAGCTATCAAGCCCTTCCCTCTTAAAAACGTTTGAGAGCGTTTGAGTTGTATCTATATTGAACGGCTGGTCGCCAAACTGGTACTTTTTAGTCTGGTGGTTTCTTTCAACGCCTGTTCCGCTCTTAGCGGTTTCGTGGAAGCCTTCTGTTGATTTCTTCAGGTTACCGAAGATCTCTTTAAAAGCATCCTGCCTTACTCTAATCTCACCCTTTGACTTAAGGATATACATACCGTCGTTATCTTCAATGTAGCCCTTTTCTTTAAGCTGCTTAATGAAATCATCTAGCGAAATTGATTTATCGAAGAACTGGTATTGTTCGTCAAGCTGCCCGAGCCAGTCGAGAGCTTCGTTAACGTCGCCGTTGGTCTGGATTAGCATATAGCTGAAGAGAGAAAACAGTTTTTCAAGCCGCTGCTCGTCGGTGAGAGAGAGGTCCGTCCATTTTGAATACCTTATTTTCATATTCGGCCGATTATTGACCTTTTAGATTGTGCAGCCTTTGATTTCCTAGCCTACTATAGTCCTTAAGAACCTGAAAATAAATTCGGGATACAAACCAAATGCAAAGAGTCCGATGGTAGAAATAATAGCCGCCGCAAAAGAGAAATTCGCTTTTACCTTCACATTTTCAATTACAGGTTCATAAAACCACATATATAAAATTACTTTTATGTAATAGTAAACGCCTATAAGGCTCAACATAATTCCAATTATAGCGACCCAAATATAATTATTTTGAATAGCGGAAAGAAATATATAATATTTTCCCCAGAACCCGGCAAAAGGCGGAATTCCGGCAAGTGAGAACAGAAAGATCGATAGAAGCGATGCAAGTCCGGGATTCATTTTACCAAGTCCCTTAAATCCCTCCAGTGTGTTCCGAAGCTCGGGATGTTCATTCCATTCCTGGCGTTCTTCAACTATACCGATAATGATAAACGCTCCAAGCTGCATGAGTATATAAGAAACCAGATAAAATATCACAGCCTGCGTGGAGCCAAGGTTTATTAAGATAAATCCGACCATAATATATCCGGCATGCGCAATGCTGGAATATGCGAGTAGCCGCTTAATATTTGTTTGCACCAGCGCTACAACGTTGCCGTATAACATTGTCATGACGGCGATAATTGCTATCATGAGCGGCGCGCTTTTGAAATCAAATACGGTAAAGAATGATATCATAGCGCCAAAGGCGGCGGTTTTGCCGACTGACGACATCATGCCTGTTACAATAGTCGGCGCGCCCTGGTAAACGTCAGGGATCCACATCTGAAGTGGAAACGAACCGGTTTTGAAAACGAAGGCAATAAATATAAGTGTAAGCCCCACAAGGTAAAACGGCTCTCTGCCCGGTTTGGAATTAGGTATTACAAGATAATTTGTAGATCCTGTAAATCCGTAAATAAACGAAATTCCAAGAAGCAGGAACCCGGTGAGGAAAGCGCCAAGCAGGAAATATTTAAGGGCGCTTTCATTCGATTCTTTGTTCTTCCGTAAAAATCCCGCAAGGATATAAAAACATACCGACATAAGCTCAAGCCCGATAAAAAGAATTATCAAATCGTTGGCCAGAACCATAAGCATCATACCAATCAGCGAAAAGAAAAGCAGAGAATAATACTCGCCGTAATTGATCCCTTCCTTTTCCAGGTAACTCTTTGACGAGAGGACCGTTATAAATATCCCGCTTACAAGTATTATGCAGACAATTATCGTCAGAGTCGAGATCCTGATAAAATTCGCATAAAGGAAAAGAGATTTATGAATATCCAAAAACAGGAAAGCAATTGCCGCCGCCAGCGAAACCAGTGAAAATATAAAAATAGCCGTCGCGCTGTTCTTCCTGCTTGATTTCGGAAATACTACTTCAAGCATCATAATTATGAGCGCCGAGGCGATTATTATAAGAAGTGGGATGGAATTACGAAAATCGGTAAGTGTAATCAATTTAAGATCTGTATATTAATTTATAAATTCTTTTTTAGCCAGTTTATTATCAGCGTGTAAATTTCCGGATGTTCGTTAATGAGATTCTTGCCGTGTTTATCCGAATCGAACACTTTCAATTCTTTTGGGTCGTTTACAAATGTATCCATCATGAATTTCTGCCCCGCTTCATGGTCGTCATCTTTGCTCCCGCAGATGAAAAATATTGAAGAGGTCTTTTTTATGAACGGCCTGCTCATAGAGCGCTCGTCATAATTCATAAATTTTTCAAAAGTCTCTTTCCCGTTGGAAATTGCAACGCATGTTTTCGCGCCCAGATAGAAACTGGCGTAGCAAGCAACATTTCCGCCGATAGACGTTCCGATTGCGGCTATACGCGCTGTGTCTATTCCGCCCTGCGTTTTCACCCAGTTAAACACTCCCCTTATATCGTTCGGCGCTTCATTGGGATCTTCAAGAAGCTTTGTAAGATCGTATGAAACCTTAGATGATTTCCCGTGCCCGCGGATATCATAAGCCAGAACTTTGTAACCCTGTGAAACCAATGAATCAACAAAACTTTGCTGCCACTGTTCTTTGTTTGACATGAACTGGTGTATAAGTACAACAAGCGGCTGGCGGGCGTCTTTGGTTTCTATATCATAAAAATAATTAGCGGAAAGCTCTTTTGAATCAGGCGTTGTAATAACAATTTCATCTTTAACGGTCGATTTCTTTGTCGATACATCGTTTTGCTTGCCTGCCGGTTCATTGTTCTGTTCAGAGCGCTTAGTATTGGCATTGACTTCGCTCTTTGTATCCTGCTTTTGACTGCAGTTAACAAACAGCAAAGATAAAGCCAGCAATATTACAAAGTTTTTGTACATTAAACTTACAATATGCTCAAAAATATGAAAATTTAATCAAAAATGAAATCGATTTATGTCCTCCTGCCCTATGGCTTAAGCAATAGGTTGAAATCTTATATCTCTATTTCCGAGCCTCTTTCCGGGATTTGAATATTCTTATAATTCCTGTCGCTCAAGGCTTTTTGAAATATCTGTTGTTGGTCATAATCGCCGTGGACAAGGAATATCTCCTGAAGCATGTCCTTATTGAACTTCCCGAAATAATCCAGCAGCTCATTTTCATCTGCATGAGCTGAAAACGAGTTCATTACTTCAATTTTCGCTTTCACCTTATATTCATCGCCGAATATCTTCACCGTGGCGTTAGGATCGTCTTTTGATTCGACTAATCTCCTACCCAGGGTATCCGGCGCATTATAACCCACTATCAAAATAAATGTCCGCTCGTCCTCAATATTATTTGCAAGGTGATGAAGTATCCTGCCGCTTTCGCACATGCCCGACGCTGAAATTATCATGCAGCTTCCTTTAAGATCGTTAAGCCGTTTCGATTCCTCAACATCTTTTATGTATGTCAGGTTTGAAAATCCGAATACATCCACTCCTTTGCTGATCAATTCGGCAGTTTCTTTATCAAATAGCTCATGATGGATCTTAAAAACATCAGATACGTTGGTTGAGAGCGGACTATCGACAAATATAGGTATCTTCGGGACTGCATTTCTAGCAAAAAGCTTTGATAAAGCATATACAACTTCCTGAGTCCTTCCAACGCTGAATGCGGGAACAAGTATTTTGCCGCCCTTGGCAATCGCTTCCTTCATAATAACTTCGAACGAAGCTTCCATATCGGTTGCTTTTTCATGAAGCCTGCCGCCATAGGTCGCTTCAGATATAATGTAATTAACATCTCCAATAAAATCAGGGTCCTGCAGTATCGGTAAATTCGGCCTGCCTATATCGCCGCTGAAAGCAAATTTAAAAATCTTCCCTTTTTCAGTGATTTCAAGTAATACCTGGGCTGAGCCCAAAATATGCCCCGCGTCAAAAAAAGTTACCGCTACATCGTTTCCCAAACCGTCAATATAAAACTGCTTTCGGTATGATGATGTTTTAAAGAGCTTCATAACACCTGTAACATCGTCAAAGTCATATAATGGCTTAAACGGCTCCTGGTTATTCCTCTTCCTTTTCTTATTTACATATTCAGTATCTTTTATCTGAATATGCGCGCTATCCTGCAGCATTATGGCGCACAGGTCGCGCGTTGCGGGGGTTGAGTAAATATCAGCCTTAAATCCTTTCCTGTAAAGCGAAGGCAGGTTACCGGAGTGGTCAATATGGGCATGTGAGAGCACAACGCAGTGCAGCTCTTCCGGGTCGTACAAAAAGGTCTTATTGATGTTATAAGCTTCTTCCCTTTTGCCCTGATATAGGCCGCAATCTAAAAGAATTTTATGCCCGTTCACTTCCAGCAAATGCTGTGAGCCTGTTACCGTTCTATCCGCGCCGCAGAATTTAATTTTCATGTTCTATACCTGAAATATTTTAAAAATTTAATTTAGTTGTTTAATTTCTAACTTTAAATGTATTTCATTTAAATGTGAAATGGTTTAATTTCCAAGATGACTTACAATTTGAATTTCATATCTCCCCGGGATGTAAAGAAAAGGCTTGAAGAGGGAGCCGACGGTTTTGTTTTGCTTGATATTCGCGACTTTAACGAATATTCTGACTGGAACATAAAGGGCAGCGTGAATATTGCGGTTAATCCCCTGCTGGCTGCCGGTGATGTTACCGGAATAAAAATTGCGCTGAAGGGCCTCCCCGTTGAAAAAGAGATAATTACGGTTTGCGCAAGAGGAATTAATTCACAAGTGGTTTCAGGTATCCTGCGTGGAATGGGCTACAGAGCGGCGGCGCTGAAAGACGGGATGAAAGGCTGGAATGAAAATTTCGATATTTTTGAAATTGAGTTCAGGGGATTCACTGTAGCTCAATTTGTAAGAATTGGCAAAGGCTGTTTATCCTATATTGTTTATTCAAAAAAACAAAGGGATGCCGTTATAGTCGACCCTTCTATATTCACCGATGTATATACTGATTTCATCCGCGAAAAAGATCTCAAACCAAAAAATATTTTTGATACACATTCACATGCCGACCATTTCTCAGGCGCGATGAACCTTGCAAAAACTTTAGACATTTATTATTATATCAATGCAATTGATGTAGATAGCTCATCCGGCTTAATGCCAATTAAGGATGTATTTCCAATAAGACTCGGGGATGTTAATATCGAACTAATCGAAACACCCGGTCATACAGACGGGAGCGTTTCGTTTCTTATAAACAATGAAGCTTTGATATGCGGAGACCTGCTTCTGCTTGAAAGCGTGGGCCGGCCGGACCTGGCGAAAGACAGATCGGAGACCGAAAAAGGGGCGGAAAAACTGTTCAACACAATTCAAAATGAAATTCTTAAACTTAATGATTCCGTAACCATTTTTCCGGCGCATTTCACTAAAACCGAGCTGAGACCCGTTAAACTAACGCTTAAAGACTTAAAAGAGCATAATGATTCATTGACCATCACGGATAAGAAGGAGTTTATTAAGTTTATAACCGAAAATATTCCTGTAACACCGCCAAATTACCAGGCTATTAAGAAATTCAACAAAGCCGGGGTAGTTATTCCAATGGATTATGCTGAAGATCTGGAAATCGGACCCAACAGGTGCGCAGCGCGGTAACTGCGAGGAATCCCAATTTACCTGCCTGCGGCAGGCAGGTCGGGACGACGCGGCAATCTCATTAATTTATCTTTATATGTCGCTCCTACGGAGCTAAGAAATATATTGATCAGTTCTACAAATATGACGCCCCTACGGGGCTTAAAAAATACTGAAAAACGTTTTAACCACTACATTCTCCGAAGGAGTTCCTTTGGGATAGATCGTGGACGAATGGGTTTCTATAATTACTAACGCCCAATGGGCTAAAGAAATGTTCAATATGCCGCCCCTACGGAGCAAAGAAATATGTTAATCTGTTCTACAAATATTGCGTCCCTACGGGGCTAAAGAAACGCTGAAATGATTTTTAACCACGACCTTTAGGTCGTGGATTAATGAGCAAAAAAATGAAGGGCTTTAGCCCTGAATGCTTTTTGAGTCCGCTGACACAGCAATTTTTTTAATTCAGAGCCCGTACCGCGTAGCGCGGCAGGCGCCAGGGGCGAAATATAATTTTTAAATAAATGGGATCCCCTCTTTCGAGGGGATGAGGGCAGTCATGAACTACATCAACGACATCAATCCCGCTACGGGAAAACTGATCAAAAGAATCAAATGCTCGACAAAAGCTGAAATAAATTCTGCCGTCAAAAAGGCGCGTAAGGCATCGCCTGCATGGAGCGCAATGCCGCTTGCAGAACGAAGCAAGCGTCTGGAAGCGGTTGCAAAAGAGTTTGTTATACATAAAGAGCGCATAGGCAGGATCATCACCGATGAAATGGGGAAACTGTATAAATCAGCCGTTGCCGAAACGCATGCCGTTGCTTATGGTATCCGCGAGACGATCGAACAGGCCAAAGAAGCATTGAAAATTGAAACATATAAAGAGGAAGATTTGACTACTGAGCTTCACAGAACTCCAATTGGTGTTTGTGCAGTTATCACACCATGGAACTTCCCGGTAAGTATGCCTGAATTGCTCCTCTCCCCTGCGCTCATTGCCGGAAACACGGTTGTATTCAAGCCGTCAGAGCTTGTGCCGCTAACTGGAGCTGCAATGTTTGAATTGTTCAATGAGCATCTTCCGAATGGTGTTATTAATCTATTACTGGGCGCTGATCAGGTTGGCAATGAGCTTATTCATGCTGATATAGATATGATAGCTTTTGTAGGCTCGCAGGCAGTTGGCAAACATATAATGAGTGCTGCCAGCGCCAAACTTAAACGCATTGTTCTTGAGCTTGGCGGCAAGGACCCTATGATAGTTCTCAACGACGCCGATCTGCAAAGGGCGGCTAACTTTGCCGTTAATGGTTCGTTAAGGAATACAGGGCAGGTTTGCGTTTCAGTCGAAAGAATTTACGTTGAGCAGAAAGCCGCTCCAAAATTCATTGAGCTTGTTAAAGAAGGCGTAAAGAATTTTAAATACGGCAATGGGTATGATGAGGGAGTTCAGATGGGCCCGCTTGTAAGCAAACGACAGAGAGAAAATGTTTTATCACAGGTAAAGGAAGCTGTAAAGAACGGCGCCAAGCTGGAAACAGGCGGCGGAAAAATTAATGATAACGGCGGGTACTTTATGGAACCAACCCTGCTCACAAATCTTTCGCACAAACACAGAATCATGAATGATGAAACATTCGGCCCTGTTGTATGTGTACAGACCGTCAAATCCGAGGAAGAAGCTGTGAAACTGGCGAATGATTCACCGTTCGGACTTGGCGCAACTGTGTGGACGAAGAATAAAAAGAAAGGACTTGATATAGCCCGTAAAATAGAATCAGGCATGATTGGCGTAAATCAGGGTATTGGCTCGGTATCAGGCACTCCATGGGTTGGTGTAAAACAAAGCGGCTACGGATTTATTGGTTCAGTTGAAGGCATAAGGCAGTTTACGGTACCAAGAAAAATAAGTTATAAAAACTAGAACTCGAAATATTATATTCATCCGATGACTAAGTGTTTTTTGCCAAAGTCATCGGATGAATGATGCAAATCCCTTTATCTCATCCTATCTGCAAAAGTAATGCTGAGCACAATGCTCATTGCAATTACACCCACAAATAAGATAATCATAGCAAGTTTATTCTTCGCAGTTGTTTTGCTGAAACGGAGAAGAAGGCATCCTGCCAGCAAATTCAATAATCCCCAGAGTACATTCACCAGAGGCGATGAAAGTCCCTTCCCCGGCGGATTCGAAAACGGTGACGGAAAAGGATTCCCGGAAATTCCATTCACAAAATGCGGAATTGCATTTACAAGAAACAAGCCTGCAAATAATGCAGCAATATAATGATACCATTTCATTATGGTATTCTTAGGCGTAGTCGTGTCTTCCATAGTTCCAATAGTCATTAATGTTCGTGAATTGAAAGCATAATAATTGAAAAATTCAGTGATTTCAACGGAGAAAATGTGATAATTCGAATGCTAGTACCAAGAAAAATAAGTTACAGAAAATAGTAAATTTAGTTATATTTGTAATTATTACCTTTTAGAGAAGACTATCCTTTTTTTATAAATTGATTCCGAACGAATTATGCGGACCTTAGCTATTCTTGTCGTTTTGATTCTTATATCATCCAGAATTATCTATTCCCAGCAGGAAGTTGATGAACAAATGATTTCGCCGTACTGGGATATGTATGCCAATAATTATCTGAACGGCGTCAATTCAGGCAAAGGCAACACCGGCATTGCCTGTGAAAATGCGATCAGCGGCGCAAACCTCAACCCTGCTTCGTTTAGCCAGAACAATAAACTTGATATTAATTTACAATACACAGTTAAGACCATTCAGCCCTGGTCCGAACCTTATTTTTACAACTCTGATTATGAACTTAGGCAGAATTGGTTTTTTTCAGGATGCGTGGGGATTGGATACAAAGTAAACAAAAATCTGAGCGTGGGATTAGTATACAGTAACCCCTCAAGTTACCTGTTCTATTTCGGAATGGAAGCATCGCCTAACATAAACACTCCCGGCGACAGCGTTGAGAATTACAATAGAGTTCATGTCCATCAAATAAGCCTTCCGGTTTCTTATTCTATCGGCAAATTCACAATTGGGCTTAATCTTTTATATGGAATATACATCGACAACTATCACGGAATCATCTCCACTATTCAAAACCCGAACGGCTTTGAAGGCGATATAACAGCAAGGGTTAACAGGTTTAACGTGCAGGGAGGCGTGATATTCAGGCCAGGCAAAAATGTTTCAATCGGCGTTACGGCGACCCCCGGTTTCAAAAGCTCTGTGCATGAGAATAATGCCGACGTATATGGCGGACCAAACTCTTATATAGTTGTTTCAAAGTTTCCGTGGCTTGCGGGTATAGGGTTTGAATACAATTACCCCGGCTCCAATATCAAATTAAGCGGCGATTACAAGTATGAGAATACTTCAATTGTATCCGGCTATAAAGACAGGTTTAACCTGAACCTTGGAGCTGAGTTTATACTAAATAAGATATTTACTTTGCGGACCGGATTTTTCACGCTAATTGATAACAGAACATCGGTTCAAAACCCAATAGGTTACGTGCCGGTTGCAAACCATGATCAATATTTTCTTACGCTCGGAGGAACAATTAATTTTAAAAATGCCGATCTTTCGGCATCGTTATTAGACAGCCATATTTCGTCAGGCACAATAAAAAACACGTATCTCAATACAAGCTTTAATTATCATTTTTAATCATTTGTATAATTATATCATTAATAAAATGAAAACAAAATTTGCTGCGTCTCTCAGTTTCATCATTCTTTTAACCGGCAATTTATTCTCACAATCTAATTCCGCTCCTCCAACTGACCAAATGATGAATCCTTTCTGGGATTTCTACGCAACCAACTACCTTAACGGGCCTTCGGCCGGAATGGGGAATACAGGCGTTGCATCAGAAAACAATATATCAGGCGTGAACATTAATCCGGCTTCGCTGAATATGCAAAAAAACAGATACCAGTTCAGCGTACAATATGACTACAAATCGACTCAACCATGGTTAACAGGATTAAATGTAGGCAATATAAACCTGAAACAAAACTATTTCTCCGGCTCCGCGGCTTTTGGCTTCAGGGTTAATAAGTATTTCCAAACCGGCGTTGTGTACAGCAACCCAGCATCTTTATACTTAGACCTTGGAGCGATAATACAAACAAACGAATTCGGCGCCGAAATTGGAAGATATGACGGGTACGAAAAATATGCTATACAGTCTTTTTCCGTTCCTTTAGTATTCACAATAAAGAAATTCAGCGTTGGTTTAAATTTGAACTACTCCTATTTTTCAAACGCATTGAGCCTGGGGACAGCGGGCGATGCAGTTGGTTCTTTTGGCAAATTTAACGGTCAATTTGGCGTTCAGTTCAGACCTTCAGAAAGGCTTTCATTTGGCCTCGCAGTTACGCCGGAGTTGCGAGCTGAATTCAAATATACTCTGCCGGCAGGCGGAACCGATGCGGGCGAAAGGTCCATATATCCCTGGAAACTGGCGGCGGGTGTACAGTATATCATTCCGGAAAGCAGGCTGCGATTTGAAGCGGACTACAATTATGCCCGCACTAAGGCGCTTGATGAATTAAAGGACAGAAACGATTTCAACTTTGGCGCCGAATACATGGTGAATGAAAAATATTCAGTCCGTGCGGGTTTTTTCACACTCCGCGATTACAGAAACCCCAACCTGCAGTTCGGAGACCCGATTGGAAATTATGACCAGTATTTTGTAACTATAGGCGGAAGTATGAAGCTCAAAAAGATGCAGTTTGATCTATCGCTGCTTGACAGCCATATTTCGCAAGGTACAATAAAGAATACGTACGTAAACGCAGGTATATCTTATAATTTTTAAAGAAGCTCTTTTCATCCGATGACTTGCCGCTGCAAGGCGGGTCATCAGATGAATAAAACAAAGAGGAGAATAACATATTAGATAGCTCTACTCTGAAACAACATTTAAAAACTTAATATTGAAGAAAAATGAAAACGTTTCTGAGTATAACATGTGTTCTCTTCTTTGCTTTTAACTCTGTTTCAAACTCACAGGTGTATTATGGTTTCGATGAATCGTATGAATTAAGCCCTGACTGGGATTATTATGCGAATAACTATTTATCGGGTCCTTCAGCGGGAAAGGGAAATACAGGGATCGCTGCAACATCCAACGGTATCTCGTCGGTAAGTATCAATCCAGCTTCATTTGTAATTGGAAATAAATTTGAAACATGTTTTCAGACAGATTATAAATTCCCTTTGACAGTCCCAAACGCTCTGTTTTATCCTCCTGAAAAGTACCTGAACGCATTGCCGTCTATTTCCATTGCAGCCGGATTTAAACCTTCGAACAATTTCCAGGTTGGATTGTTTTATTCAAACCCTTCTTCTTTGAGATATATTTCCGGCGAGGCGGGTGAACTTACTACGGTTATGACAATTCAAACAATAGGTGTACCTCTTTGTTTATCACTGAAAAAAGTTAATCTGGGCCTAACGATGGAATACAGTTTTTACAATTCAACAATTAGCGGATTTCTCGCTAGTGAAGGGCAAAATGAGGCTTACGTGAAAGCTGAAAAAATAAATTTCCGGTTTGGATGCATTTATAAAGCAAACGATAATTTTTCAATAGGCGCCGCTCTTACGCCGCCGGTTTCACTCGATGTAAAATCCACATTGCCGCACATCGGACTTGAACTTCCCCCTCCGCCTTATTATCCATTGAAAATTGGCGCTGGTGTTGAATATAGATTTACCGAAATACCCTTAAAGCTTTCTTTTGATTATAATTTTACAGAAGCAACTCATGGAGATTATGCCTACAGCAAAGATCTTAACAATGTAAATTTTGGAGCTGAATTCAAACTGAACGGAATAATAATATTAAGAGCCGGCTTCTTCACGCTAAACAGTTCTGATTTTTATACTGCATACGACCAGAATTTTATTACCTTAGGGTGCGGGATAAAGCTCAGGGATTTTAATGTTGACGCCGCAATTCTACACAGCCATATTTTAAATGGTACAGCGAGCAACAACATCATTCAAACCAGCGTGGCGTATGGATTTTAGTTTGGCGTCATCGCCTTCTTCATTGATTTAATCAGTTCCGGGTTTGGTATGTTTATATTTTGGTTCAGTAACATCACAAACTGGTCGGCGCATATCTCTTCTTCGTGGATGATGTAATTAGTATTGCGCCCAACCTGTTCGTAAAAATTCCAAACATCATTTACATCAAGTATCCACGGTTTGCCGTCTTTTAAAGCGGGAGTTCTTGCATCATCATCCCCGGTTACGACCATTAGCCCCAGTTTTAGGTACCGGAAAAAAGAGCCGCCGGAATAATTTCCGGAAGAGTATAAAATAAGCGTTATATCAATAGGCTTGTCGTTATATTTGACCGTAAGATAGAAATTGTTGTGCGGCGCATCCGGATTTGAAATGCGCAGATCTGCGATTTCTTTTGGATAATCAATGTTATTGCATTTTTTGAAACCCAGAGTATTATAAACTCTTTCCCGCATGCTTCTGTCGAATCTTGATAGTACGTGGAACAGCTCATGTATAAGTAGATTCTCCACGCCTTCGCCTTTGCTCCAGAATTCATTTTCGTTCAGGAATATACAGTTTCGCCTTGTGTAACCGTCGGCACCGCCCTCTTCTTTCATTATTGTTTTTATAATGAAGATGGTATCAGGCATGTTAATTATGAGTCCCAGCGCTTTAATTTTAGCTGCAATTGAGCTTACTACCGCTTTTAAAATGTCTTTATCCGTATCTTTCCAGCCACGCACCTGCGCAGAGGCGTTTGCTAGATAATCGCTCAGCGATGGATTATCGTTTCTTCCTGTTTTTGACTGCAGGTCAAACTTGCTTAACACTGCTGTGTATTCATCTTCAACCGATATTAATTGTTTAGCATAGGAAGTATCCGGAAGCGCAACAACTGTGCCTTCCTGGATCGGGAATGAATCTTGAGCTAATACAGATTCCTGTAGAAACAGAAGCAAAAAGGTAACCGTTAATAAAAACCAGGATTCCCGCCTTCGCGGGAATGACATATTATTTTGAATTAAACGAATCTTTCCCGACATACTTTATTTGTAATTTAATAAGTAAATTTAAGAAATGAATAATATAAAGATAATAAAAAAAAGTATACGGACTAAAGTCCGTTTTTACTGATTGTCTAATCCCCGACCTAAAGGTCGGGGTTAATAAATAATAAAATGTTTTAAAATATAGCAGTGTTAAGAGAACTAAATTTTTGCAACCCCAACCTTTAGGTTGGGGGTTGTGAATCAAAAAAAATGCGGACTTTAGTCCGTAACAATTGAACAACTGCGTCAGGTCGTAAGACCTGACGCCACAGTTCTGATGGTGTCAGGAAAAAATTACAATCCAAAAGCATTATGTTCGCGGACCCGTATGGAATGAGATTCCATTTGTACGAAGACGGTGCCTTTGATTAAATAGTGAAAAAGCGAAATAGGTAAATAGAGAAATGAGAAAATAATGCTATCTTTTGAAATAGAACCTCATTCCGAGGTAAATGTCTGAATACGACGTAACGTATTTGAGCCCTACAAAGTGATATTTCGCTTTCAGAAACAGGTCGATCTTTTTTGATAACATAAAGTTACCGCCGGCTCCGACACTTAACCCCATATAGCTAACTCCCCATCCGGCGCCGGAATTGTCCCGGAATTTGTACAGCCCCAGCCCTGCTTCAACAGAACTGAAAAACTCTTTTCCTCCCATCGACCATCGGGGTCCTGCGCTTAACTCAAGTATTCCGTTATTATTCTGATTCTCCGGGTTATAGGCAGATTCAACAAAAACGATAAGATTACGCCTTCTGGCTTCAAAATCCAAGCCGTAATTAAAACCCGCTGTAGATCTTAAAGCAAACTCAGAGCGGCTTTGACGCAATGTCAATCCGCCAAATACTCCTGTGGAAAACCCATATTTACTTTGTGAAAAAGCGCTGGATGAGTTTAGCAAAAGGACTGTTACTAAGATTACAAATTTTAGCTTTTTTCTTCCCATATCATTGCCAAATGTATGATTGTTTCGACCGCTTTTTGCATAGTTTGTACCGAAACCCACTCCTTTTTTGAATGAATTGCTTCGCCGCCGGAAAAAATGTTCGGGCACGTCAATCCCATATATGAAAGTCGCGAACCATCTGTTCCGCCTCTAACAAGTTCGCTTTTCGGTTCAGCCCCGGCCCTTCTAACCGCTTCAAATGCATATTCAGTTACATGCGGATAGTCGTTTAGAACTTTTTTCATATTGCGATAAGACTCTTCAACCTTAAGTTCATAACCGCTATTTGGATAATGAGTTAATACTTCTTTGGTTATGTTTTCCAGATATATTTCCTTATCTTCAAGGCCGCTGTCTTCGTAATCTCTTATGATGAACTTAATAACTGTTGATTCAACCCCGCCGTTAACTGATACCGGATGAATGAACCCTTCTCTGTTTTCAGTTGTTTCAGGCGAGAGTGCATCTTTGGGAAGTTTAGCCAGAATGTCGGCTGCGATCTTGAGGGCATTTTCCATCTTATCTTTCGCCCTTCCTGGGTGAGTTATCACGCCATGTATCGTAATAACCGCAGAATCAGCCGAAAACGTTTCATCCTCGACCAGCCCTAATGCGCCGCCATCCATTGTATAAGCAAAATCTGCCGAAAGTTTCTTCAGATCCGCTTTATCTACCCCCCTGCCAATTTCTTCATCGGGGGTGAATAGTATTTTTATAGTTCCGTGCTTAATTTCAGGATGGGAAACCAAATAATTTGCCGCATCCATTATTTCCGCGACTCCGGCTTTATCATCGGCCCCGAGTAAAGTTGTTCCGTCTGAAGTTATTATGTCATCGCCAACTACTTCCTTAAGGTTGATATGCTCTGAGGGTTTGAGAATCTGTGAATTATCTCCCGGCAATACAATATCGCCTCCATTATAATTCTTATGAACAACAGGCTTCACGTTTGCCCCGCTTGTTTCAGGGGAGGTATCCATATGCGAACAAAAACAGATCACAGGCGCCCTCCTGGATGAAGTTGATTCGATAGTTCCGTAAACATAACCAAACTCATCCATATGAGCGTCTTTAACTCCCATTTGTAATAACTCAGCGACAAGTACCTTACCGAGATTCTTTTGTTTCTCTGTAGAGGGGCAAGTAGTTGAGTCAGGGTCCGATTGAGTATCTATTTGAACATATCTCAAGAACCGGTCAACGCAGGTAAAATTAATATCTTTCATAAAAGCTCCATAGATTCAAGAAAAGGCAGGCCAAATGACCTGCCAAATATTCCGGCTCAATAATGAGCAATTTTAATTAATCAAGTTATTTTATCAAAATCATTTTTTTGGTTTCTGTAAAGCCATCAGTTGTTTGGAGCCTGTAAAAATATACGCCGCTTGAATATTTGCTTGCGTTCCACCTGACGCTGAAAACGCCTGCACCAAGCGATTCATCAATAGGAGATTCAATCAATTGCCCTAATGAATTATATACGTTCAGAGTTGCATGGGTGGCCTTTGCAAGCATAAACCAAATCGTCGTTTCTGGGTTGAAAGGATTTGGATAATTCTGTTTCAAATCAAACTTATCCGGAATATTTCCTGCAACCGGCTGAATCCCCGTTGTGATATCTATAACCGCGGTATAAATATCCATGTTGAATCCCCCAGCCCTTTCATCCGTCCAAACAGGAACAACCCTGTTTCCAACGAAATCATTACCTATATAATCGCCAAATCTTACGTTTGAGCCCGGTATTGCGGTTGGCGATTGCTGGGTGCTCAATAGCTCATTGGTGAAAGTTGCGCCGCCATCGGCAGAACGCGCCAGCCACGCTTCAATTGTTGTCAAGTTCGGTGTGTTCCTTGTATCCATAAATAAGATAGAAATGTAGCCCTGCTCATTTACAGCAATCCATGGCCAGTATTGTAATTTCCCGTTGCCAACCGCGTCATTATTTACTCTGACAGGAGCAGACCATGTTACGCCCCGGTCTGTTGATTTTATCAGAAAAACATCCGCATCGCCGTTCCTGTCATCGCAAAAAGCGACATAAACAATTCCGTTTCGCGAGCTGTTTGTCTTGATATTAGTTGCAATAGACGGAAAAGTATTTACTCCGTTCGGCAAATTAAACGGCGTGGGACCCGATGCTATTACCTGGTCGGTTCCAAATGTGCTTCCGCCGTCTGTCGATCTGTCAAACAGAATAATATCTCCTCCTGCCCAAACAACATAAACATCGCCGTTAAGTCCTACAGCCGGCTCAGAGCCTTGTCCCGAAAATTGATTATCGGAGACATTAACGGGATTTGACCATGTAATGCCGCCGTCCGAAGATTTTGTTAATTTGATATAAGCGTCATTATTTGTAAACCTCGTCCAGCTCATATACAAAGTATTTCTGTGAGGACTTACTGAAGAAAAATCAGTGGTTAAATATTCCTTATCCTCGCTGCCGCTTTGCTGCATGATCACTCCGATAGGGAAAGTGACTCCGCCGTCTGTCGACTTATATATTGCCAAGGTCCCGTTGCCGTCGGTATTTGTAAGAGCTATGACGCCGATATAAAAATTGCCGGCAGTATCGACGCCTACAGTCGGGTCGCTGTTTCTGGAAAGTCCGGGCAGAAGCGTTGAGTCAAGCAGCGCCGGGGTTGACCATGTTCTTCCGCTATCCGATGAATAACTATAACCAACGCGCCTTACAGCGTTAGGATCGACTCCAAGCCTGAAATCACGCCACGCGGCAACCACTCTTGCCGGATTTTTTCGGCTTATCTTAACTGAAGGTTCATTCTGCGGAGCAGGGTTGTTAGAAATGTTAACATTGGTGAAAACCAAAGACTGGTCATCAAAATTGTAGGCTAACACAGGCGCCGGATCCGTTTTATGTACTCCTACAGGATCAACCTCAAGGGGCCTTGTAAAACGGCTATTCTGCGCGAATGAAATTTCTACAACAATTAACAGCAGAGCCAGGAGTGTAATATTCTTCTTCATATGCTATCAATAAGATTTTTCCAAAAAACATACAATTAATTTGTATGCAGGGCAAGTTGACCGCAGCTAAAGACCGCTGACGGCATGATCTTTCAGCCAAACCGTTCAGCGATCTATGAATTATCTTTGTTCATCCAACATGGATTACTTCACTAAAATCATTTTCTTAGTTTCGGTAAAGCCGTCTGAAGCTATAAGTTTATAAAAATAGACTCCGCTAGCAACAGCGCTGCCGTCCCAGGTAACTGAGTGTTCCCCTGATTCGTAATCCCCCGATAAGAGAGTTGCCACTTCTTTACCCGAAATATCATATATGCTCAAAGAAACGTTTGATTTCTTCGGAAGATTGAACAAAATATTTGTGCTTGGGTTAAACGGATTCGGATAGTTCTGCATTAGTTCATACTTGGCAGGAACGTTTCCAGCGACCGGCTGAATTCCCGTTGTGATATCTATAACAGCCGTATAAATTTCCATGTCAAATCCGCCCGCCCTTTCGTCTGTCCAAACGGGAACGATTTTGTTGCCCCAGAAATCAATTCCTATATAATCTCCGTATCTTACATCGGTATTTGGGGTGTTCGTCGGCGATTGCGCCGTGCTCAAAACTTCATTTGTAAAAGTCAGGCCGCCGTCGTTTGAACGGGCAAGCCACGCTTCAATTGTAGTGTTATTTGGCGTATTGCGAGTATCGAAAAAAGTTATAGCGATCTTGCCTGAATCGTTCACGGCAATCCATGGCCAGGCCTGGATCTTTCCGTTACCAATAGCGTCATTATTAACTCTGAGCGCAGTTGACCAGGTTGCGCCATGGTCGGTTGAGCGAGTCATGAAAATATCGCCGCCGTCATTTCTGCCATCGCACCACGTAACGTAAATGTAACCGTTTCTCGGGCCGCCGGATACATCAGTCGCGATGCAAGGAAAAGTAACATTTCCTGTTTGTCCCCACGGAATATTAGCTGATGGACCGTTCGCAATAGATACAGGGGAAGTGAATGTGGCGCCTCCATCGGTTGATTTACTGAAGTACTGATTGTTATAGTTTGTCCAAATCACATAAAGTTCACCGTTGGCGCCTACAGCTACATCCGAACCCTGCCCGTTCGTGCCTGCGGTTCCTACCGTAACCGGAGCCAGCCATGTGACGCCTGCATTTGTAGACCTTATTACTCTTATATCCGCCGCATTGTTGAGCCTTGACCAACTGATATAAATATTGTTTCTGTATGGGCTGCCCGGTGTTAGGTCGGTCGTTACCATTTCTTTATCTTCACCCTGCCCGGAAGCCAGGACCTGCCCTGTTGGAAAAGTCATTCCGCCGTCTGTAGATTTGTATATCGCAAGAACAGCGTTACCGTTAGAATTATTCAATCCTATTGTTGTGATGTAAAAATTACCCGCCGTATCAACTGTAACCGAAGCGTCGCTGTTCCTAAGTAATGCGCCTCCAAGCAACGTTGAATCGATCAGCAAACTGGCCGACCATGTTGCGCCTGCATCAGTCGAATAGCTATAACCGACTCGTCTTACCGCCGGATTATAACCAATTCTGAAATCCCGCCACGCCGCAACTACACGGTTTGGATTCTTCCTGCTTATCCTTACCGAAGGCTCATTTTGAGGAGCTGTGTTGTTCGAGATATTAACGTTTGAATAGACCAGCGGATTATCAAAAGAAGGCGGATAATAAACGTAAGGCGGTATTACAAGATTTGGATTATAGTCGTTGAACACATCATGCGACTTTGTGAATCTTATGTCCTGTGAATATGTAAATGTAACAAAAAGTACCACGCACAAAACAGTAAATTGTATCTTCTTCATTAGTGGACCGTTAAATTATTAAAAATAAATTATTCGTTGAGTATATCTGAATTAAATCTGTATTTTTCTATCACCTCGGGGTCGTCTGTCCTGTCGATAATTTCTCCGCACTTCTGGCATTGAAAAACAACTTCTATAGGTTTAGCGCTGTAAGCCATCGAAAGCCACAACAATCCCATTTTGGAATACCTGGTTTTAGCCGTTATCATCTGATCTCCGATAGTGAACCCGCACGAACATCTGGGCGTCTCATGTCCTTCTTCCATGTTCAAATATAAATAATTTAATCTTGCAATTTTATGCCATTAGGAGCCTGATTTGCATAAGCTATGCTGGCTAAGAAGGCACGCTTCCCATGGATTTGTCCTATAAAATGAACAGGACCCATATTAGAACGTACAAAGGCAGGAGGATAGGAAGAGAATATTTTACAATATACTCCACAAAACCGGGCGTTTTGATTCCCTGGTGTTCGGCAATTGATTTAACCATAAAATTCGGGGCATTGCCAATATATGTGGCGGCTCCAAAAACAACTGAGCCAATAGATATAGCAATTGTATGCAGCTCGTGAGCGCCAATGTACTTCAGCACATCGGCAGAGTTGTTCAGATCAAGCCCGAACGAACCCATTGAAGCCGTTAAAAAGGCAAGATATGTAGGCGCATTATCGAGCACAGAAGAAGTGATTCCCGCAAGCCAGTAATAATCTGTAGGCGATGCTAGCGCAATATCCTTCGATCTGGCCGATAACAGCTCAAGAGCCGGCGCCATTGTAACAAAAATGCCGAAGAAAAGCCATGAAACTTCCTTTATGGGTTTAAAGCTGAACCGGTTAATCTCATGGATCTCTTTAGCCGTATGCCTGTATGAAACAAATGAAGCGGCCAGCATGATCACCTCACGAAGAAAGACAGGTTTGCTTATGAATACTGACCCTATAATAACGCCCATCAGCGCAAAATTCAGCAGGCCTTTAAAATAAACCTTCTCGCTTGCTTTTCTTTCTTTGGACCTCTCAGCCGCGTTTTGTCCTTTGAAATTTTTCATATCAAAGAAATAAAACACAGTTACCAATATACCTGTGACAACAAGCCATATAATCGCGGCCCTGCCGCTGATCCAGAAGAACGGAATACCCTTTAAGAATCCAAGCAGCAGCGGCGGGTTCCCAATCGGGGTTAGGAGTCCGCCAGCATTTGAAATTATGAAAATAAAAAAAACTATATGGTACGGAGAGAAACGCGGCTTGTTAGTTCTTATATAAGGACGGATAAGTATGATGGATGCCCCAATTGTCCCTACCAAATTTGAAAGTACTGCGCCTGCTAGGAGCAGAACTACATTTCTGAAAGGCGTGGCAGAGCCTTCAATTTCAATCAATATGCCGCCGGCGACAACATAAAGCGAGAATATGAATGAAATGAACATTGCATATTCCTCGATAGATTCAAGCACAGCCTTTGACCTGCCGTTAACCAGATAATAAACTACGACAACAAGCGCCAGCCCGACGGAGATGAGCGAATAATTCTTATCCCACCATTTTTGATTTATAAAAGGCATGGCCGCTATCGACAGCAGCAATAATACGAATGGCAAAATGATTAGAATATTCGCTTCCATTTTTCGGGAGGTACCTGAAAGGCGATTTAAAAAACCGGGTTTAAATGAGCGCCGCTATGGAATACTAAGAGCATTCTTTTTAGCGTAGTTAACTTCCTCAATCACCTTATTAATTGACGCTTCAGATTTACTTAAGAATGTATTCGGGTATACGCCTATCCAGACGATAAAAATAAGCAGCAGCGCGCCGCTTAAAATCTCCCGTTTGTTCAGGTCAGAAACAGTCTTATTTTCGTCTTTTGTAATTGGCCCAAGCATGACTCTCTGGTACATCCACAGCAAATACACGGCGCTGAGGACAACGCCGCTGGAAGCGGCAATCGCATAGGTATGATTTCCTAAAATGTCGGATTTAAAAGCTCCTATGAGGATCATGAATTCTCCTACAAAGCCGTTAAGACCGGGTAAGCCTATAGAAGAAAGGCATATTACAAGAAATAATGAACCGTATACGGGAATGGTTTTTATTAACCCGCCGTAATCGGCGATCTCACGCGTGTGCCTGCGGTCATATATGAACCCCACAAACATAAACAACGCCCCTGTTGATAACCCGTGGTTTATCATCTGAATTAATCCGCCCTGCATCGATTCAGTAGTAAGCGCCGCAAGCCCCAGCACAATGAAGCCCATGTGGCTTACTGAAGAGTATGCAACAAGCTTCTTCATGTCCTTTTGGGCAATACATACCAACGCTCCGTAAATAATTCCGATTATTCCCAGAATGGCTATAACATTTGAATATTTTAGAAACATTATTGGAAACAGTCCCATGGAATATCTTATAATGCCGTAAGTTCCCATCTTAAGAAGCACAGCGGCAAGGATTATGCTGCCGGCGGTTGGCGCTTCTGTGTGAGCGTCAGGCAGCCACGTATGCAACGGAAATATCGGGACCTTGATTGCAAAACTCAGTCCAAAGAATATGAAGAGCCATAGCTGGATCTTGACAGGAATGTAGGCAGAGACTCTTTTTATTTCGGTGTAATCGGTCGTAAATTTCTGGAGCTGCGGAGCCACGTAGCTAGAAAGCCAAATAATTGCGACAAGCATTAATAAACTTCCAAACATAGTGAACAGGAAAAACTTTATATTAGCGTAGTATTTGTTCTTGCCGCCCCAGAATCCGATGATGAAATACATGGGTATGAGAATCAGTTCCCAGAATACGTAAAACAGGATAAGATCAAGCGATAAGAACACTCCGAACAGGCTGCCTTCCAGAATGAGGAACAAAAAGAAAAACTCCTTAACCCGCGTGTTAACGGAATTCCAAACGCCAAGAATAGTTACCGGGAAAATAAAAGCGGTCAGCATAGCAAGAAGCAGCGATATGCCGTCGATTCCCACCAAATAGAAAACCTTAATATCCACCAGCCACTGGTGCCTTTCCATAAACTGGAACCCCGGGATAGTCGGGTCGAATATCTTAAATAAGTACAGAGCTAAGCCAAATGTGACTACCGATACAAAAAGCGCATAATATTTTATAAGCTTATGACTGTCTTTATTAAAGAACAGGATCGGAATTGAAAAAATAATCGGTATAAATATCAGGTAAGAAAGTATATTATTTAACAATGGTAATCGATATTTAAATTATTGTGTCTGATGTTATTTTAATTTATATCCTGTGGTTCTCATTGAAAAGCTTCAGCCTGTTTTCAAGTTCTGGAAGCTGGCTATCTGCAATCAGAGAAACGCATGCCCTTATTCCTTCTTTTCGTGTGCTTCCCGTATTGGAAAGCGATATGGCGCTGATTCCGTAATATAAGAACTCCTCAATCAGTTCTTCGCCGCTAAAACCGGGGTACGAAACAGTGAAATAGAACCCATCTGCAATTGGTTCGCCGTCGTCTTTATCATAAACGATGCTGAATCCGTTTCCGGTAAACATCTTTTTCATTATTCCAGCTCTTCTTCCGTACACTTTCACTTCTTCAATGAAATCATATTTGCCGTCGTTGACCGCTTTTAACATCGCAGCAAGCGCATACTGAGTGGAATGCGTAACGCCGGCTGAAACAGCGTATGCCGCTCCGTATATAAGAGCATGTCCAAAATTTATACTGGTGTAAAATCGGGACAGGTCCGGGTAGTCGGAGGCGAAAAGCTTTTCTGAAATTACTATTGACCCGACCCTTTGCCCGGCGTAACTGAAGATCTTCGAGCTTGAAATCAGAATGATATACACGTCGGTGAACTTTGCAATAGTCGGCTGGTAAGGAGGTTCGCCGGGAGCATTATGCTCCCGTCTGAAATCCATCTTAAAGTAAGCAAGGTCTTCTATTGGTATTACATCATATTTTTTACACAGCTCGGCAATGATGCTCAATTCAAGGTCGGTAAAACATATCCAGCTGGGATTGTTGGGGTTAGAATATAATAAAGTTGAAACATTTCCTTCGCACAGAATTGAATCAAGCTTATCATACAGCGCGCTGCCCCTGTAATCATAAACATCAAGGCTCTTTTGTTTTAATCCCAGAACGTTCAGCTGCTGCTTATGCACCGGGAAACCCGGATCGAGAAATAGTGTATATTCTTTTTGGCGACTCACACGCGCAGCAGTAAGAAATGATATAAAACTGCCGCTTGTCGAACCTGTGCATGGGACTATGCATCCTTCAGGGACGCCAATATCCAAAAAAAGTTTAACAAACCTGGACATCTCTGATTTTAGTTCAGGCACGCCTTCTATACTGGGATACATGTTCGCGATTCCCTTGGAAAGGGCATCCTTTTCAGCGTCTATACCAATATGCGAAGCAGGCAGCCCCGGAACTCCCATTTCCATCCTGATAAACTGGAAGCCCGACACTTTCTCGAGATTATTAATTAAAGTGCGGACTTCCCTTATTGAAGCTTTTCCTATGCTATTAAGCTTGCTTTCGGCAATCTTTTGCTGAACTATGTGATAATCAATTGGAGTGTTAACTACGACGTGTTTCACAATGCTGCTATTATGCTATTTTTCAGAAGAAATTTTAGTTATAATTGCTATATATTAAAAGATGTTATCTTATTTATCTAAACTTATTTATGTAATTGTCAATCCATCGGAACTGTAACATTATACCAGAATTTTTTCTTCCTGTCCAGTACTTCATCAACATGGATATGTTTCAATTCAGTATATTCCTTTACGCCTTCAAGGCCCAGTTCTCTGCCAATTCCACTTTGTTTATACCCCCCAAAAGGAACGCGGTCATTCAACAAATGCCATTCGTTTATCCAGATTGTGCCTGCTCTTAGTTTTCGGGCAGTATCGATAGCCTTATCATTATCACGGGACCAAACACCTCCGGCCAACCCGTATAATGAGTTATTTGCTATTTTAATTGCATCATTTTCATTTTCAGCTTTGATCACTGAAAGCACGGGGCCAAAAATCTCTTCTTTGGCAATCCTCATATCATTTGTGACATCTGAAAACAGGGTCGGTTCAACATAAAAGCCGGAAAATCCCTGAGGGGCCGCGCCCCCATATACCAATTTTGCGCCTTCCTTTTTGCCAATTTCGATATATTCCAGAACTCTTTTTTGCTGCTTTTCTGAAACAAGGGGTCCGATATCCGTATCTTTGTCCATCGGGTTTCCTATCTTCATCTTAGCCAGCTTTAACTTAATTCTTTCTACAACCTCATCATATATTTTATTTGTCATAATTAACCTTGTACCCGCCACACAGCATTGCCCCTGGTGAAAATAGCACGCATAAATTGAACCGTCAACCGCCAGGTCAAGGTCTGCGTCGTCAAGGATAAGGTTGGCCGACTTTCCCCCCAATTCCAGAGTAACTTTCTTCATTGTCGGAGCCGCAAGCTGCATTACACGCCTACCAATCTCAGTAGAACCTGTAAAAGCTACTTTATCAACCATTGGATTAGAGACCATTTCCTCTCCCACTTCAGCATCGCCCGTAATAATATTTACAACTCCTTTGGGCAGATCGGTTTGGTCAATCAGTTTTGCAAGCTCAAGCGCAGTTACGGAAGTTTCCGGCGCCGGTTTGAGTACAATAGTGCAGCCTGCCGCCAGGGCCGGCCCGATCTTCCACATTGCCATTTGGAGAGGGAAATTCCAGGGAATAATCGCTGAGACTACTCCAACAGGTTCCCTGACTAGATAATTTTTGCTTACGCCTTCTTTCGAAATACCCGCATCTTCATCAAGATCGGCCAGCGCATATTTTGAAAACGCGCTTGCTGCCCTGTAAGTTAAAAACATGTCGTCTTTGGCTTTTTTGTAAGTGGAGCCGGAGTCCTTTATTTCAAGCTCCTGAAGACGTGAAGAGTTCTCTTTTATCTTATCAGCGATCTGCTTCATAATGGAGCTTCGTTCTTCTCTTGATTTGCCGCTCCATACCCCGGAATCAAATGCTGCTCGTGCAGATTTGATCGCTTCTCTTGCGTCAGCGACTGTAGCCTTGGCAATAACCGCAGATATACTCCTGTCGTAAGGATTTATAGAATTGAATGTCCCTTTATCCGAAGCTTCACAGAACCGTCCGTTTATGTACAAATTATAATCTGGCATTATCTACTTTTAGTTTATATGAGCTCAAGTCATGTATAAATACGGTTTCCACCGCTCGTCAACCCTGCCCGCAAAATGTTTCATATAAGTAATATGCGAAGGCTTAATTGGTTTTTTTCTCAGAGCCATTCCGGCCTCTTCCGGGGTGCGGTCCCCTTTCTTATTGTTGCATTTCACGCATGCCGTTACCAGGTTTTCCCATGTATCATCCCCGCCTTTTGATTTTGGAATGATGTGATCCAAAGTGAGCGCAAGATCTGACCTGTTGCAATACTGGCATTTGTACAGGTCCCGCCTCAATATATTTTTTCGTGAAAGAACTATCTTCTTATACGGCACATGGATATATATTCTCAACCTTACAACAGACGGGAAAGGCAGCCTTGACCGAACAGAATTGACAACTCTTGAATCGTTGGCTGATATCAGCTCGGCCTTGCCGAGAAACAAAAGGACAATTGCCCGCTGCACATTACAAATGCTCATAGCTTCGTAATTCTGATTCAAAACCAAAACTTTTCCGTTTAGTTTTTTGCCAAATCCATTAATTATGTGTCTTTCAGAGCCTGGTTCGAAGTCATGTCTCCTTTTTATCTCATCGCTGTGCCCTTAAATTAAGCGCGAAGAGTAAGTTTAGACTTAATTTTTATAACCAATTTTATAAAAATAGCATTAAAATGAAAAATAAACAAGGAAAGTTGCTGTGTAGGGTTCTGTTACTGATGTGAAGAAACGCACCTGAATACATTTCAAAATATTAAATTTATTTAATGCAGCTTTACCCGAATTTCTGATTTCTGTACATTAATGACTTCAAGAGATCCTAACGACGGATAATGCCTTAATTTTGACAAACATTTTTTCCGTTTTGACTAATTTTTAGCTATAATTATGCTTAATATGTAATGCAAAAATTTGTCTTACCTATATTTTTAGTATTGCATTAATAGTTGACAAATTTTAAAATTACGTAAATAAAAGAAGGAATATCATATTCGAAGCAATAGTACGATTTGTCTTTATTATATTGTTATTTAAGCGCAGAAAAATTAATGTGGATTAAATCGTCTCTATTTGCTTTGGCGGTAATTGCTGTAATCTCCGGGCTGTCAGATGGAAATCTCTATGCCCAGGGCAGAGACCGCAGCAAATACATAATAGGTTTCGATACTTCTACAGTCCGCAGCGACACTTCAAGGAACATAGATACAAACATCGTAAAAGTCCCCGTTGACTCCACAGCAAGGATCAAGAATTTTAAGTATGACAGGAAAGACCATATTCATGCGCTTTTTGGGGAATATGAATCCCCCATCCTGCTCTACAATTCAACTCAGATTGAACGGCAGATCACATTCGATTCGCTCAATAACGTTATAATCACTGAAAAAGTATCCGGCGAGGATATCCGCTACCCGCTCAAAATTCCTTTCGACAAGTATATCGCGATTGAGAGCAAACTTTCAGAGGAAAACCAGCTTTACAGGATAGTTGCAGATCATTATAAAATTGAAACAGCGGATGAGCTTGAACAGCTTTTCAGGAATATAACAGAGATAACCATTCCTCTTCCGTTTTCCAGCGAAACAATATTCGGGCCGCCGACAATTAATTTAAAAATAAACGGGGTTATCGATATTACCGCTTCATACCAGAGAAGCACTACAGACGAACTGACAATAACGCAAACGCCTACTCAGAATAATATTAATTTTAAGCAGGATGTGCAGGTGACAACCAAAGGTTCTGTGGGCGATAAGCTCACAATTGACGCCGACTGGAACTCGCAGCGTACCTTTGATTTTGAGAACCAGCTGAAACTGAAATATAAGGGATATCCCGATGAGGTGGTTCAGAGTATCGAAGCGGGGAATGTTTCGCTTGAAACAAAATCGAATTTAATAGGAAGCACGCAGGCTTTGTTCGGAGTAAAAGCGGCATTCAAGCTCGGGCCGCTAACGCTTACAGCAATAGCTTCGCAAAAGAAAAGCGAACAGAAAGAAGTTGATATAACCGGCGGAAGCGTTGAAACCCCCATAGGAGGCGATCCAAACGGATTGTTGATCTCAAATTATTCTGAGAACAACTATTTGCTGGATTCAGGCTACGCTTCAAGTTTTGTTTCATACTATACAAACGGAACTTACAATATAGACGTTCAGAAAGTCGAAGTATGGGTTTACGCTGAGGCCAATAACCCGCAGAGACGCTTAAACATAGCTTATACTGATCTGACTGAAAAAACCGGACAGAACTATTACGACTCGCTTCGAACCAGAGGCGATTCTGACGGAGTGAGAATGAACGGTAATTTCATAAAACTTGACCCGAGCGAGTATACGCTTAACAGGTACGCGGGTTATATAACCTTGGGCAATTTCACCGCTACTGCAGGCAAGGATGTGATAGCCGTCGCGTATACTGTTTCGGTGAATAACGGCCAGCCTCAGCAATACGGCGATTATGCTAATGAAGAACCTAACAACAAGCTGGTATTAAAGATGCTTAGGACGAATAACCAGCTATCGCCAAGTCAGGATGCCGCCCATCGAAAGCTTTGGAACAGGATGCTTAAGAATATATACAATACGGGCGTCAGGAATATCAAAAATGACCCGTCAAATATCACAGTGAAAATAGTCAGGAAGCCTTCGGGGGTGGTTCCGCAGGAAAATTATATTGCGCCAGGCAGCCCTGCTAACTCAAAGTCATATTTAACGCTCACTAAACTGGACCTTAGAACAGGAATAGCTCCAAACACCGCTCCGGACGGGGCATTTGATTTTCTTCCTAATCAAACCATTGACCTGACCAACGGCAATATTATATTTCCTGATTTGAACCCGTTTTCACAGACGCTCAGGGTACAGGGAGTAGCCGATAGTATTATCGGTTCAAACGACTCGATTTACTCAAGTTCTAAATCGGCCGTAGCGTCTCTTGGAAATCCAATTATATTTTATATTACAGGCACAGTTAAAGGCGAAGCTTCAAACAAGTATTCGCTGGGTTTTAATGTAGTTGAAGGAAGCGTGAAAGTTTATAACGGCTCGGTTGAGCTTGTGAGCGGAGTCGATTATACTATAGATTACAGCACAGGCGAGCTTCTTATCCGCAATAACGCGGCCCTTGCTCCCGGGGCGCAGTTAAAAATTACGTACGAGTCAAATGATCTGTTTACGCTGGCGTCCAAAACGCTGCTGGGGGCCAGGGCTGAATTTCAATTTAACAAAACTAGTTATCTGGGTTTCACCCTGATAAATTTGAAGCAGCAGACTTTGAACGACAAGGTCAGAATAGGCGAAGAACCTACTAACAACACAATGATAGGTTTTGACGCGGCCACAAACTTCAAACTGAATTTCCTCACCAAGCTGGTAAACAAGATTCCGGGCTATAATACAAAAGAAGAGTCATCTGTGAACCTGAACGGTGAAGTTGCTTTCATGCTGCCTGACCCGAACACAAAAACAAGTCTTATCCCGGGTGATAACGGCGAAGCTGTGGCATATATTGACGATTTTGAAGGCGCTAAGAAATTAGTTCCCCTGGGGCTAAACCCACTTTCATGGGCAATATCAAGCATGCCTATAGATAACAGCATAGTAACCGGTTATGGCATTAGACCGCAGGTGGAATACGACAGCTTAATGAGCAACAGGCGCTCAAGGTTAAACTGGTTCACCCTTATCAACGACGTACCCATTACTGATGTATACCCTCAAAGAACAGTTGCCACAAATCAAAATCAAAACTTGAGTCCGTTTGTATTTGATCTCAAACCAAATCTTCCGGGAATGTATAATTTTCTGACCACCCCGGCATACCAGTCGCAAACAAATATTGCAAGCGCTAATTGGTCCGGAGTGTTCAAATTCCTGAACACTTCTCAAACAAACCTTGTAGATGAAAATATTAACTATATAGAAGTGTGGATGAAGATTCAAGGGCCCGCTGATACGTCGGCAAACTTTACTCCGGGCGACTCAGCCAAAATGATATTTGACCTTGGGACAATTTCTGAGAGGATAATTGGCTGGCCGCAGATAACTCCGAGAACCAGCAACCCGAACACAGATTACCATACAGAAGATTATAATCTTGACGGTCAATTATCCATAGATGAAGATAACGGAATAACCGGCTGGACCTCCTTGCAAAAAAGCGCATGGGGGCTTTTGCATGGATTTCAAAACGGCGTTGATAATCCGGACGATCCTTTCAGGGACAAGTTCACTTGGACCCAGGGCAGCCTGGACTTCACGGGCTTTAACGGTACATGGCTAAATGCGACTTACCTAACCGAGGCGAAAAAGATAGACCAGGAAGACGTAAACAACAGCGGTACTCTTGACCTGCAAAATTCATATTTTGAGTACGTCATTCCCATCGACTCAAGTTCTGTTCGGAAGCAGAAGTTTATTGCCGGAGGAGGAAATAAAGGCTGGTACCAGTTTGTAATCCCCCTCTCGGAGTTTACCAGCTCCCAGGGAGTGCCCTCTTTGACCAATATCCAGTATGCCAGGATATGGTTTAAAGGTATGCAAAGGGAAACCGTGATAAAAATTGCGGACATGAACCTTGTAGGAAACCAGTGGGTGAAATTAGATAAAACCGACACAACTTATACAGTCGGCGTTGTAAGTATAGAAGAAAACCCTAATGTCTACGAAAGTCCGGTGCCCGGCAACGTGTTGCGCCAAAGGGACCAGTCGCAAACAGACCAAAACGTTCTTTCAAACGAACAATCGATGTCTCTTGAAGTCAGGAAGCTTTTGCCGGGGCAAACTAAATATGTACAGAAGAGCTTTGCCACAAGGCCCCTTGACCTGATAAATTACAAGATACTCAAGCTGTTTGTTGACGGAGACCCCTCATTCAAATATTACAGCACAACACGGTATGACGCTTCGATGGTGGTAAGAATTGGATATGATACGGCAAACTTCTACGAATACAGGGCCCCGATTCATCCCGATGTTCGTCCGGGCCAGCCATGGAACCCGTTTAACGAGGTTTCCATAAACCTAGCTGAAATGACCGCAATCAAGCAATCAATAGATTCGACAAAATCGATTACATATATCGACGTGCCAAACGGGCCGCCGGGCTCCAAATACGGAATTCGGGGAAATCCATCGATAAGAAATGTCAATAACATCTACCTTGGCGTAGCAAACTCGAATGCCGGCCCAATTGTCACGACACCCTTAACAGGTTCCGTGTGGTTCAACGAGATGAGGGTGCTCAAGACCAACGATAATGCGGGCTACGCTTATACTGTGGGCGCAAAGATAACCGTCGCGGATCTTGCTGCGATCGATATCTCATACTCAAAAACCGACCCGAATTTCCATGCCCTTGAAGACAGATTTGGAAGCCTTTCCAATACCAACAGTTGGCAAATTTCAGGGACATTTAACGCCCATAAGATCATAAATGCGCTGCTTTCACGGTATCTCTCATTGAAATTTAAGAATTTCCTAAATATGCCAATTAGTTTCTCGCACCAGGAGGATTATGATAAACCGCAATATCTGCCAAATACAGATGTCAGCCTGGAAACAGCTATGCAGAGCATACGTGAAAAATATACAGATCCCGCGCTTGGCAATTATTACGCCGACCAGCTTGCTATTTCGACACAGACATTAACGGTTACAAACCGGTTTTCAATAAGCGGGTTTAAAGTGAATTTACCGGGCGATAATTTCTTTGTTCAGCAGATGGTGAATAAAATTGAGGTTAGTTTTTCCAGAAACTCTACAACCCAGCGCTCCCCTACCGATGAATCAAAGTATGCATGGGATATGGCGGGAAATATCGGGATGTCATCAGCTATTCCATTGCTTGATAAATACCATCTTAATATCGGGAAGCTGCTTCCTCTGGGTGAAGAGTTCAAAGAAGCTAAGCTGTATTTCTTTTTGCCGTATATGCCGCTTGCGCCATTTTTTACCAACAATCTTAGTCTCGGAGCGGGGTTCACTAGAAGCCACGGCGATGAAAAATTGAGGGCCCAGCTAGAACCGAACCCGACTACAAGGGCTTTTTCCGCCTTAAGGAATTTTAATCTTGACTGGAAATTTATTGAAGGCTGGCTTGTTGACGTTTCGGGCAACTATGCATTTAATGCGGGCAGTGATTTGACCTATCTTGAAACAACAAATGATTCGCTGAAAAACCAGCGCTCAAACGGTCAGATCCTCAACGATATTTTCTTCGGCGTTCACCTGATCAATTTCGGTCATGACCAGAACTATACTCAAACGGTGAGCATTAATCCGAAGATAAATATTCCCGGACTGCGCAATTTTGTAGATCTAACCACCACTTACCGTTCGGCTTATGGCTGGAGGCCCAATGATATTGGGGCACAATACGGAAGCACGGTTGGTTTCAGCTCAGATATGGAGACGAGCGCGTTTTTGAAGCTGAACCAGATATTTAATCTGTTCAAAGGCTCAGGCAAAGATGATAAGAAAGGAGGCGCTTTTTCTTCGAGGTACCAGGATGATAAGCGAAGTTTAGGCGACCTGTTGAAAGTTCTGGGCACTTTTCTTCCGGACCAGGTAACTGTTTCATTATCGCAGTCCCGGCAGCTTACAAATCCAAGCGTAGCAGGCAGGCCGGGGTTTGCAAACTTCTGGATGGATCTTAATTCTAAGAATGACAACGGACCATCAAGGATGTACCAGCTTGGCTGGTCCGATAATCCGGGACCAAGGATACCGTTTACCAGCTTCAGCGACAACCTGGTTCAGAACAACACTATAACGCTCAACACGTTTATTACTCCTATATTCCCGAATAATCTTAAGATCAGCCTGCAGTATAAAGTGAGCACGGATAAGACTAAATCCTCGGGTTACATAACCGACCAGTTTGGGAACATAGGAACGCCGTTGAGCACAAGCGATTCAAGAACGATAACAAGACCTTCATTTTTTGTCGGCGCTTTTGCTGACGCAGCATCTATTTCCCAGGCGCTAAATGGACCATATGGTGATCCCAATTTACAGGGAAAGCAAATGTCAGATGGCTTTGATGCGAATATTTCGAAGTTCCCGTTTCCAACATGGAACCTGTCGCTTAACGGAATTGAGAAGTTTGAAATGTTCTCGGGTTTTGCAAATACTATTACGCTTGAAAGCGGATACTCTTCTGAGTATACGAAACAATATATTAATGACGGGTTTAAACCTGAGTATGTCATAAGGCAGGCATTGAACGCTGGATTCTCACCGCTAATAGGGCTTAGCATTAACTTCAAACCAATATCCGAAGGAATTCTTACGGCGCAGTTCAAGCTGAGCAAAACAGATAACTATGCGCTCAGCGTTGATAATGCAAATTTGACTTACACAGCTACGACTGATCTATCCATAAATGCGTCATACACAAAGTCAGGTTTCAGCCTTCCTTTCTTTGGGCTTGCGCTTAAAAACGACCTGACAATATCTTTTTCTTATACCAGAACCAAAAACGACCCGCTTGTATATACTTACGACCAGATCGCAGGCTCGTGGAACCAAAGCCCGCTTAACGGTTCAATAAATACTTCACTGAATCCATCTATCCAGTATGCTCTTTCCAAAAGCGTATCTGTATCAATATTTTATAAGTACACAAAATTAGAGCCAACCTCCGGCACTATCCAGACCACCGCTTCCTCAAGCAACGAAGCAGGCCTTAATGTAAAGCTAACTATCCAATAATTGGACGCCAACACACTAATAGGTATGGTGGCTGCATTTTTCACAACATTTGCATACCTGCCGCAGTCAATTAGAACGATCCGCACAAAACATACGAAAGACCTTTCACTGCCCATGATAGTTATGCTTGAAACAGGGCTTATAATATGGTTAATATATGGACTCTTAATAAACAGCCTTCCGGTAATTTCAGCCAATACGGTGTCAATTGTTCTTATGACGGTGATCCTGATAATGAAGCTGAAATACAAATAATTAAGGTTTTGTCATCCGGATTTCTTATTAAATTGTAATGATTTATGAAATTTCATATATTTGCAATTCGATTTGAGAACATGTGCCCGTAGCTCAATCGGATAGAGCGATAGCCTTCTAAGCTATAGGTTACAGGTTCGATTCCTGTCGGGCATACGAAGTTGTATAGTCAAGATATGGCGATTTTTATTTGCTATAGGTTATCCCGCTCGGGCGGGATCGGGCATACGAGATTTACATGGTGAGCATAGTTCAGCTGGTTAGAACATCAGATTGTGGCTCTGAGGGTCGTGGGTTCGAATCCCATTGCTCACCCCAAGTTAAGAACCTGCATTATTGTTGTTTTTTCAGGTTTCCCCCGCAATACAGCAATTTTCATTGATTATTTAACACGATAAATTTATATTACAGTTCTATTTTTTTGATAAATCATACCCGCCTGCCCCAAAGCGCTTGCTTTGGAAGCAATGGCGGGCATTTTTAGGACAAAAGTTTGAAAAAGAACCGGTTTAGAATCGTTTTAACTTTACTTTTTATCGCTCTGGCTTTTTATTTCCTGTACCCTACATACAAGGACCATCAGTATAATAAAGAAATCCTGAATCTTAAGAGCGCCGAAGACAGCGCAGCTTTTTTTGATAAATATGGCGCGGATATTCTTAAAGTACGTGAGAATAAGATCAAGCTTGGGCTTGACCTCCAGGGCGGTATGTATGTTATCATGGAAGTTGATGTGGCAAAACTTGTAACCGACCTTGCAAAGAAGTCTGATGATATATTTAAACAGGTTCTTGACGAGTCAACGGAAACAGCCAAAACCTCCGATGATGATTTTATTGATATATTCGCCGCTAAGCTTGCCGCAAGAGGGCTATCGCTTAAAGCATATTTCGGCGAAATCAGGGATGATGATTCAAAGATCAAATCTGATCTGAAGAACGAAGTAGATAACGCCATTGACCGCGCTATACAGGTGGTAAGAAACCGCGTAGATCAGTACGGCGTATCGGAACCGGTTATTCAGAAAAAAGGAAGCTCAAGGCTTGTTGTCGAATTACCCGGCGTTAGCAACGTTCAGGAAGTGAGAAAACTGCTTCAGGGAACAGCTCTGCTCGAGTTCAAGCTTCTTATTGACCCGCAGATACAGGTTAAGATCATGGAGAAGATCAACACCTACCTTGCGGGCGGAAATCTCGATTCGCTTGTCAAAGCGGATTCTCTAAACGCTATTACCAAAAATGAAAAAACCGATTCCATAAAAGTTAAGCCCGATACTACGGGCATAAGCTCAAAAAAGGAATCGACAAAAAAAGATCTTTCCGTAAAAGATTCGAGCAAAACAAAAAAACCGGTAACTTCGACCAAAAAAGATACTTCAAAGCAAATAACCAAAAAGGATACAACTAAGAAAAAAGATACAAGCTTAACCCAGAATACCGATACCGGCCAGACAGAAGACACATCAAAACAGCTTAGCGAAGAAGAGTTTAAGGTCAAGAACCCATGGTTCTATCTTGTAAGGCCGCAGCAGTTCAAAGATGGCTCCATAGCATGGCTGGTTCAGGAATCAAACAAGCCTAAGGTCCAGAGGCTTCTTGAAAAGAAAGATATCCAGGACCTTATCCCTACGGATGTCGCTTTTGCCTGGGGAAATAAACCGGACTTTGTAGAAAAAGGGGAAAAGATCTACCAGATATATGTGGTTAAGAAAGAGGCTGAACTTACAGGAGGAGTAATCGTAAATGCGCGCTCAAATATTGACCCGCAGACAAACTCGCCTATTGTAACAATGGAAATGAGCAGCGAAGGCGCCGCAGACTGGGCCAGAATTACGGGAGCCAATGTAAACAAGAGAATTGCAATAGTTCTTGATAACGTGGTTTATTCAGCGCCTGTGGTAAGAGGTAAAATTACGGGCGGAAATTCTCAAATAGAAGGTATGGCAAATGTTCAGGAAGCCAAGCTTCTCGAAATTGTGCTGAAAGCCGGAGCTCTGCCTGCCCCTCTCAAGATTATTGAGGAAAGGACCGTTGGACCATCGCTCGGCGAAGATTCGATAAACAAGGGTTTGTATTCCTCAGCGGTCGCGCTTGCGCTTGTAGCTCTCTTCATGCTTATATATTATCATTTTGGCGGAGGCGTTGCGGACCTAGCCCTGATATTCAACATGTTCTTTGTAATGGGCATCATGGCTAGCTTCCATGCGACGCTAACACTGCCCGGCATCGCAGGTTTGATACTTACAATTGGTATGGCGGTCGATTCAAACGTGCTTATTTATGAGAGGATCAGGGAAGAGCTAAACGGCGGCAAACCGATGAAAACAGCTATCGAGATCGGGTACAAGAAAGCGTTCTCCGCTATTTTGGATTCGCACGTGGTATCAATTATTACAGGTATTATTCTGTACCAGTTTGGTTCGGGTCCGATCCAGGGCTTTGCGCTCACGCTCATAATCGGCTTGATCGCAAACCTGTTTACGTCTATTGTTATTACAAGAATAATATTCGATATCCTTACAGAGAAAGGCAAAACTAAAATCAATTTCGGTTAATCATTATCAGAAAAGGAAACAATGAGATTTCTTCATAACGTAAATATAGATTTTCTTTCAAGAAGAAAAATATTTTATATTGTATCATCAACCGTCATTATAGTTGGTTTTGCCATATTTCTTATCAGGGGTATACCTCTCGGAATCGATTTCAAGGGCGGCACAGAGATCCTGCTTCGCTTCCAGAATGACGTTCCGGTGCAGACAGTCCGCGAAACTATGGATAAGATCGGGATCATCGGCTCTGAGATCAAGACGATGGGAAGCGAACGCGATATACTTATTAGAACCACCGAGCAGGGCGAAGGATCCACAACTATGGATAAGGTAAGAGACGGCCTTACCAAAAGTTTCCCTGACAATAAGTTTGAGGTTCTGAGAATTGATAAAGTGGGCCCGAAGATCGGGAAAGAGCTTAGGGTTTCGGCTATTTATGCCACAGTTTTCTCGCTCATCGCAATTTTGATCTACCTGGCGTTCAGGTTTGAATTTGTTTACGCGCTCGGAGCCGTTATCGCGTTGTTTCATGACGTGCTTGTTACGGTCGGCATGGTGGCAATGTTTGAAATGCTGTTCCCCTCTCTGAACCTGGAGCTCTCCCAAAGCATGGTGGCGGCTTTTTTGACTTTGATAGGTTTTTCCACTAACGATACGGTTATAGTATTCGACAGGATCAGGGAAAATATAAAGTTATATAAGAACGAGGATATCCTGACGGTTATGAACAGGAGCGTTAACACTACGCTGAGCAGAACAATTATAACAAGCGGAACCGTATTTTTAACCGTGCTCATGCTGTTCGTTTTCGGCGGCGAAGTGAACAGGAGCTTTGCATTTACGTTCCTGATTGGTATAATAACCGGTACATATTCATCGGTGTATATAGCAAGCGCGTTTGTAGTTGATATAAAATATTACCAGAAGAAAAGAAAATCGACCGCTTCGGCAAACGTTGTCGTCAAGAAAGCTTAGATTTTCCGGCTTCCTGTATTTTTAAACACTCTCCATAAATTTTTTTTATGCCTGTAAGCGTTGTATTGGGTTTACAATGGGGCGATGAAGGTAAGGGTAAGATTGTCGACCTTCTCGCTTCAAAGGCTGATTATGTTGTGCGTTATCACGGCGGCAACAACGCAGGCCATACCGTAGTAGTCAAAGACCGCAAATTCTTCTTCCATCTCATTCCGTCGGGAATATTCCATAAAAAAACGATCGCAATTATAGCCAACGGCGTAGTTATCGACCCGGAAGTGCTGTGCGGCGAAATGGATATACTCGAAAAGGAGGGAGTTAACCTCAGGAAGAAACTCGTTATTTCTCCAAGGGCGCATTTGATACTCCCCTATCATAAGAAACTTGACGCCGCCTACGAAAATGCAAGAGGTAAAAAAAAGCTTGGCACCACAAAACGGGGGATCGGGCCGGCCTATTCTGACAAAGTAAGTTATAACGGAATCCGCGTTTATGACCTGTCCGATTGGAAAAACTTCTCTGAAATGTACCGTTTCCAGGCGAGGATAAAGAACAAAATACTTAAGACTTTCGGCGTTCAGCCTGTGAACATAGAGTCTTCTCTGAAAGAATTGAAGAAATTCAGGAACAGGATTCTGCCACACATAAAAGATGCATTCGAAATCCTGCTAAAGGCTGCTGCATTTAAGAAAAGAATTTTGTTTGAGGGCGCTCACGGCATTATGCTCGACCTTGACTGGTCGCCTTATCCATATTCGACTGGCTCTAACACGATAGTCGGCGAAATTAATATCGGTTCCGGCCTTCCGATGAAATCTCTGAACAGAGTTGTAGGCGTTGTAAAAGCGTTTACGTCACGCGTTGGCGAGGGGCCGTTCCCAACGGAGCTGCACAATCACACATCGTCTTCGATCCGTGAAAAAGGAGCTGAATTCGGCACTACTACGGGACGCCCGAGAAGGATTGGCTGGCTCGACCTGGAGGCGGTTAAATTCTCGTGCTTAATTAATAACGTCAGCGAGCTTGCTATCACCAAACTGGATATTTTGAGCGGGGAAAACAAATTGAAGGTCTGTACAGGTTACTCCCTTGACGGGAAACCAATAAGTTACCCTGAGTGCGGTCACAGGGAACTGGATAAGGTAAAACCCATGTACAAGACATTCCCCGGATGGAAGCAGGATATTTCAAAGATCAGGAAAATTTCGAAGCTGCCGAAGGAGTGCCGGGATTATCTGAACTTCATTCAGAAATTCCTCGGCGTTCATATAAAGATCGCTTCAGTAGGCGCCGAAAGAAACCAGAACGCCTTAAATTAAAAAGCCCCGCTCCAAGCGGAACGAGGCTTGTAAATGAACAAACGCTGATACTTTTACTTTAACGCAGCCGAAAATTTTCCTTTGGATTTCTCGCCCGTCATAGTAGCATTGCTCCAGTTGCCCGTTATGTTATCTCCGGAAACCTTGGCCCCTATATATACATTGTTGTCAGCCAGCCTCGGGTTCATATTGAAGCTAACATCTCCGCTAGTCTTGTATGTACCTGTAAACTTGCCTCCTTTTAATAAGCCATAAGCTGAAAACGAACTGTCATATACGGTAGTTCTCTTGAAAGAACCGTCAATTTTCCCGTCGGCTGCGTTGACTATGGTCATTGAGCCGTCAAGGAGTTTTTTGCCTGCGTCATCCGAAATTGTAAAAGAATAGTCCCCTGTCTGCGGAACAATTGCATTATCGTTTTTCGAAGATGAACAGGAATAGACGAATACAGCTGAAACTGCTACCAGTAAAACAGAATATAGTTTAGTTTTCATGATTATTTTATCAGAACCATTTTTTTGATTTGAGAATAAACATTCTTCCCCGCGCTGTTAACGTCTAGTTTATACATGTAAACGCCCGAAGCAAGGTTGTAAGCGCCGGCGTCAAACGTAACGTCGAAAGCGCCCACTGAATAAAACGCGTTGTCAAGAAGCCTGCCAACAAGCTTGCCGGTAATATCATAAACTCTTAGCGTAACATATCCTTCCTGCGGCATAACAAATTTAATATTAGTTGAAGGATTATACGGATTCGGATAGTTCTGCAACAGCGTAAATCCGGTCGGCATATCCGATGAATTTAAATTTTGCTGCAGACAATTTGCCTGGCCGTATCTAAGTCTTATGGTGTCGCCGGATTGAGTGAATATATCGCCCGGCGTAATATGTCGTCCAAAACCATTTACAAGATTAATTCCGCTTCCGGCTCCCATCCCTTCGCAAAAATGGCAATAGCTCATAATAAAACCTGAGAATGAATTATTTGCCTGGTAACAAACAAAATTAGCAGGCGCATTTATACATCCTCCATTACCTCCCTGCGAAGAATTCTCTGCAGTTACTATACATGTATCTAAAGGTCCTATTGTATTATCGGTCATTACCCAATGACACGCATGAGTATGATAAGAGCCTAAATTGTGGCCTATTTCATGAGTTGAGACGGTAACAGTCCAGGAATATTGAGGGTATGGCGCCGGACTATTATCTATGTTCGCAAAAGAGAATCTGCCTACCCAGGTTCCTCCTTCATTAGTTGCCGGCATACACAGTGTGTTTATCCAGGCTAATCCACCTAAAGCTCCCCCATGGCCCGTAGTAAGAAATTGCGCAACATCGCCCATAAAATTGTCTTTCAGGTTCTCTCCAAATGCATAGAGAATAGCATTTGATGTTGTCATGTTTGCATATGGATCTGTAGTTGTATAATGACCAATGCGCGATATAGCAAACGGAATTCCTTCATTCTGATATATTGTAGCGACAGAATTAAAAAATCCCATAACAAACTGGTCGGTCTGTGTCTGGCTGCTGTTATTATCCAGATACATTTGGTAGTCAGTTTCGTAATACACTTTAACAGTATCATCTGCATAAGCATCCTTGCCTTCCCTTACCGGATTGGAGTTATTTTTGTTGTTCACATAAAATTTATCTTCCCTTCCTTCGTCTCCGCAGATAAACGGACGCGGATGAAGCTGGTCCCTATCGTTATAAAATATGTAATTATCGGTATTCTTGCCGTTTGCATTTTTAACGGAGCCAAGAGTATAATTGCCGGTTTTATCGGCTACAATTCCCATTACAAAATTATCAAAAAGGCTTATTGAGGCTATAGAATTGTCATCCCCCTTAATAATGCCCCGGTAGAACAATCCCCCGCCGGTATAATCGCTCAACTGATGCGTTACGCAATCCACATCTTTAAAGTCTTTTGTTAGTATATTTACCTGTGTGAGTTCCAGTTCAATTACTGAGTTATTTCCTTTAGGTAAACTCAAAGAAATATTAAGAGGCTTATCGGAAAGGATTCTTCTTAATTCACTTTTTTCAATTGTGAGTGTAGCTCCGCTGCTCATAAAATTCCTAAAGACATCTGAATTAACGTCTTTAGGAACATTGTTAAACAAAGAATAGTCTTTTAGCGGAGAAACAAGCTCCCTAGATCTGACCAGCTGGGTTACTTTATTTACACCGTTCAAATTCATGAAACGATTCAAAGCAAGATTATTACCGCCTTTATCAGGCTGAATAAAACCTATGACCATTGCGGATATTATTACCAAAAATATTAAAGCTAACGAATTTATAGATTTTTTCATGTTTTAAATTCTTTATTATTTGCTTAAAATTTTTCAGAGCTGTTTACGCCCTTAACCGGAGAAGCTGTGCCATTTGGTTTGCTTGTAGTTACCGGGCCGTAGGTCAAAATCCGTGTGCTGGTAACGCCATTGCTCGTAAACGAACCGGTAAGTATGAGAACGCCGGTCGCGGATGAATTGACGTTATACGAAGCGCCGCTTGTGGTATATGTAAGAACATCATTAGAGAATGTATAGTCCTCGCTGATAGAGCTTTGCTCCGGGCAGGTTAAAGTAGCCGTACCGCCTGTGTTTGAGGGGAAATTGACAACTTCGCCGAAACAAACATCCTGCAGGTTGCCTTGAATGTAATTCAATTGCCAGTTGCCGGTAATATTTCCTGAATTCTGGGTGGTTGTATTATTGCAGTCTGAACCCAAAAGAGGCAGGATAATTATCGAAAGCAGAAGAACTGATTTTAAGATTGTGAATCTAGAAACCATGATTTTTATTGATTATTTAATATAAAATTTTGTAAATATAAGGATTGAGATAACAATACACAACAATTATTTTCAAAAAGGCTACTTTTTTGATGCAATAACGGTGTGCACAATTCCTAGGAAGTTATTCTTAATTTGTTCGGTATTTAAACCTGAAGCATTGAGAAGTTCAGAATACTCTTTTACGGTAACAAAATTATTGACTGAATCAAAAAGATAATCGTAAGCATAGTCGCTTTTTGACAAAACATTTCCAAGTTTGGGCAGAACCTTCCTGAAATACATATCAAATGTTCTCTGCGCAACTCCTTCTTTTTGGCTTCTGAACATTTCAATAGTGAGGAACATTCCGCCCGGTTTCAAAACTCTCTCTATCTCCTTAATACACTTTTCAAGGAACTGGAAATTTCGAACGCCGAACCCGATCCCGACCAGGTCAAAGTAATTGTCCTGAAAAGGAAGATGTTCTGCATCGGACTGTACTATAATATTTCTTTCAGAATTTACTTTCCGTTTATTGATCTTAAGCATTTCGGCCGAGAGGTCGACTGAATATAACTTATCCGGTTTCAGCTTCATCATTTCCAGCGCAAGGTCGCCGGATCCTGAAGCAAGATCCATTATGCATGCGTAATTTTTTTGTGACTTCGCAAGATGTTTTATCGCCAGCTTTCTCCACCTTAGGTCCTGCCTGCCGCTGAAGAGATGGTTCAGCCTGTCATACGATGGCGATATTTCATCGAACATTTTGCCAATAAATTTCGGGTCCTTGGAATATTTCATAATCATTTGAACCGTAAGGAAGTTATCGGGTTCAGCCGCGAGGCCAGGTATGAAGGTATTACGGTAACTATTATGCTGAGTATAACCGCTATGAGCGTTATAGTAACGCCAATGTTCCAGTCTATCAGCAAAGGAACATGGCTCATGTAATAGATTTCGGGTATCCGGATTATGTCATACTTTAGCTGAATTAAACATAATCCATATCCCACAACGTTTCCGATAATGATGCCGATAACCGAAATGAACATTCCCTGGTAAAAAAAGATTTTTGTGATATCAATATTAGTGGCCCCAAGAGATTTCAGGATTCCAATGGTCTCAGTTTTTTCAAGCACGAGCATTAGCAGGAAACCAATAATGTTAATAGCGGCAACGGCGGTAATGAGACCCAGCACTATAGGGATCGGCTTTTTCTGCAATTCAACCCATGTAAAGAGTCCTTTGTAAGCCTGGTAAACTGAACGCGCGTTGTTGTTGGGATAGTCAACCTTAAGCCTTATCTCGCTTGTTACCTCTTTAATTTTATTTATATCCTTCAGGAACAATTCAACGCCTGTAACATAATTGCCCGTATTGAAAAGTTTCTGGGCGTCTTTCATATCTGTGTAAAGCAAAACATCGTCGTATTCCTTTAATCCTGACTCATATATTCCAACAACCCTGAATCCCTTTATATTAGGCGTATTGACAGCCGAAGGTATCCCTACGGTTGCAATAACGAAAACTTTACTCCCCAGAGTAATTCCAAGCTTATCGGCGAGCTTATTTCCGATGACAATAGCCGAAAGCGAGGAATCAATTTGTCCGAGTTTCCCGACACCTGACACGATCTTACGCTGCGAGCTGAAAATGCTGTCCGAACTGCGGACTCCCTTGACGATAATTCCCTCCGTTCTGTCCTTAAACTTTATCACTGCTTCCCTTTGAACGAACGGATGCGCTTTATCTACTCCAAAATTCAGCTTCGGATCCATGATGGTATTTATGACTTTCTGATAATCATTTATACCTTCGGGCTTGAATGAGACCACCTGAATGTGAGCTGAAAGAGAAACGGCCTTTTCCGTAATTTCTCTTTCAAATCCGTTCAATACTGATACTGAAATTATAAGCGCCGCCACGCCTATTGCAGTTCCGGCAATTGATATGAACGTAATAAACGATATAAAGCTCGATTCTTTTTTCGAGCGTAGAAAACGCTTTGCTAAGAAAATATTATAAGACATAACATTTTTCCATTCCCGGGAAAAATATAATCCGTTTTAAATTGTTATTCTCAATTTTGAAATTTTGTTGATTCATCAACCCCCTCTGCGCACCATAAGTGCGCTTCTCCCCCTGATAGGGGGAGACAAGACTGTTTCAAATCCTATGCACTAAATACACTCAACTCACTCCACGCACTTACTTAATTTTCCATCAAATAACTTTTTATAAAATCCTGGATGTCGCCATCCATAACGGCTTGTGTATTGCTTGTTTCAAAATCAGTTCGGTGGTCCTTTACCATGTTATACGGATGAAACACATAGCTCCTGATCTGGCTCCCCCATTCAATTTTCTTCTTTGAACTTTCGATCTTGTTCAGCTTTTCCTGTTCCTTTTCTTTTTCAAGCTGGTAGAGTTTTGATTTCAGCATTTTCATAGCGTTCTGCCTGTTCTGCAGCTGTGAGCGTTCGTTTTGGCACTGAACCACTATACCTGTTGGGATGTGGGTAATTCTGATTGCTGTTTCAACTTTATTTACGTTCTGGCCGCCTGCGCCGCCGCTACGGAAGGTATCTATCTTGATTTCAGATGGATTAATTTCAATTTCGATATTATCATCAACCACCGGATAAACAAAAACAGCGGCAAATGATGTGTGTCTTTTCTTGTTTGCATCAAACGGAGAGATCCTGACCAGCCTGTGAACGCCGTTTTCAGCCTTCAGGTAACCATAAGCATATTTACCTGTGATTTCTATCGTTGCGCTTTTGATTCCCGCGCCGTCGCCTTCCAACATGTCCACAATCTGCGATTTGAATCCCTGTTTTTCAGCGTACCTTAGATACATTCTCATCAGCATCTGAGCCCAATCCTGGGCCTCAGTGCCGCCGGCGCCTGAATTAATAAGAAGAATAGCATCCCTTTCGTCATCCGCATCCCTAAGCATGTTCTTAAATTCAAGCTCGCCCACTTCTTTTGTCAGCTTTTCGATGTCTTTGTCAATGACATCCTCTAAAGCTTCGTCGTTTTCCTCCTCAGCCATCTGCATTAATGTCTCCAAATCCACAGCTTTAACGCTAAGCGCAAGCCATGCATCTATCCATTCTTTATGTCTTGAGATTTCCTGAAGAATTTTCTGGGCGGCAACGTTATCGTCCCAGAACTTGGGTTCGTTTGTTTTAGTCTGGAGGGTATTTACTGTATTTTGTTTCTCGTCGATATCAAAGATACCTCCGCAAGTCTTCGATTCTTTGCTTTACCTTTTTTAGTTCATTTTTTGTGTAATCAAACATTCTTTTCTCCAATTCCCGTCCCGCATCAAGTGCGGGATAAACTCCAGCGGGAATCCCTTTAATTTCGCTCCTACGGAGCTAACATATTAATTATTGAATATACTACAAATATATCGCTCCTAACGGAGTTTTTGTATAAACAGTTAAAAAACTAAAACAATTTTAATGATATATGATTTTTTTAGATACAGTTTGATTTGCTTTAACGTTACTATCTAATCATCATAATTTTAAAGAAATTAACCGATAATATTTAAACTTCAATTTTCATCAACAACAATGTTGATGTAAGACTCTTTCCCCGAGCGCCATTCTTCAAAGATACGTGATATTAGAAACAGAAAAAAAGCAAATCACTATTCATCCCAGTATTCAGCGCCATACTTGTTTATAAACCCCATCTTGCCATTTATAATTACCCAGCCAAGGCCATCTTTGAAGGCTTCCATTGTATTATCATATTTACAGGCAATAACTTCTGTTCCTGTAGTATCAATAAATCCCCATTTACTGTATAGATTTACGCTTGCAAGTCCTTCTTTGAAATACAATACATCATCATATTTAAGCGGAATGATTTCTGTTCCGGTTTTATCAATAAATTCCCATTTGCCGTTTAACTTTACCGCAGCTAATCCCTCACTGAAAATCTGCGTCTGGTCATATTTGAACGGGGTCGCTTCTCGCCCCGTTTTATCCACAAAACCCCAAATGCCATTTAATTTTACGGCTGCAAGCCCTTCGCTGAAAAATTGCGCCTTGTCATATTTAAGAGGAATAACTTCTCTTCCGTTTTCATTCACAAATCCCCATTTGCCATTTAGCCCTACTCCTGCAAGCCCTTCCTTAAAATACCATACCTCGTCATATTTACAGGGAACTATTTCATTACCTGATTTATCTACAAATCCCCATTTACCGTTTAACATTACCGCGGTAAACCCTTTTTCATATTCCCATAGATCTTCGTATTTTGGAGGGATTACTTCAGCGCCGCTTTTATTTATGAATCCCCATTTATCTTTTGACATTATTGCGGCAAACCCTTTATCAAAAGTCCAGGCCATGCCATATTTCAGAGGAATTACATTTTCACCGGCTTTATTGATGAAGCCAAATTTACCGTTTAAACATACATGCGCTAAACCTTCGCTGAAAGGCCATACCTCATCATATTTACAGGAAATTATTTCAGCGCCTTCTTTATCTACAAACCCATATTTGTTGTTTAACTTTACCGGCGCAAGTCCATCATCGAAAGACCAAACCACATCATATTCAGGAGGAATAACGCTAACGCCTGTTCTATCTATGCATCCCCATTTGCCGTTTAACTTTACAAGCGCCTGCCCGTCTGCGAATTGCTTTACTTCGCTGTATCTGCACGGAATAATTACTTCTTTATTCCGGTTACAGTATCCCCACAGGTCAGCTTTCCTGTAGGGAATTAATAAAGTGTCTTTGCTGACGCCGGGAAAGTTGTAAATTGGCTGGTATGCAGACAAAATAAAAAACATCAGGCTGAATAAATACAGAACTGTTCTTTTAGTTTTTAAAATGGTTTTCATAGCTATTTTCTATTTAAACTAATTTAAAGGAGATCCTGTAATTTATTGGCTATTTACTAATGTGTATGAATCGTTTCCTGATAAATATATTAAATAGCAAAGGATTTATTCAAACTTCAATTTCCATCATCAACAATGCGGATGCCAGAGTCTTTCCCTGGGCGTCATTCTTCAAAGACACCGTTCCGCCGCCGCCTAAGGTGTTGTGCAAGACGAAATTCAGGGCATTTATATTGGGCATTTCAAATCGCTCGACTTTCCCCTCACAAATGCCCTCAAAGTACTTTTTTACAACATCTGCAGTCACTTTTGCTTTAATTACCTCATAGTTCTTCTTTTCATAGGCAATCAGACCGATATTAGCGGCATCGCCTTTATCACCCGAGCGTCCATGGCATATTTCTTTAAGCTGGATTTTTGACATAAATTATTCTAATTCTACAAAGTTAAGAATAATTGATGTTAATTAAAATGAATTTAAAAAAGGTAAAAATGAAATAAATACTTTCGAATTTTCAAAAAATAAAATTAATAAGGGAAATTAAAAACCAAGATTCCCCCTACAAAGGCGGGCAAGCGTCGCTGTGCTTCTCGCAATGGATGATAGTTAAGCTTTCGGGTGCGCTTTTTCGTACACCTTTTTCAGCCGGTCAACGGAAACATGGGTATATATTTGAGTTGTGGATAGGCTGGAATGGCCGAGAAGGTCCTTTACGGCTCTTATATCGGCGCCGTGGTCGAGTAAATGAGTGGCAAATGAATGTCTTAGAACATGCGGGCTTTTCTTCTTTATCTCGGATACCTTAGAGAGATATTCGTTTGAAATTCTGTTAACTAATGCGGGGTAAAGTCTTTTCCCGTTCTTGGCATTAAATATCACAGATGAATCGAAATTAACCCCCTTCCCGTCAAAATATTTATCTCTTTTGTTTAGATATTCAGAAATTGAGCCGATTGCGATGTGTCCAACGGGAATTATTCTCTCTTTTCTTCCTTTGCCTTTGACTTTGATAACAAAATTATCGAAATCTACATTGGATTCGCTTAAATCTATCAATTCATTTAAACGAATTCCACCGCTATAGAATAATTCTATAATAGCTTTGTCCCTGAGTCCCCATATATCGCCGCTGAAATACTTTGAATCAAGTAAATCTTTGAGCGATGCTTCCTCAAATACATAAGGTAGGTTTTTTCCAAGCTTAGGAAAAATGAGATTTCTGGAAGGGTTTGAATCAAACATTTTTTTTCTGTTCAGGAATTTATAAAATGATTTCAGCGTGGAAATTTTTCGCGAAATAGTGCGCTTGGAAAACTTGAAGTCAGGATTAACAACAAAACTCGCGATAAAATTCTTTAACGTTTGTTCATCAATATATTTAAGCTCTATTTTCGCATTCTTTTCTTCTACGCATTTGGCAATAAAAGAATAGAGATCGTTTAGATCTCTGGAGTAATTCAATACCGTATGTTTGGAATAATTTTTCTCGTTGATGAGGTAAGCTGAGAATTTATCTATGGCGGAGATTAAATTCATGTTTTTGAGTTTATTCCCGCGAAAGCGGGAATCCATTTATATGTCGCTCCTAACGGAGCTAAAAGATTGATTGTTACTGAACTCTACAAATATGTCGCTCCTAACGGAGTTGGAAGATTGAATTATTACTTCCTCTACAAATATGTTGCTCCTAATTAAGCTAAAGATTGATAGATACTGTTCTCTACAATTATATCGCTCCTACGGAACTAAAATAACAAAGAATCGCTTATACAATGTCGATTTTGCCACTATCAATTTTTAAAACCAAGATTCCCCGTCCGTGGGCCCGCCAAAAGCGGGTAAACGGGCAAGCGCTTTAGAGGGAATGACAAATAGAACTGAAGTGAAAGATCTATATTGCGTCCGATAAACTTGACAAGTTGAAATTAGCCACTTTTAATGGCGGCACAAAGATCTGGTCATTGTCAGTTTCGGCGCCCACAGCTTTTTCAGATTTTCCTATGTCAATAATATTTGCCAACACATTCATCGGGCTTTCATTAAAGCGGAAGTTCTTTATGGGACGAGCTATTTTGCCATCTTTTATCTCAAAAATTCCGTCTCTGGTAAGCCCTGTTAAAAGCATTGTTGAAGGATCGACCGTTCTTATATACCAAAACCTTGTAATCAGTATAGCGTAATCAGTTTCCGCTATCATTTGCTCTAGAGTCTTTTGAGAACCCTCCATAATTACATTGGAAGGATATGTAACTACAGGACCTCCAGTTTTTTGCGCCCAATACCTGTTCCTTAGCAGGTTCTTCAGAACACCTTCTGAAATCCACTCTGTTTTGTTTCTGGGCATGCCTTCGCCGGTAAACGGGATGCTCGGCGCATTAACGTCGGTTGGGTTAGAATAAATATTCACGTTCCCCTTAGCTAGCTGCTGGCCAATTTTATTACCGCCTTCCTTTTTTGAAAAGAAGCTCCTTCCCTCGTCGGCCGATCGCGCATTCATGAAATTGATACAAAGGCCGACCATGTCGGCTGTTGCAGCAGGCTCGAGTATTACGGTATATCTTCCCGGCGGGATTTCAGCCGGATTGACTGAAAGCTTAGAACGCTCTATAGCTCTATCCGACATCGATTTGGTATTGAGGTCCGATGAGTCGACAAAATTCTTTTCAACCCTGCTTGAGCCGCTCCCCTCTTTTGTTCTTACGGTTGAGGAAAAAGATACTAACGAATCTTTATTATAAGCATATAATCCTTTAGAATTCAATACTGCCGTAAAGCCTGCGTGGTTTTCAAGAAAGCCCGCGCAAACCACATTATTCCTGATCGACTGCTCGACAATATACGAAACATACCCGGCTCTTTCCGAAGAGGATATGTTTTCCGTTGAAGATGAATAATTACCCGATGGCAGATATGTCTGCGGTTCAAGTATCGGCATAAATTCTCTATTGTCGGGCGATAACCTTGCTGCGTGTTCCGACCTTTCGACCGCGTCTTTTACGGAAGCGTCGTCAAATTTATTGATGCTGACTGTGCCTGACTTTTTCCCGATTGCGCTTGTTACGCTGAGCGATAAGCCATCGGCATAACCGTTCGTTGAAACAGAATTTAATGCAAATCTTATGTTATATGAGTTGTCTCCGTGCAAAAGAACCGAAATAGAATCAGCCCTGGAATAACCAATAACTTTCTGGAGTAATTTTTTTGCTTCATCTTCGTTCAGGATCATTTTCCGGACTCCTTGCTTGTATTAAGAATATTGACTTTTTTAAATCTTGCGGGGACTGCGCCATGGCTAACCGGCGAGACCTGCCCTGGTTCGCCCTTGCCGCAGAAGAATGAGCCGCCTAGTTTATACTCGCTCGAATCGCAGACCGCGTCGCATGAATTCCAGAATCCTACGGTATTACCCTGGTAAGCGACATCCCTCAGCATTTGAGTAATTTTTCCGTTCTTAATCTCCCAGAATGTCTGCCCCGTGAACTGGAAATTATATCTTTGCATATCAATGCTCCAGCTTCCGTCGCCAATAATATATATTCCGTCTTCAGTATCAGAAATTAAGTCCTGCAGAGAAAGTTTTTTAGAGCCCGGCTGGAGAGATACATTTGGCATTCTCTGAATTGGGAAATGTTCCCAGCTATCCGCATACGCGCAGCCGTTTGATTTATCTTCATGAACAAATCTTGCCATTTCACGCGTTGTTTGATAACCGACAAACAAACCGTCTTTAATAAGCGGCCATTCGGTTGTTTTCACGCCGTCGTCATCATAACCTCGGGTAGCCAGACCGTCTTTTTGGGTTCTGTCAGCCATCATAGTAATCTGTTCGCTGCCATACTGCAGTTTGCCAAGTTTATCAAGCGTCAAAAAGCTGGTGCCCGCATAATTAGCTTCGAATCCCATTGCCCTGTCAAGCTCGGTAGCGTGGCCGCATGATTCATGAATTGTAAGCCAAATATTAGTCGGGTCAAGAATGATATCTCTTTTACCCGGTTCTACAGATAAAGCCTTATGTTTCATCTTTGCGTCTTCAACCGCTTTCTCAACATCTCCCATAAAATCATATTCCTCCACATATTCATAGCCCTTTCCTATCGGCGCCGTCAGCGATTCACGCGATTCAAACTTACCCGTAGATTTATCAATGACCGTTACGTCAAAAATAGGATATATTCTGTAAAGGTCCTGTTTGATGTAAGACCCTTCTGAAGAAGCAAAGTACTTCCACTCGTTCACGGACCATATATTTGAAGAACAGAAATCTGCTCCAAGAGATTTGGCTCTTTCGTTTATGGAAAACAGGAGATTTATTTTATCATCAATTGATACGTCAAACGGATTCTTCTTAACCGGAGTTTGCCATGAATCCGTGTATGAAGGAGTCTGAACAAGCTCAACCCTGTTTTTCTGGATCGATTTATTCGCTTTGGCAATTTCGCATGCGACCTTTGATACCCGTGAAACTTCTGTTTCAGAAAAAGCGCTGCTGGCGGCGAATCCCCATGTTCCGTCGACAATAACTCTTACCGAGAACCCGAAATTTTCACTATCTGCAAGGCTTTGAATTACATTTTCGCGGGTAGCAACGCGCTGCGACCGGAAATTACTCAATCTGAAATCGGCGTATGACGCTCCGTTTTTCTTTGAGTATGATATGGCGGCATCTGCCATACGCTTCATAAAATCGTCATCAATCATTTTGTGACGAGGAACATCAATAATTTCTTTCAATATTTTCCCCTTACTAAGAGCAATTAACGGCACGGCCATTGAAACCGAAGCGATAAATTTCCTTCTGTCCAATTTAATCCTGCATTAGAGCTTCTTTGTTTTCTTCGAGCGGTACTTTATGCTTGCATTCCGGGCATTCAAGATAATTTCCTTTTTTCTTTGAGTACTTTTCAAGCATGTAGCTGTTGCCGCACATTTCGCATTTAGTTTCTCTCGGCTTGGCGTTTAAGATGAAATCGCAGTCAGGATATCTTGTACACCCGTAAAACTTTTTTCTTGATTTTTGCGCTGTGCGCTCAAGCAGTTCGCCTTCCTTGCACTTGGGGCATTTTATGCCCAGCGTTATGGGCATTATGTTCCTGCATTCCGGGTAGCGGCTGCATCCAAGGAATTTGCCGTAGCGGCTTGATTTGACCACCATGGGCGCGCCGCACACAGAGCAAAACTTACCCTCGGCAAGCTCTTCGTGTTCCTGCTGTTCGCCAGGCAAAGGCTGCGCGTTCTTGCACTTCGGATAATTTGTGCATGAAAGAAAGCGCCCGTTCCTGCCCCATTTTATCATCATTTTGCCGCCGCACTTATCGCAAACAATATCCGTCATCTCGTTAAGAGATTCCTTAATTTCCTTTGACTTCTTGTTAAGCTCTTCAAGGTCGGAATTAAAGGGCGGATAAAAATCATCAAGCACCTGCTTATATGTCAGGCTGCCTTCAGCGACTTTATCAAGCTCCTCTTCCATCTGAGCTGTAAACTTCACGTTAACCACATCAGAAAAATGCACGCTAAGGAGCTTATTGACGGTTTCGCCAAGCTCTGTGGCGTAAAGTTTTCTTTCCTTCAGGTCTACATATGTCCTGTTTATAATAGTTGTAACTATCATAGCATAAGTTGATGGCCTTCCGATACCAAGTGAGTCAAGCTGCTTTATGAGGCTGCTTTCTGTATACCTAGGCGGCGGCAATGTAAAATGCTGCTTCCTGAATAATTCCTGCAGATCAACAATATCGCCAACCTCAATTTCTTCAGGTATTGCAAAGTTCTCTTCGGAATCATCATCCTCTATCTCAACATCATAGAGGGCCAGAAATCCTTTGAATTTAATGATAGATGAAGTAGTTCTGAACTGGTATTTATTATTCTGTTTTCCGTTCGATGATTCTTCAAACGAATCAATGAGTAATGTAACCTGGTCTGAAACAGCGTGCTGCATCTGGCTGGCAACAAAACGTTTCCATATCAGCTCATAGAGTTTATAGAGGTCGGCGCTAAGGTATTTCTTAATACTCTCAGGAGTCCGTAATACAGACGTTGGCCTGATGGCTTCATGCGCGTCCTGTGTATTCTGGCCTTTTTTTGAGAACTGTCTGGCGCTCGCAGGAAGGAATTGCTTTCCAAAATTCTCTGAAATAAAGCCCCTTGCCTCGGTTATCGCATCCTGGCTTATCCTTGTCGAGTCTGTTCTCATATATGTAATAAGTCCAACGGGGCTCTCCTCGCCCACATCCATACCTTCATACAGTTTTTGAGCCATCATCATGGTCTTCTTGGGAGCGTAGCGCAGCCTTACAGAAGCATCCTGCTGAAGAGATGACGTTGTAAAAGGGGGGAAGGAGTTACGTTTAACTTCCTTACGCGAAATATCTGCGATCTTAAACAACTTTGTCTTAAGGTCGCTGATTATGGCTTCTGCTTCTTTCTCATCAGCGATCTTCGGATCATCGCCGTTGAACTTATAGCCTACCCCGTTTTTCTGGATCAGTTTCGATTCAAATACTTTGTTCTTATCTCTATCTTTGAAGTTTGCCAGTATGCTCCAGTATTCGCGCGGATTGAAATTTCTGATTTCTTCTTCCCGCTCGCAAATAAGCCTCAGCGCAACTGATTGCACCCTGCCCGCCGAAAGTCCGTAATATATAACTTTCCAGAGGAACGGGCTCACTTTATAACCGACTATCCTGTCCAAAGCCCTTCTTGCCTGTTGAGAGCTTACAAGTTTTTCATCAATCTGCAGTGGATTGTTTATTCCATCCTCTATTCCCTTCTTTGTAATCTCGTTAAAAAGAACCCTGAATATCTTTGGGTTATTGCTTTTGATCTCCTCTGCTATATCGTATGCAATAGCTTCGCCCTCCCGGTCAGGGTCGGTTGCTATAAACACTTTCCCGGATTCCTTTGCCAGCTTCTTTAGCTCGGTTATTATTTTCTCTTTTCCCGGAATTGTTTCGTACGTCAGGTCGTACCCGTTTTCGAAATCGACGCCTATTTTGCTCTTGGGCAAATTCTTAATATGCCCTACCGAAGCGACAACCTTATAGCTTCTGCCCAGGTATTTATTTATAGTCTTCGCTTTTGACGGCGATTCAACGATTACAAGTGATTTATCCATCTAATGATTTAATTTATAATTAATGTATCGTATCATTCGTGTTAATCATAATACGGCGGTTTGAATTATTCATGTCATCAATATCCAGAAGATATGACGCAATATAACCCTTTATATCTTCCAGCCCGATCTTATTATAAGCTGAAAGCATTATCTTGTCTATTATTACTTCAATATCCATATCGGTTATGAGGCCGAGTTCCTTAAGCTGTATCAGATAACCATAAGCTTCAGGCGCGATAACATTTTTCTCAACATCGTGAAGCACTCTGAAGGATCTGTTCTTTGCGCCCTCTTCATTGAATATTTTCTCGCCCGCATAGATCTTTGAGTAAATCCAGCCAAACGCGGTGTTTATCTCGTTCTGGGTATACCCAAGGTTTGAAAGATTCTCAAGATCAATCTCGGCAAGCTGTTTATTTTTCTTAAGTTCTCCCAGTAAATAAACTATAATCTCAATGATCTTTTCATATAACATATCGAATTATGTCTCCCTATTCGCTTAGATAGAAATTTTCTTTACTTCTAATAAGTTCCTTTTCGCTACCGGTCTTGTCGCCGTAGCCGGTCAAATGTAGGCACCCGTGTATTAAAACTCTTTGAAATTCGTTATTGTAAGAAACACCGTAAATCTTCGAATTTTCTTTTATCACATCCAAACACATGAAAATCTCTCCGCTCAATTTTCTATTTACTCCGCTGTAAGGAAAAGTGATAATATCCGTATAATAATCGTGTTTAAGAAACTTCCTGTTTATCTGCTTGATGTTCTTCTTATCTACTAAGTTTAGGCAAAGCGATTCCAGCGAAAATCTTTCACCTTTCAATACTCTATTTATTGCAGATTTTACATACTCGTGAGTGACCGGAGCCTTTAATAAGGGGTGAGAATTCCTTATCAAAATTTTTGATTTATTGATAGAAACTCTACTCTTAGCATTACCTGTCAAATCTTAAAGCCACAAATTTATAAAAATTAAAGCAATACATTAGGTAATCATTAAAACTGCTTAAATTACGGCAGTTAAAATATGCAAAAAATAATCATTTGTCAATAGGCAAATGCTCTTGGAAGCCTAAACCCATGTTAAATTCAGAATACTGAGTGCAATAGAACAGATAATTCTTTGCATTCTGTTTTATTTTTTCGATCTCTTCAGGTCTCAGCTCTCTCACTACCTTTGCCGGAACTCCGGCAACAAGCGTGCCTTCCGGAACAACAAAACGCTCTTTAACAACTGAACCGGCGGCGACCAGTGAATGAGAATTTACCGTTGAATCATCCAGGATTTTAGCTCCCATCCCTATTACAACATGATCTTTGATCCTGCAGCCGTGAATAACGGCGCTGTGCCCAATAGAGACGTCGTTTCCTATGAATGTCGGGAACTTCTTATAAGTTACGTGAACCATTGTCAGGTCCTGCACATTGGTTCTTTCGCCGATCCTTATATAATTTACATCGCCGCGAATTACAGTATTGTACCAAATGCTTGAGTCTTTTCCGATTTCGACATCTCCGATAATAAAGGCGCCCTCTGCAATCAGGACAGATTCATCAATCTTCGGATATTTATTTTGATATGGTATTATCATTTTTTCTAGTGAATTTTTTTAAAAACGTCTGTCAGTCTGAGCGGAGACCGCCAAAATTATCAGTACACCGGCGGTGTCCAGTTTTTCCGTTTCCAGCTCTTGAGTTCAACCGAGATATTTCCAATTTTTACTTTCAGTTTCGCTTCAAGCGGAATCCTGGCGGCATCGTTTGAAAAATAACCGGAAAAATCGCCGGTCAATCCAAACACCGCGGTAAAGTATGCAAATCCCTCAAGGTACACTGAAGACACGTCGTATTTGACTCCGCTCATAATCACATCTGTCGCTTTAGTGTCAAAATCAATTTTCATCATGGCGGAATCAACGTACATTATCACCGGAATATTCACTGTTTGCGATTTATCGAACGCGTACCTGGCGTAATAGAATATAGAGAGCCCATCCTGAAACTGCGTATTGGTCATTATTCTTTTATTCACTTCCTGCTGTCCGTCAAAGCCGATCTTCTTAATATCCACGAATCCCGAATCATAATTATAATCGTATGTCAATACGCTTCTTTTTTCGTCCTTAAATTCATATGCCGTAAATTTAAGCGGTTTCACATTGCCGTCTTTAGCTTCTATTACGCTGTGAAATTCATAATTAACCGTTACGAAAGGCAGCCCTTCGCTTGACTTCATTACCGCTTTGCAGTCATACACATCCGGTTTGCCGAGTTCCCGCTCTGCGTTGAACTTGATCCAGCCTATATTAATGAAGGAATAATTTACCTCGTAATATAATTCTTCTCCGTCTTCAAATACCTCTGATTGCGAAAAAGTCTTACCGCTTATAATGAGCAGTAAGACTATCGCAAAAACATGATATTTGAATACGGTCATCTCAATTGCGCGAGCTTTTCAGCTTCGGGGAACAGTTCCATCGCTTTCTGAAACTGGCGGTCGTCGTTAAGCCAAACAGCCATGCTGCCGTTATTGCCCCATATATCCCTTGCTATAATTGACTTTATGCTCGTTTTTATAAAATCAACGTCTCTATCCCACTCATCCTGGTTAAAGGCAATCCCTTTGGCAGTAGCAAGATTTTTAAAATCATTCAGCATTCCGTCTGTCACCTGGAATTTATCGTTAAACTTCATATAATCTGAATAATTGGATTTTATTTTTTCCCTGTTGTTCTCAAAATAGTCGGTCGTGTATTCGAAGAACAAATTCAGCCTTCTGAGCGAAACCGAGTAATTTGTGAGAGTATCCAGTTTTATAATGTAATCAGGAGTTATGCCGCCGCCGCCAAGAACGGTCCTGCCGCCCATGGTTTTGAACTCGGGCCTTACTGTATCCTTTTCATCATGCGTGTGCATCAGGTTATCGCCTTCGTCTTCATTTCTGAGCATGCTCTTATATTGTCCGCCTTCATATGGCTTCTGAATAGACCTGCCGGACGGAGTATAATATCTTGATGTCGTGACTCTCATCGCGGAACCGTCCGAAAGGTCATATTGTCTCTGAACCAAACCTTTTCCAAAAGTTGTTTCCCCGACAATAAGACCCCTGTCCCAATCCTGAAGCGCGCCGGCGACAATTTCGCTTGCTGAGGCCGAACCGTCGTTAACAAGAACTACAAGCGGTATCTTGCTGTACTCTCCGCCTTCAGAAATATATTCGTCGTTGTACGCTTCTATCCTGCTCTTGGTGTAAACAATTTTCTTCCCTTTATCAATGAACATGCTTGAGATCTTAAAAGCCTGGTCAAGGTAACCGCCCGGGTTGCCGCGCAGATCAAATACAAGCTTCGTCATTCCCTGCTGTTTAAGATCGGACAGAGCTTTTTGGAGCTCATCATATGTTGTAGCTGCAAATCTTGTGACCCTTACGTAACCAACATCGCTGTTAATCATAAATGATGCATCGACGCTGTAAAGAGGAATTTTATCCCTGGTTATCTCAAACTCGAGCAAATTCGGAGTGCCCATTCTGACAATCGATACATTAACTTTTGTGCCTTTTTGTCCCCTCAATTTTTTAGGCACGTCGTCTCTGGTCATTCCGACCGAAGAAACTCCGTCAATTTTCACAATCTTATCGCCTGCTAATATTCCAAGCGCCTCTGAAGGACCGCCTGTAATTGGCGATACTATTGTAATTGTATCGTTAACTATGTCAAATTCAACGCCAATACCTTCGAAACTACCCTGAAAATCCTCGTTAATCCGCTTTAGCTGGTCCTGTGTAATGTAGGTGGAGTGAGGGTCGAGCTGGCTTAGCATGCCTTTAATGGCGGCTTCGGTCAGTTTATCGCCGTTCACTTCGTCCACATAATTCTTCTGAATTAAGGTGAGAGCTTCATTAAATTTCTTAACATTATCAAAAACATCATCTCTTTCAGATGTTGTTTTGACTTTCATCCCGACAAGTACGCCGATAGAGATCAGCATTAAAAATATCGGAATCAGATATTTGCGTTTTTGCATTAAATTTTAGGTTTAATTAATATTCCTTACTATTATTACTGCAATATATTCAATTTAGTTTCATTTATAAAGGTGCAAAGGCCGGTAAATCCCCTAAAATATGTAAATTGTTGTAAAAATGAATTATCTGTCTGTTTTGGACAAATCTTCAATCAAAATTCTCAAGTCTGAGAGCCTCATGTTCCCATCGTGTGCCACACGGTCTTTATCTCCGAAAAATTCGCAATTTGTTCAACGCTTTCGTTCGCCTGGTCTTCAAAATAGCTATTTGTAGTCTTGTGAGCTGAAAACACAAATCTTTTTACGTTGTTTGAACATGCCATCTGCACTTCTTTTTTAAATTCGGTATTATTATCGGCGTAATCAAATACGTTAACATCCATATGCCCTGCCAAGTGAGCAATGAGTTCTTTCTTGATCCCTGTCAGAATATTTATAACTCCTGCTGGAAAATCGCTTGTTGCTATCACTTCAGCAAAGGAAAGAGCCGGCAGCGGCGCAGTTTCGGACGCAATTACAACGCACGAATTTCCGGAGACAACCACAGGGCAAACTCTGGATACAAGAGCCAATAAAGGCGCGTCATCCGGCAGCAATATTCCCACAACTCCTGTCGGTTCAGGAATTGAAAAATTGAAGTATCCGCTTTGAACCGGGTTCACCGTGCCGACTAGCTGCGACCATTTATCGGAAAATCCAGCATACCAAACAACCCTGTCGATAGCTTTAAGAACTCCTTTTAAAGTCCTGGATTTTGGAGTTCCCGTAGAGATGGCAATTTCATCGGCAAACTGTTCTTTTCTTCCTTCAAGCATTTCCGCCAGTCGGTAAAGTACCTGCCCGCGTTCGTAAGCAGTTTTTTCCTTCCAAACTCCAAAGCCGGCCCTTGCCGCAACAACTGCGTTTCGCACATCCTTTCGCGAAGCCCGCGAGTAGTTGCATATCTTTTCATTTGTTAAAGGACTGACCGCAGAAAGATATCTTTCCGATTCGGTGCGGACAAATTTTCCGCCGATAAAAAGCTTATACATTTTAGGTACAGATAGTCTAACCATTTGAAACTCTCCCCGCAAATATCGGGGATCCATTATGAATTTATGAAAAAATGATAACTAATCAGAGAATTTGACTATTGTATCAGAATTCGCGCCGGCATCACTGATTCAGTCAATTATTTTTTAACTAAAAATATTACCGCAACAATAATTAATATCGCCAGAACAATTAATAATAATTTTAGGCCTAAACCCGGATCATATTTTACCGCATCATTAATCAGGGAAGGGCTGTCTTCCATTTCTACAACATCATCTTTTTCAGATTGTGTTTCCTGGCTTTCTTTAAGGTCTCTCAGAACTTCTTTAGCTTCCTGCTCATCTTCCTGAAGCGCCAGCAACCTGCGCCCCTCCAGCGACGTAGAGTACAATGTACCGCGCATCCCGGCATTCCTTGTTGTGTAATTTATCCCTGCGTCATCCAACAAAGATTTTGCAATTAGGAAAGCTCCTTTATTCCCAGTTGCAAATACGCATACCAGCCTTTCATTATCACGTTCCAAATATCAACGATTAGCAAACTCTTTCAAATCTTTGTATTGAATGTGCCCGTTCGATTTTGCGTAGATGCACTTTCCTTTGCTGATAATCAGCGCCTGGGGAGAAACATGGTCTATCCCAAATTGATTCGATAGTTCAAAAGTCTGTTTCCCTGATTTGCTGACATCTATTAAGTAGGTCTTCATGCTCATATAAGACTCATTCCATTCCCTTTGGAGCAACTGCTTGATCATAAAGCTCACAATACTTCCGGGATCGTGTTTGAATATCAAAACCCGTTCTTTATCCGATACATCACGAATCGCGGCAAAACCGGATTCGTTAATTAACTCTTTCCATTCCATGCTTGTTCATCAAAAAAAGGGTTTAGTCTATAACTAAACCCTTAAAAACAGCATATCAGCTATGCTCAAAACGGCAGTTTAAAAAAAACGATAAGAACAGTAAATACTATTGCAACATAAACTGCCCAGAAAAATAAAGCAAAGCGGATGCTTTTTCCCGTACTTGGTCTTTCTAATTGTTCTTCCGTCATAATACGCAATTTACTAATTATTTTCCAGAAATGTAATTCTTTAATTCTTCGACGCTGGAATCAAAATTGAACGAATTATACAGCATGTAATAATTTTTTTTGTCGCATGTATGTGTATATGCATACTTTGCAATATCCAGCTTATTACTTTCAAAAGTGAAAAACGTAAGCAGTTCCGCCAGCTGTTTCGTTGAAACAGTGTTTTGATCGAGCATGCTTTCGGTTATCGTTACGTTAGTATTCTCAAAGTTCATATTCCCGATGCTCTTCTTAAATTCCTTAAAATCCTTATCGCTCATAACTACATTGCGGCATTCGGGGTCAATGTTCTTATCCTTATCATGCTGGTCATGAACCTCGCTGCTATTTTTCCCGCCAATAAATCTGTAATAGCTGCATTCGCTGTTGCATCTTCCTTTCTCAACCGGGACCTTTTTGTAAATTGTAAATGCGTTATACTCGTCTATTACAGCATACACATTAAAACCGGCGGGAATCCGGATCTTGCCCTGGAACTGCAGATTATTCGAAACTATTGTGACCAGGAGATTGTGCTCCCCCGCCTGAATAGGGGTCTCAAAAATATTTCCGGCATCGACATAAGCGACGTCGTCAAGCTGAACTTTAAAATCACCGTCATCGTAAAGCGAGAGCTGTAAAAATGAATCTGCGGCAACGGCATTTCCCCAGGCAATAACCAGCGCTGTAAAAACAAAAATAAATTTTAAATTTTTCATACTTTATTTAATTTTTCCTTAAAGACTTTTCGAAAAAGGAACCTGTTTTTATATTATCAAATTCTCTCTTTGTATTTTATTTCCCTGAATTTTATTATAAACCTTGACCCGTTCACGCTCTGGATCTCAACATTTCCGTCAAGCTGTTTTATGAGAGTATCAACAAGCTGAAGTCCAAGGGAATCGCTTTTACTGAGATCAAAATCCGGCGGCAGCCCAACGCCATCGTCGGACACGATAAGAGTTACATCGTCCCCTTCTTTTGCGACTGTGATTTCAATTTTTCCTTTTCTTCCTGCAGGAAAGGCGAACTTAAAAATATTAATAATAAGTTCGTTAATTATCAATCCGCAGGGGATAGCGGTATCTATCCCAAGCTTAACATTGTTAGCGTTTATGACTAATTCAATATCTTCCTGCTGCACTTTATAAGCCTTTAGCAAATAGCTTGCCAGTTCTCTTATATAGGTATCGAAATTTATGTTTGAAATGTCTTTTGATTTATACAGCTTCTCATGGATCAAAGACATTGTCTCTACCCGCGAACGGCTGTTATTGAATATTTCCAGATCGCGCTGGTCAAAAATATGTTTCGACTGAAGCTTTAAAAGACTGACAATTATCTGAAGATTGTTCTTTACCCTGTGATGAATTTCCTGCAAAAGAATCTCTTTATCTCTCAGCGACTTTATCGTCATTTCCTCAGCGACTTTTCTCGCCGTAATATCGTTTGATACGCCAAGAACCTGAGTGGAACCGTCCCTTGCAGCCAGGGGTATCTTTTTAGTCTGGAACCATTTTGTTTCACCGGTTACGGAGTTTGAAACTGCTTCTTCGGTAATATCTCTTTCCTTCTTCTTATCTATTACTTCGCGGTCAGCTTCAAGAAAGCTTCGCACCTCAGTTTCGTTTGGATTAAAGTCTCCATCGGTTTTGCCAAGCAGGTTATCAACGTTGGTTCCATATAGCTCTGCAACGGCTTTGTTTACAAGCGTGAATCTTCCGTCCCTGTCTTTTGCAAAGATCAGGTTTGGGCTAAGATCTATCACCGTTCTGAGAAATTCGCGCTGGTTCCTTATCTCGTCTTCAGCGTGTTTCCGTTCGGTTATATCCTGCATAGTGCCTATCATCGCCGGGCTTCCCATATAATCTATCTTTGTGCCCCTAACTTCGACGACGACCATAGTCCCTGTTTTTGGTATAGCCCTGTACGTGTACTGGACGCTTACCATTTTGTTCGAAAGAAGCTTATCTATGTTTTCAATCACAAGAGGCTTATCGTCTTCGAATACGAGGTCCAGAGGGTTCATCTTCTCGATCTCGGAAAACCTGCACCCGAATATTTCTTCAAATCTCGGATTCACATATACAAACCGGTTATTCTGCATAATGAAAATGCCGGCGAGCGAGTGCTCAACCAGGCTCCGGAATTTTTCTTCAGCGTCTATTATGTTCTTTTCGGCCTGAGCATGCTCTGAAATTTCCTGTTTCAGCTTCTCGTTGGTGAGCTTTAGTTCCCGGGTCCTGATATCGACGAGCTCTTCAAGATGACCGCTGTATTTTTTAAGTTCGTCTTCCAGTTTCTTCCTGTCGGTTACGTCCTGGGCAGTTCCAAGCAGCTGGAGAGCCAAACCATCGGCGCCCCTTTTGAACACAACGTCATAGCTATGCATCCATCTCCATTCGCCGCGTGAATTCATCACTCTGAATTCATAATCAAGGATTTCATTATCTTTCGCCTTCACAAAGCGCTGGTAAAGCGCGACGAGCTTCTTCAGATCCTCGGGGTGAATGTACTTTGAAAAAAAGGCGCTTCCCATCCGTTTTATCTCATCGGCTCCAAAACCAAGCAGCTCTGAGATCTTAAAATTTGCATAAACAACGCTGGGACCTTTAAGGTTGTACACGTATAGTATGTTTGGAATCGACTCCGCTATCCTTTCTACAAATTTCTGGCTGTTTCTCAGGTCTTTTTCTGCTTTTCTCTTGACTGAAACATCTCTGAACACCAATACAATTCCGATAGTTTTCAGTTCATTATCCTTGATTGGAGCGGCGCTCAAATCAATCGGAACTTCGACGCGGCTCTTGGTTACAAGCAGCACGTTTCTTTCAACGTCTGAAACATTACCGCTTCTTAACGACTGCAGCACGGGGCTGTCGATCTCTTCCCTGCTTTCTTCGTCAATGATGTTAAACACGTGGTTAATATACATGCCTTTTGCGGTCTGTTCATCCCACCCGGTTAAAGTTAACGCTATGGAGTTGATGAACATAATACTGCCAAGGTTGTCCGTCACGATCACAGCGTCAGCTATACTGGTCAGAGTAGTATAAAGCCAATTACGGCTCTCTTCCAGTTCGCGTTCAAATGCTTTTCGCTGAGTTATATTACGGTTTAGAAGGGTTATACTAAGTATTAATAAAACAAAAGCAATAGAAGTACCCACTATTAAATTGGTTAGTGTATATTTTGAACTTAGATTGGCTTCGGCAAATCTTGATTTCAAAACATCATTTTCTCTCTTTTGAATAGCGTGTATAAGGTCCTTTATGTGGTCTTGCGATTCCTTTCCTTTGGAAGTATACTCAATCTGCTCTTTCATGCCCTTTTCTTTATCAGCCTGCAGCTCCAGGGATTCCTGAAGAACATCTTTTCTGTTGTGTATTAAGGGGCCCAGAGTATCCAGAATTTTGACCTCGAGAGGATCGTCGTTTGCAAAATTCTTCAAAACGCTGAAAGTAGTATCAAGTTGCTTTATAGCAGAATAGTATTCCTGCAAGAAGGCGCCTTCATTTGTAATAAGATAGCCCCTCCGGCTTGTTTCCACCTGCGTTAAGTTAGAAAGCAAAGCCTCAGAAGACTGCATTGTCTGTAAAGCAAGAGTCTGGTACTTTTCATCCTGAAAGTGCCTTGATGTATTCAGGTATGTCAAAATGTTGATAGATAGCAATATTACCAGAGCTATAACAAACCCTGTATTAACATATTTCTTTTCTAAGAACTTCTTCAATGATTTTATGTTTTCGTTAGAAAAGCTCCCAGGGGCGGGACCTGAATTTTACGTCTTTTCAAATATTACGGCAGTTCCGTAGGCAAGCACTTCGGTCACTCCTGACATGACTTCATTGGCGTCATACCTGAAACCTACTATTCCGTTGGCTCCAAGCGCTTCCGAATGCTGCACCATCAGTTCGAACGCGTCGTTTCTCGTCTTCTCGCACAGCTCAGTAAATAATGAGATGTTGCCGCCCACCAAAGTCTGAAGAGAAGCCCCGATGGTTCCGAATACAGACCTTGACCTCACAACAATCCCCCTAACCACACCCAGGTTTTGTTTGATCCTGTAACCATCTATTGAAAATGCTGTTGTGACTAAATTATGATCCATTTAAATAATCCAGATAATTCATAAACCAGATTTGCTTTTTGCGTCGTTGTACAGCGGCTTAAGCTTGTTAAAAAGCGAGGGATCATTTCTGATGGCGGTATCCCAGTCTGCAGCGGCCTGCCTGTAGTATCCAAGATTATAGAACGCCACGCCGCGGTTTTCATAAATATCTTTGTAATGCGGATTCAATTCGAGCGCTTTTGTATAACATTTGGCGGCATCAAGATATTTGTCTTCATCAAGATACACGTTGCCCAGCTCGAAATATGCGACCGTGTCTTTAGGACTTTGCTGAAGGGCCCTTGTCAGGTTCGCCGTCGCTTTTTCATATTCAGCTTTGTTGCGGTCCATCATGCCTTTGTATACGTACGCGCGTGAATAAACCGAATCTATCTCCAATACATGATTCAGGTCTTTCAGGGCCATTGAGTCATTTTCCATTTCATAATAAACCACTCCTCTCCAGAAATATGACCCTGTGTCGGTTGCATTTAACTTTATGGCGAAATTTAAGTCTTTCAGGGCCGCATCATACTTCCCAAGTTCGCGAAAGGCAAGGGCGCGCTCTCTAAACAACGTTGAATTATTAAATCCGCGAAGGTCAAGCTGCATCAGGATAGAATATGTCTCTACGGCTTTGTCATAATTCTTGATTGCCAAATAATCATGAGCGAGGTTGTAATAAGCGCTTACATGATTAGTATCATTCTGGAAAGCTTTCTTATAATAAAACATGGCTTTCGCCGTATCGTTTAAACCGACGTATAAGTTTCCAAGGGTGTTAAAACCGGTAACGTTCGAACTGTCATATATTGTCGCCTTTGTAAAGGCGGCTAGCGCGTTCACATTGTCCTTTTGTTTCAGATAAAGCTCACCCAGCCTAAGGTACGCCGAAGCATTTGTAGTATCAAGCGCGAGCGCTTTATTCAGAATATCTTCAGCGTTGGGATAGTCGCCTATAACGGTAAACACATGCCCAAGTTCTACCTTCGGGTCAGGGTTTTTCGGGTCGGCATCCATAGACCTAAGCAGTTCGATGATTGCAGCCGAATATTTTCCGGCGCGGGAATATGCCCTCCCGTAATTGCAATATACGTCTGATGTAGCAAGACCGTTCTTAATTGCCTGGTCGTAGTTTGAAACCGCGTTATCATATTTTTTTTCCGCCAGATAGACGTTGCCGAGATAAAAATATGCTTTTCCTGAACCCGGGTTGGAGAGCAAATAATCATTAAATATTTTCAGGGCTTCTTCGTATCTGTTATCTTCCAGAGCCTTGATGCCGCTTGCTAGCGCAGGGTCATCCTCCTGGGAATAGATAAACTGAGGCATGATCAACCCGGTCAAAAAAAGAACAAAAAAAACAGCCTTATAACTCATCTTATAATAAAATTCCTGTATTTGCCGATTTCATTTTACAAAACATATTCTTTGAGTCCATGTATGCCGCCTTCCCTTCCGAAACCGCTTTCTTTGTAACCGCCAAACGGGGAAGCAGGATTAAATTTGTTGTACGTGTTTGACCAGATGACTCCGGCTTTGATCTGAGACGCTATTCTAAAAATCTTAGAACCCTTATCTGTCCATATTCCCGCCGAAAGTCCGTACTGAGTATTGTTAGCCTTTTCGACCGCTTCCTTTGGCGTTCTGAAAGTGAGAACTGACAGTACTGGGCCGAATATTTCTTCCTGAGCTATGCGGTTTGACATTGCAACGTCTGTAAAGAAAGTCGGCCTGTACCAATAGCCTTTTTCAGGGAGACTGCACCCAGACTGGTAAATGCTGCAGCCTTCATCAATTCCTGAACGGACAAGGCGTTTGATCTTATCGAGCTGCGCTTTCGAGTTTATAGCTCCAACGTCTGTATTCTTATCAAGCGGGTCGCCAACTCTTAACGAAGCCAGTCTCTGCTTTAGCTTTCTTATCACAATTTCTTTGATGCTTTCCTGTACAAGTAACCTGGATCCTGCGCAGCACACATGCCCCTGGTTGAAATAGATACCGTTAATAATTCCTTCTATTGCCTGGTCGATAGGAGCATCCTCAAAAATAATGTTCGCGGCTTTTCCGCCAAGCTCCAGCGTCAATTTCTTATCCGCACCGGCAACTGACCTCATTATAAGCTTGCCGACTTCCGTCGAACCTGTAAAAGCGATCTTGCCCACTTTCGGATGATTTACAAGATGCGCCCCGGTATCTCCCGCTCCGCTGATGATATTTACAACTCCTTCAGGAAGACCGGCTTCCTGAATAACCTCAGCAAGTTTGTACAGAGTGAGCGGAGTTGTTTCAGCAGACTTGATTACCACTGTATTACCGCATGCAAGCGCAGGCGCGATTTTCCATGCGGCCATCAATAGCGGGAAATTCCATGGAATTATCTGACCGACAACGCCAATCGCCGAAACTTTTCTTTTAGGGAAAGCATAATCCAGTTTATCAGCCCAGCCTGCGTAATAGAAGAAATGCGCAATCGCAAGAGGCACATCCACGCTCTTAGACTCTTTGATTGGTTTTCCGCCATCCATAGATTCTATTACGGCAAACTCCCGCGCTTTCTCCTGCATAATCCGGGCTATGCGGAATATGTACTTAGCTCTTTCTTTGGCCGGAATCCTGCTCCACTCCCCTGAAAATGCTTTTTCAGCAGCCAGGACCGCGCGGTTTACATCTTCTTTTGACGCGTATGAAACCCGGGAAATAATTTCTTCATTGGATGGGTTAACTGTATCGAAATATTTTCTTGTCTTAAACCATTTACCGCCTATGAACAGATCGTAACTGCTTTTGATCTGAACGTGCTCGACTGATTCCTTCGACTTAGCGTACTCCCAGGCTACATCATGTTTTTTAGCAGGGGTTTGACCGTTCAAACCCCTGCCGTTTGAGCCCGGGCCGCTTTTCCTTATTTGCCCCGATTTTTTATAATCCAACTTCATTTATCTTCCTGAGCTGTTTCCTTCTTTTCGCTTTCTTCTTCATCGCCGCATGATTCGCCATTGCTCTCCACAAAAATCTTAATTGCGTCCAGATGTTCAAGTATCATTTTGGCTTTTCCCAGCCCGAAAGAAAATGTAAATTTAGAACCGGGGTTTAAACAGATTAGTTTGTTTCCTTTGTATTCAGATATGATCGGCATGTTATTGCTCCATAATTAGTTTGAAGTGAGAAAAATATTTATAATTCGATAATGCTATGTTTGTCGCTCAAAAAAATCCGGGAAATCCTGATCAGATACTCAACCGGACCATCTAAAACCTCCGAATCAGTCGTTGGTAAAATAATCTGCTGACTGGTAAATTCCTGTCTGTTCTTTCCTGTACTGCATAAGCAAATCATTTAATAAAGTCGAGGCCCCGAGCCTGAAATAATCGGGAGTGAGCCATGCATCGCCGAGAGTCTCTTTTACCAAACACAAATATGCTAGAGCGTCTTTGCTTGTTCTTATGCCCCCGGCAGGTTTCATACCTGTCATTTTTCCCGTCTCATGGTAAAAGTCCCTTATCGCCTCAAGCATTACAAGCGTAGCGGGCAGAGTAGCGGCAGGCTGAACTTTGCCTGTTGAGGTCTTTATAAAATCAGCGCCTGCCATCATCGCAATCAGGCTTGCCTTTCTTACATTATCGTATGTTTCAAGCTCACCTGTTTCAAGTATAACTTTCAGATGCGCGCTCCCGCAAGCGCTTTTTACCTCGGATATCTCATTAAAAGTATAATCATAATTTCCCTCCAGAAACTCTCCCCTGCTTATTACCATATCAACTTCATCGGCCCCAAGTTCCACAACTTGCCTGACTTCCTGCACTTTGATCTTTAAGGGAGATTGCCCGGACGGAAATGATGCCGCTACCGAGGCTACTATAACTCCTGAGCGTTCCAGAGATTTTTTAGCGATTCTTACCAGATTTGGATAAACGCAAACTGCGGCAACGTGAGGAAAATCCGGCTCGTTATCGATCGGCCTGACGGCTTTACGGCAGAGAGCAAGCGCTTTTCCATCTGAGTCTTTTCCTTCCAGCGTTGTCAAATCTATCATTGAAACCACGAGTTTTAACGCTTGAACTTTGCTTTGTTTCTTAATACTTCGGGAAGAGAGCGCCGAAGCCCTTTCTTTTGCCCCAATCTCATCCACCGGAAGATAGAACGAATCCAGGCCCTTCAGAACCCTGCCGGGAGTAATTTTCATTGGTATTTTTGTATATAACACAGATTGATTACATTAATTTATATTATTATTTAATTAATTAAAACAAAATAAATTATACTGTAAAACCACTGCTTTTTGCATAAAAATATATATTTAAAACAACTATCTTAACGTATTCTATAAAAAATTTCTGAACAAATGACTGATTCCAGACCGCGCCGGCACAGAATTGCCCAATATTTCGCCATAAGGCAAATACTCGGATTCTCAATATCACCTAAGGGGAAAAAAATAGCATACATTTCTAATACAGATGGATTACCCAATATATGGACAGTCCCGATAGAAGGCGGCTGGGCCACGCAGGTTACACTGGCAAAAGATGCCGTGAAAACGCTGTATTATTCTCCAAAGAAAAATGAGATCTTTTTCCAATCCGATTTCGACGGAAACGAAAACCTGCAAATCTACAGTATCTCTGATAAGGGGGGCGATATAAATCTGCTAACTCCTGACCACACTAATGCGCAGGTATTCTTGACTGCATTCAACAAAAAGAGCGATAAGTTCCTTTTTGTTTCAAATAAACGCGACCCAAAGTACTTTGATGTTTATGTTTACGACATTAATAAGGGGAAAGAAGAATGTATAAGGGCCTCAGATTCGGTTTACGCTGAAATGGCTTCTGACTGGAGCGCGGACGGAAACCTCGTTTTGCTTGAACGTTATTATAATAATTCGAACCAGGACATACTTTTATATAACAGAAAAACCGGGGATATTAAAAATATAACTGAACATGAAGGCCCGATGAAAAACAAATTTTCGGTTTTCAATAAAAAAGGGACCAAGATCTATTTTATTTCGGATCACAGGAGAGAATTTGCCGCCCTGGCAAGTTACGATTTGAAATCAGGGGCTTTCGAGTGGGAAGCTGAAGAAAAATGGGATATAAACGAGTTCAAATTCTCCGAGTCTGAAAAATTTCTTATTTATGCAATCAATGAGAACGGGAGCTCAAAATTAAAGAAGAAAAATCTCAGGACAGGTAAATTAAAAACGCTTAAAATACCTTCCGGGAACGTTTATGGTTTTTCTATTACGCCCGACGACAAAAAGGTAGCGTTCCTTTATGACGGGCCGCAGAATCCAAACGATATTTTCGTTTACGATATCAAAAGCGAAAAATCGAAACAGGTTACTTTCTCGGTGATAGGCGGAATCCCTAAACACGATTTTGTGAAGCCATCTCTTGTTAAATATAAGAGCTTCGACGGGCTCGAAATTTCTGCATGGCTGTATGCGTCTAAATGGATGAAGAAAGACGGAAGCAATCCCGCCATAGTATGGCCGCATGGCGGGCCTGAGTGGCAGGAAAAAAATCTCTTCAATAAATACCTGCAGATACTTACTAACTCGGGTTTTGTTATCATTGCGCCCAACTTTAGAGGAAGCACGGGCTACGGAAAATCTTTTCAGCAGAAGATCTACAGGGATTGGGGCGGCGCGGAATTTAAAGACGTGCTTGGCGCATATGAATACATTCTTAATTCAGGTTATACCGATAAAGACAACATCGCGGTAATGGGAGGTAGCTTCGGCGGATTTATGACGCTGACCTGCGTGACCAAAGCCCCTGACCTGTGGAAATGCGCAGTCGACATTTTCGGACCTTCTAATATGATGACGTTTCTAAATTCAATTCCGGAACACTGGAAACCCGCTACCTCAGAGCTCGTTGGCGACCCTGTTGCAGACAGAGATAAACTTATGGATCGCTCCCCCATTAACCACGTTGATAACATTCAATGCCCGTTGTTTATTATCCAGGGTTTGAACGACCCAAGAGTGGTAAAATCGGAATCCGACCAGATCGTAGAGAAACTAAGGTCCAAAAATAAAGACGTCGAGTATCTTGTATTCGAAGATGAAGGGCATGGGTTCATGAAAGTAACAAATCAAATCAAGGCATGGGAAATGATTCGCGCATTCCTTGACAGATACATGAAGCAAGCGGCATAACGTGGCGGTGGATAAAATCATAGACGGCTCAAAGGTCTCGCGTCAGATTCTTAACGAAATTAAGAACTCTTTGCAGACCACCGGTTTAAAACCGGGACTTGCATTAATACTGGTTGGCAACGATCCGGGTTCGGAAGTTTATGTAAACATGAAAGCCAAACGATGCGCCGAAATGGGCTATTATTCAGTTGTCGAAAGACTTCCTGAAACGACATCTGAGGAAAAATTGCTTTCCAGGATCGAGGCTTTTAACCATGATGAAAAAATACACGGCATCCTGGTTCAGTCGCCGTTCCCAGAGCATATTAATGAATTGAAAGTGTTCGAAGCGATCGATTACCGCAAAGACGTAGACGGTTTCAACCCTGTCAACGCAGGCAGGCTTATACTTGGAGAAAAGTGTTTTGTGCCATGCACTCCGTTAGGAATAATGGAACTCATAAAGAGGTACAGGATTGAGACGGAAGGCAAAAATGCAGTTGTGATCGGGAGAAGTAATCTGGTTGGTAAACCTATTTTGAACCTGCTGATCCAGAAGAACGACCACGCAAACGCAACGGTCACATTGTGCCACAGCCGAACGGCGGATGTATCAGAGTACACTAAGAACGCAGATATAATCATAGCGGCTATCGGCAGGCAGGGTTTCCTTAATGGAAACATGATCAGGGAAGGATGTGTGATCATTGATGTCGGTATAAATAAGATTGAAGATTCCTCGCAGCCTAAAGGATACAGGATAACAGGCGACGTGGATTTCGATAGTTGTTTACCTAAGGCCTCAATGATTACGCCGGTTCCGGGCGGAGTCGGCCCAATGACAATTGCTATGCTGCTTAAAAATACTTTTGATTCCGCCGCAAAAAATATTTATTCCTAGTTTACCTGCGAATGCGGGGACAAATCTAGCAATCAATGCCATCAAAATATTACTACGAATTGGAAATTGCTTTCACAAAGAAGAATTATGAAAGCATTTACAATCATCTTTACATTTCAGGCATAAAAAATATATTGGAAGAAGAAGGGGTTATCAAAGTTTCGGCGGACGAATCGGGACATGAAGAGCTGGAGAACCTGATGAAGCGGCTGGTGGTGAACGGAATAATTAAGAAGAATGACGCGGCAATCTCTAAGCTCAATAATCTCAATTGGAACAGAGAATGGGAAAAGACCATTGAGCCGGTTTATATTCGCGACAGGATAATTATCTATCCTTCCTGGAAGAAAAATAAACTCGGCAATGTAAAAGGAAAAATTCTTATCCAAATTGATCCCAAAATGTCTTTCGGCACAGGACACAATGAAACAACGCAGCTCATATTGGACTTGATGTGCCGCTATATTTCCCCCGGCGATAAATTCATGCTCGATTTTGGCTGCGGCACAGGAGTTCTGGCTATTGCCGGGATCAAGCTTGGACTGCAAAAAGCACTGGCTATCGATATTGACGAAGACTCAATTGAAAACGCAGAAGAATATATTATTTTGAATAAGGCGAGTTCTAAAATAGAACTCCTTAAGGCGGATATCAACGCTATAAAAGAATCGGGATTTGATGTTATAACGGCAAATATTACTGCCGGCGTTATTGGACCGAACCTGAAGACAATGTATGACAAACTAAATCAAAAGGGAAAACTGTTCCTTACGGGCATACTTATCGCCGAAAAAGTCGAAATGACGGTTCAGCTGATAAGGAATGATTTTGAAATCGAAGGCGCCCTGGATGGAGAAGTGTGGACCTCATTTTATGCGGTTAAGAAATAGCAAATTAGAATGAGATATTCTGTTATAGATATTGGCACAAATACAATGCTTCTGCTAATAGCCGAACTTGACCCTGATAAGCAGGTTGTGAAAACAATTCTGGATACTCTGCGGGCGCCACGGCTGGGTAAAGGAGTAGACTCGGCGAGAAATATAACGTCCGAATCAATAAATAAAGCGATCATCATCCTTAATGAATATAAAAAGATAAGCTCAGAGCATGGTTCGGCAAAAATATTCGCCACTGCAACCAGCTTTATCCGCGATTCAAATAATAAAACTGAATTTCTTGAAACAATTAAAAAGGAAACCGGAATAAAAATTGAGATACTCACAGGCGAAGATGAAGCCAAGTGGTCTTTTGTTGGGGCAGTACACGATAAATTAAATTCCGGCGCCGCTAAGAGCCGAATCACAACCATCGATATTGGCGGCGGGAGCACAGAAATCACATTCGGAGAAATTAGCGCCAACGCTTCTGAAGTCTCACTCTACAAATTACCTATCAAAGGCAAAAGTCTGAATGTTGGCTCCGTAAGGATAAATGAAAAATATCTTGACTGGCACCCTCCAGCATATGAAAACCTTATGATAGCTGAAACTTTTGTCAATCAACAGCTTGATCAAATTGATTTTGACCTGAAAAACTCACAGCTTATCGGTATAGCCGGTACAATCACAACTCTTGCGGCAATAAAACTCGGGTTAAGCGCATTTGACCCTTCAAAAGTGGATGGAATGGTTCTTGATCTCAATGAAATTGAAGCAATATTTGCCCGTCTCGCCGCTATGCCAATCGAAGAATTATATACGTTGGGAGACTTTATGGAAGGCAGAGCCGATATAATTATTCCGGGAATACTGATACTTCAAACTTTCATGGAAAAATTTGGATTCGACAAAATTACAGTAAGCGCAAAGGGGTTGCGGTTCGGCGTGTTTTTAAGGGAAGCTTTGAAATAGCTTCAGCTCTTAATTCATCCTACAATACTTCAGATTAATTATTCCCAGCCCGTCAACGTACATTCCTTCAACATCCTTTTGTTTCAGGTAAATAAACTGGTTATAATAAACTATCATCCACGGAGAATCTTCGAATATTATTTTATCTATCTCACGGTATACTTTCATACGTTCGCCAAAATCGGTCAACTTCAGTCCAAGCTCATAAAGAGAATCTACTTTTGCGTTTTTGTAACATGACGTGTTCGGTCCAATAGGCGTTTCATTCTTGCTGTAAAAAAGAGCGTAATAATTTTCCGGGTCGTAATAATCCGCGCCCCAGTTAGCCCGCCAGAAAGTGAGCTTACCTTCGTTCTGGGCCGAACGGTGCGCGGCGCCAAGCATTTCTTCGATTTGCAGATCGACGCCGATATCTCTGAACTGCGCCTGTATGGCCTCGCATAATTCGCGCTGCGATTCATCGTTATGGAAAACCAGCTTCAGGCTTAGTCCTTTCCCGCCCGGGTACCCTGACTCAGCAAGAAGCTTAACGGCCATATCCCTGTCGTATCTGTATCCTTTCACTGAATCCGAAAAACCCGGCATCCCCTTTGGGAGGGGCCCGTTTACGCCGGGCGTTCCTTTACCCCTCAGGACAAATTTCACAATTTTATCCCTATCTATCGCATAATTAAGCGCTTTGCGGAGCTTAACATTATCGCGCAGCGGATTATTCTTTCCGCCTTCCTTATTAGCGCTTAACATTGTACAAAGATAAACTGTATTCAGGTATGGCTGCTTTATGAGATCAAAATCGTATCCGGGCTTAAGGTTTCCGTTCTCATCAGTTATTTGCCCGTATACATCTATTGTCGGTTTCTGGAAGTCCAGCTTCTTATCTTTAAAATCCAGGAATTCAGTTTCAGGACTGCGTATAAAAGAAACCGTAAACCCGTCGATTAATGGAAGCTTATTTCCGCTCTCATCGGAGCCCCAATAATTATTATTTTTTACGCAGACCAGTTCTTTATCGATATCCCATTTTACAAATTTAAACGGGCCGGTGCTTACAATATGGAACCCAAAATTTTCCTTGTAGAAATCTACAGCCTCCTTGGGATAAACGTAACCATACGGCATTGTAAGTATGCTCAAAAAGGGGGCGAACGGTTCAACCAGATCGATCCTGAAAGTTGAATCATTAAGCGCTTCAAACCCTTTTATCTCTTTCACATCCTCCGGGTTCTTTGAATAATCATCGGCGCCTACTACTTTATCGCGGTAAACCCATAAGCCCCTGGTCTTAACCTTTGGATTGCATACTCTTTCATAACAATATTTAAAATCTGAAGCTGCGACCTTCCTCCCCTTTTTATCGGGGAAACAATCATCGTCCTGAAAATAGACGTCATTCCTCAAATGAAAGGTGTACATCTTTCCGTCAGAAGAAATTTCATAGCTCCTTGCAAGCAGCGGCTGAAGCTTAGCCTCTTTATCATACCAAACAAGACCCTCGCAGGTATTTATCAGCACATGAATTGCAGGGTAGTTATTCGCAGTTATTGGGTCTAAGCTCTCGATCCCATTTGGCTCGTTATACCTGAATATCTTATCCGACGTTTCTTTCTTTGAGCATCCGGTAAAATAAACCGCAAATAGCAATACAGCAAATCTCAATTTCATATCATTTGAATAATTATTAAGTTTAATTATAATAATTTAACAACTCAAAAAATACATTAAACAATTGACCAATGGCCGAAGAAGCAGATCTTATTAATATCGGGGTTTTAGAACGAATCAGGAAAATCCCGATATTTGACACTCTGAATTTTGAAATAGAAGAACTGAGAAACGGAAAGTGCAGAGCTTACGTTCCCCGTAACAAGATATACGATGGAATTTATGAGACCTTTCACGGAGGACTGCTAATGACTATAGCAGATTCAATTTCCGCATTTGCGATTCTAACTCTTATCGGAGCGGATAAAACTATCGCCACAACTGATATGAATATCAGGTTCCTTGCTCCATGTAAAACTGGCGTGAAGGCATCTGCCAATATCATAAAACCCGGAAGAACGCTATGTCCGGTCGCAATTGATATTTTTGACCAAGCAGGAAAACTTGTGGCTGTGGCGCAGGTAAGTTATATAATTATTAGATAATTAATAGCGTTTAATAACGCAAAAGCCTGCCATTTTAGCAGACTTTTTTTGTGCACCCTGGGGGACTCGAACCCCCGACCCAATGATTAAGAGTCATTTGCTCTACCAACTGAGCTAAGGGTGCCCACAAATATGGTAGAAAAATGAAACTTATTCAAGGTCAAACACTTCAGAATAATATTTTTAGAATGTTTTTGGTGAAGAATTTGATGATTTCAATAAGAGCAAAATTGATCACTTGCAGCGAAGAAATCATTTGATAATGCGGGAGCTCTATTATTTATAAAAGCAATCCTGGAAGATATAACCTCTCTAACATGATTTGGTGTTACATTAAATGAACCTGATTCCTCAGTTACCCCAGATAAGAGGTCTTTGCTATTGGAAAAAAAGGATATAGGTCTCCTATCAGCTGGTTCGCCTACATGAGAAAAAGAATACCAATAAATCATTCTAGTTTCAGGTAAAAAATTATTACTTTAAATATACATAAGTTAAAAGATGATTTTAAACAAATAATGTATTATTTTAGAAATATTTCTCATCGCTGCTTATCCGGAATTATTTAATTTTATAAGGAGGTGTATCATTTCAAAGAAATTGGTATTTACATTTGTAATCTGTATTATCAGTATCATGGCAATCACATATTCCTGCCGGGCTGATGGACATAATCCGCTTCAATATCACGGCGGACCAATACTAAGATCCTTTAAAATTTACCCGCTGTATTACGGAAAATGGAGTGATGATGAAATTAGTGAACAGCAAAATTACCTGAAAGGGCTCACGGCATATATGTCGGGAGATAATAATCCGGCGGGCCAGCAGCCAGTTACATGGCAATATGGAGTGTATGAAGCTTCATCTGGACCCAAAGCAATTTCAAACACTAATGCAGAACCAAAAGAACTCTCAACAAAAGAACTCAGGAACATCATTCACGAAAATCAGAAAAGCGGAAACCTTCCGAAATTTGGACCTGATGTGCTGATTATGGTTTTCCCTGCTCATGGTTTCACAGTAACGGATAACCCCGGAGGCGGATTTCACAACTCTGAATCTGAAGAAGCGTTTTGGGGAGTTGTGCCCCGCGATGCAGGTGTAGGCGCTCCTGTCAAAGGTAAGATACCTGTTTCGCCCGGTCCGTACCAATTGGTAACCGGACACGAAGTTATCGAGGCAATGCTTGACCCCGGTGTTAATAATACTGTTGGGTGGGACGAAGCTGTTGACGGTTGCCCGGACGGAATATCAACATTCGGCGGCTCATGGGTTAATCTTACTTTCGGGTGGCTGCCCGGACCTACAGATAATACTCAAAACGGGTCATGTTCAGTTACCGGATTCACGAGCACAGAAGAGATTCAGGGCTACGGATATTTGTTTACTGATTACAAAAAAAAGTATGATGAACTCTGGCCGCAGGGCTGGAGGCTGTATATACTTCAATCTTTTGAAAATTCTGACGGCAAAGTTTATTACAATGCAGTTTGGCGACAGTGGACAGGAGATGAAGAACAAATTTACGGCAGCACATATAATGATTTTAAAAGTAAATATGACGGCTTATATCCGCAGGGATGGCGTCTGTATATACTGCAGTCATATGTAACTTCAAATAACGAAACTCTGTATAATGCTGTTTGGCGGAGAGGCAATCTTGGAGAGACACAAATCTACGGAAGCGCTTTTACCGACTATAAAGCACAATATGACGAGCAATGGAAGCAAAATATGCGGCTTCAGAGCCTTCAGCCTTACATATCAAACGGTGAAGTGAAATACAACGCTGTATGGCGGCCCGGCGTATCGGAAGAAATAAAAGAATACAAGAAATCTCTTGGTGAGATTAAAAAAGAATACGATAAGATCTGGACTGAAGGATGGAGACTTTATATTTTGCAATCTTATTCCAAAGCAAATGGTAAGGTGTTTAGTGATGCAGTATGGCGGCGCGGGAAAATGCCTGAAAAGCAGGTATATGGAGTAAGCTATGATGACTATAAAAAGAAATATGACGAATTATGGCCTGAAGGCTGGCGCTTATATATTCTTGACACATATACAACTAAGAATGGTGAAATAATGATGAATGCCGTATGGCGCTTGGGCGTAACTGACAAACCGCTCTAGAAATTTTATAATTAAATTGTAATTTTCCAAAATATGAAAAACAATTATTTTTATCCATCCGGTATTTTTAATGTTTTTTATCTTTCTTATAATTACAGCGCATTCACAAATTAAGCCCAATATTATTGCTTCCGGCTGCCGAAGCGATTCTTTGTTTATTTAACGGCGATAATGATGATAATCGGGAGAAGATCAGCCTTAATTACAGCAAGTTTGGATTTCCGCCTGCAGAGCATACGGAATTGTTTGAAACTTCCCATTAGGACTAGATTGGATATTCCTCATCTGAATCGCCATTCTTATGCTCGATTTCGTTAGCTAAAATCGCAACGCCAAATACACTTATTATGAATGTGAAATATCAAGAAAACACTTGATTTTATTTGCATTTATTTCAATTTTATAATCACACCAATCAATGTTCACTTGTTAATCGGTCTTGGATTTGCCGGGACTATTACCATCTTCTCTCAGCATTTCAGGATTGTTTGGATTCTGTTGGAAAAATAATTTTTCAAATTATGCAACAAGGATTCTCAATTCAAATCATTTCTCAAATCAAATAATTAATGTTATGAAAACATTTAACAGCTTACGATTCAAGAATGCAGCGTTGATTTTTGTTCTTATGATTGCATTTGTCGGCGCCACAATGGCGCAGCCGCAGTATTATAACTATAATACACAACTGAATGGCAACGCATTTCCATTCAGCGTTGTTGCAGGCAAAGTTGTGCAGGAACTTTATTTGCCGGGTGAAATTAATCAACCAACCCGGCCCCCTTCGGGGAATATTACATCGATTTATTTCACATGCGCCTCTGCAACAATAACATTTACAAACTTAACCATAAAGATGGGTCTCTCGAATATAACTACATTACCGGCGGGGGCTTTTTACGTTGGCCAGCTGGACACAGTATATTTTCACCCATCGCAACAATTAACATCTGTGGCTGGCACGTTTATGCAAATCACTCTTGACCATCCGTTTTATTATGATACTTCTATGAGTTTAGTTATTGAGGTTGATCAATGCGGTGCAACAGCAACAGGCATGACTATTTACAATACTCTTCTTACCGGGAACAGGAGAACTTATAATCAAACCGCAGGAGGCTGCAATTATATTTACCAGGGCCAGGGCACTCAGCTTGCCAACCTTGGTATCGATGTATCCGCGGTAACACCCGTCACCTGCGTTCACACATATGCTCACCAGCTTTCAAATGCAACGGTGCTGTTTCAGGCGGTAAGCGCTGTCAGTCCTTATATAGGATGGGTAGCAGGCGCTACAGCAACTGTGAGAAGAACTACGGACGGCGGCGCTACGTGGACAAACGCAAATCCGAATACAGGCGTTATATCAGGAGATGTTTATAACATAACCGCGGTTGACGCAAATAATGCATGGCTGACAACATCGCCCTCGGCGACCAATATTTACAGGACGACGAACGGGGGAACAAACTGGACCCAGGTGTTTACCCAGGCAGGCGGTTTCATCGACGGCATTGTGTTTACTAATGTTAACACAGGGTTTGCATACGGCGATCCTGTTGGCGGCAGATGGTCTCTGTGGAGAACCACAAACGGAGGCTTGAACTGGGATTCAACCGGTTTGTATGTGCCACAGGTTGGCTCAGAAGCCGGGTGGAATAATGCCATAAAAGTTAAGGGAACAAATATCTGGTATGGCACCAACAATACCAAGATCTATCATACAACTAATGCAGGAGTGAGCTGGTCTCCAGGCGTGACTACATTCTTAGATTCATATTGCATGCATTTTAATGATGCAAATAACGGGCTTGCAGGGGGCGAGACTCTCAACAAAACTACCAACGGCGGGGCCACTTATACCCTTCTCAGCGCTCCGGGAACCGGAAATATAACAGGATTGAGCGGCGCCAACAGCACATATTACTGGTACACACGCGGAGACAGTCTTTATGCAACCACAAACGGCGGCACAAACTGGTCGCTGGCTTTTGTTGATACCAAGGGCTTATGGGGAGTCGATGTAGCTACGCTTAACAATGGATGCGGCATAGGCTGGGCGGTTGGAGATAGCGGCAAGATAATCAGAATTAACGTTGATTCTCTTGTAGGCATCAGTTCAAACGGCAACGGCATTCCGAACATATACAGGCTTGAGCAGAATTATCCGAATCCGTTCAACCCAAGCACGAAAATAGCATACGAACTTCCTAAAGCAGGACTGGTCAGCATGGTAGTATTTGACATTCTGGGCCGCGAAGTTGCAACGCTGGTGAATGAAGTTAAACCGGCCGGCAAGTACTCGGTTAATTTTAACGCATCATCGCTGGCAAGCGGAGTGTACTTCTACAGGATCACTGCAGGCGACTTTACGGAATCCAAGAAGATGCTGCTTATAAAATAGCTTTTATAATGGATTGATGACTGACAGCTTAGTATGCTGTTAAAGTCGGTCCTGGCGCTAATATTTTTCGTTTAAAACCCGGGGACTTGAAATGGTTCCCGGGTTTTGAATTATTTCCGGTTTTTTTAAATAGCGTATAAGAAGCCAATTCTGCCAACAGAGAAAGGGCTATCAATTTCCTTAGATTTGTGGTAAAGAAAACACTTGATTTTATTTGCATTTATTTCAATTTTATAATCACACCAATCAATGTTCACTTGTTAATCAGTCTTGGATTTGCCGGGACTATTACCATCTTCTCTCAGCATTTCAGGATTGTTTGGATTCTGTTGGAAAAATAGTTTTTCAAATTATGCAACAAGGATTCTCAATTCAAATCATTTCTCAAATCAAATAATTAATGTTATGAAAACATTTAACAGCTTACGATTCAAGAATGCAGCGTTGATTTTTGTTCTTATGATTGCATTTGTCGGCGCCACAATGGCGCAGCCGCAGTATTATAACTATAATACAACCGGGACAAACAACGCTTTCCCATTTAACATTAACTCGGCAACAGGAAAAACTATTCAAACGCTTTACCTAGCAGGGGCTTTTGCTAATCCAACTCCTGCCCCATCAGGGAACATAACCACATTATACATTCAGGCGGCAACAACAGGCAGCCCGACATACACCAGCTTAACTATAACTATGGGCCAAACTACAGATGTTGATCTGCCGACAGGCGCCTGGTATACAGGAACCATGACGACTGTATATGACCATACTAATGCAAATCTTTCCGGCACAGCTGGTCAATTCTTTGCAATTCCTCTTGACGTGCCGTTTAATTATAATCCTACTCTCAGTCTTGTTGTTCAGATCACGCAATGCGGGTATTCAGGAACAGGAATCGGAGTTTGTTATTCATCTCTGGTTAGCGGAACAAAGCGACATGCAGGACCTTTGTCGCCTGTATCATGTCCGCACCCTTGGGGTAATTCCATAAATTATACAACTAATACAGGTATCGATGTATCCGCGGTAACACCCGTCACCTGCGTTCACACATATGCTCACCAGCTTTCAAATGCAACGGTGCTGTTTCAGGCGGTAAGCGCTGTCAGTCCTTATATAGGATGGGTAGCAGGCGCTACAGCAACTGTGAGAAGAACTACGGACGGCGGCGCTACGTGGACAAACGCAAATCCGAATACAGGCGTTATATCAGGAGATGTTTATAACATAACCGCGGTTGACGCAAATAATGCATGGCTGACAACATCGCCCTCGGCGACCAATATTTACAGGACGACGAACGGGGGAACAAACTGGACCCAGGTGTTTACCCAGGCAGGCGGTTTCATCGACGGCATTGTGTTTACTAATGTTAACACAGGGTTTGCATACGGCGATCCTGTTGGCGGCAGATGGTCTCTGTGGAGAACCACAAACGGAGGCTTGAACTGGGATTCAACCGGTTTGTATGTGCCACAGGTTGGCTCAGAAGCCGGGTGGAATAATGCCATAAAAGTTAAGGGAACAAATATCTGGTATGGCACCAACAATACCAAGATCTATCATACAACTAATGCAGGAGTGAGCTGGTCTCCAGGCGTGACTACATTCTTAGATTCATATTGCATGCATTTTAATGATGCAAATAACGGGCTTGCAGGGGGCGAGACTCTCAACAAAACTACCAACGGCGGGGCCACTTATACCCTTCTCAGCGCTCCGGGAACCGGAAATATAACAGGATTGAGCGGCGCCAACAGCACATATTACTGGTACACACGCGGAGACAGTCTTTATGCAACCACAAACGGCGGCACAAACTGGTCGCTGGCTTTTGTTGATACCAAGGGCTTATGGGGAGTCGATGTAGCTACGCTTAACAATGGATGCGGCATAGGCTGGGCGGTTGGAGATAGCGGCAAGATAATCAGAATTAACGTTGATTCTCTTGTAGGCATCAGTTCAAACGGCAACGGCATTCCGAACATATACAGGCTTGAGCAGAATTATCCGAATCCGTTCAACCCAAGCACGAAAATAGCATACGAACTTCCTAAAGCAGGACTGGTCAGCATGGTAGTATTTGACATTCTGGGCCGCGAAGTTGCAACGCTGGTGAATGAAGTTAAACCGGCCGGCAAGTACTCGGTTAATTTTAACGCATCATCGCTGGCAAGCGGAGTGTACTTCTACAGGATCACTGCAGGCGACTTTACGGAATCCAAGAAGATGCTGCTTATAAAATAGCTTTTATAATGGATTGATGACTGACAGCTTAGTATGCTGTTAAAGTCGGTCCTGGCGCTAATATTTTTCGTTTAAAACCCGGGGACTTGAAATGGTTCCCGGGTTTTGAATTATTTAATCAAAAATCCTAACATGTCATTTTGCGGTTAACCCTCTTTAACGCCCTGATAGCTGATATTACTAATGAACTTACCCTCATTTTAACTTTTATTTTTGTTTCTTTTCATTAAATTACTTTATTCGTAAAATTTATTACTTATTTTTCAGGTTAATATTAAATGATATTATTTGTTTCAATGGACACAGAAGAAAGCGCAAACCTAGAACAAAATAAGATCCAAAAGCTTCTTGAAGAAGCTGCGAAGCGCCACAGGGAAATTGAGCTTAAAATCCACCCTGAAAAATTTGCTATCAATATATCAGGCGCCCAGGAAGAAAAGACGTCAGACAAAGTTATGCCTGTCAAAAATAAAGAAACCACTGAAGAATCCGTTACTGCAATTGATGAGGATCATGCAGAACAGACGAAGCCTTTGGTTGAAACCGGCCCTCAGGCAGAGATCAGATCAAAGCTAAAGGTGATGCCTGAAGCGCATGATAAAATAGCGGATGAATCAGAACTGGCAGAACAGTCTAAGGACGCAGAAGACACGCTGCCATACGACGCACCCGCGATAAAAGACGAACCGGGTCTGCCGGATATAAATAAGGCCGGGGAAAATGGGCATGATGAAGAAATTTCACAGGTGGCGATTGTAGATATATCCTCAAGACTGGACGATCTTACTGATTTAGACGACTCTAAAGGAGTAATGAACGATTCTAGCAACCTGTTATCAAAAAATACCAGAGATACGGAAACTAAAGAGATCAAAACTGAAGACACCGGTGCTGAGAGCCCGGTAACTTCTGTTGAAACACAGGAGAAGACTGAAGCTGTTTTGGAACCTGTACCTGTTCAAGAGCCATTTATAACTGAGTTTGACCTTCACCTTTTCTCAAAAGGCACGTTCTACCGGATATTTGAAAAATTCGGCGCCCAGCTTCATTCACAAGACGGAGTTGACGGCGTAAGCTTTACAACATGGGCTCCAAATGCAGAGAAGGTCTATTTAATTGGAGAGTTCAACGGGTGGAGAGAAAACGAAAATTTCCGGTTGAAGCGAATCCACGACAACCTTGGCGTCTGGTCCGCATTCTTTCCGGGATTAAAAGAGGGAGATACTTACAAGTACTCAATAAAATCAAAAGTTGACGGGGATTTAAGAAGAAAAGCGGATCCGTATGCATTCCGCTCGGAGGTTCGGCCCAAGAACGCATCCATAGTTACAGACATAAACAAATATTCGTGGAATGATGAAAACTGGATGAGCGCCCGCAAAGCGGGGGCTTTCAGAAGTAAACCGCTCAACATTTTTGAGGTTCATCTTGGTTCATGGCGCAGAGACAGGAATAATTCCGAATTTCCGAATGAATGGGGATATTTAAGCTACTCTCAGCTTGCGCATGAAATTGTGGATTATGTAAAGAAGATGCGGTACACGCATATCGAGCTTATGCCTGTGATGGAGCATCCGCTGGATATTTCATGGGGTTACCAGGTTACACAGTATTACGCGCCCACATCACGGTTCGGACAGCCCGATGATTTTAAATATTTTGTAGATTATTGTCATCAAAACGGAATTGGAGTAATACTTGACTGGGTGCCGGCTCATTTTCCGTATGACGAGCATGCCCTGGCTTTTTTTGACGGAAGACAGATCTACGCCTATGAGAATTCGAAGCGGGGATACCAAAAAGACTGGGGAACGTTCGTATTCGACTATGGCAAACACGAAGTGCAGAACTTCCTTATTGGAAGCGCGCTCTTCTGGCTTGAAAAATATCACGCGGACGGGCTCCGTGTAGATGCGGTAGCTTCTATGCTGTATCTTGATTACTCACGCAACCAGGGCGACTGGGAACCCAATATACATGGCGGCAGAGAACATCTTGAAGCAATAGAATTCATAAAACACCTCAACAGCAAAGTGCATGAATATCACATAGGAGCGCTGATGATAGCGGAGGAATCTACTTCATGGCCGGGGGTCTCACATCCTCTGAACGAAGGCGGTTTGGGTTTCGATCTGAAATGGAACATGGGATGGATGAACGATATATTGCTTTATTTCTCAAAGGACCCCGTGTACAGAAAATATCACCAGGGAAAGATCACATTTTCGCTTTGGTATGCTTTCAGCGAGAATTTTGTGCTGCCCATTTCTCACGATGAGGTTGTGCACGGAAAGAAATCGCTGCTTGAAAAAATGCCCGGCGATAACTGGCAGAAATTCGCAAACATGCGATTATTCCTTGGTTTCATGATTGGGCATCCCGGGAAGAAACTAAATTTTATGACTACAGATATTGCGCAATATAATGAATGGAATTCCGAAGAATCGGTTGATTGGAATTTGCTTGACCTGGATTTGAACAAGAAACTTAACCTGTTTGCCCGCGATTTGAACAGCCTTTACAAAGAACATTCCTCGCTGTTTGAAGTTGATTTCCAAAATGAGGGTTTCAGGTGGATCGATTTTTCAGACGCGCTGCACAGCGTTCTTTCGTTTATCCGTTTATCGCGCGACAAAGACGAGATACTGCTTTTAACTTTCAACATGACCCCGACAATAAGGTACGACTATCAGATAGGCGTACCCGCGCCGGGTTTCTGGAAAGAAATTTTGAACAGCGATGCTGAAATATACGGCGGCAGCGGAACAGGAAATATGGGCGGGAAACAATCTGAACCATTACCGTTCAAAGAATGGAAGAATTCGATAAGGGTTACACTTCCTCCGCTTGCTGTAAATATTTACAAATTTGAAAAGAAAATAGAAATTCCAAAACCTGCTGGAACATCGGCAAAAAAACGGCTCGACGAATTTGAACAGATGTACGTTGATATGGATACAGGAGGGGGAGAGTAAATATAACCAGGCAGACATTAAAAAAAGGATGTATGTCAAAAAGGGATTCTAAGGAACTTCTGCAATTTTTAAGACCATTTCCGGCTTCAGTGAAGGAAAATGCGCTTCAACTCAGGGAGTGGCTATGGGACCTGTACCCGAACTCAAATGAATTGATATATGATAATTATAATGCGCTGGCTATCAGCTGGTCGCCCACTTCAAGCTCCTCTGACGCGTTTTGCGCCATTGCCGTATATGGCTCCTGCATTAATTTTGGATTTAACCGCGGCAGTGAGATTCAAGACCCTAAGGGAATTTTGAAGGGCAATGGCAGTTTGTACAGGTATATTAAAGTAACTGATATTAAAGAATTCACTAAATCATATATTAATAATCTTCTAAAAGAGGCATATGTAAACTCTTTGGCGCGTCTAAAAACAAAGAAGAAAGCTGAAATCTTAAAAGGTAAAACAATTGTGAAGATGTCATTGGAAAAAAAGCGAAGACCGGTGATATGGGCCCGTTTACTTTCTTCGGGGCTAAAGCCCTGGTTTATTTTTTCTCCACCCCCGCCATAAATGGCGGGGTTAAAGCCGATTATATAACACGGGATTGGGAAGGCGTACAATATCCGCATATTTTTGAACATACCAAAACAGAATTATTTCTGCAATCTTCGCTTAGATTCTGTAACAAGAATAGTCATCTAACCCCGCGCTTTAGCGCGGGGAGAAAAGACCGTAGCCGGCGGGGCTTCAGCCCTGACTTTCTCAAATCATCTAAAGGTAACTACAAAATGAAATACATAGCATTCCTTCGGGGAATAAATGTGACAGGTTACAGAACCATAAAAATGGAAGAGCTCAGGAAAATGTTTAATAACCTGGATTATGAAAATGTAAAGACATATATCCAAAGCGGGAATGTTAGTTTTGATGCTCCGAAGATCATTGACGAAGCCATTTCGAAGAAACTGGAAATTGAGATAAAGAAGTCTTTTGGATTTGATGTGCCTGTAGTAATCAGGACTGTACCCGAAATTGAATCAATTATTAATGGAAACCCGTTTAAAAAATTGATTGAGGATGGAAAAGCAAAGTTACATGTGACCTTTTTATCGGCGGCGCCTGAATCAAGACTAACGTCATCTTTGAATGACCACAAAAAAAGCAATGACCTCTTTCGCTTGAAAGGTAAGGAAGTATACATTTTATGTTATAAGGGTTACAGTGATTCAGTCTTTTCAAATGCTTTCATTGAAAAGAAACTCGGCGTCGGAGCTACCACGCGGAATTGGGCCACTGTAAATAGGATGCTGTCTCTTTAATTACCTTTGCCCCACCCATTTGATTGTTATTTAATCTGTTGGATGAACAGGCTCACTTCAAGCACAATCTCCGGCGTTCTTTTTCCGTTTGTATCATACCCATCGTATTCATACATATTTTCTCCGCGCGGCGCATAATATTTGCCCCTGTCGGCCGGGTCAGCCGGCATAAATTTAATATCGCCATCTGAAGTCAAGTCCCAGGTTCCTTTTGTGACGTTTTTCATAGGGTCTGTCTGTGCAGAATCTATCCCCCAAAGATAAGACCCATCATCATTGAGCAAGAGATATGTCGGGGGCGGCTGCTGTTTGTTTGATACTGCCGCCACAATTTTCCATTTGCCTGTCAAATCGCTTTTGGTCTGGCCAAAAATTACGCCTGCGGCAATAAGCAAAGCCGGAATGATTAGTATTCTTTTCATGGTCGCTGTCTTCTGAATATTTTAATTAATTGCCGCCAAGTTTTTGTAAATATTGACTCATATCGGTAGAGCGGTCCTTCATTTTTTGCCCGTTATCATCATAATACCTGTATTGATATATCATATTGCCGCCTGTTGGCGCATAATACTTTATGGTTGGCGGAGTATCGGAAGATGTGATTTTTATCTCATTTTCATCTGTTAAATCCCAAGTCCCCTTCCATACCCTATCCAGCGCGTTGCCTGAAGAATCTGTACCCCAAAGATATGTGCCGTCGGAATTAAGCATAACGTACACGGGGGTTGTAGGTTTGTTGCCCGCTTTGACTGTGGCTTTCCAAACGCCCGCAAGGTCCGTTTTGCTTTGAGCAAAAGAGAGAGTTGCTGCAAACAATATGAGCAAAACTAAAAAAGTTCTCTTCATTCAGTTGTATTATTCAGGTTTTTCAAATAAAATTCAGCCGCTGATCTTTTGAATAAAAATACTCATATCAGTTGATTTATCCAGCGTCTTCTGGCCGTCCTTTTCGAAGTATTTATATTTATATTTCTTATCGGCGCCAGTTGGAGCATAATACTTAATGTCTTTCTTATCGGTTGAAATTATCTTGACCTCTTTGTCAAGAGTCAGGTCCCAGGTTCCCACAGTTGAATTACCCAGCACATCGGCGCCGGTAGAATCGACTCCCCAAGTATATGTGCCGTCTTCGTTAAGCACAAAGTATGTTGCAGTGGTAGGTTTTTGCCCAGCTTCGACTTTAGAAAGCCATACGCCCGCCAGGTCGGCTTTTGTCTGTGAATATGCAAGAGGTGTAATTGAAACCAAAAAAAATAAAAATAATTTTTTCATTTCAGATACTCCTGTTTTCGTTATTTGTTACATTAGATTGGATTTTTCAAATATACGCATTTTTTTCTCTCTTTGTAAATCTTTTTTCTGAATCTCTTTGCAGGACCAAAAAATTGCTACCTGTCTTATCCGGCGCTTCTTTTCTTTTCCCTACCAATTAACCTTGCAAATTTTTACTTTTGTGGCTTATACTAATTATCATTCAGGAATAATTGATCAATATCTGTTTACACGGACATTTCTATCAGCCGCCAAGGGAAAACCCCTGGACAGGCGAGATTGAGCTTCAACCCAGCGCTAAGCCCTTCCACGACTGGAACGAGAGAATTTACGAAGAATGTTACAAAACGAATACCGAAGCTGAAATTATAAATGATGACGGGGCCATTCTTGAGCGTGTGAATAATTATGAAATGCTGAATTTCAATTTCGGCCCTACCCTGTTGGCATGGATCCGCAATAAACACCCTGAAACATATTACAAGATTATTGAGGCAGACAGGAAGAGCCTCAGCGATCACAACGGGCATGGAAATGCGATAGCCATGTGTTACAGCCATATGATAATGCCGCTCGCTAATCAAAACGACAGGATAACGCAGGTAAGGTGGGGGCTTGCAGATTTCAGAAGTCATTATGGCAGAGATTCAGAGGGTATTTGGCTTCCTGAAACTGCCGTTAACAACGAGACTGTAGAAGTTCTTATCGCCGAAGAAGTTAAATATATCATTCTTGACACTTCTCAGGCCCTGAAGACGCGGAAAATAGGCGATGAGAACTGGACTGACGTCGGCAATAACACAATAGATCCGAAACGACCTTACCGCCGCTTCTCTGGAATAGCTAAGGAAAAATTTATTGATATTTTTTTCTATGACGGGCCGGTATCAAAATCGGTTGCTTTTGACGATGTTCTGGTCAGCTCGCAGAACCTGCTTGCAAAGATCTTCCAGGCAGCAGATAAAGACTCTGATTCAGACCAGTTAATTGGAATTGCGACAGACGGCGAAACTTTCGGCCACCATAAACGGCATGCTGAAAGAACTCTGGCGTATTTTATGAAAGCGCTTGTACCACAAAACAAACTGAAGATCGTGAATTTTGGAGAATATTTGGAATCACATCAGCCCGAATACGAGGTTACGATAAATCTGGGGCCGTATGGCGAAGGGACCTCCTGGAGCTGCTCTCACGGGGTAAGAAGGTGGATGGATAACTGCGGCGACGGGGGCGGAGGCGGATGGAATCAAAAATGGAGAAAGCCGCTCAGAAATTCACTTGACTGGCAGCGGGATCACCTGATTACGATATATGAATCTGTCGGCAAAGAATATTTCCGTGATGTTTGGAAAGCACGAAACGAATATATAAATGTGCTGTTGGATAGCTCAGAAGATTCTATTGGCGCATTTATATCTTCTAATGCTTTGAAAAAACTCTCTCGTGATGAGATCAGTCTTTCCCTGAAACTGCTTGAAATGCAGAAATATGCTATGCTTATGTATACAAGCGATGGCTGGTTCTTTTCTGAAATTTCAGGTATTGAGACAGTAAAAATTCTGGAATATGCATCTCGCGCTATAGAATTGGCCAAAGAACTTACTAACATATCATTTGAAGAGGAATTTCTGAAGAAACTCTCGCAGGCAAAAAGTAACATCGCTGAATATGGCACCGGCAAAGGTGTTTACCAACAGCTTGTTAAAACGGCTCATAACTGAATTTAACAAATGAATTATTCTCACTTGATAAATACTCCTACCGGCCCAAGGTGGCAGAAGATCGGCATTTACCGCCGCGCGGGAGTAGCCGTCCCCTTATTTTCGATATATTCAAGAAACAGTGTTGGTTTCGGTGAGATTAGCGATTTGAAACTGTTGGTCGATTGGTGTGGAATTACAGGACAGAGTATAATACAACTACTCCCCATAAACGAGATTGGTGATGACAGAGCCCCGTATAACTCCATAAGTACTTTTGCTATTGAGCCTATCTTTATTAATTTAAATAACGTTGTAGATATTGATTTAAACTTATTTCTTGACGAAATAAGCAGACTAAAAAGAAGGTTCCCGCAGAGAAAACTGAGGGCTAATTATGCAGTAAAGCAAGCCAAGCTAGCGCTGCTCTTGAAGATGTTCCATACTTCCGGACTCAATGATGCCAGGTACTCTTCGTTTTGCAATGAAAATTCCTACTGGTTAGACGACTACGCGCTTTTCAGAATAATACACGAGAAATTGGATGAACCCAAATGGGAAAAATGGCCCGACGAGCTAAAAAATAGAAATTTAGGGACACTTGGGAGCTTTAGACATGATAACAGAGATAAAATTGAGTTCCTTAAGTGGGTGCAATGGCAATTGTTTGAACAGCTTAAGGAAGTTAAAAAGTATGCCAACAGCCACGGGGTATTTATGATGGGCGATCTTCCGTTTCTTGTTTCAAGGGATAGCGCAGACGTTTGGACACATCAAAACTATTTTAGTCTCGAGCTCTCCGCAGGCGCTCCGCCCGACATGTATTTTGCTTTAGGGCAGAAATGGGGCATGCCCCCGTACAATTGGTTTGAAATAGCTGATGACAAATTCAGCTATATTAAAAACAGGCTGATTTATGCAGGCAATTTCTATGACATGTACAGAATAGACCATTTTGTGGGGCTCTTCAGAATTTGGACCATTCCGCTGAACCTTCCGCCTGAAGAAGCGGCGTTCAGGGGAAGGTACGAACCTTCTGAAGAACACCTTTGGGAAGAGCATGGGAAGGCAATATTAAATGTAATGCTTGAAAGCTCTTCGATGCTCCCATGCGGCGAAGACCTGGGGACTGTTCCCGGATGTTCCTATAAAACGCTGCATGAGTACGGCATCCCCGGGATCGAGTTTCAGCGCTATCTGAAAGAACCCTCTTTAGGTTTCGGTTTCAAAAAACCTTCTGATTACAGGATCAATTCCGACGGCGTAATTTCGACGCACGATTCAAGCTTTTTCTTCAACTGGTGGAAACACGAGGCAGGCACAATGGACGAAAAACTTTTTGAGATGCTGTGCGCTAAGCAGGGGCTGGGCCCCGAGCAAATCAGAGACTTGAAAAGAGCCTTGTTTGATAAGAAACTTTCAGGGCACGGCAGACTGTATTGGAATGAAGAAATCAACTCCAGAGAATTGTTCTTAAGTATAGTTAAGCCGAATTCGGAAACCGGAAATGCTCTCAGTTACGCGTACCTGGACAGTTTCGGAGAAAAAAGAAAGTTCCTGGAATACCTCGAATACCGCGATGCTACAATTGAATATTCCGGTTCTGAGTTGGTATTTAAATGCCTGGAAAAGATTAATCAGTCCGCATCAATTTTCAGCGTTCAATTGATCCAGGAATACCTCGCGCTTGATGATGGGTTGTACAGAAAGATGAGCCGCTGGAGATACCGCATAAATACGCCGGGAAGCGTAAGCCCTGATAACTGGTCGGTCTTACTCCCCTGCTCTCTTGAAGAGCTGCTGGAACTTGATATAAACGATACTATAAGAGAATTAGCCTCAAATTCAGGAAGGGCCTAGTCAGGTTCGTTTAGCAATTGTTCTTTGGCCTTTGCCAGTTCCGCAAGTTCATCATCGCTCATTTTAGGATACTTCAAGTTGAGTTCCGTGAGCGTTCCCACAATAATATCGCCTACAGCGGCCCGCATAAACCATTTGTTATCAGCCGGAATTATATACCATGGCGCATAATCTTTAGATGTATTGGTCAGAGCTTTCTCATATGCCCGCTGGTAATCGTCCCACAGCGCGCGTTCCTTCAGGTCCGCAAGAGAAAATTTCCAGTTCTTTTGTTTTTTATCTATCCTGGCCATGAATCTTTTCTTCTGTTCCTTTTTCGAAACATGAAGAAAAAATTTAATGATGATAGTTCCGGAATCGTAAAGCATCTTTTCAAAATCACATATATTCTTATACCGCTTTTTCCAAAAATCTTCACTAATGTCGTTAACTGAACTTATGCCCGGTATATTCTGTTTCAAAATAATCTCCGGGTGAACGCGGGTCACAAGAACTTCTTCATAATGGGATCGGTTGAAGATCTCAATTTTGCCTTTCACCGGCGTATTCCTGTGGATCCTCCAGAGGTAATCGTGAGACAGTTCGACGGGGTTTGGCTGTTTATAGCTTGATACATCGCATCCCTGAGGATTCACACCTGACATTACATGCTTAATTGTGCTGTCTTTCCCAGCGGCATCCATTGCCTGGAAAACTATCAGCAGGGAGTGTGAGCAGGATGAATAGAGCTTATCCTGCAATTCTGTTAGGCTGGCTATATCAGCCTGCAGTTTTTCTCCTGCGTCTTCTTTACTCTTGAATCCCCCGGTGTAATCAGTGTCATAGTCCTTAAGGTTCACTTCTGAGCCGGGCTTAACAAAAAAACGCTTGTCCTCTTTTAAATGATTATCTGATGATTTTCCCATTATTTATAATATTTCTCCAAATAAAATTTATCTGTAAAATAATTTTGTCTCCAGCCCGGGTTCTCCCGGTCCAGAATTAGGCCTTCCAGCGCTCCCAGGTAATAGAAACAAGCCCGCTTTGAATCATTAAGTTTCAGCTTAACAGAGACATTCTTTATATTTTCAAGCTTCTTTTCATACAGGTCCCTATACCCTGCAAAATCTGTAAGAGTTTCCATTCCGGGGCCCGGAGTTCGATTATCTTTCATCAGCTCAGCGAACTTAAGCTCTGTATACATTGCTATCCCCTCCTGCCAGAGCTGGAAAGAAAAATACCGATATTCTTTCTCACTCAAAAGTCCTTTGAATTTCTCTCTTTCTTTTATATAAATATCGAAATCTTTTTTAAACGATTCATCGTTTTGGGCAAATGCCGTCTTTTGCGCCGCAGCCATCAGCGCGCTGAATTCTTCTGTTACGTATGGGCTTGCATAAGGAAACGGAAAATTCAGCATCCACATTACTGTGGTATCACCGTTCTTAAGGTCCAAATCATCCACTTCCTGTCTGTATTCAGGCCCGCTGTATTGCACCTGGTGCAAATGCTCGTGAAGAACGGAAAGTATCCATGTGCCGCTGCTTCTTTTAGCGTTCTCGGGACTGCCAACCACAATTGTGCTTACCATGCCAACCGCCGGAAACGTAGCAAGAAAATTCGCGGGAAATTTCCTCGGCCTTGAATAAATTTCTGCATGAAGAACCGTATCGTAACCAATATCTGTAAAATCTTTAGTAGGGTCGGGGTGATTTATCAGAAATTCAAGGCTATCAGATACAAACAGCAAAGCATAAGGAACCGAATTATAGCCGCTCCAGATTTTGTCTCCCAAGTCTCTCCCGATATTCAGCGCTTCCCTTATCCTGACCTTATCTTCATACCTTAAAGATGATTTATCCTGCGCAAAATCTGAGTTAAATGAAATCGAGATGAATATAATGGATAAAAATATTTTTTTGAACATTGTCTATTAATTGCTGTCAGTTATTTTTCAATCGCAGGGCTGAAATTACATATTCTTTCAACATTGATAAGCCTGAATGATAATACAAATACAATTAATATTACAACCGCTGCAACAAGAAAAGTCACCTCGCCAAGATTAGCATACAGCGCTCCGCCGGCAATCAACCCGATAATACTTGCCAGGCTGCCCATGCTGTTTGCAAATCCCTGCACGCTTCCCTGGTATATTTTTCCCGCCGCCTTCGATAAGAGCGAAAGAAAAGAGGGCCACATGAGTCCGTTGCCAAGCGCAAACAGCGAAGCGGATGCAAAAATTATCATCGTATTGTTGGAATAGAGCATGACAAAATTAATTCCCAATACCAGACCGCCAAAAATGATGAGTCTGCTCTCTGAGTATATTTTGGAAACATAACTCAACAACGGACCCTGCACAAGCGCCATTAACAAACTTAGAACTGCGAAAAACGCGCCCATCTGTGAAAGGTTCCAACCCAGCTTCTGAACCACGTGAACGGGAAATGCCGTATAATAAAAATTGAATCCCAGAAAGATAAGAAAATAAAGAATCAGGAAAAAAGGAATAAACTTGATTTTTAGAACGTCTCTTAATCTTATCCTCTTATTTGCATTTTCTCCGAAACACTCTTTTTTCTCGTGCCCCAGTACCTTTTGTATGGGTGACTTTGCCCAGGAATCATCAAAGGGCTTCGGGGAAGAATCAGGCAGTAAGAATAAAATTAACAACACCGCCCCAAGTGAAATAATAATTGCTGCAATTACAGGAAGTTTCTCTGCATACTTAGTAGCGCCAAGAATTCCGGCCAGCGCAGGCCCGGCAATAAAACCTAAATTGGCAGAAACTGACATCCTGCCAAAATTCCTGTTCCTGTCTTTCTCATCCGTAATATCGGCAAGATATGCGTTGGCAACGGAAATGTTTCCGCCGGTAACGCCATCCACTGCTCTTGCGGCAAATATGATAATTACAGGCATTGTAACAGCGAACACTCCAAAGATAGTTGAGTTCGCATGAAAAATGGCGGTCACGGGAACATAGAATGCTGCAAAAAAAATAATCCATCCGATAAGCGTGCCCGCCTGGCTCAACAGCAGAATTTTTTTCCTGCCGTATACGTCAGACCACTTGCCCAATACAGGGGCGCCTATTAATTGGAACGCGGGATATACAGCGCCCATAATACCATAAACCATTGAATTGCCGCCAAACTTTGTGACTAGAAATACAAGGAACGGGAGGACTATGCTGAATCCAAGCGACCCAACAAAGTTAACAAACAAAATCGGGAACACGGGAACCTTCTTCATCTGACTAGTCAAAGACGGGATATCCTATTTAATAGCGCCTGTCTTGCCCGCGACCCTTCTCAAAAGCCCGGTTTGTCCTGAGTGATAAGCTTCATGAAATGCATGGAATGCAAGGCTCCTTAAATCTTCCGGACGGTTCGAAAAATCTGTTGAACTGACCTTTTCTTCAATTGCTTGCTGCATTCCATTGAACAATCTAAGGATTTCATGAACATCGATCGCATTTTCACGCGTTATCGGTTTGGTTCCTCTCTTGTATCTATCATGAAGAGCTTGTGCGGAAACGTTTTTAATTCCCAGAATTCTGTTAATATCATCCCTGCTTACAAGCATATGGCCCATGATCCAGTTAACGCTGTTTCCCCCCGGTTCAGGCGCTACGAGGCTTTCATCATGCGTAATACCTTCAAGATTAATATTAACCGCCCGGTTTGTCATTTTAAGAACTGTAAACGTTTCGAGATTGAACATAATTTTATTTAATTATTTTTCCCCGGAGTTGAAAATTTCTGATGCATCTGTAACTTGCGAATAGTCAAATCGGGTTATCAACTATTTTCTGTATAATCTGTTTTGCCCAGCCGTGATGAGCTATCTCTTTGTCGTCCGGCAGAGCCTCAGGCGAAAACCAGTGTGCGCTTTGAATTTCGGAGGAAGGGTCGACAAGACTCATATTCTCAGTATATATCTCATAATGGAAAACAAGATGCCATGAACTGTCATTGCCGGTAAAAGACTCGATATGATGAAGTTTCATCTCGCTTCCGTCAAGATTAAGTTGTTCACTCAGTATCCTTGTGGCAGCATCGTCAGGATGCTCGCCGTGAGCTATAACATCATCAGGAAGAAACAGGCCCTGTTGATGATCATATTTATTTGAATCTTTATATTTAACCAAAAGAACTTTTCTCTGTGCAAAAACGGCAACATCGGCAATAAGTTTAACTTTGGCGGCGCCTGTCTCCATATGATTAAAATTTAATTATTTTATTATTTGTGAGAGAAACTAAAATAAGATAATATCAGTTTTTTAACAAGCAGAAAATAAAAAAGCCGCAATTAATTACGGCTTTAACTAACTCCTCACCCCAACCCCTCTCCTTTAAAGAGAGGCGCTGTGAAGGAGAAAATTACTTTTTCCCATCAGTATACATTAACCTGAACATAGAAGTCGTTTTCAGCTATCAACCCAAATCAAAGCGATCAAGGTTCATCACTTTGGCCCATGCCGCCGCAAAATCCTTGACAAATTTTTCCTGAGCATCTGAGCTCCCGTAAACTTCAGCAATGGCTCTGAGCTCTGAGTTTGAACCAAAAATAAGATCAACACTTGTGCCTGTCCATTTAAGTTTGCCGGTTACCCTGTCATGTCCTTCAAATAATTCTTTATTTTCAGAAGTTGGCTTCCATGTTATCTTCATGTCAAGCAGGTTTACAAAAAAATCGTTGGTAAGCGTTTCCGGACGTTTTGTGAAGACTCCATATTTAGAGTTGTCAAAGTTCGCGTTCAATACCCGCATACCGCCCACAAGAGCCGTCATTTCAGGAGCGGTAAGCGTTAACAACTGCGCTTTATCCACCAATAATTCTTCTGTTGATATAGCATATTTCGTTCTTAAGTAGTTACGGAAACCGTCGGCTGCAGGCTCCAGTACCGCGAAAGATTCAACATCAGTTTGTTCCTGCGATGCATCCGTGCGCCCCGGAGTGAAAGGAACGGTTACATTATACCCGGCGTCTTTTGCAGCTTTTTCAACCCCTGTGCAGCCTGCCAGAACAATAAGGTCAGCAAGAGACAACTTTTTGTTAGAATGTGCTTTGTTAAATGCTTTTTGGATATCTTCAAGTGTTTTCAATACTTTTGTTAACTGGGTAGGATTGTTAACTGCCCAGTCCTTTTGCGGCGCAAGACGAATGCGCGCACCGTTAGCCCCCCCGCGTTTATCGGAGCCCCGGAAAGTAGAGGCAGATGCCCATGCAGTGGCTACCAACTGAGATACGGATAATCCGGATTTCAATACCTTCTTTTTTAATTCTGCAATATCGTCTTTCTTAATCAGTTTATTGCCGGCGGCAGGCAGCGGATCCTGCCAGATCAGTTCTTCTGAAGGAACTTCAGGGCCTAAATAGCGTGAGCGCGGGCCCATGTCCCTGTGAGTAAGCTTAAACCATGCGCGTGCAAATGCATCAGCGAACTCGCCCGGATTCTCAAAGAAGCGCCGCGAAATCTTTTCATAAACCGGGTCGAAGCGCAGGGAAAGATCCGTGGTCAGCATTGTAGGCGCGTGATGTTTTGACGAATCGTGAGCGTCAGGGACAACATCTTCTGCATTTTTGGCTACCCACTGATTGGCGCCTGCCGGACTCTTGGTTAGCTCCCATTCATATTTGAACAGGTTTTCAAAGAAGTTATTGCTCCACTTTACAGGAGTCTCCGTCCATGTAACTTCCAGGCCGCTTGTGATCGTGTCGCCTGCTTTTCCCGAACCAAACTTGTTTTTCCAGCCCAAACCCTGTTCTTCAATACCTGCTGCTTCAGGTTCAGGTCCCACAAGCGCCGCATCTGCGGCTCCGTGTGTTTTGCCAAAGGTATGGCCGCCTGCAATAAGCGCAACGGTTTCTTCATCATTCATAGCCATGCGGGCAAATGTTTCGCGAATATCTATAGCTGCTGCAACAGGATCCGGATTACCGTTCGGTCCCTCCGGATTAACGTATATTAATCCCATTTGCACAGCAGCAAGAGGATTGTCAAGGTCGCGTTCGCCGGAATAGCGTTTGTCTTCCAGCCACTTGGTTTCAGCGCCCCAATATACATCTTCTTCAGGCTCCCAAACATCTTCACGTCCGCCGCCAAATCCAAAGGTTTTGAATCCCATTAATTCCAGAGCCACATTCCCGGCGAGGATCAAAAGGTCTGCCCATGATATTTTTCGGCCATACTTTTGCTTGATTGGCCAAAGTAGCCTGCGTGCCTTGTCTAAATTGGCATTATCGGGCCAGCTATTAAGCGGTGCAAAACGCTGCTGTCCGCGTCCGGCGCCTCCGCGGCCGTCGCCGGTACGGTATGTACCTGCGCTGTGCCATGCCATTCGGATAAACAATGGCCCGTAATTGCCGAAATCTGCCGGCCACCAATCCTGTGAGTCGGTCATTAGCTTGCGTAAGTCTTTTTTTAAAGACTTAAAATCAAGGCTTTTAAATTCTTTTTTATAATTAAAATCTTCACCCATAGGGTCTGATAAAGAAGAGTTTTGCCTTAGTACCTTCAGGTTTAACTGATTTGGCCACCAGTCGCGGTTTTTTGTACCTCCTGAGTGAACAGGACATTTACTTATTTTGTTTGAGTCATTTTCCATTTTAATACCTATTTATTTATATAATGATAATTTTTAATTTTTAGAAAAGTTACAATTCAGGAAATAATCAGTTCCTTATATCCGTAAATTGACGTTTATGTATGATTGTCTACAAATTTAATGAAAAGCCCTTTATTATGAAAGGTGATTGTTCTTTAAGGGAACTTGATGTTAATAATTATATGAATGGATTCCCGCCTTCGCGCCTGCTTGCTGTAGGCATGGGGATGACATCTAAAGCAAAAGCGGGCTCTCACCCGCTTCAAATTGTTTCTTAGTAATACGTATTTTGTAATTATTTCCCGTCTACTCTGAACGCTCCAATGCCCGTTATGTCCTCACCGATAATCAGCGTGTGCATTTCATGCGTGCCTTCGTATGTTTTTACCGACTCCAGATTATTTGCATGCCGCATTATTGGATACTCATCCAGAATTCCATTAGCTCCCAGCACCTCTCTTGCCATCCTGCAAATTGCCAAAGCTATTTCGCAGTTGTTGCGTTTCGCCATCGAAACCTGTGTGTGCTTCATCGAGCCATCGTCTTTCATCCTGCCTAAGCGGTAAACCATAAGTTGTCCTTTTGTAATTTCATTCACCATCCAGACTAATTTTTCCTGTGTCATCTGGAAAGCGGCTATTGGCCTATCGAACTGGACTCTTGAAAGCGAATACTCAAGCGCCGTAGCGTAACACTCCATTGCAGATCCTAACACACCCCATGCAATGCTGTACCTTGCCTGGTTAAGGCAAGAAAGCGGACCCCTTAACCCCTTCACGCCCGGCAGAATATTCGAATCCGGCACAAATGCGTCCTGGAGCGTTATTTCGCCCGTTACTGAAGCGCGCAAAGAAAGCTTGCCATGCATCTCCGGAGTTTCAAATCCCTTTGTGCCTCTTTCAACCAGAAATCCATGCACAACGCCCTCAAGCTTTGCCCAAACAACAGCTACATCGGAAATCGGAGAATTAGTTATCCACATCTTGGCTCCGTTGAGTACATATCCGCCGTCTACTTTCTTTGCATGCGTTATCATCCCGCCGGGGTTTGACCCAAAATCAGGTTCCGTCAGGCCAAAACATCCTATTTTTTCAGCCCTGGCAAGCGCGGGCAGAAATTTCTTTTTTTGTTCTTCGCTGCCGTAAGTAAAGATCGGGTACATAACCAGCGCCGATTGAACCGAGCAAAAACTTCTGAGCCCCGAATCCCCTCTTTCCAGCTCTGTCATCATGAGTCCATACGACACATTGTTAACGCCCATTCCCCCGTATTCAGCCGGCAGTGTGGGGCCGAAGAAGCCAAGCTCAGCCATTTTAGGGATCAGATCCCTTGGGAAAGTCATAGCCTGGTTGTGCTTTTCTATAATTGAAATTACTTCGTTTGACACAAAATCTCTTGTTGTGTCGCGTATCATTTTCTCTTCGTCCGAAAGAAGAGCATCAATGTTAAAATAATCTACGCCTTTATAATTGGTTGACATAATTAAACCGCAATACCCCGTTTAATTCGGGATAAATCCTTTCTGTTGCTTTTTTTATTTTCCTGTAAGAATTGTTGGAATTTATCTATTTCAGATTTTCTGGCTCTTATTTTGAGCTTAATATTTTTTGACAGGTGTTTCACATCCAGTATTTCGACCTGGCTGTATAGCCGGCTCATTATACGGTATGCGTCTTTATCGTCATTTGGAATTCTTAATTCAGCTTCAACCAGGTCGTCTTCAATTAGATCAAATACCTGGGCATACAGGCTGTTCAGGTTTATCCCCTTTTCAGCTGAAATAAATATTGCATCAGGATATTTCTGCTGGAGCGCGCTTATCAGATCCCTGCGTTCATCTGCATCAAGCAAGTCTACTTTATTGAACGCCATTATGATCCGCTTGTTTTCAGAGCCAAGGCCCGCGAGCGTTTCATCAACTATGTGGATCTGTTCTTCAAAACTTGCCGATGAAACATCTATCACATGAATTAATATGTCGGCTTCAACGACTTCGGCTAACGTGCTCTTAAATGATTCAATCAAATCGTGAGGCAGGTTTCTTATAAAACCGACTGTATCGGATATTAACGTCTGGTGTGGCAGTTTTTTCCCGTTAATTTCTTTAAGAAGCTTTGTTGAAGTATCCAGCGTAGCGAACAATTTATTCTCAACATAAACTCCCGCATTTGTAAGAACGTTCAGCAATGTAGATTTACCGACATTTGTATAGCCAACCAGGGAAATCCTTATAAAGTCCTTTCGCTGCTGGCGCTGAGTTTTCCTCTGCTCTTCGATCTTCTTCAATTTCTCTTTGAGCATAGAGATCCTTGTGCTGATCAACCGCCTGTCTGTTTCAATCTGCGTTTCACCGGGACCTTTTGTTCCGATACCTCCCAATTGCTTGGATAAGTGAGTCCACTGTCTTGTTAGACGCGGCAGCAAATATTGAAGCTGGGCCAGCTCAACCTGCGTTCTCGCTTCGGCAGTCCTTGCATTTGAGGCAAAAATATCAAGAATCAGAGCGGGTTTATCAAGCACCTTACACTTAATTACTTTTTCGAGATTCCTGATCTGTGTTGGCGAGAGAGCGTTTTCAAAAATAACGAGGTCAACTTTTTCATCTTCAACCTTCTTAGCTATCTCATTAGCTTTCCCTTTGCCGATGAAGAATGAACTATCCACCTTCTCGCGTTCCTGGTAGAATTTATCTATTACAACGGCGCCGGCGGTTTTGGCCAGAAATTCCAGCTCTTCCAGGTGTTCCCTGGAAATTTTGCGCGTTAAAGATTTCCCAGCGTTCGCTTTAGGTATCGAAGTGCAAACTAAGATCGCCTTTTCTATTTCCTTATTTGTTGATTGAAGCCCTTTATTCAATTAGTATAGTTCTATTTTAGTTGTACCGTCTTTTGTAAAGAAAAATCTTTGCGGCGCGTTATACGGAGTCGTTACATTATTCCGGCTGTCAGATGCTGTGAAATAATATTTCAGCACATCATATTTTTCGCTTGCCGGCAGCAATGCAAAATACTGCCCTGACATATTCTCGCCGGTTTTTTCTATAAGCTCCATTTGAATATCATTGTAATTTTCACTTCCGTTTACAGTGTAATGCATCCTGACGGAAGCCGGATCAATCTGATTTTTTGAAATTACATAAAGTGAAAATATCTTATTTCCGTTATCTGCAATTCTCAGCAGGGGCTTGTTGCTTGTGAACATTCCAAAATACAGCGCTGCGTCGTAGGCGTTAACCAGGCCCCAGCCGTAAACATTATCAGGCGAGTCTTTCTTATTAGCTGTATTTTTGAGAGCTTCTCTCACCTGCATAGGAGTTAACTCCGGATGCGCTGAGAGGATCAGAGCGCAAACTCCTGCCGTTAAAGGACATGCAAACGAAGTGCCGCTTTCATACGTATATGAAGTATCATTTCCGCTTGAAGTATAAGAAGTGGCAACATAATCATCCAAACCCATAGCGACCACATCAGGTTTCATTCTGCCGTCGCTTGTAGGGCCGTTAGAACTGAAAAAAGCAATTGTTCCGGCGCTATCAACAGCGCCAACGGCAATTACTGAATCGCCGTCCGGAGGCGAGACTATGCTTGGCGGCTCGGTCTGGTACTCATTTCCCATGGCGTTGACAACAACTATGCCAAGATATGCGGCATGTTCAGCCGCTCGGACAATAACGGTCGTCCTTCCGTTCATATCCTTATAATCATATTCGTTATTGGGCTTATCATACGGCTTGTAGATCAGCGAACATGAAATCACGTCGATGCCTTTTGCTTCCATCCATTCAACCGCCTGCAGCCAGTAATCTTCTTCCACAGGCGTTTCAGAAGCGCCGTATTCTGTTTTACTCAGCCAAAAATCCGCGTCAAATGCTGGGCCGATAAGCTGTCCCTCTTTGAACCCGCCAAGAGTGGACAACGTAGCTGTACCGTGACCGTCCTGGTCAGGCGGGTCCGAAGGTATCTGATTCGGAGCCACCTGGTTCTCGGTTGAATCGTCTTTGAAAATCCAGTCATACTCTCCCAATACTTTTCTGTCCTTCAGCGCCTCATGTTTCCTCCATGCAAATCCGTCGTCGCACATTCCAATTGTCACTCCGAAACCGGTCACCCCGTAATTATGGAGCTCCGGCACTTTGATTTGCTCATCCTGCCAGTATGAGGGTCCGTAGTTATACTTTGTAGGCGTGACAGGTTTCCCGAATTCAGAAACTGTCTTCTTCAGAACTTTAAAATTAACATAATCAAGATAGTGAACGCCTTCTATTTTCTCAACAAACCCAAGTTTCTTGACAGCGTCCAAATCTTTTTTCTTCGCCATTACGCTCATTGCATTAAACCATTTTGAAACTGCATTTGGCAGAAGCCCCAGTTCCTTCACTTTATCTATGTATTCCTGGTTTACCGGTAAATCATCATAGCTGACAAACTTATCAGGGCTCAGAACCTTGCTTCTTCTTTGCAATGCCTTATTGCTCAACTCGGATTCGGCTAATTTATATGCATCGCTCCCGACAGGCATAGGGTCGTCTTTCTTAAACTTGCCCTTATCTTTAAAATATATCCAGTAACGGTATTCGGTTGTTTCCGGCTTGTAACTCTGCGCTCTTAGTTCTGACGCCGCGGTAAGCAAAAATAAGAAGAGAAGTAATACGAAGGAGGTTCTGAATTTTATCAAATTGTTCAAATTACTTTAGTATTAATTTACGAAGCCTGTTCATCGGCGTGGTAAGAACTCCTCACAAGGGGCCCCGCTTCAACATGCCTGAATCCCATAGACATTCCCGATTCTCTGTATTTTCTGAACTGGTCTGGGTGAACGTATCGTTGAACAGGCAAATGGTCTTTATCCGGCCTCAGGTATTGCCCTATTGTCACAATATCGCAATTAACCCCCTTTAGGTCTTTAAGCAGTTCAAGCACTTCTTCGTCCGTCTCGCCTAAGCCAACCATGAATCCGCTCTTGGTAGTAAATCCTTTTTCTTTTGCCCTGCGGAGAAGCTCAAGAGTTCTCTCATAATTCGCCTGCGGCCTGACAAAATGATAAAGTCTCGGGACTGTTTCGATATTATGATTCAGAATATCCGGCTTTGCATCCAGTACCCGGTAAAGCGCTTCCCATACTCCGCGGAAATCAGGTATCAACACTTCAACCCTGCATTCCGGAGAAAGATCTTTGATCTTAGAAATTGTCAAAGCAAAAATATCTGCGCCTCCAAGTTTTTGGTCATCGCGGTTTACAGAAGTTATCACAGCGTGTTTCAAACCCAGGTCCCTTACTGATTCTGCTACTCTTCTGGCTTCATCGTAATCAAGCTCGTCCGGTTTGCCCAGCTTAACCGAACAAAATCCGCATGATCGCGTACAGGTTTCGCCTAATATCATAAACGTCGCGGTTTTCCTGTGCCAGCACTCCGCCATATTCGGACATCTCGCATCCTCGCACACAGTATTCAGCTTCTTGCTTTGGACCAGGTTCTTGAGCATCCTGTAATTATCTCCGGTTGGTATCTTAACCTTAAGCCATTCGGGGCGCCTTACGTTTTCAACTTCCGGGTTTACAACCGCAAACTTTTTTTGATGCGTGTTTATCGATTTCGGAAGTTTTATTTCAACTATGTCTGACATCTCTTAATTTGAGCCGTAAACTCTTTTATAAATTATGTTTCCTATTATCGGGTACTTTTTGAATTCGCCGTGATAAGCTTTAACGCCCATATATACTGCATAAGCAATGCCCGCGCATGCTACCACAAAAATGAGTCCATAAAAAATTATCATCAAAATAATAAAGAACGGAGGCATCGAACTGCCCTTCATGTGGGAAGTAGCTCCGGTCAGGGCCGCCATTCCGAATCCGCCGATAACAGCAAAAAATATTATAAAAACAAAAACGAATATGTAAGCGACATGAAACCACACTGCCTGCAGCGAGTGAAACGTAACAAATTTCGATTTGTCTTTATTAATGGCCCAAAATATTATCGGGAGAATTATTCCTCCGAAAAAAAGCGACAAATGGGAGAACAGCGCAAGCATTTTCTCGCTCGCTTGTTGGCTGCTCCCGGGTTATTGGAACCGTTGTTTGATTATCCATAAATATTTCTCAATCTAAATTGTGTAATTTTCAAGATACTCAACAACCTTCATAACAAATTTTCCGCCCAGGGCGCCATCAATAAGCCTGTGGTCAAACGACAGCGTCAGATACATTATCGGTTTTATTACTATTGCGTCGCCCTCGGAAGTTTCAACTACTACTGCACGTTTCTTAACGGCGCCTGTGCCGAGTATTGCCAGCTGCGGCTGGTTTATTACCGGTGTGCCTATTATATTTCCGAATATTCCGTAATTAGTGATAGTAAACGTACCCCCCTGGATTTCCTCCAGCGTCAGCTTCTTGACTCTTGCTCTCCTGGCAAGGTCTGTCAGCTCTCTGGCAATACCTACAAGGTTCTTGCTGTCAGCATTTTTTATAACCGGGACAATTAATCCGCCCTGGTCCATTGCCACGGCAATCCCTAAGTTAATAAAGTTCTTTACCAGGATATTTGTTCCGTCAATCGATGCGTTAACCAGCGGAAAATCCTGTAAAGCCTTAACTACAGCCTCGCAAATAAAAGGCATGTATGTAAGTTTAAAGCCTTCGCGTTTCAGGAATTCGTCGCCTAGAGCTTTTTTCGCTTTTTCTACCGCAGACATATCGCACTCGGCAATTGCCGCAACGTGAGGCGAAGTGTGGACGCTCATAACCATGTGTTCTGCCATCTTAGCCTGGAGGTTATCCATGGCCACTACTTCAACTCCGGGCATATTATACATGTTTGTCAGCTCAGCTGATTTGTGCAGCTCGGGAACTTTGTATGTCTCAACAGGTTTTTTCTCAACTACAACTTCTTTCTTCTCGGGCGCGGATTCCTTTATAGGCGCTTTTTGAACTTTCGGGGATGTTTTTCGCTGTTCAACATATGCCAGAACATCCTGCTTTCTCACTCTGCCGCCAACGCCGGTTCCTTTTAATGCGGAAAGTTCCTGCATGGTTATACCTTCTTTAGAAGCAATATTCATAACCAGCGGCGAATAAAATCCGGAGCCGTTGCCATTTGTTTTTTCCTCTATTGAACCTGTTTTCACTTCAGCAACCAGTACAGGTTCCTCCACTTTTGGGGTTTCATTTTTGGGTTCAGGCTGCGATTTTGCCTCAGATTTTTGAGGAGAACCGGTCACAACTTTTGCATTGGCCGCTTCCGTCTCTATCCTGGCAACCACGTCCCCAACGTTCGCAACGTCGCCCTCGTTGAACAGCAGTTCAACAACAACTCCGCCATCGGCTACGGGAACTTCAGTATCAACCTTATCGGTCGATATTTCAAGCAGCGATTCATCCTTATCTATTTTATCGCCGGGCTTTTTAAGCCATTTGAGTATCCTGCCATCCATGATAGACTCGCCCATCTTGGGCATAATTACGTCAACAACCATTTATATTCTCCTTTGATATAGCGTATTTTGCTTATTTTTTTATTATAATTAACAAAAATAACAAAAAATGGTGGAAGTTGCAATTTATTAAGGACTGCAGACGTAGCCTCTGCGAATGGGGAACCCTGTTGTGATATGCCAATAATTGCATTCAATTTCAACTCCGCCTGACATACCTTGCGAAACTTTATTTGAAGATATCCAATTTTAGAACATAATAGATCAAATATACTGATTAGACTGTTGAAAATATTTCTTTTAACCGCATTCTTCCTGATATTGAGCATAATATCGTACGCTCAGGATGAAACAAAAACGTACACTAAGTATATATCATGGACCCTTTTGCAGCTTGTTCCATCGCCTGTTCTGATTCAGGACTCAGACAATAAAAATGCGAGGGTCCAGTTTGGGTTAAGATGGCAGGTTATCCCTATAAACTTTTCATTCAGATCAAACAAATACTCTTCGCCGGCGCAGTTCTTTATGATAAACCCGGTAAGAAAATTTTCAGGATCAATTGAACTTTTTCTCCAGCCAGAATGGGCCACCGCAAGTTTCAGCTATTCGAATCTTTCCAGATTTGGAGTAAACGCAGGGAGCAGGATTACATTGCCTGTTTCCGCCGCCGGAGAATTACTTTCAGCATCAATTGGAGGGAAATACAATTACCGCAAAGACCTGCTTGGGAACAAGAACGGTTTTTACGGCATTGAAGCCGGAGTCTACGGCGTTTATGGAATACTCGGGTTGCAGTTTGACTATAACTTCGACCAAAGGTCAAAATACTCCATCGGATTCTATTTTAAATACTTTTGAACGAAAAGTCCGGAACACACGGGGAGAGACAGAAAGAGTCTGATAAAAAGAAAAGAAAGAATTCAGGAATAATTACATAACAAATATTGAATGAAGCGTTTTTATCATAAATATTTTATTTCAACATTCATATTACTTTCAATGTTTCTCACGGGTTGCTGGTTTGTGAGAATCGGAATACGAAATATGGGAGACGCTGTATTCGATTCGCCTATCAGGGTTATGAACAAGATCAAACATCCTGTAAAAGACAGCGTGAGGCTTTCAGCCCTGTGGGTTTGGGCATTCAACGGTTTTACTTCAGATGGATGACAAAGTAATTATTGTTGACCCTGTGTTTGAAGACGTTATCGGCGGCTTTATGCTGAGGAAGGTTGAAGCAGGTTTAAACCCTGAAGACATTCCAAAGCTCGACCTGGTTTTAATATCGCACGCTCACATGGATCATTTGAGCCTGCCAACTCTGAAAAGAATCGATGAAAGATTCCCCCATGCGAGCCTGATCTTTCCCAAAGGAGATGAAGAATACCTGCCTTCGTACAATATGCAGATGATAATGATGCGCACCGGGAACTCGGCTGAAAGAAATTATGTGGGTGAAACTCGTATTATAAACGGAATTAAAGTAACAACTGTTTTTGCAAAACACCAGGGCGGCAGGTACGGGATCGACAGTTATTCATGGAACGTACCGGGATGCACAGGCTACATTGTCGAATACCACGGTATGACCTTTTATTTTGCCGGCGATACTATTTATGATGATGAAGCTTTCAAATCGATCGGAAAGAAATTCAAAATAGATCTTGCGCTAATACCGATAGGGCCGTGCCGCGACTGCGGGAATACGGAAGAAAACGGCACAACTTATCATGTAGCTCCATACGGCGCGTTAAAGATGCTGGATGACTTGAAAGCGGACTATATGATACCTGTTCATTACGGCGCTATCCGCTATTTCAACGACCCTGATACGCCGGTTTATGCCCTGAAGGACTTTATAACAGAATATGGTTCAAAATCTGTTTACGGATATGAAGAAAAGAAACCTTATAGTGAAAAGATAAAGATATTAACTGAAGGCCAGCAGTATGTTTTTAAAAGCAAATAACATTACCGCCCCCTTGAATCACATTTCACAAAATTTTCAACTCACTCTTCGACCCCCGCCTGCGCGGGGGGCAGGCTTCGCTCAGAGTGTGTTGGTACATAAAAAAAGGGAGCGATACTAAGAACGCTCCCACGGCATGTAAAATTGATTCAAAGATGGCAGGCTACAAGGAGCCTGCCAGGTATTAAGAAAAAATATTACCTGCTTTTCGCTACTTCTATTGCAATTCTCTTGCCCTTGATAGAGCTTCCGTCAATGGCGGTAATTGCTTTATCGACATAAGACGATTCTACTTCTACAAAGCTGAATTTATCGTACATGTCAACGTCAATAATCTTCTTTTCCGGGATCCCGGCATCAACTGTGAACAATCTCAACAGATCTTTTGGGTTTACTTTTGATTTTTTAACACCGATATTCATGAACAATCTTTCAGTTTCGCTTCCGTTCCTGTTTCCGGATAAATCAATATCAGAATCTCTTTCCTCAGAATACCATTCTTTTGAATGGCGTTCTTTGGTACGGCCTTCTTTGGTATGTCTTTCTTTCGAACGCGGTTTTTCATAATCCGTTTTAAAAGAAATTTGTTTTGACATTCTGGATTCGGTTTCCTGAACTACCGGCTTATCTTTCATGAGAAGCTTCATCAATCCTGATGCAATTTCCAATGATGTAAAATCCTGCTGAACTAACTGCTGAACTACCTGTTCGTACTTTGCCAGTCCCTTGCCATCGCCGATTGCCGCTTTGATCTTTTCAAGCAAACCTTCCGATTTCTTTTCAGCAACATCTTCCGGTTTTGGAAGCGCCATACTGTTTATTTTTGTCTTTGTGAAGCGCTCAATATCTCTAATCTTATAAATCTCTTTACCGGTAACAAATGTGTAAGCCTGCCCTACGCGTCCCGCTCTGGCGGTTCTTCCAATCCTGTGCACATAATACTCTTCATCCTGCGGCATATCATAATTAAATACCGCGTCAATTTCTTCGACATCAATCCCCCTTGCGGCAACATCAGTGGCTACCAGAATATCTATCTGCCCCGTCCTGAATTTTTTCATCACTTTATCTCTCTGGTTCTGCTTCATATCGCCATGCAGACCATCGGCCAGGTAACCCCTTGTATGCAGATGGTTTATTAAATCATCTACCGCCCGTTTAGTATTACAGAAAACCAGGGATAATTTAGGATTATATAAATCAAATAGCCTTGATAAACCTTCAAGCTTCATACCCTGCTTTATTTCAACATAATATTGATTAACGCTTGGCACTGTAAGTTCTTTATGAACAACTTTAATGAATTCAGGATTTTTTAAATATCTTTTTGTCAGTTCCAGTATTGCCTTAGGCATTGTGGCGGAAAAGAACACTGTTTGTTTTTCTTTTGGAGTAGTCTTCAGGATAATTTCAATATCTTCCCTGAAACCCATATCAAGCATTATATCCGCTTCATCGAGCACAACTGTTTTTACCTGTGAAAGATTTATAGTCTTTCTCTGGAGATGGTCAATGAGTCTTCCGGGAGTAGCAATAATAATCTGCGCGCCTTTGCGGAGGCCCTGCATTTGTCTTTCTATCGGCTGTCCGCCATAAATGGGAAGTACATGTACTGTTTTCTTAAATTTCAACAGCAGCCCGAATTCTTCGGCAACCTGTATAGCAAGTTCCCTGGTGGGGCAAAGTACGATGGCCTGAGTATGCTTTAAATGCGCTTCAACGGCTTGTATTAAAGGAATTCCGAACGCTATAGTCTTTCCTGTGCCGGTTTGCGCCTGCCCAATAAGGTCCCTGCCCTGAAGCATTAGCGGTATTGCCTGCGCCTGTATTGGCGTAGCTTCTTCAAACCCAAGCGCCGATACGGCATTATTCAGCTCTTCAGAAATATTATATTCTTCAAAAATTGATTTATTCATTAAATGATAGTCTTTCTAGTGATATTAAAATTATAGTGCGGTTAAAAATCCGTGGCAGTTCTCTGTGGAGGAAAGTTTAACTTTTACAAAGGTAATTATAATAAAGTTAGTAAGTAATGTAATAATTTATCTTGAGTTATCCCCGCGTAGGCGGGGATCCATGATACTAATCACAAAAGTATCCGATATTATGGGCTAAAGCCCGGTATTTTTGAATGCAATAGCCCCGATCTAAAGGTCGGGGCTATAATAATAAAAATAGTCCCAACCATTTAACATTCTGGTTGGGACTATCTTTTAATCTTTTAATCTTTTAATCTTTTAATCTTTCTCTCAGTCTGCAATCATAAATCGGCAATCCGAAATCATATTAATTTTTATGATACGTAACAACTTGTTTCATTGTCATATCTTTTCCATCCTGTCCCTTCATTGTTGAGGATATTGTGTGCACCATTGTGCTGCCATTAACATCAATCTCTCTTTGCTCAGTTCCCATAGCGCTTTTACTGGTTATAGAAACATGATTGCCGCTTGCCTTACCGGTCATGGTGGTGACTCCTCCCCATTCATCAAATCCCCTCATCCCATACATTTCCATCCTTATCGCAGGTCATGAATATGACCCCCGTGTATGAATGCGACTTATCATCCTTACTGCTTAGATCTATCACCATATATTGCCCGTTGTATTTCATTGAGTGCGTAGCCACATCGGTCCAGTTTGAACCAAAAAATTCATACGGGTCGGATGTCCATGTACCAATGAACATTGCCATTGTCGGATTATCAATCGGCTTGGGTTTACCCATATCATCCTGCGCCTGCAGGCGGGATGAAACAACAAATAAAAAGATAAAAAACAGAACAGCTTTAAATGAAATAATTGAGCAATACGCTGAACGAAGGTATACACAACA
>CAWFKW010000004.1:0-50889 GCA_963816535.1 uncultured Ignavibacteria bacterium | reverse complement strand
GCTGTCAGGGTCTGGGTTAAAAACAGCGATTACCAGGACGTTAATTTTGCCTATCTTGAATCCGTGAAAAAAGAATTGACAAGAAAGGAATCTTGATCCCGTTTCCGCAGATGGACGTTAATCTCAAAAAGGAAACCTGAGATTGAGCTTCTATTCAAAACGCGGCGGCGTTCTATTAAATGTTTCTTTCTATCTATTGGCCGCGCTTCTTGTAGTTACGCCTCTCATTTTCCTGAAAGATATTAATAACGGCTATGAACTCGCAAAAGCCTCCTCAATAAAAATACTTGGCGGTATATTTTGTCTTGCCGCCGCCCTGCACCTGACTCTAAAACTTTTCAATTTATCGAACAAAGAACCGCTGGCGCTCATCGATAAGAATCTCGATCTTGCTATGGTATTGTTTCTTGCGGCGGCGTTAATTTCTACGATTCTTTCAGTAAATACTTACATCAGCTATCGTGGAGAATATGAAAGGCAGATAGGGTTTATTACTTATATCTATGTTTTTCTTATTTATTTCTTTGCATCGCAGGTTTTATACACTTCCGGCAAAACTTACGCCATCCTTAAAATAATTGAAGTCGCCGCGGCGCTTGTTGCGATAAGCGCTATACTTCAGGCTTTAGACCTTGACCCGTTTGGGATCACTGTCAGCAACCGGCGCGCAAATGCGACTTTTGGCAACGCGGTGTTCGCTGGGGGTTTTTTGATTTTAGCTTACCCATTTGCCCTGACCGAAGCCTTCAAAAGGGAAAATAAGTTTGTAAGAGCGGGTTCGCCGCTTATTATTTTAGCCGGCATTATCGCAACGCAAACGCGTACCGCATACGTGGCATGTTTTGTTGAATCAGCGCTGGTGATTTTGATTTACCCGTCTTTGTCAAAAACCTCCAAAACGGATTTCCGTAAAATACTGCGTAACAGCGGTCTGATCCTGGGAATTACCGCTCTGACTGTTGCGCTGCTGATCTTCTTTTTTCCTGAAAACGTTTTTGTCAAAAGGATGACCAAGATCGCCGATATTGTTCATTCCCCAAGGTGGTTTTTATGGCGTGATTCATTTAAAGCTTTCTGGCGGTATCCGGTATTTGGCGGCGGGATAGCGACTTTCCAGATATCTTTGACAATGTAGTAACGTCTGAAACGCGACGACTGGAGGTGAATAACCACTTTGATAACGCGCATAATAATTTTCTGCAGATACTTTGTACAATGGGAATTGCGGGGCTATCAGCGTATTTATTTCTGCTTGTTCAATCATTCAGAACGGCGCTGAAGATGTTTAGTGACAAGGTTTCAGATATCTCATTCAGGTCCGCCGGCCTGGCTTTCATAGCCGTGATCTGCGGTTACATTATTTACGGCCTTGCGGATTTTGACGACACCGCAATATTGCTTTTTGTTTTTACGGAATTGGCGGTTTTAAAAACGGCTTATGCCCGCGGCAAAGACGCAGGTCAATTGATTCCTGTAAAGAGAGTTATACGCTATAAGATTCCGCTGCTCTATTCGCCGCCGTTGCGGTATTTTCTGTATATAATATTTTCGAATCCTGCAAAGAAATAAAAGCTGACAGTTATTTCAGGGAAGGACTCGATTATTTAAACCCCGGCAATATAAACGATTTCGTAAGAGCTTTCAATGCCGCAGTATCTCTGAACCCCGGATGCCCGGATTACAGGTTCACTTTGGCTTATTCAGTTTATCAGTACTGTTCCAGAAATCCCGCGCTTGACGCCGAGGCGAAAAATAAACTGCTGACACAGGCGGAAGCCGAGCTGAACAGAGCAAAGGTGAATTTGTACTCAAGCCTGCAATATGAAGCTCTTCTTGCTATGATATACTATGAGATGGGAAAGAAAATTGAAGCTGATTCTCTAAAGACAAGGTTCTGGCGGCAGATTCTACGCTGATGACTTTCAGAAATAATCTCGTTCGGTATTATTTAAGGTCGCGCGATTACGAAAACATGAAAAAGGAATTAAATTTTATATACAGCTGCGATCCAAATGACGAAAGCGCGGAAATTGTGGAGTTGTTTTATTATGTTAAGATAAACGATTTGCAAAAAGCGGGGTCGGTATGCGAAAGAATTCTAAAGACAGACCCCCTAACAAAGTAGCCAGACAAACGCTGGCTGATATAGAAGAGAAGAAAAAGGGAAGCCCGTAAGCCGGATTCTGTTTCACGCCCGAAGGCGAAGCCTTAAGGCGATTAGCAGCCATTTATCTGAGCGGCCTACCCTGCAGCTTCAGACGGGCAGTCATTAGTCTATGACGAATCATAGAGCGCGCTGCTTTAACGGCCTTGCACTCCGGCGGGGTTTGTCATGCATCCGGCGGTTACCCTCCGGAACGGTGGTCTCTTACGCCGCCTTTTCACCCTTACCCTGCATTTGCATGCACGGCGGTTTGTTTTCTGCTACACTTTCCGTTCGCGCTGTTGCGCCACCCTTCCTTTCAGAAGGCGCCTTGCCCTTGAAAGTCGTCCGGACTCTCCTTCCCCGGCGTGCGGGTAACGGCGGCGCAGTTTCCCTGAATCTTAAAAAAGAACAACATATACTAAACTGAACTTATTGACTGATCTAACAACCTGTCGGCCGCTTTGTTCTTCTCCCGGTCAATGTGCGCTATACTGAACGGAATTGCAAGCTTCTTCATCTTTACGTGAAACTTGTTGTTTAACAGCGCAAGCTCAGGTTCTTTTACCTGGTAATCGAAATTTACCTGGTTTACCATCAAATCGCTATCCGAATAGAATTCGACTTTATCAAATTCTGTTTCTTTTTTTTCGATGAGCCTATTTATCAGTTCCGCGCTCTTGATAAGGGCTTTGTATTCCGCCTGGTTGTTTGTGGCTGTGCCGAGATATTCTTTATATGAATCCAGGATGAAATCGTTTTCATCGTAAATGATGACGCCAATTCCTGCCCTTCCCGGGTTTCCTTTCGAAGCCCCATCGGTGAAAACCTTTATAGAGCTCAAATAGTTCTATTCTTTAATAAGTTCTTCGGCTATCAGGATCCTGCCGCATGCTTCGCAGTTGAAAAAGCGGTTCGCTGTTCGGATCTCGATCGCTCTCTGCGGAGGGATCGAGCTGTAGCACCCGAGGCATGAGCCTTTCCTCACGACAGCAACTGCGTCGCCATACATCGCGTCATTTATCCTCTCATAGAACTGAAGGTCCTCGGCGCTTATGCCGGGCAGCAGCTCGCCGCGCTTCTTTCTTAGCTCGTTTTCCTCTTCCTGGTTCTGTTTGCCAAGCTCAGTAAGCTCCACCTGGTTCTGCTTAAGGCTGGCGTCAATTTCCCCGAACTTTTCTCTTAGCCCGGTAAGTTTTGATTCAAACTCCGCTTTTTTCCCTTTGTATTCTGATTCCATGAGCTTTTCATTGGAATCAATTTTATCGTAGGCGTCTTCTATCTCCCTTGCCAAAGCGTTATATTCTTCATTCGATTTTACCGCGCCTGAACGGAGCAGGTTATCGTTCTCGTCGATTTTTTTAGTCAGGGCTTCATTTGACTCTAATATTGAAATTCTAACCGGAGCATATCGTCTCATCTGATTCTGCAAAGAGTTAATATTTTCTTCCAGCGTGTTTCTCTGGTTGGTCAGATCGTCTATTATATCGGGTATGTCGCCTTTCAAGCTCTCCAGTTCCGCCAGTTCCTTGTCAATGCGGCTTAGCTTGTAGAGCGCCAGTAATCTTTCTTTCATTTTATCCCCTTCTTTTAAACCAGTCTGATATTATAAGAATCGTCAGAACTTTTTGAAATATATAAAACTTTTTTCTTTCCCCTTACATCGGGGTAATAATTTTCTCTGCCTGAGAAATCTATGACTGCGCTCAGTATTTTTGTCCCTGCCGGCGCCAATTCAAGATTTGATGCGTTAATAGAAGTATTTATCTTCGTCAAAATCGATTTCAGTTCCGGGCTTTTCTTAAAACTGACGGCGATCACAGAATCATCCGTTTTATCAGAGCGTACCATAACAGGGTATATCTCGCATGCAGGTTCTTCATACGGATGTACTTCATACATTGCGTCAATTGCGCCGTCAAGATAGCGCTCATCGCATATCATCTCGAGCCTGATCTCTTCAGTCATTTCAAAACGCCCTTTTTTTCCCGCGAAGGGCTTTGAATATCTTCCGCCATAAAATGTACCCGTTCCCTTTGTGCGGAAAGAGCACAGCGTATATGCGCCCACAACGCCTGCGCCTGCCGAGGCCATCAGGAATGTCATTTCATCCGCTTTTTCAACGGGTGTGAAAACGACTATTTTATATTTCCAAACATAACCGCTATCAACAGGCTCAATACCTTTGATGTTTGCCGCTCCGAATATCTTTTTTGCGAATGCCGTTGTGTTCATATATTGATTTCACGAAAAGTGAAAAAAAAATGTCCCGAAGTTTTGAAGTTCGGGACAATTTAAAATTTAGCTCTGTTAAATTTTATCTTACGCTTATTTGACTTTAGAAATTTTCTTCCCATTTTTCTCGTTATAGTAATCAAAAATAGCCGTATATTAAAAAACTTTCAAGAGATTTATCAGCGCTCTGGTAAATTGCTTATAAACAGAGAATAAAATGGACATAATTAAGGAAATGCTTGCGAACTCCAGGACAATTGCGGTGCTTGGTATGAAAGAAGACCAGTCTGAAGAGGCGTTCAAAATACCATTTTACATGAAAGAACATGGTTACATTATATATCCTGTAAACCCTACCAGGGCGGGCAAAGAAGTTCTGGGCTCCGGATTTTATGACTCGGTATTGGATATTAAAGACGAAATAGATCTGGTGGATATATTCAGGAGGCCGGAATATTTAGAAGGACATGCTAAAGAAATCTTAAAGATGAAACCGCCGCCTAAATATGTCTGGTTTCAGCTTGGAATTTATAATGATAATGCGGCTAAAATGCTCGAAAGCGCCGGAATCAAAGTTGTTCAGAACAGGTGCATAATGGTTGAGCATGTAAGGCTTTTCTAGATTAGAGATTATCAGATTAGAGATCGTCAATTGGCAATCTTCTGTCTTCAATCTGATTATATCAATATCTGATAAATCTGACAAATTTGATGAATCTGACGAATTTAATTAATCACTCCACTTTTACAATCTGGTCCTGAGATTCAATAACTATTTCAGGCTTATCTTTGTAGCTCTTTATGAGTCCGGTTACAGTTAAGGTTGAGCCTGCCGAAATTGAACTGATATCGACTTTTGTATCTTCGTTTATGACCACAGTGAATGTCTGGTTAGGGTACTTATCGTCAAAATTTATCAGCGTTCTCCCTTTGGGTGAAGTGTATACATCAGCCACTTTCCCTTTTACCATGACCGTTTCGCCTATATGGTCCTTAGCGTCTGCAGAGCTGATCTCGCTTTGCGAGTATGCGCTGGACGCCGCAAAAAAAATAAATGCAACTATTATTAAATTTTTCATGATATGTTTTTGGATTTTGCTCAAAATTATTTCCCGCCGCTGTGAGATACAATATCCGGAACTTTCATGCCGGTTTCGTTCATTGTGAAATAATAATCGTTTGTTTTGAAATCAACATATTTCTGAATAATGTAGTTCTTCGTTGAATTATCTTTTTCCAGCGTAAGAAGCCAGGTGCTTGAAGTGAGCCCTATCACAGCCGCGCCGGTATAATTATTCGAAAATTTGAATACCTCGTCTTCAAGAAAACCCTGGAGGTCCTCATCATCAAGTTCATCAAGAAAATCGGTCATAATAGACGTGGAGAATTTCTCTTCCGGCGTCAGGTTAGTATCAGCCGGGGCATTTTCGTCCTCGGTTTGTGAGTCCGGGTTCTGTACTGACTGTTTCTTGTTATCTGTTACCGGCTTCTCGTCTTTTTTTGAACATGAGGCCAAACTTATGAGCGCGGCGGCAAGCAAAATATATATTGAAAATCTGAAAACTGACGGTTCTTTATCTGTGGTCATTTATTGAAAATATTCCTTAGCCTGTATTACATGCTGTCTGAAGCAAGGCTCGTATTGATTTATTATATTATCCCTAATTCTTTTCCTATTTCACCGAAGAGCTGCAAAATCCTGTCAAGGTGTTCCATTTCATGGGTTGTCATATACGAAGTTCTGAGCATTGCCATTCCCGGCGGTACGCCCGGCGAGATAAACGCGTTGGTGAAAACACCCGCATCATAAAGCTTGCGCCAGAATATAAAAGTCCTTTCGTCATCGCCTATAATCACGGGCACGATCGCCGTTTCGCTTTCCAGGATTGTAAATCCCAGCTTCTTGAATCCCTCACGCATATGATTCGCGTTTTGAATTAATCTGTCAACGCGTTCAGGTTCAGCTTCCAGAATTTCGAGCGCAGCCATAGCGGCAGCAACCGAAGCCGGGGTAGGCGATGCGCTGAATATCAGAGCAGGCGCCCAGTGTTTAATATAGTTGATAACCCGCTCTGAAGCCGCCATAAATCCGCCCAGCGAAGCGAATGTTTTTGAAAAGGTGCCCATTGTTATATCTATCTTGTCTGCCATGTTATAATACGAACCTGTGCCGCGCCCGCCTTTGCCTATCACTCCAACTGCATGCGCGTCATCTATCATAATTCTTGCTCCAAATTCATCGGCAAGCTCTTTGAGCCTTGGCAAATGTACAATCTCTCCGGTGGTTGAAAACACCCCGTCTGAAACAATCAGCTTGGCTTTGTCCTTAGGGATCTTTTTCAACACTGCTTCAAGGTCTTCCATATCGTTATGTTTGTAGCGCTTGAACTCAGCGAAGCCGCCTTTTGCCATGAGGTCGGCGGCGACTATACAGGCATGGTTATCTTTATCCGAAACAACGTATTCCCCTTTTTGGACTATGGTTGGTATAATGCCCTGCGCAGTCTGGTATCCAGTCGAAAACAAAAGAACGGCTTCCGTACCGAAGAACTTTGCCATTCGTTTTTCAAGTTCAATGTGCAGGTCAAGCGTTCCGGTCAGGTACCTTGAGCCGCTGCAGCCCGTTCCGTATTTTTCGACCGCCTTAATTGCGGCTTCCTTTACTTTTGGATGAGAGGTGAGCCCCAAATAATTATTGGAACCCGCCATTATTTTCTTCTTGCCTTCTATTTTTACAACCGGCCCTTCATTCTCTTCAATTGGACGGAAATAGGGATAAAGCCCCGATTCCTTCACCGAATCCGCTCTTGTGAAATCAAAACACTTTTGGAATAAATCCACGAATTATTGCTCCTTTCACGGAAAATCAGTGATTCGGGCCCCGTGCCGCATAATCAAATTGTATCTTCCGTTTTTAATAAATATGTTTGAGATTGTTTGCCCGGCAAACATCCGGCAGATAAAGTAAATTTACAGAATTAAGAAAACTATAACAAGGAAGTTACTGTGGCTAGAGCGTTCATTACAGGGGCAACAGGGTTTATAGGCTCGCATCTTGTTGACCAATTGCTGAGGAAGAACTATGAAATAAAATGTTTAGTAAGAAAAACCAGCAATCTAAAATGGCTTAAAGATAAAGGCGTTGAGTTTGTTTACGGCGATTTGTTTGATAAAAATATACTTACGCCGGAGATAAAAAATACCGACTATGTTTATCATATTGCGGGCGTTACATTTGCCAAAAAGAAGGAAGAGTTTTACCGCGGCAATGTAGATGCAACAAAAAGCCTGCTTGAGATTACCCTGGAAGCAAATCCTGAACTAAAGAAATTTGTGCATATAAGCTCGCAGGCCGCCGCAGGGCCGTCTTTTGACGGGAAGCCTATTGACGAAACCCGCGATTACCGGCCGTTAACAACTTACGGCAAATCAAAAATGCAAGCGGAAAAGATCGTAAGAACTTATTTTGATAAACTGAATTGCACTGTTGTTCGACCGCCTGCCGTTTATGGTCCCAGGGATTACGCTATTTTTGAATATTTCAAAGCAATGAACAGGGGATTGCAGCCGCTTATAGGTTTCGAAAATAAGTTGGTCAGCCTGATCCATGCGCTTGACCTGGTTGACGGAATAATACTTGCGGGAGAATCTGATAAGGCAAAATCAAATATCTATTTTATTTCATCTGAGAAATTTTACAACTGGCGCGAAGTGGGGGAAATAACGCAGCGGCTTCTTGGGAAAAAATCTTTGAAAATAGTTATCCCGCATTTTGCCGTTCATGTGGTCGGATTTTTTTCGGAAGTGTTTGGCTATATGTCCACGAAACCGGTAATACTTAACAGGGAAAAAGTAAAAGAGATAACCCAGGCTTACTGGATATGTTCGGTTGAAAAAGCAAAACGCGATTTAGGTTTTAAAGAAAAGTTTACCCTTGAAGAAGGATTCAAAAACACTATCGGCTGGTACCGCGAAAACAAATGGCTGAAGTAGGTTATGGCGCTATTGTAAATACCCCGTAATTTGCCGTCCTCGTTGAAGTATAATTGATGTCATCTGGATATTTCACTGCAGCAAAATCATCAATTGAATTGTAATGCGAGTATTTTACAACTTGCCAGTAATATCCCCCTCCTCTCACGAATGTTGTGTAAATTGACTTTACATCTCCAAGCGTTACTTTTTTCCTGTCGGTAACCAAATATGTTTCGCTTTGCGGTGAGACGCCGTATTGGGAATAAAATGAAAAACAATATACTCCTTTTTCGCCGTCATCCGAGACCTCAAAAACAGAGGAATCTGTTATATGAGTTTGCCCGTTTATGGGGCGCACCAGAGTGATCGGGTTATCGAAATTGATCGCGGCATTCCCCCCTGGATCGGCGAATGTCCGGTTAACATCTCCGTAATTATTATAATCGATGCTTGAAATCATTAACTTGCAGTTTAGCTGATAAATGACCGGCATGCTGAACGTACCTGTAAGAGCCCCGCTTAAAACTTCAAGCCCGAGGCTTGAATTATGGTTCATTCCGGCAAAATACAGGTAGCTGTTTTCCTGCAGATTCTGTTCGGCGCCCGGAAACACCACGCTGAAATTTACATGCGATGTCTGAGGCGCGTTATTAATTTCGGAGCCTGTAAAACTGAACCGGTTGTTAAAAGATCCTTGCAAAGTTATGTCTTTTATGCCGAACCTCCGATAAGATCTGATCATGTTATAATAGCTGTCATATTCAAACTCCAGGTACAATAGTTTGCCTGAAATTTCAGATTTATCGCCGGGCATGTCAACATATGAGTATACGGCTGTATCAAATGGCTCACCCGTATAATTGCCCTGAGAGAACTGCTCAGAGCTTATGAATTTTAAGAATGCAAATCTGTTTGAATCGAGCTTTGGGAACGTAACTACCAGGCTGGTTCGGCTTGAAGCGTTATTGAGAACCTTGAAATCGATCAATCTGGGGGCATCTGAAGTGAGATTTAAGTATTTTTCCGACCATACTTCATCTATGTTTTGGCTTCCAAGCACAAGATCATATGGTTTTACCAAATAACTGAAACTGAACGCTCCTGAATTATCAGTTATGAGATAAGGGTAATGCCCGGCGCTCACCAGTATTTGGCGCTCGGGAAATCCTAAACGGTCGAAAATTTTTCCGCTAACCGCCCCAAAGGGCGAAACCGGCGCTTCAAGGCAGCCGTTAAAGAAAACGCCGCATGAGATAAATAGAAATAGCGTGAGTATAAAGGGTTTAAAATTCGTCATATCTTATGGAGCGGTAGTGAATTTTAAAGCAGGTGAACTTGGCACGGAATTATATCTGCTATCATCCGCATAATAACTCGAAATAAAATCATTTATCGACGTGTAATGCGGGTATTTTAAGACATACCAGTAATATTGGGAGTTTGATCTGAAATTTACCGCCCGGCATTCAGCATCTTTAAAATTTATCGATTGCCTGTCGGTTACAACAGTTATAATATTGTAAGGACCATCCATGGAATTTTCCTGGAAGCAGTAAAAGTAAACCCCTTTTTCTCCGGGGTCGGATATTTGAAAAGTCGTTGATTCTATAATATTGGTTTTCCCGTTTTGCGGCTGTAACTGAGCTACAGGATCATCATGAACTATTGTTATGTCGTCGCCGGGATTAAAGTATCCCCATTTCGAACCATGAATGACGCCTGATATTGGAACACGATAATAATCACTCGCTATTTTTAACCTGTAATATAAACCTTTCAGAATAGGAATAACAAAAGTACCGGATTGCTCCTGGAAATAATCATCTATTTGTAAATCAGAACCTTTACCCATTCCGTTAAAAATTAAAGAACATTTAGTTTCCCCGCTCCTGAAATCGTTACCGGGGAAGACCTCGCGGTAATCCTGGTAAATAAAATCGGGGATATTGTTAATTTCCTCCGGACTAAACTGAATAGTCGAGTTAATAGCGGGTAAAGAAACTTCTTTGACTCCGTATTTTGTATACGTATAAATATTACCGGAATAGCTTATTCCTTCAAGATACAATAATTTCCCGCTTATAACATTTTTATGAGTTGGCAGCCAGATATTCAAGTAAAAAGTTGAATCATTATAATGAGGATATAGTAAATCTGATTCCTGATAGAAAAAGTCCGGACTAATAAATTTAATGATAGTGTGCCTGTCAGGGGTTCGCTTTGGGAATTTTACTGTAGCGCTCAATTCAGAGAAACTTACATATGTTGAAAAATCATTCAACTGAGGCGAGTAGCTGCTTAAGCTCAGATATTTCTGGCCGCCAATTACCAGGTCATAAGGTGAGCCGGAAGCATCAAGAGCAAAGTTTCCCGACAGGTCGGTTTTTGCGATGGGATAATCGCCCACGCTGATCATGGCGTCCCTTTCAGGAAAGCCATTCCAGCCATAAACAGTTCCGCTTATAATTCCCTTTGGAGCAACAGGCGCGTCGATGCAGCCTTCAAGAAACACAGTCCCTGAAATTGACAATATAGCCAGCAATATAAAGGTCTTTAAATTCATCATTTACTTAAGTAAAATATTGAAATATATTAGGAAAATCACTGTATTAATAAAGTGAAAACTCTGATATTTATTGCAATTACCCTCTTTTTTGCAGGTAATTCAGCTTTCCCCCAGTGCAAAATTTCCGGGACTATCACAGACAGCCTCAGCGGAAACCCAATTGCATCATCAAGAATTGAAGTCGACGGTTACGGGAAATCAAGTCTCTCAGGCGGCGATGGAGGCTTTATATTCAACAATTTTGCGCCGGGTTCATACAGGCTGATCGTTTCAAAAGAAGGTTATTCAACAAGAGTTATTTTTGTCAAAACAAATTGCGACAGCTCCTTAGCCTTTGTGAACATTTATCTTGCGCCGTTTGAAACGGTCACCGATACAATTGATGTGAGAGAAAAATATTTTAAGAAGAAAGACGAGCAAACCACAAGCTACACGAATGCAGTCTACGAAGAAATAAGAAAAACCCCGGGCGCCGAGGAAGACGTTGTGAGATACTTCACAAGCTCACCCGGCGTTTCAATAGGCAACGATATACAAAACGAGATAATTGTACGCGGCGGCTCGCCGGCAGAAAACCTTACTTTGATAGACGGCGCGGAAGTTCAGAATCCAAACCATTACGGCCCGCCGGGCACTACAAACGGACTGTTAAGCTATATTAACCTAAAGCTTGTTGAAGACGTTGATTTCTACAGCGGAGGTTTCCCGGTAAAATACGGGGACAGGCTTTCAAGCGTGATGGATATAAAGCTGCGTGAAGGAAACAGGGAAAAACAAATCCGCGACCTGAATATTTCTGCAACGGGATTCGGCGCGTTTATCGAAGGGCCCCTCAATTCAAAATCATCTTATATGTTATCGGCAAGGAGAAGCTACCTGGAGTTAATTAAAGAACAGCTTAATACAGATATCATTCCTGAATACTGGGACTTTAACATGAAATATAATTATGATATTTCAAAAACCGATAAGATAAGCGTTACCGGCCTTTTTGCAATTGATAACGCTATCCCGTTTAAAACCGGCGACTATATGTATGATACCATCCACGCCAAAATTCTTGCTACGGGATTTAATTTCACAAGGAAAGGATTCGATTCCGAGTACCGGTTTATTTCAGGCTATAACTGGAATTACTACAACGTTAATTATAACAATTTCAATCTTAACATAAGCGATAACGATGTATTTATTAAGCAGGATCTCAGTTACAGGTTTAACAGACTGTTTGATCTTGATCTATTCGCTGAGTCTCATTACTTTTTTTCGAAATACGATGTGTTCAAACACGACGGTCTGAATTCGTCAAACTATTACTCGCCTGAAGTAGATATTAACTCCGGTCTGAATACATTTAAAATAAACGGGGGGTTCAATTTGATCTCGACCTTATTAAAGGGAAAGCTAAAATTAAATACTGGCGTTAGGTTTGACTACTTCGCGATGATAAGCGATAAATATTGTTTCTCGCCGCGAATAAGCCTTTCATACAATCTAACTCCCTCCAGCGTTATTAACGCCAGCGCGGGAATTTACCGGCAGGCGCCCGAGATCCTTTGGGTCCTTGCCGATGAACATAATAAAGACTTGGAATTCATCAGGGTGGACGAAGTTGTTTTGGGGTTTGAGCAGTACATTTCTAACGATATGAAGTTTACAGTTGAGCCGTACCTGAAACAATATTATAATTACCCTGTAAGCGTTTATGACCCGAACTATATATATGTAAACAGCGGCGTGAACATCTATCCTAATTTTCTGGACCGGGCCGTGAGCTCAGGGAACGGTTATTTCGCCGGCGTTGAATTTACATTTCAGAAAAAAAATTCCTCGAACGGATTTTACTGGACCCTCACATATTCTCATACAAAATCAGCGTTCATTGCCCTCGCCGGAGACGTTCAGCCGGCGGAGTTTGACCCGCACAACCAGGTTACTGCTATAATTGGCTACAAAACCAGGTTTGGCCTGAGCGTTAGTTCAAGATACAAGTATGCGGGCGGAAGGCCATATACGCCGTTTGATGTGGTTAAATCCCTTGATTCATTCACCGGTATTTACGATAAGACGGAATATAACAAGGCGGCGATGCCGGAATATTCAAGGCTGGATTTCAGGGTTGATTACCAGACGCGGTTCGGGAAAACTGAATTATTGGTTTATGTTGACCTGATAAACGTTCTGAACAATGTGAATTATTACGACTATTACTGGAGTAATTATTATCACGGTATCCGGGCGGATTACCAGTTTCCGCGAGTGCCAATTCTGGGACTAAGCTACAGATTTTAAGTTGCAATGTAACTCGAAACGTTTACCCGCCTTTGGAGGGCTGTTTCGAGTAAGCCCGAAGGACTTTAATAATCTCTTGCTGCTTTCGGCAGCGTCCAAACGGCGTTCGGACTTACGATGCAACGGAAATATTAAAAAGTTTAAAGATTCATACTGCAATAGAAGCTAATAAAACTTTAACATGATATGGGCGAATGCATTCAAAAACCTCCCCAAAACCGCCAATTTGAATGAATCCTCACCTTTTTCTTACATTGACTAAATCCCCGATTTTTGCTATTTTTGTGATTCGTAACACTTCGATTTTTTAAATAATTAAGGAATATCTACAATGGCAGCTACAAATCTAACCGCATTGAAAAGGGAAGATGTTGGAAAATCTACGGTAAAAGGAAACAGGAAAAAGGGTAATATTCCCGGCGTTATCTATTCAAGAGAGATTAAACCTATACCTATATACGTAAAGGAATCGGTTTTAAAAACCTTCACTCATACTTCAGACGTCAAGATAATTAACCTGAATATAGAAGGCGCTGCCGGAGTTTATAACTGTATCTTAAAAGACGTACAGTTCGACCCTATATCGGACAGGCCCGTACATTTTGACCTGCTCGGGATATCCGAGAACGAGAAAATAACTATCGAGATCCCGCTTGTTCTTGTTGGTGCCGCTGTTGGCATAAAAGACGGCGGTGTGGTTCAGCATACTATGCACAAAGTCGAAGTTGAATGTTTGCCTAAAGATATACCTTCCCACATAGATATTAATATTGAAAGCCTGAAAATAGGCGACTCGGTTCACGTAAGCGATATCCAGCTTGTTAATTTCGAAATTCTTGATAATCCTGATTCAACAATAGTTTCGGTAGTTCCGCCTGCTGTTGAAAAGGTTGAAACTCCTGAAACCGCCGCGGTTGAGGGCGCCGAAGCGGCCGCCGAGCCCGAAGTAATTGCCAAGGGCAAGAAGGATGAAGAAGATCAAGAAGGAAAAGAAAAAGAAAAGAAGTAGCGGCAGTCCCTTTTAAAAATGTACCTGATTGCTGGCTTAGGCAACCCCGGTTTAAAATATCACAACACAAGACATAATATCGGGTTTATGGTCATAGATAAACTCGCGGAGTTCTTTAAAACACCTCTTAACGCCAAAGAAGAACTTTTCATCGCGGGTCTGGCGGAGTATAACGAAGAAAAAGTAGTTCTGCTGAAACCTATGACTTATATGAACTCAAGCGGCCGGGCGGTTAAAAATTTCTCAGACAGGTTCGAAGCGCCCAAAGAAAAAATTCTCGTCGTATACGATGACGTCAATCTCGAATTCGGAACGCTCAGAATGAGGCCCTCGGGTAGCGACGGCGGACAGAACGGTATAAAATCCGTTATCTACGAATTTGAAAGCGAGGAGATACCAAGACTTAGGATAGGGATAAAGACTGAAACAGAACTTGAAAAGGTGAAAACTGAAGACGGCTCTTACGATCTGGCTGAATATGTTCTGGGTGATTTTTCCGCAAGTGAGACCAAAGACCTTGATAAGATAGTTACAGCCGCCAAAGACGCGGTTCTTAGTTTTGTATCTTCCGGTATTTCAGAAACAATGAACAATTTTAATAAGAGTTTTCTTATATAGAATATTATTTAAGTTTGACCCCCCTCTCCCTGTGGGAGAGGGGGCTGGGGGGTGAGGCAAAAGTTAACCTCACCCCCAAATCCATCTTGAGTTCTGCCGGGGCAGGCAAAACGAAATCCCGCAAAGCGTCTATGGCGCGTCGGGATCCGAATAAACAGAGGGGGTGACGCTCAAGCAGCGGGGGTGAGGTAAAAAGAGCAGAAGTTTTTTGGCCTAAGAATTCCAAATCTAGTATAATAAAACCAGCAATAATCATAATATGAAAAAATTTCTATTAAGCGTCTTCTTCTTCCTGGCAGCATCCGCAAGCGCTTTTGCAAGCGAAGCCGACCTTAAAATTCCCGATCTGAATCCAAACCAAAACTACCTGCTGACAATGGGACTTATAATATGCGCCCTCGGACTGGTTTTCGGTTTGACCATGTTCTGGAAAGTTAAGAAGCTTAAAGCGCATGAGTCAATGCTTGACGTTGCTTCAATTATTTACGCTACATGTAAAACATATCTCCAGCAGCAGGGTAAATTCCTTGCGATACTTTTTGTATTTATCGCCGCGTGTATGTCGTTCTATTTTGGTTTCCTTCAGCATACCGGCGTTGGCGGAGTTGTATTAATTATTTCATGGACGGTTGTCGGAATACTTGGCTCCTACAGCGTGGCGGCATTCGGTATAAGAATGAATACTTTGGCAAACAGCCGTATGGCATTCGCCTCGCTTGAAAGAAAGCCTATTAAACTGCTCAACATTCCGCTGTATGCGGGTATGAGTATTGGCGTTATGCTTGTGTGCGTCGAGCTTATCATGATGTTAATTATCCTGCTTTTTATTCCAAGAGAGTATGCGGGTTCATGTTTTATCGGGTTCGCAGTAGGCGAATCGCTTGGAGCCAGCGCGCTTAGAATCGCAGGCGGTATATTTACAAAGATCGCCGATATTGGCTCTGACTTAATGAAGATCGTTTTTAAAATAAAAGAAGATGACCCTCGCAACCCGGGCGTTATTGCGGATTGCACCGGCGATAATGCGGGAGACTCGGTTGGACCCACAGCGGACGGATTTGAAACTTACGGCGTTACAGGCGTGGCGCTTATCAGCTTTATTGTTCTTGCGGTCACAAATATTGAATACCAGAAAGAGCTTCTTACATGGATATTCGCAATGCGTATCCTGATGATAGTAACATCAATAATTTCATATTACATAAACAGCATTTATTCCAACGCAAAGTACGGCAAAAGCGAGGAATTTGATTTCGAGGCTCCGCTTACTTCGCTTGTCTGGATCACATCAATTGTTTCCATAATAGTAACTTTTGCCATCAGCTATGTTTTGATCGGGCATCTTGCCAACAACCTGTGGCTTGTGCTTTCTATAATTATAAGCTGCGGAACTTTAGGCGCGGCGCTGATACCGGAGTTTACAAAAATTTTTACAAGCCCCAAGTCCAAACACGTTAAGGAAATTGTAACGGCATCAAGAGAAGGCGGTTCATCGCTTACAATTCTTTCAGGACTTGTCGCAGGAAACTTCTCGGCCTTCTGGCAGGGAATGGTTTTCTTTGTGCTTATGCTTATTGCATACGTTGCGTCAAACTCAATAGGCGCGGATATGATTCCCGCTTATGCTTCAATTTTCGCATTCGGTTTGGTTGCTTTCGGTATGCTTGGCATGGGGCCTGTTACAATAGCAGTTGATAGCTACGGGCCCGTTACAGATAACGCCCAGTCAATTTACGAACTTTCGTTGATCGAAACCCGTCCGAATATTTCCGCCGAAATAGAAAGTAAGTTTGGTTTCAAACCGGATTTTGAAAAAGCAAAACATTACTTAGAAGCAAATGACGGCGCTGGCAATACATTTAAAGCGACCGCCAAACCTGTATTAATAGGCACCGCGGTAGTAGGCGCCACAACTATGATATTTTCGTTAATACTTGTAATAAAGCAAACGCTTGGCATACAGCCGGAGGCGATACTAAGTATATTGAATCCGTATTCGATTCTTGGATTCCTTTGCGGCGGCGCGGTAGTTTACTGGTTTACAGGCGCTTCTATTCAGGCGGTAACAACCGGCGCATACAGAGCCGTAGAATACATTAAGAAAAATATTAATCTAGATGAAAACGCGGGCATGAGCGCGTCTACAGAAACATCAAAAGAAGTTGTGAAGATCTGCACCAAGTATGCGCAGACAGGTATGTTCAATATATTTGTCGCGATATTCTCATTTGCGCTGGCTTTTGCATTCTTCTCGGCTCCGGGAAAGTCGCCTGAACCTGTTTCATTCTTTGTCAGCTTCCTGATCTCGATCGCGATGTTCGGCCTGTTCCAGGCGATGTTCATGGCAAACGCCGGCGGCGCATGGGATAACGCGAAGAAAGTTGTTGAAGTAGATCTGAAAGAAAAGAACACTCCTTTGCATGACGCCACGATTGTCGGCGATACAGTAGGCGACCCGTTCAAAGATACTTCATCTGTCGCGCTGAACCCGATTATTAAGTTTACAACCTTGTTCGGACTTCTCGCAATGGAAATTGCTATCAGCCCCGGCTTCCGCGCAGCCGCGCCTTATGTTGGCGTTGTATTCTTCCTGAATGCGTTATACTTCGTATGGCGTTCATTCTATAAGATGAGAATAGTTAAAACAGCGTGAGCGTGAATTAAGAATTAGAAATTAAGAATTACGAATTAAAGGCGGTCAATCGGTCGCCTTTTCTTTTTGTTGAGAAGCGAACCTGTTCTAATCTTGCTCCCCTCCTTTTTCAAGGAGGGGAAAGCCCCGATGTTAATCGGGGCAGGGGTGGTCTGAATGAAAGATTCTTCTTCAGTCCCAAGCTCCGGCTTGGGACTGCTTAATGCTCTAATCTCAAACTACTTTATCAACACTCCCGCCGAAGGCGGGATTTCGTCATGCCTTTGGCATGACTCAACATCTTTTATTTCACCAATACCATTTTCTTACTTTGAACATAATCGCCAGCCTCTATTCTATAGAAGTAAACGCCGGAAGCATAATTGCTTGCGTTGAAATCAATAGAATATCTTCCTGCCTGTTTAAATTCGCCGTTTAATAATCTTTTCACAACGCGGCCAAGTAAATCATAAATTATCAGTGTTACTTTACCGTCTTTAGGCAGATCAAAATTGATTTTTGTCGATGGATTGAACGGATTTGGAAAGTTTTGATACAAATCAAACCTGTTTGGCGTCTGTGAACTGATTTGTTCCACTGAAACTATGGGCCCGCCACCATTAGTTGTTTTCATAATGTTTGACTGATTTAATCCACCCCAGGCAAAAGACGTATCAATTGCAAATATTTTCGTTGCTATAACCGGTGTGATTTGCTTACCATAAGTCTGAAAAAAATTGACCGTTTTTATTATACTATCCTCCGCTACAGACACCCATCCTTTATTTTGATCTCCCATTGCTATTCTGCACCCACTGGTTATATTCGGCTCAACTATATTATTCCAATTGTATCCTCCGTTTGTTGTTCTACTCAGGCAGCCTCCGCTTCTTGTCATTATACCCTTAGCCGTATCAATAAAATAAATATCTGAACCATCACCGCAGGAATTTCCCAAATCATTAGTTATTAATGTCCAATTTACACCTGAGTTTGTTGTCTTGAATAATATAGTTGATTTAAAGGTCCATCCCCAGTATTCGCCATTTACTTTATTTTTCAGGAAAAATATTTTATCAAGCCCGTTGCTGTTACTTGTATATTGCCTTACCCAGTTATTGCCGCCGTCTATGGTTCGCCACACGCCGCCGAACGTGCCGTCAAACCCGCATACCCAGCCTGTATCTTTGTTGACAAATGAAAAATTTGAAAATCCGATCGATGTTGTATATATTGTATTCCAGTTTATGCCGCCATTTGTGGTCTTAAGTATCAATCTGTTCGTTGATAAATAACTTAAAGCAACGCCTATTGTGTCATTAAAAAATTGTATGTCATAAACTTCCGAAGCCGGCGTCGTTTGTTGGACCCAGTTTTGCCCGCCATCTGTTGTCTTCAAAATTATGCCTGTGGTATTGAACGTTAACCATCCGGTGTTTGAATTAATAAAATACATATCATAAACCGTACCGCTCACCGGCAGGTTAGGGAGCTGGGACCACTGTGAAAAACAGTTAACAGTTAACAATGAACAGTTAACAGCAAACAAAACAAATAAAGCAGAAATTAATTTTTGTGGGTAAAAACCTGGAGATATTTTATGTAAAGATTTTTTCATTTTTCAGAAACTTATAATGTACAAAAAATAGCTTTATTTTTCATTTACTGCAATTGCATATTTGCTGTATTCCAATAAAAGCCTGTTTAATTCATTAATGCAGGGCTGTTGGTTGCGCTCATAAACTACAGGGCAAAAGTATTGCAATCCATCTTCTGCCGCTCTTTTTATTCTTTCCGCAAAATTATACATAAACATAATTAAAGCATCCAGTTCAGGATGAAACAAATAAAACGCCCATTCATCGCAAACTCTCACCCTGTCAAGGTGCACGTTCACCTGCCCGTACCAGTATATTCTGTAATCAACCTTGCTTGCATACGGATCGTAGCTTCTGGCATCCATATCTGAAATCGGCCCGTTGCCGCTATTCAGTGAATCGCCTCTAACAGTTAGAGGCAACAATGCATTACTTCTGTAAAATAAATCGAGGTATTGTCCGTAATAATTCCCGTTTGCATCTCTAAAATCACTTGTGAACAAATCAATTTTGAGAGTTTTTGTAGAACTGGTGGTATCCGAAACGCCATCATACGGCACAACCACAATCCTGCAAACCGGCTTGCCGGGTCCAAATGCATCCGCTGAATCTATCCTCATCCTCGGAAGCACAAACCATTTATAGCCCGGCGTTTTTATATCAGAATAGTAATATTTTGAATCCCAGCTTGTACCAATTCCAACAGGCTGTTTAGGCGCGGGGAAATTTATCTGCTCCATATTTTCATACAGGCTGTCAACCAGCCAATGGCCAGTAGGATTATTAATATCCGGCAGCCCCGTATATATTCCGCTTACGCTGTCGCCCTGCCATGTTTCGGTGTAATCGCTGCCGTTTCTGGTTATATAGCCATATCCCGGGTGAGTGGTTGAAGGAACATTCTCACACTGGTAATCGCTTAACTGCCCGTATGCGGCGCGCAAAACCTTTTCACGTTCCATAAACAATGCGTTGCTTCCGGGGAAAGTTGCGTTCCAGTTACCCAGCAGGCTGTTTACATTACCGCTGTATGAAGATATATCGTCAAAGAAACCTCCGTCTATACCTACGTTTTGCCTGTCAAAATGAAACCCATAGTTTTGCATAAAATTTATGTTAAGCTGGCTGAATCTCGGGAACACTGTGCCCCAGTTCCACGGACTGTAAAAATTACTGTGATAGCCTATGTAAAACTTGTCTTTCATTGGCATTGTTTGGGACCGGATAAATTGGGAAAAGAAAAGAATGGATATTGAAAATATAAAGAGCTTTGCGTAAAGAGATTTCATAGGATTGCCTCCTGTAAGTAAGTTTATTCTAAAAACATTATTTTGTGTAAACCCCCGATAAATCGGGACTACCATTTAAGTAACTATCGTTACTTAATTAGCCCCGTGGTACGGGATTTCAAAAATAGCTTTCGCTATTTTATCAACAGCATTTTTTTTGTTTCTTTGTATAGCATATTTGTTTTTGTATCACTCGCTTCCAGTTCGTAAAAATATACCCCGCTGGCAACATTAAGCTTTCCGAAATCAATATCAGCCCTGTAATTACCAATGCGCAAATATACATTATTGTAAATTTTTACAACTTCCTTACCTGTTAAGTCATAAATTCTCAATGTAACATAGGCTGATTTGCTTAAGGAAAATTTGATAGTCGTCTGAGGGTTAAATGGATTTGGATAATTTTGCTGTAAACTGAATGTTGCAGGGACTATTGTGTTAGCGCTGTCTATACCCAAATATATTATTACGCCGCCGCCATTTGTCGTTTTTATAATATTAGTCATGTTTTTACCGCCGTAAACAGTTGATGTATCAAGCGCAAAAATTACATAAGCCCAGGCTGGCGTTAATTGTTTTCCGTAATTTTGAAAGAAATTTGTAGTTTTAATTAGGCTATCAGGCGTTAAACTTATCCAACCTTTAAGGCTATCCCCCATAAAAACGTGGGAGCTGACGGAATTAAACTCTGAATAACTTGTCCAGTTATAACCACCATTAATTGTTACATCAATACATTCGAATTGCGTTGTCACTATTCCTTTTCCCGTATCAATGAAAAACATATCAAAGGCGCCGCCGGCGCTGCAATTAGGAATTCCGCCAGGTATTGAAAACCAATTCACTCCAGAGTCTGTAGTTTTGAAAAGTATAGTTGACTTAAATGTCCAACCCCAGTATTCGCCGTTTACTTTATTCTTCAGGAAAAATATTTTATCCAGCCCATTGCTGGCGCTTGTATATTGTCTTATCCAGTTATTGCCGCCGTCTATCGTTCGCCATACGCCGCCAAACGTGCCGTCAAACCCGCATACCCAGCCTGTGTCTTTGTTGATAAAAAAAATATTTTGAAAAACATTACTTGTTGTATATAATGTGTTCCAATTAGCGCCGCCGTTTGTTGAACGTGATATCTGACCCCCGGTTATATCTAATGCAACTCCAAGCGTATCATTAAAAAAAGTAAATAATAATACCTGACCTGTGTTTAATATAACATTCCATGTTTGCCCGCCATTTGTAGTTTTAATAAAACTGCTTGGGCTTTCAAGAGACATCCAACCGGTATTTACATTAATGAAAAACATTTGCCTTACCGTACCGCTTACAGGCAGATTGGGGAGCTGGGTCCACTGTGAAAAACAGTTAACAGTTAACAATGAACAGTTAACAGTAAACAAAACAAATAAAGCAGAAATTAATTTTTGCGGGTAAAAACCTGGAGATATTTTATGTAAAGATTTTTTCATTTTTCAGAAGCTTATGACATGCAAAACATAACTTTATTTTTTATTTACTGCAATTGCATTTTTGCTGTATTTTAATAAAAGCCTGTTTAATTCATTAATGCATGGCTGCTGGTTGCGCTCATAAACTACAGGGCAAAAGTATTGCAATCCATCTTCTGCCGCTTTTTTTATTCTTTCCGCAAAATTATACATATACATAATTAAAGCATCCAGTTCAGGATGAAACAAATAAAACGCCCATTCATCGGCGACTCTCACCCTGTCAAGGTGCACGTCAACCTGCCCGTACCAGTATATACGGTAATCAACCTTGCTTGCATACGGATCGTAGCTTCTGGCATCCATATCTGAAATCGGCCCGTTGCCCCGGTTAAGTTGACTTCCAAAAATTGACATGGGTAATAAACTTCCGAGCCTATAATAGTTTTCAAGATATTGTCCATTATAATTCCCGTTAGCATCTCTAAAATCAGATGTAAAAATATCCACTTTCCTTGTACTGTCTGTTGTTGTATCCCCATCATATGGTACAACAACAATCCTGCAAACCGGCTTGCTTGGTCCAAATGCATCCGCTGAATCTATCCTCATCCTCGGCAGAACGAACCATTTATAAAAAGGCGTTTTTATATCGGAATAATAATATTTTGAATCCCAGCTTATATCAATTCCAACAGGCTGTTTAGGCGCGGGGAAATTTATCTGCTCCATATTTTCATACAGGCTGTCAACCAGCCAATGGCCAGTAGGATTATTAATATCCGGCAGCCCCGTATATATTCCGCTTACGCTGTCGCCCTGCCATGTTTCGGTGTAATCGCTGCCGTTTCTGGTTATATAGCCATATCCCGGGTGAGTGGTTGAAGGAACATTCTCACACTGGTAATCGCTTAACTGCCCGTATGCGGCGCGCAAAACCTTTTCACGTTCCATAAACAATGCGTTGCTTCCGGGGAAAGTTGCGTTCCAGTTACCCAGCAGGCTGTTTACATTACCGCTGTATGAAGATATATCGTCAAAGAAACCTCCGTCTATACCTACGTTTTGCCTGTCAAAATGAAACCCATAGTTTTGCATAAAATTTATGTTAAGCTGGCTGAATCTCGGGAACACTGTGCCCCAGTTCCACGGACTGTAAAAATTACTGTGATAGCCTATGTAAAACTTGTCTTTCATTGGCATTGTTTGGGACCGGATAAATTGGGAAAAGAAAAGAATGGATATTGAAAATATAAAGAGCTTTGCGTAAAGAGATTTCATAGGATTGCCTCCTGTAAGTAAGTTTATTCTAAAAACATTATTTTGTGTAAACCAGTTTTTTTGAATCTTTGTATAGCATATTTGTTTTTATATCGCTCGCTTCCAGTTCATAAAAATATACGCCGCTGGCAACATTAAGCTTTCCGAAATCAATATCAGCCCTGTAATTACCAATGCGCAAATATTCATTATTGTAAATTTTTACAACTTCCTTACCTGTTAAGTCATAAATTCTCAATGTAACATAGGCTGATTTGCTTAAGGAAAATTTGATAGTCGTCTGGGGGTTAAATGGATTTGGATAATTTTGCTGTAAACTGAATGTTGCAGGGACTATTGTGTTAGCGCTGTCTATACCCAAATATATTATTACGCCGCCGCCGTTAGTTGTTTTCATGATGTTTATCATATCCCTGCCTGCATATACGGTTGAAGTATCTATTGCAAAAATATTATTTGCAAATGCAACCGTTACCTGCTTTCCGTAAGTCTGAAAAAAATTAGTTGTCTTTATAAGGGAATCTTCAGTACCAAGCGTTAACCAGAATTTATTACTATCTCCTATCCCAATTTTAGAGCTTACTGATGCAAATTCCTGATAATTTGTCCAGTTATAACCTCCGTTTGTAGTTTTACTGAAACAACTTAAACCACGTGTGATAATTCCTCTTGCAGTATCAATAAAATACATATCTACACCATCAGCACAACCTGATCCTAAATTATTTGGTATTTGAGCCCAGTTAACTCCGGAATTTGTAGTTTTAAATAATCCTATTGATTTAAAAGTCCAACCCCAGTATTCGCCGTTTACTTTATTTTTCAGGAAAAATATTTTATCCAGCCCATTGCTGTTACTTGTATATTGCCTTACCCAGTTATTGCCGCCGTCTATCGTTCGCCATACGCCGCCGAACGTGCCGTCAAATCCGCATACCCAGCCTGTGTCTTTGTTCACAAATGAAATATCTGCGTAACCATTACCGTCGCTTAATACACTATTCCAGTTTACGCCGCCATTTGTGGTTTTCCATATTGTGCCGTTTGTTCCTATAAACCCCTGCCCATAACCTAATGCGGTATCAATAAATTGTATGTTTCGGATGCTTATATTTGACTGCGTTACCCAGGTCTGTCCGCCGTTAGTAGTTTTAATTATTGCCGTAGGGCTGACTAATGTTACCCATCCGGTATTTGCATTTGCAAAATACATATCATAAACCGTACCGCTCACCGGCAGATTGGGGAGCTGGGTCCACTGACCATAACAATTACCAATTAGCAATGAACAATTAACAACAAACAAAACAGAAATTAATTTGTATGGGAGAAAAGAAGAAATGATATGTAGTAAAGATTTTTTCATGAAATCACCGATTAAAACATACGGCATAATTTTAAGATGTTCAATTCAAAATGTTCTGGTTTGTTTGGTTTTAGTGATTGCTGGCTGTTACTCGGGTATGAAGGGCCTATGACATGGCAATTTATAATTAGTTTACCAATTAACAGCCTTCCTTAAACCATCCGTACATTTCTGCCTTGATTTACCAAAACATTTGTATTATACTACAGTTAGTAGTTAATAGTTAGCAGTTAATAAAAAACTATTTCAAAGCTCATATTATTTTTCGAATTAACCAGTTAACTTAATTAACCAATTAACTTAATTAACCAATTAACTGTTTGACGAATTCTCATTTCTGTCCGTGCGAAATGAAAAAAATTATACGGCATAAAACAATGATTCCAATTCAAAATCAAAACAAAAAGAGTTTTCTCACGAATCTACTGACTGTATCTCATTCCAAAATGCATATAAAAATAATGCAAATAATATAAAAACAATTACTTAATCAGTAAAAAGCGTGTACAAAGCATGACAAATGATAACAAAAACGCTTACAAATGCGTGTTAAAGAGTGACAAATTACCTGTTTCGCATGACAATCAGCCGCAATTGAAAGGTGTAATTTTAAAACTATAATCTCAGATTACTTATTATTATTTTTGTAGTATGTAACAAAAAATTTATGAAAGGATAGATAATGCCGGTTATACTTGATGGATACGGGCTCACTGCCGAAAAGCTTGTGAGCATAGCCAGGGATGGGGAAAAAGTTGAGCTTCACCCGGACGCGCTTGAACGTATTAAGATATGCAGGGCCATGCTTGAAGAAAAAATTAAAGCGCACGAAATTATGTACGGCGTTAACACAGGCATCGGCGAATTTTCGGAAATTGTACTTAGCGATGAACAGGTAAAAGATTTCCAGAGATATTTAATTTATAATCATTCCGCCGGAATAGGCGACCCCGCCCCGATTGAATTTGTGAGAGGCGCGATTGCCGGAAGAATTAACGTGCACGCTCACGGCAACTCAGGATGCCGCCCCGAAATTACTCTTACGTTAATTGAAATGTTAAACAGGGGAGTAACTCCCGTTGTCTGCCAGAAAGGTTCCGTTGGCGCATCAGGCGATCTGGCGCCGATGTCGCAGGTTGCGTTATTAATGATGGGCGAGGGCGAAGCGTTTTATAAAGGCGAGCAAATGCCGGGCGCTGAAGCTTTTAAAAAAGCAGGGATTGAAATTCCCGGATTGCAGGCAAGAGACGGGCTTGCGATAATCAACGGCTCGAACCTGCTTACCGCTATGAGCGCTATTATGGTTTACGACGTTAACCGCTGGCTGAAACAGGCTGAAATAGCAGCCGCTATGACGCTTGAAGCTTTGCAGGCAAATCTAAAACCTTACAATGAAAAGCTGCACATACTAAGAGGATTTGCAGGCGCGGTGCGCAGCTCAAGAGCGATTATGAAATGCTTAAAGGGCAGCGACTTACTCACTGGCAAAATAAAAACAAAAGTACAGGACGCGTATTCGATGCGTTCGACTCCGCAGGTAATTGGCGCGGCGCATGATGCAGTCGCTTGGGCAAAGCTCCAGGTTGAAACTGAATTGAACGGCGTTGGCGATAACCCAATATTTTTACCGGATGAAAAGTTAACGCTGACAGGCGCAAATTTCCAGGGCACACCGGTATCATTACCGATGGATATGGTTAGCGCCGCTATCACTATGGTGTGCGTATTATCCGAAAGAAGACTGAACAGGCTTTTGAATCCCGCGTTAAGCGTTGGTTTGCCCGCGTTCTTAACAAAAGGCGCCGGAATGTTTTCCGGAATGATGCTTAGCCAGTACACTGCCGATACATTAATTGTCGAGCAAAGAATGCTCTCTGCTCCCGCGTCGGTAATGTCTATTCCCGCGGCGGCTGACCAGGAAGATTTTGTTTCGATGGGTATGAATACCGCGATAAAGAACACTCAGATATTGGATAACGCTTATGGAATACTTGGAATAGAATTCATGGCGGCTGCGCAGGCGCTGGGCTTCCATAATTTTACTCATGGCGCAGGAGTAAGCTCGGCAAAAAAAGTTATCCGCAAATATGTCGAGCATCTTGACGCTGACCGTCCGCTATACAAAGACCACACGCGGATGAAAGCGCTGGTTAAATCATGTGAGATACTGGATGAAGTTGAAAAAACAACCGGCAGCCTTGAGGACCTTACTGCTGCGGCACAATCAGTGAACGGAAATAAAAAAGCGATAAAGTAGTGACTTATCCCCCTGCCTGCAGCAGGCAGGCGCGAAAGCGCTTGCCCGCCTTTGGAGGGTGGATACCGAAATTCGAAGTCGGATTAGAGCAAACCCAAATGAAGGGCTTTGGCCCTGAACTTACATTTTTTTGTCAGGTAATCTGGAATTTTCAAATTATATCATTAAACCGGTATGAGATTGAATTTATTAATTCTTTTTGTTTTCATTTTGATTGCAAGCTCAGACGTATTCGGAAATTCTTTTCATCAGGGCGCTGATTCCGTTTACTTAATTCTCGATGAGCCTTACACCGATACTCTTCCCCGCAACTTCCGCAGATCAGACGGCGATTTAAGAAGAGAGCATAAAGAGGTCCCGGATACAACGGGATTAAGCGGTCTTAACATCTCAGGGAGCGCCGAGTTCTCCGATAAGAGCCTCCCGCTGATAAAAAACCAATGCGGAAACCGACGATTGATAGATATTGACCTCCGGCAGGAAACGCACGGCTTTGTTAACGGCATGCCTATCAGTTGGTATGGGAAATATGACTGGGCCAACGTTGGCCTTACGCGGAGCCAGGTTATCGACGGCGAAAAGAAAAGAATGGACAGCCTGAAGAATACAAAAGGAATTACAATACTCAGAATTCAAAAGAAGTATAAGTTGAATGATTCAATTGAGAGTTATACTGATATTCCCGGAGAAGTGAAAACATCAGTGACCGAAGAGGAATTGGTTAAATCATTTGGCGCAGATTATTTCCGGCTAACTGTTTCAGACCATCGCCAGCCGCTGGTTGAAGACGTTGATAGATTTATAAATTATATAAGTTCTCTTAGCAGTGAAAATTGGATTCACTTTCATTGCCACGCCGGGGATGGCAGAACCACTACGTTTATGGTTATGTACGACATGATGAAAAATGCAAAGAATGTTTCATTTGGAGATATACTCAGCAGACAGTACTTGTTGGGCGGAATAGACCTGACCAAAGACGATGACTTCCCCGGATATGATAAACAGTATGCTATAGACAGAACCCAATACCTGAAAAAGTTTTACGAATATTGCCGCTCCAATACCGATGGCTATAAGACTTTATACAGCGACTGGATAAATAAGTAAAATTAAATTTCTACTTAGTGAAATTAATATCTGAATACCATGGATTATCTTCCGGCGTAAACGGCTTGGGCCCGGTTGGCGCTTCGCGGTTCTTAACTGTAGATGTGAATCCTGCTGTTACCGATACAGTGAAATTGTTCTTTATATCCAGTGTGTTGGTATTTGTTTCGGCTATGCGCCTGGTGTATTCATCCAGCGTTATTTTACCCGCCAAATAATCATCGCCGAGTTTTTTGTTCCTTTCAGCGATTGCATCGGCGTCATTTGAATTATCGAAGCTGCTTCTGAACTCGACTGTGCCTTCAAAAACTTTCAGAACGGTTACGGTATCGCCGTTTGAAATATAACTTTCCATACTGTACTTGGTTCCTCTTACTCCTGCAGTGGCATCCCCTGTGCTCATTTGATAATTTACATCGCCGCCAAGCGCGTGCTGAACTGATTGCCATGCCTCGCCCATAAGGTCTTTTATGCTTAAGTGAGAAGATTGATCGTCGAAGTTACAATCGCCCAAAGTGAAACTGCTGTTAGGGCCGACCCGCATTATGCTGCCGTCAAGCATTTGTAATTGCACCGCTGAATTATCACCGGTAGTAATTGTTGAACCCGGAGCTAACACATCGTTTGCGCCGATGGGGCCATCTTCTTCAACGTTCAGTATTCCCGGGCCTGTGCAAAACTGAACCGTCTTTGGAACAAGTTTCTTTCCCTTCACATCGCCCTTGGAGTAGGTTACCTTCACCGGACAGTTATCAGCTTTGTCAAAATCTCTAAGCGGCGAGTCGCCGTCAAATAATAAAGTGTCGTTGCTTAAGCCCGGGTTGAAACTTTTATAATTAACCTGTGAATATAGCGCTCCTGTTAAGGTCAGGGCGAGCATTATCGTAGTAATGTTCTTCATAATTAATTGATTTTTTGCAAATTAATTGTATTTGTTTATTATATCAAGTACGGGCTGAGCTTATTAACGAGCGATCCAAGATTTGAATTGATACTTCAACGGACGCTGTTTATTTTTCTTTTTTATTACAAACTTGAATAAGACAATAAAAAGATTAAATTACCTGCTGCAAATTGTTCCCGGAAAAATAAATTCTCTGGGCAGCGAAGAGCTAACATTCAGAAGAGCTCCCGGCAAGTGGTCGAAAAAAGAAATAATGGGGCATTTATGCGATTCTGCTATGAACAATCTTATAAGGTTCATTAACGCTCAGCATGCGCCAAAGCCTTTTGAAGTCAATACATATGAGCAGGCTGAATGCGTTAAAGCCGGACATTACCAGGAGACGGCACTTGATGATATTCTGGATTTCTGGAGATCAACTAACAAAAATATAATTAATGTGATCTCTTATTATACTCCAGAGCAATTAGAGTATGAATGCTTTTTAGGCGGGGGCGGTGAGTTCAGTGTTTATGTGTCCGAAGAAAAACCTGAGTATAAAGGGCCTGGCGGAATGAGAACTCTTCGTTGGCTCATGGAAGATTATGCGGCGCATATGGAATATCATCTTAAACAAATAATCAAATATTAGCGTACTGTTATGGAATTAAATAAGTCCGGGCTGATATTCAGAAATGCGAAGCATAACGATGCGCAGTCGATAACCGATCTTATAAATTCAGTCTATCGCGGAGAGAATGCGAAGAAGGGATGGACCTCTGAAGCGGACCTGCTAGGCGGTATTAGAATTACAAAAGAGAAAATTGAACAAATAATCGCTAAGAAGGATGATGTAATTTTACTTTGTATTCCGGATGAAAAGATCGCCGGATGCGTACATCTTGAAAAAAAGAAAAACGGAATGTGTTACCTTGGTATGCTTTCAGTGGACGTAAATTTTCAGAATGCTAAGCTCGGCAGAGTAATATTAGACAAAAGCGATGCGTATGCGAAAGAAGTTTTTGGCTGTTCCCAAATGGAGATAAAAGTCATAAGCGCGAGGAAGGAACTAATTGACTACTACTTAAGAAGAGGATACGTTTTAACAGGACAGACAGAACCCTTTGTAGTTGGTAAACATATTGGAGATCTTAAAATTGAAAATATGGAATTTGTGTATATGGTAAAACAATTAACAAATAATAAATAATAAATAGTAAAATACAGATTAATAAAAACTTCTTATCAGACTCTTCCAACATCAACTCGGTGCATCACGGTAATACTTTTCGTCAAAAGAAAAACATTAACAGATTATTTTGTTGCTATAATACTTAACAACTATCTTAGAATGTAATGCTGGATCCCCGCCTACGCGGGATGACATATATCTTAAAATTCAAAATCTAACTTCTAATAGAAACTTTAGTTTAGAGTTTTTTATTCAGCCAATACTTGACAAATTATAAATACCACAGTATATTTGTAAAGTACTTTAAAAAACAAAGTTATAATTCGCTAAAAAAATGCTGTAAATGATGATTTCTAACAAAAAGATAATAGAAGTTAAAGGGCTCGTGAAAGACTACGGCGAGCTTAGGGCGGTTGATGATATCAGCTTCAGTGTTTATGAAGGCGAGATTTTTGGATTACTCGGACCAAACGGCGCCGGAAAAACCACCACGCTTGAAATAATGGAGACGCTTCGCGACCATACTTCAGGAGAAGTTATTATTGACGGACTCTCGGTAGATACGCATAAAGATGAAGTGAAGAAAATTATCGGAGCACAGCTGCAGCAATCAGGTTTTTATCCAAATCTTAATCTTGTCGAACTTATTCATCTTTTCTGCGGGCTATATAATATTCAGGCGGGCGCTCATGAGATACTGCGTAAAGTCGGACTTGAAGAAAAAGCAAATACAATCTACGCCAAACTCTCCGGCGGACAAAAGCAGCGGTTTGCCGTTGCGACCACAATTATTAACAGTCCGAGAGTGATATTTCTTGATGAACCAACAACCGGCCTTGACCCGCAGGCGAGGCGAAATCTATGGGACCTGATAGAAGATATACGAAAAAACGGAACGACCGTAATGATGACGACGCACTATATGGATGAAGCGGAAAAGCTATGCGACAGGGTGGGAATAATTGACCTTGGGAAGATCATTGCAATTGATACGCCAAACAATTTGATCGATCATCTTTTAAAGGCCGGATTTAAAAGAAGCGAAAGCGTAAAACTTGCGTCGCTTGAAGACGTTTTCCTTAATTTAACGGGAAAGGAGCTGCGTGATGAGTAAGAAATACAGCAACGTGCGTGCTATGTTTGCCATTGCAAAAGCCAGCCTTCGCTCTATAGTAAGAAATCCTTCGAGCGTCGTTTTCTCGCTTATATTCCCGCTTATATTTATTATAGTTTTTGGATTCATTGGCGGAGGCAGCAGTTCGTTTGATATAGCCATTACAAAAAACAGCGATAGGGATAATCCGGTTTACCAGAGGCTCAGGGAGGTCAAGAGCTTCAGATTAAACGAATCGCAGGATGATAAAGCAACAGATATAAATCTTGAGAAGGGCCATTTTGACGCAGTCCTTGATATCAAAAAGAACGCCGAAGGAAAATTTCCTTTATATCTGGTGGAAGTAAAAACAAACAAAGCCACTCCCGAGAAATCCAATTTATGCAAACTGATACTTTCACAGGTTATAGGCGGGATAAATACAAAAGATCTAAAACCGGAAATGCAGCTTGTTCAGATAAAGGAAACTGACGTAGAGGGCAGATTATACAAGACAATCGATTTTATTCTGCCCGGGCAGCTGGGATTTTCCATTCTTAGCGCGGGCGTGTTCGGCACGGCGTTTGTGTTTATTTTGCTGAGGGATACGCTTGTAATTAAAAGGTTTTTCGCGACTCCCGTTAACAGAAAATATATAATCCTTGGCGAAGCGCTGAGCCGTTTAATGTTTTCGATTAGCGGTTCCATAATCATAATACTGATCGGACATTTCTTTTTTGGATTCACGCTTGTAAACGGGGTGGTTACGGTCCTGAACATGCTTGCTGTTTCCGTGTTGGGGCTTTTGGTTTTCCTTGGATTTGGATTTATGGTTTCGAATGTCGCAAAGAACGTAAACGCTGTGCCGCCTATTGCAAACCTGATTACATTGCCCCAGTTTTTGCTTGCGGGAACATTCTTTTCGATTGATAACTTTCCGTCATGGCTGCAGCCCATCAGCAGGGCGCTGCCGCTTACTTATCTTAACGATGCTCTCAGAAAGATCGCTTTTGACGGAGCGACTATATTTACGCTCCCTAAAGAAATGCTGATACTTGTCGGCTGGGGAGTTGTGGTTTACTTTTTTGCCATTAAATTTTTCAGGTGGGAATAAATTGAATAGAATTTCCGTCAATACAGCAGAATTCATTGAAGCAATGCCGAAGGTTGAATTACATATTCACCTGGAAGGCGCTATTCCATTGGAAGCTCTTTGGGAACTTGTGAAAAAATACAGTGGTACGAAAGATGTTAAGAACATTAAGGAGCTGCAGAAGAAATTCGAATATACTGATTTTCCGCACTTTATTCAGACGTGGATCTGGAAGAACAGGTTTATCAATGAATATGATGATTTTTCATTGATTGCGTCAGAGTTTGCTAAAGATCTTGAAAAACAGAATATTATTTATACTGAAGTGTTTTATTCTCCGCCTGATTTTGCAAGAAGAGGGCTGGAGCCCCAAAAAATTACTGAAGCGATATTCAAAGGATTTAAATCTGCTAACGCTAAAACAAAAATAAATCTGGTTGCCGACATGGTCAGAGATTTCGGACCTGAAAGAGGAATGAGAACTCTACACCAGGTTAATGAAGTAAAGGGAATGGGAGTGGTCGGCATCGGTATAGGCGGATCGGAACATGAATTTCCGCCGGAAGCATTTAAAGAAGTTTTTGAAAAAGCGAGGGCGTTTGGATTCAGAACTTCTGCCCACGCCGGCGAAGCTGCCGGAAGCGAGAGTATTTGGGGCGCCATAAGAGAATTAAAAGTTGACAGGATCGGACACGGGACAAGAGCGTTTGAAGATGAGAAGCTTGTTGAGCATCTAAAAATAAATAAGATACCGGTCGAGATGTGCCCTCTTTCGAATGTGAAAACGGGCGTTGTTAAAAGCATAGAAGAACATCCGGTAAAAGATTTTTACAGGAAGGGGCTTGTTGTCTTTTTAAACACAGATGACCCCAAAATGTTTAGCAATACTCTCTCTGAAGAATACACGGCATTTGTTGATAAGATGGAATTTCAGTTGAATGATGTGAAGATATTAATGGATAATGCGATTAACTCGGCATGGTTAGCCGATAACGAAAAAAAGAAACTGCATCTGGAAATTGATAATTATTGGCAAAATAATAATTAAATAAAAATTTACAATGGAAACAAAACAGGCAGAATTAGAGCTATCAGTAATTAAGACGATTATGGAAGACAGCCGGAAAGTTGTTTGTAATAATGGCTGGCATTACATATTCTGGGGTGTAGTTGTAAGCGTTGCGCTTATAGCTAACTATGTAATGGCATTAATGAATATTTCGCAAAATTACGTTGGGTTTATGTGGTTTATTTTAATGATAAGCGCCGCGATAGTAAGCTCGGTTTGGGAGCGCAGAAGAGACAGGCAGCGCATTGTCAAGACATTTGCCGGCAGGCTATTAGGTTCGCTCTGGTTTGCCGGAGGAGTTTCGATGTTTATGTTTGGTTTTGTTGGGACAATATCAGGCGCTTACGACGCAATCTTTATTTGTCCGATAATTTCTACGGTTTTAGGAGTTACTTATTTTGCGAGCGGCGAAATTCAGCAATTGAAATGGCAAAAAGCTCTTTCGTTTGGATGGTGGGCGGGGGCTGCAGCCTTGTTCTTCTTCCCCAGCGTGCACACGCTTTTGATATTTGCTGTGATGCTGATATTATTCCAGACTGTTCCCGGAATTATTATGAACAACAAATATAAAAAGGAACTTAGCTCAATAGACGCGGATCAGGCCTAAATTTTCAGGTATAATGACTGACTATAATTATCACGAAATAGACGATGTAATACACTCACGTATAAGAACCGCTATAATGGCGGTGTTGATTTCCGTTGAAGAAGCGGAATTTACTTTCATCAGGGAAAAAATAAATGCTACGGACGGGAACCTCAGCGTCCATTTAAAAAAACTTGAAGAGCATAATTATATTTCCGTCAGAAAAGAGTTTGTCGATAGAAAACCAATGACAAGGTATAAAATTACCGAAACGGGGAGAAAAGCATTTGAAGAATATATAAGGAAGCTTGAAAGCATCATAAAAAAATAATTACTAATTACTAATGACAAATTACAAAAAACGAAAAAACAAAAACAAAAAGTAAACAATAAATAGTAAAGCAGAAAAACTATTAAGGGATACCAGCTAAATAAATAATATTAGAAGAAAAATAACATTATGGATAACTTAGAAAACAAAGACGAGAAACTCTGGAAGATTGCAAAAAGAAGGGCTGCATTCAAAAGGTTTTTGCTCACTTACATCATTGTTAATCTTTTCATGTGGGCCATCTGGGCGTTTAGCTCTTATAGCAGCGGATATTATCAATTCATCTGGCCGCTTTATATATCGCTTGGCTGGGGTATAGGGTTGTTCTTTAGCTTTAGTAAGGCTTATCTGGGGGTCAAAGAAAATATGGCTGAAAATGAATACAACAAATTAAAAAATAATCAGGGGAATTAATTTATGAGGTTAACGCTTACATTGATCCTTTTTCTATCCGTGATCTCTACAAACATAACGAACGCTCAGGATACTGAAACAAAGATCTACGGCAAAGTAAAAGGTAAAGGCAGCGCGCCGCTGAACGGCGCAAATGTTGTTATCGAAGGCTCGATCGACGGGGCAACGGCTGACTCTACGGGCTATTATGAATTCACAACCTCAAAATCAGGGAAGGTCGAATTACTTTTTACCGCCATAGATTACAATGAAAAAAGGCAGGAAGTGATTGTTGACCCGGGCAAGCCGGTAGAGGTAAATGTGCAGTTGCGCATTTCCGAAGTGCGGACGGAGGAAATTCTGGTAACGGCAAGCTCATTTACCTCGGGCGAGCAGTCATCTGTAACCATTACTCCTCTTGAGATAGTGCGGATTCCGGGTTCAGATGCCGATCTTTACAGGGCTCTGACTACTTTTCCAGGAACTAACCAGGTAGATGAGGGCAGCCGCATTTCTGTCCGCGGCGGAGACCCGGATGAGGTTTTGACTGTATTAGACCAGGCCTCGCTTTATCATCCATTCATTTTTGATGATGATTTTAATACCTCTTCTTTCACGACTATTAATCCGTGGGGACTCAAAGGAATAAATTTTTCAAGCGGGGGATTTTCTGCTAAATATGGCAACTCGCTTTCCGCGGTGCTTGACCTAAAATCATATGATATGCCGCAGGGCACGGGCGCTTTCGCTTGGCTGGGCCTGGCTAACGCAAGCCTTTCGGGAGTGTATCTTAATAATAAGAAAAATTTTGGCGCTACTTTCGAGGCAGGCGGAACGTTTCTTCAGCCATACTTTAAGCTGAACGGGTACCTGCTTGATAGTTATAATCCCATCCCGCAGGCAAGGGGTTTTGGCGGGACGCTCTCATATAATCCAAATAACAAAAGCAATATCAAAGGTTATTTTGATTACAGCGACGATAATATCGGCATAAGGAATACAAGTCCTTCATATGACGGGTTCTTTAATTCAAAGTCAAAAACATACTTTGGTAATATAAAATATTCAACAGGGATAGGTTCAAAAACCTACCTTGGAATGGGACTATCGTACAGTAATCACAAGGATGACGTGGCATACGGAGTTCTGAATGATGAAACAAAACAGACCTATTCAAAGTTCAGAGCAGACCTCACTTACGAGCTTTCTAATAAAGTGGAGCTGAACGGCGGAGCTGAATATGAGTATAATGAAGATGCTTTCAGCGGAACTGTGCCTTACTTTGCTTATGATCTGGGCACGGGCGCTCCGTTTTTCAGTCTTGATACAAAGCTTCACACCGGAAGGGTTGGCGCATACGGCGAGGCGCAATGGAAGCCTTTTAAGAAATACTTTGCGGTGTTCGGGCTCAGAACCGATTATCATACTTTATCCCAAAAAGAAACTATTGACCCGAGATTTTCAACCGGTTACAGCATTGCCAAAGATCACACGATCAGAGGCGCTATTGGCTTATACCATCAGTTTGCAGCTCTTCAATACTACGGAGAAACTCTAAACTACGATCTGAAACCTGAACAGGCCACTCATTACATTTTAGGTTACGAATACAATCACAATAACGGAATGTTCCTATTCCGCGTTGAAGGATATTATAAAGATTATAAGGACCTTGTTCTTATCGACCAGTACAATAATTATCTTTATAGTTCGGGCGGCAAAGGAATTGCAAAAGGGGTCGATGTTTTTCTGAAATCAAATATTTTAAATAAGTTCACAGGCTGGATCTCGTATGCGTATACTGATTCCAAAAGAAGCCAGTACGGAACTGTGGATGAAGTTCCGGCAAAATATGACATAACAAATAACTTTACATTGGTTGGCAGTTATAACATAACCGATAATATTACTACGGGTTTTACCTACCGGGTTTCGACCGGTAAACCATATACTCCCGTTACCGGCGCGACATTTGATTCAACGTTCAATGTTTATGTTCCAATATATGCGGGCATCAACAGCGGACGTTTCCCGACATACCAGAGATTTGATATTAATTTCCAGTATATATTTTCATTATTTGGCAGGTTTGCAATTGCGGTGTTCCAGGTCAATAATATATTCAACCAAAAGAATCTATACGATTACACTTATAACGCTGATTATAGCCTGAGAAAAGAGATCATAACTTCTAATAAGAGGCAGTTCTACATGGGATTAGGGCTGCAGCTCTGAGAATTAAGAATTGAGATGTACGAATTGAAAGATCAAAGTTCATAAGACCACACCTATCCATTCGGAGAGAGAGAGAACGGGCGGTGAGGCAGAAAAGCGGAAGGCAAAAGATAATAAAGAAATAAACATATAATAAAACATTTACACAGGAGAAAATGAAATGAAAAAACTATTTTTACTTATTTTGATTGCCGTTATTGGAGCATCCGCAGCCAGGATATCATACGCGGATGATTTTTCGGATGCAGTTGTTAAAGCTAAGAAGAAGATGCAAACCGCTGCAAACAGCGGCAACCAACAGGATTTACTAAAGGTAAGAGGTGATTTTGAGAGGATATTGCAGCTTAAAAAGAATGAATGGCTGATTGATTATTACATGGGGGTGATAGACTATTTTATCACTTTTTCATATATCGATAAGAAAGATAATGATGCAATTAAGAAATACACCGAGTCAAGCCTTTTATTACTTGATAAAAGCACGGATGCCAAAGATGATTTTGCTGAAGCATGGATCATGAAAATGGCTGTTCAAAGCAACCGCTGGATGTATGAGCCCGATAAAATGAACGATATAATAGCTAAACAGAGCGAGGCAAAGGATAAAGCTAAAAAGCTTGACCCGGAGAATCCGAGGTTTTACCTGGTCGACGGAACAAACACATACTACACGCCTTCAAATTTTGGCGGCGGGCCGGATAACGCGCTTCCAATACTTCAAAAATCATGGGACGCTTTCTCAACCTACAAACCTGTCGACGAAACTTATCCCGATGCAGGCAAGGACCAGTGCGCAGGAATGATCGCCTTATGTTACATTCAAAATGATAAACTTGACGACGCTAAAAAATGGATGGATAAGGGGCTGGAGATAAATCCGGATAATGGTTTCATAAAGAACTATGTCCGGAAGCAATATGATGAAAAATCAAAGAAATAAGACATATTGAAACTAATTTCTTTACAAAGCTCTTCAGCTAAGTTCTTCCGAAGAGCTTTGTTATTTTCTTCCTGATCAGCTTAAAAGGTCTGTAAACAATTCTTATGCCATCATTTCTCACGCTTACCGGGAATTCTTAATTAAAAAATTAATAATTTTTTAGCGGACTTTTCGCTTTTGTTTTATTATCTTTGTGGAAACCAATTATAATTTGTTCTATGGCCGATAGCTTACTGAGTTCTTCGCAAAAAGCCAAAATCATCAGTTCAATTTCAAAAGAAAATTTCAAGGAAGTTATTTCTGTTTTAGATTCCGTCAGGACCCTGCACTCCGGCACAGCCAAGATGAAAGATAAAAGATTTACGATCGCGGAGATTGTTAAGTATATTATTGAGAAGTTCAGAGGCTCTACAGATGAGCAATTGGAAAAAATATTTTATTACGCAGGCAAAAGAATTTGCGCCTTAAAATCTGATAACGCAAAAGAAGTAGGGGTACACATAATTTGGCGCGGTTACGATCATGATAAAAAGTCCGTAACTGCGACGCTCATGAAAATAGCAGATGACCCAAATTGGGAAGTAAGAGAGTATGCCGCCGGGGCTATATCGGCGACGGTTTACAAATATAAAGATTTCTACAATACTCTTGAAAAATGGAGAGAACACCCGTCAGAGAATGTCAGGAGGGCTGTGGTTATGTCCGCCTGGGGTTTAAGAGACAGGCAAAACCCCACAAGCGCCTTGAGGGCATTTGCGCTGATCGAACCGCTTCTATATGATTCATCAATATACGTGAAAAAGAACCTCGGGCCGTTTGCAATCGGTACCTGGTATGGCAATGCCTTCCCGAAAGAAACTCTGAAACAGCTGGATAAATGGATAAAGATAAAGAACGAAAACGTCAGGTGGAACGTTGCAATGGCGTTTAATAACAGTTTCGGAAATAAGTATCCCGATGCGGCTTTAAGATTTCTGAAAATCCTTTCAAAAGATAAGAGCAAAGTCGTTTCAAGGGCGGTAGCATCAACCCTACGAACTTTAAGGAAAAGACATAGCGATTTAATTAACCTGTTTATCCAGAAAATCGGTTTAACAATATAATTATGAGCAAAGATATATTTTACAAATTTGTTGGCGCTATTAATAACCACGACGTAAATTCGCTCGGAGAGCTTATGAGCGACAACCATGTATTCACTGATGCTCACGGCGTCGAGGTGACCGGAAGAGAAAGAATGAAAAAGGGATGGGTCGGATATTTCAAGTGGTTCCCTGATTACAGGATAGAGATAAAGGAAATCTACGAGGAAATGAATACTATCTCAGCCCTGGGGTTTGCATGCGGCACTTTTGAAGGAGTGAACCCGGAAGAGAATTTCTGGAGAATTCCTGCGGCCTGGAAAGCCGAAATATATGACGGTAAAATAGCCCACTGGCAGATTTTTGCGGACACAAAAATCCCATACGATATAATAGAGAAATAGGCGTTTGGCGACAATTAAATAACGCGAATACGTGACTTTTTCGATGATTATGCGGAAATTTCAAGATTTTATATTACCGCTTAATTTCGTAAATTTGGGTTCGTAAAAGTATTAATTTGAGCATATAAATGAAAATATCCGATATCCTCAGTCCCGAAGTCATCGAAGTAAATCTTGAAGTAGCTGATAAAGATGACGCGATAAGAAAGATAATCGAAATAGCCGCCCGTTCCAACCGAATCACAGACGTTAAAAAAGTTACCGATACAATATTTGAGCGCGAGAAGCTTGTATCTACCGGCGTAGGGAAAGGATTTGCCATTCCGCACGGCAAGACTGATGCGATAACCGATATTGCAGCCGCCTTTGTAATTACAAAGAACCCGATTGACTTCGATTCCATAGACGGCGAGCCTGTGAGGTTTATTTTTCTTCTTGTCGGGAAAGAGACATTGCTTAATACTCATATCAAATTACTGAGCAGGATCTCCAGGCTGATGAACAAAGAGGAATTTCGTGAGAAGCTTCTTGGCGCGGCGACAAAGGAAGAGGCGCTCGGTATATTCAAAGAAGAAGAGAAAAATTATTTTGATATATAAGTTTACGCGGTTCATTTAAAATCCCGGGTCCTGCGGCAACGGAAGATTCAGACTTGAATAAGAAAGAGATAAAAATTTACACTCCCGCCTCAAACATTCAGTTTCTAATACTTCTCATTGTTTATTTAAACAGAGCCGCAGCAGAATATCCGGAGCTAATACATTGATCACTAATATTAAATATGAAAATTAACAGGAAAATATATGCCTAAGAAACTAGTTTATTATTTTGGCGGTAAGAAAGCCGACGGGACAGCTTCAATGAAACCGCTGCTCGGCGGCAAAGGACGCCAACCTTGCTGAAATGGTTAACCTCAAGCTTCCCGTCCCGCCCGGATTTACTATTACAACCGAAGTTTGCACGCATTACTACAAACATAACAGAAAGTTTCCGGGAGAATTAAGAAAACAGGTAACCGACTCGCTTAAGAAGATAGAAAAACAGATCGGCTCGAAGTTTGGCGATAAGCTAAACCCGCTGCTTGTTTCTGTGCGTTCCGGCGCAAGAGCTTCAATGCCGGGAATGATGGATACCATACTGAACCTTGGCTTAAACGACGAGACGGTTAAAGGACTCATTGAAAAGAGCGGCAACGAAAGATTTGTATATGATTCATATCGCCGTTTCGTTCAGATGTACGGCGACGTTGTTCTTGACCTGAAACCGCAAAATAAAGAAGAACGCGACCCGTTCGAAATTATTCTTGAAAATAAAAAGAATTCCAGAGGCGTTAAGCTGGATACTGAGCTTACGGCCGCAGACCTGAAGGAACTTGTTGCGGAATTCAAAGCCGAAATATTCAACAAGCTCGGCAAAACTTTTCCCGAGGATCCCATGGAACAGCTTTGGGGAGCTATTGGCGCAGTGTTCGGCTCATGGATGAATGAAAGAGCCATTGTTTACAGAAGGCTGAACGATATCCCGGAGTCGTGGGGCACGGCTGTAAATATACAGTCGATGGTATTCGGAAATATGGGTGAGTCATCAGGCACAGGCGTTGCGTTCACGCGCGACCCGGCTTCGGGCGAAAACATTTTCTACGGCGAGTACCTGATGAACGCGCAGGGCGAAGACGTTGTAGCAGGCATCCGTACGCCGCTGCCGATTTCGACTTTGAATGAACAGAACCCGGAGATTTACGCCCAATTGGAAGCGGTGAGGCGCAACCTTGAGAAGCATTATAAAGACATGATGGATATTGAGTTCACCATCCAGGATGGAAACTTTGTATATACTTCAATGCAGAGTAGGAAAGCGCACCGGTATTTCCGCGGTGAGAATTGCAGTTGAAATGGTTACCGAAAGGCTTATCGGCGAACGCGAAGCTCTTTCAAGGATCGAACCTGACCAGCTGAACCAGTTGCTGCGCCCTGTATTCGATTTGAAAGAAAAAGACGAAGCTATTAAGCAGGGAAGGCTTCTTGCAAAGGGCCTGAATGCAGGACCCGGGGCGGCTACGGGAAAAGTATATTTTAACGCGACAGATTGCGAGGATGCCGCGGCACGCGGTGAGAAAGTTATGCTTGTAAGAATGGAAACTTCACCGGAAGATATAAAAGGCATGAATGTTGCAGAAGGAATCCTTACGGCAAGAGGCGGAATGACTTCCCATGCAGCTCTTGTTGCAAGGCAAATGGGGAAAGTTTGCGTTGCAGGATGCGGAGCCCTGGAAATGGACTATTCAGCAAGAGCGCTGAACGTGGAGACCGCCGGCGGGCTGAAAACGCTTCATAAAGAAGGCGACTGGCTTTCGATCGACGGCTACAACCGGCGAAGTAATTGAAGGTAAGATACAGACCAAAGATTCCGAAATCATCCAGGTACTGCTTGAGAAATCACTGAACCCGGACTGATTCCGCTATCTACGCAATTTATGAAAAAGTGATGAGCTGGGCTGATAAATACAGAAGGCTGAAAGTAAGAACTAATGCCGATCAGCCTGACCAGTGCCGAAACGCTGTTGCATTCGGAGCTGAAGGGCATAGGGCTTTGCCGCACCGAACATATGTTCTTCGGCGGAGACAGAATTGACGCCGTAAGGGAAATGATACTTGCCGATAACGTTGAAGAGCGCAAAGTTGCGCTCGATAAGCTTTTCCCGTTCCAGCGGGACGACTTTGCGGGGATATTCAGGGCGATGGGAGACAGGCACGTTACAATAAGAACGCTGGACCCGCCGCTGCATGAATTTTTACCGCACACCGAACAGGAACAAAGGGAGCTTGCCGAGAAAGTCGGGAAACCTTTCATGGATATTAAGAATAAAGTTGATAGCCTTCATGAATTTAACCCGATGATGGGCCACAGGGGCTGCAGATTGGGAATAGTTTACCCTGAAATAACGGCGATGCAGGCGAAAGCAATTTTCACCGCCGCGGCAATGGTTAAAAAAGAGGGCATCAGCGTTCATCCGGAAGTTATGATCCCGCTTGTAGGGAACTATCTTGAACTTAAGAAACCAGGTGGATGTTGTAAAGGAAATCGCCGACCGGGTTATAAAAGATGAAGGCGTTGAATTTGCTTATTCAACCGGAACCATGATAGAGATTCCGCGCGCGGCTATCACCGCAGACGAAATTGCGGGCGAAGCCGATTTCTTCTCATTCGGCACAAACGACCTGACCCAAATGACGTTTGGGCTTTCAAGAGATGATGCTGGAAAGTTCCTGCCGTATTACATAAGTCATGATATACTGCCGGGCGACCCGTTTGTATCTATCGATAGCGGCGTTGCATCGCTTGTTAAAATGGCGGTCGAAAAAGGCAGGAGCGTTAAGCCAAAACTGAAGATAGGCATTTGCGGCGAGCACGGCGGCGACCCGCAGACAATTCATTTCTGCCACAGCGCAGGGCTTGATTATGTGAGCTGCTCCCCGTTCCGTTTACCGATAGCAAGGCTTGCCGCCGCGCAGGCCGCTTTGAAAGACGCTAAACCGGCTGCAAAAAAGAGGAGCGCTAAGGTTGCAAAGAAAGCTAAGAAAAAAGCGGGTAAGAAGAAAAAGAGATAAGAAACTTATACCGGCGTCAGGTCTTACGACCTGACGCCAACACTTTTTCGCGATGTCGGGATTTACGTCCCGGCACAATAATAGAGGTTTCATGTATGAGCGGGATACCGCCGCTTCATTCAATTAATCAGATTTAGAACATGACGCATACAAAATCCTTTTCAGTGATTTTTCTGTTGATTTCTCTTCTGGTTCTTTCATGCGGGAAAAAGGAAGACAAGGGAGAGTACATTGACGACAGGCCTGTAAATACCCAAAATGATAATACAGATAAGAAGACTGAGACCAACTCAAATGTAAAGCCCGATACTACATCCGGCAAAATTCCGCAAACCGATAATTCCAAAGACAAGCCGCCGGTAAACTATGAGCGCACATACCATCCGGTCGCATCGGTTTCGGCGCTGGAAGCGGGAGACTATATCGGCAAAGACCTTACGGTAACAGGTTTTGTGGCCGATGTTTATAAGAATGATAAAGTGGCTTACCTGAATTTTGTTGAGAAGTATCCTCAAAACCCGTTTACAGCCGTCATTTTTGAGAACAAGTTTTCGGAATTTAAGGATATTAATAAATACGAAATGAAGAATGTCGAAGTAACCGGCAGAGTTTCAAGCTTCAAGGGAAAACCGCAGATAATATTGGATAGCCCAAACCAGATAAAAGTGGTTAAGTAGAAAGTTTATAAAGTTGCAATGTCATTCCCGCGAAGGCGGGAATCCAGCCGTTGTTCTTTGTAACCTTGATATCAATGCCCTGCGAAGGTTCTCATGTAGTGAAAATAGAACACTATTTGTAATCATTATCTGGATTCCCGCTCTACGAGTCTTCGACTCGTTGAGTCGTAGACTTTCCGCGGGAATGACAATAATCATAGCCTTTCCCACTTCTCAACAGCATTTCCAATCGAGGGTAATTTCAGGCAATTTACAACGTCATCAACGTATTTGTTTTGACGCATGCCAACCAAAGCACACGATATTCCGTTAAGCGAAGTTATCATAAGCAAAGCTTTTTGTGAGAGCGGAAGGGATTTAAATAATTCGTCTTCGCCCATAAGTTCGTTTAATTCTTTGTGCAGATGTTTTGATGCGGTGTTAGCTTTTACACCGTATATTGTTTCAACGATCGAAGAAAGTTTATTTACCTGCCGCGCAATCTTATCGAGCCTGTCCTTCATTTCATCGGTAACGTTCGGCGAGGTCAATATAGCCGTAAAAGCGTAGTTTACTCTTGGAATAAGAAATTGTTTTTTTACGTCGTTAAAGCTCTCAATGCTTCCAAAGCTTTTCCAGTTCTCTTTCAAAAGCTGCCCGGCTTTCATAAAATATCCTATAGCTTCGTTATTTTCGTCTGATAGCTTCAGCGACGCCAGGTCCTCATTAAGGAAATCGTCTTCCATAGATTCAAGCAGGTTTATTTCCGCTATAACCTGCGTTTCGTCGAGCTGAAGCAGTTCCCTGTTTACTTCGAAGTCTGCCAGCCGCTTCAGGCTTTTATCAGCAATAGCGTTAAGCGGCCGGTTAACAATTGTTCCCATCCCATTTTCTGAAGCAAACTCAATCAAGGTTTTTGTTTCCGCCTTCTGGTTTTTTTGAGTTACCGCGCCTTTTTCGAAGAGGTTAAGCGGGAACTGAATTACCTTAAAATTATTATCCGGCTTAATTTCGTTTGCCGCATCAAGGCACATTTCAAAAGATGTGAAAGTCTGGTTGTCGACGCCGTAAACAAATGAATTAGATGAAATACCGTAACACCCTATCCTTCCTTTTTCAGCTTCTGTTTCAAGGTATTCGAACGCTCTTTTTATTCTCGCATAATATTCATGCCTTAACTCATCGAGGCTGAGCTCCTTCGAAACCGGCGAGTCAAGAAAATACTCGGGATTGTGAAGCAGGTAAACGTCTATTGTTTGCAGGTTCATTCTCTCAAGCGTGAATGTTATCTGGTCCCTCAAAAAATCAGGGTGGATGCAGTGCCATAGCTTTTCGGAGTATTCGACAACTTCTTTATATCCATGGCCATCTTCTTTCAGTTTCTTTGCCAGCTCGAAATTTTTCCCCTGTATATACCCGCCCTTTGAGACGATCACAATCTCTTCTCTTTTTACTTTTCCTGCCGATCGCATATCTTCCATAACTTTCCCGATAAGGGTTTCGCTTCCGCCGTCGCTGTAATTGGCAGAAGTATCTATAAGGTTGATACCGCTAAGAATTGCATACTCGAGCGACTCATAATGTTCTTTGACCCTGAAATCAATTCTGTAGCCGCCGAATCCTGCCGCGGAAACAGTTAAGCCCGTTTTACCGAATTTCTTATATAGCAGGCCAGGAAATTTGGCGCTTAATGCTAGCGTACCAGCGGAGCTAGCGTGAGAAATAATCATTAATGTGTAATTCTTTATTTTTGAAAAACGAAAAATAATGAAGTAAAGATTGAGAAGTAATTCAGTTTATTGTACATCACGTCGGTCTAGCAGCGCCAACGACAGCAAGATGTTCGACTCCTACGGAGTCGTGCGTTTGTAGGAGGAATGTCTATAAACATTCGACCCCTATCGGGGTCGTACATTTTCAAGAGGCATGACTTGGTTTTAAAGACTTAACATTTGTTCAATTCAAAACCAATACCTATTCCATGTCATTCCCGTTTGACCCAGAGGGTACCCCGCGGGAATGACAGTGTAATTCTAAAAAACGAAGAATTCTCACGATAAACGGGGACGGGGAATACTATAAAACCTGGATCCCCGCCTTTGCGGGGAAAGTGCTTTATTAATCTTCCGCAAGCACAACAATTCTGTCGTTTTCGGTGAATGTTATTGCTTTGGATTTTGCAGGGTTCACAACCACGCCGTATGCTTTGGAAGCGTCATATGATAGCGCCGCAACACGGTAGCCTATTGCGACTTCATTTTTCAGCGCGGCGGCCTCAGCCACGGTGTAAAAATCAACCGGCTTTCCGGGCTGAATATAGTTTATGGCAGGTTTTAAATAAATTTCCGAGCCTGCGGCGTCAAACAGATCGTCAAACACAGTTTTGAGCTCCCTGTTTTCGGAGAGCTGCGCAAGCAGAAGACTGATAAGCTTATTGCTGATGATGAAGTCGTCAGCCTTTGTGATCTCAGCCAGCTCCTTATTCTTTATATCAAGCATTTCGGTTACAATGCTGTAATGGCATTTGTTCTTTTCCGAGATATTTCTTAACTGAAGCAATGTTATCAGCGTATGCGCGTCGGCATCCTGAGGCTCAAGAGAATCTGTGTAGCAAAGCAGTATTATGTGGTCAAATTTTTCCAGCCCAAGCGATTCCAATACCTTGCGGTCGGTGGTGTTGGCAGATTTGTAATTTATAGCCTGGTTTTTTATGTTCGGCTTGATCTCGTTCAGTTCCGCCGCCGCTTTGCCGTGATCGGCTACTACTGTAACCTCAGAGCCTTTGGCCAGGTAATTTTCCAGTTCCCGTATTATTGCCAGTCCGCGCCTGTTCCACCCGAGTATAAGCGTATGTTCCGCCGGCGCCGGCGCAGGAGTAATAGAAGAAAATGCGCCGCTGTCAATAACTGTGTTTTTTCCGTTAAGTATTACGGTGTCGTCGTCTTCCGAAACAGCTATAATTTTATCGCCTGCTTCAATCACCGTTTCCATCGGCGGATTCATTTTCAGCCGGCCGTCTTTAAAACGAATGCCGATAACGGCAGAATCTTCATAACGCTGAATAGATTCCTTAAAAGTCTTACCTGTAAGTTTTGGTTCATCCTGGAAATATATTTCCGAGCCTTCGAACTGGAGAAGCTCTGTGTAAACAACGCTCAAGCCTGACTGCCGGCAGGTCTGCGCTATCAACCTTGATATAAGGTCCTCGGAGTGTATTATCACAAGCTCGTCAAGCCCTATCATTTCGGCAATTTCCTTATTATCGTGATGGCTCATTTCAGCGACAATATGATAAGAATCTTCTTTGCGGTCAGGGTTCTTAGTAAGCGCGAGTATTGATTTTATAACGTCAATATCGGGTTCATGCGTATCTTCCGGGGCCAGGATGACTATAGATTTTGCGCCATGGGGATTTACTATTTCGATATCGTCAAGGTCGATAGGATTGCCGCTTCTGCATATCACGCGGGTATTTTTTGTGACCGGAACCCGTTTCTTTATCTCATCCTCCATCTCCACTTTGTCTTTCTGAGCAAGAACCACTATCTTCGGGTCTTTCTGGTTTTCATTTGCAATAACAAGCTCGGCAATTATAGCGAATATCTTTTCGGACCAGCCAAGAACCAAGGTATGCCCGTGTTCGACCACAAACGAGCGTCCCTTGCGGAGCTGGTCAAGCTTGTTCCCGATGCCGTTTGAAACGACGCCAATGAGGATGCTGACTGAAAACAGGCCGCCAAGAGTTACGATAAGCATTGTGGGCCGTAGCGCCCATCCCGTATCATTGGCAACGTTCCCGGTATCTATCACGCGCATCACGCTTTGCCATGTCGCTTCCATGAAATCCCATGTTTGGCCCGTATCCTGCGTGAACTCTCCTATAGATACGACAAGTCCGCCGATAACAATAAGGATCATTGACAGAATAAAGAGCCAGCCGATAATTGCAATTGTGCCGGCCGACATAATATTATCGAACCTGTACCGGAATTTCTTCCCGAACGGGATATTTTTTTTGACGGGCATATTAATTATTGATTATAATTTTTAAGAAATAATAAAAGCTGATGAAACCGCCCGGGGCCAGGACAAAATTATTTTACAATTATATCAACGCCCTGGGGAAGGTTATTGAACTGTCTTATCTTCGGTTCTTTCAGAATATTGTTAGGGTCGGCGTCGCCGTATATAAAATAAGCCCCGCGCTTTGCGGTCCATGTTGTTGATATTTTGAAACTGTCGCCCGGCGCAAGCTCGTATCTTATGCCTGATTCAAGGACTTTTTTGTCCTTTACTATTCTCCACGGAACTTTTTTCAGAGCGGTTTTACTTACGTTCTCTATCTGCATTTTTATGGTGACCGCTGAACCCTGCTTTGGGCGAACGGGGCTCACCGCAAAATCGGTTACCCTTATAATTTCACCTGTTGAGCCCAATGTAGTTTTTGCCAGGCTTATAGGAGCCGGTAGTTTCTTTTTCATTATTCTGAGGTTTGGTTTTTTCTGTAATCCACAATAATAGCCTGATATGATTATATAGTCAATAATCAAATGGTTATTATTTCAAAAGGCTGCGCTTTGTTCTGCGCTAAGATCAATAGTCCATATCATTGTGAGACGCAAACAGCGGATGTAACATATTCATTTACAAACGTTTATAGCTCAAGTTTTTGTACCGTTCCTTAGCGATAATGTGAGGATGTCAACTCAACAGTTTAGATTAGTTTTAAAATAAGGATTGATTGTTCTGATTTTAATATCTATAATATTCGAAATATATCCCAAATTTTCACAATTTTATTTTATGGAGGGTAACAAAATGAAAAGAATTCTTACGCTTGTTTTTGCAGTAATGTTTGTTGCAGTGATGAACCCGGGTTCTGTATCGTCTCAGACTAACACAGGAATCAATGCAGTTCTTGAATATTGTACAGGAACGTGGTGTCCGTGGTGTCCGTGCGGCGAAGTGATAATAGATACAACGTTAGTATACTTCCCCCACACTATAGTTTTGGGTTACCATGGCGGCGGCGGCGGCGACCCGTGGTTAGTACCAAGCGCCCCAATGATATCTTTATTTGGCTTTAACGCGTATCCTACGGGCGTGGTAAACAGAACTACGGGAATTATTGACCGCGGTTCCTGGTTCAGCGCCGTATCGCATCAGAATCATTTTATTCCTCCCGGATGCGACATTGCTATATACAACTATAATTATAATTCCGGCACACATACTATTACTGCAAATATTATCAGCACTGCAAGAAACACTATGACAGGCAACTTTTATATTATGATGGTCCTCACTGAAGATAACTTAATATATTCACAGGCCGGTAACGGAACATGTAGCGGCAGCGGAAATTTTGTTCACAAAAATGTAGTACAGGGGTTGATTAATGGGTCTACAGGTACATTACTCGCAACCAATGATAACTGGACTCAAGGCAATTCAGTAACAACCCCGCTTAATTACACGTTCCCTACGGGCGTTGTTGACGCAAACTGCAGACTGAACGTTTTTGTTTATCAGCAGGGCGCTAATATAACATACGATAATTATGTCCAGCAGGGCACGGTAATTCCTGCAACGGCAGGACCGACAGGAATTATTAATCAGAACACCGTTGCGGCGCAGTTCAATCTTTCTCAGAATTATCCGAATCCGTTCAATCCAACAACGAATATTCATTTTACTTTACCTAAGGACGGGACTGCCAGCCTGAAGGTTTATGATATGCTGGGAAACCTTGTAGATACATATGTTGATGGTTTTCTGAAAGCAGGCACATATAATGCCGAGGTGGACGCTTCGAACTGGGCAAGCGGAATATATTTCTACACACTGAGAACAGGCAATTTTATTGAAACTAAAAAAATGAGCTTGATTAAATAAAAACTTGCTTTAAATAATTCTATGTTTCAAAGGGGTCTGATAGACCCCTTTTTTTATCAACACAACTTTCTCAAAAATATACAAAATATTCGTCGAAAATGTCATTAATTGCCACTTTATGACGTAATGCAGTTAACCCAATCTGGTAGTCAGGATTTCAAATTAAGGATTGTTTATTCTCTTTATAAGTTTTATTATATTTAAAATATATACTAAATTTTTGCAATTTTAATAATTTGGAGGGTATCAAAATGAAAAGGATTCTTACTCTTGTTTTTGTTGTTTCAATAATGATCGCAGCGCTCCCGGGGATAGTGTTATCGCAGGCGACAAAAAAAGTTTTAATAGAAGATTTTACAAGCTCAACTTGCGGCCCGTGCGCGTCGCTTAATCCAAGCCTGCATGCATGGATAGACGGTTACAGAGATAACCTTGCAGTTGTTTCTTTTCATATGAATTGGCCGAGCCCCGGGACTGACCCGATGTATTTGGCTAATCCGACTGAAAACACCGCAAGAAGAACCTATTATGGCGTTAACGCAATTCCGGAAATAGTCATGGAAGGCGTTAAGACTTATATAGGCACAATTTCCGGCATGACCACCTGGTATAATTATTATATCGGGCAAACTACTCCTGTTGCAATAACAGTTGCCGATACGAGGCATGGCGCCGATAGCATTTATACAAACGTGCAGGTTACAAACCTCTCGACGCTGCCTTCAGGAAATTATACGATAAAGGTTTTTGTAATTGAACGCAGCATATACATTGCTTCTGACCCCGGATTAACAAACGGCGAGCATACTTTCCCTGACGTGTTCAGGAAAGCTTTGACAAACATTAACGGCGATCCGATTTCAGGAAATTCGGGCACCTATAATTTCCAGTACAGGTTCCAGAGACCGGCTGCATGGGTTGATTCAATGATCTACACTCTTGCGCTTGTACAGAATGACAATGATAAATCAACAATGAACGCTAAGAGCAGCAATTTTGATTACCTGACCGGCATCACGCCATATTCAAACCAGGTTCCGAGAAGTTTCGCTCTTTACCAGAATTATCCGAATCCGTTCAACCCGACAACGAACATAAAGTTTGACCTGCCGAAGAGCGGAAACGTATCATTGAAACTGTATGATATGCTTGGAAATGAAGTTCAGACCTTGGTTGACGGAAACCAGCAGGCAGGCGTGTACAACATTACCGTAAATGGCGCAAACCTGGCAAGCGGCGTGTATTTCTATACGCTCAAAACCGACAGCTACGTAGAAACTAAAAAGATGGCTCTGATAAAATAAGCCATAGTCTAAGAATTTATTAAAAGAGCCCGCTGAAAAGCAGGGCTCTTTTTTTATGCGTTCACTACCCAAGGCAGATTAAATGTCAATTGCGGATGCGTCGAACCGGGCAAGCGGAATATATTTCTACACACTGAGAACGGGCAATTTTATTGAAACAAAGAAGATGAGCCTGATAAAGTAAGATTGGGTATAATATTTTTTCTTCAAAAAGGGGATAAAGCGCCCCTTTTTTGTTAAGTATTAAGAACTTGAATTAAGCGTAACATATCAATATTTTTGTTTTTCAGGAGCATAATTTTTTGA